>NZ_CP011412.1:2619296-3928944 GCF_001007875.1 Sedimenticola thiotaurini | reverse complement strand
CCTGCTGTTCACTTACCACTTCCAGGAGATGTTGCGCTACGTGGGTGAACGGCACTATGTAAAATACCCGAAGAGTTTCTACGACTACCTCAATGTGCGCACAGCGGAGATTCTGGAAAGCGGACAGAATATCGATCTGTCCAAGTAATACCCAATCCGTCCATCACTACGCCGGGTGGGCCGGCAGAGGATGCCCACCCGGTTGATCACTTGCCTGTTGCCTGATAGTGGGCCTTTAACAGGTCATGCATACAGTCTGCCAGCAGAGCCAGATCGGCCTTGCGGTGGTAAGCTGCCCGCCACACCAGGCAGATCTCCCGGTGCGGCCCCTTTTCCACCAACGGACGGACCGCAATCGGGTTCTGGGCCAGGAAGTCCTCATCAACCGCCATCTCCGGCAGAAAGGTGATACCCTGCCCCCCCGCCACCATCTGCACCAGGGTATAGAGACTGGTGCCCTGAAACGATGACCGACGGGCCATCGCCTTCATATGACAGACCCCCAGGGCGTGATCCCTCAGGCAATGTCCCTGCTCCAGTAACAGCAGTTCGTTACCCGGCAGTTTTTTCGAAGCGATCGGGCCACCCTGACTCATGGGGTGATCGGCGGGGAAGGCGACCAGAAATTTCTCCTGCCAGAACACCTGGTGCTCCAGCCCACCCAGGTCGAACGGCAACGCAAGAATGGCACAATCCAACTCCCCCGCCGCCAGTCGATCCAGCAGATGCTGGGACTGATCCTCCAGTAAAAAGAGTTCCAGCTGGGCAAACTGGCTGCGTACCCCGGTCAGCACCTTGGGCAGCAGGAAGGGGCTGACGGTGGGGATCACCCCCAGGCGCAATTCACCGCTCAGGGGCTGGCGATCAACCTGGGCATCCTGTACCAACGATTCGGTCATGCTGAGGATCTCCCTGGCCTTGTTGGCCAGTTCTACTCCCAGCGGGGTCGGCAGCACTTTCCGCTTGGTTCGCTCCAGCAGTTGCACCCCCAGCAGCGCCTCCAACTCCTGAATGGCAGTACTGAGAGTTGACTGGGTCACAAAGCAACGCTCCGCCGCCTGCCCGAAATGGCACAGCTCCACCACGGTGACCAGGTAGTGGAGCTGACGTAGTGTTGGTAAATTCATATATCTACTGTCTCTATTAAAAAATACTTTTAATTCAATTGGAGCGATCTTATACCCTACTGTAAACTGTATCCAGTGGCACGACTTCGGAACCGGGTCATAACCGGAGCCGTTCCAGTCGAAGGGTGTGCTGCCTGTAGGTAAAATAGTAGAACTGGCCTCAGAGCATGCAACCTACGACGATTAACCTGGCCAGCCGGCTGTCCGCCAAACCGTGCAGGGGATAGAAGATCCGACAGACAGCAACCTGAACACTGATTCTGAACAAAAGAGGGTGAGAGCGTGAAAAAATATAAATGCATTATTTGTGATTTTATCTATGACGAGGCCAAAGGCCTGCCCGAAGAGGGCATTCCTGCCGGTACCCGTTGGCAAGATGTACCGGATGACTGGGAGTGTCCCGACTGTGGCGCATCCAAATCCGATTTTGAGATGGTAGAGGTCTGACACCGGGGTGATATCCATGGCTATTGTAATCATTGGCACCGGCATGGCCGGCTATACCCTGGCGCGGGAGATCCGCAAATCCGACCCCCAGGTGTCGCTGCTGCTGGTCACTGCCGATGACGGAAACGCCTACCCCAAACCGGCTCTCTCCAACGCCCTGATCCAGGGCAAGCAACCACAGCAGATCATCTCCGCCGATGCCGCCACCATGGCCCAACGGCTCGATGCGAAGATCCACACCCATACCCGGGTAGAGGCCATCGATACCGTCGGGCAGCAACTGGTCACCGACCGGGGCCCCCTCCCCTATGATCGGCTGGTCCTGGCGACCGGCGCCCGGCCGATTCGTCTCTCTTTCAAGGGGGATGCCGCCGACCAGGTGATATCGGTGAACAACCTGGAGGAGTACCAGCAGTTCCGCGACAGGATTGAGCATGCCCGGCGGGTGGCCATCATCGGCCCCGGGCTGATTGGCTGTGAATTTGCCAATGACCTGGTCGCTTCGGGCCGGGAGGTAGCGGTGATCGGTCCCGATCCCTACCCCATCAGTACCCTGCTGCCGGAAGCCGCCGGCCAGGCGCTGCAACAGGGGCTGGCAGCCCAGGGCGTGCAGTGGCACCTGGGCACGGTGGTGGATGGGATCAATCACGGTGAAGACGGCTATCGGCTCCAGCTGACCAACGGGGAGAGCGTGGCCGCCGATGTCATACTCTCCGCCATCGGACTGAAGCCCGATCTGCGCCTGGCGAACGCCATTGGTCTGGAGACGAACCGGGGCATTGTGACCGACCGGACACTCCAGACCAGCCAGGCCGGTATCTATGCCCTGGGGGACTGCGCCGAGATAGCCGGACTGAACCTGCCATACGTCATGCCCCTGATGAATGGCGCCCGGGCTCTGGCAAAGACATTGACCGGCACGGAAACGATCCTCACCTACCCCGCCATGCCGGTGATTATCAAAACGCCCGCCTGCCCCATCGTGGTCTCCCCGCCGCCCCAAGGCGCAGCGGGCATCTGGTCCATCGAGCAGGCGGAAAACGGTGTGCGGGGACTGTTCCACTCCCCCCAGGGGGAGTTGCTGGGGTTCACATTAACCGGCGACTGTACCAGCGAAAAGAGCGACTGGACCCGGCAGGTTCCGCCGGTGCTGGCCTGAGGATCAGCCTAGCGCCGGCGTAAACGACACAGCTGACTAATCGGTCCACCGGGCCGCCATCAGATCCGATAAAAAACATCCATTTCCGCCCGCCGCATGACCTTTTAGGGCGATCCATGGTCAATACTGATAGGGAGTACAAAGCCCACGGGGGAGTGTACCTTCAGATCCGTCACCAGCACGGTAGCTGATCATCAGGCGATCGCAACAGATTCACGGGAGCGTAAAATGAGCAAATCAGTCAATATCTTCTTTGCACTGGCCATGCTGGGTGCAGTGGCCGGCTGCACCACCAGCGGCTTGACAGGCACCACCTACAGCCGGGATGAAGCGCGCCGGGTGCAGACGGTGAAGTATGGCATCGTGGAATCGGTCACACCGGTGGTGATTGAGGGCCGCAGCGACGGTATTGTGGGCACCGGTTCCGGGGCCATCGTGGGTGGTCTCGCCGGCAGCACCGTGGGCGGAGGCACGGGACGCAGTATCGCCACAGTGGTGGGCGCGGTTGCCGGAGGTCTGGCCGGCCAGGCGGCCGAGAAAAAACTGACCACCAAGCAGGGCCAGGAGATCACCGTCCGCATGGAGTCCGGTGAAGTGCTCTCCATTGTACAGGAGGTCCAGGACGGACAGTACTTTAACCCCGGTGAGCGGATCCGCTTGCTGAAACAGGGCGGTGTCACCCGGGTCGCCTATTGATGCAACTACCATCCAGACGGGATTCCGGCTACTCTGGACGGTACCCGGAGACAGATCATAGAACCAGCCCGATGAACAGATTACTCTCACTCTTCCTACTCACCGTCGCCCTGCTGGCAAGTGGATGCAGCTGGGTCAAACCCACCCCCGAGGGCCAGCGGGTGCGGGTGCTGAATGCACAGGAGGTGGTCCACTGCCGGGAACTCGGCACCACCACCGTCTCCCTGCTTGACAGGATTGCCGGTATTGAGCGGAATCGCCAGACCGTCGAGGCGGAGCTGCAGACCCTGGCCCGCAACGCCGCTGCCGATATCGGCGGTGATACGGTGGTCCCGGCATCGGACATTATCAACGGCAAACAGCGCTTCACCATCTATCAATGTGATGGCGTCTCCCGATAGTCGTAGTCGGCCCGCTGTATCGGACCACCGGTTCGCCCCTAAAACAGAGAGCGCCCGTACGCCGGCCACGAGTTAAGGGAGTCCCCAGAGCATGAGCTTCTTCACCAAGCGCTACCACCCCCCCGGCACCGGGCCCGGCACCCTGCGACTTCCCGACAAACCCAACCCGACACCGCCGCGTATCACCCTGATCGACTATTCCGACACCGAACTGCAGGAGATCGAGGAGGTCACCCCGGAGGCATGTCGCGCTGCCCTGGAGCGTCCCACCACCACCTGGATCCATGTACAGGGTGATCCGGATCCCGACACCCTGACCAGACTGGGTGTCCTCTTTGATATCCATGAACTGGCCCTGGAGGATATCGCCAACTCCGGCCAGCGTCCGAAAACCGAACTTTACGATGACCAGCTGTTCATTATTCTCAGCCACCCGCTGCTGGAAGATGACTATGCCGACACCGAACAGGTCAGCCTGTTTCTGGGCAAACAGGTCATTTTCAGTTTCCATGGCGGATCACACGATCCGTTTGAACCGATCCGCAAGCGACTGCGCAAACATAGCGGACGGCTGCGCAGCAAAGGGCCGGACTACCTGCTCTACGCCCTGGCGGACCTGGTGATCGACCAGTCCTTTCCGGTCCTGGAACAGTTTGGCGCCGAACTGGAGGATCTGGAAGAGAAGCTGCTGGCGGCCCCAAGCAGGGAGACCCTGCGGCGACTGCACGAACTGAAACGGGACGCCCTGCTGCTGCGCCGCATGCTGTGGCCGCAACGGGAGGTGCTGAACAACCTGATGCGTAACGAGGAGTACCCGATCGAGGCGGATATCCGGCTCTATTTCCGAGACTGTTATGACCACACCATCCAGATCATGGATCTGCTGGAAACCTACCGGGATATGACCACCGGTCTGCTGGATCTCTATCTCTCCAGCGTCAGCAACCGGTTGAATGAAACCATGCGGGTCCTGACCGTCATCGCCACCATCTTTATCCCCCTCACCTTCATCGCCGGCGTCTATGGCATGAACTTCGGCAACAAAACCGACAGTCCCTGGGCCATGCCGGAGCTGAACTGGTACTACGGTTACCCCCTGGTCTGGGGCGTAATGATCGCGGTGGGAGTGGGCCTGCTCTATCTGTTCAAGCGCAAGGACTGGTTCTGAACCGGCCTGCTGTGCAGCCGCTTGAGAGCCCGATAGCATGGGCGCCGGAGGCCGACTTCAGGATAAAGCGTCCGGCCCATAAGATATAATGACACTGATGAGCTTCATACAACCCTTGCGGGCCGGCAGCTGGAAGTGGCTGGTGCTGCCACTCCCCCTGTTTTGGCTGATATTGACCTGCCCCGTGGCCGCCGCAGCGGAACCGTCGATTGATCTGGTCGGCGTCAGCGGCGCCCTGCGGGACAACATGCTGGCCGGCCTCTCCCTGGCCAGCGAATCCTGTGACGCTCCCGCCTGGCGGGTAAAACGGCTGTTTCGGCGCGCCGATGAAGAGCTCTCCCGGGCTGCCCGGGCACTGGGATACTACCGGATAAAGCTGGAGAAGAAGCTGGAATTCAAAGCACCCTGCTGGCAGGCCCGTTTCACCATCGATCCGGGCAACCCGCTTCTGCTGGAACAGGTAACCATCCGCATCGAGGGCGAGGCGGAAGATGACCCGGTTTTCAAAAAGCTGCTCAGGAATACCCCGGTACGCCCCGGCAGTCCGGTGCACCACGGTCACTACGAAACCCTGAAGGCGGATATCGAGCGAGTGGCTGCGGAACGGGGCTATTTCGACGGCCGTTTCGTGCAGCGGGAACTGCGGGTTGAGCCGTCCGCCAACCGGGCTGCTGTGCTGCTGCACTACCTGTCCGGTCAGCGATACCGGATCGGCACACTGGAGCTGGATCAGCAGGCCTACGAGCCGGAACTGCTGACCCGTTATATGAAAATCAAACCGGGCGATCCCTACGACTCAGCAGCCATCGCCACCCTGCACCAGGCACTGGCGGACAGCGGTTTTTTTGAACGGGTATCGGTAAAACCCGATTATGAAGGGGCCGTCGATGGAGAGATCGATGTGCAGGTCGTCCTGGAGCCGGTCAAACGCACCGCCTACCGGATCGGTATCGGCGCCGCCACGGACACCGGTCCGCGACTCAGCCTGGCCTATGACCGGCGACGGGTCAATCGGCTCGGCCATCGCCTGCAATCCAAGCTGACCCTCTCTGATGTGGACAACTCTCTGGGGGTCGAATACCTGATTCCCATGCAGGAACCCCATATCGACCAGTTCAGTATCCGGGCCGGTTACCAGGAGCTGGATACCGACTCCACCACCAGCGACACCACCACCATCGGGGTGCGCGCCCTGGGTATGCGTGGCGGCTGGAACGAAACCCGCTATATCGACTGGGTGTCAGAAGACTCTGTGATCGGTGGCGAGGAGAGCTCCGCCACCCTGCTGGTACCGGGCATCAGCTGGAATCGCACCCAGGCGGATCAGCGCATGCGCCCGCGCAAAGGTTCACGACTCAATCTGGAACTGCGTGGCTCCTACGAAAGTGCCTTTTCCGACGCCAGCTTCGCCCAGCTGCTGGCCAGTGGCAAATGGATCCGCCCCCTGGGCAGGGGGCGTCTGCTGCTGCGCGCCGACACCGGTATCAGCCTGACCGACAACTTCACCGATCTGCCGGCCTCCTATCGGTTCTTCGCCGGTGGCGACCAGAGCGTGCGTGGTTACGAGTACCAGTCCCTGGGACCGCAGGACTCCGATGGCGACGTGGTGGGGGGCCGCTACCTGCTCAGCACCAGCATCGAATATGAATACCCGATCCAGGGCGCCTGGTCGGCAGCCCTGTTCGTGGATGCCGGCAACGCCTTTGATGCCTGGAGTGACGGGCTGAAAGAGTCCGCCGGTATCGGGTTGCGCTGGCGTTCCCCGGTGGGTCCGATCCGCCTGGACCTGGCCATCCCCAGCGACCGCAGCCAGGACAGCTTCCGCATTCACTTCTCCATGGGACCCGATCTTTGAAACGCACCCTGCTCACCACCTTGCTGCTGCTCACCGCCCTCCTGGGCAGTGGCGCCTGGCTGCTCGGTACACAAAAGGGCAGTCAACAACTGTTGCAGTGGGGCCTGGGAGAAAAGTTGCACATCGGCACTTTCCAGGGCTCTCTGCTGACCGGCCTGGATCTGCAGGATGTGGATTACCGGGATGCCCGGCAGCAACTGACGATCCACACCCTGCGGTTGCGCTGGCAGCCGACCGCCCTGTTCGGCGGCCTGCTGCATATCCGGCAACTACAGGCGCTGGGCATCCGCTACCGGGTTCTGGACCCATCTGAATCCAGCCAGAGCAGCCCCCCACCCGAGCTGCCGCTGGCACTGCGTCTGGATCAACTGGAGCTGGCGGAGATCGAAATAGAGACCGGCGACGACATCCAGTCGATCGCGCGTATCGCAACGAGCGCCCGCAGCCAGGACAACAGTCTCGACATTACCGATATCCAGGTCAGTTACGCCGCCTACCAGGTGCAGGGCGAGGGTCAGCTGACGCTGGCCGAAAGCTACCCGCTGCAGCTGAGCTTCCGCTGGCAGGGAGAACTGCCGGAGATCGGCCCCGCCAATGGCGCCGGACAGCTGAGCGGGGACCTGAACAAGCTGCATATTCAACACACCAGCGAAAGTCCGTATCAGATCACCACCGAGGGCAGCATCGACCTCTCCGGCAGTGGCCCGGTCGTGGCAATCAGCGGCACCTGGCAACCCCTGGCGTGGCCACCCCGGAAAGCTGTACTCAACAGTGCCGGCGGTGATTACCAGCTGCAGGGACCGCTGGAGGCGCTGCAACTGAACAGCAAGACACAACTGCTGTTTCCCGGTACCGACACCCCGCCGTTCAACATCCGGCTGGAGACCCGGCTCTCCCCCCATGGCGCAGATGACCTGACCCTGCTCGTCCGGGAGGTGGCTGACCGGCCTGAACCACTGCAACTGCAGGTCGGCGGCACCATCCGGCTTGATGACGGGGAGCCACAGCTCGACCTGAGTGGCCGCTGGGACAACGCCCGCTGGCCACTGCTGGGCGAAGCGAGCAGCACAAGCCCCACCGGCACTTTCCAGCTCCGGGGAGCGGCGCAAAGCCCCCGCCTGGAGAGCCACGCCAGCCTCATTTTCCCCCAAGGCAATGCGCCCGCTATCCAGGCCCACCTGCAGGGGTTGCTGAGTGCCACCGGCGTGTCCGATCTGATCCTGGACAGTGAACTGCTGGGCGGCAACATCCGCACCACCGGCCAGGTGAGCTGGGCACCGGCCCCGACCTGGGAAGTTGCGTTGCTGGGCGACTCGCTCGATCCCGCCGTGCAGTGGCCGGAGTGGCCCGGCCAACTGGCCCTGGAGGCAACGCTGGCGGGTGGCATCACCGAGCAGGGTCTGCTAGTCAACGCCCACCTCAAACAGCTGAACGGCACCCTGCAACAGCAGCCGATCAGCGCCTCCGGACGCGCCCAATATGATCCGGCCGGACTGAACCTGGAGGCGATACAGCTGCACAGCGGCCCCAACCAGCTCGACCTGGGCGGCCGACTGGGTGACAAGCTGGATCTCGTCTACACCCTGAAGGCCCCCGATCTGGCGGCTTTCTGGCCGGCACTGCGGGGGAACATGGCAGCGGATGGCCGCCTGGGCGGAACGCGGGACAATCCGGAGATCAGCGCCTGGCTGCAGGCCGACGGCCTGCGCTATGCGGATCAGCGGATCGACCAGTTAAGCGCCGATATAAGCTGGACCCGGGGCGAGGCAAACGGTCAACTGACCGCCACGGGATTGCAAAGCGCCGACTGGCGGGGTCGCAAGCTGCTCCTGAACATAACCGGCACACCCGAAACACACCGGGCCCGGTTGTCACTGGATGCCAGCGACCTGCAGTTGACGGGAGTCGTGGCAGGCGGCTGGAAGGCTCCGCTCTGGACCGGACAGCTGGAGAACCTTGAGATCCAACATGGGCAACTGGGCAACTGGCAAACGGCGGATCCAGCGGCCCTGCAGGTCGGCCGGGACCGGTTCAGCCTGGCAGACACCTGTTTGGTTCAGCGGGACGCCCGGCTGTGCGCCGACGGCGCCTGGACCCCAACCAGCAACCGCCTCGATGCCAGCCTCACCGCGATCCCCCTGGTCCGCCTGCTGCCCTGGCTTCCTGCCGAGGTCCGGGTCGAGGGGAGTCTGGATGGCCAGCTGCAACTGGCCGGTCCCATTGATGCGTTGACCGGCGAGGCAGAGTTGAGCCTGGACCAGGGCAGCCTGTTGCTGGATGCAGCAGAGGAGCAGCCGTTGCGCCTGGCGTTACAGGACGGTGCGATGGCACTGCGGCTGACCCCCCAGGGGAGCCGGGCGACATTCAGGCTGATGACCGGAGAAGGCAGTATTAACGCCCAGGCGACCACCGGTCCCCTCTCGGCCACGGGACCGGTGACCATAACCGGCAAACTGAAGGCCGACCTCCCCGACCTGCAACCGCTGGGGCTGCTGTTACCGGGCCTGAGTGAAATCCGGGGCCAACTGGCGGCGGAGGCCAGGCTCGCCGGTGATCTGCAACAACCGGAAATTGACGGCTTTGTCCGCCTCGACCAGGGCGCCGCCAACCTGCCCCAGCTCGGTCTGGAACTGCAGGACATCACACTCTCGGCCCGTAACCAGGGCAGGGAAAAACTGAATCTGGAAGGGGCACTGACCTCCGGCGGCGGTACACTCAGGCTGCAGGGCGATTTGGGTCTTGATCCAGAACAGGGATGGCCCCTGACCCTGAAACTACAGGGTCAGGATGTCCAGGTGGTGCGGCTGCCGGAAGCGATGGCCTACGCCTCCCCCGATCTGGATATCACCCTGCACCAGCGACAGCTCGGCATCAAGGGCGAGCTGTCGCTACCCCGGGCCGATATCCAGTTGCGTGAACTGCCGAAAAACGCCGTGGCAGTGAGCGAGGATGAGTTGATTATCGGCGAGCAGGACGCCGAACCGCCAACACCGCCCCTGACCGTTGATGCCCGGCTCGCCATAAAAGTGGGCGAACAGGTGCGCTTCAGCGGCTTCGGACTAGAGACCCGATTGCAGGGCAGTGTAGCGCTCAACAGCCGGGAGGGCCGCACCCTGGCCCAGGGCGAACTGACTCTGAAAGAGGGCCGCTACCGCGCCTATGGCCAGGATCTGACCATTGAGCAGGGACGCCTGCTGTTCAACGGGCCGCCCCAGAATCCGACCCTGGATATCAAGGCGACCCGACTCTCCAAGGATGAGTCGGTGACCGCCATCCTGAATCTCAGTGGCAACCTGCGCGCCCCCCAGGTGGAGGTATCCAGCGACCCGAGCCTGCCGGAGGCGGAGGCCCTTGCCTACCTGGTCACCGGCCAATCGCTGGATACGGAGGGAGCCGGAGGTGCCACCATACTGCGTCAGGCGGTGGCCGCCAAAGGACTGGAGAAGAGCCAGGAGATTCTCGACCGACTGGCCTCCGGCCTGGGTGTGGATGAGGTGCGACTGGAGGAAGGCGATTCACTGGAAGAGACTTCCCTGCTGTTGGGCAAATACCTCTCCCCCGATCTCTATGTCAGTTATGCCGTCGGCCTGTTTGACAATCAGGGTGCCCTGATCACCCGTTACCGACTGAGTGAGCGACTACGTCTGGAAGTGGAGTCCGGCAGCAGTCAGAGCATGGACCTGATCTACGACGTGGAGCACTGATCGCCCTGTGGAACAGGGGCCTTACTACCATTCCCCCTTCCGCAGAAGCCCCGCCCAAGCCGCCCGCGCAACGGACTGGCCTTTCCAGACTATGATATTTGTCACAATAAACTATGCTGGTACAGACACAACAAGAAAACAGGTTGGGTTTGGATTGCAGGTGACCCGGAAATATTCCCTTAGCTTAAAGGATTTAAGGGGGACCCATGAAGCCGCACCGGTGGTACAGAATACCCGTACTCAACAACGGCCTGTTGCTGAGTGTACTCTCACTCTACAGTCTGCCGGTCTCTGCCGACAGTGATACCCAGGCCTGCCTGCGCATGGCGTCCTCCGGATTACTGGAGATAGCCGATGACCCCTCCCGACGATTTTTAGGCAAAGTGGAACAGGACACGGCCCGCTGTCGCGGTGGCGACAAGGCGGCGCAGTATCGCAGCACTCCCTGGGTCGACTGGCAGAACTACTACGCCACCGGTGATCAGCAGAGCAGACACCAGGGTGACGAGGCGGTTACCCGCCTGGGCGAACATCTCTATCCGGATGGTCGAGGCGTCGATGGTGCCCTGATGGACCTGGAATACCAGCGCATCGAACTGATCAAGTTCAATCTGTTCGACCAGGACACCTATCAGCAGTTTGTCACCGACCCGTCACGGGCCGCCACCAAGGTGTGGCCACAGATGCGGCTGCCGGCTGATCATCCCGCCTATGCGACGGTCGGCGGTGACGGTAAGCAGCTGTGCAACGGTGAATTGATCACTTACCGCACCCTGAGCGGCATCTGTAACGATCTGGTTAATCCCATGATGGGAGCAACCGGCATGCCGTTTGCCCGTAACGCCCCGTTTGAAGAGACCTTTCCCCGCCTGGAAAAAACCGAACTGACCCGCAATCGCCACGCCGGCCGCCTCGACCTGATGAAACCGGACCCGCAGCTGCTCAGCCGCAGACTGTTTACCCGGGAGCAGACAGCGGGTAACGGATGCAACCAGGGGCTGGGGGACAGCGACTACTCCACCGCGGCCCATTGCGACTACCTGAAGGCCCCCTACTTCAATGTGCTGGCGGCATTCTGGATTCAGTTCATGACCCACGACTGGTTCTCCCACACGGTGGAGGGACTCAACCAGGACAAGCTGGTCTCCGCCGGTTGTGAGTCAGACCAGGCCCGGGCGCTGGGCTGTCGGCCCGATGACCGGCTGCAACCTTCGCTGTATGCCGAAACCGATGACCCGGAGAGCTTCAGCTTTGCCGGCAAGTCGTATCTGAAGCGGGCCTACAAAACCACCGGCAACCATGTCACCGCCTGGTGGGACGCCTCGCAGATCTACGGTTACGATGAGGTGTCATTGCGGCGGGTGACACGGGATCCGGCCGATCCGGCCAAGCTGCTGTTGCCCGACAACTACCTGCCGCTGCTGGAAGATTGCCCGTCCTACAGCGCCGACTGCCCGGTGCAGCCCCAGTGGCTGGGCCAGGAGGCGGTCGCTTTTCCGGACAACTGGAACATCGGCCTCAGCTTCTATCACAACCTGTTCAGCCGCGAGCACAACTACTTTGTCGACCATTTCCGCACGCTGCAACAACAGAGTCCGGACGCCGACTCGGGACTGCGCAACCCGGACCAGCCGGAACAGGTCATTAGCTACAGGGAGGTGACGGATGAACGGCTGTTCCAGGCCGCCCGGCTGGTGATATCCGCCGAGATCGCCAAGATCCACACCATCGAGTGGACCACCCAGCTGCTCTATAACGAGCCGTTGCACAAGGGCATGAACTCCAACTGGTCCGGCCTGTTCAACCAGGAGGAGAGCCGGGTCTCCCAGATCCTGCGCCGCATCACCGGCAGGGAGGAGAACTTCCTCAGCCGGGCGTCTTCGAAAATGGCCCGTTGGCTGGGGCAGAAAGATGACCCCAAGGCTTCCGGTGGCGCCTACTCGGTATTTGCCTCCGGCGCGGGCATCTTCGGACTGGGCAACAGCCGCCCGGAGGGGCGCCTCTGGTGGAAGCACGACGCCTGGAACCTGGCCAACCTGGAGACCGATGTCAACGGCGGCACCAACCACTTCGGGTCACCGTTCAACTTTCCCGAAGAGTTCCCGTCAGTCTACCGTCTGCATGCCCTGGTGCCGGACCTGATCGAGTTCCGCGACGCCAATGCCCCAAATAGAATCACCCATCATATCCCGGTCGCCGCCACCGTCCGCAAGGATGCCACGGCACAGATGCACCAGGGCGGCATGGCGAACTGGGGCCTGAGCATGGGCCGGCAGCGCCTCGGCCTGTTGCAGCTGCGCAACTCCCCCCTGTTCCTGCAGAACCTGCCCATGCCCCACCTGGCATCGGAGAGCAGGAAGCTCGATATCATCGCCCTGGATATCCTGCGTGACCGGGAACGGGGGATACCCCGGTTCAACGAGTTCCGGCGCCAGATCGGGCTGAAAACCCTGACCAGCTTCGATGACTTTGTGGATCACCGCCTGGCTGAAAACGACCCCTGGCGACAACATCAACAGGAGACCGTAAAACGGCTGCGGGAGATCTACGGCACCCATAGCTGTGACGCCGGCAAAATCATCTCCACCGCCCAGCGCAATGAAGACGGCAGCTTTATCAACGACTGCCATGGCCAGCCGGACGGCTCAGTGGTGGACAATATCGAAGACGTGGACAACATCGTCGGCTGGATGGCGGAGTACACCCGCCCGCACGGTTTCGCCATCTCCGAGACCCAGTTCCATATCTTCATTGTCAACGCCTCCCGCCGCCTGTTCAGCGACCGCTTCTTTACCTCCAGCTTCCGGCCCGAGTTCTATTCGCGCCCCGGTTACGACTGGATCATGCATAACGGCCCCCTGCAGGAGTGTCCCTACCCGGTGAGCAAGCGGGTGGACGGCAGCCAGGCCTGCCTGGAACCGGAACCGGTAAACGGCCACGAAGTGACGGTGTCGCCGCTCAAGCGCCTGCTGATCCGCAATATCCCGGGCATCAGGGATGAGCTGATGCAGGTAAGAAACGCCTTCGACCCCTGGGCACGGGAGCGGGGCAGTTATTACAACATCGCCTGGAAACCCCGTCCGGGGGCGGAAACCGATCCGGCATTTTCCAGTGAACCCTAGGGATCACGGATGAACCGGATACGCAAAACCAACCGGGATCGGTTCGCCCGTGCCATACCGATAGTCACACTCTTGCTGGCGGGATTGGCAGGGGCCGAGACACCCAACACCACCGAACAGCTGGTGGCGGAGATGAATCAGCGTATCGCGACTATCAGCCGTGCCAGCCGGGAGAACGGTATCATTCCACGCTTCAACCAGGCCAAAAGCCTGGGCTGTCTGAACGCCACGTTTCGGGTGCACGACGGGTTGGAGGACAGCCTCAGGCAGGGGCTGTTCGCAACACCGGCCAGCTACCCGGCCCGCCTGCGCTTCGCCAATGCCAGCCAGCAGGACGACTCTGAAAAAGACATCCGGGGTCTCTCCATCAAGCTGTTCCATGTCCCCGGACAGCCGGTCTGGGGTGCGCCGGGTATCCAGGATTTTCTGCTCAACAGCTATCCGGCCCTGTTTGTCGCCACCCCGGAGGATTTTCTCGCTTTTATCCGGGCCCGCCAGGATGGGAGCATGGTGAGCTTTTTTATCAATCCGTTCGACTCGCACCTGAAATCCCTGTGGATTCTCTACCAGGCCCGTGCTGTGCACAGCAGCCCGTTCGCCATTCGTTTCTGGAGTACCACGCCGTTCCGGCTCGGCAACGACGACAACCGGGCAGTGAAGTACTCGGTCACCCCCTGTAGCGGCAACCCGCCACTCGCAGCGCAGCCGTCCGGCCCAAACCAACTACGTGCTGCCATGCAGGCGCAGCTGGCGCTGGCGCCGGTCTGCCTGGAGTTCGGAATACAGCGGCGCACAGACCCGGCCAACATGCCGATCGAGGACGCCTCGGTGATCTGGGACGAGGAGCGTTCACCCTTTCTGCCGGTCGCCACCATCACTATCCAGCCGCAGGATTTCCAGAGCGCCGACGCCCTGGCCGACTGTGAAAAGATCAGTTTCAACCCCTGGCAGAGTCTCCCCGAGCATCAACCTCTGGGGCGGATGAACGCGGTACGGCGGGACACCTACCTGCGGGCCGCCCAATTGAGAAAAGCAGAGGCACCATGAATAAACGGGTAGCAGGATGGCTGGACAAGTCACGCGAACAACTGGATGAGATCTACCAGAGCTCTCCCGCCGGCGCCATCCCCTCCGGCGATACCCGGGGTACCGCCATCGTCACCGGTTCCCTGTTCTCCAAAACCCTGGCCGGTATCGCCCGGCTGTTCGCCTGGCAGGGCAAGATCTTCGACCTGTTCCCGCCGGACCAGCAGAACGGCATCCTGGTGAACAAGATCACCCCGTTCAGCCTGACCTTCGTGGTGGCCAAGGTGTATCGGGACAAGAGCTGGATGGATGGCAAAGAGACCATCGTCATCGACTATTCCAAAACCTCTTTCTTCGCCAAGGCGATACGGGACGAGATCCGCGAGGTTGAACCGGGCGTCTACCTGGGCAAGGTGTGGTGGGGCAAGACCCGGGTGCTGGACTTCGCCCTGACCCGGCACGATCTGCAATAACACGGGTCGCTGAATGGATTCCACCCCATGACACCCCAAGCCACTTTCATGATCGTTGCCAATATCGCCGAAGATCGGCTGGAACCGCTGCACACACTGCTGGAGGAGATGAACGGTGCCAACGGCCTGGTTGACCCGTTCAATACACTGTTTCCGTTTGGCCGATTCCAGCGCCTGCATGTGGCCCGTTTTCTGATCCTGCCGGAAGCGCAAGCGGGCGCCGACCCGACCCGGTTACCGGCAGCGCCACCGCGTCTGGTTTTTCTGGGCGATTGTGATGGCCCGTCCGACAGGTTCATCGCCGAGATGGCGGTGCTGGCCGGTCCCGAGTTGCGGTATATTTTCAGTCACTGCACCCCCTTTATCGGGACAGGTGACAGCCTGGTCAACTGGATGCAGGCCCATCAGGTTGAACCGGCAGCCAACTACATCAACTGGCGCGGTCGCACCGTCCTGCAGATTCGGCAGGAGGCGGCACTGCACCAGGCGCTGTCCGGTCAGCTGCGCCAACTGGTACAGGAGATCGGCCGGGATGATCCACGTGCCCTGCGCCAGCGGCTGCTCTCGTTTGTGGAGCGGGAGAGGGATGCCGGGCGACTGCACCTCACGCCCCCTGCCCCCACTCCGGTGGGCTGGTGGTTCAGGAACCTGATCCATAAACTGGGCGTGCCCCTGTTACTGCTGGCCCTGTCACCACTGTTCCTGTTGCTGTCCCCCTACCTGGTTTTACGCCTGCGCTACCTGGAGCGTCACGACCCGGAACAGGTGGAGCGTCCGCCCCGTTCGCACCTGCAGCAGCTGGCCGCCCGGGAAGACTATGATGTGACCAACCCGTTCAGTGCCTTTGGCGAGGTGAAACCACAACCGTTTCGCCGCTGCGCGGTGCGGTTTTTTCTCTGGCTGCTCGATTACGCCGCACGGCACGTCTACAACCGGGGTTACCTGACCCGGGTACAGACCATCCACTTTGCCCGCTGGGTGATGCTGGACAACAACCGGCGCCTGCTGTTCGCCAGCAATTACGACGGCAGCCTGGAGAGTTACATGGATGACTTCATCAACAAGGTCGCCTGGGGTCTGAACCTGGTGTTCAGCAACGGCACCGGCTACCCCGCGACCCGCTGGCTGATCAAAGATGGCGCGGAACAGGAACAGAAATTCAAATTCTATTTAAAGCGCCGGGCCCTGCCCACCCAGGTCTGGTACAAGGCCTATCCCGGCTACACCGCCTTCGACCTGGCCCGTAACAGCCGTATACGGGAAGGGGTGGAGGTTCGCCCGGACAACGATGCCGAGATCCGCCAGTGGCTGGCGCAGATTCAGCTGTGACAGGGAAACGCCCATGAGCAGACCCGCCGAACCGGACTACCAGGATATCCAGGCACTGGCCCGGTTTGGCCATGGCAGTCTGCCGGAAGCGCTGTTTCTACTGCTGGATATCACCGATCCGGCCAAGGCAGGGGCCTGGCTGGAGGCGGCACCGGTGAGCAGTGCCGAGTGGCTGGATACGCCCCCCGAAACCGCCCTGCAGATCGCCGTCAGTGCCGGCGGCCTGCGGGCACTGCAACTGGACGAAGCGCTCATTGAGGGGTTTTCCGAGGAGTTTATTGTCGGCATGGCTGCCGATCACAACCGTTCGCGCCGGCTGGGGGATGTGACCGACAACGCCCCGCAACACTGGGCCTGGGGTGGCGACCCGGAGCGGGTGCCAGGCCTGCTGGTGCTGCTGTACGCCAAAAGCGGCCGACTGGCGGCCTGGCGGGAGCAGATCCAGACCCCACTGTTCAACCAGGCGTTCAATACCGTGTCCGAGTTGACCACGGTCGATAGTGAAAACATTGAGCCGTTCGGTTTCAGTGATGGTATCAGCCAGCCGACCATCGACTGGGAGGGTCGGCAGACCAGCGACCTGCACCGCCGGGACGCCTACTCCAACCTGCTCTGCCTGGGGGAACTGCTGCTGGGTTACCGCAACGAGTACGGTCAGTACGCCCGACGTCCTCTGCTGGATACCGATGGGGACCCGGACGCGGCCCGGCTGCCAGCAGCGGAAGAGCAGCCTAATCTGCAGGACCTGGGACGCAACGGCAGCTACCTGGTGATGCGACAACTGCACCAGGATGTAGCCGGTTTCTGGCAGTTCCTGGACCAGCAGGCCAACGGTGATCCCCAGCAGAGGGAACAGCTGGCCAGCCGCATGGTGGGCCGGCAGCGCGACGGTACGCCCCTGGTTGAAAGCGATCCGCCGTCTGATCCGAATCAGTTTGATTTCCACGCCGATCCGCATGGTCAGCGGTGTCCGATCGGCGCCCATATCCGCCGCGCCAACCCCCGTACCGGTGATTTTCCGCCCGGCGTCACCGGCCTGTTGTCCCGTCTGGTACGGATTTTCGGTTTCGGTCGCCGGCATCCGGGCGATGACCTGATCGCCTCAACCCGCTTTCATCGTCTGCTGCGGCGGGGGCGGGTGTATGGTGAACAGCTGTCGCCGCAACAGGCATTGCAGGCGGACGCCACCCAGGCCCCACGGGGGTTGCATTTTATCTGCCTGATGGCGGATATCTCGCGCCAGTTTGAATTTGTCCAGAACGCCTGGTCCATGGGGCCAAAATTCGGCGGTGTGCAGAATGAGAGCGATCCTCTGCTGGGCAACCGGCAACCCCTGGCCAACGACCAGCCCACTGATCACTTCAGCCAACCCACAGCCCAGGGACCGGCCCAGGGCATCCATGCCCTGCCCCAATTTGTCACTGTCCGGGGCGGCGGCTATTTTTTCATGCCGGGCATCCGGGCCTTGCGTTACCTGGCCCACTGCGCGACCAGCCGGGACAAATCCAAATCATGAACAAGGCGCTACGCAGAAGGATCTATCCCGTTTTGGATAGAGTGCACCGGATCCTGGTGGCGGGTCTGAACCTGGAACGACGCCTGGAACCGCCGTTCCGGCCCACCCTGAATCGCCTGACCCGGGAACCGGTGGCCAGACTCCTGCAATACCTGATCAACCGCAGGCGACCCGATTACGGGCTGGGCCTGGCCGAGGAGAAGATCTTCCCCTGGGAAGAGCAGGCACTGGATGACATTATCGACCTGATGGCCGACCAGATGCGCGGCCATTTCAAGACCGGCCACTATGAGCGGGGCGGCAATACCAAAACCCATGGTATCGTGCGGGCCACGGTGACTGTTCGGGATGACCTGCCGGAGCACCTGCGCCAGGGAATCTTCGCCAGCCAGCGCAGTTATCCCGCCTATGTGCGCTTTTCCGGTCCCGGTCCCGACGTACCGGCGGATATCCGGGATGTGGGCTTCTCCAGCATGGCGATCAAGATTATGGATGTACCGGGCGCGAAACTGATGGAGGAGGAGCGGTTCACCCAGGACATGATGGGGGTCTGCACCCCTACCTTCGTCACTCCGGATGTGCGGGAGAATGCCAAGCTCCAGTACTGGAGCCTGATGGATATGCCGATCTACTACTTCATCAATCCGTTCGATTCACACATCCTGGACTTTATTATGCAGGCGCTGTGGAATGAAACCCAGTTCAACCCCCTCGGCCACCGTTACTACAGTTGTGTGCCCTACCTGCTGGGCGAAGGCCAGGCGATGATGTACTCGTTTGCCCCCAGGACCGAGGTACCAACCGACATACCCGGCCTGCCGTTCGGCTCGCCACCCTTCAACTACCTGCGTGACAACATGGTGAAAACCCTGGACCAAAATGACGTCACATTTGATCTGCAGATCCAGTTGCAGACCGATCCCCACCGCATGCCGATTGAGAATGCCGCGGTGCGCTGGCCGGAAAGACTCTCCCCCTATATCCCGGCGGCGACCATCCATATTCCCCAACAGAAATTCGACTCGCCGGCCCAGTTTGAGTTTGCCAAACGGCTGAAGATCAACCCCTGGCACTGTATCCCGGAGCATCGTCCCCTGGGCAACCAGAGCCGTGCCCGGCGACGCATGTATTTCGAGCTTTCAAAATTCCGCCAGGAGATGAATACAGTGTCACACCTGGAGCCGACCGGGGACGAGGTGTTCGACCAGTCCGGACCGGACGGATAACCCGTCAGCCGGCCTTGATCAGACTCTGTTCCAACCCGGCAATACAGAGGGTGCGTTTGCCCAGGGAAGAGCGCAGGATATTCGGATACTTTTGCGCCACGGACAGGAGTCGTTTCGTATTCACCACACCGGTCAGGCATTCGGTTGCGTCGATCAACTCCATGATCCTGGCCCGGTTGTTATTGATAAAGTGTTTACCATCCCACCTGAAACCCTGTTTCTGGCTGCGCCATTGGGTCGGCAGAGGTCGGAACGCGTCAAAGGCCTTGCGCAGTTCATGCTTGTTCCAGCACTCGGCATATTTTTTCCGATAGCCGGTAAAGACAAACGGATGCAGACGCAGATCCAGCAGGGGACTGCGGTTCTCCACACTGGCCATCATGGCGTTGCGATCGTTGTGCCAGATCCATTCGCCCAGACGTCCACCGGGCGCGATGTCATTGCACAGTACCTCGTTAAACCCCAGTCCCAGGTCATGCAGGGGGTCCGGGTTCTCCGCCGACCAGATCTCCCGCAACGGCATCTCCAGCAACGGATGCAGTTGTGCTGACAGGCGGGTCTTGAACGACTGTTTGCTGTTCAGATACCAGGCCGGCCAGAAGGCGTTGCGGATCTGTCGGCGCACATTGTTGACCTTACCCTCACAGGCGTAATTCTGCTTTACCCAGGCCCAGTCACGCCGTCGCACCGCATCCCGCACCGCCGCCTGGAACTGCCGTCCCCAGTAACCGCCAAACAGTTCATCGCCGCCGGTTCCATCCAGTACCACCGGAATCCCCTGCTCGGCGATGGCCGCATACATCTGGGGCATGGCCATGGCGTTGCCATTGAAGGGAAACGCCTTTTCATGGTGACGGCAGACCTGCAGAAACTGGTCAAATGAGTTGCTGTCATAATCCAGCACCACGGTCTCGGCGGCCACGCCCAGCTCCTGAACGCACTTCCGGGCATACTCGTAGTCATCCGAGCGGCCGGTATCCCCCATGAAGATCTTCACCTGATCCTGCAGGTTTTCGCTATACAACACCGACAGCAGCAGGGAGCTGTCGATACCACCGGACAGCAGCAGGGCTACCGGCCGGTCGGATACCAGGCGGGAAGTCACACTGTCCCGCAGCACCTCAACCAGGTCCTGTTGCCGATCATGGCCGGCGAAGCCTTCGGCTGGATGGTGCCAGTCAAAATAGGCAGCGCCTTCCATCTCCCAGCGGCTGAAATCAAAGCGGCAGAAGTGGCCCGGGAGAATCTGGGATATCTGCTGAAAATGGGTCTCGGCCGAGGGGGATGGATGCATGGCGCCGAACAGAAAAAAGTCCAGCAACGCGCCGCGCTGAAACTCCAGGTTCAGCCCCAGGTAGCTCTTGATCGCGCCGATACTGGACGAAACACAGAGCACCTCGTCATCCAGATAGTAGAACAGCGGTTTTTTGCCGTAGCGGTCACGGGACAGGAAAAGGGCATTCTCAGCACCATCGAACAGGCTGAAGGCCCACATGCCGTTAAAATCGGCCAGTGCTTTGGAGCCACCCGAGAGCACCGATTTAAGTACCACCTCGGTGTCGCCGGTTGTAGTGAAGTCGCTACCCTGCTTTCTCAGGTCGGCACCGATCTGCCGGTAGTTGTACAACTCACCGTTGTACAGGAACACCTTGTCCTGGCTGACAAACGGTTGATGGGACCGGTCGCTGAGATCGAGAATCGACAGCCGCCGATGCCCGAAAGCGGCATGACACAATACATCTCCGTCCGCCGTGGGCAGCTTGAAATCGAGATAGTGGATACCCTGGTCATCAGGACCCCGGTGGCTCAGGGTATTCAGGGCGGCGGCAAACTTCTCTTTCGAGACAGGAATCGTCTTCTGAACAACCTGAAAAAAACCACACATATCGCTACATCCACTCCACTGACAGGCGCACCGGGCCGGGCATGCCGTTTCCAAACCGGGGATAATCCCATAACGACCCGTGCAAAGCCATATCCGGCCCCTGCCATAGAAAGGAAAAAACCTGAACCGTCGGCATCGTAGATCAGGCTATGTGAGTCAACTGGCCAACTAAGCGCCCCGTTCACAGCACCCCACCGGCAATAGTCCGAACCGGGTGTACCGATGATGCTGTCGACTGATTAACACCAGCTCCAGCTGTTTCAGTGACTCTACAGATCGCCTGTCGGTTGGTTTTCAAAGCCGGGTACACGACACAGGGCAGACACTGCCCGGTCAGATCTCAAACTCTGCCCACAAGGGCCGGTGATCGGCAATATGGTATTTCACTGCCCGATTGAAATAGTCAGGTCCAACCGCCCAGGCGTCCGCGAAGAAAGGGTCGCGATCAAAATCGAACACGCCCGAATGCCCCCGGTAGGCCTCCTGCATCCCCCCCGAATGGAAAGCCACCTGGTCATAATCCTTGTCACCGGCCAGGTTGCTGCCCATGGTGGTGGAGTGTTTCGGCAGTATCAGGCGCTTCGCTTTCAACGCCTTGTAGACATTGCTGGAGTTGTCCCGAATGGGCAGATTCAGGTCCCCCAGCACCAGGATGTTCCGGGAGTAGGCACCGGCCGCCTTGTGCCGCTGATCGGCCCAGCGGGCCAGGGCATAGGCCTCCAGTGCACGCCGGTCCTCATCGTAGTAGGCGTGGCTGCCAAAGAACAGATGGGCAGACACCGCGGTAAACTCCAGTGCACCGGCCCGGAAAGCCACCGCATAGGGATTGCGATCAAATCCGGTGAAGGCACCGGAAACACCCCGCAGGCGAATATAGCGTCGGTCGCTGGGCGGGACCGCCACCTCCGCGGCCAGCTCCAATCGGCTGACCTTGTCGCTGTCGAACAGGAAGCCAGCCCGTTCATCATTGCCGCCGATGTCCGACAGTATGACCTGATAGCTGGCCGGCAGATAGCTCATCAACAGACGCAAATGGGCCAGGGAGTCGGCAATCTCCTGAATGGCGACCAGATCAAACCAGCTGATGATTTCCGCCATCAGGGCCAGGTCATCATCTGTACGCTGTTGCAGGCCGAAGTTGGTCAGGTTCCAGGTTGCCACCAGCAACCGGTCAGCTGCTTTTGACGGGATGCCACGGGACGCCTTGGTTGACAATAACGCTTGGCGCTCAGTTGCCAGGCGATAGATAAACAGCGGAGATTCCTGCTCATGCGGGACCATGGTTACGCCTCGATCGGACCCTATGGCCCAGGCAGTTTCAAAAATGCAACGGGATCACCCGGTCCTGTTGCCCGTGGGTCGATCAAACATGCACCGGCAAACCCCTCTCCCCGGCCTGTGTCGATAAACCAGAACAGCATACATCAAATGTAGCCCATCATAGGGATTGGGAGTTATCCGTACCCGCTCGACACCGGGGATTGATTCACCAGGCGAATCCCCCCTGTGATTCAACGGCAAGTGGCCAGACTGAAATGAGTGGTCACTGACGCCATCAGGAACATCAGTTTCCGTTACGGTGTTCAATCAATTCTGGCCGGCGCAACTCCCAGTCAGCCAGCCACTCCGGCAGGGCTTCCACCGGCATGGGCCGGGCAATGAAATAGCCCTGGGCAAGATCACCGCCGCTGGATTGCAGAAACTCCCAATCGTCCAGGTCCTCTACCCCTTCCGCGACGGAGGTCATACCGAGTTGTGCGGCCATCTCCACACTCGCCTCATAAATCGCCCGACTGGATGTATTGCGACAGGCCAAATGGACAAAGCTCCGATCCACCTTGAGTTCATCGAAAGGCAGATCGCGCAGCTGCACCAGTGACGAGTGACCGGTACCAAAATCATCAATGGAGAGACTGACCTGCCGCAGGCGCAGGCGTGTCAGGATATCCAGTATCATCAACAGGTTTTTGAGTAACCGGCTCTCGGTCAGCTCCAATACCAGATACTTTAACGGAACTCCGGCCGCATCCGCCTCCCCTACAACCCGGTCAGGAAAGTCCAGTGCTTTGAGATTTTCCATGGAGATGTTTACTGATACATGCAGCATGATCCCTTGATCCAGCCAATCCCGGGTATGGTGCAATGCCTGGATCAGTACGGCGTCAGTCAGTTCATCGATCAGGCTGCTCTCTTCCGCCTCACCGATGAACTGATCCGGATAGATCAAGCCATCCATTGGATGTTGCCAGCGGACTGCTCCAGCAACGCCACCGCAGCGTCGCCATCCTGACAGGCTCTACTTGTCTCGAAGCCATGATCCAGCGCTCATCACCACTCATGGTCCGCCAGGGATATTTTGCGGGCTGGATGGCATCTGACTGTAGTGATTCGCTGAATCGCTCTCGCACCCGACTCAGCCGCGCTTGTGGTACCAGCAGATCCATAAGATCACGACCAATCACTTCGTCACGATGATAACCGGTCAATTCCTCACAGGAGTGGTTGAATAGCATAATCCGGCCAGCCGAATCGAGCACTACTACGAGATCGGACATCTGCTCCAGAAGAGCTATCAGTATTTGTAATTTGGATTGTGGCACTATCTTTTGTCGTTGGAATAGTTAATCGACTGCCAAACCACACCGATGGGAAACGGACGGACTATCCACATGAAACCTTGAGCCCCTCATAATTCCAACATTTAAACCGGATAGGTGTTTAACAAAGGTATACCCGATCAGCGATCTGCAGCAATAAAACAGATTGGCAATCAGCAACAGAAATGCGTGTCCACTACCGGAGAATGATTCAAATAGAAATATATTATGGAAGCCACAGACAGCCTCTTTTGCATCCCGGATAAGGAGGAGATAATCCAGTTCTAGTTGTGCTGGATTGTCCGGGAGGAGAACCGCTAGAAGATGGGGTCAGATGATTGGGAAGGTAAAAGTCTGATGGAGTATGATAATTTACTTATTCCCTGGTAATCTCTATGCGGACGGCACTTCACATCGTCCACAACGGCACCCTGCCATGTTGTGGAACCAGGGACGTTCTCACCCGACCCGAGCACTATAAACCCAAAAGGCCCACCTTGCGGTGAGCCTACTTGGTTTAAATGGCGCGCCCGGAAGGATGACTCGCGCTTTGCGCTCGTGCGGCGGCCCTTCGGGCCTTGTCGAACCGCCCTTTTGAAGTCGGAGGTTCGAACCCTTTTGGGGTATGCTTAAACAAAAAGCCCACCCGTTGGGTGAGCTTTTCGTTTATATGGCGCGCCCGGAAGGATTCGAACCTCCGACCACCTGGTTCGTAGCCAGGTACTCTATCCAGCTGAGCTACGGGCGCTTAACTTTGGAGCGCGAATTCTGAAGATTTCCGCCTCCTTTGTCAACTAAAAAGCTGACTTTGACAATAGCGGAGAGCGAGGGATGAGCTCCCTTCGGTCGCTTTGCTCCGCAATCGAACCTTCTATTTGAATCGAGGGTTCGAATCGTGAACTCGTCGACAGTCCACCATCACCAGATTTTGCACTGTCGTTCAAAATAATGGCGGAGAGCGAGGGATGAGCTCCCTTCGGTCGCTTTGCTCCGCAATCGAACCTTCTATTTGAATCGAGGGTTCGAATCGTGAACTCGTCAACAGTCCACCATCACCAGATTTTGCACTGTCGTTCAAAATAATGGCGGAGAGCGAGGGATTCGAACCCTCGATACGCTATTAACGTATACGCCCTTAGCAGGGGCGCGCCTTCAGCCACTCGGCCAGCTCTCCAAAATTCTGTTCACACGTTTAATGGTCCTTCGGACCATCAGGGGCGCGCGTGATTCGGTGCTTCGCACCTCCCCCCTTCGGGGCCGCCCTTCGGGCGTTCAGGATCCTGCGGATCCTAGTCAGCCACTCGGCCAGCTCTCCAAAATTCTGTTCACACGTTTAATGGTCCTTCGGACCATCAGGGGCGCGCGTGATTCGGTGCTTCGCACCTCCCCCTTCGGGATCACTCCGTATTAAACGAGCCGGGCTTTGCTCAGCCCCCTCCCGAAAGAGGCGGTATTCTAACCCATTTTTTTTCGTTTTGCTTCTCTGATTTTGAATTTAAAACGGCTTTTTTGGGCCGTTTTAAAGGCAAATCAATCCCTGATGACTTCGCCACCGGATCCACTTACTGCTAGTAGATACAATGGGGCCTGAACAGCCCCATCCAGGTAAACGATTACTCGTCCACTATGTCCTGATCAGTCTGCTGCTCACGCTTAATGCGTTCGTAAATCTCTTCACGATGCACGGTAACATCACGTGGGGCATTAACACCGATACGGACCTGATTTCCCTTAACACCGAGAACCGTTACGGTTACTTCATCGCCAATCATCAGAGTCTCGCCTACACGGCGTGTCAAGATCAACATCTTCCAATCTCCCTGTTTAATATCCGACTATGGCATTCCGAACACGATCCCTCCGAGGTACTCCATCCCCAGGATAGTGAAAAGAAACGCCGCCAACCAAGCACTTACCCCACAGGAGATGTGGCGAAAGAGCGGTGGAATCTTACCAGCTAACCCGCCTATAAACAAAACGAATTAAAAGAATTGCTGGTTAACTTATTCCACCAGGAGTGCCGACGGACAGACCCGGCACTCCTGAGAGTTGACTCTAGCCGATCTTGGCAGGTTCTGCTGACAGATTGAACGCCTCATGCAGCGCGCGAACGCCCAGTTCGAGATACTTCTCATCAACCACTACGGAGATCTTGATCTCGGATGTGGAAATCATGCGAATATTGATTCCCTCTTTCGAGAGAGCGGCAAACATGGAGCTGGCAATACCGGCATGGGAACGCATACCAACGCCCACCAGGGATATTTTTACGATGGTATTATCACCTTTGACTTCGCGGGCACCCACCTCCTGTGCCACCCCATTGAGAATGGCCAACGCCTTATCGTAGTCGTTTCTGTGCACGGTGAAGGTGAAGTCGGTGGTACCATCCTGTCCGATGTTCTGGATAATCATATCCACTTCGATGTTGGCATCGGAGATCGGCCCCAGTATCCGATAGGCCACACCCGGCTGATCCTGCACACCCTGAATGGTAAATTTAGCCTCATCGCGATTGAACGCGATACCTGATATCTTTGCGTCTTCCATACCCTTGTCCTCAAAGGTGATCAAGGTTCCCTCGCCCTCTTCGAAACTCGACAGTACGCGCAGGGGTACATTGTATTTACCGGCGAACTCAACCGCCCGAATCTGCAATACCTTGGATCCGAGACTGGCCATCTCCAGCATCTCTTCAAATGAAATCTTGCTCAGGCGGCGCGCCTTGGGCTCCACCCGGGGATCGGTGGTATAGACACCATCCACATCGGTGAATATCTGACACTCGTCTGCCTTCAGGGCTGCCGCCAGCGCAACCGCGGTGGTGTCGGAACCACCCCGTCCCAGGGTGGTAATGCTGCCCAGGTCATCAACCCCCTGGAAACCGGCCACGACAACCACCCTGCCAGCGTCCAGATCGGCCCGGACCTTAATGTCATCGATCTTACGGATGCGGGCCTTACTGTGAGCACTATCGGTGAGGATATTCACTTGCCCGCCGGTATAGGATTTTGCCGGACAACCGATCTTGTGCAGAGCCATGGAGAGCAGCGCGATAGTCACTTGCTCGCCGGTCGATACCAGCACATCCATCTCACGGGCAGAGGGGTGCTCCTCAATCTCCTTCGCCAGACCGATCAGCCGGTTAGTCTCCCCCGACATGGCGGAAACCACCACCACTAACTGATCGCCGCGCTCCCGCGCCGCAGCTACCTTTTCTGCGACCGCCTGTATTCTCTCGATGCTGCCGACCGATGTGCCACCGTATTTCTGTACGATAAGGGCCATTGATTGTGCTACTCGCTTCCAGTTACATGATTCGCCCGGCCAGAGGCCGGGCATCCAAAGGGCGTTAATTTAACAATAAATGCGGGGTTAATTCCACGACTTCATAAGCAGCGACTGTTATTGCCCCAGAGCGTCCCGCACCCAGCCTTCCACGGATGCCAAGGCTCCCGGCAGTGCAGCGGGATCACTACCGCCGGCCTGTGCCATATCGGGCCGTCCGCCACCTTTACCACCAACCTGCTGGGCTACAAACTTCACCAGGTCACCGGCTTTCAGAGTAGGAATCTGATCCTGGGTAACACCCGCTACCAGGCTGATTTTTTCACCGCTGACTGCGGCCAGCAGAATTACCGCACTGCCCAACTTGTTTTTCAGTTGATCCATGGTGTCACGCAGGGCCTTCGGATCGACACCATCCAGTTTGGCAGCCAGCACCTTGACCCCGGCCACATCAATTGCGCTACTTGCCAGGTCAGTACCGGCTGCGCTGGCCAGTTTGCTTTTTAACTGTTCCAGCTCTTTTTCCAGTCGTCGACTCCGTTCCACCAGTTGTGTGACTTTATCCGCCACATCGTCACGTCCCGATTTAAGCAGGTCCGCGATACGCTGCAACCGGTCTTCATCCTGCTCCACCCACTGGAGGGCGGCGGCGCCGGTGACCGCTTCGATACGCCGCACTCCGGAGGCGATCCCGGTTTCCGAAACGATCTTGAACAGGCCGATATCACCCACCGCCTTGACATGGGTACCGCCACACAGCTCGGTGGAGAAGTCCCCCATGCGTAATACCCGCACGTTGTCGCCATATTTTTCGCCGAACAGAGCCATGGCTCCGCTCGCCTTGGCGTCTTCCAGAGACATGATGCGGGTCTGAACCATATGGTTCTCCCGAATCTGCTCATTCACCATTTGCTCAATGGTACGGATCTGTTCAATCGTGACCGGCTCAAAGTGGGAGAAGTCAAAGCGCAAGCGCTCGGCGTTAACCAGAGAGCCCTTCTGCTGGACGTGATCGCCCAGCACCCGCTGGAGTGCGGCATGCAACAGATGGGTGGCGGAGTGGTTCAGCGCGGTAGCGGCCCGCCGGGTAGCATCCACCCGCGCCAACACTTCGCTGCCAACCTGCAAAGATGTGCCCTTGAAGCGCCCCTGGTGGATAAACACATCGCCGCCCTGTTTCTGGGTGTCGGTGACAATAAACCGGTTGGCACCACACTCCAGTACCCCCGCATCACCAACCTGACCGCCGGATTCGGCATAGAATGGGGTACGGTCCAGCACCACCAGCCCCTCTTCATCATCACCCAGGCTTTCTACCGATTGACCATCCTGGAACATGGCAATGATCGTTGCCTTGCTCTCCAGCTTGTCGTAACCGGTAAACTCGGTGGCACCATCCAGGTTGATCTCCACTTGCTCCGCATGACCGAACTGGCTGGCAGCGCGTGCCCGTTCCCGCTGCGCCTCCATAGCCTGCTCAAAACCCGGCATATCCAGACTCAGACCCCGTTCACGGGCAATATCGGCGGTCAGGTCGGTAGGGAAGCCATAGGTGTCATACAGTTTAAAGACGGTCTCGCCCGGGATCTGTTTATCACCCAGGGTGTCGATGGTCCCCTCCAGGATTTTCATACCCTGCTCGAGGGTCTCGGCGAACCGCTCCTCTTCCAGGCGCAACACACGGGTCACCTGATCAGCCATCCTGGGCAGTTCCGGATAGGCGTCCCCCATCTCCTGGCTCAGTGGAGCCACCAGTTTATGGAAAAACGGCTCTTTCATGCCGAGCATATAACCGTGCCGGATAGCACGCCGGATTATCCGGCGCAGCACGTAACCCCGCCCCTCATTGGACGGCAACACGCCATCCACCACCAGGAAAGCGCAGGAGCGGATATGATCAGCAATAACCCGCAGGGATTTCTCTTCCAGGTTGGTGCAGCCGGTCACCTCCGCAGCGGCCTTGATCAGATGCTGGAACAGATCGATTTCGTAGTTACTGTGTACATGCTGCAGTACCGCAGCCAGGCGCTCCAGACCCATACCGGTGTCCACCGAGGGACGGGGCAATGGCGTCAGTTCGCCGGACTGATCCCGGTTGAACTGCATAAACACCAGGTTCCAGATCTCGATATAGCGATCGCCATCCTCTTCCGGTGATCCCGGCGGACCACCCCAGACCTCGGGACCGTGGTCATAAAAGATCTCCGAACAGGGTCCACAGGGTCCGGTATCCCCCATGGACCAGAAGTTATCCTTGGCACCGCAGCGGGAGAAACGGCTCGGATCGACCTTCATCTCCTTGAGCCAGATATCCTCTGCCTCCTGATCCTCTTCGTAGACCGTCACCCAGAGCTTCTCCTCTGGCAGACCCAGGACTTCGGTGAGGAACTCCCAGGCGTACTGGATCGCTTCCCGCTTGAAATAGTCGCCAAAGCTGAAGTTACCCAGCATCTCGAAAAAAGTGTGATGACGGGCGGTGTAACCCACATTCTCCAGGTCGTTATGTTTACCCCCAGCACGCACGCAGCGCTGGGACGTGGTAGCGCGGGTATAGTCGCGCTTTTCCCGGCCCAGGAAGGTGTTCTTGAACTGCACCATGCCCGCATTGGTGAAAAGCAGCGTGGGGTCGTCATGGGGGACCAGCGAACTGCTGGGAACCTCGGTATGCCCCTTTTCGATGAAGAAATTCAGGAAGGCGGTGCGTAATTCGGCGCTGGTTTTCATACAGGCTAGATTATGTGATTAAAAGAAGTGGTGGATATTAGGCAGAACCGTTGGAATTGTCATCCGCAATTCTACGGAAATCGGTCGGGGAGAACAAATAACGGCCACCGCAGGACGAAGCTGGTTCCCGAGCCGACCACCTACTGCACAGGCCGGCAAGATCCGCCCCAGGCTATCCGCCGCTCCAGGCACCAGGGGAGAGCCATCCACAGTACTACCATCAGGCTTGGCCATGGCTGACCGCTGAAACATAGGCCCGCACATCCCCATAACCATTGTCCGTTTGAGGGAAGCATCAGCAGTGGGTATGGCTGAATGGTGGCGAGCCACCCATCAGTAGCAGCGCTCAACTCAGGGAAAGCATCACATATTATATAGAAGGAACGGTAATGGAGCAGATCGGGTAACCCTATCCAAACTGATCGAGGGACTTCAGCCACTGCAGGAGCTGTCTGTCATCTCCCCACTAGTCGGGACACACCAGACGCACCCTGCTCCGCCGCCCCTCTGTCAGTCAATCCCATCCCAAAGGAGGTCACGAATCATCTCACTGGGGAAGCCCCGATACTCCAGGAAGCGGGCGCGCTTTGCCCGTTCCCGATAGTCTGACGGCCGGGCGTCGCCAAACTTGCGCTGGCAGCATTGGCGTATCAGCTCCCGCCACTCCTGCTCTCCCGGGTCTGTGGCTGGTTCGATAAGATCGGCACTCACCCCCCGTTCCTGCAACTCCTGCCTGATCCTGACCGGCCCGAAACCCTTGCGTTTCCGGCTGCTCACATACTGTTCCACATAACGGGCGTCGCTCAGATAACCCCGCTGTTCTAGCCCATCCAGCACCTGTTCCAGCAATGCCGGCGTTTCACAGCGGGCGTGCAGTTTCCTGCGCAGTTCCGCCCGGCTGTGCTCTCTGGCGGCGAGCAGGCGGACAGCCGCCTGCTCCAACTCCAACTGCTCTGACACCTCAAACCTCGACACCGGCCTCCGACTCATCCGGGGCTTCATCAACCTTGGGGAAGGCCTGCTGGCGAATCTGGTCTTCCAGATGCTGGGCAATGTCCGCATTCTCTTTCAGGAAGTTGCGCACATTATCCTTACCCTGACCGATGCGGTCCCCGTTATAGCTGTACCAGGCGCCGGACTTCTCCACCAGGCCATACTGCACACCCAGGTCGATCAGCTCACCTTCACGTGAAATCCCCTCTCCATAAAGGATCTCGAAGTTAACCTGCTTGAAGGGTGGAGCCACCTTGTTCTTCACCACCTTGACCTTGGTCTCGTTACCGATCACTTCGTCACCCTTCTTGATCGCACCGGTACGGCGAATATCCAGACGTACCGAGGAGTAGAACTTCAGGGCGTTACCACCGGTGGTGGTCTCCGGATTACCGAACATCACACCAATCTTCATGCGGATCTGGTTAATAAAGATGACCACGCAGTTGGAACGCTTGATATTGGCAGTCAGTTTGCGCAGTGCCTGGGACATCAGGCGTGCCTGCAGGCCGACGTGGGTATCACCCATGTCTCCATCGATCTCCGCCTTGGGCGTCAGGGCCGCTACCGAGTCCACCACCACCACGTCCACGGCACCGGAGCGCACCAGCATGTCAGTGATCTCCAGCGCCTGTTCACCGGTATCCGGCTGGGATACCAGCAGTTCATCCACATTGACACCCAGCTTCTCTGCATACTGGGGATCCAGGGCATGCTCGGCGTCGACAAAGGCCGCAGTACCACCCTGCTTCTGAGACTCAGCCACTACATGCAGGGTGAGGGTGGTTTTACCCGAGGATTCAGGGCCATAGATTTCGATAATCCGCCCCTTGGGCACACCACCAATACCGAGAGCGATATCCAGATTGATCGAGCCGGTGGAGATCGCCTCGATATTCCTGATGGCAGTGCCATCGCCCATGCGCATGACCGCGCCCTTACCGAACTGCTTTTCAATCTGACTCAGCGCGGCACCCAAAGCCTTCTTGCGATTTTCGTCCATTATTTCCCCCGGTTTGACTGAGGGCGACATCCCGTCACCCGATACGTTCTACTGATGTTCTCTATTATTACACAGCCACAGGCTCAAGTCATGAGCCTGTTCACTTTTATTTAATCCCCATAAAAGCGACGGGATATTTGATAGCGACTGACCCCAGCGGTCGAAAATTGACCTAACCGGGCCTCCCCACCCAGGGCCGGATTCCGGGTACAATCGGCAGCGACATACCATTCAATCCCGATCCACCCAGCAGGGCAGAGAGCATGTTACCAGGAGAGACCGCCGGCATCGCCGATTATCCATTACGCAACCAGTTGGCCAGCGAGGTTCACGCCCGCCCCTATGAACAGCTGACCGCCCCGGTGCAGGCCAGTCACCTGGCCATCCTGTCGGACGAGTCCATGCTGGAGCAGGAGCACGAGGCAGTTAGCGCGCTGTGCGAACGTTTCCGTGTCGCGCCGCCATCCCCCTCCGCCCGCCACCACAGTGCCGACATGGGCATATTCCGCCTCAAGTGGGAGCGTCACAGCGAATTCTCCAGCTACACCTTCTTTTGTCACGCCCCCTTCGAACAACCCTTTCAGGAGACCGCCATCAGCCGGGTACCCACCGACTGGCTGAAACAACTGCCGGGAAAACTGCTGGCGGCCGTACACCTGGCGGTGGCCCCGAAGGACTACCCGAAACAAGAGATCGAAGAGCTGGCCACCCTGTTCGCCAGTAATACGGTGACCGGCTCCATAGTGACCGGTGGTGCCGCCCAGGTGTGGACCGACTTCCACATCCACGCCGACGGCTTCAGCCGTTTCCTGATCCAGGACAACCACCTGCGTAGCCGCCAGGCCGGCCGTCTGGTGCAACGACTCTGCGAGCTGGAGCAGTACCGGATGCTGGCCCTGCTCGCCTTCCCACTGGCCCAGCAATACGGTCAGCAACTGGGCCAGTTCGATCAGGCGCTGACCAGCCTGACCGGAAAAATCGTCGACATCGACAATCTGGAGGATGAACGCCACGCCCTGGAGCAGCTGACCGGACTGGCTGCCCAGGTGGAGCAGATCGCCTCATCCACCAGCTACCGGTTCAGTGCTGCCACTGCCTATTACGATATTATCCTGCAGCGCCTGGCTGAGTTACGGGAAGAGCGGATCGCCGGCGTGCAGATGCTGCACGAATTCATGCAGCGTCGCCTGGCCCCCGCCATGCAGACCTGCAAATCGGTGGAACAGCGCATCCAGGGCCTGTCCACCCGCGTCGCCCGCGCCTCCAACCTGCTGCGCACCCGGGTGGATGTGAGCATGGAGGGGCAGACCAAGGATCTGCTACGCTCCATGGACCGGCGTGCCCACCTGCAGTTACGCATGCAGGAGACCGTGGAGGGTCTCTCCGTCGTGGTGCTCAGTTACTATTTGCTGGGGCTGGTGGGTTATGGCCTGAAGGGGCTCAAGTCGGCCGGCATCGGCATAAACGTGGAACTGGGCACCGGCATCGCTATCCCGGTAGTGGTGACGGCGGTGTTCTTCAGCGTACGGAGACTGAAACGACTGGCGGGTCATACGGACAGTTGACCTCCGCTTCGTCCTGATCCCTAGAGCAGTTCCAGAACACCCTGGAGCGCCGTCAGCACGGCCTGGCGACGCACCGCCTCCCGGTCGCCAGCAAAACAGTAGCAGGTGGCCAGCGCTTCGCCGCCACGCCTTTGCCAGCCGAACCAGACGGTACCCACCGGCTTCTCCACGCTGCCGCCACCGGGACCAGCAATACCACTCACGGAAAGTGCCAGGTCTGCCTGGCTGTGAGCCAGGGCGCCGGACACCATCTCCCGCACCACCGCTTCGCTGACCGCTCCATGTGCCCTAAGGGTCCCAGCCTCTACCCCCAGCATCTCCTGCTTGGCCTGGTTGCTGTAGGTGACAAAGCCACGCTCGAACCACTCGCTACTACCGGCAATATCAGTCAGCACCTTGGCGATCCAACCACCGGTGCAGGACTCCGCCGCCGCCAACTTCAGCTGCCGGGACCGCAGTTGCTCCGCCACTTCCCGGGCCTGTTGTGTCAATTCATCATTCATGTCCCTAGTATCCGCACCGGCTCCTGCTCACGCAAGTGAGGCAGGTATGTCTGCTGTATTTTAAATTGAGATTCAGGAAAAGCTCCCTCTTTACTGGTAGATTCGATGCTCACACTTGTGATCGTTAGAGTAGCTTTACACATAGAACATATATAAAAAAAGAACTCCATACCCTATGTATTAACAACACCACAAGGACATTTAGTCAGCTGAGCATAGTCGTCAGAATGCCTGCCCCTGTAACAATAGTTGGTCTCAGCGAGGCTAAATAACCGACATACTACAAGGATCGGTTTCAACCTCTATATTGAAAATTTCTCTGTTTGAATACCACTAATTTTTTGGAGGGATTGCCGTACGCCGAATCCATACTTCATCAGCCATGATGGCGCGATCGCTCGCCCAGTCGTTAAGCATGTCAGCCGTCCGCTGCCATGTTTCGGCCCGCGCGACATCCCCCATCCTGCCTGCTCGTTCTGCGGCGTCATTTGCTATACGTGAGAAGTCCCGATACTCCTGCTCATAAAAAACTGTCAGTCTTTCCAGCCGCTGAGCTTCTGTCCAGCTCACGGAACCCGATTCACTTATATTCTGTCAAGAAATGTGGATAGAGATGAAGTCGCGCTACTATTGATCGATTGCATGAAATCATTAGCACAATCCTGAATCGACATTTGTTCCTGGCTCATGACAATTGCCTCCCTTCAGATATTTAATTAATTGTCGTGCTTGTTAAATATTTTAGGTAACGCCCTAACCCAGGCATACAACAACGATATAAATCCAGCAAGAGCAACCGTCATAACCACACTCCAGAAAGCAAATCCCAACCTGGATTCCAAGAGAGCTCGACTAATTCGCGATGAGGGCGCTGCCCCATCTGGGGAACCGGGGAAGTAGACCAAGATACCCAATACCCCTGCCGCAAAAAAAAGGAATTGCCACTAACACTCTCCACTTCGCCGCTGGCATACTGGCGACCTCAAACCCAAACGACTTGAGCATCCAGACAATCAAAAATGGGATGCACATCAACTCTGCAGCATAAATGGTTTGCGCCACTTCGGGGAATTCGGACATTCTCCCAAAACGACCAATACTAGGTACGTAATGCGATAGGATATTTATCATGTTTTCAATAACTGGATTTCTAGTTAAGACATCATCAGGCAATGTGTATGTAGCAACAGCAACAACCATGAATCCAATAACGAGAACAAGCACCGCCACCCACTCTTTCTTGCGCTCCTGTTTTGTAAGAGTTCTCCCCATTTTCGAATAGAAAATTGGAAAGACATCCTCTTTCTTAATTCTCATGCAGCCATCCTCCCTGAAGAACTCTCTTCTCTAGACATTTTCCTGTTCTCCAGGGCGGAGATACTCGCTACCTTGCGCACGTTACCCGAGCTCTGCATATCGGCCAGGGTCTTGGCCTGCTCGGTGAGCTGAATGGTGTCGCTGAATTCGCGGTAGAAGGGGTTGTCGATGAGATCAATGTCGGCCATGTTGCCGGTGACTTCGCCCAGGGTACCTTCAGAACCATCGGTGCGGATGTAGGAGCCGAGATCGGCCACGGCGTTGCCATTAGCAAGGACCTGGGTGTTCTCCTCCTTGCCAACGTGGAAGCCGGCGATGCCGAGTTCCTCCAGTGTCTTCAGTTCGTCCTCGTCGGTTTTGCCGTCGGAGTTCAAGTCCTGCCAGACGCGCAGTTTGTCCCAGTTGGCGTCACCCGCATCGACGTTGCCGTCGTTGTTTGTGTCCTCAGCGGCCAAAGCGGCGAAGCCGTCGGCGGCATTACCAACCACTTCGCCGTTTTCGTCCAGCAGCGGTGTGGAGTCGCCGAAAAGCTCCGTGCCGTTGTCGATAAGGCCGTTTTCGTTGCGGTCGAAGACCAGATAGCCGTCGTCCGGCTTGACCCAGCCGGTAGCATTGGCGGTACCGTCGCCATCGTGGTCGAAGAGAATGGGGTTGTCGGGATCGATGCCGGTGGTTTCGAGGCCATCATCATCGAGGTCGAGGGTCAGGGGGTCGCGGCGTTGGACCCAGTTGCGGGCGTTGAGGAAAAATGCGTTGACCCAAGTCGAAATATTGAGCCATCCTTGTGCGGATGTTGCAAGTGTTTGATAAAGGGCTTTGACAAACCCACCCCATTCAATGCTGCCCGTGGCATCGGCGTTTATATCCGCCATTGTCTCGCTGAACACGCCATCGCCAAGAGCATCCGAAAGGAATTCGATAGCCTGATCGAATGTCCCTTCCCAGTCATTGAACACATTGTCAAAGAAGTTCGATACAGCGTCTTCCCATGACTGTCCTTGCCGCTCGACATCATTGCAGGTTATGCACCACGCCGCCGGACCGGCGCGTTCATCTAGGAAGGTACCAGTCCAGGCATCGTTGGGAAGACCGTTATTGTTGAACACTTCGTGATGGTATTTACGAATGTCATCCGCTTGGATCGGTTCCCACTGGTTATCCTCTCGATATTCGAAGTCTTTTTGCATCAACTCCCGCATGATTTGGTTACGATCTAGCGGAATGCCCAGTTCCGACGCTTTATTCTCCATGAAGTTGTTGGCGTACTGACCCCAGAAGCCGCTATCAGTAGCCGCTTCATAGGCGAGGTTCCCGTAGTCGTGACCGTTGGCGGCCCGCGTGCTGTAGTAGCTCGCGGCATCGCCCGACTGTACATAGGACTGAAGCTGTGAAACGGTTTCCGGTGATAGGCTCATTGTAATCCTCCTTGCTTGGTATTAGCCTCAAAGCTGTTAACAAAAGCCACTACGGCATCGTCTATACCCTGCCAGTTATTTAGGTCCTTCCTTGAAAAGCTGTAGTGTATCGTGACGTATTTTGAATACTCGACATAGGTACTGCATGATGGAAATTCATGCTTACCTTCCTGGCCGCACTGAACCCAATAGAAATCACCATTAGCTTTACGGCCAGTGTATATTTCGTCGCCAGATATTCTTGGTGGGGATAAATGCTGAATTTTCAGACCAAACGGGCCCTGTAACTCTCTCGCTATTCTTGGTTTCTGTGCAGCATAGTCGTATAGAATTCGGTCGTATATTTCGCGTCTGGTCATGGATGTCCGGCTTGTACGGCTCCCCGGGATGTTATGCTCTCTTAATAGGATGTCCATCTTCCTGTTCCACCCCGGTTTATCAAACTCATACCGATTTGCCTCTGTGTAAGGTTCAAAATCCGGCCAAAGTGCATGCAGATTGACTCCTTGGACCTTACCGCCCTTCCAATCCTCCCGTGACCAGATATAGTTCTGTGGAATAGCGAACACCTTATATCCGATCTCCAGGTGTACTAACTTGGGGCTCGTTGATGTTCCATAACCGATATCAAAACGTTTTCCCGTCTCGTGGGATGCCCATATCCCGAACCCGGTTGTAACGGCATAAAGTCCTACCAGAATCGCAGCGAGGGCAGTGAACCACTTAATAATCCGTTTCATGCAGCCTCCGCCAGAACCCGTGGGAAGTGTAAACTCTGCATGTCAGCCAGGGTCTTGGCCTGCTCGGTGAGCGGTATGGTATCGCTGAATTCGCGGTAGAAGGGGTTGTCGATGAGATCAATGTCGGCCATGTTGCCGGTGACTTCGCCCAGGGTACCTTTAGAACCATCGGTGCGGATGTAGGAGCCGAGATCGGCCACGGCGTTGCCATTAGCAAGGACCTGGGTGTTCTCCTCCTTGCCAACGTGGAAGCCGGCGATGCCGACTTCCTCCAGTGTCTTCAGTTCGTCCTCGTCGGTTTTGCCGTCGGAATTCAAGTCCTGCCAGACGCGCAGTTTGTCCCAGTTGGCGTCACCCGCATCGACGTTGCCGTCGTTGTTTGTGTCCTCAGCGGCCAAAGCGGCGAAGCCGTCGGCGGCATTACCAACCACTTCGCCGTTTTCGTCCAGCAGCGGTGTGGAGTCGCCGAAAAGCTCGGTGCCGTTGTCGATGAGGCCGTTTTCATTGCGGTCAAAAACGAGATAACCGTCGTCGGGTTTTACCCAACCGGTGGCATTGGCGGTACCGTCGCCGTCGTGGTCGAAGAGGATGGGGTTGTTGGGATCGATGCCGGTGGTTTCGAGACCATCATCATCGAGGTCGAGGGTCAGGGGGTCGCGGCGTTGGATCCAGTTGCGGGCATTATTATAATCACCGTTCACATCTGGCATGATTCCGAGCGGATCCCACCACTCCAGAAAGTCACCCAACCATTGCACTGCATCATCATAGAGTTCTTCACCAGCCCACGAAATAAGGACTGCCGCACCAGCCACCACAGCAGCAGGAGCTCCTATCGCCGCAAGACCAACCGCAGCGAGCCCTCCCAAAGCAGCCCCGACATAACTTGCGGATGCTCCTTCAGGGTCTCCATCAATCAACTTGTCGATAATTTGATAAGCATCGACAGCGATCCCACCAGCTTGACCCACAACTTTTGCAACTCGGCTATCAGCAATCGTTTTTGACCAGTCATCTAAATCAGCAAGACCATCAGCGAGCCTATTATCGAGGTAGTCGGCTATCTGCCGCTGCTCGAACGCAGTCTTATCCAATGCATCTTGCCAAGCTCTATTTCCATCCATGCCGTACTGATCGGCCTGTTTTGCAAGATCACTCGCCATGTTCTATGCCTGCCTATAAGCATCAGCAGGGTTGGACACTATCTCTTCAGCGGCCTTATGGCCTTCAAGCGCCTCTTGCAAGATACGTTCGTTCGCTGCTTCAAGATACTGGGCGACATATTCCGCTGTTTTCGTCCCGATATCTTGCATTGCGTCCGCAATGGCATTATTGGTTTCGGTGTTGTTTTCTGTCGTTTGCTCAACCATCCTTAGCCTTTTATTGGTTTCGTTTAATTCTAAAAATCTCAGTAATCAATAGAGCACTCATAAGTAGCAATCCATATGTCCCAACCCACGCTGCGGTCGTGACAGCGATCACCCCAACCTCTGATTCCCTATACATTGTCTCCCAGCGACCTTTACCGGTCCCTGGGTAAGGATCATAAATTCCGTAAAATGTAGTCAGGCAACCAATCAGCAGCAGCAAAAAAACAAAAGGCACCCCCCACCCTCTTTGCTTAGCTGTACGCTCATATGTAGGTTCAATGTACGCAATATATGTGATCCAAATAAAAAATATTGGCGCAACCAACCATGCGTAGGTCCATATCCCATCAGCTGAGCAAGCGTTTTCTGGTGCAGCGGCCAGTTTGAACGATTTGATGGCCGGGACGATCCGAGAAACCCATTCCACCGAAGCAAATATGTCGCAGACACTATTGGCGGCTATCAGACCTATCCACCAGATGATCATTGTGAATATGAATCGGCGTTGTCCTTCTTTTGTCATACCTGAGCCAACTATTTCTTAACAAATCATTCATCGTATAAAGCAGGCATCGTACCGTTCAAACCGAACAACAACTCAAAACCAATCTATGAGAAGAGACATAATCATGCTTCCTTCCTTGCCATGTTGTTACCATTCCCTTGCCCAACAATCACTGTTTCGTTCACAAACAGTTTCTTTGGCACTTTGTGTGCAATAAACAATATCGTCACTTTTCCGTTCAGGTTATTGATTGTCGCCACAATACTCTCGGCAGCATGATCGTCGAGGTTTGATGTCGCCTCATCAAAAATAAGTATTTCGGGACGTTTCAGCAACGCTCGCGCAATAGCAATACGTTGTCTTTGGCCTCCTGAAAGTCCAACACCATTTTCACCCAGTTGCGTCTGATAACCGTCCGGCAGTTTTTCGATGACATCGTGGATACCCGCCCAACGACAGGCCGAGGTGATTTTCTCAATGCTGGGTTCAGTGTGTATTAACTGATTGCCCACAGGTAATGGCATCAATGAGGCAATGCGCGTTCTGCTAATGGACGTGCAAAGGTGATCGCTACGACAAATGCCTCGACGCTTGCCGGGAACATGCAGGGATACGGGAAACGCTGCCAGAGTTCGGCCAGCGTCCGTCTTGTTGCTGGTCTTGTTGTCGATGGCTTCCATGTTGCTCCCTGAGCCTTCCTCACTGTCCGATTGGCTCGATAGTTACTTATACCCACACGTACAAAAACGTCAATATTTCGTGTGCAATCATGCGGCCATCATTGTATCGGCGCTGCTCACGGAAACGAAGGTGTTGGCACCGGTGCGCACGCCATCGGGCTCGATATCGACGAAAGTCATGCCGTTGAACTTTCCGAGCAGGGCAATGAGCTCCGTCACCCGCGCCTGCTCTGCGAGAAGTTCAGCGCGGCGCTGGGCGGTATTCGGACCGTAGGCTACCGTGCCGGAACCGCTGGATGAGCCACTGCTAACGAAAAAGGCGTTGCTGAGCATGGAGGGCGTGAGGCCGGGCACCAAATACTGCAGGCGATAACCCTGCGCCTCGGCCTGCTCGATGCTGGTCGGATTATTCGAGGAGGCTGCCCACTTTTCGATCAGGTCATCGACCAACGCCATCTGCTCGACCTTCGTTTCAGCGGCAGAGTAGTTCTCCACGGAGTTGGCCAGGGAGGAGGAGAGACTGGAGGCCTCACGCAGGTCGCGCACATTGCCAGAGCCCTGCATATCGGCCAGGGTCTTGGCCTGCTCGGTGAGCGGTATGGTATCGCTGAATTCGCGGTAGAAGGGGTTGTCGATGAGATCAATGTCGGCCATGTTGCCGGTGACTTCGCCCAGGGTACCTTTAGAACCATCGGTGCGGATGTAGGAGCCGAGATCGGCCACGGCGTTGCCATTAGCAAGGACCTGGGTGTTCTCCTCCTTGCCAACGTGGAAGCCGGCGATGCCGAGTTCCTCCAGTGTCTTCAGTTCGTCCTCGTCGGTTTTGCCGTCGGAATTCAAGTCCTGCCAGACGCGCAGTTTGTCCCAGTTGGCGTCACCCGCATCGACGTTGCCGTCGTTGTTTGTGTCCTCAGCGGCCAAAGCGGCGAAGCCGTCGGCGGCATTACCAACCACTTCGCCGTTTTCGTCCAGCAGCGGTGTGGAGTCGCCGAAAAGCTCCGTGCCGTTGTCGATAAGGCCGTTTTCGTTGCGGTCGAAGACCAGATAGCCGTCGTCCGGCTTGACCCAGCCGGTAGCATTGGCGGTACCGTCGCCATCGTGGTCGAAGAGAATGGGGTTGTCGGGATCGATGCCGGTGGTTTCGAGGCCATCATCATCGAGGTCGAGGGTCAGGGGGTCGCGGCGTTGGATCCAGTTGCGGGCATTCAAAAAGTCTCCGTTGACATCTGGCATGATACCAAGCGGATCCCACCAAACAAGAAAGTCAGCCCCCCATTCCACTAAATCATCGTACACTTCCTTGAATAATTCCTCACCTACCCAAGAAACTCCTATACCTAATGCAGCAACAACCGCGACAGGAGCACCTAAGAACACTGCTGCGCCAGCAGCAATACCTCCCAAGAGGGCACCAGCCAATGTTGCACCAACTCCCTCCGCATCCCCCTTTCTTAGGTAATCAATAACTTGATAGGCATCAACCAGAATCCCCCCAGCCTGGCCAACAATTTTAGCTATACCGCTATCTGCTACGGTCTTGGAGAAATCGCCAAAATCCGAAAGCCCTTCCGCTAACCGGCGGTCAAGATATTCAGAAATCTGTCGCTGCTCAAACGCGGTCTTGTCTAGGGCATCTTGCCATGCGCGGTTCCCCTCCATGCCATATAGATCTGCCTGCCTAGCATAACTTGTTGCAAGACTCGATGCCTGGTTATATGCCTCTGATAAAGCTGCAACGATCTCCTCAGCAGCCCTACGACCTTCAAGAGATTGATCCAAAATCCTTTTTGCCGACTCCTCAAGATACTTATTAATGAACTGCGCCGTTTTGAGCCCATAGTCTTTCATTGCAGCTGCAATTGCATCATTCGTCTCTGCTGCATTAGTGTCCGTTTGAGTAGTCATTTTTACTCCCTATTATTTACGTTTAATCCCTACCAACTCGGATATAAATATTGAGAACATAAGAAACGACGAATATAAAAAAAGCCACGCGACGGTTGTAATCACAATCACACCAACCTCACCACCTCTATAGAGTTTCTCCCAACGGCCTACACCAGTTCCTGGATATGGTTCATAAACCCCATAAAACGAAGCGAGAAAAGCTACAACAAACATACCCACAAAAAATATCGAACCCCATACCCTTTTAGATCTTGCTCGATGGTGAGTTGGTTCAGCGTATGCCAAATAAATTATCCACACAAAAAACACAGGCATACTTAACCAAGCATATGTCCACATTGCATCGGCAGCACAGGCATTTTCTGGTGCAGCAGCCAGCTTAAATGAATCAATAGCTGGCACGATCCTGGAAACCCATTCCAGTGAAGCAACTAACTCACAGGAACCATTGGAAGCTATAAGACCGAGCCACCATATAAAGAGAACGACTTTGAATCTGCCTTGTCCTTCTTTTGTCATACGTCACCCATTATTTCTGCATAAATCCTTCATCATCGAGCTGCATATCAAGTCAAGACGGAAGTGTTAAAGGGACATCATCATGCTTCCTTCCTTGCCATGTTGTTACCATTTCCTTGCCCAACAATCACTGTTTCTTTCACAAACAGTTTCTTTGGCACTTTGTGTGCAATAAACAATATCGTCACTTTTCCGTTCAGGTTATTGATTGTCGCCGCAAAACTCTCGGCAGCATGATCGTCGAGGTTTGATGTCGCCTCATCGAAGATCAAGATCCCGGGACGTTTCAGCAACGCTCGCGCAATAGCAATACGCTGTCTTTGACCGCCGGATAGTCCGACGCCATTTTCACCCAGTTGAGTCTGATAGCCATTCGGCAGTTCTTCGATGACATCGTGGATACCCGCCCAGCGACAAGCCGACACAATTTCCTCAAAGCTGGAAAGCGGGTTGGCCATATGAAGATTTTCATACACCGTACCGGAAAATAGCCGCGTTTCCTGGGGCACCACCCCAATCCTGGAGCGAAGCTCATTGGCGGAGAAGTGTCGGATATCCCTGTCGCCCAGCAGAATCCGCCCATTGCTCGGCCGGTAGAATCCGAGGATGAGCGTCGCCAGCGTACTTTTGCCTGAGCCGGATGGTCCCATCACCAGAGTCGTCTTGCCGGGCGCGAAAGTGTAGGAGAGGTCGGTGAACAACCAGGGATGGTCTTCGCTGTAACGGAAGCTGATGTTCTCCAGGCTCACTTCAACCTTGCCGCTCTTGGCCCTGTTTGGTGAGACAGCATAGGGCTCCGTCGGCACATTCATCAGATCGCCAAGGCGTTTCACCGCCAAGTTGGCCTGCTGGAACTCCTGGTAGAGACCAACCAACCTGAGCAGTGGCTGAGACAGTCTGCCTGCAAACATCTGGAAGGCCACTAGCATGCCGATGGTGAAGCCGTCGTTCTGCATCACAAGCAAGGTACCGACCACCAGGATTGCCAGTGTCTGCAGTTGCTCCAGTGATTGGGAAAGCGTGTTATAGGTGTTGGATATCTGCCGGGTAGAGAAGGTGGAGTGAAGATAGTCGGCCAGGAAGTTGCCATAGCGGCGCTCGAGCTGGGGTTCGAGTTGCAGGGATTTGACTGTCTCCATGCCACTGACGTATTCGGTGACGAAGGCCTGATTCCTCGCGCCCAGCAGGAACTGCTTGTTCAGTCGCTCCCGCAGTATGGGGGTTACAAGTATGCTCAGCAGTGTAAGTAAGGCGAGCAGACCGACTGCAATCAGTGATAGCTGCCAACTGTACCAGAACATGACTGCCAGCAGCACGATCATAAACGGCACATCCAGAAGCAGCGAGATGGCCGCCCCCGAGACGAACTCGCGGATGGTCTCCACCCCTTGTATGCGTGCCACCAGTGTGCCGGTGGGACGGTTGGCGAAATAGGGCATGGGCAGCTTGACGAGATGAGCAAAGACCCGGTGACCCAGCACCGCATCGATGCGGTTACCAGTGTGGATAACCAGATATTGGCGGATCCAGGTGAAGGAGGCGGAGAAGAGGATAGCCAGTACCATCCCGGCGCCAATGGCGATCAGGGTGCTCTGGGTTTGGTGGACCACCACCTTGTCGATAATGACCTGCGTGAACAGCGGCGTGGCCAGTCCGACCAGTTGCAGGATCAGAGAGGCGGCGAGGACGTCTCGCCAGACGTCTTTGTGTTTCAGCAGCTCCGGGACAAACCAGCGGAAGCCGAACTCTTTCTCTTCAACCTCCTTCTTACCGTCCTCATCGCGCAGATCTTCTGATTTGGGCGCAACTAGGTAGATGACGGGCTCGATCAAGGCTTCGAGCTCGGCATGGGGGACTTGGTGGGGTGTCTCACTATCCGGCTGGAAGTAGTGAATGCCCTCTTCGTCGGCATCGGAGATCAGGATAGGCTGCCAATGTTGGGCAGGGACCGCTTTTTCAGAGGTATCCTTGTCGCTGGCTGACTCGGCTGGAATATCTGATGGCTCCGTACGCAGAAAGGCAATACAGGGCAATGTGAGCGTAGAGAAATCCTCCACCACCGCCGCCGCGCACTGACCATGGCGCAGCCCCAAACCGTCGAGCGCGCGAAGAAGCTCGGCGATACCGTAATCCCCTGCCTCGGGGGGATGCTGCTGGACAAGTAGTGCTGAATCGAACGGGATCCGGTGGAAGCGACAGATGCTTCCAATCAGCCATACAGCATGTTCTGCTTGAAGTGTTTCTGAATTCTCCATCTATTTCTCTGGGCCATCCATTGACATACCCATTGAAGAGTGCGACTTCTAACATTTACTTTTATTCCTGTAAAGTTTATTCCTATCAATTTGTGACGATATATTCCAAAAAGTTTAAACAAGTTAAGAATCCTTACCTTCCATAAATAGCAAGATCACATATTTGCCCCAGCATAAAGGGCCTGTTAAGGATGGGTATCAGCCCAGAAATTCAATAACAATTACATCAATCCTGATTGCGACAAGAGCTGATAAAGGTTGTGCACAGTCCCTATGCAATTGATTGGGATACGGGAGGTGTTCAACATAAATAGATTAGAAATGTGAAAGTAGAACCGCACCGGCCCCTGCTCACGCAAGTGAGGCAGGGTTATCCAACTGATCGGGAAGAGCCCGGGCCTGACCATTCGGTCGAATTGGGCTACACTGTGCAGCCCTGATTCAGCATGTCGGACAATCCCTATGCAAATTCTCTGTGAACACAATGCGTCACCGGCCAAACTGGAGATCCTGGGGGTCTTTGAATGGCCCATCTGGGAGAAAGAGGTCTCGGAGTTTCCCTGGCAGTACGAGCGCACCGAGGTCTGTTACTTCCTGCGTGGTCAGGTGGAGATCACACCGGATGGTGGCGAACCCCAGACCTTCGGACGCGGTGATCTGCTCACCCTGCCGGCCGGCCTCTCCTGCACCTGGAAGATCCTCAAGCCGGTCGAAAAGCACTACAGTTTCGAATAGTTCAACCGTCCCCTGACCCAACCAGCACCGCAGAACCCGATGAGCAAGAAAGCCAGCCCGTCTCACACCCCGATGATGCAGCAGTACCTGCGCATCAAGGCCGATTATCCGGACATGCTGGTGTTCTACCGCATGGGGGATTTCTACGAGCTGTTTTATGGCGATGCAGAACGGGCCGCCCGGCTGCTTAACATCACTCTGACCAAGCGGGGCCAGTCGGCCGGTCAGCCGATCCCGATGGCCGGCATCCCCTACCACGCCGCCGAAGGCTACCTGGCCAAACTGGTCAAACAGGGCGAATCGGTGGCGATCTGCGAACAGGTGGGCGACCCGGCCACCAGCAAGGGTCCGGTGGAGCGCAAAGTACAACGCATCGTCACGCCGGGCACGGTCACCGATGACGCGCTGCTGGAGGAGCGCCGCGACAACCTGCTGGCTGCCCTTTATCAACAGAACGATCAGTTCGGTCTCGCCACCCTGGATTTGAGCAGTGGCCGCTTTGTGGTGCAGCAACTGACCGGCAGTGAGGCGCTGGCGGGGGAACTGGAACGACTGCACCCGGCGGAACTGTTGCTGATGGAGGAGTATGTCCTGCCGGAAGGTCTCACAGCCCCCGGGGGCATCACCCGGCGCCCGTCATGGCATTTCGACCGGGATAGTGCGGAGCAGCTGCTGACCCGCCAGTTCGGCACCCGGGACCTGGGAGGCTTCGGTTGTGCCGACCTGCCGCTGGCGATCGGTGCTGCCGGCTGCCTGTTGCAGTATGTCAAGGATACCCAGCAGAGCGCCCTGCCCCATCTGCGCGGCCTGTCGGTGGAGCGGCGCGAGGAGGCGATCATTATCGACGCCGCCACCCGGCGTAACCTGGAGCTGGACAACAGTCTCAGCGGTCAGCAACAGCACACCCTGGCGGGTATTCTGGATCGCACCACCACCCCCATGGGCAGTCGCCTGTTGCGGCGCTGGATCAACCGGCCGCTGCGGGACATCAATCAGGTCAGGGAACGGCACGACGCCATCGGTCTGCTGCTGAAACAGCAGGCGTTTCCGGCCCTGCAGGAGTGCCTCAAAGGAATCGGCGATATCGAACGTATCCTGGCCCGGGTGGCACTGAAGAGCGCCCGTCCGCGGGACCTGGCGACCCTGCGGGATTCCCTCAGTCAGCTGCCCGAACTGCAGGCCCGACTGGTAACGCTGGAAGCCCCGTTATTACAGCGTCTGGCCGACGAGTGCGGCACCCATCCCGACACGGTGGATCTGCTACAGCGCGCCGTGATCGAACAGCCCCCCATGCTGATCCGGGATGGCGGTGTGCTGGCCGAAGGCTATGATGCCGAACTGGATGAACTGCGCAACCTGTCCCAGAATGCCGACCAATTCCTGCTCGATCTGGAGAGCCGGGAGCGGGAGCGCACCGGCATTGCCAATCTCAAAGTGAGTTACAACCGGGTGCACGGTTACTATATCGAGATCAGCCGCAGCAAGTCGGAACAGGTGCCGGACGACTACGTGCGCCGCCAGACTCTGAAGGGCAGCGAGCGCTTCATCACCCCGGAATTGAAGAAGTTCGAGGATCAGGTACTGTCGGCCCGGGAGCGCGCCCTGGCCCGGGAGAAGATGCTTTACGACGCGCTGCTGGAGAGCCTGCAGGCGGTTATCGCCCCGTTGCAGCAGTGCGCCGCCGCCCTGGCCGCGCTGGATGTGATCAGCAACTTTGCCGAGCGGGCCGAGACCCTGCAACTGAGCCCACCGCAACTGGATGACACGCCGGGCATTCACATCGAGGATGGCCGCCACCCGGTAGTGGAGCAGGTGAGCGACGCGCCCTTTGTCGCTAACAGTGTGGAGTTCAGCGACCAGCGACGCATCCTGATCATCACCGGTCCCAACATGGGTGGTAAATCGACTTACATGCGCCAGACCGCGCTGATCGTGCTGCTCGCCTACGCCGGCAGCTTTGTCCCGGCCGGGGCAGCCCGGATCGGCCCGGTGGACCGGATCTTCTCCCGCATCGGCGCCTCGGATGACCTGGCCGGTGGCCGCTCCACCTTCATGGTGGAGATGGAGGAGACCGCCAACATCCTGCACAACGCCAGTGACCAGAGCCTGGTGCTGATGGACGAGATCGGCCGCGGCACCAGCACCTTCGACGGCCTGTCGCTGGCCTGGGCCTGTGCCGTGGAGCTGGCCACCCGCATCCGCGCCTTCACCCTGTTCGCCACCCACTATTTCGAACTCACCACCCTGCCGGAGGAGTACCCGGGCATTGCCAATGTGCACCTGGATGCGGTGGAGCATGGGGAATCCATCGTATTCCTGCACGCGGTGCGGGAAGGGCCGGCCAACCAGAGCTACGGCCTGCAGGTGGCGGCCCTGGCCGGCGTACCGAGACCGATCATCAAACGTGCCGCCGAGCGGTTGCGGGAACTGGAGCTGTCCGCCCAGCGTCACAGCGACCAGCATGCCAGCCAGCTCTCCCTGTTTGCCCCGGCAGCGGAACCGGCGCCCCCATCCCCTGCCCTGGAGGCGTTGCAGCGGATCGATCCCGACGACCTGACCCCGCGACAGGCGCTGGAGGAGCTGTATCGGCTCAAGGCGCTGTGTGACTGAACAGGATTTGGCGGAATCCCCCTTCCGGGTGACCCCGGATCACCTCCCACTCACCCCCTAAGGACAGGGGATACGCATCCCGTCCCGGGCAACCGAGACATCCGCCGGCAGCTCTCCGGCGTGCTCCAGCAACCAGTTATCGAAGTGGTGGCTGATGTGGGTCAGCAAGGTCTGCTCCGGACGCAGGCGACCTATAATCGCCAGCGCCTGGGTCAGATCGTTGTGGTTCCGCGGCGGATTTGGCATGGGCGGCTCAGAGCAGTCCAGGATCAGATAGTCGATACGGGACTCGGCCAGAAAGCGCTGTGCAGGCCGGGGCAGGCCGGCGGTATCACAAAGATAGGCAATCGCTGTACCCGGCGTCTGCAACAGGTACCCCAGGGTCACCCGGGAGTGCTGCAGCGGCACGGCCGTAACCCGCAGACCGTCCCACTCCAGGCTCTGAAAAGGCTGAAAAGGCTTCTGCAACTTAAAGATACCGGGGTGTTTGTACAGGTCGTCGCAACCCACTGGATCGTCGGGCCGGTATACCGGGATGTTGCGCGGCCCGCCGGCCCAGCGCAACTGGAACAGGGCCTGGACGTGATCCATGTGGAAATGGGTCAGGATAATCCGCTCCAGCTGTTCCGGGCGGTAGCGCTGCGCCAGATGATGGCTGCCGGCGTCGATCAGGGTGACCCCTTGCTCACCGGTGATTGCCAGCCCGGCCGGGCGGCGTCGATAAGAGGCGACGCTGGCGGCGCGCTGGCAGATGGGACAGCGGCATCCCCAGACCGGCACCTGGGCGGCTCCGCCACTGCCGGTGAACTCGATCTCAGGCATGGATCGCCACGACCCCCTGTCCGGTCAGCAGCTGCTCCAGTCGCTGTACGGCATCCTCAAGTGCGGCATTGTTATACAGTCGGCAGACCGGCCCGGTGATCTGTCCATCGTACTCCCTGGCCCGCTTCAGCCGCGCCTCAATCTGCAGCTCGCTCTCCCGCCCCCGGGCCCGCAGCCGCCCTTCCAGAAGCGATTCATCCACCGTCACCAGCACCGCCAACAGACGTTCCCGGAAACGTACCCGGGCCTGCTCCAGATGCTCCCGGGAGCCGTTAACCAGCACCGAGCGTCCGGATGCCAACCACACATCCACTTCGCAACCGATGCCGTAATGCTGTCCGTTGGCCATCCAATCCAACGCAAACAGCCCCAGTGCGCGGCGTATCTTGAACTCCTCCCGGGACAACTCCACGTGGTTCTCGCCACCGGACTGCCAGGGACGGGTGATATAACGATGGGCGACGATAACACCGGAGTTCGCCCCTAGGCGCCGGCGTAACCCGGCGATAATCGAGTCCTTGCCGCTGCCGGAGGCCCCCATCAGGTAAACCAGCCGGGGCTCTCTCACCCTAATAGACCCGGTTGCCATCTTTCCACACCTGCTCGATATGGACATGGTCGTCCGTCCGACTGCTCCAGACCAGGTCGGCCCGGGCACCTGGGGCGATACGCCCCCGATCATCCATGCCCACCGCTTCGGCCGGTCGCCAGGTAACCAGGGATAAGGCTGCCGGCAGGTCGTAGTCATTCTCCGGCAGCATCGCCACCTTGAATGCCGCATCCAGCAGGCTGGCCGGGTAGTAGTCGCTGGAGAGAATATCCAGCACCCCGTCGGTGGCCAGTTCGTGGGCTGCCACATTGCCCGAGTGAGATCCGCCCCGTACCATGTTTGGCGCCCCCATCATTACCGACATCCCCCTGTGGTGAGCGGCCCGGGCCGCCTCAGCGGTAGTGGGGAACTCCGCCACCACCATGTTCAAACCGTGGGACTCGTCCACGTGCTCCCGGGTTGCATCGTCATGGCTGGCCAGCGGGATGTTACGCTCATTGCAGAGCGCGCAGATCGCCTTTCGATAGGGATCACTGTAGCGCTGGCTGGCTGCGCTCTGGCGTTCAATAAAAGCCTCCAGTTCCGCATCGGAGAGCTTGTACTTGCCCTGGTAGTACTGACGGTAGCGAGCCAGGCTGGCAAACTGGCGCTGCCCCGGCGAGTGATCCATCACCGAGACCAGCTGAGGCGTACTCACATCCAGCAGGGAGAGAAACATATCCAGGGTATCCGCGTGGCTCACCTCGCAGCGCAGATGGAGGCGATGATCGGCCCGGTTCAGGTTGCGTCGCGCCGACTCGTCCAGGGCGGCCACCATACGCTGCAGGTTTTTCAGACGTTCACTACCATCCACTACGTCACCGATGGAAACCGCATCAAAGACGGTGGTGATGCCGGCACTGATCATCTGCGCGTCATGCACCTTGAACGCCTGGATGCCCGGCCAGGCGACGCCGGGACGCGGGGTGAAGTGCTTCTCCATGTTATCGGTGTGCAGCTCGATCATACCCGCCGTCAGGTAGCCCTGTCGGCAGTCGATGGCACCGGGCAGGGTTACCCGTCCAGGATCGATCGAATCGATCAGCCCGTTCTTCACCGTCAGGGTGCCGTCAATCACCTCGTCTGACAGGACAATTTTCGCGTTGGTTAATATCAACTTCCCACTCCCTGCTGACAACTGGCGGCGACTGGGGAATCGACCCGGCCCATATCGAACACCCGGCTGGCCACCGCCTCCCGAACCGCCGCATCGTGAAAGATGCCCACCACCGCACTACCCCGCACCAGCGCTTCCCGGATCAGCGCCACCACCACCTGGCAGTTGTCCCGATCCAGTGAAGCGGTGGGTTCATCCAGCAGTAGCAACGGATGATCCGCGATAAAACCGCGGGCAATATTGATGCGCTGCTGCTCGCCCCCGGAGAAGGTACCGGGGGCCAGGGACCAGAGCCGTTGCGGGATATTGAGCCGTTCCAGCAGTGCCCGGGCCCGGGCTTCCGCTTCGCCATCGTCCACGCCGCGCTCGCGCAACGGCTGTTTCACCACCTCCAGGGCGGAGACCCGGGGGATCACCCGCAGGAACTGGCTGACATAACCCAGCGTCTCACGGCGGATCTCCAGCAGCAGATGACTGCCAGCGCTGGCCAGGTCCACCATCTCCCCGCGATGCCGCAGCCGGATACGCCCGTCACTGGGCAGATAGTTGGCGTAGAGGGTGCGCAGCAGCGTGCTCTTGCCACTGCCGCTCTGGCCATGCAGCACCAGGCACTCCCCCGCTGCCACCCGCAGGTTGATCTCCTGCAGCACCGTCAACCGGGCGCCGCCCTGGTTGTGCAGGGTGAAAACCTTGGACAGGCCCTGTATATCGATCACCGTTGTCATTGCATCACTCCTGTCATGTCACGGGGTGAGAACCGAAGAGACCAGCAGCTGGCTGTAGGGGTGCTGCGGATCATCCAGGACCTGGTCGGTGAGACCCTGCTCCACGATCCGCCCCTGGCGCATCACCACCAGCCGCTGGGCCAGCAACCGAGCCACCGCCAGGTCGTGGGTAACGATGATCACCGCCAGGCCAAGATCGGTGACCAGATTGCGCAGCAGGTCGAGCAGACGCGCCTGCACCGACACATCCAGTCCGCCGGTCGGTTCATCCATAAACACCAGCCGTGGATGGGTCACCAGGTTGCGGGCGATCTGCAGGCGCTGCTGCATACCGCCCGAGTAGCTGCCCGGTTTGTCGTCGATGCGCTGTTCGTCCAACTCCACATCCCGCATCCAGCGCAGGCCCCTGGCCCGGATCTCACCGTAATGACGTGCGCCTACGGCCATCAGCCGTTCGCCAATGTTGGCCCCCGCAGAGACCCCCATGCGCAGGCCGTCCCGGGCGTGCTGGTGTACCATGCCCCACTCGGTACGCAACAGGCGCCGACGCTCGAACTCCGAGAGCCGGTAGAGATCCAGCAGACGGTTCTCCGCGTCGCGGTAATGGATGCTTCCAGCAGTCGGCTCCAGGCGGCCGCAGAGGCAGTTGAGCAGGGTCGATTTGCCGGAACCGGACTCACCCACAATACCCAGCACCTCGCCCGAATAGAGTTCCAGATCGATCTCCTGGCAGCCTTTACCCGGCGCATAGAGACGGGTCAGATCCCGAACGGTCAGCAACGGCTGCTCACCCATCACGCCACCTCCCGACGCTGCTGGCGCTGGCGGCAGTAGTCGGTATCGGAGCAGATAAAACTGCGTCCACCCTGGTCATCTATTACCACCTCATCCAGGAAGCTCTCTCGGGAGCCGCAGATGGCACAGCTCTCCGCCCAGCTCTGAACCCGGAACGGGTGATCCTCAAAATCGAGACTGACCACATCGGTGTAGGGCGGGATAGCGTAGATCCGTTTCTCACGCCCGGCACCGAACAGCTGCAGCGCCGGCATGCGGTGCATCTTCGGGTTGTCGAAGCGCGGGATCGGCGATGGATCCATGATGTAGCGACCATTCACCTGTACCGGGTAGGCGTAGGTGGTGGCGATCTCGCCGAAGCGGGCGATATCCTCGTAGAGTTTCACGTGCATAACACCGTAGTCCTCCAGGGCGTGCATGCGCCGGGTCTCCACTTCGCTTGGTTCGATAAAGCGCAGCGGTTCCGGTATCGGCACCTGGTAGACCAGAATCTGGTCCGGTTTCAGCGGCGTCTCCGGGATGCGGTGCCGGGTCTGGATCAGTGTCGCCTGATCGGTGCGATCGGTGGTGCGCACCCCGGTCAGGTTGCGGAAAAAGGCGCGGATGCTGACCGCGTTGGTGGTGTCGTCAGCCCCTTGGTCGATCACCTTCAACACATCCTCCCGGCCGATCACCGCCGCACTCACCTGGATGCCGCCGGTGCCCCAACCGTAGGGCATCGGCATCTCGCGTCCGCCGAACGGCACCTGGTAGCCGGGAATCGCCACCGCCTTGAGCAGGGCGCGCCGGATCATGCGCTTGGTCTGTTCGTCCAGGTAGGCGAAGTTATAGCCCTCTCTGACCGTTGTTTGATTCATTGCTGGTTCTCCGCTGTTGCCGGCTCCGTTACCATCTCGCTGCGCAGTCGCCGCAGCAGCTCCAGCTCGGACTGAAAATCGACGTAGTGGGGCAGCTTGAGGTGGGAGACGAACCCGGATGCCTCCACGTTGTCGCAGTGGGACAGCACGAACTCCTCCTGCTGCGCCGGTGAGTTTCGCTCTTCATCATAGTCATCCGCCTGCAGCGCCCGATCCACCAGAGCCATGGCCATGCTCTTGCGTTCGCTCTGGCCAAAAGCGAGACCGTAGCCGCGGGTGAATTTCACCTCTCCATCCGGCAGGCGGCTGAAGCCGTTGATCATCTCGCACTCGGTCACCTGCAAAGTGCCGATCTCCACCGGGAAACCAAGCTCCTCCGGCACCAGGGTCAGACTCACTTCGCCGACCCGGATCTCACCGGCAAACGGATGGTTGCGGCCGTAACCGCGCTGGGTCGAGTAGCCGAGTGCCAGCAGGAATCCCTCGTCGCCCCGTGCCAGGGACTGCAGACGGGCGCTGCGGTCGCTGGGGTAGTCCGGTGGCGTTTCGGTGATGTCCGCCGGTTCGCTGCCATCGTCCTGTTGCGACACCAGCAGTCCCTCCCGCTCCAGCATCTGCAACACCCGGCCCATCGGCTCCGGCTGCTGCTCCACATTCTGTTCTGCCGGGGTGTCATCGACGACCGGGGATGACACCCCGCTATCGCCCTCGGCCAACAACCTGAAATCGAGCAGTCGGTGGGTGTAATCAAAGGTAGAACCCAGTACCTGCCCCCCCGGCAGATCCTTGAAAGTGGCCGAGACCCGCCGATCCACCTGCATAGAGGTGGTATCAATCGGTTCACTGACATAGAGCCGGCTGAGGGTGGTGCGGTAGGCGCGCAGCAGGAAGATCGCCTCCACCAGATCGCCGGCCGCCTGCTTGATCGCCAAGGCCGCCAGCTCGGGATCGTAGATCGAGCCCTCGGTCATCACCCGGTCCACCGCCAGCGGCAGTTGCTCCCGGATCTGGGCAACCGACAGTTCGGCTAGTCCGGTGTCACCCCGACGCCGTTTTGCCAGCAACCGGTGGGCCTGATCAATGGCCTTCTCTCCCCCTTTTACTGCCACATACATCTCAATACACCTCCACCTGAGTGGTTCGGGGGATGGCCACCAGGGATCGCACATCCGTGAACATAAAATCGAGCCCCAGTGGAAACGGATCGGGTCGTTCAACCAGGTATTCAATCAGTGGCCGGCAGAGGCCATCCAGTGCTAACTGTCGCCGCCCGTCAATCCCCGGCCCACTCAATTGCAAACAGGTAAAACCGGGCCCCACATCGCTGTGCCTGGCCAGCGCCGCCACCTGAATGATCAGGGTGCAGCCCCGTTCCGGGTACTCCAGAGTGCCCCGGGGGAAACCGGCCAGCGTGTCCATCTCGTTGCCCTGGGCCAGGGCAAAGCGGGCCGTGGCGGCATCGGTCGCGAGCGGCATGCCGGTGTGGAAATGGAGATTGTGCCGAACCTGCGGATCAGCCAGTCCGTCCGACAGCCAGAGTGGTGTCCGGGAATCAAGCAAGCTCAGGCAGACCGCGTGGGTGGCCGGATAGAGCTGCCGCAGTGCCGCCACCGGCGGCAGCTCCACAATCACCCCCGGTTCACTCATCGCCTTGAGCAGGCAGCGGAAGGTCTGCTGGGCCTGCGAGACCGGATCTTCAAAAGCGGGAACAATGGCAAGGTTCTGCATCTTAGTCCTCCCCCCTGACCAGGGTGAAAAAGTTGACCCGGGTGGCTGCCGCCTCGGTCGCGCGCTGCTGCTGCTGTTGCGCCAGCGTCTGACGCAGCGGCTTGATCACCTGTTGATAGATCGCCTCCCGGTGGTTGTCGGACTGCAACAGGGCATCCAGTTGCGCCGCGCACAGGGCGTGGGGTTTATTGCGTCCCCGAATGTAGGCATAGCCGTAGTGGCCATTGGCGGACTGCACCACGCAGCGGGTGATGGTCACATCCCCCAGATTGAAGCGGTTACCGGTGCCGCCCATGCGCGCCCGCACCTGGGCCAGGCCGATCTCAGGTGCCCGGACGCTAGTGAAGCGGTCAAGCGCCAGAAACGGTTGCGCCAGTTCGATCAACTGCCCCGCGGGAGCCTGGGCCAGCACCGACATCCACTGCCGGCGGCTGTTTTGTGTGGTAGGCATGTTTCAAGGCTCCACGCTGTATTCAAAAAGGTCACCACGGCTGATGCTGATGGCATACTCCATCAGCGATCCGCTCCCCTGGAGGTAGTAACGGCTGTGGATCTCCATCACAGGTATGCCCCGTCCGATTTTTAACTGGCTGCACTCATCAAAGGTAGGCATGCGGGCCCGTAGCCGGGTAGTACCGCGCAGCGCCCGGTAACCGTAGCTCTGTTGCAGGAACCGGTGCAGAGAACCGCTGCGAAAACGGACCATCTGCCGGATATCGACGTTGAACAGATGGTGCCGCATCAGGGTGGCCGGCTGCTCATCGATACAGCGACAGGTGCGAATCAGCACAATACCGGTATCGGCCGGCAGTTGCAGACGACTGGCCAGCGCCTCACCGAGCGGCTCTTCACGACACCCCAGTACTTCGGTATCCAACAGCAAACCCATTTTTGACAGATTGTGGGTAAAGCAGGAGGGATGGTTCAGCGCATAGTCAATCGGCGCCCCCACCACCTGGTTACCCAGCCCCTGGTAACGGCGCACTAAACCGTCGTGCACCAGTTCGTCGACTGCCCGCCGCAAGGTGTGACGATTCACATTAAAGCGCTTTGCAAGCTGATGTTCCGAGGGCAGCATATCGCCATGGGAATAGTGATTGCGGATCTCATCACGCAGTTGGGTGGCTATTGTCAGGTAAACGGCCATGGCAGTTGTCTATACAAATCCGCTCAACAAAAAACTCAGATAAATGCCTTGCGTAATCGCTGGGAAGTGAGATCAATCAGGGTCACGCTGACGATAATCACCAACATCACCGCACAGGTCTGCTGGAACTGGAAGCCGCGCACACTCTCCCACAGGATTACACCGATACCACCGGCACCCACCATACCCACCACTGTTGCGGAACGGACATTGGATTCAAAGCGGTACAGGGAGAAGGAGATCCACAACGGCAACACCTGGGGTATCACCCCGTAGAGGATCTCCTGCAACAGTGAGGCACCGGTCGCCCGCACCCCTTCCACCGGTGCCGGATCGATCGCCTCCACCGCTTCGGAGAAGAGTTTGGCCAGTACACCGGTGGTGTGAACAAACAGGGCCAACACGCCGGCGAACGGACCCAGGCCAACCGCCACCACGAACAACATGGCAAAGACCATCTCGTTGATCGCACGGGTTGCATCCATCAGACGTCGGGTTGGCTGGTAGATCCAGGCAGGTGCCAGGTTCTCTGAACTCATAAGGCCCAAAGGGATGGAGCAGATGATCGCCAGCGTGGTACCCCACAGGGCGATGTGCAGGGTGACCACCATCTCTTCCAGGTAGTAACTCATATCGCTGAAGTCAGGCGGAAAAAAATCCCTGGCGAATTCCAACATATTGTCAGCATCGGAAAACAGCACCAGGGGCTTCATCTCAGCCGCTTGCCAGCCCCAGCTCAAGGCCAGCAAAAACAGGCCCCAGCTGATGGCCGCCAACCAGTTAAACGGCTGTTTAGGAATCGGCAGGTTGTTCGCGGTTATCATGGTTCAGCCTCTCCAGGACAGGGATATTTCCTGTGCATGAACCGCTGTGGCGGGCGACTGAACAAGTCGCCTCCCGCTACAGCAGTTGCCGGAAATCAATTCGCCACGGCCACCGAGATCGCTTCCATGCGGCGACTTAATTCAGACAGCTTGTCATCGATGGCCTGGATCTTTTCCGCCTTCTCTGCATCACTCAGATCGGATGCCTTGGCCAGCTTCACGCGTTCCTTGTAAAGCACCAGTTGACGAATCGGCAGCAGTTGATCATTGCTGGAAGCCTTGAACGGAGCCCATTGCAGGTCCGCGAGGATCTTCGTCTCTTTGCTGTCACCGGTCTTGCCGTAGTTCATCAGGAAGTCATACACCTTGCTCTTGACGCGCTCCGGCAGGTTCTTGCGCCAGACGATCGGATCGGCAGGGATCAGCGGCGACTTCCAGATCACCTTTACCTTTGCCACTTTGTCCGGATGGGTTATCTTCACCCGCGCCATGGTTTCGGTGTTGTTGGTGGCCACATCCACCTGGCCGTTAGCCACTGCCAGGAAATTGGATTCGTGACTGCTGTTGGTCATGCGCTTGAAGGCCTTTTTAGGATCTACGCCATTCTTGGCGAACACGTAGTAGCTGGGTACCAGGAAACCGGAAGTGGAGTTGGGATCGCCATTACCGAAAGCCAGTTCTCCGGTCAATTTCAGCATATCCTCGACCGAGTTGATCCGATCATCATCCGCGCGCGCCAGCAGCAGGCTCCAATAGCCGGGGTTGCCAGTTACGTCCACGGTCTGGGCGAAGATCTCGCCGCCCGCCCGATCAACCGCCTCCATGGCTGACTTGTTGCCGTACCAGGCCACATCCACCTTGTCGAAACGCATACCCTGGATGATCCCGGCATAATCAGAGGCGAAGAACGGCTTAACTTCCATGCCCAATTTAGCCGACATGTCGTCAAGAAAGGGCATCCAGACAGTTTTCAGATTCTGTGAGGATTCGGTCGAAATAATACCGAAGGTAAGGACTTTGGCCTCCTCCGCCTGCAGTGTTTGAATCCCGGCGAGGGAGCCGGCAAGCACCAGGACTGCGGTAATTTTCATGAACAGTTTTTTAATTTTCATCAATGGACTCCGTGTAGGATGGTTCGGGTTAGGCAATCGCAAGACGACGATCGGACAGCAGGGTCCGGGACGGTGCGTTCGGGGAATGGAGCTTGGGCTGATCACTGCCGTAGAGTTGGTCGATCTGTGTCTCGTTCAGGACATCGATGTGATCGTCGAAAACGATCTCCCCCTGACGCAGGGCCACCGCACGGCGGCAGTACTGCTGCGCGTAGTCAACCTGATGGAGGGTGACAACGACGGTGATGCCATCCCGACGATTGATATCCCGCAGGGTCTGCATGACCCGGCGGGACGATTCGGGGTCCAGCGAAGCGATCGGCTCATCAGCCAGGATCACCCGGGCCCGCTGCATCAAGGCGCGGGCAATAGCTACCCGCTGCTGCTGGCCACCGGATAACTCAGAGGCCCGTTTCAGGGCGAACTCGCGCAGCCCCACCCGCTCCAGCGCCTCCAGAGCGGCACGTTTCTCCCGTTCAGTAAACCAGCCAAGCAGTCCCCGTTGCGTGGAGATCCGGCTCAGGCCACCGATCAGTACGTTTTTCAACACCGACAGACGACCAACCAGATTAAACTGCTGGAAGATGTGACCGATCTGCGCCCGGGAATGACGGATATCCCGTTCCAGTCGACCCTGACGCTGGATGACACGACCCAACACGGTGACTTCAGCTCCGCAGTCACGATCCGCCAAGGTGAGACCGGACAGGTGACGCAACAGCGTCGACTTGCCCGAACCGGAGGGACCGATCAGGGCGACCATGTCACCCTGTTCGATAGACAGGTCGATACCCCGGAGTACCGGGGAAGCATCGCGCTCACGGGAAAAAGTTTTGGTAACGCGGGATAGGGCAATAGCAGTCATGTCTCTCTCCTCGTTCTATTGCCGGGAGATGCTACTGTCCGTTTGTGACAAGCCAGTTATCTAGACATGTCGAAATAGTGAAGCTTTTTTTATTGGAATATTATGCCGAGGTGATTCTGACAACACGGGGCGTGGAGAAGCGTCACCCCTCCATCGACATCGGAAGAAAACCGCTTAGCCACCCTGGTCAGCAGATCCCTGGACCGCCTCTCGACGGGCCGCCTCCCAGCCCTGGATAATCAGCTTGCGGTCCTCGCCCCAGCGATACTGCCCGGACTCACCGGTCTCCCGGATCACCCGATGACAAGGGATCAGGTAACCGATCCGGTTGGCAGCCAGGGCGGAACCCACCGCTCTGGACGCACGGGGCGACCCGGCCAGCGCAGCCAGTTCGGAGTAGGAGATCAGTGCGCCACTACCGATCTGCAACAGCGCCTCCCACACCTTGATCTGGAAATTGGTGCCCTGTAAGACCAGGTGCAGGGAGCCCGGCCGCGGCTGCTCCGGGAAGATCCGCGCCACCAGATCGATCGCCCGGGATTCATCACGGTACAGCCGGGCCCCGGACCAAGCTTCTGCCAGCTCATGCTCAAACCGACCATCGATATCATCATGGAAACCCAGGTGACAGACACCGTTTGAGGTCCAGCCAACCAGGGCGACACCAAACGGGCTGCCGCTCCAACCATAACCGATCTCAAGCCCTGCCCCACGCGTCTTGATCTGCCCGGGAGTCATCGCTTCGCAACTGATCATCAGGTCGTGCAGCCGTCCCGGGCCGGAAAGCCCTGCTGCGTGGGCAGCCTCCAGCAGCGGCCGGGATTCCCGTAACGCCGCCCGGGCCCGCTCCTTGGTCAGGTACTGCAGAAAACGTTTCGGTGACACACCCGCCCAGCGACTGAACAGACGTTGGAAATGGTATTCGCTCAGCCCCACCTCCGCGGCCACCGCACCGAGGGACGGTTGCTCGCTGGCATGGGCACGCAGAAAACGGATCGCCCGGGCAATGCGCTGATACTGGAGCTGTGATTCGGTGTCGGATAAGTCAAACATTTTGATCAGCCTTGGCCGAAAAGAGTCGGCGCGGGGAGAAACCGGTCACCAGGGCGGTTCCCGCGATCACCACCAGTGATCCGGCCAGGGTGTACCAGCCCACCCCAGCCAGAAACAGGGTCGCCAGCCCGACACGCCACCCCACCAGCCATACGGCCCCCAGCACCGGCGCGCCGATTCGCATGAACAGGAACGAGCCACCCCAGATCGCCGCCAGGCTAAGTAGACACACAAGGTTGGCGCTATCCATTCACTGCTCCATCTGAAAAGGTCCGGATTTGGCCAGGATCAGCCGTTGAGCACACTATAGATAGACCGGTCACCAGACACCACCCGATTCTTGCTCATCCCCAGGGAACCAACCATTACCCCCCCAACGTGTCCACTTCGCCCGCAGTTGCTTGAGCCGGGCGGTTTGTTCAGCATAGGATGGCTTGGAGTGATGACGCCGAAACCGGGTTGCCCGATGTGCCGGAGCCTTCGGCAGTGGCGCTGTAAAAAGTGCCGCTGTACCAACAGGAGTGACCGATCCGGAAAGATGGCGTTGCGATACCAATCCCCTTGCCGAAAAGTTCTGATCAACCACCAGGAGGCCTTTTATGCTACCGCAACTCAGAGTAGCCCACCCTACCAGCGATCTGGAGCGGATTGTAGCAATGTATCGGGAGGGATTGGATCTGGATGAACTGGGGCACTTCCGGGATCACGAGGGGTTTGACGGCGTCATGCTTGGTGTGGCTGGTGGCCCCTACCACCTGGAGTTCACTCACCGGCCGGGCCACCCGGAGACAACACGCCCCTCTGCGGAGGCTCTGTTGGTGTTCTATTTGCCCGATCCGCAGGAGTGGCATCAGCGATGTGAAAAGATGCGGCGCGCGGGCTTTCTGTCGGTTCCCCCAAACAATCCCTATTGGGCCAGAGCCGGACAGACTTTCGAAGACCCGGACGGTTATCGTGTGGTAATCCATCACAGTGACTGGCCTTGAGCAGGCTCGTTCCCAGACAGTCACAGAACATTGAAACAGTCAGTTACATATGCCGCTTTAGCAAACTTTCCTCACCTTTTCAGGCACTAGCGGGTCGTAAAACAGAGTTGTTGCTCGTTGCCGGTTTAATCTACAGTGAACTGCCGGGTTATTTCAGAGACCATATCCAGGCTTTGCACAATATGCTGACGCAAAATATCACTCGCCTTTTCACTCTCTCCACGCACCATGCTCTGCAGAACAGCCAGATGTTCGTCGTAGGTTGCGTCGACCCGTTCCTCCCGGCTGAAATCCAGACGTTGAATTAATTGAATGCGCTGGAATATATCACCATGCAGACGAATCAGTTCCCGGTTTCCGGATAGCGCCACAATACCGAAGTGGTAAGATTCGTTAAGTCGCCCCAGTTCATTTGGATCACTTATCTGCTCCGAGCGCGCTACTTCCCAATCTGCCATTAATGGAGAAAGGCTGCTATCACTGGAGCCGGCGCAATACAAGCGGACTGCTTCGGTCTCCAACAACACACGCACAGCATACAGATCATTCAGAGTCGACTGATCGATAGAACGGACGGTGTAACCATTACGCAAATGTGCGTTCAGGTGTCCCTCCTGAACCAGTCGCTGCAACGCTTCGCGGGTTGGTGTGCGACTGGCATCCAATCTTTCAGCCACCGCCGACTCGGTCAGTCGGTCACCGGGTTTCAGTTGCACATACAGCTCATCCTTGAGCTGATTGTAAATGCGATCTGCCAGGCGATTAACTGTGGTTTTTCGACCCGTTGCTCTATTCATCTGACACCTTGCTGACACACTTCACATACCCATAAATACCTTAAGTCCAGATCAACCGACATTTTTGTCCGCGATGAGGACCTCGTAAGTATCGGTGATACGGTTACGGATCATATCCACCCCCGGTATCATCGACTTCTGTCGAGCCAGCGCCAGATTCATGAACCCGGGCTGCACTGCATTGTGTCTTAATACCGGTGGCGCCGCCAGGTCCATATCCCATTGAGGAAACCCGGTGGGAGGTGCAATGAACGAACCGCCAGGATAGGGGGCATCACTGCGGTTGGCACAGATCAGAAAACAGCGATTATCCTCTGCCTTGGGCATGGTCAGGAGTTTCCGATCATTGGGATGACGCCATGCGCTGCACCAGGCTATTATATCCGCACCAGCCAGGGCCAGGACACGGGAGGACTCCGGGAACATGCCATCATAACCCAACAACACACCCAGGCGGCCGCTCGGTGTATCTATCACGGTAAAGCAATCGCCACCCTTCGCCCAGGAAACCATTTCCGGCTCCAAATGAATCTGCTGTTGCCTCCCCAGTTCGTTGCCACCGGGACCGATGACTACCGCCGTCGGAACAAATTGTCCGGCGTCCTCCATAAAGATCGGTAACACCACGCTACAGTCATAACGTTTGCAAATGGACTGCACCCGCTGTAGCGCGTGGTCTCTGGCTTCCCGGTTCTGCTCAACGTCACTGCGACTCGGCAGCCAGGAGGAAAATGTCATATGTTGCGGCAGCACCAGTAACTTGGAGCCCAGTTTTGCCGCATGATCCAGCATATCCAACGCTTCTTCCAGACTGCCGGTACTGAAGGTAGCATGCGCTTGAACAGCCGCTCCTTTTGCAGTCGCCTGTTCCGGAATCAGGGGTTGATCGAGTAACGATGCAAGTGGCGTCTCTTCAAAAGGCGCACGCAGCAGACTGTAGGTGTCTGGTCGGCGATCGGACCATCGATTCGCACCGTAAAACCAGGACTTATTTCGGGCCTGTTCTGGAAAGATTTCAGCACTCGCCACTCCATGTGTATCGTAGGGGACATAAGCTTTAGTTTCGCCATCCGGTGAGACAATCATACTACCACCCGGATAGTAGATACTCCGCTCCACGCCAGACTTGGTAGCCGCAACGATCCATACGCCATTTTCGTAAGCTCGTGCTGGAACCCACAAATCGGCCTGATCCATAGCGAAGAAGTTTGCCATGTCCAGAATCACTTCCGCACCCTGCAGGGCGAGGCTACGGGCGATTTCCGGAATACGGCCATCAAAACAGATCAGCAGACCGATACGACCCAGTTCCGTATCCACTACCGGGCAACCCCGTTCCCCGAATTCGAACCAGTTCTGGTCATGTGTGGCCAGGAACTGCTTGTGATAATGCAGGATCAGTTCACCGCGTGGATCGATAAGCAAGGCACTATTGAATACTTTTCCCTTATCCTCATCCCACTCAGTAAACCCGGTACCGATAAAAATATTGTGTTTCCGGCACAGTTCAGCAAGTGCCTGCACATAACGCCCGGTGACCGGCTCCGCAATCTCCCGACAGTGCGCTTCGGAATCGAACAGATAGCCACTATTCATACACTCCGGTAATACAATCAGGCGCGCACCCTGTCGCACCGCCTCTTCTACATGAGATTGAGTAAGCGTGATATTGGCATCCAGGTCACCTAGTTCAGCCAACGTCTGGACAACCGCTGCGCGAAAACTTAAGGATTTTGTGTTCATAATGTGGTTCCGTTGGTTTGAGTGAGGCACCGTTGGTGCCTCACCGTTGCAGATAGCACTTATTTAAAATCGTCCCAGGTCAGGATCTTGGTGCGAATATCAATAGGTTCTTTCAATACTCCTTCCTTATAGAACACATCGACGAAGGCCTGATATGAATCAAAATCCGTTTCGTTCAGTTCATCGAACGGCCGCAGATATGGCTTGGCCAACAGGTCCAGTTGCTCAGCTTTGATAGCGGTATATTTAGGTATCACTTTTTTATATTTATCAAAGTCGGCATTCACCATGCGGGTCGCCGTATCAATCACCTCAACCACTTTACGGGCAACCTCCGGCCGCTCCTTAATGAACTTAGTGGTGAGCACGGCGGCACCAGAGTAGAACGGGTCAGTAATAAAGACGGCACAAGGATTGACCATGGCGCGTTCAGCATCACCGGATGCTGCAGCGATAGAACCCACCGGCTCCAACGACAAGGTTGCATCCACACTACCTGCAACTACCGAGGGAACCTGGAGGGGAACAGATACAGCGGTTACACGAACGTCCTTATCCGGATCCAAGCCATTCAAGCGCACCAGATGACGTGCAATAGTCTGCCACTGAATGCCCGGTACAGTACCCAGGGTTTTACCTTTCAGATCTTTCAGCGACTTGATATTGGAGTCCGCCTTGACGATCAGACCATCATTGATCAGGTCAACCTTGATACCACCACCTTGCAGGCCAAAGACCTTGAAGGTACCGGGAAACCTTGATTCAGCGAGCATGGCGATACCGGCAGCAGCTCCCGGTGGGCCAAAGTCCGCCTGCCCGGACACCAGGGAATCGATAATCTGATTTGGATTGCCGAATTTGTGAGAAACAATTTCTATACCCGCCTGCTCGAAAAGCCCCTCTTCAAGTGCGACATAGTAGGCGGTTGTCTGCATGATTGGCAGCCAGGATGCAACCACTTTTTCAAGTTCCTTGGCGGGTGCAGTAATGGGCATGAGCAGTGCTATGGCTGCACCGACAATCAGTTTTTTCAATTTCATGAGATTAATCTCCAGTTGTAGATAGCGAAGTAGGACGGGGTAAATCTGCTAGCGTCCGGACCAATGGACCAGCCACCGTTCCAGGCCGAGGAAAAACAGGTTAAATCCATAACCCATGGCGCCGGTCATGAGGATGGAGGCATACATATCCTCCAAGTCATAGATCTGCTGCGCATCGATAATTCGATGCCCCATACCATCCATGGATCCAATGAACATTTCTGCAACAATAATCACTACCAGTGCGATAGAAACCCCCATACGCAGGCCGACAAATGTCTGGGTAAGCGACTCAAAAAACATCACGTCAAAAAAGATACGCCCGGATGATGCGCCCATCACTTTTGCCGCCATGATTCGTGTCTGACGCGCATTCATAACGCCGTATGCGACATTAAACAGAATCACCAGCCAGGCCGCGAAAGCGGCTACTGATATTTTGGCAATATCACCAATACCGAAGATCAGCAGAAACAGGGGGAACACGGCAGTGACCGGTGTTGACCGGAAGAAATCCACCAGAAACTCCACTGACCGGTAGAGTTTCTGGCTGGAACCAAGAACGACCCCGATCGGAACACCCAGGATCATGGCAATAACAAAACCGTAACCGGTTCTGTACATGGTATAACCAGCATCCCGGAGCATATCGCCACTCAGTAAACTGTGCCCCAGAGATCCAAACGTCTCTATCGGACCGGGCAGTAACTTGTCGCTGACCAAGTCGGCTTCCGCCGCCCACCACCAGATAACGAACATGCACAGTGGGCCTATCAAAGCGTGACCTATATGACCCAGACGCTGTATCCAGGGATTGTCCGATAGAACGCTAAACGCGTTGAAAATTGTTTCGATGTTGTAACTCACGTATTTCATCGCCGAACCTCCCGCTGAAATATCTCCAGGCTACGCATCTTGGTCTGCACAAAATATTCACTCGCCAGGGTCTGTGCATCCCGTGGCCTTTCCGTTTCAAAGGGAACCAGTTCGGCCACCCGCGTCGGACGCTTCGTTAAAAGGAGAATTTCATCGGCCAGATAGACGGCCTCTTCCAAATCATGGGAGACGACCACCATGGTCAGGCCGGTATTCATGAAGATGCGTTGCAGGGTGTCGCGAATAGTCAACGTCATTTCATAATCCAATGCGGAAAATGGCTCATCCAGGAAAAGCACTTCCGGATGCGGTGCCAACGCCCGCATGATTGAGACCAGCTGTTGCTGACCACCCGACAGTTCATAGGGATATCTATCCAGATCGAAACTGATACCGAAGGTCTCGGTCAGTTCATTGACACGCGCCTCCTGCGCTGCCTTGTCATAACCGGCCAGCTTCAACGGATAGGCGATATTGCTTCTTGACTTCATCCAGGGAAACAGCGCATCCCGGTAATTCTGGAATACATAGCCGATCCGGGTCTGTTTCAATGTCTTTCCATCGAATAGCACCAGACCAGAATCGAGCGGTATCAAGCCAGCGATCATGTTTATCAGTGTGGACTTGCCGCAACCGTTGGGGCCAAACACACAGGTGATCTTTCCCTTCGGAATATTCAGTTCGAAGTCCTGATAGAGCGGCTGTCCGGCAAACGACTTATTCAACCCGCGTACGGTAATGTGAGTTCCCAGAGGCCCGGGCTGAAAGCCTTTAGTTTCTTGAAATTTAGGGGGGCGATCTTGGACGATGGCATCCATGGTCTTACTCCTGTGTGATGGCCTTTTGAACGGCTGGAGCAGTCAGATAACTGCGCCATCCGCCGTATTGAGTGATTTCCCTGGCACCGTGAATAGCCCAGGGTTCGCATATGAAACCTTTTACATTTCGTCCGTCTTCAAGTGTTACGGTACCGATACCCAGCGGAGCAGGTATATCCGCCACCAACTGACCGAATGCCTTCACAGTCAATCGATATAGTTCCACCTCTACCGACGCGCCCTTGTTGCTGTCCTTAACCAGGCCCGGCTTAGGTGGTACTGTGTTATCGAGTGCATAAAGTCGATAGGTGGCTGCGGTCCGAAATACGCCCAGAAAATCGGCCATGAGACTCGTCAGCTGATCGTGTAGGGGCTGACCTCTCAAGTGTGCACCGACTACCGCGAGTTCGACTGATAGGCTTTGCCCAGCTTGTGTATATATTGGCAAGGAGGCGGGGTAATCGGTATCGACGACATACTCTGTCGCACCCAATCGTGATGGCCGCATAGACTCCAGACGTCCAGCCAGTTCACAAAGTCCGGGCTCTTCCCAAGCAGGTGCCAATATGCTGATACCTTGAGGCAATCCGTCCAGGCGAAAACCGGCCGGCACGGCTATGGCCGATAGATCCATCAGGTTGACGAAGTTGGTGTAATAACCGAGTCGACTGTTTAAGGTAATCGGTTGCTTCAGTACCTCATCGATCCGGTAGATAGTAGGTGTAGTGGGTGTTACAAGGATATCCGCCTGTTGCCAGATAGGCTCAGCGCGACGCCGCAGGGCCTTAAGGCGATAGTAAGCATCGTAAGTATCTATAGCGGAATAGTTATCCGCACGGGAGATGATTTCTGCTACTGTCTGGTGCAGGTCATCTGCATGTTCTTTGCGAAACGTCTGAATGGCATGTGCCCGTTCGGCAACCCAGGTACCCTCATAAAGCATGGAGGCCGCTTCAAACAAGGGGGAAAAATCGACCTCGACCTTCTCTCCACCAAGTTGCTGTAGACGATCAACCTGCTCACAAAACAGCCGTGCAGCCTCCTGATCACCATCGAAATCCAACTGATCGATCATCGGCACAGCAAACCGAAATGCCCGTTTTAAATTCAGTTGTCCGCTTAGAACAGGGCGTGAGAAAGGGTCGGCCTTATCAAACCCGGACGTTACCTGCAGGACAGAGCAGGCATCTGCGACAGTCAGACCAAAGATCGATACACAGTCCAGGCTACGACAAGCCGGGACTACGCCTCGGTTACTGATCCGCCCACGGCTGGGCTTCAGGCCAATCAGATTATTGAAGGCGGCCGGTACTCGCCCCGAACCCGCCGTATCAGTGCCCAGTGCGAAACTCACCAAACCCGTGGCCACAGCGATAGCAGAACCGGAGCTGGATCCTCCGGCGATATATTCCCGGTTAAACGGATTTCGCCCCGGCCCAAAGGGCGTCCGTACCCCGACCAGTCCCGTGGCAAACTGGTCCATATTGGTTTTACCAATAGGAAAAGCTCCCGCTTCTCTCAGTCTGGCCACCACCGTCGCGTCTTGTTCCGGGACATAACTGTAGGCGGGACAGGCAGCAGTCGTTGGCATGCCAGCGACATCAATATTGTCCTTGACGGCAAATGGGATGCCGTACAGGGGCAGATGCTCCAACTCATCACGCCGCCGTTCCAGGATTTGCGCCTCTTTGAGCAGGCGTTCCTTCTCGGGAGGGTGAATCCAGACTCCCGGATCTGCATGCTCCTGCTCGAGCAGATATTCGACCAGGGCAACCGGGGTCAGATCACCGGCAAGATAGAGGGATCTTAAATTGGAGGTCTGTAAATTGAGACATCGCTTCATGGCGGTCACCACTTGTATACAAGATGCAAGCTTGTATACAAGTAGCGTGCCATGAACACATTTTTATTAAAAACAATAACTTAATGAAAATGAGAAAAGAAAGAAACGATCGATTATTGTGCAGAGCAGCATCAAGCTGCGCTAGTATTGTGCATAAATATTGGACATATGCTGATTCACCGCCCGGACAGCATCACGGACTTCAGGACCCGCGCCCCGCAGGCCAGCCTGGGGCGATGATCATCACTCGGTTCCGTTGGATGACGTTGAAAAGATGATATAGAGGAAATGGTTATATTGGAGCTAGAGTGGAAGATACGAGGGATATCATCCTACTGGATGGTTGAATTAAATCACTCACGACACCAGTACACTTAATTAAAACAGAGGAACAGAAATCCGACTGGCCAAAAATCAATTCCACCCATATCGGTAATAACCAACCAGAAAAAAACCGGTGCCCCCAGCCCTATAACCCGGGCAAGCCCCAAGATGCCGGTAAACCAAACTCTCAGAGCACACCGAGTAGGCGCATCAACCTACTGCTGGGCGAATGAGATCTCCGCCACGTATTCCCCCACTTCCACCACGTCGCCCTCCTGCAGTTGCACACCACCGCTGGAGTCGATCTCCTTGTCGTTGATGCGCGGGAAGGTGGAACCCCCGATATGCAGCAGATAGAACCCTTGGGGACGGCGGGCGATAACCGCCACGTTCTCGCCCGGCTTTCCGATAGTAAAGAGTGAGCGATCTATCTTCTCCAGACTGCCCTTGTTCGGTCCACGGAAAAAGCGCAATGTGGCATGTTTTGGCTTCAGCTGCCGTACCTGGCCGCTCCGCTTGGCACGGGCGGCGGCCACCACTTCAGGCTGAATCACCACCGTCTTTTCCAGCTCTTCATCACCATCCTCCTCTGCCAAGTACTCCAGCAGATAGGTCCCGATCGTCAACCGGTCACCGCTCTTCAAGACATGTTTGGTAATGCTGCGTCCATTCAGCTGGGTGCCGTTGGTACTGCCCAGATCCTCGATATAGAGATCGGTGTAGATGCGTCTGATGGTGGCGTGATTACGACTGACCGACGGGTCATTCAACTGCAGATCAGACTCCAGATCCCGACCGATCGAAACCACCTGCTTATCGATTGCTATCTCAGTCACCAGTGCATCGTCTTTCTTGATAACCAGCTTTTCCATCGTTACTCCCGACCCCGAGTTATCTGGTCGCATTCGACTTAATGTTGAGGGCATACCAATACCAGTGAAATGTTGTCCAGGCCGCCGTTGTGCAGCGCCGTATCCAGCAGACGTTGTGCAGCATGCTCCATGTTGCCATCTGCTCCTGTCAATATATCCAGCATATCCTGATGCGATACCATGTTGCTCAGACCATCCGAGCAGAGCAGAAAGATGTCCCCCGGTACCACATCGGAAACACCCACATCCACCTCGATCAGCTCCTGGATGCCCAGGCCACGGGTCAGCACATTAGACTTTACTCCGGCATCCAGCGCTTCCTGCAGGGAATCAAACATCCCTTCGTCCACCAGCGCCTGGATCATGGAGTGATCCCGGGTCAGCTGTTCCAGGCAGTTATTACGCAAGCGGTAGAGACGGGAATCACCCACGTGACCATAGTGCACCCGATTTTCGCCAAACAGCGCCACCACCACCGTGGTGGCCATGCCTTCGTATTCCGGTTCGGCCAGCATACTGGAGAGAATTGACTCATTCGCTGCCTCCACCGCCGAACCGATTATTGCCGAGGGGACCGCATTGTTTTCTGCGTAGAATGGCAGCAGGGTTGTGGTTATGGTTTCAACCGCCAGACTACTGGCCACTTCCCCCGCATTATACCCACCCATACCATCAGCCAGAACCACCAGTCCGTGCTGTTCCAGAACCGAGATACTATCCTCGTTAATCTCCCGAACCCGCCCTTTGTCGGTACGCACAACAGCATGGATAGGCAGTACATTCATAAATTTAATTTTTAATCCTGACCCAATCGGTCGGAATCACCTTCGCAGAGTGATGATGATCTGGATGTACTATCGACAACCCTTTCATCAGAGTTAAATATTCCGGCACAACGTACAATTAATCTGTAAACAGCTGCACATTTCGACAAGATAAAGAATTTCTATAACCTCATCTGCGCCCTGTTACAGAAAACGCATCCGGCTCAGGGTTGGCTGAGTCGCCTCATTTTTCCCAGGATTTTTTCTAGTCGGTCAGCCGGAACATAGCCCGGCAACAGTTCACCATTCTCCAGCACCAGGACCGGCGCACCGGAAACTCCCAGGTTTTGACCCAGCTGCCAGTGCTGACGAACCGGGTTGATACAGGAGGCCGACGCTACGGCTTTACCAGCCATCGCCCGGTCCATCGCCTGGTAACGGTCCGGCGCACACCAGACCGCAATCGCCTTGTCGAACGAATCACTGTCCGGTCCTGCCCGGGGATAAAGCAGGTAACGTACCCGAATCCCCAGTTCCCTGTAGTGATCCAGGCTCTGGTGCAATTTACGACTGTAGGCACTGTCGATATCGGTAAACACCGATACTGTATGCCTTGTATCTCCCCGAGGTTCGAAGATCAGCATGTTCCGCTCACCCAGCGCATCGATGGCATCCAGAGTGATCTGGTTCAGACGCGGACTGGTGATGCTTTTTTGCCCTTCCAGATCGATAATCTCCCCTTCGATCAGGAAACGACCGTCACCGGTCACATAGACCAGCCGTGTACCCACCACCACTTCGTAAAGATTGGGGATCGGTGTCGCGCGGATGCTGTCAGGAAGCGTCGTCGGCAGCAGCAGCGCCAGGCTCTGGCGTACCTGTTCGATCCGGGAGTCTGCCTCCTGGCCGGCTACCGGGCTGCCCACCAGCGGCAGTAGCATGACAAGCAGCGTCCGACAAAGGATTCGGTGAAAACTGATCATCAGTCCCGGAAATTGCTGTATTTCAGGGGCAGATCGAAATCCGCCTGTTTGAACAGCGTGATCACCTGTTGCAGGTCGTCCCGCTTCTTCCCGGTCACCCGGACCTGGTCCCCCTGTATCTGGGCCTGAACCTTGAGTTTGCTGCCCTTGATCATTTTCACCATTTTGCGCGCCGTGTCGGTCTCGATACCCTGCTTAATCACCACTTTCTGGGTGGCGGCGTTCAAAGTGGTTTCCGGCTCTTTCACATCCATGCAGGTGATATCCACTTTTCGCTTGACCATCTTCTGGCGCAGGATGTCCATCATCTGGCCGAGCTGGAACTCCTGCTCACCCTTCAGGGTGATTTCGCTATCATTCAACTCGAAACTGCACTTGGTTCCCTTGAAATCAAACCGGGTGGCTATCTCCCGTTTGGCCTGGTCGACGGCGTTGCGCACCTCCTGAATATCCACTTCAGAAACGATATCAAATGACGGCACCTGTTTGTCTCCTAATAATCACTTGGCTGGATTGCTACCGATCTGGCAAGGCTACCATATCAGCATCGGTCAGGCGCGGGGATGGTGCTGTTGGTGCATGCTTTTCAGACGCTCCCGCGCCACATGGGTATAGATCTGGGTAGTGGAGAGATCGCTGTGCCCCAGCAGCATCTGCACCACCCGCAGGTCGGCACCATGGTTCAACAGGTGGGTGGCGAAGGCGTGCCGAAGGGTATGGGGAGAGAGGTGTTTGCTGATGCCCGCAGTGGCTGCGTGGCGTTTGATCCGGTACCAGAACGCCTGGCGGGTCATGGCCGCCCCGCGCCGGGTCGGGAACACATCATCGCAGAGGCGCTCCCCCAGCAGATCATGGCGGGCCGAGCGAATGAAGCGGGAGAGCCAATCCATCGCCTCGTCCCCCAACGGCACCAGGCGCTCCTTGCCTCCCTTGCCCATCACCCTCACCAGTCCCTGGTTCAGGCTGAGCTGGGAAAACTGCAGTGTCACCAGTTCAGAAACCCGCAGACCGGTAGCGTACAGCAACTCCAGCATGGCCCGGTCCCGCATTCCTTCCGGATCATCTGTATCCGGCGCCTCCAGCAGCGCCTCCACCTCCTGTTCCGTCAGGGATTTGGGCAGTGGTCGTCCCAGCCTGGGGGCATCGATCAGGGCCGACGGGTCTTCGCTGATCCAGCCCTCCCGCAGGGCATGTTGGTAGAACTGCCGCAGCGACGAGAGGATACGGGCAGTGGAACGGGCCTTGACGCCGGCCACGGCCCGGGCTGCGAGGTACTCCAGCAGATCTTTCCGGCGTGCCTGCAACAGGGCCCCCCTCCCCTGCTTGTTCAGCCACTGGGCCAGTTTGGCCAGATCCGACTGGTAGGCGGACAGGGTATTGCGGCTCAGCCCCCGCTCCATCCAGAGCGCGTCGATAAAACGTTCAATATTTGTGCTATCCGCCTGATTCATAATCGCTGCCTGTCCGGCGCTCGGTTTTCTGTTTCATCCGTTGTCCGCATCATACCCGCACAGTGAGCAACCGCCCACATCCCGGTCAGCGCCGGGTGATTGCACCCTGACCGGTTAATGGGGGATCATAGGCCGCACTTTCATCAGCCGACTCAAAACCATGAAATTTCACGGCCCTGCCCCCGACAACCAGACGACACCCTGTACCGGTATCCTGCTGACCAACCTGGGCACCCCTGACTCCGCCTCGGTCAGGGATGTCAGAGACTATCTGCGGGAGTTCCTCAGTGATCCCCGGGTGGTGGAGTTTCCCCGTCCGCTCTGGTGGCTGGTCCTGAACGGTATTATTCTGCGCATCCGTCCCAAGCGCTCCGCCGCCGCCTATCGCAAGGTCTGGACCGATCAGGGGTCGCCTCTGCTGGTCATCTCCCGTGAAATAGCTGCAGCACTGCAACAGAGCCTGGCACAGCGCGTTGACGGTTCGGTCAAGGTGGTGCTGGCCATGCGCTACGGCTCACCCTCCATCGCTGCCGGACTGGAGACGCTGCGCCAGGCCAACGCGCAACGGATTCTGGTGCTGCCCCTCTATCCGCAGTACTCCGCCACCACCACTGCATCCACTTTCGATGAGATCAGCCGGGTGTTGCGACAGTGGCGCTGGCTGCCCGAACTGCGCTTTATTAATCACTACCATGCGGAGCCAGGCTATATCGACGCCCTGGCAAAGAGCGTCCAACAGTTTTCCGCAACCCATGGTGAATGTGATCGACTGCTGCTCTCATTTCACGGCATCCCCCAATCCTATGCCGACCAGGGCGACCCCTACGCCGACCAGTGCCGCATCACGGCAGACCGGCTGGCCGCCGCCCTGGACCTGCCCCAGGACCGGTGGGCCTTCAGCTTCCAGTCACGGGTCGGCCGGCAGCCCTGGCTGCAACCCTACACCGACAAGACCCTGCAGCAGTGGGGAGCCGAGGGGGTCAGGCGGGTCCACGTAATCTGCCCCGGTTTCCCCGCCGACTGCCTGGAGACCCTGGAGGAGATCGGCGAAGAGAATCGGGAGTACTTCCTCTCCGCCGGCGGTAGCGAGTATCACTATATCCCCTCCCTGAACAGCACGCCGACCCATATTGAAGCACTGACTGACCTTATTCAGCGCCACTTGTGGCGGGACGCCTGAGCGAAACCGGTGCTGTCGCCCCCTTGATAATCACAACCAGTTATCTGTATATCAATTTATTTAATTATTGATTTTTTTAAAGATTAGCGGCGACTAGCCGAATATTTCCCTAAATCAATAATAAGTCAGGTAACCGTTTATGAAACCAAGCATCCTGCGCACACTGCTTTTCGCCTATATAGGATTCGGTCTGATCATGGGGCTGCTGTTCCCCCTGTATGCCCAGCTCTTTGTAGAGTGGAAACCGGGCATGCAGCTCTGGTTCAACATCGGCTGTATTATCGCCGGCCTGAGCATCGGCGCGGTCAACTACCTGGTCTGCAAACAGGTACTGTTGCGCCGTCTGCAGCGTATATCGGCAGTGGCCCAGGCCATCAGCAGCAACGACATCAGCCACCAGTGCAACCTGGTGAGCCATGACCTGATCGGTGAAATAGTCACCAGTTTCAACCAGATGTCAGCCAACCTGCGGGACATGATCAGCCGTATCGGCAACGCCACCCAAACACTGGACACAAACACCCAGCAGCTTGCCGACATCGCCCGGGAGGAACAGGAACAGACCGCCCAACAGCAGGCTGAGAGTCAACAGGCAGTTCAAGCGGTTGACGAAATCAGCGAGAGTATTCACGAAGTATCCGGAATGGCAGTTGAGGTTGCCAGCTCCTCGGAGCTGGCCGATCAGTCCGCCAAAGAGAGTACGCTCATTGCCACGGAAGCGATCGGTTCCGTGGCAGCACTGATTACCGACCTGAACAAGGCCGGGGACGTGATCAGTCAGGTGGATGAGAAGAGCGCCAGCATCGGCATGGTGATGGATGTGATCCGCAGTATTGCCGAGCAGACCAATCTGCTGGCCCTGAATGCAGCCATTGAAGCGGCCCGGGCCGGTGAACAGGGCCGTGGATTCGCCGTGGTGGCGGATGAAGTGCGGACCCTGGCGACACGGACCCAGGAGTCCACCGAAGAGATCGAAAAAATCATCGGCCAGTTGCAGGGCGGTTCCCAGTCCGCCGTCAAGGTGATGGATAACGCGCGCAACCGGGCAATAGAGACCGAAGAGCATTTTGAACGTGCCGCCGAACTGCTGGCGGAGATCGCCGGCGCCATCTCCTCGGTGACCCGGATCAGCAACAATCTGTCCGCTGCCACCTCTTCCCAGGACGCCCTGATTGGAACCATCAAAACGCACATGGCACAGATCGATCAATCCAACCAGAGGAGTTCCGCAGGCGCCCTGCAACTATCCGAATCCAGTGACCAGCTGAGCGCCCAGACCCAGGAGTTGCGAGCCATGCTGGATCAGTTCAAACACTGACCGTAACGCCGTTTCGCGGCCACCGCCAAGTATTGGGCAGACATAAAAAAACCCGGCATACAGCCGGGCTTTCTTTGGTTCTGAAAGACTGTTATTTCAGCTTTCCAATACCGAGCATTTTCAGGATGTACTTCTCATAAATCGGCTCGGTAGTCCCCTTCTTCATCTTGCGGATGAAATATTTCTCGAAGGCAATCTTGGCCATGTGTACCCATTTGCCCTTCTTGAACCAGGCCACGTTTCTGGGCGGGATCTGCGGCAGCGCCACGAAGGCCGCACCGGTATCACCCATATCCGCCAGACAGATGGCGTTCCAGGTCGCGTTGGTTGAAGGCTCCCGGCCAGCCAGATCGTCAGCGATGTTATGCACGATAGCCGTCACCATGGATTCGATCATATAGCCGGTTTTGGGTGCACCGGTGGGAACCACCGTCGCCTCTACCGGCGGAATAGCGATACAGACACCGGCCGAGTAGATGTTCTGGAAGGTGGGATTTCTCTGGTGGGAATCCACCATGACGAATCCGCGCGGATTACACAGCCCTTCCACATTGGCGACCGCATCCACACCCTTGAATGAGGGCAGCATCATGGAGTACTTGAAATCCAGCTCGTGATTCTTGATCACCTGGCCACTTTCGTCATACTCCTCGACATACATCTTGCCCGGCTCAACCTTGGTCACCTTGGCATTGGTAATCCAGTTGATGTGGTGGGTACGCAGATCGGATTCCAGGAAACCCTTGGAGTCACCCACGCCACCCAGACCGAGATGGCCGATATAGGGTTCCGATGTCACATAGGTCATGGGCACTTTGTCGCGCATTTTCCGCTTACGCAGGTCCGCATCCATGATAAAGGAGAACTCGTAGGCCGGACCGAAACAGCTGGCGAACGGCATGGCGCCAATAATCACCGGGCCGGGTTCATCCAGCAGCTGCTGGTAGGCATCGTAGGCACCCAGGGCGTGGTCCACCGTACAGATTGACTGGGTGTTTCCCACTGCCGGTCCGGCTCCCTCGACCTCTTCAAAAAACAGCTTTGGCCCCGTTGCAATAACCAGGTAGTCATAGCTGACCACCTCGCCATCATCCATCTCAAGGGTATTGTTTTCGGCGTTGATTTTATCGCAACGCTTGGCAATAAAGCCGATACCTTTGCGTTCCAGATGGGGACGGATATCAAATGTGACACTACTGCGGTCCCGCCAACCTACCGCCACCCAGGGATTTGAAGGGGTAAACTGAAACTCCTCCCGTTCGTTGATTACCGTGACCTGGTGATCTTTACCCAGGGTCTCTTTTAATTCGTAGGCACAGGGCATACCCCCAGTACCTGCACCCAATACAACAACATGAGCCATATTCTATTCCTCCCAAGGAACGCGCTTTGACCAATTTTCCCCATGTACCTAAAACGACTGGAAAAATTGAGCAGTTACCAGGTTAACCGGGGTTTAATAACCCAAACCCCGGTCGATATCCACTCAATTAAACCGGATGCGCACCGGTACCAAAAAACGGATTCTGCTCCTGAATCCCGACTAGCAAAGTTTTACTTCGTGTATTGATCATCCTGACAAATATCATTATTACGGTGACCCAGTTTACGCTGACCTGTCAACTGGCGGTGCCATTCTCCGAGCCCGCCTGACTCAGATATTCAAACAGGGTCTGAAAGCGAATCTTGTCCGGTTTATCAAATACCGGATCATCATAGTTGGGCGACTGTTCAAGGATTGTTTTCCAATCCTCCTCCCGCAACAGATCATCCACAATTGGGAAGGCTTCCTGCTCTTCCAGAGCGATGTGCTGGCGCTGCAGCGCAATAAACTCACGCCCCTGCACCTCCAGCTCTTCCCTCGGCATCACGCCGCCCTGAAAAATATTTTCCAGGGAGTGACGGAAAGTACGGGTCAGATGGGCCAGCTCCTGGTGCTGTTGCATCAGGCGGTCCATCAACTCCGCCCGGTCATCGGCCAGGGGCTTAGTCGCTGTGAATATAATGTTCTCCAGCGGATGGTGAGCCTGGTCCGCGTAAGCCTCCATGTACTCCAACAGCTCAATTTTCAGGTCAAAATCGGATTCGCGTCCGGCCAGGAAATGGTCGAGCTGCAACTCCAGCAGGTCGAGTATTTTCTCCAGATTCCGGTGATCTTTCTGTAGTTTTTCCATCAGATAATGCATGGGATGCCTCCATATAACAAGCCAAGAATCGAGTGATCTGGGCATAAGCTTTTTCTTACCACCCATAAATACTGTTCCGGTCACCTGAAGAGGAGCCGCGCTCCGTACTGTTCCTTTTACCGGCAAACGCCTCATCCGGGCTGAATTTAGGATCTCTACATACTAACCTATCTGGCCAGGAGACACCTCACGAAATGGATCAGTCCGGGTCAATGGTTCGCTCCTTGTCCCCACCCGACTCCAGCACCTGTTCGTTCGATACCGGCCGTCCGGGGCGTTGGAATTTGCCCCACAGCCAGCCACTGGAAGCCACCTCGCCGGTAAGAATGTACTTCAGTGCATGGTGGTTCTGCAGACCCCACTCCATCCGGCCGCGGGCCGATTCCCGGCCACAGAACAGTAATCGGTCGCCGGTCTTGAGTAGCAGATCATGCTCGGGAAGCATCATGCGCTGGCCTTCCCGGCGGAGCAGCAGGCAGACCGCGGGCTGGGAGCGACTGCGCTCACCGGGATCGGTCAACAGGTGCCCCAGGGTCACTTTGCGCCCTTTCAGCAACGCATCACAGACCGCCAGCGCCTCTTCGTTATCCAGGAACACCTCCCAGATGGCGGGATTCTCACTCAACACCAGCCGTTGAATCCTGCTCACCAGATCCTGCGCCCAACCATCGTCCTGGTGCAGTGCCAGACTGGTGAACTGGTAGAGCAGCGGCGTTCCCAGCAGCACCCGTATCCGGTTGGCGATAATGGCGCTGGAGTGCATCACCATGTCGGCTTTTACCGCGTCGACGATGGCCTGGTTGCCATTGTGGTTCTGACGCAGAATCACGAACAGCTCCGGCCGCAGCTGCCGGGCGGTCATGATGATTGAGAGATTATTGGCATCATTGTCGGTCCCGGCCACCAGTCCGACAGCCCGTTCAATACCCGCCTCCAGCAGCGTATCCGCCTCGGTACCCCGGCCCAGCACATAACCACTCTCCGGCGTACCGGTCAGTTCCGGCATGGATTCGATCACCACCGGTTCAATCCCCTCGCGCTTCAGGCGACGGTAGACCGCCCTGCCGAACCGGCCAAAACCACACACGATCCAGAGACCGGCGGTGGGAGGCTGGATCGGTGGGTCCGGCAGACGTCGCTCGCCACTGAGCCAGCTGTGCAGCAGGTACAACCCCGGGGCCTGCAGCGCGGTGGCCAGGTGATTGGCAAAAGTATCGAATGGATTGATGATGTAATCGGTACCGAACGAGGCCATATTCTCTTCGATATCGTGGGAATCAGAGCGGCAGATCACCTTGATCTCGGGATGCAGCAGCTTACTGGTGATGGCAACCTTCAGGTTCACTTCGTTGACATTGGTGAGGGCCACCACCCCTCTGCAGCGGGGGTGCTTCAGACCGGCCTCCAGCAGACAGCCGGGCTGGGCGGCATCCCCCTCCAGGGCCGGCACGTACTGGCGCAGATTCTCCAGTTGCAGCATGTTGACCCGGTCGGGATCAATATCAATCACCACCACCGAGCGGTCCCGCTCGGTGAGGGCATAGGTCAGGGCACTGCCGGTTTCACCATAGCCGCACACCAGGTAGAAATCCTCCCGCATGCGCTGGACCCGGCGGGTGAAGCGGCGCTCCACCAGCGCCTGCTGGAACATCTTGTCCTGCACCAGGGCGAGCAGGGTACCGAGGGCGTAGATCCACACCACCACGGTGGCGTAGAGGGAAAAGGTAACCCAGAGACGCTGGGCATCGGTGAAGGGATAGGGAATCTCACCGAAACCGATGGTGGTGGCCATAAAACTGACAAAATAGAAGGCATGGAAAAAATCCATACGCCAGAGATTGCCCGCATCATCCTGTCCCGGAATCAGGGTCAGACCCAATATGGCAATTGCGTAGGTCGACACCAGCGTCAGCAGGGGCTGACGCATGCGTCGGAAGATTAGAAAAAAGATGCTGTGCATGGGGATCCTGCCAGCCTATCGCCGCAGCATCACGGTCTCGATCACCAGCAACACCACCGATATCACATTGGCCAGCATGGCGCCGCCGGACAAGGAGACGATACTGGCCATCATGGCCGGGGTCATGCCCGCCCCGGTACCGTGCTCGACCACCGCCCAGATCAGCGCCGCCGCCAGCAATTGCAGCACCGCCACCAGGCTGGTGGCAAGCAATACCGCCCCCATCTGGGTGCGATCACCAAACTTGAGCAGGGTGGCGATCAGATTGACCACCACCACGGCAAACAGCTCATAGACGTGGTGGTGATCCGGGTTGTCGATCTCCCCCACGAAAAAACCAAAATTGAGCGTCAGCGCCAGCACAATAAAAAAACCAAACGCCACTTTTTCCGGATTCATCGCCACCCCTCGTTACCTGTTAAACCGGCCCGACACCGGCCTGGCCGCGTCGGCTACCAGACTCCGATCATACGATCTGTATTCGCTGGCACCAAGCGTTCCTTTTTCAACCAGCCCGGACCGATGCCTCCCCCACTGCCCGTTACACACCACTGGCATACGGTTCACCCGGCCAAGTTGTTACTATTGGTAACAACTGGTAACCTTGCGGGATGCAAAAGCACCCGGATCCTATCAGGTTAAGAGAGAGTGCGCTGTTACTGGCACTTTTCGCACTCTTCCTGTTCGCTTCGCCACTGGTCATCTGGTGGGCACACGATGACGCCCACTGGCTGGTGCCTTACGCTTTGTGGCTGTTTGTCATCCTGCTGGGCGCCTGGTTACACCGAAGATACCCGCACCATGACGTATGACCTGGAGATCCTGTTCGGAGCCAGTCTGTTCTACCTGCTGCTGCTCTTCTTCGTTGCTTACGTCACCGACAGCGGCCTGGTGCCGGATCAATGGACCGACAATGCGCCGGTCTATGTCCTCTCCCTCGGCGTCTACGCCACCTCCTGGACCTACTACGGCAGCGTCGGTTTCGCCGAAAGTGAGGGTTACCAGTTCCTGACCATCTACATGGGACTGACCATCGCCTTCATCCTGAGCCCGGTCCTGCTGCAACCGCTGCTGCGCCTGACCCGGGAGTATCAGCTCACCTCCCTGGCCGACCTGCTGGCATTCCGCTACCGCAGCCAGCTGGGGGGCGTGCTAGTGACCCTGTTCATGCTGCTCGGCTCACTGCCCTATATCGCCCTGCAGATCCGTGCCGTCACCTCCTCGATCCAGGTACTGACCCACGACGAGATCCCCCAGGTGCTGGCGCTCGGTTTCTGCGGCATGCTGACCCTCTTCTCCATCCTGTTCGGCGCACGCCATATCACGCCACGGGAGAAGCACCGGGGCCTGGTGGCCGCCATCGCCTTCGAATCACTGGTGAAGATCGTCGCCATGCTGCTGGTGGGCTATTTCGCCATCTTCGGGGTGTTTTCCGGCCCGGACTCGCTCAATGAATATCTGGCATCCCACCCGGAAGCACTGAAGAAACTGTATGAGCCGGTGCGGGAAGGCCCCTGGGCGACCCTGCTGTTCCTCTCCTTCTGTGCCGCTTTCCTGCTGCCGCGACAGTTTCACATGACCTTCACGGAAAACCTCTCTATGCGGTCACTGGCCACCGCCAGCTGGGCTTTTCCGCTGTTTCTGCTGTTGCTGAATCTCTCCATCCCGCCCATCCTGTGGGCCGGGGATTATCTGCAGCTGGGGATGGACCCGGACTACTACGTACTCGGCATCACCCTGAGTCACGGACCGCCCTGGCTGCCGATCATGGCCTTCATCGGGGGGGTCTCCGCCGCCAGCGCCATGGTGATCGTCTCCACCCTGGCGCTCTCCTCCATGTGCCTGAACCACCTGCTGCTGCCGGCCAGCTACCCGGACCCCCGGGTGGATCTGTACCGCTGGCTGCTGTGGGGACGGCGCCTGCTGATCGGCCTGATCATCTTTGCCGGTTACATCTTCTATGAGGTGCTGGAGCACAACCAGGGACTGGTACAACTGGGCCTGATCTCCTTTGTCGCGGTGGCCCAGTTCCTGCCTGGCATTATCGGTCTGCTCTACTGGCGGCGCGCCACCCGGGAGGGGTTCATTGCCGGACTGCTGGGCGGCATCACGGTCTGGATCATTACCCTGCTGCTGCCCCTGCTGGAGAAATCGGGCTTTCTCAACACCGGCATCGATATGGCAGCCATCCAGGAGACCGCCGGCATGGATCAGTGGCAGTTCTCCACCTTCTGGTCACTGGCCTGTAACGGGCTGCTGTTTGCCATCATCTCCCTGCTGACCCGGCAATCCCCGGAAGAGGAGGAGACCGCCTTTGCCTGCCGCAGTGAAGTGGCCATCATGGCCCCCATGAGCGGTACCCTGATGGCGGGATCACCAACCCAGTTCGCCGAGGGTCTGGCGGTCATGCTGGGGCGGGAAGCGGCCGAGATGGAGGTTGATCAGGCCCTGGCGGATCTGCAGCTGGACCGGAACGAGACCCGCCCCCGGGAGCTGAAACGGCTCCGGCAGCGGATCGAACGCAACCTGTCCGGTCTGCTGGGCCCCGCCATGGCCCACATGATCATCAACCAGCAACTGAAAGTGGACGCCGACGCCAAGACCGCCCTGGCCGACTCCATCCGCCACATGGAGGAGCGCATGGAGCAGTCCCGCAGCAAGCTGAAGGGGCTGACTGCCGACCTGGATGCCCTGCGGCGCTATCATCGGCAGATTCTGCTCGACCTGCCACTGGGGGTCTGCGCCGTTGATCCGGACCACACCGTGGTCACCTGGAACCTGGCCCTGGAGTTGATGAGTGGCGTGCGCAGCAACGAGGCGACCGGGCGCAAGCTATCCTCCCTGCCTCCGCCCTGGGGTGAGCTGCTGGCCGGTTTTGCTCTCGCTCAGGACGAGCATATTCACCACATGGAGGTGCCGATCAACAATCGCCCCCACTGGTTCAACCTGCACAAGGCGGCCATTCTGGATCCCGACCTGCCCCGTTACCAGACCGGTCCCCGCAGCGGCCTGGTGCTGCTGGTGGAGGACCTGACCGACCTGGAGACCCTGGAGGCGGAGCTGGCCCACAGCGACCGGCTGGCCTCCATCGGCAAGCTGGCGGCCGGGGTGGCACACGAAATCGGCAACCCGGTATCCGGTATCGCCTCGCTGGCCCAGAACCTGCTCGAAGAGCGGGACGAGGCAACCACCCAGGAGAGTATCGAGGCGATACTGCAGCAGACCCGGCGCATCAGCAGCATTGTCCAGTCACTCATGAGCTACAGCCGCAGCGGCCGGGTCGGTCTCAACTTTGAGCAGTTCAGGCTCACCGATATCATCGAGGAGGCGATCCAACTGGTGGGGCTGACCCGGGCCGGCAAGCACGTCTCCTTCAGCAACAGCTGCCCGGACGAGCTGACCATCAACGGGGACCGCCAACGCCTGGCCCAGGTGATGGTCAACCTGCTGACCAACGCCTGTGACGCCTCCAAACCGGGCGACCGGGTGGAGATTTTCGCCTTCGCCTCGCAAAATCAGATACAGATAGAAGTCATGGACCAGGGGGAAGGGATCTCAGACCAAGTCCGGGATGAGATTTTTGAACCCTTCTTCACCACTAAGGAGGCCGGCAAGGGAACCGGCCTGGGCTTGCCTATGGTGGCCAAGATTATTGATGAACACGACGGCAGTATTGAGATTGACTCGGCGCCTGGGATCGGCACCCGGGTCATTATCCAACTGCCCCTACATGGACCTGAAACGTCATGAGTCACATACTGGTTATTGAAGATGAGTCGGTCATCCGCACCGCCGTGGACCGCCTCCTCACCCGCAGAGGCTACAAGGTCAACACCGCCGAATCGGTCGAGGAGGCGGAACAGAAGTTCGACCTGAAAAGCTTTAACCTGATCCTCACCGACGTACGCCTGCCCGGCGTACCCGGGACCGAGGTGATCAACCGGGCGCCCGGCGTACCGGTACTGATCATGACCAGCTACGCCAGCGTGCGCTCCGCGGTGGACTCCATGAAACAGGGCGCCATCGACTACATCGCCAAGCCGTTCGACCATGACGAACTGGTGATGCTGATCGAACGCACCCTGAAACAGGAGAAGCTGGGGCGCAAGACCGAAGTCCTGAAGTCGGATCTGGACAAGACCTATCCGGTGGATGGCATGGTGGGAAAATGTCCGGCCATGCAGGAGGTGTGTCGCCGGGTGACCAAGGTGGCCCCCACCGACAGCACGGTGCTGATCCTGGGCGAATCCGGTACCGGCAAGGAGCTGGTGGCCCGCGCCCTGCACGAACAGAGCCTGCGCAAGGACGCCCCGATCGTCACTGTCAACTGCGCGGCGATCCCGGAGACCCTGATCGAATCGGAGCTGTTCGGCCATGAAAAGGGGGCTTTCACCGGAGCCGACAGTGCCCGCACCGGCCTGATCGAGGCGGCTGAAGGCGGCACCCTGTTTCTGGATGAGATCGGGGAACTGCCCATGGCCGCCCAGGCGCGGCTGTTGCGGGTTCTGCAGAACGGCGAGATCCGCCGGGTCGGTTCCGAACAGTCACGGCTGGTGGATGTGCGTCTGATCGCCGCCACCCACCGGGATCTGAAACAGCGGGTACAGGAGGGGGAGTTCCGCAGCGATCTCTATTTCCGCCTGCGGGTGGTGGAACTCAACCTGCCACCCCTGCGGGAGCGGGGTCAGGACGTGGTGGAGTTGGCGGAGTTCCTACTTGAGAAAACCCGCAAGCAGCTCAACCGCTCCCCCATGAAGCTGAACCCGGCCGCCGTTGAAACCATCACCACCTACGGCTGGCCCGGTAACGTACGGGAGCTGGAGAACGCCCTGGAACGGGCCGTCATCCTGTGCGAGGAGGATGAGATCACGCCGGATCTGCTGGCGATTGACAGCGCCCACTCGGCCGCCAGTCAGCCAGCGACCCCGACAGCGGCTTCAGCCGACCTGTCACTGGAGGAGTATTTCCGCCAGTTTGTGCTGGAGAACCAGGATCAGATGACCGAAACCGAGCTGGCCAAACGGCTGGGGATCAGCCGCAAGGCGCTGTGGGAGAGACGCCAGCGGTTCGGTATTCCGCGCAGCAAAAAGGGCGGCAACTGAGATTGGCTGTTACCTAACCACACGGCAGTGTCACCAATGGTAACGAACCGTGGTAACAGAGGTGAATTAAAATAGATCAACCCATTGAATTATATGGATATAATTACCGGCACATTTTTCGCATAACAGGGTCTGGCTTGAATCACGGACCAACTCGCCGCGCCAGCACGGATTCAATACGCAGCATTAATTGAACGCCACTTGATTTTTGATATAGAGGGGGGAATACGGCAATGGATGCAAAAGTTGTCTGGTTGTTTGTATTCGTTGCACTTTACTGGTCTTACTGCATCTTCTGGGGCATCAAGGGCGCACTGTCCGCCAGAACCGCCAGCGACTATTTCATCGCCGGCCGACAGATATCCCTGTGGGTTTTCATCCTCGCTGCCACCGCCACCTCCTTCTCGGGCTGGACCTTCATGGGACACCCCGGCCTGATCTACCGGGACGGTTTTCAATACGCCTACGCCTCCTTCTACGCCATCGCCATCCCCTTCACCGGTGTGCTGTTCCTGAAACGGCAATGGATGCTGGGCAAGCGGTTCGGCTTTATCACCCCAGGCGAGATGCTGGCCTACTATTTCCGCTCCGACCTGATTCGTATACTGGTAGTCCTGGTGGCGCTGATCTTCTCCATACCCTACCTGGGCATCCAGCTGCGCGCCTCCGGCTTCCTGTTCAACGTACTCACCGACAACATGCTGGGCACCACAGTCGGCATGTGGTTGCTCTCCATCGTGGTGATCATCTATGTCGCTTCCGGTGGTCTGCGGGCCGTGGCCCATGTGGACTCTGTCCAGGCGATCCTGCTGGGCGGCGGTATCGTGGTGATCGGTATTGTCACCCTGCACGATATCGGTGGTTTATCCCGTCTCAGTGATGGCATCGCCGCCCTGACCCAGATCGACCCGAACACCGGCAAGGCCCTGTTCGGCACCACCACCCCGGACGGCTACAGCTCCTATATCGCCATTCCGGGAGTGATCCAGTTCAGTGCCGGGCTGGGTACCGACAGCGCACCCACCGGCGGCATCTGGACCGGCGTCATGATCCTCACCTACCTGATGGGCCTGATGGGTGTCCAGTCGACACCGGCCTTCTCCATGTGGGCCTTCGGCAACCGAAGCCCGGAGCCGTTTGCGCCGCAACAGGTCTGGGCCTCCGCCATGGTGATCGGATTCATCCTGATGTTCTTCACCGCCATCCAGGGCATCGGCGCCCACTTCCTGGGTGCCGACACCGAATTCATGGCCCGCTACCCCGAACTGGTCAACAACGTCATGGCTACCGGGCTGGCCGGTATCGATCTGCTGCAGTCCGAGGGCCAGGGCGACATGCTGGTGCCGCAACTGGTCTACCTGCTGTCCGAGACAGCACCCTGGCTGGTGGGACTGCTGGCGGTTTGCGCACTGGCGGCCATGCAATCCACCGGTGCCGCCTACATGTCCACCGCCGGCGGTATGCTGACCCGGGACTTGCTGAAACGCTTCATCATCCCCAACGCCAGCCATGGCCAGCAGAAACTCTATGGCCGCCTCGGGGTGGTGCTGATCGTGATTGCGGCCCTGATGGTCGCCACCACCTCCAACGACGCCCTGGTGCTGATGGGTGGCCTGGCGGTGGCCTACGGATTCCAGATGTGGCCCTCCCTGATTGCGGTCTGCTGGTGGCCCTTCCTGACCCGGCAAGGAGTCGTTGTCGGCCTGATCGCGGGTCTGATCGCGGTGACCCTGACGGAAAATATCGGTGCCCAGTACATGCCCTGGGGCCGCTGGCCCCTGACCCTGCACTCGGCCTTCTGGGGCATCCTGTGTAACCTGAGCCTGGCGATTATCATCTCCGCCCTGACCCAGAACAGTGACGAGCGGGAGCATCGCATGGTGTTCCACAACTTCCTGCGGGACCACGCCTCCCTCTCCGTCGGCAAGCGCGGTCTGATCCCGGCAGCCTGGATCATCACACTGATCTGGTTCTTCTTTGGTGTCGGCCCCGGCGCGGTGATCGGGAACTGGATCTTCGGCGATCCGACCAACGCCGCCGACTGGACCTTCGGCATACCGTCGATCTGGGCCTGGCAACTGCTCTGGTGGGCACTGGGCGTGGGCATGATGTGGTTCCTCGCCTACCACATGGAACTCTCCACGGTGCCGCACAAGGAGGTGGTGGCCCTGCACGAGGATATTGGCGATATCCAGCTGGATCTGGACAAACCGGGTTGAGCACCCGGGTATGGGGTGCCGTGCGCTGGGACTAACGGAGTTGAGACAGAAAACTTTGCGTGGAAGGACGATGCCGAACAGAACCGGATAACCGGTCAACGGCCAGTGCTGAACAGACAATGAATCCAATCTTCTATCTGTGGGTGATACTGCTGGCCGTGATGCTGTTCTTTCCCGTCAGCAACATCATCTGGGTAACCAGTGTGCGGCGGCTGCAGCGCAAGCTGGAGAGGCCCCTGGCCGAAGACGAATTGCGCGGACAAAAGAGCCGGGCGCGGTTTATCAGCCTGCCGCTGGTAGCGCTCTTTTCCTGGCTGTTCAATCTGTCGATGGCGGGATAGAGGATGGATGAGAAGGGCTACCGGCTACTGCGTAACAGCGCGATCGTGCTCACCATCGCCTGGGTCGGCTGGACCCTGTACGCCAGCGGCCCCAAACCGTCGGCTGCTGAGCAGGAGTTGGCTGCCGCAACCCGATACCTGGAGGATGGCCAGTTGCGTCAGGCACTGGATATCTTTAGCAGCGTGTACCGGGAACAGCCGGACAACACCGGTGCCCTGCGGGGACAGGCCCAGGCGCTGATGCGGATGGGCATTCGCCAGTCCGCCGAGGCCGGCAGACTGGACCCGGCCGGGCAGGCGGAACAGATCGCCGCGCTGCAACAGCAGGCAAGCGAGCGACTGCGTCAATCCCTGGCCCTGTATGACCAGGCCATTGAGCAGGAGGCAGCCCGTGGAGTGGACGAAAAAAACCGGCGCGCCCAGGGGGTTGCACTGGCTAACCGGGGGATTGTAAGGGATCAGCTGGGGGACTATGCCGGCGCCCTGGCCGACTACCGGGAGGCGCTGCGGCTGGAGCCGAAGCTGGCGGAAGGGCCGGGACTGCTGACCCGTTTTCTGCGCAACCAGGCGGAGCGGCCACCGAGTATCGCCGATCGTGCCCGCTATATCGCCGAGCAGCTGGCGAAACCGGCATCCGAGCGGCTGTTGCGTCTGCCGGAACGGGACATGGAACAGCGCGCCTATCGGCTCGACTGACCAGGAGAAACTGGCATCTAGATCAGCTGGAGAATATCGACAAACAGGACCCGGACAAAAAACAGCAGCGCGATGGCGCCGAATAACAGATGGCCGATATCGTTCCCCCCATCCTCATTGCGATGGGTCAGGGCGTGCCAGGCGATCAGGCCAGTAACCAGCAGGAATATCCAGTCAATCAACGGAGGACCTTGTTAAATAGGAGCGGTCAGTTTCACGGGCAGAGAAAATAACAGTTTTTTGTCGCTCACAACAGCGACACAGGCACAGGGGAACGGTTGAATCCGCCACCCTTTTCACAGGTAGCACGCACCAAGACGGTAGTTAATGAAACAGGAGCAAGCATCCCTCAGCATCGAGCAGCGACTCGCCGCCACCCGTACCTTCCGGGACGTGCCGCTGGCGACCCTGCAGGCCCTGGTGGCCAGTGCCGGCCGGCGTACCCTGCCCGGTGGAGCCACCCTGTTTGAACCGGGCGAGACGTACCGGAAAGAGGTCTATATTCTGCTGGAAGGCGACGTGGTGATGCACCGCCCCACCGGTCGCCAGGATACGGTGATGCCCGGTGATCTGATCGGCCTGGCCAACTACCTGGACAAAAACGACTACACCACCAAGACCATCGCCACCAGTCAGTCGGAGTTTCTGGCCATCCCGGAGGAGCGTTTCAAGGCCCTGGAACAGGCCCAGCCGGAGCTGTTCAATGTCCTCAACCGGGTGATCGCCGCCAAACTGCGGGAACGCAGCCCGGACCGCTCCATCTCCACCGGTGTACTGGCCCAGCCGGTCACCCGGGTGATGCACACGCCGGTGGCCAGCTGCAGTCCCGAAACCACCTTGAACGAAGCTTTCAACACCATGCAGGCACGCAAGATCGGCAGCCTGGTGGTAACAGACGACCAGGGTCGGCTGCGCGGCGTGCTCACGTTTGCCGGGTTGGCGGAAGCGCTGCTGCTGCACGGCGCCAGACCGGATCACCGGATCGCCCAGGTGGCAGCGGAGACACCCCGGACCATTGATCCGGACACCGCCCTGTGGGAGGCGGAGGAGATCATGAAACGGCACGGCGCCAAATACCTGATCGTACTGGAGGAGCAGCACCCCCTGGGCATCGTCTCCCAGACCGACATTCTGCGGGTCCTGATCTCCCGCCCGAGCACCCTCACCAACCGCTTCCGTGCCGCCGACAGCATCCGGGAACTGGCCGGACTCACTGCCCAGTTGAGCGAGGCTGCACACGACATTCAGGAGACCAATCACCGGCCCAGCAGTGCCGTCAGGCTGCTCAGTGAGTACCACCTGATCGCCCAGCGCCGGGCAGTGGAGCTGACCCTGCGCTGGATGGAGAAGCGGGGAATGGGCCAGCCACCGGTCGGTTTCAGTGTGCTGATCATGGGGTCCGGCGGCCGCCTGGAGATGCTGCTCAATCCGGACCAGGACAACGGCATCATTATCGAGGACAGCGACATCAGTGAAAGCAAACCGGTACGGGAGTGGTTCGACAGTTTCTGCAACCGGCTCAACATGAACCTGGACCGGATCGGTTATCCACTCTGCCCCGGCGCCATCATGGCGCGTAACTCGCTCTATAACAAAACCCTCTCCAAGTGGAAGCAGCAGATTAGCCACATCGTCAACCAGCCCACCGAGAAGGCGGCGCGCTGGTCCAACGTGGTATTCGATTTTGACACCCTGTATGGCGACGACGCCCTGACCACCGAGCTGCGTCGACACGCTCTGGCGGAACTGAAGGAGAAGCCGCGTCTGCTGAAAATGATGGCCGATCACGATGCTGAGGGAAAACCCGCTATCGGTTTCTTTAATCAATTGGTTACCATGAAGGATAACCAGGGCGAATATATCGACATCAAGCGCAACGGCCTGCGGCTGATTGCCGACGCCGCACGCATCTTCGCCCTGCAGAACGGAATCGCGGCACAGAACACCACCGACCGCCTCAATGCACTGCAGCGGGTAGGGAAGCTGTCCGGCGATTTCAAGGACTCGGTGCAGGAGGCGTTCGAAGAGTTGCTGGACCTGTTGCTGACCCATCAGATAGAACAGGCCAGATCGGGCAGGGAGTTAAACAAACTGATCAACCCGGAACGGCTCTCGCCCCAGTCCCGCAGCACCCTGCGTATGGCGATGCGGGCGGTGAAACGATTCCAGGAACAACTGAAAGATGATTACGCCACGGATATATTTTAAAAACAGGGCGTAGAAAACAGCCATGATCTATCCGGTGGAATCCGGCTGGTTCACTCATTGGCAGATACAGACAAGCACATGGATAACAGCGCCGCCACTGCGGCAGGAGGAGCAGCACCCTGGTTGATGGCAACATCCGTCGACCCTACTTAAAACCAATAATTAAGCATTTTTCTTTGGTGTCCAAAAATCCCCGACGTGGCTGCAAGCGGTCCGGCATGGAACTGTCACGAGGCAATTGCACCGAAGTGATCGGAGGATGCCAAAGCGATATGGCAAGTGAACAACTTGGTGATCTACTCGGAAGAATACACGCAGGATTCCGGCGCACGCTGGGCAAGGGCGCCCTGCTGTCCGATCCCGCGATGCTGACACTGCATCAACGATTACTGTCGGTGGATCCGAAAAAACTGCAAAACCAGCCACTGCGGGAAACCCGGTTTGTGGTGGTGGATACCGAGACCACCGGGTTGCAGGCTTACGCGGGTGATGAGATCTGCTCCATCGCCCTGATCGAGATGCGGGGCCTGGAACGTACCGGACGGGAGTTCAACAGCCTGATATTTCCAGGCCGGTCCATTCCGGCCGCCTCCAGTCGGATACATCACCTGACGGATGCGGACGTGCAGAATGCCCCGGTTATTGAAGAGGTGATGGAGGAGATTATTGATTTCATTGGCGAGAGTGTGCTGGTCGGTCACCATATCGGCTTCGACATGCGCTTTTTAAACAAGCTGCTTCGACAAGAGCTGCTTTGCCATTTGAAACATCCATGGTTAGATACCATGCTACTCTACCTGGTTCACACCGGCCGGGTTGGTCACTATACGTTGGAGGAGGTAGCCGACCACGCCCGGGTAGAGGTACAGGGAAGACATACAGCGCGGGGGGACGCCATTACGACGGCAGAGGTCTTCAAGCGCATCGCACCTGTGTTATCGGAGTACGATAAACCGGTGCACAAGCTGATTCATCAGCAATATGAATTAGGGCATTTTTAATATTCTGCCCAAACACGGATGATCCATGGAGCATCCCAGGTTGCGCGACAATGCAACTAAACTAAGATGAGAGAGAGATGGCCGTTCAGTTGGCCTTTAATTAAAAGCATAAGGAGACAAACCATGTCCGAAGAGAAAATCTATCCGGTTAGTGCTGAGACAGCCGCACAAGCCCACATTGATGCGGCCAAGTACCAGGAGATGTATCAGCGCTCAGTGGAAGACCCGGATGGTTTCTGGGGCGATGCCGCCGAGGAGTTCCTGACCTGGTCAAAAAAATGGGACAAGGTGAGTGAGTGGGATTTCAATAATGCCAACATCAAATGGTTCCAGGGTGCCAAACTGAACGTCTCCTACAACTGCCTGGACCGACACCTGGAAACCCGTGGCGATCAGACCGCCCTGATCTGGGAGAGCGACAACCCTGACGAGGACAAGAAAGTCACCTACCGCGAACTGCATACCGAGGTTTGCAAATTCGCCAACGTATTGAAAGAGCGCGGCGTCAAGAAAGGGGACCGGGTCTGCATCTACATGCCCATGATCCTGGAGGCGGCGGTAGCCATGCTGGCCTGCACCCGTATCGGTGCGGTGCACTCCATCGTGTTTGGTGGCTTCTCACCGGACGCCCTCTCCAGTCGAATCCTCGACTCCGACTGCCAGACCCTGATCACCTCTGACGAGTCGGTGCGTGGCGGCAAGAATGTCCCGCTCAAAGCCAATGCCGACGTCGCTTTGAAGGATTGCCCCAACGTGCGCACCTGCATCGTGGTCAAACGCACCGGTGGCAAAGTCGACTGGACCGAGGGCCGGGATATCTACTACCACGACGCCATGGCCAACGTCTCGGCCGAATGCGAACCGGAAGAGATGGATGCGGAAGATCCGCTGTTCATCCTCTACACCTCCGGCTCCACCGGTACGCCAAAGGGTGTGCTGCACACCACCGGTGGCTACCTGCTGTACGCGGCCATGACCCACAAATACACCTTCGATTACAAGGAAGGGGAAATCTACTGGTGTACCGCCGATGTGGGCTGGGTCACCGGCCACACCTATATCGTCTATGGTCCGCTGGCCAATGGCGCCATCAGCCTGATGTTTGAAGGCATCCCCACCTACCCGGATGCCGGTCGCTTCTGGGCGGTGTGTGAAAAACACAAGGTGAATACCTTCTACACCGCCCCCACCGCTATCCGTGCCCTGATGCGGGTCGGTGAAGAGCCGGTCAAGAAGCATGATCTCTCCTCCCTGCGTCTGCTGGGTTCGGTGGGTGAGCCGATCAATCCCGAGGCCTGGGAATGGTACTACCGCGTAGTGGGCGAAGAGCGTTGCCCGATTGTCGATACCTGGTGGCAGACCGAGACCGGCGGACACATGATCACCCCGCTGCCCGGCGCCACCGACCTGAAACCGGGTTCCGCCTCCAAGCCGTTCTTTGGCGTGGTACCGGCCATTGTGGACGCCTCCACCGGCGAGGAGCTGGAGGGTGAGTGTGAAGGCGCCCTGATCATGACCCGCCCCTGGCCCGGCATGATGCGCAGCGTCTACGGCGATCATCAGCGCTTCAAGGACACCTACTTCTCCCAGTATCCCGGCAACTACTTCACCGGTGACGGTGCCCGCCGCGACAAGGACGGTTACTACTGGATCACCGGCCGTATCGACGACGTGCTGAATGTCTCCGGTCACCGCCTGGGTACCGCCGAAATCGAGTCGGCCCTGGTGCTGCATGACAAGGTTGCCGAGGCCGCAGTAGTGGGTTATCCCCACGATCTGACCGGCCAGGGCATCTACGCCTATGTCACCCCGATGGCCGGCGTGGAACCCACCGATGAGCTGAAGGCGGAGCTGGTAAAACTGGTACGGGATGAGATCGGCCCCATCGCCAAGATCAACCTGATCCAGTGGGCGCCTGCCCTGCCCAAGACCCGGTCCGGCAAGATCATGCGTCGCATCCTGCGCAAGGTGGCCTGTAACGAGCTGGATACCCTGGGTGATACCTCGACCCTGGCTGATCCCGGTGTGGTCGATGACCTGATCGAGAACCGCGCCAACAAGTAATAGCGGTCTAACCGGCAAACAAGGCGACCCCGGCAACGGGGCCGCCTTTTTTTATACCGGGAAGCACAGGGCTGTATAGGAGCGGCGTTGTGATAAAAGCAGCCTCCGTTCCACCCCGCCCCCCTTGCAATTCTCCCCCGCGACAGGGCTTGTATAACGTGCTGCACTCAAACAAATGCGCGCCGTTAGCTACAGCCGGCCGCGATCCTCGGTAGCGCGAAAATCGCTCATTCCGCAGGCTCTGAACTCCGAATGACCTGTTTATGATGAACAAACCGATTGGCAGGCTGACCGGGAAAGGCTTTTGGGTACTTTTGGCCACAAAACCCCGTCGCCAAGACCGTCAGGCGGGGCGGAGTCAAAACGCACCGTGCCGCCGTTCGACCCATCCGGGCGCCCTATCCTGTCCGTCCCGGACTCCGGGCAGACCCAGTCGTCCCAAGACCAATAGCGTCACGATAGCAGACAGCCCCCCTGTCAGCGCCTATACTTTTGCTACAAAATTACAGGATATGCCGGCGTTCAATCGCCAGAGCATCGGTGTGAGGAGAAGACAAATTTGACTGATCGGCAAGACCAAGAGGAAGTAAAGCTCAACATCTCCACCTACCAGTGGTCCGTACGTCTCTTTTCCACTCTCAAACGGCTGTTAAGCGTCAACATCAAGATGCACCATGATCACGGTCAGGTCGCCCGGGGTGAGATCTTTCTGTTCAATCACTTCGCCCGCTTTGAAACCTTTATTCCCCAATACCTGATCTACCAGGAAACCGGCGCCTACTGCCGGGCCATCGCCGCCAGCGAGTTCTTTGCCCGGGACGACGCCCTGGCCAACTATCTGCGCAACGTGGGAGCGGTTCCCAACAACCATCCGCGCCTGATCCCCTTACTGGCGGAAGAGATACTGCGTGGACGCAAGGTGATTATTTTTCCGGAAGGGGGCATGGTCAAGGACCGCCGCTCCCAGGACAATCAGGGGGGCTACAGCATCTATTCACGCACCTCCCTGGAGCGCAGAAAACACCACACCGGCGCCGCCGTATTATCCCTGGCGGTGGATATCCTCAAGCAGTCGGTGCTGCTGGCGTTCGAGAAGGGCGACCAGGCGCGCATCCGCCACTGGATGGAGAAACTGGAGTTCGCCACCCCGGAAGCGTTGCAGGAGGCGGCGGAGCGCCCCTCAACCATCGTCCCGGCCAATATCACCTTCTATCCCATGCGGGTCAGCGACAACCTGCTGCACAGCGGCTTCGAGCTGATCAACCGCGGTCTCAGCCGCCGCCTCTCGGAAGAGCTGCTGATCGAAGGCAATATCCTGCTGAAAAACACCGATATGGATATCCACCTGGGGGATATTCTCTACAGCCGGGAGTACTGGAGCTGGTGGGTACGCCCGATCATCCGGCAACTGGCCGGGGAGATGGATTCACTGGACGAGCTGTTAAAACGGCAGGCCGATGAACAGTCTCTGAAACAGCGCCTGCTCAATCGGCGGCTGCGCCACAATGCCCTGCGCCTGCGTAATGACTACATGGAGGCGATCTATAACGAGGTCACCATCAACCTCAGTCACCTGGCCTCCCTGATCATCTACGCTCTGCTGGAACAGGGCCAACAGGCGGTCGAGGTCGACCGCTTCCATCGCATGCTCTACCTGGCCGTAAAATGGGCCCAGAAGCTGCCCCGGATCAACCTGCAACGGAGTCTGCAGAACCCGGATAGTTATGGCGAGCTGCTGCTGGGCCAGTGTGCCGGTCTCGACCAGTTCTTTCACACCGCCGCCCAGCTGGAGCTGATCGAACAGGAGGGGGGCCATTACCTGTTCATGCCCAAGCTCTGTGAAGAGCATGAATTTGACCAGATCCGACTGGAGAACATGGTCGAGGTTTACGCCAATGAGGCGCGCCCGGTATCCGGCATCAACGCCATGATCTACCGGGTCATCGACCATGCTGCCGCCACCACACCGCTGGAGATTGCGGAATACCTGTTCGATGATGAACGGATCGCCTACCGGTGGGACAAGGCCAGCTTCTCCAAACCCCGACACCAGGAGCTGAACAGCCGCGAGACCGCCACCCACAGCGGAGAGCCGTTCCTGATCCTGCCCCAGCAGCGCAACCGGTTGGGCATTGTCCTGGTGCACGGTTTCCTGGCCTCACCCGCCGAGGTGCAGTCGTTTGGCGAACAGCTGGGGCAGTTGGGGTTTGCCGTCATCGGACCGCGCCTCAAGGGCCATGGCACGTCGCCCTGGGATCTGCGGGAGCGGAGCTGGACGGACTGGCTGGCGTCGGTACAGCGGGCCTACCGGATTATGCAGGGCTATTGTGATGATGTCTGTCTGATCGGTTTCTCCACCGGTGCGGCCCTGTCACTGCTGCTGGCGGCGGAGCAGCCGGACGGACTGGCCGGAATCGTGGCCATCTCCACCCCAATCAAGTTCCGGAACAAGAACATGATTTTCGTGCCCCTGGTGCACCACGCCAATAAACTGGTCAGCTGGCTGCGCGCCTATGAGGGGATCATGCCGTTTCGGCCCACCGACACGGAACACCCCGACATCAACTACAGCACCATGCCGGTGCACGCCCTGTTTGAGCTGCGTCTGATGGTGGGGGAGCTGGTGAAGCGGCTGCCGGATATCCACTGCCCGGCGTTGATTCTCCAGGGCGACGAGGATCCGGTGGTGGTGCCCGACAGCGCCAACCGGGTATACAAAAAGATCAGCAGCAAGTGGAAGGAACTCAAGTTTGTCAGCTCCAGCCGGCACGGCATTCTGAATGAGGATATCGACCACACCCGGGGGCAGATTATTGAGTACCTGCAGATGCTGGAGGCGGATCTGGCCAGCGACCCGGCCAAACCGGCGACCCTACCGGTGATCGAGCCACCACTGACGATTTGATGTAACATGGCACGCAGTGACAGCAGAGCCACCGATGCGACACCCTGCCGATGATCTCTCCGGCAGTCTGCGCCCTATCCGGCCAAGCGAATGGTGCGGACCCACAGGCCTGCGAAATCGTACTCTAGTCAAAACCATGGATCTCAAAGATGCTTAAAGTCGGTGTTTTTGTCGATGCGGAAAACATCAAGTTCAACGGCGGCTACCAACTCCGTTACGACATCCTGCGCCGTTTCGCGGCCCGCGCCAACGGTACCCTGTTACGGCTCAACACCTATCTCGCCTTCGACCAGGAGCGCGCCCGGGATGACCCGGAATACGCCAAAAAATCCTATATCTACCAGCAGATGGTGCGGGACTACGGCTGGAAGATCATAGTCAAGAACGTCAAACGCTACACCGATGAAGAGGGCAACATCACCACCAAGGCCAATGCCGACCTGGATCTGGCCGTGGATGCCATGCTGCAGGCGGAGAACCTGGATCTGATCCTGCTGGTGACCGGTGACGGTGACTTCCTGCAGGTGGTGACGGCGCTGCAGAACCGGGGTTGTCGGGTGGAGCTGCTGGGTTTCCAGAACGTCTCCAAGCAGTTGCAGCGCCAGGTGGACGCCTTCTATCGCGGCTATCTGATACCGGATCTGCTGCCCTTTCCCCACGAGCCCCGCAACGAATGGGGCAAAACCGGCTCCTGTGTCCGGGGCGTCTGCACCAAGTGGTTCCCCGACAAGGGCTACGGTTTTCTGCGTTTTATCCGGGATGTGTCACCCAATCTCTGGATCACCGATCCACGGGACCCGGAATCCCCCTACGAGAGCGTCTTCTGTCACATCAATGAACTGGCCGAGGAGCTGACCCCGGAAATGATGATGAACCGGGAGACAGTGGTGGAGTTCCACCTCAAGGAGAGCGATGTGGACGACGGCCTGATCGCCACCAACGTGCGACTGGTCTATGCGCCGACCTGAGCCGGGCTATTCATGCAGTGTCGTGCGGTAGCGACGCTGCTCCCCCGGCAGTCGCTCGATGACACCGGAATGGAGACGAAACTCGCCGCTGCGCTGATCCTGGAAGTAGCACTTGAGGGTCTCCACAATCACCTGGAAGGCCAGTTCGTCCCAGGGAATCTCCGCCTCCTCGAACAGCCGCACCTCCAGACTCTCTTCACCCGGTGAGAAGTCCAGATCCAGCAGGGGACCACGAAACAGCATATAGACCTGGCTGATGCTGGGCAGGCTGAACAAGCTGTAGAGCGGCCCCACCGCCACCCGGGCATTGGCCTCCTCCAGGGTCTCCCGCAGCGCCCCCTCCTGGGTCGACTCGCCGTTCTCCAGGAAGCCGGCGGGCAGGGTCCAGTAGCCCTTGCGGGGCTCAATGGCACGTCGACAGAGCAGTATCTTGCCCTCCCACTCGGGAATGCAGCCGGTCACCACGTTGGGATTCTGGTAATGGATGGTTCCACAGCTGTCACAGACATGGCGCTCCCGGTTGTCTCCCTCGGGTACCTTGATTTCGACGCTGTTGCCGCACTGACTGCAATAGTTCATGCTGTTATCCACTATCACCAAAGTTTCATGATCCCATAGTATAAAGCTATCCTGACAATAGAGTGACAATCCGGCACTGACAAACAGGTGCCACAGGGGTCACAACCGGTGTAATCTTGAACCTTGATTGATATTCCCGGGGGAACCGGACAGATCGACTGAACAGCTATGAAAATTATCTTCATCAGACACGCTATCGCCGAAGATCGGACCACCTTTGCCAAGAGCGGAAAGAGTGACGCCCTCCGTCCACTCTCCGAAAAGGGTATCAAACGCATGGAACAGTCACGCCAGGGGCTGCAACGGGTGGAGCCGGTCGCCGACTATATCATCAGCAGTGAGCTGATGCGTGCCATCCAGACCGCCGACCTGATCAGTGAAGTCTATCCGGAGGCCGAGCGCAAAGCCATCAGCCAACTGAATCCGGGCTCGAATCCGGCCAAGCTCAACAAACGGCTGGCGGAGCTGCCGCCGGATAGCACCATTCTGTTGATCGGTCACGAGCCGGACCTGTCCGAACTGATCTCCTGGTACACCAACGGCTCCCACTTCAACTTCCTGCAACTGAAACGGGGTGCCGCCTGCCTGCTGGAATTCAAGGGCAGCCCGGAACCGGCATCGGCGGAAATGATCTGGCTTCTGCCCCCCAGACAACTGCGCAGCCTGGGACAGAAAAAATGATTCGGCGCTACCGCCGGGAAATCAGCCCGAACCGGGGCAGAGGGCGAACCGAAGCTCCGGGAAGGTCAACCAGAAACAGACAAAACCGCAGTTTCAATCCCCCCGACCCGGTGGTAGCATGCCGGTCCCAGTTACCATAAAGCTCCTGCCCCATGCTCCGTTTTATCGCCAACATCGCCAACCAGTCGGATACCGTTGCGGCGGTGGACCTCGGCTCCAACAGCTTCCACATGATCGTAGCCAAGGTGGACAACGGCAATTTCCAGGTCGTTGACCGGCTGCGCGAGATGGTGCGCCTGGGGGCCGGCCTGCAGGAGAACAAGGAGCTGACCCCCGAAACCGAGGCCCGTGCCCTGGACTGCCTGGAGCGATTCGGCCAGCGCCTGAAATCCCTACCGCCCGGCAGCGTGCGGGCGGTAGGCACCAGCGCCCTGCGCCAGGTACGCAACTCCGCCCGCTTTCTGGCCGAGGCCGAAGCGGTACTGGGCCATCCCATCGAGATCATCGCCGGCCGCGAAGAGGCCCGCCTGGTCTACCTGGGTGTGGCCCACGGCCTGGCCGCCGGCAACGAACGCCGACTGGTGATCGACATCGGTGGCGGCAGTACCGAATTGATCGTGGGGGATGGTTTCCAGCCCCGCCGCACCGAGAGTATCCACATGGGTTGTGTCAACATGACCCGCTGGCACTTCGGCGACGGCAAAATCAGCGCCGAGGCCATGCGCTCCGCCGAACTGAACGGTGCTCTGGAGATGCTGCCGGTCAAGTACGAATACCGCAGCGCCGGCTGGGAGGTGGCAGTGGGCGCCTCGGGCACTATCCGGGCCATCAACAAGGTGATCCGGGCCGCCGGCTGGGCCGGTGAAAAAGAGGGCATCACCAACCAGGCGCTGAAGAAGCTGCGCAATGTGCTGATCGATACCGGCCACGTGGATCGCATCCAGCTGGAGGGGCTGAGCAGTGAACGCAAACCGGTATTTGCCGGTGGTGTGGCGGTGCTGCGGGCCGTGTTCAAGGCCCTGCGTATCGAGCAGTTGCGGGTCTCGGACAAGGCGTTGCGGGAGGGGCTGATCTACGAGATGCTGGGACGCACCCAGTACGAGGATGTCCGGGAGAGCACCGTGCGCGCCCTGTGCCGCCGCTATGACGTGGATATGGAACACGCCCGCCGGGTCGAGGCCACCGCCCGGGCCCTGTTTGACCAGGCGATGGACGCCTGGAACCTGCGCGAAGGGGAATACCTGGAGATGCTCGGCTGGGCCACCCGTCTCCATGAGATCGGCCTGACCGTCTCCCACAGCCAGTACCACAAACATGGTGCCTACCTGATCGCCAACTCCGATATGCAGGGCTTCTCCCGCCAGGAGCAGCGGGTGCTGTCGGCCCTGATCCGGGGCCACCGGCGCAAATTCCCCTTCGATGTGTTCAACGACCTGCCCCAGGATATCTCCCTGGCCACCCTGCGGCTCTGTATCCTGCTGCGCCTCTCCGTACTGCTGCACCGGGCCCGCTCCGCCGCTACCCAGGTGAAAGTGGCGCTGGAGGTGGCCGACAACGACCTGAAGCTGACCTTTCCGCCCCAGTGGCTCGATACCCACACCCTGCCCCGGGCGGAACTGGAACGGGAGGCACAACAGCTGGCCGGACGGGGCTTCGAACTGCAGTTCAGCTGAATCCTGCCACTTCCCCCCTCGCCCCGTGGACAGACCCAGCGCCCAGCGCCTGCACCCTGTCCCGCGCAAACAAGAAAAATTTGAAATCCCGCCATGGAGCAAGCACACTGAGTTCCGGTGTCGATCTGTCACCGGTTGCACCAACCAGAACAAGATAAAAAAGGACTCCTGGCGCGATGGAGATACTGCTGTTGCTGCTGTTGCCCCTCATTGCCTGGGCAATCATCATCTATAACAAGCTGATCCGGGATAAAAACCGGGTTCTGGCGGCCTGGAGCGATATCGACGTCCAGCTGAAGCGCCGTCACGACCTGATTCCCAAACTGGTCACGGCGGTACAGAGCTACAGTCACTACGAACAGTCCACCCTGGATCACATCACCCACCTGCGCAGCGCCGCCGCAGCCACCGCCACGCCGGCCGAACGGGAACGGCTGGAGAGCGGACTCAGTGAACAGCTGCGCTCCCTGCTGCTGATCGCCGAGGCCTATCCCGATCTCAAGGCCGGCGAGCAGTACCTGGACCTGCTGCGGCAGCTCAGCGATGTGGAGAATCACATCCAGTATGCGCGCCGCTATTACAACGGTGCCGTGCGCAACCTGAACGTGCGCATCGACTCCTTTCCCGACCTGCTAATTGCCCGAGCTTTCCACTTCCGCCCGGCTGCTTTCTTCGAACTGGAGAGCAGCGTGGAAGCCGATCCACCGGAGATACATTAGTGCCAAAGACCATACTGCAACTCGGCCTGCTGCTGTTGCTGGCCCTGTCCAATCCAGGGTTTGCCCGGGAACGCATCCTTGACTACTTCAGTGACATCCAGGTGGCAGGCGATGGCAGCCTGCTGGTGGAAGAGCAGATCGAAGTGGAAGCCGAGGGGAACAAGATCAAACGGGGCATCTTCCGCGACTTCCCCACCGAGTACAAAGACCGGTTGGGCAACCGTTACCGGGTCGATTTCGAGCTGCTGGAGGTGCGCCGGGACGGCCATAGCGAGCCCTACCACACCGAGGACCAGAGCAACGGCATCCGTATCTATGTCGGCAACAAGAACGTCATCCTGCAACCCGGCGTCTACCGCTATACCCTGCGCTACCGCACCAATCGCCAGCTGGGGTTCTTCGCCGATCACGATGAACTCTACTGGAACGTCACTGGTAACGGCTGGGACTTCCCCATCGAACGGGCCGGCGCCCGGGTCACCCTGCCGCCGGGCGTACCGACCGATGCTATCCGGGTGGAGGGTTATACCGGCGCCCAGGGCGGCCAGGACCAACAGTACAACGCCCGGGTGGACGGAAACGGCACCGCCCTGTTCGAGACCACAGCGCCCCTGCCGCCCCGTCACGGGCTCACCCTGGTGACCAGTTGGCCCAAGGGCCATGTGACCGAACCGGACGCACAACAGCACCTGAACTGGTTTCTGTCCGACAACCAGGGCGTTCTGATCGCGGGCGGCGGCATTCTGTTGCTGCTGGGTTACTTCACGGTGGTCTGGTACCGGGTCGGGCGCGATCCGGAGTTGGGGGTGATTATTCCCCTCTATACGCCGCCCAAGGGCTACTCGCCCGCCTCCATGCGCTTCGTCCGGCGGATGGGTTACGACCACCAGACCTTCGCCGCCGCCGTGGTCAACATGGCGGTGAAAGGTTACCTGAAAATCAAGGAGGACAAGGCGGGTAAATTCACCCTGGAGAAGACCGGCAAAAGCCCGACACTGGCCCCCGGGGAAGGGGCTATCGCCAGTGCCCTGTTCGGCACCAGCGACCACAAGATCAAACTGCACCACACCAACCACAAGAAAATCGCCAAGGCGCTGGAGGCCCATAAAAACTCCCTCCAGCGGGACTACGAAAAACGCTATTTCGTTACTAACAGCAGCTTCATCATCCCCGGTGTGCTGATCACCCTGGCGCTGCTCGGGATCGGATTATGGGGCGCTGGTTCAGAAGAGAAGTGGATGTTGGGCGCCTTTATTATAGTGTGGCTCTCCATCTGGAGCATGGGGGTGTTCACATTATCGGTCCATCTCTACCGGGCCTGGCGTGATGCACGCAGTAGCAGTATCGGCAGCTACACCACGGTAGTCAGCAGCGCCCTGTTTGCCCTGCCCTTCTTTGCCGGTGAAGTGGCCGGCATCATCATACTCACCGAAGCGATTTCGCTCCCCTTCACCCTGACGCTGCTGCTCGCCATCGCCATCAATGTGATGTTCTACGAATGGCTCAAGGCGCCGACCCTGGCGGGCCAGAGACTGCTGCAGCAGGTGGAGGGCTTCCGGCAGTATCTCAGCGTCGCTGAACAGGATGAGCTCAATTTCAAGCACCCGCCGGACAAGACACCGGAGCTGTTCGAGGCCTATCTCCCCTACGCTCTGGCGCTGGGCGTGGAACAGCAGTGGGCGGAGCGCTTCAGCCAGGTGCTGGCCGGGGCTGGCCAGGACGGACACAGCTACCATCCAGGCTGGTACAGCGGTAAAAGCTGGAACAGCCACAATCTGACCGGCTTTACCAGCACCATGGGCAGCGCCATGGGCTCCGCCATCTCATCCTCCTCCAGCCCACCGGGTTCCTCGTCCGGCAGCGGCGGCGGTGGCTCCTCCGGTGGCGGTGGAGGCGGCGGCGGAGGCGGCGGCTGGTAGTCCCGGGACAGGGGCGTTATTTGACACCCGCGCCATAGCGACCATCATGGCAATATGAACGACGACAAGGAAACAGCATAAATGGAACAGACAATCTATCTGGGGTGCAGCGATAAAGATGTGGGACTGCTGCCAAAGATGGCCAATCGCCACGGCCTGATCGCCGGCGCCACCGGCACCGGCAAGACCGTTACCCTGCAGGGGCTGGCGGAATCCTTCAGCCGCCTCGGGGTACCGGTATTCTTGGCCGATGTGAAGGGTGACCTGTCCGGTCTCAGTCAGCCCGGCAAACCCCATCCCAAGGTGCAGGAGCGGCTCGACCGCATGCCCCTGGATGATTTCACTTTTAAAGGCTTCCCGGTCACCTTCTGGGATATCTATGGCAAGCAGGGTCACCCGGTACGCACCACCATCTCGGAGATGGGGCCGTTGCTGCTGGCGCGCCTGCTTAACCTGAACGACACCCAGCAGGGCGTGCTGGCGCTGGTGTTCCGGGTCGCCGACGAGAACGGCTGGTTGCTGCTGGATATCAAGGATCTGCGCGCCATGCTGCAGTTTGTCGCTGAGAACGCTAAGGAGTTCCGCACCCTCTACGGCAACGTCTCCGCCGCCAGCGTCGGCGCCATCCAGCGCCGCCTGATCAGCCTGGAGGATCAGGGCGGTACCAAGTTGTTCGGAGAACCGGCCCTCAATCTCCCGGACCTGCTACAGACCGACCAGGATGGCCGGGGAGTGATCAACATCCTGGCCGCTGACCAGCTGATGAACGCGCCCCAACTCTACAGCACCTTCCTGTTCTGGCTGCTCTCGGAACTGTTCGAACAGATGCCCGAAGTGGGCGACCAGGAGAAACCGAAACTGGTACTGTTCTTCGACGAAGCTCACCTGATGTTCGACGACGCCCCGGAGGCGCTGCTGGACAAGATCGAACAGGTGGTCCGGCTGATCCGATCCAAGGGGGTCGGGGTCTATTTCGTCACCCAGAATCCACTGGACATCCCTGACAGCGTACTGGGTCAGCTCGGCAACCGCATCCAGCACGCCCTGCGCGCCTACACTGCCAAGGATCAGAAGGCGTTGCGTGCCGCCGCCCAGACCTTCCGGGACAACCCGGCACTGGATACCGAACAGGTGATCAGCGAACTGGGCCTGGGCGAAGCACTGGTCTCCACGCTGGATGAGAAGGGCCGCCCCACCGTGGTGGAACGGACCCTGATCCGCCCCCCGGAGAGCCAGATCGGCCCCATCACCAAAACGCTGCGGAAAAGCATTATCAACAACTCCCTGGTTGCCGGCGTCTATGAAAAGGCGGTGGACCGGGAATCCGCCCACGAAATCCTCACCCAGCGCGCCGCCAAGCTGGCCGAAGAACAGCAGACCGCCGAAGTGGAACAGACCCGGCAAAAAGAGGTCGCCAAAGCCAAAAAGAGCAGCAGCGGTCGCGGCCGACAGAGCGTGATGGAATCCTTTTTCAAAAGCGCCGCCCGGGCCGTCGGCAGCAACATCGGCCGGCAGATCATAAGGGGCATACTGGGCTCGATTATGGGTAAGCGGTAAGAAGCGGATAGTGGTGGAGTTACCACCGCGACGCCCTGGCGGCGGGTGACGCTGGCCCCGTTGCACGGGGGAAGATGTAGGCAATCAACAGACCCGACGGGTCTGACGGGCAGGCAGTGGTCACGGGCTGGAAAATGAGGCATTATGAAGAAAAATCGTTAGAAAGACGGGCGGCTAGCCTTCAGGAAGCGGGGCCGGAATGCACAACACCGAAGACCTTCCTGCGCTGTCACCCCAAATAGCAAACCGCCGGGCAGCCGGTAAAAAACAATTTCTTATTAATAGAGTTGGGCAACCCTATCGAGGGCGGCTCAGTTCAACAGGCATTTATGCCACATGAAAGTCACGCGGCATAAATGCTTAAAGGTTAGAGCAAGGAGCTAGAATGACATCTGTTGTATGTTTTAAGGACGTAAAGCAGGCTGCTCTTTACTTTGACAAAATACTCCCAGTTTCATTTCGCAGTATGCAGGGAACCGGAACAGATATAGTGTTTGAGTTTCCTGAGAAGATCCCTTCAAGGGCAATGGTAGATATTGTCTTTGATGACAGTGCAATCAACTATTCAGAGAAACAGAGATACAACGCTATTGGTCAAGTGATTGACCAGTGGGATGTATTTCGCAAGAAAACTTCAGATTATTGGAGTCCATCATCTGAGAGTTCGAAAGATGAAAACTACGATGATCTTTCTACCGCGTACCTCGAAAATCGCTATCACCAAACGCTGGGGCCGATTAGGACACATTTCCAAGAATATGCGCGATCGTTAGGGTTGAAATCTAGTGACATTCTTCTTCCTACAGAAGTGGGCAACAATGAAACCGGTCCATTTGAAGCTATTCTTAGCTTGACAAATTTGGAGCTAATTGATGTTGGACAAGCCTCTTGGGAACAAATTGTCGAACTACGAAATGACATCGATTCCAGGAAAAAGCTGCAAAGACTTAGAGTTTTTCTCTCCAGCAATTACTCGAACAAGTCTGCCAGTTACATTGAGGACGATATATCAAAGGGTTTAGAGGATTATAACATCGCCAGAAAGAAACACGGATTTGACACTATCGTTTCGTCACTATCCATAATCCTTGATTCAAAAAATATACAGTCTGTAGCAGCAGCAGGTATTGGCGCAGCATTTTTTGGCGGACCTATGGTCGGAATATCAAGTGTTGCAGCTCTAGAGTTAGGGAAGTTTGCAATTGAATTCTCTAAACGTAGAAAATCCATGATCGACTGGCAAGCGGCTCATGACCTAGCGTACTTGGTAGATATAATATCAAAGTTTGGAGAGTGCTCTAACGCCGCAATCCAGCGGACAAGCCGCTGATTGCGGCGTTATACGGACAACCGAAAAATGTGCGTGTATTGCCTTGATGACTGATGAGGAAGTGAGAAATGCAATATATTAAAAAGCTCAAGCTTTTCAACTTTAAAAGATTTAGACAATTTGAGGTTGAGTTTAGCTCTGAGACTAATACGATAATTGGTGATAATGAGTCAGGAAAAAGCTCGATTCTTCAAGCGATAGAGCTAGTGGCGAGTGGCAGTCGAAATAAGGTTGAGACTATTGGTATTGAGTCAATCCTAAATAAAGATGCTATCGCTGAATTTTTTACTACCGACAAGTCTTTTGAGAAGCTTCCAGAAATACACGTAGAAATTTATTTAAATAATGATGGCAATCCAGATCTCGTGGGAAAACACAATTCAGATAATGCTAGCTTAAGCGGATTGCACATGATTTGCCATCCGAGTGAAGATCTCGCTGCCGAGATAAATCAGGTCCTTGCTGAAGGAAACGAAAATTTTCCGTTTGAATATTATGTGGTCAAGTTTGTGACATTCAATGGAGAGGCCTATTCTGGATATCGCCGTTTCCTAAAGTGTTTAACTATTGATAGCTCACAAATCAATAGCGAATATGCAAACAGGGAATATACAAAGTCTGTGTATGATTCAACTGTTGATCATGCAACTCGAGTTAGGCTAAAAAACGAATACCGCCATCATAAGGCTCAGTTTAAAGAAAACAATTTGAAAGATGTTAACGATAGGCTAGGGGACTATGACTTTTCAGTTCGCTCAGGGTCAAAGTATAATTTAGAGACTGATATAACTCTTATTCAAGATCAAATTCCGATAGATGAAAGAGGAAAGGGGCAGCAATGCTTCATAAAAACCGAGTTCGCGTTAAGTAGAAATGCAGACAAGAAATCTATAGACACCCTGTTGTTAGAAGAACCTGAAAATCATTTAAGTCATTCGAACATGAAGAGGCTGATCTCAAAAATATCGGGCTCTCACAAAAATCAAATCATTATTGCTACACACAATAGCCTAATCAGCACACGCTTAGATTTGCGTTATTCGATACTACTCAATAGCTCTAGTGATAGCCCTCTGATGCTTAAAAACCTTTCAGAATCAACAGCCAAGTTTTTTATGAAGGCGCCTGACAATAATATTCTAGAGTTTGTTCTTTCAGTCAAGGTTATCCTGGTAGAAGGCGATGCCGAATACATGCTGTTGGATGCACTTTATTCACGAGAAACGGGTAGAAGTCTCGATGAAGACTCTGTTCATGTAATTTCTGTTGGCGGGACTAGTTTTAAACGGTACATGGAGTTAGCAAAAACTTTGGGGATAAGAGTCGCAGTGATTCGGGATAATGACGAAGATTATCAATCCAATTGTGTAGACAATTATGTGGATCATGTTGCTGACCATATCAAGGTATTTTCAGATACAGATAATACCCGATACACATTTGAAGTCTGCATGTATCAAGACAATAAATCTATTTGTGATAAATTGTTTTCAGGAGGAAACATAAAAAAGAAACCTATTGAGTTCATGCTAGACAATAAGGCTGAGGCTGCATTTAGACTTGTAGAACATTATGAAGAAAATTTAGATATACCAAGCTATATTAAGCAGGCCATTGCATGGATAAACGAGTAGTCTTTGCTGTCGCTGGTTCAGGTAAAACATCAAGCATAATTGATAGAGTAGAAGAAGACAGTCGATGTCTCATTGTGACGTATACAGACAATAATACTAAGCACCTTAGAAACAGAATAATTCAAAAGTTAGGAAAAATTCCGGCAGGAGTTCGAATATATTCTTATTTTACATTTTTGTACTCATTTTGCTATAGACCTTTATACGGCTACGAAGTGAAAACAAAAGGGATCAACTTTAACTATCCATTACCAATAAATTCTCAGCGAAGCGCTAAAAATACTAGGATACACTACTTTGACAAAAACGATCGACTTTTTGCAAGCCGTATAGCAAAATTGTTAATCGAATTTGACGTTGTTCCTGAAGTGATAGAACGAATAGAGACATTTTTTGATCTCGTATGCATCGACGAAGTTCAGGATTTTGCAGCTAACGATTTTAACTTTATATGCGCCCTAGCTAATGTCAATGTCGAGATGCTTCTTGTAGGGGATTTCTATCAACACACATTCGATACCAGCAGAGACGGAAATACTCAAAAAAATCTACACAGCTGCTTCGGTAAATATTGTAAAAAGATATCTAATGCCGGATTTGCTATTGACTTGGAATCACTGTCTCACAGTTATCGTTGTAGCCCAAGCGTATGTTCTTTTGTGGAAAACGAGTTGGCAATTGAAATTCAGTCTCATCGTAAAGATCAAGTAGAAGTTCGCCTCGTTGACAACAGTCAGGAGGTTGAAGATATCTATTTTAATGATTCCATAGTTAAGCTGTTTTATCAGAAAAGCAATTCCTACTATGGATACAATGAAAATTGGGGGAATACTAAAGGTCTTGATCACTTTCAGGACGTATGCGTGGTACTTAACCCGACGACTTTTAAAGCCTTTGAGTCTGGTCAGCTAGCTCAGTTGCCTCCAACTACTAGAAATAAACTTTATGTAGCCTGTACCAGAGCTAAAGGTAACTTGTACTTTGTAAGCGAAAAAATATTAAAGAAGTACAGGATATAATTTGTTGATCGCTATATTTTAATCGACAATGAATAGATAAGGCCATTACATACGTCCCGTATAACAAGGCGCTGCTGTCGCACAAATTTTCTGCTGCGCTCCAAATTTGCCGCAGAGCGGGGGTAATCCCCCCGAAAAATGGTGGCGTTTATAAGTAGAATTTTCCAATATAGAGATTGAAGGAGAATCTACATGAAGAAATCCCGCTACAGTGAGTCCCAGATCATCAGCATCCTGAAGGAAGCCGAGAACGGTATACCAGTTGCTGAACTCTGCCGAAAACACGGAATGAGCGACGCTACCTTCTATAACTGGCGCTCCAAATTCGGGGGCATGGATGTCTCCATGATAAAGCGCATGAAAGAACTGGAAGAAGAGAACCGCCGCCTGAAGAAGATGTACGCTGAAGAGCGGCTGAAGGCGGAGATTATCCAGGAAGCGCTTGAAAAAAAGTGGTAAGGCCATCTCGCCGCAGGGAGATGGCCAGGCAAGCGGTTGAACAGCGACAGATTTCGATCCGTATGGCCTGCCGCCTGTTCGGTATCAGTGAAACCTGCTATCGATACTAGGCCAAGCTTTCGGGTGAAAATTCCCATATAGCGGACTGGCTGCTGAGATTGACGACCACTCACCGGACCTGGGGCTTCGGGCTCTGTTTTCTGTATCTGCGCAATGTGAAGGGCTATGGCTACAATCACAAGCGTGTGTACAGGGTCTACCGGGTGTTGGAACTCAACCTGCGAATCAAGCCAAAACGGCGCTTGAGGCGGGATAGGCCGGATGAACTGGCCGTGCCACGCCAGATCAATGATATGTGGTCAATGGACTTCATGCATGACAAATTGAGAGATGGGCGTAGCTTCCGCACCTTCAATGTGATCGATGACTACAACCGGGAGGGACTGGGTATTGAAGTGGATCTGTCACTCCCGACGTTGCGAGTAATCCGGAGCCTGGAGCAGATTATCGAATGGCGAGGAAAGCCCAAGGCGATCCGGTGCGACAATGGTCCAGAATATCTGAGCGGTCGACTGGTGGAATGGGCCGACAAGCAGCGTACCCAGCTCCAGTATATTCAGCCAGGCAAGCCACAACAGAATGCCTATGTGGAACGATTCAATCGGACGGTCAGGCATGAGTGGTTAGATCAGCATCTGTTTGAGTCCATTGCTCACGCCCAGGAGACGGCAACGAAATGGCTCTGGAGCTACAATAACGAACGGCCTAATATGGCACTTGGTGGAATAACCCCGATTCAGAAGTTAACCCAGGTTGCATGACCTCTACTTTTGAACGTCATTAAAAATGGGGGGATTACCCACGAGCTTCATCAGGCTCAGACCGGGAGACGACAGGAGCCCCCCCTGAAATAACTACAAGAATAGCCGCCTCAACACATTGAGTTTTCGGGAGTCACCCCAATCTACCGGCCTACCTATACTGTTAACTTAGGGATTCCATTTCATGGCAAAGCACAAGTACCGGGTCACTCTGGAGCATCTGAGCAATCCGAAAGGTGAAATATCGAACCATTCGCCACTGCAGATAGAGGTGGATAACCACGACGATATATTTAAGATAGTCGAGTTGATGCGCAATCGGGACGATCTTGGCCAAAATGATGCCGCCGCCCTGGCCATCGGAATAAAACTGTTCGGTGAAGTGATGCTGGACAACCGGGACAACCCGCTGTTCGCTGCATTTATGAAGGACTTCAGTCGGTTTATGAAAGCCCTGAAGGCCGGGAACAGCAACCCATGACAGGTGCTGCCGGTATCACCGCGACCAGGCACCGGCTTGGTGTAATCGTCAATATTCCCGGCTGTGCCGGTTGAATCCGAGTATCCATGAACAAACTGGCCACCTACATATCCGCCATCAAAAACGGCACTCCTGATAAACTCATTGCCGACCGGCAGCTCAAGGAAGAGCGTGTTAAGGACGATGACTTAGTTACCGAGTACCGGGAGCAGACCGTCCGATTTGTCAACGGTGTGACTATCCAGCAGAGCATTGAGGTGGATCTGGATAACACCGTGCAGAGCAGCGCTTGTCCTGAGTGCTGGATCAGCTATAAGGTAGTGGCCGAGCCAGCCGATTTGAACATTGTTCCGAAAAGAAAGGTCTTTGTGAATGCGTGTCAGGAGAGTTTCTGGCTTAAAATCAATACGTCTCACAGGGAAACCGGTTAATCGGCCCGCCCTGCCGGACAGGCTGCGCATAAAGAGCCGCAGGCTCCCCGCGGTACGCCGCCCCCCTGAATTGAACGAGGAACGGATGAAGATAGGTTTAGCCCTTGGGAGCGGTTCGTCGCGCGGCTGGTCCCATATCGGGGTCATCAAAGCGCTGGCTGCGCATGGCATAGTTCCCGATATTGTCTGCGGCACTTCGATCGGTTCACTGGTGGGTGCGGCCTATGTGTCGGGCAATCTGGATAATCTGGAACAGTGGGTACGTTCATTGACCAAGTTTGAGACCGCCCGCTTCCTGGAAATCAGTCCCTCTTTGAAAGGTTTCGTCAACACAGAAAGACTACGCCATTTCTTAAGCACCCATGTGGCGGATGATAACGCGTTGATCGAAGAGTTCGATAAAAAGTATGCCGCCGTCGCTACCGACCTGGAAACAGGCCGGGAGATCTGGTTAACCGAAGGTGCTGTGCTGAATGCCGTTTGGTCATCCATCTCCCTACCCGGCCTGTTTCCAGCCATCCGAAACCATAACAAGTGGCTGGTGGATGGTGGGTTGGTCAATCCCGTTCCCATATCGGTCTGCCGGGCACTGGGGGCTGATGTGGTTATCGCCGTTAACCTGAACTACGACATCGTTGGCAAGCATTTTCAGAAATCCAATAACGTTCCCAAACGCAATAAAGGTGTGGCCGGCATCATCACCGACTTCGTGACAGAGTACCGCGCCTCGGTTTTTTCCAACTCCAGATCCAAGGACCAGCCGCCAAGCCTGTTTGAAGCCATCGCCAGCTCGGTGAATATCACCCAGGACCGGATCACAAGAAGTCGTATGGCGGGAGATCCACCGGATATTCTGCTGTCACCCAAGCTCTCCCATATCGGACTCCTGGAGTTCTACCGGGCGAGTGAGGCCATCAGCGAGGGGGAAGCATGCGTACAGAGGATGTTGCCGGAGATACGGCACAGTTTAAGCCTGGGCGAACCGTAAAATGTGCCGACATGCACCACGCCCGGTTTGGCCGACGTATTGAACAGGAAGCACCCTACCGCAGCTGGCGACCCTACATGGATAGCGGTCGCCAGACCACGCAATCTCCCGGACATCTGTTAAGGACTTACCGGGATAGTCCCATTGTCACTGTGCTATAAGCCTTGCTCTTCATACTGGCTGAGCGCCTGCATTGCTTCAACACCATACATAACAGATGGGCCGCCTCCCATAAGAATGGCGACCGCCACAGTCTCGGCAATCTCCTGTTTGCTTGCGCCGGCCTTCAGCGCATCATGTACATGGAATGTGATACAGCCATCACAACGGACGGTTACCGCAATACCCAGCGCAATAAGCTCTTTGGTTTTGCCATCCAGTGCGCCTGGCTTAGTAGCGGATTTATGCAACATGCCAAAGCCCTGCATGACTTCCGGGATATCCATTCCCAGCTTCTTCATCCACTCATTGATCTCTTTATAGTGTTCAGGAAAGTTTTTCATGGTTTTCTCCCAACTCGTTGTCAAAACAGAAGTAATCTGGCTTCTGGCATCACGCACAGAAGAGAAGCTGAAGTAATGCCAGTCGCGGAATGCTGTTACGATGGTACATCGTAGTTTGGAGCGGATTTAACGCGGTGAACACGTACCAACAACATTGTTATACGCCTCTTTACAGCGGGCTACAAATCACCAATTTTTATATAATCGAACGAGCTGACTCCCTGCTTTTCTTCGGACTTTCCATCCGCATGATGGCAGAAAGTACGCTGTACAAAATTCGGTATTACAAAGCTGGATGACACCGCTGGATACCACTTTAAAAAGACAGGTTTACAGGATTATTAATACCGACTTCCGGCATGCTGACGATCGAGTTAAGCAGGTCAAACATGGCGGCATTGTGTCCCGCCCATCCCTTCCCAGCGGGTTGAGCACCGCTCACGAAATTGACTTGGGTCACCCCTCCAGGCTGAATAGTGCCGACTCTTCATGGAGTGGCCGTACCACTTTATAAACTGGATCTATATGTCAGGCCCCACAGCGCCGGCAGAAGGGATCTGCCGGGAACTTTGCGGCACTCACCCGCTTTCTGGATGGGATAAGGAACTGCTCTCGGAATCGCAACTCAAACACCTTGCACGCGACGATCTGCTTTATAATTCAGTTTCAGTTCAGTCATGCGAGCAACAATTAGCGATTTAAACTCACCCATCTGAATGTAAGGAGTACATAATGGATACCCGAGGTTTACTTGACCAACTGCTTGGCGCCGGGAAGTCGTTTCTCAACGATGCCGGGGTAACCAATCCACAAGGAGGTGTTACCGATTTTGGCAAGGGTGCCGCCACCGGCGGATTGATTGGCCTGCTGCTGGGCAGCAAGACGGGGCGCAAGATGGCCACCTTTGGCGGCCTTGCGGCACTCGGTACCATGGCCTGGCGCGCCTACAATCAGAATCGCGCCCAAACTGCTGGCAGCGAACAGCCGCAGATACCCGCCATGAACAACCCGGCAGAGAGTCGCGCCGTGCTGCGTGCCGTGCTGGCGGCGGCCCGGGTGGATGGTCATATTGATGAGCGGGAACGCGCCCTGATCGACCAGGAGGTCTCCCGGCACGGCGGTGATGCGGCACTGCGCAGTTGGATGGAGGCAGAGCTGAACGCGCCCCTCGATCCCGGTGCGATTGCGGCGGAAGCGGGCGGAGACAAGCTGTTGGCCAGCGAGGTCTATCTCGCCAGCGCCCTGGTGATTGGCGAAGCCGGTTTTCTGGAAAGAAGCTATCTCGACCAACTGGCCACTGAACTCGGTCTGGATGCAGACCTGAAGCAGCGCCTGGAGGCTGAGGCGATGGGCAATCCGGCCAGTTGAGTCGCATTAAAGATTAGGAACAGATTGGGGGACTGCCGGGGCGCAGCCGCACAATCTTAATACCGGGGCCGGTCGTCAGGGTGTCTGTGGCGACCGGCCCCGTTTTGCATGTGACAACCAGTTTGGAGGATCGCTCAGGGAGCCCGGGACCAAAAGGCATAACCCGCCAACTGGACGACCCGACGAAAAAGCGGAATAATCCCCACCCCTCAGCAAAACCACCCAATCACAGAGGACCCATGAGCGATATCGCAACAGCCCTGGCCCCTATTCTGGTCCTGATTGTTATTGGTTACGGGCTGAAGCGCAGCCGGTTTCTATCCGACGAAGCCTGGTCAGGGATGGAGAAGCTCACCTACTTCATCCTGTTTCCCGCCCTGCTGGTTCGCACCCTGGGCAATCAAAGCCTGGCCGGTGCGCCCTGGTCGGCCATGCTGCTGGTGGTGCTCGGTACCATACTGACCGCTGCTGCACTGCTGATTGTCTGGCAACAGCTCGGCGCTTCAACCAGTGGCCCCACTTTCACCTCCATCTTCCAGGGTGGCGTCCGCTTTAATACCTATATCGCTCTGGCGGTGGCCCAGGCTTTTTATGGAATGGACGGACTGGCGATGGCGGCGGTGTCCGCCGGGTTCATGATCGTACTGATCAACCTGCTGTGTATTTCCGCCTTTGCCATCTGGGGCGAGCGTTCCCGCAAGGGATTGAAGCCGATCATTCGGGATGTGATCGGCAACCCGCTGATCATCGCCTGCGCCATTGGCTGGTTCCTCAGTCTGAGCGGTATCGGAGTCCCCGGCATGGCGGAAGATATTCTGGAGATCATCGGCCGGGCCGCCCTGCCCTTCGGCCTGCTGGCCGTGGGTGCCGCCCTGAAACCGGAGGCGGTCCGGGGACACATCAACCCCATCCTGGTCTCTTCGCTGGTGCAGTTCGGGATCAAGCCGGTTGCCGCCGCTCTGCTCATTTCGGTCACGGGTCTCTCCGGCGTCCCGGCTGGCGCTTTGATTATCTGTCTCATGGTACCCACTGCCCCCTCGGCCTATATCCTGGCCCGGCAGCTCGGCGGCGATACCGCCACCATGGCATCGATTATCACTTTCCAGACCATACTGGCCTTTCTGATTATGCCCCTGGTGGCGCTGCTGTTGCTGTAACCCGGTCGGCTGAAAAGCCGCATCGGGGGCCGGGCGACACCACTCTGCCAGAACAGCCTGGCGATCAATGGCGCTCCTCGATCACCTCGCCGCTGCGGGCATCCACCACCAGTTTGTGCCGTCCACCGGCCCCGTCCAGCAGCTTCAGCTCATACACCGGTCGACCGTTTTTCCGCTCGGCCTCCTGTTTAACAATGCGCCAGCCACGCTGTTCCGCAATGCCGTTCAACATGGCGGCCGCACTGCCCGGTCCGGCCTGACCGGAGTAACGGTCGCTTGGGTAGAAAGATTCCTCATGTTCAAATTCACCGTCACCCAGCCCGACTGTGCCAAATTGCCAGAAACCGAACCCGGTCAGCAGTGCGGCCACGATCAACATGGACAGAACGCCACCTTTGCTCTGTTGCATCATCTGTTACCTCCCATAACTCGCTGGATTAATCACGCCTGTTTACGGCCGGTCAGCATGGAGCGGACCAGGTTTTCCCTGTGCACGTAGCTTTCAAAGAGCACCCCCACCACATGCACCGCGACCAGAAACAGAGTGAAGTTGGCAAAGAACTCGTGGAGATCCTCCAACAGTTCACCGTTCAGTCCGGCAGTTGCCGCCACTGTGCCGAGTGCGCCTACCTGGGTCTCGGTACCGAACAGCAGCATGCCCAGTGCAGCGGTGATCAACACACTTAACAACAGGGCCACCACCATGGCGCCACCCGCCGGGTTGTGCCCCAGATAGCGTGGTGCCTTGAACGCCAGGGTCTGTTTCAGAAAACCGATCACCTGGCTCGGGCCATACACAAAGTCACTGAACCTGGCGTGCCTGCTGCCCACCACGCCCCAGACAATTCGCAACACCACCAGACTGAATACGAGATAACCGGCCCAGATGTGCAGACCGGCCAACTCGTCTTCAGTCAGGTAGGCGATAAAGAAGCCGGCGACCAGACTCCAGTGAAAGAAACGTACAAACAGATCCCAGATCTTTTTATCTTCTGATTGATTCATAAGTAACACCTGTTCCGATGGATTTGTGGTGCCACTCTATCGGCGCAGCCTGAAACAAAGATGAAAAAGCCAGCCGTTGGGCGGCCATGGATGCCCGCCATACATACCGATAAAGATCGAATATCCAAAAGTTTTCATCATGATGAAAACCACCTGATAGCCGTTGATATGCGTCATCCGGAAACTATTCTTCCCCATCTCTCTTTTCTGCCCGGCAGACACAGCTGCACACCGGTTCAGTTTCATTTAATGCGGAGACACTAGGCTGATCCACACGCGGATGTTTAACACTCCGCCGATTAACAGACTCAAAACCGAATCATTAAGAGGAACAGATCATGTGGAACAAAACGAGGCGTATGGTGGACAGCGGCATAATCCTGGTTGGCCTGATAATACCCGTTATCAGCATCTTCAATCAGGAGATCACCTGGTTGTTGGCCGGGGGTTAAACAGAAAGCTGGCGATCGTACAGTAAAAGCTGAACAACCCGCGCCATTCACAACGGAACTGCTTGTAAACAGCGTGTCGTTTTCCCACCAGTAGCGCCGATATTTTTCTACCTGGAGCTGCAGACGGGAAAAAATCAGGTAATAATCGGGTAATGACCAGTAATAAACTGAAGGCGAAGATTCTCCACACCCAGGTCGGCTACAAGGGCTTTTTTCAATTGCAGTGCCTGACCGTGGAACACGACCGTTTCGACGGTGGCAGCATCGGACCGGTGGAGCGGGAAGTACTGCATCGAAGTGATGTGGTGGCGGCCCTGCTGTACGATCCCGGGCATGACAAAGTGGTGCTGGTGGAACAGTACCGGGCCGGGGCCCACGTCGCCGGTGTCTCTCCCTGGTTGATCGATATCGTGGCCGGACGGATCGAGAACGGCCAGCCCCCCGCTGAGGCGATCAGACGGGAGATTGTGGAAGAGTCTGGGCTGAAACCTGACACCCTTGAACCGATCGGCACCTATCTCACCGCCCCCCACCTGTCCAGCGAGCAGATCCATCTCTACATCGCCACGGTGGATGCCACTTCAGTCGGGGGATACCATGGATTGGCCCATGAGGGAGAGGACATACGCCCGCTTGTACTGGACCGGACCGAGGCGCTGGCTCTACCCCGGCATCAAGCCGTTTCACTCTGGAGCGCCCTGGCACTGGCTTGGTTGGCCAATCGGCCATTCGATCCTTCGGTGGAGGAGAGGCCCGGGTAGTCGCCCTGTCACACCCTGATCGGTCCCCCGGCTTCCTCAGCCGCCATGATCGATGAGAGGTTCCGACGGCAACCGGATCAAGAACTCCAGACAAAAAAAAGCCCCGCCTGATGGCGGGGCTTTTCCGGGGATGCCAGGCATCCCTATCCCATTTTACTGGGCGACGACGTTAGTCGCGCTGGGGCCTTTCTGACCCTGCTCAACGTCGAACGATACGCTCTGGCCTTCAGCCAGCGACTTGAAGCCGGTGCCCTGAATTGCGCTGTGATGAACGAATACGTCCTTGGTGCCATCGGTCGGGGTAATAAAACCGAAGCCTTTTTCGTCGCTAAACCATTTAACTGTTCCAGTAGCCATGTTGCTATCCTCTATACAAAATTGATCGTTGACATGCAGACGCTTGCCAGGCGCTTACGGAAGAATCTGTCACGAACTGCGAGAGGATCACTGCCGAAAAACTACAAGTACACTGCAATGTAACGCACTCTATTGAAAACTCATTTAAAAGACAAGCGACTTTTTCTGTTTTTTTCAGTCGATTGCACCAAATTCCCCTACCGGTTCACGTTAAGGTCCTGGGAATAGGGGAAAACGGCGCTCAATCCCGTTCGGAATCGATCGTAGCCATCAGTTGGGCGTTGTAGCGCTCCCCCTGCACGGTCTGTTCGTTGATCAGTTGATCCAGTTGCGCCACCACTGCCGGCTCCAGCCGGATGTCACCGGCTGCGGCATTCTCCCGCATGTACTCGATATGCTTGGTACCGGGAATCGGTACCAGCGTTCCGGCCTCCCGGGCCAACACCCAGGCGATGGCGAGCTGGGCCATGCTGCAGCCCTGTTGCCGGGCGATCTCCCCGAAAGGCGCCAGCAGCTGCTGGTTGGCAGCGAAATTATCCGGTTCAAAACGGGGCCGGGCCACGTTGGTGCGTATATCGTCCTCTTCCAGGTGATTCAGGTCCCGGGCACAGCCGGTGAGGAATCCCCGCCCCAGTGGCGAGAAAGGGACAAAGCTGACGCCCAGCTCCCGACAGGTGGCCAGCATGCGTCGCTCCGGTGTCCGAACCCATAGGGAGTACTCCGACTGTACGGCGGTTATGGGGTGCACGGCGTGGGCTCGTCGCAGGGTGTCGCTGGAGACCTCCGACAACCCGATGGTACGCACCTTGCCCTCGGCCACCAGTTCCGCCAGTGCGCCGACACTCTCCTCCACCGGCACATCGGGATCGAGGCGATGCAGGTAATAGAGGTCGATCACATCGGTTTGCAGCCGTTGCAGGCTCTGCTCACAGGTCCGTTTGATAATCTCCGGACGCCCGTCCACACTCAGATTACCGTCCTCGCCCCGGGCAATACCACATTTACTGGCCAGGATGAACTCGTCGCGTCGATGGCTCAGGCTGCGGCCGATCAGGGACTCGTTATGTCCCATGCCGTACATGGCGGCGGTGTCCAGGAAGCTGTACCCGGCGTCCAGCGCCTCCTGCAGCAATCGCTCCGAGGTGGCGTCGTCCGCCTGCCCATAGCCCCATGACATACTCATGCAACCCAATCCAACGGCCGAAACCGTGAATGGCCCCACTGTTCTTGTATGCATCTTGTCGTCTCCCGATGGCGCTCCGGTAACTGGGGTCCGGCACTCTATCACATCCTGTTGGTCCTGCCATGACCCCACCGGCCCGATAGGGTGGTTACTGATGTACTGATCTCCGTGGGTCGGGGATGGCGCCTCGCCAGGTAAGTCAGGTCAGTGCGGGAAATGTTGCCCGGGAAGGATTGGTGCGACTCAGCCGCTGTTAACCGGCCAGCAGTTTCAACGGTGCCGGCCGACCGACACAGAAGCCCTGGGCATAGTCCACGCCCAGTACGCGCAGGGCGGTCAGTATGGCCTCATCGTGGACAAATTCCGCCACCACCCGTTTGCCCATGTGGTGAGCCACTTCCGTAATCGACTTGACCATCGCATAACTGACCGGATCCTGGTGCATCTCCTTGACGAAGATCCCGTCAATCTTCACCACATCCACCGGAAACTCCTTCAGATAGGAGTAGGAGGCGTAGCCGGTGCCGAAGTCATCCAGGAAAAACTGGCACCCCAGTGCCCGTATCTCCTGCATCATGGAGGTCACCTGCCCCATCTGACTGACCATGGCGGTCTCGGTGATTTCAAACGCCAGCTTCTGCGGCGGGATGACCGAGTGCTCAATCTGCTTTTTCAGAAACCGGATAAAACTGTCGTTGGCCATCGACTGGCCGGACAGATTGATACTGAAGCCACCCATCTCCTTACCACGGCTACCGATCAGCGTCTGGTTGGCCCACTCAAAAAAGTGCTGCACCACCCATCGATCCACCGCTTGCATGCGCTCATAGCGTTCCGCCGCCTCGATAAACTGGTCCGGGCTGGCCGGGGCATTCTGCCTGTCTATCCGGCGCAGCAGCACTTCATGGTGCTCCGACAGACCATCATCCACAAACAGCGGCTGGATCAGCTGGGCGAACAGTTCGAGTTGATCGGTTTCCAGCGCCTTTTCAATCAGTGGAACCGATTTGATCAGGCGTTTTTTCTGGGTATAGACCACATCTTCATGCTGGTAGCAGCGGCAGCGGTTTCGACCTTCCCGCTTGGCCTCCTCACAGGCCGATTGGGCCGCCTGAGTCAGCTCATCGGCAGAACCGCTATCCCGGTTGATCTCCGTCAGACCGATACTGACAGTCACCGAGATCCGTTCATCCCCCCACTGGAAATGGTACTGCTGTATCGCCCTGCGCAGGCTCTCGGCAAAGATAAAACCCTCATCCAGGCGGGACTGTTTCAGCAGAATAGTGAATTCATTATCCCCGGTTCGGGACAGGCTGTTGCCAGGCCCCAGGGCGTTCTGGCAGATCTGGCCCAGATTAACCAGGAACTGGTCGCCTCCATCGGTACCACACAACTCGTTAACCAGGGTGAATTTGTCCACATCCAGGCAGATCAGGGAGTGGCGATCCGCGCTATGACGACTCTCTTTCAGCAACTGCTCCAACGCCCGCCGGAAGGCCCGACGATTCATCAGTCCGGTGACCGGATCCAGGTCACTCTGCTCGCGCAACTGTTCAAAACTCTGCCTGAGCGCCTGTTCAACCGCCCGCTCCACCATGGGCAGTCCGGCATCCTCCATCAGGGCGATCTGTCCCGACTGGAGGCGCTGCAACAGCTCCCGTCGGTTGCAGTCCAGTGCCTTGACACCGTAGCTATCAACAAACAGGTAACGATGATCTGTCGCTTCATACAGCGCCAGGTTGAGCATCCGCACATGTCCCCGCTGGCGCTGTTCGGCCACCCAGTCACCGACCCGCAGCTGCTCCAGTTGGCGCAGAGAGCGGGCATCGCCCCCGGTCTCTCCATCATCCTCCGCCGCACTGCCGGCAGTCATGGGAATCAGTTGGTCGAAATAGTCCTTGTCCACGCCGATACGTTGTTCGCTATAACGACTGAAACTGTCGCTGCCCTGTTTCAGACACTCGGCCAACTGTTCAATCAGCCGGTGGGACTGCTCGATATAGACCGGGTAGGCTTCCAGGCCATTCAGCAGCACCTGCCGCACCCGGTCCCACTTTTCCGGTTTCAGATAGGCGTGCCGGGCACCCGGTTGCAGGGCCTGATTAAGCAGCACCAGAACATTCTTGTAACTCTCCAGGTGTTTTGCCTTATGCTCCCCCTCGGAGACGGTCTGGATCAACAGCCCGGCCCAACCCAGCTGTAGCAGCTGGTCCACCAGGATGGAGATGGAGCCCTGCAACTCCTGCTCCAGAAATGCCCGGATCTCCCGACTGGCGGCAACTGTCTGGCGCTCCCGGGCACTGGCCGCACGCACCTGTTCCAGGTTGTGGGTGAATCGCGATTTCTGCTCTTCCAGCAGCTCCTCGACCTGGTGGGCAACCGCATCCAGATCCGCCTTGCCACCGGCCACTTCCAGTGACCCCAGCACCGACTCAAGCCGTTCATTGATGCTCTTGGACAGCACACTCCCTGGATCCGTCGGCGTGAACAGGGCCAGCTGATCCAGATCGTTCAGTAACTGGTGGGCCGGGTGCCCGGTGTCGTTCAGGACTGCGGGATCGTTGATGGCTGCCTTGGCCAGTGGCAACTGCACCTGACGCAGAATACGCCGCATGGTGGCGTTGTGGCGCGGATCCTGTTGCGCTGTGCGCAGCAGCTGTTCCGTGGCGTCGATGATCTGGCGGCTCTCACCGGATAGTTCCACCCCGCCATCGACGCCGGCATGTCCGCCCAGGGACTGTTCAATCCGGTCCGCCAGATTACGGTGATCGCCCTGCACCATGTCATCCAGCGCATGCAGCACGGTCCGGTTACTGGTGGTGGCACGGGTCGGGGATACGTTGGGTGCCTTTTTTCTCTGGGCACAGGATGACAAGGTTTCGATCAAGGAGCGGGGACCGGGTCGGAATGGCCGGGCCTCCATCTTCTCCCTGGATGGTGGTTGCGACTTTGGCCTCTTTTCACGGGCGGTGAATCCGTGCTGTTCCAACAGCTCATAGATCTGATGGTAGGTAGGGTCCATGTTCGCCAGCACCCGCTCTGCAAACACCTGATAGACGGTATTTCTGACCTTGGTGCCGAGTTGCATCCCGTCCAGTGACTTCTTGAGCGCCCAAAGCACGCAATAGGGGGAGACAGGGTTGTTCTCATTGTTGACCGGGACCTTGATCATGTAAGCGATAGCCTGGGAGATCATGAACAGGGTTTGGGACAGGCGTCCCTCCAGCCGGCGGGCGATGGCCACCACTTCGGCCCATTCATCAAACTCCTGTTGATCCACCAGCTCCAGGTTCTCACTCTCCGCCTGCGACGGGTCTGCGCCGATCTGTACCGTTTCCAGCTGCCGCCAGTTCCCGGCGATCTGGGCCAGGAGACGCCGCTGCAGATCCACTGCATCCGCTTCAATGGCCTGTCGCCCGAAACGGAGCTCCGGCTGCACCTGAAAAGACGCCTGGTCTTCCAGTTCCAGGAAGGTTTCGGTGAGAATTTTGATAAAGTCGTCATAGCGGCTGGCCAGGGCCTGCTCCAGCAGCGCCTCTGCCTGATGCAACACTTCGAACGACCGGTTAACCGCCGGCCCGTGTCGCTCCACCACCGACGTGCGGGACAGGTAGCGAATCACCCGTGCATCCGGGCGCAGAAAGATGGCTCCCACACCCTGCTCAGAGGCGAAGCGGATACGCACCGGTATCCGGTACTCGGTACCGTCGGTGTCCGGTCCCAGCAGTACTTCGGCCTGTACATCGTCGGGCGTGTCCGCCTGGCTGGCGGCCCTGATGGCGCTTAACGCCGCACTGCCGATGGAGAGGGAGAGCCCGCCCCGGGAGTAGTTGTTGATCTGGCAGTCGATCGGGTTGGTACCGGTAACCACGAGACGGGCGGAATGGCTGGACTTGAAACGTCGGTCTTTACGCCGATCCTGAACCACTGTAGACACCCCGTGTGGCTGTTTGCAATTCTGATCAAGAAGGTATGGTAATCAACAACCGGCAAGATTATAACGCCGGCCTCCCGATCAGAGTATCATAGCGGGTGCCCCTGTCCCACCGGATCTAACAGTCTGGATCTATATCTTTGAACAGCGCCTCAAACTGGCTGGCCCGGCCATGCAGTGTCCGGTGCAGTTGCCTGACCGCCGCCATTTCGTGCTCATTGGCGGCGGGAAATGTGCCGGTCCAGGAGACGGTGGCAGCCTCAGGGTTCCGGGCGGTAATACCGATCTCTATGGTGCACACACCCACCGGCAGCGGACTGCGCAGCGTACAGACAATCACCTGGTTGGCGTCGTCACAGAGATAGTGTTGCCGTACAAAAGGGTGCCAGCTGACATTGGCAATGAATCGGCTCAGCACCTGCCAGGTCACCGGCGGTGACGCCGCCACTTCTGTTTTGAGCACCAGTTTGGACATCGTCCCCCCCCTGAATCAATCGTCTCTCGGGATCGGTACCAGCAGTACCGGGACGGGACAGAGGTGGGTCACCTTGCGGGCCACCGATCCCAACAGTACCCGATCCAGCGTGGACTGGCTGTGGGGTCCCATCACCACCAGGTCGGCACCGATCTTCTTTGCCTGTTCCAGAATTACCGTCTCGGGCCGCCCCTCGGCGATAATAATCTGACTCACCAGGGTGGCCGCTTCATCGCCGCTGTCCAGTTCCCGCCGGGCAAACTCGGTCAGGCGCTGATGGATCGACTCATGCACCCGCTTCAGCCCTTCACGCTCCAGCTGGTCGAGCTGATTTTCCGGCATGGCGCTGCGCATCAGGGTACGGCCGGTGGCCCCCAGGGGTTCGATGGCGTGCAGCAGATGGATCTCCGCCTGGCAGCTGATGGCCAGACTCACCGCATAGTTGAACACCGTCGGTGAGTTGCTGCCCAGATCCGTGGCATAGAGAATCTTCTTGATTGAGGCCAACATGGTCGTTCCCCTGCTTTCAATAGATAGTAGATAGAATCGCGCCCGATTCAATAAGCGCAGGCCGAACCGGTAAACAGCGATTCGCCCTTCAGTTGCCGTAGGCGACGCGCGGCAGCCAGGTCACCAGGTCCTCCCAGACAAACACCAGCACCAGGCCCAACAGCTGGAGCGCGATGAACGGCAGCACCCCTTTGTAGATATGGGCCACGGTCACCTCTTTGGGCGCCACCCCCTTCAGGTAGAACAGCGCAAAACCCACCGGCGGGGTCAGGAACGAGGTCTGCAGACAGACGGCAAACAGCACCGTGAACCAGACCAGGTCGAAGCCCAGGCCCTGCACCACCGGGCCCACCAGGGGCAGCACGATCAGAGTGATCTCGATCCAGTCCAGGAAAAAACCGAGCAGGAAGGTGAACACCAGGATGGTGATGACGATACCGGTGGGGCCGAACGGCAGGGAGGTCAATGCGGATTCGATCAGCTCGTCACCCCCTAGCCCCCGGAGCACCAGGGAGAAGGCGGTGGCACCGAGGAAGATGGCAAAGATAAAGGCGGTGGTCCGGGTGGTCTGCTGACACACTTCCCGGAACACCTGCAGGTTCAGTTTGCGGTTGATCGCCGCCAGTATGATGGCACCGAATGCGCCCACTCCGGAGGCCTCGGTGGGCGTCGCCAGCCCCATGAATATACTGCCCAGCACCGCCAGGATCAGTCCGGCCGGCGGCAGTACCGCCCAGAACACACCCAGCACCAGTCGCCAGGTGATCGGTTCGCTCTGCCGGGGTGCCGGTGCCGCCCCCGGCACCAGGGCCGCAAACACCACCATGTAGATGATATAGATACTGCCCAGCAGCACCCCGGGGATCAGCGCACCGAGAAACAGGTCACCCACCGACATGGCGAGCCGGTCCGCCATCAGCACCAACATGATACTGGGGGGGATCAGGATACCCAGTGTACCGACTGAACAGACCGTGCCGGCGGCAAAGGAGGGTCGGTACTTGTTCTCCAGCATCACCGGCAGGCCGAGCAGCGACAACAGCACCACCGAGGCGCCGATGATACCGGTGGAGGCGGCCAGCAGGATGCCGATCAGGGCAACAGTTACCGCGTAACCGCCGCGCATACGTCCGAACAGCTTGACGAAATTCCCCATCAGCTGGGCGGCCACACCCGACCGGTCAAGCATCAACCCCATGAAGATGAACATGGGCAGGGCCACCAGCACCCAGTTCTTCATCACGTCCCAGATCCGATCCACCACGGCGGAGGTGTAGGCCCAGTCGATCGAGTAGAAAGAGTCTGTCATGAGATCGGTAAACTGGCCGGTGGCCCAACCGATCACGGTAAAGATAAAGGCCAGGCCACCGAGCACCCAGGCCACCGGAAAACCGGTGAACAGCAGTGCGATAAAACTGACGAACATCAGGATGCAGAGGATTTCATTGAACGGCATCGGTCAACCCTCCCTCTGCTCAGGGGTGGTGATGAGCGCCTTCGGCCAGCGGAACAGGTAGGCGGTTACCCGGGAGAGACGGGACAGGCTCACCACCAGCAACAGGATCATGCCAATCGCCATGAACGACTTGATCGCCCAGCGCCACGGCAGCCCCCCCGGCGCATCCGACACCTCGTTGATCGACCAGGAGTAGATAAAGAAAGGGATGCTGAACCGCAGCACCAGGATCAGGAACGGCAGCAGCAGGAACAGGGTACCGAACAGCTCCACCCACGCCTTGGTCCTGAGACTGAAACGCTCATACAGCACATCCACCCGCACATGATCGTCCGACTCCATGCAGTAGGAGAGCCCGAGCAGAAAACCGATCGAGTAGAGGTGCCACTGAATCTCCTCGAACTCGACACGTCCCTGGCCAAACAGATAACGCATGGTCACGTTGGTGATGATGATCGCCACCAGCAGCAGCCAGATCCAGGAGATCGACGCGCCGATCACCCGGATCATTTTGTCAATACGGCGGGAAAAGGCGGTATGGGGCAGTTCAACGTGATGGATGAGTTCATGCAGGAGATCATGCTCCCCGGGTTTGCCCGCACTGGATTGTTGAGTTGTTCCCGGTTCCGTCATGATCTACCCCCATGAACCCATCGTTTACGTTGGCCTCTCAGATGTGAGCGAAGCGATCAGAAATCCCGCGGCAGGTAGCCCAGGCTCTTCCAGCTCTTGTAGCCTTCGGAGAATGCCTCCTGGGAGTCATAGACCTTCTTGAACAGCGCATCCTTGCCCGACTCCTCCTGCATCACCTGCTGGGTCACCTTCTGCAGTTCACGCAGCAGATCCTCGGGCAACCGGGTAGCGGTCACGCCGCTGGCTTTGAAGTTGTCGATGATCTTGCCCTGGATCGCCTCACCCTTGGAGAGGTTGCGCATCACCCCGGCGGTACAGGCCATGTCGATCAGGGCCCGGTTGGAGTCCTCCAGCTTCTCCCAGACGCCCCTGTTCACCAGCAGATGGAACGCCGTGTAGGTCTGGTGCCAGCCGGGGAAGTAGTTGAACTTGACCACCCGGTCGAAGCCCAGTTTCTGGTCGATCGCCGGCATGGAGAACTCGGACGCATCGATGGCCCCCTTCTCCAGCGCCTGGAAGATCTCACCGCCCGGCAGCATGGTGACCGAGGCCCCCAGTTTCTGCAGCACACGTCCGCCAAGCCCGGCAAAGCGGATCTTCAGCCCCTGCAGATCATCCAGGGTCTTGATCTCGTTGCGGAACCAGCCGGCGGTCTCCGGCCCGATGATGCCGCACAGGATCGGATGCACACCGTGCTCGCCATACACCTCTTCCCCCAGTGCCTTGCCGCCCCCCTCATACCACCAGGCGGTGTACTCCCAGGGCTCCATACCGAACGGACGGGCCGCGAACAGCGGCGAGGAAGGTATCCGACCCTGGTCGTAGCCGACCCAGGTGTAACCCGCCTGCACCTTGTTGTCCTTGACCGCATCGGTGATGGAGAAGGGCGGGACCAGTTTGCCGGGCTCGAACACCTTGAACTGCACCGTACCACCCGAGGCCGCCTTCAGGGCGTCGGCGACATAGGTGATATTGTCCCCCAGGGCGGGCAGGTTGGTGCCGAAAGCGACCGGCACTTTCCAACGCACATTTTCAGCCGCCTGCGCAGCCGTTGTCAGTACCAGACCGGCCCCCACGAGGGCGGACACAAACACCTGCTTCAGCAGCACCCGACGGCTGGATCTCTTCGCATAATCTCTCGTCATCTCGCATCTCCATACTGGTGTTGTTGGTAGAAAGTCGGAACACACCCTCAAAACCCGGCATGAGAGTGGCAGCGAACCACGACAGGAGCCTCCGGACATAACCATGTCCGTCGATTGACTTAAGCCTGATGAACCCGATCCGGGTCATCCACTCCTCCTCACTCTCCTGCAGCCGTACCACCAGGTGGCCGACCGCTTATCGCTAACCCTGTTGGTGAGCAAGCCCTGTGCCATACCGAAAGCCAGGGAGATTTTTTCGTCTTTACAAGAGGTTAAATGGAGCCAGCGGAAAACCGGCCCGGGCAGGCTTCTGTCGTAGAATCAGACAGAATTACCAGGTAATAGGCTTAGTTATTGATTTTTATGAATTAAATTCAAACGTCTGGAATCAGGACAGAAAGTGTCGGTTATCCGGACAGTTGATGGTCCCGGATCTTGTCATAGAGCTGGGAACGGGAGATCCCCAGCATGCGCGCGGCGGGCGCCTTCTTGCCGCCGGTCATCTCCAGCGCCCGGCTGATGGCGTGCCGCTCCACACTGGCGATACGCGCCGGCAGAGACAGCCCGGCATCGGTGGTAATCGGGCTATCGGGAAAATCGAGCGTGGCGGGCATAAAGGGTCGGATGGTATCGGCGGTAAGGCTGGGGCTGTTGCACATCAGGCAGGCCCGCTCCAGGGTGTTCTTCAGTTCCCGCACATTACCGGGCCAGCTGAACGATTCCAGCAGCGCCAGGCCGTCACGGTCGATCACCTTGAGGGCCTCACCACTGCGCGAGGCGATGGTCTCAAGAAAATATTCGCTCAACGGCTTGATGTCATCGAGCCGCTCCCGCAGCGGCGGTACCGCCACCGGCAGCACATTCAGCCGGTAGTAGAGATCGCGGCGGAAACTGCCCTCCCGCACTTTCGCTTTCAGATCCCGGGAGGTGGCGGCGATTATGCGCACGTCCACCCGCTGCACCGTGTTGGAACCGACCGGCTCGAACTCCTGCTCCTCCAGCACACGCAACAGCTTGGCCTGCAACTGCAGCGGCATGTCGCCGATCTCATCCAGCAGCAACGTACCGCCATCAGCCAGGGCGAACTTCCCCTTGCTGGCCCGTTTATCGGCACCGGTATAGGCGCCGGGACTGACGCCGAAGAACTCCGCCTCCAGCAGGCTGTCGGGGATGGCCGCCACATTAACCGCCACAAACGGCGCTTCGCGACGTACCGATGCGGAGTGGATCGACTGGGCCAGCAGCTCCTTGCCGGTGCCGGTCTCACCCAGGATCAGCACCGGACTGCTGTGCCGGGCAATCGCCCGGGCCTGCTCCTTCAAATCATTGATCTGCTGGCTGCGGCCGATAATGTTGGCGATGCTGTAGCGGGCGTGGCGCGCCGCCGCCAGTTTGGCTTCGGCACTGGTGAGGCGCTGTTGCAGCATTTCAAACTTGGAGATGAGCGGTTTCAGGTAATCCAGACTGTTGTAGAGCACAAAGCCCACTGCGCCGATGACCGCACCCTCCTCATCGTGCAGTGGCAGGCGGCTGACCACGAAGTGGCGACTGTCGAAGCGCATGATGTCCAGCAGAATGGGCCGCCCGGTCTCGATCACATGGGCCAGCAGGCTCTCCGGGATCACCGACGCCACATCCCTGCCCAGCACCTCATCCTCGTCCCTGATACCCAGCAGGTCCATATATTTTGAGTTGATCCAGACGATGCGCGCCTTCTCGTCCACCGAAATGGCGCCTTCGCAGATCTCCTCAAAGATATCGAAAAGTGAATCAAACATGGAAGACTTGATACTGTTGCTTTCGCTCATCTATCGGTTTCCCTGCAGATCATCCATACCCGGAAAAAAAGATCCGTACCAGATCGCTACCGTAATTATCAAATGTAGTCTATTGAACCGGGATTTGCTCAACCCCACATTAAATCCAGCGGGTGTTGTGGAACGTACCGGTACACCCGACCGGGATCGGTCAGGTTATTGGTATAGCCTTCCATTGAGACAGATCAGGGCAGGCTCATTCAATCGTGTTCGGAGCGCCCGATGCTGGGACAGCGGTATATAATCAGGGCCGTGCCAACCATTCCGGGACATGCGTCCGCCACACCCGGGTAATCACGCAGCACCGGATCAACACCCGATCTATTCAAATCTGTTTTCTGTCCCGGCCCGGCAACCTGCTTGCCTGTGGTCGGCCACGGATCAATAAGGAAACCGTCATGACAACAGAGCCCGACACTCCCACCCCCCTGGCCAGCGCAGCCCAAGCGGCGCCTGACCGGGATCAACCCGCCATCGACCCGGCCACTATCCATGAATTGGCGGTGACCCTGGACAAGGCGTTCAAAGGCAACCTGGCCCGTATGACCGCGGGCATCACCCCGGCCGGCCTGGCCCGGGTCTATTTCGACTGGCTGGCCCATCTGGCCCTGTCACCGGGTAAACAGCTGGAGCTGACCGACAAGGGCCTGCGAAAACTGACCCGGTTTGTCCGTTACGCCACCCAGGCGGCGATCGATCCCGATACGCCCCCCACCATCGAACCACTGCCCCAGGACCGGCGCTTCACCGACAGCGCCTGGCAAAGCTGGCCCTACAACCTCTACTACCAGTATTTCCTGCTCAACCAGCAGTGGTGGCACAACGCCACCACCGGCATTGATGGCCTGTCACCCGGCAGTGAGCGGGTGGTCTCATTCATCACCCGCCAGCTGCTGGATCACTGCTCCCCCTCCAACATCCCCTGGCTCAACCCCGAGATCAGCCAGGCGACCCTGGCCAGCGGCGGTATGAACCTGGTCAGGGGCTGGCAGAATCTGCAGGAAGATCTGCAACGGATGGCCACCGGCCTGCCACCGGTTGGCACCGAGGCCTACCAGCCAGGCGGGAATATCGCCATCACTCCCGGCAAAGTGGTCTACCGCAACCGCCTGATCGAGCTGATTCAGTACAGCCCCACCACCGAACAGGTGTATGCCGAGCCGGTGCTGATCATGCCGGCCTGGATCATGAAGTACTACATACTGGACCTGGAACCGCACAACTCCCTGGTCCGGTACCTGGTGGACCAGGGCCATACGGTGTTCATGATCTCCTGGCGCAATCCGGACTCGGAAGACCGGGATCTGGGCATGGAAGATTACCGCAAACTGGGACCGATGGCGGCGCTGGACGCTATCTCCAGCATTGTACCGGGACAGAAAATACATGCGGTAGGCTACTGTCTCGGCGGCACCCTGTTGTCCATCGCGGCGGCCGCCATGGCCCGGGATGGGGATGGGCGTCTCGCCTCCCTGACCACCCTGGCCACCCAGGTGGACTTCTCCGAAGCGGGTGAACTGCTGCTGTTCATCGGCGAGAGTGAGGTGGACTACCTGGAGAGCATGATGTGGAAACAGGGCTACCTGGATGGCTACCAGATGGCGGGGGCCTTCCAGATCCTGCGCTCCAACGACCTGATCTGGTCGCACATGATTCACGCCTACCTGCTGGGGGAACGCCAGCCCATGAACAGCCTGATGGCCTGGAACGCCGACCTGACCCGCATGCCCTACCGGATGCACTCGGAGTACCTGCGCCAGTTGTTCCTGAACAACGACCTGGCCAGCGGTCGCTACCAGGTGGAGGGTCACCCGGTGGTGATCAATGACATCCGTGCGCCGATGTTTGTGGTCAGCACACTGAAGGATCACGTCGCTCCCTGGAAATCGGTCTACAAGATCCACCTGTTGGCGGATACCGACGAGATCACTTTCCTGCTCACCAGCGGCGGACACAACGCGGGCATCGTCAGCGAACCGGGTCACCCCCGCAGGCGCTACCAGATGCGGACCCACCGGGAGCGCGAGTGCTACATCAACCCCGATATCTGGCAGCAGACCACGCCGGTCAGCGAGGGCTCCTGGTGGCCCGCCTGGCAGAACTGGCTGGCCGGTTATTCATCGGATATGACCGCACCTCCCGCCATGGGCAACGCCCACTATCCGGCCCTGTGCGACGCCCCGGGCGAATATGTACACATCCGGTAGGGAGTAGAATTGCCTCATGGCAGGGTGGGCACGGACGAGATGCCCACCCTGCGCCATGGGCGATAGCACGCTAAGGGTGCGCTGGATCAACTGATTGACCGGCCCACAACGGTATAATCACTGTATCCGAAAGAGACAAACAACCGACTCTCCCGGTTACGCAACCAGCAAACATCAGGACACATCTTCCAATCTGTTCGAATCAGGTCCGGAGCTTCCCGCCATGCGAGACACAGCCTTAAACAAGATCCTTATCATACTCATCGTCGTTGCCCTGGCCGGCGGGGCGGGCTGGTATCTCTGGACCACCAAGTACGCCTCCCAACTGCCGGACAACGTCGCATCCGGCAATGGCCGCATCGAAGCGACCGAGTACGATATCGCCACCAAGTATGCCGGCCGGGTCGAGACCGTACTGGTACAGGAGGGTGACATGGTGGAAGCGGGCCAGGTGCTGGCCACCATGGACACGGTCGACCTGCAGGCGCAACTGCGTGAAGCCGAGGCGGGCTTGCGCGAAGCACGGGAATCACGGGAATACGCCGCGGCCATCGTGTTGCAGCGGGAGTCGGAACTCAGCTTCGCCCAGGCTGAACTGAACCGTTCACTGAAGCTGATTGACCAGGGCCATGTCTCACAGGAGACGGTGGACCAGCAGCGCACGGCTCTGCGTTCCGCCCAGGCCGCCCTGAAGGCAGCCAAGATCCAGGTGGTACAGGCGGAAGCGGGTATCGAGGCGGCGGAGGCGCGGATTGAACGGCTGCAGGGCAATATCGCCGACAGTCAACTGACCACCCCGATCAGTGGCCGGGTGCTCTACCGACTGGCCGAACCGGGCGAAGTGCTGGCGGCGGGGGGCAAGGTGTTGTCGGTGCTGGATCTGACCGATGTCTACATGACCATCTTCCTGCCCACCGCCGAGGTGGGCAACCTGGACGTGGGATCGGAAGCGCGCATTATTCTGGATGCCATCCCCCAGTACACTATCCCGGCCAGGATCTCTTTTGTGGCGCCCCGGGCACAGTTCACGCCCAAAGCGGTGGAGACCCGTTCAGAACGGGAGAAGCTGATGTTCCGGGTCAAGGTGAAAATCGATTCCAAGCTGTTGAAGCAGCATGTGGAGAAGGTGAAAACCGGCCTGCCGGGCATGGCCTACGTGCTGCTGAAGTCAGACGCCGAGTGGCCAGCTGAACTGCAGGTCAGGCTGCCCTGAACATGACCGTTCAGTCCGCCAACGTTGTCAGCATCTCCGGGTTGACCCACCGCTACGGTAGCAACCAGGTATTGAGTCAGATCGACCTGACCCTGCCCGCCGGTCAGATGGTGGGCCTGATCGGCCCGGACGGGGTCGGCAAGTCGACCCTGCTGGCGCTGATCGCCGGGGCCCGCTCGCTACAGCAGGGCCAGTTGAAGGTGCTGGACGGAGAGATGAGCGACAGCCATTTCCGTGCCGTCGTTTCCCCCCGCATCGCCTATATGCCCCAGGGTCTTGGCAAGAACCTCTACCCCACCCTGTCGGTGTATGAGAATGTGGACTTCTTCGGCCGGCTGTTCGGACAGGACCGCCAGGAGCGGCGCCAGCGTATTCACGACCTGCTGCAGAGCACCGGACTGACCCCTTTTGCCGATCGCCCGGCGGCCAAGCTGTCCGGTGGCATGAAACAGAAACTGGGTCTCTGTTGCGCCCTGATCCATGATCCCGAGCTGCTGATCCTGGACGAACCCACCACCGGCGTCGACCCCCTCTCCCGGCGTCAGTTCTGGGAACTGATCGACCGGATTCGCCAACGTCAGCGCAACATGAGCGTGCTGGTGGCTACTGCCTACATGGAGGAGGCGGAGCAGTTTGACTGGCTGGTAGCCATGGATGAGGGTCAGGTACTCGGCAGCGGTGCACCGATGGAGTTGAAACAGCGCACCGGACAGGAGACCCTGAACGATGTCTTTATCGCCCTGCTGCCGGAGCAGAAGCGGCATCATCATCAACGCCTGGTGGTGCCACCCCGGCAAGCGGTTGCTGGCGAACCGGCCATCAGCGCCAGCGGCCTGACCAAGCGGTTTGGTGATTTCACCGCCGTGGATCATGTCAGCCTGGAGATCGAACGGGGCGAGATTTTCGGCTTCCTCGGCTCCAACGGCTGCGGCAAGACCACCACCATGAAGATGCTCACCGGCCTGCTGCCCCCCAGCGAAGGCGAAGGCAAGCTGTTCGGCCACAAGGTGGACACCCACGACATGGCGACCCGTAACCGGGTCGGCTACATGTCCCAGGCGTTCTCTCTCTACAACGAGCTGACTGTACAGCAGAACCTGGAGTTGCACGCCCGACTGTTCCATCTGCCGGAAAAGGATATCGGGGCACGCGTCGATGAACTGACCCAACGCTTCAAGCTGGAGCACTACCGCCACAACCTGCCGGGCGACCTGCCACTGGGTATCCGCCAGCGTCTGTCACTGGCGGTTGCGGTGGTGCACAGCCCGGAGATGCTGATCCTGGACGAACCCACATCCGGTGTTGACCCGGTGGCCCGGGACAATTTCTGGCAACTGCTGGTGGAGTTGTCCCGCAAGGAATCGGTGACCATTTTCATCTCCACCCATTTTATGGATGAGGCGACCCGTTGCGACCGCATCTCCCTGATGCATGCCGGCCGGGTGCTGGCCAGCGACACCCCGGAAGGACTCTGCCGGGCACGGGGTGTGGACAACCTGGAGCAGGCATTCATCGGCTACCTGGAGGAGGCCACCGCAACACCGCTGACGGAGAGCACCGCGCCGGCGACCACAGCGCCATCGGAGGAGCGGCGGTCGCAGCAACCACCCAGCCGGTTCAGTCTGCAACGCCTGTTCGCCTATGCCTACCGGGAAACCCTGGAGCTGCTGCGTGACCCGATCCGGCTCACCTTCGCCCTGCTCGGCTCGGTGATCCTGATGTTCATCCTCGGCTACGGTATCACCCTGGATGTGGAGGATCTGCGCTTCGCCGTGCTGGACCGGGACCAGACCCCGCAGAGCCGGGACTACATTCAGAACATTGCCGGCTCCCGCTACTTCATCCAGCGCCCGGATATCCACAGTACCGAAGAGCTGGAGCAGCGCATGGCCCGGGGTGAATTGAGCCTGGCCATCGAGATTCCGCCGGGCTTCGGACGGCAGTTGAAGCGCAGCCGACAACCGGAGGTGGCGGTATGGATCGATGGTGCCATGCCGTTTCGGGCGGAAACCATCTACGGCTACATACAGGGCACCCACCTGGCCTACCTGACCGACCTGTCACTGCGCACCTACGGCATCATCCCCACCGTGGTACCGGTGGATATCAAATCCCGCTATCGATACAACCAGGATTTCAAAAGCCTGGATGCCATGGTGCCGGCGGTGATCCCCCTGTTGCTGGTGTTCATCCCGGCCATCCTGATGGCCCTGGGTGTGGTACGTGAAAAAGAGCTGGGCTCGATCACCAACCTCTACGTGACGCCAGTGACCCGGCTGGAGTTTCTGATCGGCAAGCAGCTACCCTACATCCTGGGCAGCATGATCAGCTTTATCGGCCTGGTCGCTCTGGCAGTATTCGTGCTGGGGGTACCCCTGAAAGGGAGCCTGACAGCCCTCAGCCTGGCGGCACTGCTGTATGTGACCGCCACCACCGGTCTCGGGCTGCTGATGTCTGCGTTCACCCGGACCCAGGTCGCGGCACTGGCCGGCACCTCGGTGCTGACCCTGATGATTGCCATCAACTTCTGCGGACTGACCCACCCGGTCAGCTCCATGGAGGGTGCGGGGGCGATCATCGGCCGGCTGTTCCCGACCACCTACTTCCTGGAGGCGAGTCGCGGCGCCTTCACCAAGGCGCTCGGTTTTCCCAGCCTGTCACAACATTTTCTGCCACTGGCCGCCTTTATTCCGGTACTGACCATCGCCAGTGTGCTCTTTCTGCGCAAACAGGACCGGTAAGATGGGTTTCGGCGGCAATATTTTTCAACTGGGCATCAAGGAGCTGCGCAGCCTGTTGCATGACAAGGTGCTGCTGATTTTTGTCCTGTTCGCCTTCAGCGGTATGATCTACAGCGTCTCATCCAGCACCTCCATGGAGCTGCACAACGCCCCTATCGCGGTGGTGGATGAGGATCAGTCGATCATCTCAAAGCGCATCATCCAGGCCTTCTACGGCCCCTACTTCAAGACCCCGGACCTGATCTCAACGCAGGATGTGGACCGGATGATGGACAACGGAAAATACACCTTTGTCATCTACATACCACATCGCTTCCAGCGCGATCTGCTGGCCGGTAAGCAACCCGATATCCAGGTCAATATCGACGCTACCCGTATGGGCCAGGCCTTTATCGGTGACAACTATATCCAGTACATCATCAGCGGCGAGATCAGCGAAGCGCTCCAGGGTTACCGGGCCGAGTACCAGTACCCCATCGCCCTCACCACCCATATCAAGTTCAATCCAAACCTGACCAGCGCCTGGTTCGGCAGTGTCATGGAGCTGATGAATGTGATCACCATGATCTCGATCATCCTGACCGGCGCTGCGGTGATCCGGGAACGGGAACACGGCACCCTGGAGCATCTGCTGGTGATGCCGATCACGCCACTGCAGATTGTCTGTGCCAAGATCTGGGCCAATGGCGCGATCATCCTGTCTGCCACCGCCCTCTCTCTGCTGCTGGTGATCCAGGGTCTGCTCCAGGTGCCGATCCAGGGCTCCATCGCGCTGTTCCTGTTTGGCGTCTCGGTACATCTGTTCGCCACCACCTCACTGGGCATATTCCTCGGCACAGTGGCCCGCTCCATGCCGCAGTTGGGACTGCTGATGATCCTGATCCTCCTGCCCCTGGAGTTGTTGTCAGGGGGTATTACACCCCGGGAGAGCATGCCCGTCCTGGTACAGGATATTATGCAGCTGGCACCCACCACCCACTTCGTTCAGTTCGCCCAGGCGATTCTCTACCGGGGAGCCGGCTGGACAGCGGTCTGGCCCCAGTTCTTTGCCCTGCTGGCGATGGGGGTGGTGTTTTTTCTGGTGGCCCTGTCCCGGTTCCGTAAATCGGTCACCCTCGGCTGACCCCTTGTCCCCCGGTTGCTCCACCACTCAGAGCGCCAGCGCCTCCCGGGCCGGCAGGTAGTCGTAACCGAGCGACGTAGCCACCGCCTCATGGGTGATGCGACCCCGGTGCACGTTGAGCCCGTCCAGCAGACCGGGATTATCCGCCAGCGCCTGGGGAAAGCCCTTGTCCGCCAGGGCCAGTGCAAAAGGCAGGGTGGCGTTATTCAACGCAAAGGTGGAGGTGCGGGCCACCGCACCGGGCATATTGGCCACGCAGTAGTGCACAACATTATCCACGATGTAGGTCGGGTCCGCATGGGTGGTGGGACGGGAGGTCTCAAAACAGCCGCCCTGGTCAATCGCCACATCCACCAGCACCGAGCCGGGTCGCATACGCCCCAGCATGTCACGGGTCACCAGCTTGGGCGTCGCCGCCCCCGGCACCAGTACCGCACCGATCACCAGGTCGGCATCCAGCACGTACGCCTCCAGCGCCTCCCGGGTTGGGTAGATGGTATTGAGCCGGCCGCCGAACTGCATATCCAGTTCCGCCAGACGCTCCAGGGAGCGATCCAGCACCGTCACCCGGGCCTCCAGGCCCATCGCCATGCGGATGGCATTGGTACCCACCACGCCACCGCCGATCACCACCACGTTGGCCGATGCCACTCCGGTCACGCCCCCCAGCAGCAGCCCGGCACCACCGTGGGATTTCTCCAGGCACATGGCACCTGCCTGGATCGACATACGCCCCGCCACCTCCGACATCGGCTCCAGCAGCGGCAGCCCGCCGCGCCGGTTAGTGACTGTCTCGTAGGCAATGGCGGTCACCCCGGAGCTGACCAGCAGTTCGGTCTGCTGCGGATCGGGGGCCAGGTGCAGGTAAGTGAACAGCAACTGCCCCTCCCGCAGCTGGCGGCACTCCGCCGGTTGCGGCTCTTTCACCTTGATCACCAGCTCGGCCCGCTCGAAGATCTGCCGGGGATCGTCCAGGATCTCCGCACCGACCATCCGGTAGGCGGCATCATCCATGCCGATGCCCGCCCCCGCCTGGCTCTCCACCATCACCTGGTGGCCATGGCGGATCAGTTCGCCGGCACTGGCCGGGGTCAGTCCCACCCGGTATTCATTGTTTTTAATCTCTTTCGGTACGCCAATCAGCATGCTGCTCTCCCGGTTATCTGGCCCTGCTGGGATGGATTAAAAAATACCATCCCTCAGGTTGAAATATAACCGAATTGGCCTCCGCCACACCGCCGACCCCCAATCGACCTCCCATAAGCGCGATGTTCCTGCCGGCGTATCCGGGCTGCGGATTGACCGGGCAAGACCGGCAGTGTGACCGGATCACTCAGCCAGCCGACTGTTCAGCCAGTCATCCATATGCACCATTAGTAGCGGCTGAGACATCCGGCGGATCATCCCTAACCCGATACAAATAGCGTACAATGGACACAGGTTTTTATCAGGAGCCACCTGCCATTCAGGGATCTCCCACGGCCAGTTACCGGACAGAATCACCAACAACCCCAGGGGACAATCACATGACGCATATCAAGCGCCTGCTGCTGGATATCCTTAAACCTCACCACCCGGACGTGATCGACTTCAGCAAGGCGCTGGCCCGCACCGGGAACTGCCAGGTCCGCTTAACGGTGGCCGAGATCGACGCCCGCACCGAAACCCTGCAGGTGGAGATCAAAGGCGACAGCATCGATTATGAGCAGATCCAGGCCGCCATCGCCGAGATGGGCGCCTCGATCCACAGTATCGATGTGGTGGAGGTGGAACACAACGCAGCGGACCGCGATTGAGGCCAATAGGGAATTGAACCCACGATGTTTTTCGACAAACTGACACTCTGGCTGCACCTGACCAAGTCCCAGGGGATTATTCGCCGCTACTTCGTGGTCAACGGTTTCGATGGCGCCCTCACCATGCTGGGGCTGATAACCGGCTTCTATCTGAGTGGCGATGCGGTACTCAGTCTGGTCATCAGCGCCTGCCTGGGTGCCGCCATCGCTCTCGGTATCAGCGGCCTCTCCAGCGCCTACCTGAGTGAGAGCGCAGAACGCCGCAAGGCACTGGCGGATCTGGAACAGGCCATGGTCCATGACCTGTCCGACAGCGCCCACGCCAGCGCGGCGCGGGGCATGCCACTGATCATCGCCCTGGTCAATGGCGCGGCCCCCTTGCTGATGTCCCTGCTCATCATTCTGCCCCTGGGTTTGGCCCGCGGCGGCATCGATCTGGCTATGGATCCCCTGCTCGCCTCCATCCTCTGTGCATTCGCCTGTATCTTCGGCCTCGGTGCATTCCTGGGCAATATCGGCGGTACCCACTGGCTGTTGAGCGGTCTCAAGACCAGCACCATCGCCCTGGCCACCGTTGCCCTGATACTGCTGGTCGGATAATCATATGAACACACCACAACATCGCGCCGCTGCCTGCTACCAGGAGACAGCGGAGGCGGTTGTGGCACGCCTCGGTTCTGACCGGCAACAGGGGCTCACCGATCAGCAGGTGGCGGAGCGGCGGACAGAGTACGGCGCCAACCTGCTCAGTGAAGGAAAACGCAAATCGCCGATTTTCCTGCTGCTGCACCAGTTTACCGATTTCATGATCCTGGTGCTGATCGCCGCCGCGATCGTCTCCGGCATTATCGGTGAAGTGGAGGACAGCATTGCCATACTGGTGATCCTGACACTCAATGGCCTGATCGGTGCCGTGCAGGAGTATCGTGCCGAGCAGGCGGTAGCCGCCCTGCGGGCCATGGATATCCCCCAGGTGTCGGTACGCCGAAACGGAGAGCGGCAGTCGGTCCCGGCACCCGACCTGGTACCCGGTGATATCGTTTCGCTGGAGGCGGGTAACCTGGTGGCGGCAGACATGCGCCTGTTGCAAGCGGCGGGGCTGGAGAGCGACGAATCCATGCTGACCGGTGAGTCCCAGGCCGCCCAGAAGCATAGCGACGTGATCACCACCCCCAACCTGCCACCCGGGGACCGGCACAACATGGTGTTTCGCGGCAGCCACATCACCCGGGGACGGGGCGAAGGGGTGGTGACCGCCATCGGCATGCAGAGCGAGATCGGCCAGATCGCCAGGCTGCTGAGCGAGCAGAAACCGGTACAGACGCCTCTGCAGATCCGCATGGCCCGTTTCGGCCGACGCCTGGCCCTGGCCATCCTGGCGATCTGTGCACTGATTTTTATTACCGGGCTGTTCAAGGGAGAACCGGTGATGCTGATGCTGCTGACCGCCATCAGCCTGGCGGTGGCGGCCATCCCGGAGGCATTGCCGGCGGTGATCACCATCTCTCTGGCCATGGGGGCACGGCGGCTGAGCCGGCACAACAGCCTGGTGCGCAACCTGCCGGCGGTGGAAACCCTCGGCTCAGTGACCTACATCTGCTCCGACAAGACCGGCACCCTGACACAAAACCGCATGACAGCGGAGCGTTTTGTGATTGCCGGCAGCCCCTTTTCCACCCTGACCGAGGCGCTGGCGCTACCCGCCGCACACCAGATGGGCAAGGCGCTGGCACTCTGTAATGACGTCACCCGACAGCAGCAGCAAGCGCAGGGCGAGCCCACCGAACTGGCCCTGTACCAGGCGGCTGAAGCGGCCGGATTCCAGAAGCAGACGCTGGAACAGCAGGCGCCGCGACGGGGAGAAATCCCGTTCGACAGTAAACGCAAGCTGATGCTGACCCTGCACCCCGACGGAACCGGGAGCATCGCCTATGTGAAAGGGGCCCCCGAGGTGGTGGTGGCCCGCTGTCATCACCAGTGGGGGGCAGAGGGGCCTGAAGCACTGCATAACCGGGATTGGCTGGATCAGGCGGAGGCCCTGGCCAACCAGGGATACCGGGTTATCGCCGTGGCACAACGCCGTTTCACCGAACCGGAGGAGAGTCTGGACGATGCGGATCAGCACCTGACCCTGCTGGGACTGGTCGCCCTGATCGACCCGCCCCGTGCCGAAGCCAGGGCTGCCGTGGACGAATGTCGCCGGGCCGGGATCACCCCGGTGATGATTACCGGTGATCACCCCGGTACGGCAAAAGCGATCGCGGTCAGACTGGGTATTGTGCAGGAGCAGGCCCGGGTGCTGACCGGTCAGCAGCTCGATCAACTGTCAGAGGATGAATTCCAGCAGCAGGTCAGGGAGGTGAGGGTCTATGCCCGGGTCTCCCCGGAGCAGAAGATCCGCATCGTGCAGGCGTTGCAGCAACAGGGTGAGTTTGTCGCCATGACCGGTGACGGGGTCAACGACGCCCCGGCACTGAAACAGGCCGGCATCGGTGTGGCCATGGGCGACAACGGCACCGATGTGGCGCGCCAGGCCGCCGACATGGTGCTGCTGGATGACAACTTCGCCACCATTGTCAAAGCGGTCCGGGAAGGGCGGCGCATCTTTGACAACATCCGCAAGTTCATCAAATACACCATGACCTCCAACTCGGGCGAGATCTGGACCCTGTTTCTCGCCCCCTTCCTGGGCCTGCCGGTGCCGCTGCTGCCGATCCATATTCTCTGGATCAACCTGGTGACCGACGGACTGCCGGGCCTGGCCTTTACCCTGGAGCCGGAGGAGCCGGGCAGCATGCAGCGTCCACCCCGACCGCCGGAGGAGAGCATTTTCGCCCACGGCATGTGGCAGCATATCCTCTGGGTGGGACTGTTCATCGGTGCCACCTCCATCGGTTCCATGGCCTGGGCGATCGGACAGGATGACCCCAACTGGCAGACTATTGTGCTGACGGTGCTGACCTTTTCCCAGCTGTTCCACGCCATGGCGGTACGCAGTGACCAGCGGTCAATCTTCAGCCAGGGGCTGTTCAGCAATCCGGCCATGCTGGGGGCAGTGATGCTGACAGTGGTGCTGCAACTGGCGGTGATCTATCTCCCGTCCCTGAATGCCCTGTTCAATACCGCCCCCCTGCCGCTGGCGGATCTGCTGATCTGTTTCGCCATCGCCTCCCTGACCCTGCTGGCGGTGGAGTGCGAGAAACTGCTGATACGCCGGGACGTGATCTATCGCGACAGCCAAAAGCCGCTTCAGACCAGATCCGGATAGCATACAATAGCCGTCCCGAGTGCCGAGACATCCCATGAACAAGCTGCTTGAAGTCGATAACCTGGTAAAGCATTTCCACCAAGTCCAGGCGGTGAACGGGGTCAGCTTCGCCATCCAGCGCGGCAGCTGCTTCGGCCTGCTGGGTCCCAACGGGGCCGGCAAGACCACCACGGTGGAGATGCTGGAGGGGATCATCCAACCCACCAGTGGCAGCATCCGCTACAAGGGCGAGCCGACCGGTGCCACCTTCCGGCAGGAAGCGGGCATCATGTTCCAGGAGACCTCGCTGCAGGAGTTTATCCGGGTCGGCGAAACCCTGGAGCTGTTCAGCCGTCTCTACACCCACACCCGTCCACTGGATGAACTGATCGAACGCTGTGCACTGGCGGAGTTTCTCGACCGGGATGTGCGGCGTCTCTCCGGTGGCCAGCGCCAGCGTCTGCTGCTGGCCATCGCCCTGGTGAATGACCCCCAGATCGTATTCCTGGACGAACCCACCACCGGTCTGGATCCCCAGGCACGGCGCAACTTCTGGCAGCTGGTGAATGATATCAAGCAGGAGCAGAAAACCCTGGTGCTCACCACCCACTACATGGAGGAGGCCTACGAGCTGTGCGACGAGATCGCCATCATGGACCACGGCCGGATCATCGCCCAGGGTTCCCCCCGGGCGTTGCTGAAGAAGCACTTTGACCACTCGGTGATCTGCCTGCCGGCCCAGGATGTCCCGGCGTCACTCGACCTGGATCCGCAGCTGAATCTGCGCCGCGCCAACGGGCAGGTGGAGATCCTGAGTGACGATATCAACCTGACCATCAGGCAGCTGATGGCCCAACAGGTACCCCTGACCCACCTGCAGATCCGCTCCCGCACCCTGGAGGATCTGTTTCTCGAACTGACCGGCCGCGCACTGAGGAGCTGAAGCATGGGATTACGCCGCTTTCTGGCTGTATTTTCCGCCCGTAACCTGGAGTTTATCCGTGATCGCAGCGCCCTCACCTGGAACATTGTGCTGCCGGTACTGATCGTGTTCGGTTTCGCCTTCGCCTTCACCACCGGCGGCGAGACCCTGTTCAAGGTCGGGCTATACCAGCAACAGGCGCAGGCCCCCGGCATGGATCGGTTCCTGGCGCTGAAACATATCCGGTTCATCCCGGTGACCGATATCCCCGCCGCCATTACCAAGGTGGAACGTCACCAGCTGGACATGCTGCTGGACAGCAGCGGTCGTTACTGGATCAATGACCAGTCGGCCAACGGCTACCTGCTGGAACAGCTGTTGAACGGCGCTGCAAACCGGTTTACCAAACAGACGGTGAGTGGGGAGCCGATCCGTTACGTGGACTGGCTGATCCCCGGCGTGCTGGGCATGAATGTCATGTTCAGCTCCCTGTTCGGGGTCGGCTATGTGATCGTGCGCTATCGCAAGAACGGGGTGTTGAAACGGCTCAAGGCGACACCGCTGACCGCACTGGAGTTTCTCGCTGCCCAGGTGATGTCGCGGCTCTGGCTGATCGTCGGCGTCACCAGCCTGGTCTATGTAGGCACCAATCTGCTGGTGGGTTTTCGCATGTACGGCTCCTATCTCGACCTGCTGCTGGTGCTGGTGCTCGGCACCTTCAGCATGATCTGCCTGAGCCTGACGGTGGCGGCCCGCCTCTCCAACGAGGAGACCGCCAACGGCCTGCTGAACATGATCAGCTGGCCCATGATGATGCTGTCCGGGGTCTGGTTCTCCCTGGAGGGCTCACCGGCGATTATTCAGCAGGCTGCCCAGATCTTTCCCCTGACCCACATGATCGACGCGGCCCGGGCCATCATGATCGATGGCGCCGGGCTGGCGGAGATCTACCCCCACCTGCTGATCCTGTTAACCATGAGCGCCCTGTTCATGGCTATCGGCGCACGCAGTTTCCGCTGGGAGTAGTCCCGCGCCGGGCCTGGCTGTGGGGATGTTTCTCCCTACCCTGCCAGCTCCAGCCGTTGCAGGGAGACCAGCTTGCTCCCGCCCGCCACCTGCTGCCGACCCACTTCCGTGAAACCGAACCGGGCGTGGAAGGCAGCCGACGCGGGATTGGGGGGTTCCAGGTTATACTCACAGGTGATCATGGAGATGCCCTCGGTCCGGGCCCGGGCGAACAGCGCCTGATACAGTGTGCTGCCAACCCGCTGGCCGGCGAATTCAGCCCCCACCACGATACGGTCGATGTAGATGAACTGCCGGTAGCGGGAACGGAACCAGTCGTAATTGTCATTCGGATAGGCGGCGCCCTCACGCATGGCGAGCAGGAAACCGGCCACCCGACCGTCGACCAGCGCCACCTGGTGGAAGCTGGAGAGACGGTGCAGAAACTCCAACCGCTCCAGATCCATGGGACTGGTCTGCTGCACTTCAGCGTCGTTCAGTTCAAGAATAACGGCGAAGTCATCGGCACTGGCATCACGCAGTTCAGGCATCGCAACCCTCCCCCTCTGTCGGTCCGAACGGTAACCCCGGAGCACGGCTACCCGAAGCATAAAAAAGTCTGGCCGATGGAAGGCTCATACCGATTGTTCTCCAAGGTTAAGAAGCAGAAAACGGGATTATATCTATAATGGTAATTCAGGAACCACGCTTTTACTGTCCGGGCCGCCTGTTACCTGTATAGCCCCACACCGGCTTGGGAAATCGTTCCATCTATCGGGTCAATGTGGGTTATTCCCCCATTGTCGTGTAGGATCGCCGGACTGATTATCCAAACAGCGCTGTACGGATTTAATCGCATCAGGTGTGATGCGTCGACTCACCAGGGAGCAACATGAGAGATTGTCCGGTATACAGACGTGCCCTGGGGACGCTGCTGTTTGGCATCATGGCACTCCTGATGACCGCCTGTAGTCCCGATTCAACGTCCGACCAACGGGACAATGAGCTCTCGGCCACCGAACAGAAGACATTGACTATCGCCCTGGTGATGAAAACCCTCACCAATCCGTTCTTTGTCGAAATGGAGAAGGGTGCCCGGAAAGCGGAACAGGAGTTTGCCATTCACCTGGTGGTCAAAACTGCCGCCCAGGAGACCTCGATTCTGCAACAGATCGGTATTATTGAGAGCCTGATACGGGACCAGGTCGATGCCATTGTGATTGCGCCGGGCGACTCCATAGAGCTGATCCCGGTGTTGAAAAAGGCGCAGGAGATGGGGATCACCGTTATCAACATCGATAACCAGCTCGACCCCGACTTCTCCCGAAAAAGCGATCTACAGGATGTCCCCTTCATCAGCGTGGATAATCGCCTGGCCGCCTACCGGAGCGCCAAATACATTGCCGACCAGATCACCAGTCCCGCCAAGGCACTCCTGATGGAAGGCATCCGCACCGCCAAGAACGCCGACATGCGGATGCAGGGGGCCATGCAGGCGTTTCGCGAAAACCCCCACATCGAACTGGTGGCCAGTGAGAGCGCCAACTGGAAGATCGACGAAGGTTACCACCTGATGCAACAGTGGCTGGCAACCTATCCGGATGTACAGCTGGTGTTCGCGGCCAATGACATGATGGCACTCGGCATCATCAAGGCAGTGGGTGAGGCAGGGCGCAGCGATATCCTGATCGCCGGCTACGACGCGATCAAGGAAGCCCGCCAGGCGATTGATGAAGGGATTCTGCAGGCGACCATCGACCAGCAGGCCGCTGAACAGGGTTATCTCGGCATTCAATTTGCGATCCGTGCCATCAATGGGGAAAAACTTCCCCAGGAGACACTGATCGACGCCCTTTTGATTACCCGCGATGATCATTGAACGGTGATTCCCATCTTTCACCATCTCAAGATCACCCATCGCTTCACTATTGCCCTGCTTGTGGCCGGTGTGCTGCCGCTGCTCGGGGCCGGTCTGGTCTCCTACCACACCACCCAAAGCGCTTTGATTGAACAGTTTCTGGCCCAGCAGCAGGAGTTGCTGATCAACTACCGGGAACAGCTGGAACTGACCCAGGAGCAGATAGAAAACCTGGTGGCCAACATTGCCAGCGACCAGACCATCAACCAGGTACTGCAACTGCAGCAGAACAGCGTCGTCTCATCCAGCTACCAGCGACTCTCCACCCAGGCCCAGGTCGGCCACATCCTCAACAGCTATATCAATGTCAAAGGCCTGGTTTCAATCCACGTCCTGGGCAACGGAGATAGCCACTTTCAGGTTGGAGATACCCTGACCGTCCGCGATCAGCCCGGCGTCAGGGAGCAGATCCTGGCGACACTTGAGCAGCAGGAGTCCTGGATCTACTGGCCGGGGGTCATCCCCAACCTGAACGCCGGCTCCCGTGAGGCTTTTGTGTTACCGGCGGTGAAAGCCCTGTATCGGTTTAACCGCCAGCGCCTGGAGCGGGAGCGGATCGGCCTGGTGGTGGCCAACTACAGCATTCAGGGACTGCTTGACAAGTTCAGTCAGCGGGCCAGGGAGAGCGGCTTTCCGGTATTCCTGATCGATCAGCAGGACCGCTTTATTGTCCATCCGGATCCCGCCATGGTGGGCCAACCAGCCAGTACTGAACTGCAGCAGAAGAGCACCAGCAGCCAACCCAGCCGAATCGATGGCCAGGACTATTACATGGTGAGCGAACCCCTGGATCACACCGGATGGAAACTGATTTCCACCATTCCGGTCAGCGCCACCAACCAGGCGGCCAACCTGATTCGTGATGTCAGCGTGCTCAGTTTCACCATCGCCCTGCTGATCGCAGCCCTGTTTGCGATCATCTTTTCACGTACCGTGATTGTCCATATCCAGCAGGTTACGGACGCTTTCCGGCGCCTGAAATCGGGCGCAAGCGATATTCCCAAGCTGCCGGTTGCCGGCAATGACGAGATATCGCAACTGGCCCAGTGGTTCAATCTGTTCCTGGATGAACTGAAGGTCAAACATCAGTATGAAGAGGCCCTGCGCATCAGCGAAGAGCGCTACGAAATGGCCACCCACGCCACCCAGGAGGGCATCTGGGACTACGACAACAGCTCGGATACTATCTACTGTTCTGACCGGTTCCAGCAGATCACCGGGTTGAACTGCCAGGATGACACAGCATCACCCGCCATCTTTTTCCAGATGATGCATCCCGATGACAAGGCTCGCATCAAAGCCAGCTACACCGCTTTCCTAAAATCCAACGACACCGTCATCAAGCTCGAATACCGTATTCTCAGGCCGGACGGTAGCTCCGCCTATCTGCGCAACAACTGCCGGGCGGTGCGGGATGAGCACGGCAGAGTGATCCGCACCGTGGGTTCAATTCAGGACATCAGCGCCCAGAAGAGTGTCGAACAGCGCCTGCATCACGACGCCTCCCACGATCCCCTGACCGGCCTGCATAACCGCACCTGGATGATCAAGCGAATCGACCGGGAAATACAGAGCAGTAACGCCGAGCAGGAGAAGAGCTTCGCGGTCTTCTTCATTGACCTGGATAACTTCAAGACACTCAACGACACCCTGGGCCACAGCACAGGCGATCTGTTACTGATCCAGATGGCGGAACGGATAGAGTCCTGCCTGCGCCCGGGGGACGCACTGGCCCGGCTGGGGGGTGATGAGTTCATCGTGCTGCTACCGGAAATCAGCAGCTCCGATACCGTGATAGTGGTCGAGCGGTTGGTCAGGGAGATCGCCGTACCTTTTCAGCTCAACTCCCATCGGTACGAAACCCACGCCAGCATCGGCATCGCCTTTTCCAAATCGGGTTACCGGAATGCTGAAGAGATTCTGCGGGATGCCGACACCGCCATGTACCGGGCCAAGTCTGAGGGCAAAGGGCGTTACGAGATCTTTGATGACCAGATGCGCAGGCTGCTGCTGGAACGCACCACGCTGGAGCATGAGCTGATCGTGGCGCTCAAGGAGCAGCAGCTGGAGATGTACTATCAGCCGATCCTGGACCTGTCCAATGACAGCATTGTGGGATTCGAAGCGTTGCTGCGCTGGAATCATCCAACCCGTACCATATCGCCGGAGCAGTTCATTCCGGTGGCCGAAGAGGCCCAGTTGATCGAGCCCATGGGCGACTGGATTTTTCAACAAGTGGCTCAACAAGTTGCGCTCTGGCAGCGGCTGTTCGTCCTGCCAGAACGGTTCCGGGTTGCGGTTAACTTCTCACCCCAGCAGTTCGGGAATACCCGCCTGATCGACAAGCTCAACCGGACCATGGCAGAGACCGGCGCCAAACCGTCCAACATCTCCGTAGAACTGACGGAAACCGCCATATTCAGTGACAAGCAGGTGGTACAGAAGTATCTGCAACAGTTGCAGGCGCTGGACATCCTGATTTACCTGGACGATTTCGGCACCGGCTACTCTTCGCTCAGTTACCTGAACAGTTTCCCGATCGATGCCATCAAGATCGACCGCTCTTTTGTCAGTGGCCTGGCCAGTGACCAGCGCAAGAAACAGCTGGTCAATATGATGGTGCTGCTGGCCCAGGAGCTGGGCATTTCGGTGATCGCCGAAGGGGTGGAGACCGAAGAGGTGATGGCGTATCTCAAGAGCCGCGGATGCAGTTATGCGCAGGGCTATTTCATTCAGCGCCCCATGGCGGCCGATGCGGCGACCCGGCTCCTGTCGGATAACCTGACCGGTATAAGGTTACGCATCTAAGGTGGTGCTGGCCGGGCCGACCGGATAACCGTTACCCGATCTCATACATCAGCGGCAGCAGCCAGGAGAGCGCCAACCAGACGATCAGGGTCAGGGGTATACCGACCCGGACAAAGTCGTTGAATTTGTATCCCCCCGCATTCATCACCAGCAGATTGGTTTTGTACGCCATGGGGGTGGCATAACTCATATTGGCCCCGAACAGTACCGCCAACACAAACGGCTCCGCCGGCAACCCCAGCTGCTGGGCGATACTGACTGCAATAGGGGTACCGATCACCGCCGCGGCGTTGTTGGAGACAATGTTGGTCAATACCGCCATCACCAGCATCAATCCACTGAGCATCACCGTGGGAGAGCTACCGGTGGTTAGCCCCACAAACAGCTGGGCCAGATACTCCGCCCCGCCGGTCCTGGAGAGCGCCATACCCAGTGCCAGACTGGCCACCACGATCAGAATCACCTGGGTGCTGAGCGCCTGGGCCGCATCGCGCCAGCTCAGGCAGCGGGTAATAATCAGCAACAGGACACCGCAGGTGGCGCTGATGGCAATGGGCAGCAGGCCAAACGCCGCCACTGTCACAATGGCCGCCATGATCAGCAGCGCCAGCGGCGCCCGCTTGGTGGTGGGCAGGTCGCTGGTGGCGTCCAGTACCAGCAGCTCGCCGCTGCGCTTCAGCTCCGCAATCCGCTCACGACTGCCCTGTACCAACAGCACATCGCCCACGTTCATACGTACACTGCCCACCTCTTCCCGCAGGGTGCGGGTGGTGGCCCCTGCCTGATGCAGCGCAAGGGTCACCAGCTGGTAGTGATCGGTAAAGTGCAATCGTGACAGGGTGGCGCCCTCCAGGGGCGACCCCTGGGTCACCACGATCTCCGCCAACTGCTGCTCCTCGTCACGCAGGGGATGCTCATCATCCACCCGGGTCTCTCCGGTGTAGAGTTTGACCCCCAGCACACTCTCGATCTCTTTCAGATTGTCCGGGGTATCCCTGACGCTCAGGCGGTCGCCCGGCTTGATCAGCACATCCGGTAGCGGGGTCAGCGCAACACCGCCATTGCGGCGAATCTGGGTGACTTTCAACGTTCTGCCCACCGCTTCGTTCACCTCGGCCAGGGTTTTGCCGGCGGCGGCACTCTCCTCCTCCACCTGCAGTTGGGCGGTGAACACCCGTGGCGAGGTGTCCTCCATCAACGCCTCACGCCTGGGCAGCATGCGTGGCGCCACCAGCCACAAAAACAGAATAGCCAGACCACCGGCAATGGCCGCCGGCAGAAAGAAATGGAACATGCTGAAACGGGGCAGCCCCATGTCAGAGGCGACGGAGACCACCAGCAGATTGGTGGAGGTGCCGATCGTGGTACTCATACCGCCCACCAGGGTGGCGAAACCCATGGGCATGAGAATGCTTGAGGCCGGTTGGTTGTTGCGCAGGGAGACACTGACCAGAATCGGTAACAGCAGCACCACGATGGGCACATTGTTCACAAAAGCACTCAGCAGGGCGCCCACCAGCAGGGTCAACAGCAGAGACAGCATCGGACTGATTGACCAGAGACGGGCCAACTGCCGCCCGACCGGCTCCAGGGCACCGGTACGCACCAGCGCCTGGCCGGCGATCATCAGGGCACAAACCGCCACCAGCGCCTCGTGGCCGAAGCCGGAGAAAAAATCGATAGCGTGCAGTTGGACACCGTCTGTCACATAGGGAAACAGTTCAAAACCGGCTGTCAGCAGCGCCAGCACCGCCAGGCTGGAGGTCTCCAGGGGTATGCGCTCCCGGGTGAACAGGGCCAGCGCAACCACAACCAGCAGTAGCACGGCCAGACCGTGGGTATCGGGCAGAGGGGGCAGTTCCATGGCATTCGGCTCCAGTAGTCAGTTTGCTGTCAGGATGAAGCGGAGAAACAACGACAGACTATCCTTCAGAGAACCCGGTTGCCACACGCCCATCCCACCGGCGACCAAGCACATCGGGCCGCCAGGTTAAATACCGTTGAATGTACGCTTTGCCGGATGACGGGTCCAGGGCCGGATCGTCTGTAGTCCACGCTGCGAAGCCGGCCCTATGCCCGATCCCCTGCTCCAGACCGGTGTGGAGTTGTAGATGGCGGCAAACAGGGCATCACCTGGCCGGCGTTGAATCCGGGTGAGCTTTGCCAACGCGGTTCGGCGCAGATCACTCCAATATCCGCTGGCACACCCCTTTTTGCAACAAGCCAAACAGTTCATCCGCCGGCAATGGACGGCTGCAGTAGTAACCCTGTACTTCATCACAGCCGATCTCCTGCAGAAACCTGATCTGATCCAGGGTTTCTGTACCCTCGGCGATGACCCGCAAGCCGAGGCTTTTCGCCATGGCGATGACCGCCTTGGTGATGGCGGCATCCCCTTCATCATCGGGCAGGCCGGTGATGAATGCCCGGTCCACCTTGAGCTTGTGCAGCGGAAACCGTTTCAGATAACCGAGTGATGAATAGCCGGTACCAAAATCATCCATGGCCAGATGCACACCCAGTGCACTGAGGGAGTTGAGCAGTTCGACAGAACTGTCGGAATCCTCCATCACCATGCTTTCGGTAATCTCCAGTTCTAGGTTTCCGGCCGCGATGCCGGTACGGGACAATACCGCCTCCACCATACCGACGATATTAGTATTGAACTGACGGGCAGATAGATTCACCGCCACGCGAAAACCGTCCGCCACCTCGCCTTCCCAGAACTGCCGCTGCCGGCAGGCCTGCTCCAGCACCCACTCACCCAGCCGTCCGATCAGGCCGGTCTCCTCCGCGATAGGGATGAAACGGGCCGGAGACACAGTCCCCAGATCCGGGTGGCGCCAGCGCAGCAACGCCTCCACCCCGACGATCTCGCCATCACTGAGTCGTACCTGGGGCTGATAGTAGACTTCCAGCTCTTCCCGCTCTACCGCATACCGCAGGGCGTTTTCAATCACCATCCGCTCCTCGGCACCGGCATTCATCACCGGCAGGAAGAATTGATAATTGTTTCTGCCCTGCTCTTTTGCCCGGTACATGGCAATGTCCGCGTGTTTCATCAACGCGTTCAGATCGGTGCCATCATTGGGAAACATGCTGATTCCGATACTGGCCCCGATGAACACTTCATTACCTTCGATATCGAATGCGTCGCCGATGCGGCCGATAATCTTCTTGGCGATATGGCTGGTTGAAACCTGGGTCACACTATCCAGGACAATACCGAATTCATCGCCCCCCAAACGGGCCACCGTATCACTCTCCCGCACCTCCTCCTGCAACCGCCTGGCCACCTGAATCAGCAACAGGTCACCCGCCTTGTGCCCCAGGCTGTCGTTAATCGGTTTGAATCGATCCAGGTCGATATAGAGCAGAGCTACCGATCTGTCCTTGCGTCGGGCCAGGCGCAGCGTCTGTTCCAGGCGATCTTCGAAGAGTCGTCGATTGGCCAGTTCCGTCAGAAAATCGTAATAGGCGAGATGGGTGATCCTCTGTTCCGCCGCTTTCTTCTCAGTGATGTCCTTAAACACACCCACGTAATTGACCAGCCTGTTATCGGAATCGTGCACGCTGCTGATGGTGAGCCATTCGGTATAGCTTTCACCATTCTTTCGCCGATCGGTCATCTCTCCCTGCCAATGCCCGGTGGTTGACAGGCTGCGCCAAATCGCTTGATAGTGCTGTTTGTCATGCAGACCGGAGCTGAGTATTCTGGGTGTTTTCCCCAGCGCATCCTCTGGCGTATAGCCGGTGATCGTACTGAATGCCGGATTAACCTCCAGAATATTCATCTTGTCATCGGTAATCAGGATACCGTCCGGACTGTGTGCGAATACACTGGCCAGCAGACGCAGACCGGCCTCGGTCTTTTTCCGTTCAGTGATATCCAGTACCGTGCCCTGTACATAAGTCGCCCGGCCATTCTCATCGCGGGTCACCTCCCCCTCGCAAGAGACCACATGTTCACGTTCACCAGGGCATATCAGACGATACTCCAGGGCAAAGCCATCACTATGCTTAAGCGCATCGGTGAACTTCTCTTCGAACTTGGGGCGATCATCCGGATGTATCAATGAATGGAATATCCAGTAACTGGGCTGGTGCTCTTCTGGATTCAACTTGAAAATCCGGTACATCTCGTCAGACCAATTCAACTGGTTCTTTTCAACGTCCCACTCCCAGCTGCCCAGGCCGGCAATGCGCTGGGCATTAACCAGGCTGCGTTCCCGTTGACGCAGTTTGTTGGTTCGGTCTTGAACCCGCTGTTCCAACTCCTTATTCAGCGTGGCGAACGACCGTTCCCGTTGCGCCACATCGTTTGCTGCGTGTCGCAGGGCTTCCGCCAACTCCTCCAGCTCCAGGCTGCCGGTGTCCGGTATCTCTATGTCGTAATTGCCTTCGGCTATTCTCTGAGCACTACTGGCCAGACTGTGCAGGGGACGGGTAATACGCTGCAGCAGGACATAGGTTGTTACGATGATAACCAGCCCGAGCCCGACAATGAGCAGAATATTACGCAGCCACCCCTCATCGTAAATTTCCAGTATGCGATCATGGGGGATCGTCAGTACTATCCCCAGGTAGCGGGACTCATTTAGCGGATCAAAAGCGATACGCTGATACGTCAGCTTATAGGTTGTGCCGTCAACGTCCATATCCAGGTGGGCGTCCGACATGGCAGGATTCCCAGCCAACATCTCCCCCAGCTGCGAAAAATCGTCGGTCAGCTTATAGGGTTTTCCCAGATCAAATCCGAAGCGTTTAGCCTTGTCAGGATGGTAGAGATAATCCCCCTGCTCATTGGTGATGTAGAACTCGATACCGCGTGGCAGTTGCTTTTCAAGTTCCTCAAAAAGTGGCTCCACTTTTCGGTTGAGCACCACCATACCGTGCAGGTTGCCCTGTTTACTGAACACCGGCTTGGCGATACGCAGAGTCGGAAAACTGGGGCTGGTGATTTTTCCAAAATCACGATTAAGGTTTATATCCGAGAGGTATATCTGATCCGGGCTCAGCTTTATCGTGGATTGAAAATAGTCCCGATTCTCTTTCTGTTGCAGCTTTTCACTGGGAACCAGTTCTACCCTGTCACCGATCCGATTGATGCGTACAACCTCGCGTCCGCCATCCGCTATCCCGATATATCGCAACTGGTCATATTCAGGGGACTTGCGCGCCACTATTTCCAGAACCTTGCCGAGGCGAGCACGCCATAACCGGGTGGTGGAGCCATCAAACGGATCAACACCATTGCCATACTCACTGCGGATGAGGCCCTGAACCGAAGGGATCTCACTGATCAGGTCGACATCGTATTTGAGGCGCTCTACTTCACTGAGAATCTTTTCACTGAACAGACGGGCGTCATTCTCAAGGGTCTGTTCAGCCTGTTGCATCGCGCTGCGATACTGATTCCTGTCATAGATGGCCACCATGATGACCGTGACGATCACCACCAGCGGAACAATCGTCAGCCCCACCCTGCCGCTCAAACGGGATGCATACTTGTACATATCAACCATAAATTCGACCCTGAAGAGACGTCCCTTCCTTCCGCTGATGTTTAGCGCTTCAGTACGATATTAGTTCCCTGCGGCCTTAAACACCACCAGGGTCAATCGAGCCACAACCCCACGACCATGCCAAGCCCCTCCATTCACCCTCTCTGGTGCCTGCGGTTGGTCGCGTCAATTAATAGCGTAGTAGAGAACATACCACGGTTATCTATATTGATGAGATTTATTCCCGGTGTATTAATGGCCAGAACAGGTGAGATTGGAATGGTCTCCGAGGGCCACCGTGTTCTGCCGGCTCACCTGAGGTACGGACCGACGTCGGGCCGCCCGACTCTGGAAAAGAGATCAGCGTCACTACGGTGTTCGCCAGGGCAGTTGGATAAATTCAGTTGTCAGGCCCCCACTTTAACCACCACAACCAGCACCAGGGACATCAACCAACCAAACGCTGAGAACGGTAGTGACACCTTGAGGTTACGATACTTCTCCCTGTCGATGATCGCCCGGTCATAGATAAAGGTGCGCAGCTCAACCAACAACTCTTCATCCGGGATCTGCTTTATACGGGTAAGATACTGATCCAGGGAAAATTGCGAGATACGCACGGAATCGACCACCCCGCCGCCCCGGCACTCATCTGGCTCACCCCTCGGCTTGATTACCCAGATGGCAAACCCGATACCGACCGCCAACAACAGACACGCCAGAGAGCCAAGGGCCAGGGTGATCGGGCTGTGTGGCGAGATCAACGGATACATCACTCCGAGAAGCGCCCCATTTATCCCCATAAATGCCACCGCTTTTTGATCAGCGAACTTGATGTTTTCGTGGATATGCTGCTGATTCGCCAGCAGCAGTGCTACCGCATCTTTCGGATCGATACTTTGATTCATTACGCTCCCCCATCATTGGCTATGAGTCGATTATCACCGCTTCGTAGTAATTGTTCCCACCACTGTCCTGGTGTCTCCTTAACACTCGAAATCCTGATTGATGCAACAGCTTTTCATACACCTCCTGGCCCAGGGATAGGCAGGCATGCCCGGTAATGGCATCCGTCCAGCCACCCGCTTCCAGCGGGGCCGTGAACAGGAAACTCGCTCCCGGGCGGAGAATCTCCCCTATCCGGGTGATCATTCTGCTCTGGTCCGTTTCGCGAAGGAGGAAGATCAGGCCAATGGCGATAGCCCCATCGAACTCTCTCCGAAAGTAATCACAGGCCAAGACGTCAGCAAGCTGCGTCGGTATCTGGGGAAAGCGCGCCCTGAAACAGGCCAGCAGGGTGGGGGATGGATCGACTGCCCAGAGTTTCAGCCCTGCATCCTGCAACACCTGGGTAACCGGTAACCCACCACCACAAGCAATCTCGATCACTTCGGCACCGGTGTCCAATGAATGCGCCCACCGCCTCGCCACCTGAATACCGATTCTGGAACAGTCCCGACAGTGCAGGTAACGTCGAGCCTGCTTTTCATAGGCGGCTATGGAGGCTCTATTCATCATTCGAAGAGAAACAATGGCTGAGCCAGTCCACTTACAGCACGGAGCTAAGCCAGAAATCCAACATAACTGAACCATCTGGCGTAAAGAGCCAGACAAACACCCCGAAATTAATCAACACCGTTACCCAGAACACCAACTGAAACGGCTGTTTCCTGGTTTTGTGACGCAACCGCTGTTGCGCCACCAGGGCACCCGGCCAGCCACCCACCAGTGACAGCAGGTGCAGCGTATTCTCCTTTGTCCGCCATGCCCCGGTCCGTGCCGCTGATTTGTCCAATGCATAGGTAATAAAGGTAATGGCACTCACCCCGATATAGAACATCAATACGGGGAGTGGCAGTCGCGCAGTCAGAACAGCGAGCCCGACAACACCAAGGAAGAACACCGCTGTAACGATTAACAGCCCCCCATTTCCACGTTTTGATTTTTTATCGAGCCGATCACCAGCCAGGGTCGCCCTGATCGCCCGGGGTCGTCCCTGTTTATCTGACGAGCGTTCAAAAGTAACGATCTGGCCGATGACCGGCCGTCGATTACGATTGCTGAACGCCTTGATATGAATAAAGACCTGCTTACCGCCCGTCATGGGCGCTATGAATCCGAACCCACGCTCTTCATTCCAGGAGACCAGTTTTCCCTTTACCCGCACATGTTTTTCCATAGTGGCGATTCTACCCTCCAAAGCCGGGTGATGTCCCATGGTAATCTCCCCGATTCAGAAGTTAACCCGAGCTGTATGCCCTCTACTTTTAGATGTCATTAAAAATGGGGGATTACCGCAAGACCGGGAGTGGTCTTTGGAAAGTGTGGTGAATAAGAGAAAAAAGCGAGGTTTTAAGAGGCTACGGCGTAGCGGTTTAGTTTAACGCCTTAAACACCGGCGCAGCTCTGCTGCGTCCGAGTGCTTTGATTTGCTAAATGCTTATTTAGGTCTTCAGCGTAGTTGCTGTTGTCTTTGTCCAACTGCCAAAGCCTGTAAATTTCCGATAACTCTGCATCACTGATTAGATTATGCCCACTCGCCTCTTGTGCAGCGATAAGCATTTCAAGGATCTTTACTCTGGCGGAAAGTCGAAAAGGCCCCAACCCACCCTGGCCATTTCGTCGAACGGTACATCTAAACTCAATTTCGTCTCGAATAGATAGCAACCATTCTCTAAACTCGTAAAGAGGCTCCAATGATTTATATCCGTTTAAAATCAGATTTTTAGAAGCTTTATCTTTACGAACTACTGTGCACGTCCAACAACCGAATCGCCCTTTGCTACAAGGGTTAGTCTCGGGGAGTCGAATGATTGGGCACTCTCCAGATATTTCTTTATAAATTTTGGAGATAAGATGTAAATCAATTGCGGAAACTCCTTTTATGCAAAGCAATCCCTCCCAGACGTCTTCTGCCGTAAAATCGACTATGGGGCAGAACAAAGTAGTTTTTTGATGCCCTTGCTGCTTGAATAGGTAAGGTTTATCAAGCGCGTTGGCTTTTAGGATCTTGTCCCTTTCCCCACTCTCAGAAAACCTAGTACCTAAAATTACCGTGGCCTCTCCATCTCCCACGTATTGTTTAATCGCAACCTGAATGGGATCAATCCTTAGTCGATCTGTACACCACCTAAAAATGTTTGTGGGAGGGGGGTAACCCCTGCCAATGACTTTTACAAAATAGCGGTCTTTCACGGCAGGCTTTATGGCCTTCACAGAAATATCAACGCCCAACGCTCTCCCTTCTTTTCTTATTCTTTCGAGCGTATTTTTTATATAGTCTTTCAGTACTGGTATTTCCACTCCTGTGTCACAGTAAAAAACATATAGCTTTTTTCTCTTACTAACCGGGAGTTGACAAAACGCAGATATAAGAATTTGGATAACGAGTGAGGAATCCTTTCCACCACTGAAGCCAACTATCCAAGGGCTATCATCATTATTTAATTGTTCAATTGTGGCTTCGATCGAATTATGTAATTTTTTCATTTAGTTAAACAACTCCGTGACCCGCCTTTTTAGTTCCTCTTTATGGTTGGTCAGAATAAATTCGATTTGCTCATTTCCCAAGCTAATATGCTCTTTCACAGTTCTTGGATGAAGGATTGCTCCCGAAATTAAACCGATAGAGCCGATCATTAGCCCCGCTGAGGCTAGAAGTCCATCAAGCCCAAAGATTAAAATTAGGATGAAATACAGCCAGGAAAAAAAACACCCAAGAATTGCAACATCGGCAGTTGACGTCCAAATCAGCCCATTGTCTCTCACAAGCTTAGATTTTTCCTTGAGGCTTTCGTCGTTATCAATCAGATGATAGAAAACATGCATAAGCTTTCTAGAATTCTTGATCTCATTTTTTTCTTCTTCCGATCTCTCTTCAGTAAGCCCCTCCTCAAGCAACCGAGACTTAATATTCTCGTTAATCTCTCTATGGGTTGCCTCGTTTCTTAATCTTCTTATCTTAAGTGTACCGAATAAGCTTCCAATAATTACTGCCAAGACGGAGCCGTATCCTTCAAGGGAGAATTTTAAGCTATCGTCAACTTGAAATAGGTCATCGACAAAGAACTGATAAATTGGAACTGAGAAAAAAAGAAACACAGTCCCCGGAACAATTTTTCGTAGCTTCTTTAGAGTTGATAGTTCCATATAGTATTAGCTTTACTCGTCTTTATTGTGAGTCGTAATTCCGAAGCTTCAGGCATTTAACGCCTTACATCACCGGCAGCAGAAAGCAGAGCGACGAAGGAGCGGCGCTTTTTGCTATCCGAGTGAATGTGATTGTTAGCGCTCATTTCTTTGATGCCTTCTTCTCCTTATACGCGGCTTTAAGCTTTTCCTCACAATCAGCGTGTTCGTCATTGCCTGAACAAACCTGCTTCTTGATTGAACAAAATTCACTCATATTTTCATCCAGTTTTTTCACTCTTTGGCATATTTCTGCACCAATACAATAATCATGAGAAGCATCTGAATTGGAGCATTTTATTAATGAATCTTTGGCCCCTGGATATTTTGATAACTTGTCTAATTTCTCAAGATAGTATTTTACGGACAATGCGGCATACCCTATATCATATTGACTGAACACGCCCATGAATGCGCTTTGAATATCTCCACATTTTTTTGCATATAGTTTCTCAAACTTTTCCTTGTCACCATCCAGAGCGATAGAAGAATCCAGCGATAATAATTTTTTAATCTCTCCATCAATCTCCAGCCAGACATCCCCCGTAATACCTTTTTCTTCATTATTTACCGCAACTTCGGCATAAAAAGGCCGTGCTGACCCATAAACTGCCATTGCATTTTGAGCGGAATATTGGCCACACAGAGTCGCAAACTCTAATTCTTTTTCTGGCGCCACATTAATGCCATGATCGTTAAATACGCGCCTATATTCATAGTTCGTATTTCGAAACCTTACACTTTCAGGAAATTTGAACAGTTGCGAAAGGCTATGCTCCATAATTTTTCTTAAGTCGGCTTCTCGTTGGTTATACTCATCCTTTGAATCTTCGCTCAATTCAATTTCTTCAGAGGGCTTATGTATTCCAGTTTCACTTAATGTTGGCGTCTGCAATATGCCTATGTTCATGCCCATAAGGATGGCAATAGCAGACAATAGCGCAATTTTTATAAACTCAATGACCACTTTCACGATTTTCTCCATTCCCAATTTTGAGCGCTAACGTCGCAATAAGTGGCGCTTTGGCTGGATTGGAGTTTTGCGAAAAAATGCCGAAGGCATTCGCAAAACGGAAAGGAAGCCAAAGTGTCCATGCTTCATTGCTTTGTTAAGCGTGACTTGCTCCATGCCACAAGCTTTTTTATGTTTACACCGATACCAGCAAAGTTTGGTTCAAGAATTAGGGCGTCCACGAATGCCCCATGTTCAGAAGCGCGCAACTCTTTGGCGACCGTAAAATTTTGAATTTCTTTTTTCTCGCTTATATCGGTAAATATTTTTTCAATAAGATTAATCACATCAGATGGTTGTTTGCAAACCTCTCGAATCTTTAAAAATATTAGTGCGTCACTGATTTCTGGCTCAGGCTTGTTTTCATTAGCCTCGATAAAATATTTAGGGTGAATCGTTGTTATCATCAATGCCGGTAATATTGTATTTGGCCCCTGACCATTAATTTTTATCCAGTTAAGAACCTCTGAATAAAAATGACTATCAGGAAGACCTCGCACCATGACGGAGTTATGTTTAGCACATAGGGATTCTATTTTTGGTAGATTGGCTACTAAAGTATCCGATATTGGCTCTTCCCAATTATAGTAATCGAGCACGTACAGATAGTAATCTCTTTCTTCTGGAAGGGGTAAATCTGAAATTGAATTTACGTGAAGTCCCATATGTTTCCCTTACGCTTAACGTTCAAAGCAGCCGAAAACCAGGCTTGTCCTGGTTTGTCGGCTGCCTTTTCTTGTTAGGGCTTTTGTTTCGTCAAAGATGCAAACTGTGGATGTGTTACCACCTGTTTTAGAAGCTCTTGTACGGCTGGACCAAATGCATCTGCAACATTTTTGCAGGCTGAGTATGCGTCCCAGCTAGTGTCAAAAGCATAATTAGTGCTTACCGTGTAACCTGGTGCCACATTACTGCTTACTTCTAAAGTAATCTTCCAATTTGCCGGTGAAACAGAACTAAAGCTTAATTCCTTGATAGATCCATTTATAGATATAGGTGATTTCGAAGAATACACCCCAGCCATAAACAACTCTTCCTGGAAAGCATCTTGAATGTAACGCGAAGGAGATTTACCTGGTGCAACCTTAACCGGCCCCATAAGACGGCACATTGGGCTTTCTTCCACGCCAGGTGCCGGAGTCACTTTTCCGATGTTAACCTTCACACCAGTCGTTTCTAACGACTCTTGTATAGAAATCACATTGGCTGTTGATGCTTTGTAGGGGATTGAATTTGTTGTTGAACAACCAGATATAAGCAACGCTGAAGATGCTATAATGGCTAAAGCTACCTTGTTCAATTTTTATCTCCTTTTTTGGTTTGGATACAAGTGTGTGAAATTAGCGCATAACCCTAACGCTTTGGCTTTGCGGCGCACCGGAGCGCCAGTGAACTAGCACCACTTTTGTGGACACTTTTATTGGAATAGCTTTTCATAATTCTCTGGTGATTGGTAGCCTATCCCTGAATGTAAACGCTCTCGGTTATAAAACTCGATATACTCCACCAGATGCGCCACCGCACTGATGTCATTTTCAAATAGCCTGCGATGAATGAGTTCTGCCTTCATGGTGTGAAAGAATGATTCGACAAAGGCATTATCCAATGGGTTGCCCTTTCGACTCATGCTCCTGGTCATGCCAGCGGCCTCCACCATATCTCGGTATTCATGTGCCGCATATTCAATTCCCTGATCAGAATGGAATAGACAACCCTCCTGAGGATTCGACCGGGTTAGTGCCATTTTGAGGGCGCTTTTTGTCAGCTCTGCATTCCGTTTTCGACTAAATGACCAACCCACAACCTTTCTACTGAATAGGTCAAGAACTACTGCATGGTAGAGCCAACCCGTTTTGGTCTTAATATAGGTAAAGTCACCCGCCCATTGTGTGCCTGGCTGTACTGGCTTCTCCATCTTCTTCAATTGATTGCCGGTAGACGAGTAGAATTCATGTTGTCCGGGTCGCCACGCATAAAGTCCTGTGGTAGAAGCCTTTACACCCATCTCTTTCATCAAGCGATTAACCCGTCTGCGGCTGCAAGGCAGACCTTTTTGAATCAATTCCTGATGTAATCTAGCTGCCCCATAGCTGCGACGAAAACCTTGATGTAGCGTCTTGATCGCTTCCATCAGCTTGAGATCATGTGCTCTGTGGTTACTCATAGGCCGTGCTTTCCATGCATAAAAACCACTTCTTGAAACACCATAGAGTTCACACAGGCGATCCAGTTTGTGTTTGTCACGGTTCTTCTCGATAAAAGCAAATATTACCGCTTTGTCTTCTCGAAGAACCGTTTCGCTTTTTTTAACAGATCAAGCTCCTCTGTACGACTTTCCAGGGCTTGCTCTAATTCTTTGATCCGCTTATTTGCTTTTGCCAGCTCTGCCTCTTTTTCAACCAAAGGGTCTGTTCTTTTTACTAGCCTCTTGGGTGATACCTTCTTTGATTTCATGTGCTTATTTTCCCGGAGTTCGCCGTTTTTGTACTCCATTCGCCAACGGTAAAGCATGACCGGGTGGATTCCAAGCGACTCAGCAATATCCTTGGCTATAACTTTAGGGTGATTAGCCAACTTAACGGCCTGTTGCTTGAACTCTAGTGTGTATCTATCGTAATTCCGCTTCTTTGTTTGTCCCATCTCGTACCCCTTCAACAGATCAGTCCACGACTGTCCATTAAAGTGGTGCTAATTCACCAGCGTAGGTGCGTCCGACAACAGCCACTTGTTAGTTTTGACTATGCTTGACGTAAAATCATCGCGCATACTTCCTCCGGCATATATAAAGCTTAACTTTTCGGTCGATAAACGGAGAGCCAATCAGCCACTGACTGCGCCCCCAATTAACTCCATAGGCCTCTAATAGACGGACGCTTTCCGAAAATGGAATAGCTGCTAAGTCCATAGACACTGCTTGCCATCTCTGAAGACGATTTGCAAAGCCTTGCTGGTTTCCAATATAGCGCAGAGCGACACCACCAAATGGGAGCGTTCTAACTAATTGCAGGTGATGGCTCGGGGGATAACTTGAGTTGAATACCCTTGCGCCAATTTTCCGCTTCAAGTCCCTGTATAGAGAAACCCGATTCTTACCTTCTGACGCTACGTACAGCGAAAATTCACCTATTCGTACATAGTGAGCGCCTTCAGATTCGTCGTTCTTTGCCTGTGCATCCAGTACATCCGCCACTTTATCTCCCTCGGCCGCACTAAGCGTGGGGACACCGTAGTAAGCACCAGCTACAACATGAAATGGATCGACGTACTCAAATGTGGAGTTTTTCGCCTCGTACCAGCAAGCGGAGAACGGGAGTATGGCTTGAACAAACGCTTCTCCATTCGTGATGACTTTTTGACCTATTGACCGACTATTCCATCCAGGATGCAACTGCCCTTGAGAATACATTCGGGACAGGAGGAAAGCATCCAACTTATCCATTGGAAGGATGTCAACATCGATCCTTTCTTTGAGCTGCAAAATATCGACTAGAGCGGCTTCTATCACTATGGATCTATCCATAAAACTAACGCCAACCACAGCGGAAAAACGGAGCAGAGCCAATTTGCGGTAAAGTGAGCGTAGCGAACCGCAAATTGGCGGCGCGTAGTTTTTTCCGCTGCTGGTTATTGTTAGCCGTGAAGTAGCACATTTGCTCTGTGGTGCTCCAGATATTTCTTGTGTTCGTCATTGAGTAATTTTGATTTTACTTTTAATTTGGGCGTAATTCTGAGGGAGTACGCGTGCTGATTATCAAAGAAATCAGAGATAATAATCTTTCCGCTATCGTCGAAGGATATATATCCAGCGTCGAACGCTACATCAAGATTTGGAGCTAGCAGTAAACCATTGAAAACATCAAGACGCTCTACGTTGTCAGAAGCTCTCCACGGCTTGATATGAGATGCCCTTAGCAAAGGCGCGAATTCACAATCTGTCACCGCACAACCACCCCAATACTTTATTAATTTATCTCTGAAAAGTCCTTGACCAAGCCTACTTTGAATTATGGAGGTACGCTCTGTTTCAGAGCATTTGGAAAGGCTCGTTTCAATAGATTGGATGTCTTCAATAGCAGTTGGCCTGGCATCCAACGCCCGCACCATCCTTTGTCGTTTCAAATCCTCAGTTGTAACAAAAATGCTATCAAATCCGCCTTTTCCAGATAATGAATTAGCCAGCTCATCTTTCAAACCAATTTCAGCCAATTCACTTGTTACATGGATATAAGCACCCATTCCAGTTGCTTTAATTATGCGGTAGACATCGCCGTCAAAATTTTGAACGCCGACAATCATATCTTTACCGCCACCATCAATTGGATAATCACAGATGGCCTTTGACACTTCACCATCGAAATAGGGAATATCTTTATTTTCTACGTATTTTGATTCAAGCACGATACTCTCTCTTTTCGGCTAACATCTGATTATGCATCTCGCGCATCTCATGAGAAATGTTGCTCGCGCATCATTTGAAAAAAGCGACTTATTGAGCTGAGCCTCTCCCGCTTGCCCGGAAAAAGCCCACTCTGTCAAAACGAGTGAGGCTAGGGATATTCGCCAACCGCGGACATATAATCGCTAAAGTCTGCCCAGATTAGCAAATAATTACGCAGGAATAAAACGCCCCTGAAGCGGGGGTATCTCTATAGTAGCTGGGTCAGGTGTATGTGGCGGTGGCGCCAGTGGCGGGGATGAGGCTAGGTGCTTGCCGGGCGCCGTTGCTCGGGGCGCAGTTTGGTGGTGAAGTAATCGTCGGCGTCGTCCATATCCACCGGCTGTTCCTGGGCGTCCACCAGTGGCTGTTCGTAGTCATTCCAGCCGCGCAGACCGGTCTGCAGGGAGACCACGTTGTTAAAGCCGAGTACCTGGAGGGAGTTGGCGGCCAGCACGCTGCGGTGGCCGGAGCGGCAGACCACGACCACCTCCCGGTCCCGCGCCTGCACCAGTTCCGGTTCAGTCTCTTCAAAGTCCCACTCGCAGGCGGACTCCAGGATGCCGCGGGGCACGTTGAGGGAGCCGGGTATGTGCATGGCATCGAATTCATAAGGCTCGCGCACATCCACGATCAGCAGATCGGGGTTGGCCTCCAGCCGCTCTTCCAGATCCCACGGCATGATCTCTTTGACATCCGTCAGGCAGCTGCGGATCAGTTCTATAAAACGCATCATGGCGATAAGTCCTGTTACTACTTGGGGTTAAGTTTTGTCGGGCTACTGTTCACGGGAGCAGAGCGCCTGCTCCACGGCGATCACCGCCGCTTCGACCCGGGAGTGTACATTGAGTTTGCGCAGGATGGATTTGACATGCAGTTTGACCGTGCCGTCGGAGATACCCAGATTGCGGGCGATCACCTTGTTGCTCTGGCCATCCGCCAGCAGGCAGAGGATCTCCGCCTCGCGCGGCGTGAGGTCTGAAAAGACATCCCGGGCCGCGGTCGTCTCGCTTTCGCCCTGCACCGCCTTGGCCAGGATGCCGGTCAGCTCCTGGGCGACGATGGTGGCACCACCCACGATGGCGCGCAGGGCGTTGATCAACTCGTCCGGCTCCATATCCTTGAGCAGGTAACCCTGCGCCCCGCCCTGCAGGGCGTTGATCACGTCGCTCTCTTCACGACTGGTGGTGAGCATGGCGATCGGCATGGTGAGGCCCTTCTCACGCAGCACCTGCAACACTTCGATGCCGCTCATGTCCGGCATGCGCATATCCAGCAGCACCACGTCGGGTTGTTCCCGGGAAGCCAGCTCAATGCCCTCCTGACAGTCACCAAAGGCGCCAATCACGTTGATGCCACGGCGCTGTAACAGCTCCTGGAGTCCGATTCGGAACAGCGCATGATCGTCAATTAACAGGATACGCATCAGTGGGTCTCTTTCTGATCACTTTTGCGGCCACCCGGGCCGGGGTTATAGGTCACTTCCACCCGGGTACCTTCCCCGGGCTCGCTCTCGATCTTGAACTGGGCCCCGACACGGCGGGCACGCTCTTCCATAATGGACAGCCCGATATGTTCACCCGGACTGCCATTCGGTCGCACGTTGTCAAAACCGACGCCGTCATCCTCCACCAGCAGCCGGTATTCACCTTCCGCGCTGCAGGTGAGCAGCACCCGCACGGTGTGGGCCTTGGCGTGTTTACGGATATTGGCCAGACTCTCCTGGGCGATACGTAACAGCTGCATCTCTGCACTGGCGCCCATGTTCACCTGGCGGCAACCGCACTGGAAAAAGATGGAGACGTTGGTCTCCTGGCGGAAGCGCTGGGTCATCTTCTCCAGCGCCAGCACCAGCCCCCGCTGATCCACCGGCGCCAGGAAGTTGTTCAATAGCTCCCGCAGCTCGGTATGGGCCTCGTCCAGACCATTCTTGATCCGCTCCAGCTCGCCACGCGCCGGCGAGCTGTCCCCGGTTCCTGCTCCAGGGTCTCATCCAGCATGCGCACCTGGAATCGCAGGCTGGCCAGGGTCTGGGCCAGGGAGTCGTGCAGTTCATGGGCCAGGGCGGTACGCTCCTCGATAATGGAGAGGCGCCGGGCCTCTTCATCCGAGCGGTGTTTGGCGATAGCGATACCCAGATGGCTGCCGATGGTATAGAGCAGGTCGTAGGTCTCTTCACGCCCCTCCATGGCCGATTTTCTGATAAACAGCCGGTACAGGCCCAATATATCGCCATGAAATTTGAGTGGTATGGTGATCTGTTCCAGCTCGTGACTGCCGTACATATGACGGCCGTTGCGTCGTGAGCAGGCCACCGCATCATGTTCACACAGCACGTCGCCACTGGAGAGCGCCTTGCCGCACTGACAGAGCGGCACCGGCAGCTGCTCGCTCTCGGTCAGCACCCGGTCATCCGGCCCGATACTGCCCACCAGACGCATCTGACCCTGGGGTGTGGTGAGCTGTACCGTGGCCGCCACGCCATGCACCATCTCTTTGAGTACCCGCAGGAACCGCAGCAGCAGCTCATCCATATCATCGGTCTGGTTGATACTGGCCGCCACATCATACAACGCCTTCAGACCGGTGGTCTGCTGAGCCAGTCGGCGGGTCTGCCGTGCCACCCGGTTGTCCATATCCTCGTAGAGATCGATCAGTTCGCTACTGAGGCTGTCCAGATCCCGGGCCAGTGGCCCCAGCACACCCACATCATCAAACAGCAGGGAGGTCCAGGGCTCCCCCTGACAGACATCCCCCACCGCCCGCTCCAGTTGCACCAGGGGGGCCAGCAGCCGGTTACGCAGCCGGTTGACGCCGACAATGAAGGCGCCGATCGCCACCAGCGTGGAGACCAGGGACAACAGGTGGCTCACGCCCACTTCCAGGCCGGGGAGAGACCAGAGCGACAGCAGCAGGCTGAACAGCAGGGCGCTGGCCATAATGATGAGCGGACCCAGCATGCGGGCGGCCACCAGTACCTGTAGATAGGGGTAGCGGCTGACTATGCTCATGAGCAGCCCGCTGCTCTCGGGCACAGGAGAACGAGACAGCTTCTCTTCGTTCGTCACGGCCTTGTCCATTGCTCACCTTGTCGGATATGAATCGGGCAGATACTGCACCACTGTATTCGAAGTTGCTAATTTAGCATGATTTCCGATCACAAAGTAAACGGGCCGGCCGGGGGGTGCGGGTTGACTCCCAACGGACCGGCAAAACGGCCGGTCAGGATTATTTCGACAGCGCTGCACGGGCTTCCGCGATGGCCGCCATCTGCCGGACCCGGAGCATCCGCCCCAGTTCGGCCCCCTGGTATCCCTCTCCACTGAGTCGCGCAGGCGAAACCGAGGCCATGGCGCGACCCGCTTCCGCCAGCCAGTTGGAGGCCTCTACCGACCGGTCCGGCCAGAGCGCCGCGAACAGCATCAGCAGGCGATGGAAACGTTCCGGCTGCTGTTGCGCCCGTCCCCGGATCAGCAGATCCAGGGTCGCCTCCGCATCACCCTGTGCCGCCTTGGGGTAGAAGCGGGCCACGCCCTGGGCCTGGGCCAGCAGATCGAGATAATCCCGTTCCACCGGCAGCGCCTCCTTCAACCAGCGGGTCCGGGCCGGTCCCTGGCAGAAGGGGTACAGGAGTGCGGCAAACCGGACTCGCGGATCGGTCCCGGCGGCCACAGCGCGTTTCAGGGCCAGTATCGGTTCACTGACCGGTTGGTCACTGTGGGTGGCGTCGCCACCGATCTCCTCCGCCAGTTGCGGCAGTATCAGGGCCAGGGCGCCGCAGCGTTGCAGCACTTCAAAGAAGCGCCAGGGCTCCGGCTCCGACAGGGCCTGTTTCATCTCCTGCCAGATCCGTTCCGGTTTCAGCGCGGACAGCTCTTCAGGTGTGGCCATCTGCTTCATCAGCCGGAAGGTCTCATGGGCCAGGGCAAAACCCTGGGGCGACAGACGGGCGATAAAGCGTGCCGCCCGCAGCAGTCTGACCGGATCTTCACTGAAAGCCGCAGTGATATGCCGCAGCCGGCGTTGTTCCATATCCTCCAGTCCGCCAACCAGGTCGATCACCTCACCCTGCTCATCTTCCACCAGGGCGTTGATGGTGAAATCCCGGCGCTGCAGATCCTCCTCCAGGGTGACATCCGGGCCGTACTCCACGTCGAACCCTTTGTAACCGGGGCCGGTCTTGGTCTCCCGTCGCGCCAGGGCGTACTCCTCACCGCTGTCGGGGTGCAGAAACACCGGAAACACGCCATCGGCGCGGACAAAGCCCCGCTCCAGCATCTCATCCTCGGTACCACCCACCACCAACCAGTCCCGATCCTTGACCGGAATTCCCAGCAGCCGGTCGCGCACGGCTCCGCCGACCAGATAGATATTCATTTCTCCCCTCCCGGTACTGCACGCTGCGCCGCACCCTGACGGGCGGCCTGCGGCCGTGGAAATTGTCTCTCCTGCCAATTTTTCATGCGGCACCTCCCTCGGCAACCGCTCCCTGCGTTGCTCTACCTCCTGCATCCATGCAGTCGTGTGCCGCACCCTGACGGGCGGCCTGCGGCCGTGGAAATTGTCTCTCCTGCCAATTTTTCATATTGTTTGCTCCACCTGCATGTTCCGCTCCTCCTGTTGCAACTGCCACATCTCCCGGTAGACTCCAGCCTGTTCCAGCAGCTGCCGATGGCTGCCCCGTTCAATAATCCGCCCCTGCTCCATGACCAGTATCTGGTCAGCATCCACTACCGTGGAGAGCCGGTGAGCGATAACCAGGGTGGTGTGGTCCTCCGCCACCTCCCGCATGGTTTCAAGAATAGCCTGCTCGGTCTGGGTATCCAGTGACGAGGTCGCCTCATCGAAGACCAGAATCCGTGGGTGTTTGAGTATCGCCCGGGCGATGGCAATACGTTGCTTCTCGCCCCCCGAGAGTTTCAGGCCCCGTTCACCCACCAGGGTCTGGTAGCCATTCGGCAGGGATTCGATAAAGTCACGGATGTGGGCCATGCCGGCCGCCGCCTCGATCTCCGAACGGCTCGCCTCGGGTCGGCCATAGGCCAGATTGTAATAGATGGTGTCATTGAACAGCACGGTATCCTGGGGCACCACGCCGATCACCCGGCGCAGACTCTCCTGGGTCACGGTCCGCACATCCTGTCCATCCACCAGCACCGCGCCCCGGGTCACATCATAAAAACGGAACAGCAGCCGGGACAGGGTCGACTTGCCGGCACCGCTGTGCCCCACCACCGCTACCTTTTCGCCGGGCCGGATGGTGAAATCCACATCCCGCAGGATCTCCCGCTCCGGCGTATAGGAGAACCCCACATGCTGAAAGCGCACCTCGCCCCGCTCCAGCTGCAGCGCCGGGGCATCCGGTCGATCCTGGATCTCCGGCTGCTGCTCCATCAGCTTGAAGATCAGATCCATGTCCGCCAGGGAGTATTTGATCTGCCGGTAGACCATGCCGAGGAAATTGAGCGGAATAAACAGCTGCAGCAGAAAGGCGTTCACCAGTACCAGATCGCCGATGGACATGGTGCCATCCACCACACCGGCAGCGGCATAGAACATGATGGCGGTCACACCCAGACCGATAATGGCACCCTGGCCAAAGTTGAGCAGGGACATGGAGTGCTGGCTCTTGACCGCCGCCTCCTCCCACTCATGCAGGGTACCGTCAAAACGGGACAGCTCCAGCTGTTCATTGCCGAAGTATTTGACCGTCTCGTAGTTGATCAGGCTGTCCACCGCCCGGGAGTTGGACTGGGACTCCAGCCGGTTCATGGTGTGGCGATAGTCCATGCGCCACTCGGTTACGGAGAAGGTAAAGAGGATATAGACCGCCACGGTTCCGAAAGTGACCAGGGTGAAGACCAGGGCGTAATTGGTGAGCAGGATCACCGCCACCAGGGCAAACTCCACCAGCATGGGAATGATGCTGAACACCATGTAGTTGAGAATGGAGCTGACACTGCGGGTGCCCCGATCCAGATCCCGGCTGATGGCACCGGTCTGGCGGCCCAGGTGGAAACCGAGCGACAGCTGGTGCAGATGGGTCAGCACTTTGGTGGCCAGGCGCCGCATGGCATGGTAGCGCACCCGGGCAAACACCACGTCGCGCAACTCGTTGAACAGGGTACTGCTGACCCGCAGGGCACCATAAGCGATCAGCAGGGAGACCGGCAGTACCAGCAAGGTCTCCTGCTTGTCACTCATGCCATCGACAATCTCCTTGAGTACCACCGGAATACCCACATTGGCCAGCTTGGCCAGCACCAGGCAAGCCAGTGCCAGCAGGGCCCGGCCCCGGTAGTTCCAGAGGTAGGGAAGCATGTTTTTCAGGTTCTTCCAGTCGCGTCGATCAGCATGGGGACGCGCCTGGGCTTGACGATTGTGTGCCATATAGAGAGACTGTTTAATAATTTACTAATACAGCAGAATTCCCGGGCCAACCGTTATGACACAAGATTGCAGCTACAACGAACTCTACGCCCTGCAGGTGCTGGATGACAGCATGGAACCGGAATTTCCGGTCAAGTGTATCATTGTCATCGAACCCTCGGAGGTGTGTGCCAGTGGCGCCTACGTCATTATCACGGTGGATGGCGAGCGTCTGTTCCGCCAGTGGGTACGGGATGCCGACGGCCGGGTGCGACTGAACGCGCTGAACCCGCAGTACCCTAGCATAGAGCTGGCCGGCACCAACCACAAAATTGAAGGGGTGATTGTCCAGCGCAATATCCGCCGCAAGATCAAGCACTACAAACCCTACGAAGAGAATAACGGCCTGGCGAGCTGATATCCCGCAAACCGGTGGGCGGGGATGACCCTTGTGGCCAAGCCGGCTCTCTTCCGCTGATCAGCTTTTCAGCGCCCCTTCCAACTCCTGCCAGAGCGCATCATAGGCGATTGCCGCGGCGCTGCGCGGTGCAAAACTGCCCAGCGGGGCGCGGAAATGGCCCATCCGTTCCACGTCACTGGCATAGGGGATATGGGCCTTGAGCAGTTCGGGAAAACGCTCCGGCAACTGTTTGATCATATCCAGATGCATGCGCTTGCGCCGATCCACCATGGAAAAGAACGGCATGCGCTTCACGTTGCCCACCTTGTGCCCCGCCAGAAACTCCACCATCTGCTCATAGGTGCGCAGCGACAGGGTGGTGGGAATGGTCGGCACCAGCAGGGCATCGGCAGCCCGGAAGATATTCTCCGACACCAGGGAGATGCTGGGCGGACAGTCCAGGTAGATTCGGTCATACTCCTCTGCCAGGGGCCGCAACAGGCGTAGCAGCTGTTTTACCGGGCCCTTCGCCTCACCCAGCATCAGGTCCATGTTGCGATAGGAGAAATCCGCCGGCAGCAGATCCAGATTTTCGAAATCACTCCCCTTGATCAGGCGGTCCAGCTCCCGTTTGCCCTTTAGCATCTTGCGCCCGCCACCCTTGATACGTGGCTTGATGCGGAAGTAGTAGCTGGCGGCCCCCTGCGGGTCCAGATCCCATACCAGGGTGCGCAAACCGGCCTGGGCCGACAGGTAGGCGAGATTCACCGCGGTGGCGGTCTTACCCACCCCGCCCTTGATGTTGTATACGCCGATAATCCTCATGCCGGCTCCCCATCCGCAACACGCTTTTTCCGGCGCCCGCCAAACAGCTCCTGGTAGACAGCTACCTGCTTGGCGTCGGCAAAGCGGGCAAAGCGGTCGGCAAACACCTGGCGGCTGGCCTGTTGACGCTTCAACAGACCGTCCACCAGCATGCCCATGGCGAGCAGGGTATCCGCCGGTACGTCGCCCTCCTCCACCATCTGATGGGCAAACTTGCGCAGCTTGTCCGCCTGCACCTCCAGGTCCTGAAAGTCACCCAGGTTGTCCAGCAGACCTTTCAGATTTTTAATCAGGGGTTTGACCCGCTCCGCCGGGTAGAGGCTCTGGAAGAACTCCAGCAGGTAGCGCAGTTTCTTGCACCCCTTGCGCAACTCATGCAGCGCCTCGGGTGGTGAGTGGGGGGTGATGGCCAAGCCCTCTTCCAGAACCCGGAAAAACGTGCGGGAGATACGCTTGCCCGCCACCTTGCCGATCGGTTTATGGGCATTGGGACAGATCGACTCCGGTGCCGACTCTGTATCCAGGAAGGCCCGCCACTCCTTCAGCAGGGTATGAAAATGGGGTGAATTGAGCTTGCGCACCATGGCCCGCTGTTCGCTCTTCTGATGATTCACCAGAAACCGGTGAAGCGGGTCCAGGTCGGGGCGGTAAGGCTCCGGCAGACTGTCGCGGTAATCATCATAGCCCAGCAGGTAGACATCCAGATCCCGGGTCGGGCCGGTCAGCTGGCCAATCCAGGCGAACCGCTCCTTGTACTTTTCCACCTCATCTTCCGGAAACACGCCTTTGATCTGACTGAGCGCCGAGCGGGTGCGCCGCACTGCCACCCGCAGGTCGTGCAGAAACTCTGAATCCAGATCCGCCCGGGTACCCGGCAGATTGGTCTCCAGGGTATCCAGCAGGGCCCGGTGAATCTGCCGGGCCACTTCGCCGGCCGGGGTGCCCGGCTGAAGCTGGAAATTGAGTTTGGAGCTGTAGTCCAGGGGGCGACGACCGATGGCGGCAAGGCCCAGCGTGATCAGGGCATCGGATTGGGGTTGCAGTTCCAGGGTACGGGTCAGGAAACGGCTCACCTGGCGCAGGGGCTTGTCATAACCGCGCACCGACAACAGGCCAACCAGGGCCACCATCGGCTGGTACTCGCCCCGCCCCGGAGGCCGGGCCTCCTGCTCCTGCAGAACAATTCGCAACACCGTCTTCTGCTCGCTGTCCAACACCCGCAGCAGCCGTTCACGGCGACGAATCTCCACCTGGGGCAGCAGAGCCCGCATCGCCAGGCAATCCGCCAGCCGGTCCCGCAACAGGCCCGGTGCATAGTGTTGAAAAAAGGCGGGTACCGCCCCCTCCAGGCGGATGGTCTCGCAGGCAGTGCCACCATCCAGTTTACGCAGCGTCAGTTCATGGCGGCCGGTTGCCCGCAACTCCTCAAGTTGCAGACCGGCCTGAAACAGTCGCCAGTCAAAACTGTCGTGGAGTACGTACCGCACGGTTTTTTCAGGTTCACTGGTGAGTGTGAACTGTGCGGTTAGCGCCGTCATCACCTCCCCGATCGATTCTGAATCCTTCAGCTGATACTGGAGTGATTGCGTTGTCATCTTGCCCTATCCTGCCCTGATTCCGGGGGTTCCGGGTTTCGCGTAATGGCCTAGATACTAATCAAGCGGGCAGAAAAATACCATTACAGTTGCCGGGTTCCGGACCGGACAGGATAAAACAGGCCAGGTTTCGGCAGTATGCCCCAGGGTCCGTGCCGGTACGACTTCTGTTATCCGGCGGGACCGCTGCCGGTCAGGCGTGCTCCAGACTCTTGGAGACAATCTCGTACACGTCCCGGGAGACACCACTGGTATGCAGAATGCGCTCAAGCTGGGTCTGCATAAGGCGTTGGCGGGCAGGATCATAGCGCTGCCAGCGGGTCATCAGGCGCACCATGCGGGCAGCCACCTGCGGATTGAGCTGATCCAGCTCCAGCACCCGGTCACTGAGAAACCGATAACCGGCTCCATCCGCTGCATGGAAACGTACCGGGTTGCCGGAACAGAAAGCACCGATCAGGGAACGTACCTTGTTGGGATTGGCTATGGAGAACGCCGGGTGGTCCAGCAACCCCTTCACCCGCTCCAGGGTATCGGGACGTTTGGACATGGCCTGCAGACTGAACCATTTATCCAGCACCAGGGGATCGTCCCGCCACTGCTGGTAGAAGCCCTCCAGCAGCTCCGCCGTCTCCGGGATGTCCCGGTCGGCCAGCAGAGAGAGTGCGGTGATCACATCGGTCATGTTGTTGCCGGCCCGGTATTGCGCGATACAGAGCGCCTGAATGGCCTGATCCTCCAACTGCATCAGGTAACCCAGAGCCAGATTGCGCAGACTGCGTCGTCCGATCGCATCCGCATCGGGTCGATACTCACCGGTCACTTCATTGTCCCGGTAGACCGCCAGCAGCTCCGTTTTCAGCTCGCTGGCCAGCAGGGTCTTGAGCTGCTCCCGGGCGCGATGAATCCCCTCCACATCCACCTCGGCCATCTGGTCCCCCAGATAGCTCTCGGCCGGCAGGGTCAGAACCTCGGCCAGCAGGGCTGGATCCGATGCGCTGTCCTGCAAGGCCTGCCGGAACGCCTGGACAAACCCTTCCGGCACCAGGCTATCGGGATCATCCACCAACTGGAGCAGGATGCGCTGGGCCAGGGTCTGTGCCGCATCCCAGCGGCTGAAGCCGTCGCTGTCATGGGCCATCAGGAACATCAGCTGTTCGTTACTGTAGTCAAACCGCACCTTCACCGGCGCTGAGAAACCACGCAGCAGGGACGGGACCGGGGCCACCGGGACCTGTTCGAAAACAAACTGCTGGCGAGGTTCACTGATCTCCAGCATGCGGGTGGTCGGACCGGGGTCGCTATCACCTGCCAGTCGCAGGGCCAGGTCGGTGCCCCGGTCGTCCAGCAGTCCCACCGCCAGGGGGATCAGGAACGGCTCCTTATCCGGCTGACCGGGGGTGGCGGGACAGTGTTGTTCCACTGTCAGGGTGTAGGTCTGCTGTGCGGCATCGTAGACGCCCTGGATAGTGAGCTCCGGCGTACCGGCCTGGCTGTACCAGCGTTTGAACTGGCCCAGATCACGCTGACCGGCATCCGCCATGCACTGGACAAAGTCGTCCGTGGTGACCGCCTGCCCGTCGAAGCGTTCAAAGTAGAGGTCAGTACCACCCCGAAACGCCTCCGGCCCCAGCAGATTGGCCTGCATGCGCACCACTTCGGCACCCTTCTCGTACACCGTGACGGTGTAGAAGTTGTTGATCTCCATGTAGGAGTCCGGCCGTACCGGGTGTGCCATGGGGCCGGCATCCTCGGCAAACTGATGTGCCCGCAGCAGCCGCACATCCTCTATCCGTTTCACCCCCCGGGAGCCCATGTCAGCGGAGAACTCCTGATCCCGGAATACCGTCAGCCCCTCTTTCAGACTGAGCTGGAACCAGTCACGGCAGGTGATGCGGTTGCCGGTCCAGTTGTGAAAATACTCATGGGCGATGACCGACTCGATGCCCTGAAAATCCCGGTCGGTAGCCGTTGCCGGTGAGGCCAGCACGAACTTCGAGTTAAAGATATTCAACCCCTTGTTCTCCATGGCACCCATGTTGAAATCGTTCACCGCCACGATCATGTAGATATCCAGATCGTATTCACGGCCGTACTGCTGCTCATCCCAGGCCATGGCCCGCTTCAGCGACGCCATGGCGTGGTCGCACTTATCGATATTTTCCGGTTCCACGTAGATACGCAGCGTCACCTCCCGCCCCGAGGGGGTGGTATGGCTGTCCTCGATGGCACGCAGATCCCCCGCCACCAGGGCGAACAGGTAGGCGGGCTTGGGAAACGGATCTGTCCAGGTGATCCGGTGCCGGCCATCCTCCAACTCCACCGTATCGCTCGGATTGCCGTTTGAAAGCAGCACCGGGTAACGCTGCTTGTCGGCGCAGATGGTGGTGGTGAAACGGCTCATCACATCAGGTCGGTCCAGATACCAGGTGATCTTGCGGAACCCTTCCGCCTCACACTGGGTACAGAACAGTCCACCGGACTTGTAGAGCCCCTCCAGCGCGGTGTTCTGCTGTGGCAGAATACGCACTTCGCTCTCCAGTACGAACTGGTCCGGCACCTGGCGGACGGTGAGCCCCTCGTCATCCTGCAGGTAACCGGCCGGCGCGACTGGTTGGCCATCCAGGCTCAGGGAGATCAGCTCCAGCTGTTCACCATGCAGACGCAGATCGGGTGAGCGGGATTGGGCCGCCGGGTTGCGCCGCAACTCCAGCCGCGACCGGACCCGGGTTTCGGTCTCATCCAGATCAAACCAGAGCATGACCTGGTCGATCAGAAATTCCGGGGGCAGGTAATCCTTCAGGTAAACCGTGCTGGGGGTATCTCTTAGCATTGATAATCTCTTGTTGGCTGGCGAAAATCGGCAGTAGGTACAATAGATCAGGATTCTAACCCACTATTCAAGCCCCGGGGGACGAATCAGTTCTACAACGGCGTCAGAAGAGGGGGGATGACCCCGCTAGACCCCCTTTGGGGGGCTTGGTACGATAGGCCAAACCCCTTGTAATCGTAGAGACTGAACATGCCGAAAGTCGTGATGTATACCACCGCCATCTGCCCTTACTGTCTGCGCGCCAAAGCGCTGCTGAACCGCAAAGGGGTGGCATTTGAAGAGCTTCAGATCGAGGGTGACCGGGAGCGGATGCGGGAGATGCTCCAACGCAGCCAGCGCAACACCGTGCCCCAGATCTTCATTGATGATTTCCACGTGGGCGGCTATGACGACATGGCCGAACTGGACATGCTGGGCAAGCTGGACCCGCTGCTCGGTCTGGCGCCCCGGGATGAGTCGGACATCATTACATGAGCAATGGCCAGATGCGGCTGGACAAATGGCTCTGGGCGGCGCGCTTCTTCAAGACCCGGCAGTTGGCCATTGAGGCCATCAACGGGGGCAAGGTGCATCTCAACGGCCAGCGGACCAAGCCGGGTAAAACCGTTGCTGTCGGCAGCCGGCTGACCATCCACAAAGAGTCACTGGAGTGGCAGATCGAAGTGAAGGAGCTGCCCAGGCAGCGTCGCCCGGCCAGCGAGGCGGTACTGTTTTATGAAGAGGATGAAGCAAGCCGGGTCAAGCGACAACGCCAGATCGAGGAGCAGCGGCTGCTGCGCGCTGCGGCCCCCCGTCCTGCCCAGGGCAAACCCAGCAAACGGGACCGGCGCATGATCCACAGTTTCACCGGAAAAGATCGCTAAGGCCGCCAACAGGCCCGGAGGGATATGGACCAGGACGCCTACCGCAAAACTTTTGAACAGATCAACGAGCGCGCCTGTCTGTTCGAAAAGTGTCTGTTTGCCGGCCATGCCGGCTGTTCCCAATCGGAGAAGTTCAACCTGGCCGAGCGGGAAGGCATTCACTGCAAACAGGACAAGGCCCAGGCCCAGTGCGGCGAGTTACTGAAACTGCTGCGCCACCACAGCCGGTTTGTCCTCAAGGCGAGCCAGGAGAGCGGCGTACTGAGCCATGCCCAGGCGTTGCGCATCCAGGTGGGCGGTCTGCGCGGACTCGAACAGGTCATGGAGCAGCAGACCCAGCAGGACTCCCGTTTCATTCCCGATATCTACTCCCTGATAAACCGCGCCAAGAAGGAGTACGGTGCACTGGATAATCTGCCTTTCAATCTGATTATCCAGCAGGTCGCCGCCTTCAAGGGCCGCCGTCGCTGACCCACCCGCCGGTGGCGACTACACTGAATAAAAATAGCGTCGGCAGACAGTTCACCTCGACCACTTGTTGATCCGGGTCATGGCGTCCGAGCCCGTCTTCCAGTGGGATAACAGGAGATTCAAAAACAAGCTGTCAAAACAACTTCCAAGGAGAGAATAATGCCTGACTACACCACCCAGGATATCCGGAATATCGCCCTGGTGGGCCAATCAGGCGCCGGTAAAACGACGCTGGTCGAGGCCCTCCTGTATCACGCAGGCGTGATACAGAACCAGGGCGCGATCGAACGGGGCGACACTGTCTGTGATTTTGATCCACAGGAGAAGCGTTACGAACATTCGCTGGACGCTGCCCTGGCCCATCTGCGGGTCGATCAGACCCACATCAACCTGTTGGACACACCGGGATTGATCGACTTCTTCGGTCGTGCATTCAGCGTCCTGCAGGCCGCCGAAACCACCGCCGTGGTGATCAACGCCGAGACCGGTATTGAACCCGCCACCCTGGCGATGATGGAACACGCCCGGAATGACAACCTGTGCCGCGCCATCATTGTAAACAAGATCGATGCCGACAACCTGGATCTGGAGGCTCTGCTGAACAGCATCCGGGAGACCTTTGGCGATGTCTGCCTGCCGCTCAACCTGCCGGCTGCTGAACCGGGCCAGGTGGTGGACTGCTTCTTCTCCCCGGATGGCGCACCGACCGCTTTCTCCTCCGTTGCCGAAGCCCACACCAATATTGTCGATCAGGTGGTGGAGATGGATGAGCAGTTGATGGAGCTCTACCTGGAACAGGGTCAGGAGCTGAAATCGGAACAGCTGCATGATCCGTTCGAAGTGGCCCTGCGGGATGGACACCTGATACCGATCTGTTTTGTATCGGCAAAAAGCGGCGCTGGTATCAAACAGCTGCTGAAGATTATTACCCGCCTGCTACCGGACCCGACCGAAGGCAACCCTCCCAATTTTATGAAAGGCGAGCCGCCCCATGCCACACCGGTGAGCGTAACCCCCGATCCCGACAAACATGTGGTGGCTCATGTGTTCAAGGTCAGCAACGATCCATTCCGGGGCAAGCTGGGTATTTTCCGGGTCTACCAGGGCACCGTCACCACCAATAGCCAGCTGCTTATCGGCGACTCCCGCAAACCGTTCAAGCTGAGTCACCTCTACCGTATCCAGGGCAACGCCCAGACCGAGCTGACCCAGGCCATTCCGGGGGATATCTGCGCCGTGGCCCGGGTTGACGAAATATTCCGCGACGCGGTACTGCATGACTCCCACGACGAGGACAACTTCCACCTGCAACCGGAGCAGTTCCCCATGCCACTGTTCGGCTTGGCAGTGATTCCCAACAAACGGGGAGATGAACAGAAACTCTCCGATGCCCTGCTGAAACTGGCATCGGAAGACCCTTGTCTGGCTATTGAACACGATGCCCAGGCCAACGAAACCGTGATCCGCGGCATGGGTGAACTGCACCTGCGGGTGGTGCTGGAGCAACTTGCAGAACGCTACAACGTCCATGTGGAGACCCACCCGCCCAGCATCCCCTACCGGGAAACCATCAGCGCCGCGGCGGAAGGGCACTATCGGCACAAGAAACAGACCGGTGGTGCGGGCCAGTTTGGGGAGGTCTCACTGCGCATTGCCCCCCTGCCCCGGGGCGAGGGTTTTCTGTTTGTGGATGAGGTAAAAGGGGGCGTCATCCCCGGCCAGTTCATTCCCGCAGTGGAAAAGGGGGTCAGGTTGGCACTGGAGGAGGGCTATATCGCCGGCTACCCGATTCAGGATCTGCAGGTGACGGTCTACGACGGCAAATTCCACGCCGTGGACTCCAAGGAGATCGCCTTTGTCACCGCCGGCAAAAAGGCATTTCAGGCCGCTCTGGAGAAGGCCCGGCCGATCGTACTGGAACCGGTGGTGAACATCAGCATCACCGCCAGTGGCGATGCCATGGGCGATATTACCGCCGACCTGTCCGTCAAGCGGGGGCGGATTCACAATACTGAAATGACGACAGATGGGCGCATGCTGATCAGTGGCCAGGCTCCCTTGGCGGAGTTGGACGACTACAGCACCCGGCTGAAATCACTGACCGGCGGCGAAGGCAGTTACGAGATCAGTTTCAGCCACTACGATCCGGTGCCGGACAACATTCAACGGACCCTGGCGGAAAAACACCAGCAGCAGATTCATCACCAGGATGAGTGAACAGCCCCTGCCCCATCGCTCCGTCAATCCGGGAGCGATGGGGCAGTGACCTGAATCACGAAGAAAAAGGGTCATTATTGTTTTTATCTATCCAGGCTTCCGGAGGCCATACTCGGCACCCGTTACCTGGAGCTACTGTATCCAACCCGCCAGCCGGCCAGCCAAAAAGGGAAGTAACTGATTCAGGGGCTACTTGGAACGGCTCTTAGGTGCCGGTTCGTAGTTGGCATCCTGGGGATTGATAAAAATAAACCGCAGTTCGCCATCATCCAGTTGCGCATAGTCCATCACCGCTTCATCCAGCAGGGTCGCATATTGCGGCTCCATCACCACCTCTATGCCATTGGTAACAACCCGCAGGTCGTCATCCTTTGCCTCATCGAAACCCATCAGATAATCGATCGTGCCATCTTCCTTCATCCGCGCGGCCATGCGCAGCGCCATACCCTCGGTACCACCCTGTTCTGCTGCATTGCGTACCTGCTCGGCAGCACTTTCTGTGATTTCAAACATGCGAATGCTCCATACTGCTATAGGGATACTTCAGACGAGGTTATCCCGGTTATACCTGATCTTTCAATTATTTGTAACAGCACCCCGTTCTTTCCGAGCCGGCGGCGCGGTTCTGTTTTGTTATTTTGTTACTTCCTGCAGGCGCGTACATGCGCCAGGAAACGTTCAATCCAGTGATTGCCACCCACGTCCCGCAGGTGGGTATAACTGGCCAGCAGATTCTTGTATATAACCCCATCATGGGTCCCGTCTATACCGGTACCCCGGGTCACCCGGTAGGCAAAGCGGATCGACGGATCCAGCTGCTCCAATGCCGAGTAGTGAAACTCGTGAGCCGCTATACCGGAACTGCTGCCCGGCACTTTCGGCCAGGGACTGGCATCGGTCTCCTCGAGACGCACATAACCCCGCCCCTGGGGCCGGTCATGCATTACCACGTCGCCCGGGATGGCGCCCACCATCTCACACCGCCGGCCCTGCCACTGCATGCTGCGGGCCAGATACATCAACCCCCCGCACTCCGCATAAACCGGACCGCCCTGTTCGATAAAGTCGCGGATCTCCCCACGCAGCGAAACGTTGGCCTCCAGCTCATCCATCACCATTTCGGGGAAGCCGCCACCGATAAACAGACCATCAACCGGCGGCAGATGGGAATCCTGCAGAGTATCGAACGCCACCAGCTCCACGCCCTGATTGCCCAACTTGCGCAGATCGCCCGGGTAATAGAAACCGAATGCCCGATCCCGGGGATAGCCGATGCGCAGCGGCTCTGGATACGACCGGGGCTCTGTTGGTTCGGGGTGATCGATTGCCGGCACATCGGCAGCAATCTCCAGGATCCGATCAAGATCCACCTGCTCGGCCACCTTCTCCCCCAGCAGTGCAATCTTCTTCTCCGCCAGTGCACTCTCGTTGCTCGGCATCAGTCCCAGATGGCGCTCATCGATAATCAATTCCGGAGAGTTGTGCACGGCGCCCACCACCGGCAGATCGGTATAGTGGTTGATGACGTTGCAGAGCTTCGCCTCGTGCCGGCTCCCCCCCACTTTATTGAGGATAACACCGGCAATACGCACCTCGGGATCAAACGCCTGATAGCCGAGAATGAGTGGCGCGATACCCCGGGTCATACCCCGGGCATCAATCACCAGAAATACCGGGGATTGCAACTGCGCAGCCAGTGCCGCATTGCTGTTACTGCCATCCAGGTCCAGGCCATCATACAGACCCTTGTTGCCCTCGATAACACCGATATCCGCCGTCGCCATGGCGCGTCCGAACTCGTCCGCAATCTCCTGCCGGGACATGGTGAAGAAATCCAGGTTTTCACAGGGACGTCCGCTCGCAGCCGTAAGCCAGAGTGGATCGATATAGTCCGGCCCTTTTTTAAACGTCTGCACCTGCATGCCACGACGGCACAGGGCGGCTGTCAGGCCAATGGAGAGTGTCGTTTTACCGGAGGACTTGTGGGCGGCGGAGATAAAAAAATAAGGCATAGTTCTCGATCAGCTCAGTGACACTGTTACCGGCGGGTCGGTGGGCAGAGCCGCCGACTCACCGGAGGATTATAGTCACCCGTCCGGTTATGCCTGTAAAGCGGGAATAGGTGTTCTCTGCGATGCAGGGTTACTCTGCACCCGGACAGGGGGGTCACGTTACCACGGGACGCCCTGTCCAGGTACAACTTCCAGCGGGATCAGACGCATTCAGCGTCGGCGGGATCTTCCAGACTCTCCGGCAACACCCGCAGCATACGGGCGCCGATAGCGACCAGCGTCATGGCCACCACCACTCCGGCAAATCCCAGCAGCCCTTCCGCCAGCGTGGGCGAGTAGGCGGCTACAACGCCATCAAAGAAGCTGCTCTCCAGTACCTCTTTACCCGGGAACAGGTTCATCGGGAACGCCTGGCCGCCAATCACGATCACATAGATCTGGAAAAAGCCACCAATCAGCACCAGCATAGAGGCCACCGCTATGGCGAAGCGGGAGGTGGCAAAGGCCGGTGAATAGAGCAGGAACAGGGGAATGATGCCGCCGATAACCACTTGCCCGATCCAGAACATGGCTGTGTAGATGCCCCCATCCAGCAGGATGAAACGCTCCACGCCGTGATGCTGTGTGACATAGAGGTTGGTGAGATGATAGACCAGCGCAAAATAGAGCACTGAGCCGACAAACACACCCAGCAGGTTCTTCAACCTGGCCAGCCGCAGATCCCCGATGGTACGGTCGGCCCACCAGTAGGCGGCCATCAGCGTGATAATGAAAAACGCCAGACCGTAGCTGAAGGACATGATGATAAACATCGGCGCCATGATGGCGGCATCGTAAGCCTCCCGGGCCACCAGGAAGCCGAAAATGGAACCGGTACCGGTGGTTAACGCCAGACGCCAGAAGAACGCAGCAAAGCCAATCGGCGTCTTAAACTTTTCGAACTTGCGATCCATCATGGCCCAGAGATAGAGCCCGACAATGGTAAAGAAGCCGGTATAGAGGATAATGTTCCAGGCGAAGATGGATTTGAAATTATAGGTGGTAATGGCCACGATCAGGCGGTCAGGGCGCCCCAGATCCAGCAGCAGCACCACCAGGCCACCAGCCAGCAGGCCAATCGCCAACAGGCCGGAAAACCGCCCCAGCGGTTTGTACAGGGGTCCACCGAACACAGAGCCGATGGAGGCGACGTTCAGCGCCCCGGATGCGGCAACGATCAGGAATATGGCAAAAACGTGCGGCAACCCCCAGACAATCTGGTTACTCATGCCGGTCACGAAATGGCCATTGTGCTCCATGTAGTAAGCGGCACCCATGCCCAACAGAATGAGAAATACGAGGGAGGCGAGACCGCCCCAGTAACGGGGTGAACTACAGTAGAGCTCGCGGTATTTGGTTTTTATCATCGACTTCTCTCCCTACCGCTCAGACATTGGTGTACCGGACACCGGTATTCAGTTCCAGATCAGCCCGAATCTGGCGACTGTGATGGGTTTTCAGCGCCTGAGCAATTTCGCTTTGCGGATTTTTCAGATCACCGAACAGGATGGCCTTATGTCCTTCCTGATTGCAGGCATCCTGGCAGGCAGTGGTCTCCTGCCCCTCGTCTATCCGATTCGCACAGAGGTTGCATGACTCTACGCAACCCTTGCCGCGCGGGGCGCCGGTCAGCTGCTCCGCCACATTCTGGTGGATGAACGAACGTGCCTTGTAGGGGCACGCCATCATGCAGTAGCGACAACCGATACAGATATGCCGATCCACCATGACGATGCCGTCGGCACGCTTGAACGAAGCACCGGTGGGACAGACATCCACACAGGGCGGATGCTCGCAGTGCTGACACATCATCGGTAAATTGGAGACTTCGCCGGTCTGGGTATCACGCAACTTCACCTTACGAATCCACTGCGGCCGCTGCGCATCCCACATTTCATCCGACTGCCCCTCAGGGCGCTGGATAAGATCGATACCATTCTCCTTATTACAGGCTTCAACACAGGCGGTGCAACCATCTGCGCATTTGTTGGTGTCGATCAGCATGCCCCAGCGAACATCACTGGAGACTCCCTCCTCCGAGCCGGCATTGGCAACTGTCAGCATCACGCCGGGCGCTACAGTGGCGGCACCTGCTGCCAATACGGTCTTGCCGATAAAATTACGTCGCTGCAGATCAGGCTGGTCATTGTTAATGCTCATGATCAGTTCCCCTCAATCTTTGCATGAAGCCGGGCCAGCTCTTCCCGGGTCAGCGAAAGCGGCTGGTCGACCGATTGCAACAGGCCCAGCCCCTGTCGGTCACTACCGAGTTCCCCCATGGCCGCACTGTTGGCATTAGCGGTTTCCGGTGTCTTGCGATGGCACTGGAAGCAGGTCAGATCAACCGCCACATAGCTGTGGCAGCTTTCGCAGAATTCACCTTCCGCATTGACCGGCTTATAGGCGCCCGCGTCATCTTTTGTAGCATGACATTCGACACATTCAGCCAGGCTGAACTGGGTATCCCGGATACCCTGGTGCACTGTCTTGTTTCGGTCATGCTTGAGGAAATCCATATGATTTCGCCGCATCACCGCAGTGGGTGCTACGCAACTCTCCAGGCCTGCCGCCCTGGAACCCTTGGTAACAGCCGTATCACTGAACGCGCTGCTGGTGAGGAGCAGCAACGCTCCTCCCAGCACCAGTCCAGCAAATCGCCTAATGCCGGATAAACTACCCATTACTGCTCCTACTCACCCAGGCCCATCTGAATATAACCGGTCGGACAGACATCGCTGCAGACGTGGCAGCCGATGCACTTGTTGTAGTCGGTATCAACATAACGACCGGTGGTCGCTTCGGTCTTTTTGACCCGGAACACGGCATCCTGGGGACAGAACACCACGCAGTTATCACACTCGAAACACATGCCACAGCTCATGCAGCGCTTCGCCTCTGCGACCATCTGCTCCTCGCTGTAGGGGTGCAGACGTTCGTGGAAGTGACCCAGTACCACCTCGGCGGAGGGTACCTCTTCACTACGTTTGTTGCGCGGCGTAAAGGAGAAGTGACCCAGGAACAGCTCACTGGATGGGATCACCTCCTGCTCGGCACGGTTCTCGAAATTGTGCACGGCGTAGTTGGCAGTGGAAGTACCCCGCTGGTCCCCTACGGTGGGATCAAACGGTTCGGGATCCTTGCCCGCCTCATGCAGCTTCTCCAGCAGATCGAAGTGGTGCACATCCACCTTGGGACGTTTCACCTGCTCTTCCCGACGCAGGAAGTGGTCGATGCTTTCCGCTGCAATGGAAGCCTGGCCGATAGCGGTAGTCAGCAGATGGGGACGAATAATATCGCCAGCCACGAAGTGTCCCTCTTTACCCGGCACCTGGAAGAACTTGTCGGCATCGATGAGGTTGCGCTCATTGGCCAGGTCCTCAAGGCCGCTCATGTCACCGCCCTGGCCGATGGCCGATACGATAAGATCAGCTTCCAGTACCCGCTCGGTCCCTTCAACCGGAATCGGCTTCATGCCGTCCATGGTGCAGTCACACACCTTGAGTCCGGTAGCCCGGCCATCTTCACCGACAATCACCTCCAGCGGCATGACGCCATCCAGGATGGTGACACCTTCGGTGGTGGCATCCTGCACTTCATGCTCGGCTGCCATCATCTTGTCTTTGGTGAACAGCGAGGTCAGGGTCACGTCGGAACCCTGGGCAGCTGCGGTGACCGCGGCATCATGGGCGACATAACCATCCCGGATAACCAGCTCGGGCCGGTCGGTTGGATTCATGTTTTTCACATAGCCGAGGCGACGCGCCACCGAGACCACGTCGATAGAGGTATCACCACCACCGATACAGACCACGCGCTCTGCGGTCACTTTCAGGCGACCCTCGTTGAACGCCTTGAGGAACGCGACACCGGTAACGCAGTTGGGTGTACCCTCCCAACCCGGGACCGGCAGGCCACGGCCGCTCTGACAACCCAGGGCCCAGAGCAATGCATCAAACTCTTTCTCCAGATCTTCCACTGACACATCGCGGCCGACCCGGGTCTTGAGGCGCAGATCCACGCCCATCTCCACGATACGGTTCAGCTCTGCATCCAGCTTGTCACGGGGAATACGGTAACCGGGGATGCCGTAGCGCATCATGCCGCCCAGTTCCTCGTTCTCGTCGAAGATCGTTACACCGTAGCCCATGCGACGCAGTTGGTACGCAGCGGACATGCCGGCCGGGCCACCACCGATCACCGCCACGCGCTGATCCTTGGCCTCACCAACCGGGAACTTGTAACCCTTCTCAATCGCCGTATCACCGATGAACTGTTCAACGGCATTGATGCCGACAAAGTCCTCGACATCGTTACGGTTACAGCCGTCCTGACAGGGCGCCGGACAGACCCGACCCATCATAGCCGGGAAGGGGTTGGCGTCGGTGGAGCGACGGAACATGTACTCGTCACGCTCAACACCCTCGGGCGGCTTCTCCTGACCACGACCGATCGCAAGATAACCCCGGATATCCTCACCGGAGGGGCAGCTTCCCTGGCAGGGCGGAGTTTTATGGATATAGGTTGGGCATTTGTAAGAGGTATCTTCCCGGAAGATCTTCTCACTAAAATCGTCCCACTCGTTATCGCCATCATTAAAGCGACGGAAACTCAGTTTTTCGTTCATCTGTTCCGTAGGAGTTGCCATGGAATTCTCTCCTCAACCTGTATAATTTTTTAGAACACCGTCAGTGATTGCATCGCCGACGCGTTATACCTCAACTTTTTCAATATCCTTTAAGCGTCATCGTCCGCATCGGTTTCATCTTCATCGGTCTTCTGCCCGGTGAGGATGATGGCATTGCTGACCAGCTGATGGACACTGACAATCTGATCCATGTCCATGCCGTAGTACGGCAGCACCTTGGTAAACTGGCTTTTACAAATAGCGCAGATGGCGGCCATGTGCGTTACCCCCTCATCCTTGATCACGTTCTGCAATGCCGTCATCCTTGGCAATGCGCCTTTCACCCGGACCTCCATCAGGTCGTCGGTCAGCAGACCACCGCCACCACCACAGCAGAAAGTCTTCTCGCCGATGGTTTCGTGGTCCATATCCACGTAGTTGTTACAGACCGCTTTGATCACTGCCCGGGGGATATCGAACTGTCCACCCGGCTTGTCGCCCATGCGTGTCGCACGGGCCACGTTGCAGGAGTCGTGGAAGGTCAGGGTCATGTCATCGTTGGCAGATTTGTCAAACTTCAGTTTGCCCTGCTGGATCAGGTCATAGGTAAACTCGCAGATGTGCTGCGGTACCGGATAGCGGGGATCAAGAAAATCGAACGGTCCGGCCAGGGTGTTCAGGAACGAGTAGGCAACACGCCAGGCGTGACCGCACTCACCGAACACAATCCGTTTCACACCCAGTTCGAGGGCGGCCTGGCGGATGCGTAGCGCCACCCGACGCATGTTTTCGTAGCTGCCGATAAACATGCCGAAGTTGCCCGCCTCGGAAGCGGTGGTACTCAGGGTCCAGCTCACGCCAGCTTCATGGAACACTTTGCCGTAGCCGATCAGCCCATCCACATGGGGCTCAGCGAAGAAATCCGCAGACGGGGTCACCAGGAGGATTTCCGCTCCCTTCACATCCAGCGGATACTTGACTTCCACGCCGGTCTCGTCGAAGACATCCTCTTCCAGTCCCTCCAGGGTATCCAGAATTGCCGGTCCCGGCAGACCCAGGTTGTTACCCTTGTCATGCACCTTGGCGATGATCTCGTTACAGTACTTCTGACCGTAGCCCACACTGTCCAGAATCTCACGGGCAGCCATGGAGATCTCCGCAGTATCGATTCCGTAGGGACAGAACACCGAACAACGGCGGCACTGGGAGCACTGGTGGTAGTAGCTGTACCACTCGTCCAGGGTCTCCCGGGTCAGGTCCTTGGCTCCCACCAGCCAGGGGAAGTACTTGCCGGCAAAGGTGTTATAACGGCGATAGACCTTGCGCAGCAGATCCTGACGCCCAACGGGCATGTTCTTCGGATCCTTGGTGCTGAGGTAGTAGTGACACTTGTCGGTGCAGGCACCACATTTTACACAGGCATCCAGATAGACCTGCAGGGAGCGGTAGCGTGAACGCAGGTCGTCCAGTTTATCCAGCACCTTGTCATGCCAGTCATCCACCAGCTCGCCCGGAAAACCCAGCGCGGTGTTGTGATCCGGTTTGGCCACAAACGGGCTGAGATGCGCCATTGTGCCTTCCACGAGTTCCGGCACTTCCACATATTCCTGGAGCTCCGGTACATCGAATTCTGCCTTAGCCATGTAATACCCTCTTCGGCTCTCAGTCGATTGCTGCTTTTATTCTTCCATCGCCTTCGCCCAGTCGGCGAGGTGACGCTTTTCACGGGGGTTATCCACCTGGTTGCGGGTCGGGCTGAAAAAGATACCTGGGACATGCAGCAGTTTGCTGAACGGGAACAGGATCATCAGCACCAGGACGAGCGACAGATGAATTATCAATGGAAGATCGATGGGCAATGTACCGATACTGAAACCCATCAGACCGGTGAAAAACTGCTTCACCATGACGATATCGGTGTGTGCTACAAACTTCATCATCAGACCGCTGATGCCGATAAACAACAATACCAGCAGCCAGAGATAATCGGACGGTGCCGATATGTAGCGGACACGATCAACAAAGATGCGGCGAGCCAGCAGCCCGGCCAGGCCGATAAGCATGGCGAAACCGGCGTAAACCCCAATCGGCTGGATCAGTTGTATCGGCAGCCAGACCGGGTCCATGAAGTAGCGCAGGTGTCGCAACAACACAACGAATAGCGCCATGTGAAACAACCACCCGAATATCCAGGTCCATTTGGTGCTCTTGAAAAGACTTTCAAAAAACACCACTTCACGAAACATGCGCATCACCACTCCGGACTGGGTTACCGGGGCCGGGGTGGTAGGAATCTTTAACGGGGCCGGCGTCTTGGCATACTGGACAATCTTTCTTGCCAGGCCAACTACCAGCACGACAGTCGCTACGATAAACAGCAACGCATAGACAGTGGACATGTTCCTGCGATCCTCAAGCTATTCTGGTAACCGGTGGGCATTCACCCGCCGGCGTTCGAACACTCCCAAATTCTGAAGTGTGCAGTATCTGGTATTCTCGCGCTTCGTCGCGCAGAGTCCCCTCCTCCGCGGAGAAGGCCTCTCTGAGCCACCCTCTCAATACCGCAGAGAGGGTGGTCCTTACCGAACAGATGACGGTTTAGATACAACCGGTAGGCTTGGGCAGGCCAGCAAAGCGGCATGCCTGTTTGCCAGGGCCGTAGGGGAACAGGGCGTACAGATATTTGCTGTTACCTTTTTCCTTGCCCAGTTTCTTGCCGACCGCCTTGGTCAGTACACGTACCGCCGGGGCGATCTGGTACTCTTCATAGTATTCGCGCAGGAAGTTGATGATATCCCAGTGCTCCTCGGTCAGTTCCAGGTCATCTTCCTTGGCCATCTCTTCGGCCACGCCGGGCTCCCAATCAGACAGATTGACCAGATAACCCTCTTCATCCGTCTCAAAAGTTTTGCCGTTGACTTCAATTGCCATGATGCATTCTCCAAATAGCTAGTGTCTAAAGTTCAGTCATAAAGTGACTAGAGCCACGCATTGACCTTGTCATGATCCGCTGCAAGGTCAACAAAACCGGCATAGTCAACAATCTCGATGCCATCGATCACCCGCTCCCCGGTCATGCCCCGGGCATTCAGGTCCGGGCCCAGAACGTAGAGCTTCAGGTTCTGGGCTGCTTCCTTGATTTGAGCCTCCCTGGCGGTACCCTTTAGTGCCCCGTAAACGCCATCCTCGATCAGAAGGACACCGCTACCGGCCTTGGCCAGTTTCAGGCAGCTGTCGAGAGAACTCTTCTCGAATGGTGATTTGTTTACCGTATGTAAAATACTCATCTTGCTCGCCTCTTAGAAACTGAAGATGACATCTTGGTCATCCATAAGGTCCGCCAGCGCCTCATCACCCAGCACCTCGACATCGACGATCAGGTCGTCCTTGGTCAGGCCGCGCTCGTCCATCGATGCCTTGGATACATACAGCTTCTCGACGTCGTACATTTCCAGAGCCCGGTATGTGGGTGAGAAGTTCTTCATGCCCACGCCTTCGGTTTCCTGCCCCTTCTTCAACTGGAAGACACCATCATCGCTGAATACCAGGCTCACATCCTGATCAAATGCGGCGGCGATCAGCACCACCTCAAGTGACTCCAGTGCATAAATGGAACCATAAGGAGCACGCCGGTTGACGAACATGAACTTTTTGACGACCTCGTCGTCCATCATCTCTTCTTCGGACATCTCTCTATCCCTTCAACTAGTCGCCAAACACGACCAGGCGATCCGCCTGGATGCCGGCCTCTACCAACTGCCCTAGACCCGAAATACGGAACCCGGGGGCGATATTTTCAGCATCCTTGCCGTTACGCTTGGCTTCACCCTCATCCACAATACCGCGGCGTTGGGCGGCCGCCACGCAGACCACCAGATCCAGATTATGCTGCTGAGCCAGTTCGCTCCAGCGATCAACAATATTTCGATCGTCCTGGGGCGGTGTGGTCAGTTTGGTCGCGTTGTTCACACCGTCATGGTAGAAGAAGACACGAAAGATCTCGTGCCCCTTCTCCAGGGCGGCCTTGGTGAACTGGTAGGCCGAATCAGACGCCTGGTGCTGATAAGGACCCTCATTTACTTGAACCGCAAATTTCATTATCGATTCCCTAATAGCCAATCAACTTAGAAGCGAATATGTGCAGATGCATTCAAATTCGCACGACTTCCACGCCAGTTGTCGATATGGTACTTGGTGAACGGCAGTCCGGTCTTCTCGAAGAAACGCGGCCAGCCGATACGCTCTGCCCATTCGCCAATACGCTCGAAGTCCTTGGCATCCTCTTTATAAACCCGGAGGATATTCTTAACCACAGCGGCAACCTCAGGCCAGCGCGGTGGGTTGTTCGGGATGCCAGCGGCAACCAACTTATGGAAGGTCGGTTTGGATCGGGCATTGGAGTTCTTGCCACCCACCCAGATCGCAAATTTGGAGTGTTCCGGATCGTTGATCTGCATCGGCGGGCAAGGCGGGAAGCAGGCACCACAGCAGATACACTTGCGCTCATCCACTTCCAGGGTCGGCTTGCCGTTAACCACTGCGGGACGAATCGCAGCCACCGGACAGCGCGCCACGACTGACGGACGCTCACACACGTTACCAACCTGATCATGATTGATCTTGGGCGGCTTGGTGTGCTGGATATTGATGGCGATATCGCCCTGGCCACCGCAGTTAATCTGGCAGCAGGAAGTGGTCAGACGGACACGGTTCGGCATCTCTTCACGAACGAACTCTTCGTGCAGTTCATCCATCAGCGCCTTCACCGCACCAGAGGCGTCGGTTGCCGGAATATCGCAGTGCAGCCAGCCCTGGGTGTGGGAGATCATGGAGACCGAGTTACCGGTACCGCCGACCGGGAAGCCCTCTTCCAGCAGCTTGTCGATCAGCGGCTGAACCTTGGACTCTTCCGAGACCATGAATTCGATATTTGAACGGATGGTAAAGCGGACATAACCTTCAGCGAACTCATCGGCGATGTCCATCAGCTTGCGAATGGTGTAGACATCCATCTGGCGCTGGGTACCGGCACGCACAGTCCAGATCTCATCACCGCTGTGGGCCACGTGATGAAGGACGCCGGGACGGGGCCGGTCGTGCCACTTCCAGTTGCCGTAGTTCTTTTTCAGGACAGGGTGCAGATAGGGTTCAATCTCGGGAACGCCTGTCTCATCGGGCATGCGAGGTGCTTCAGCCATTGTTACCTCCAAAATTCTTAGTATCTGATATCTATTCTGTTTAAACCGGCAACATACCGGTTTGCCGGCCCGCCGCAGTGCGGCGGGCCTTCACCTGATAATCACTGAGCAGCCTGGCGCTCTTTCCACTTGGCCGCCTCTTCGTCCCAACCGTCAGTACGGACGTAGGGATTGGTGCGGGGCCGGGTGATCATATTCGGATCAATCTCGATATTCAGGCCTTCCAGGAAGTTGGTCAGGCCAATACGTTCGATCATCTCACCGGTACGCTCATGCTCCAGCGCATTCTCGGCAAAGAAGTCCAGAATTTCGGTACTCAACTCTTCCAGCCACTCGAAATCTTCGTCGGTCTCCAGCTTGTGGAAGGGAACAATGACGGTGCCCATCAGGTCACCGATCTTCAGGGTACGCTTACCGCCGACCAGAATGCTGACTCCGCGGTCATCGCCGGGAGAGAGCGCTTTGGTCATGACGTTGATACAGTGCATACAGCGGACGCAGTTGGGGTTATCAACAGCCAGCGTGTCGTCATCATTCAGCGACAACGCCTGGGTGGGACAGCGGGTGATGACGTTGTCGATCACATACTTGCGACCCTTTCTGTTTACAAACGCCTTGACCTCTTCCTGATCCACCTTCATGTCATCACGCCAGGTTCCGATCATGGAGACGTCGGCGCGCTGAATCGAGTTCATACAGTCATTGGCACAGCCGGAAGCCTTGAACTTCAGCTTGTACGGCAGGGCCGGACGGTGCATATCATCCAGGTTGGCATTGACGCAGGTGCGCATGGCGCGGGCCTCGTCAAAACAGGACTGCTCGCAACGAGCCGATCCGACACAGGACATACCGGTGCGTACAGCAGGACCGGCGCCACCCATGTCGAAGCCCATCTCGTTAATGGCGTCAAAGGCCGGCTGGACATTGTCAGTGGTACAACCCTGGAACATGATATCGCCGGACTGACCATGGAAAGCGATCAGACCGGAACCGTATTTCTCCCAGATGTCGCAGAACTTGCGAATGGTGCCGGTATCGTAATGCATACCGGGAGGGGGCATGATACGGAGGGTGTGGAATTCAGCAGCTGCCGGGAATTTCGGATTGTTGTTCTCGTCCTTCAGCTCGGTAAAACGGGGGATAACACCGCCACCGTAACCGATGACACCCACTGTTCCACCCTTCCAGTAACCCTTCCGGGTCTCGTAAGAGGTCTCGAGCTGGCCGAGCAGGTCAACCATCATATCGTTGTCTTTAGCCAGTCGCTTGAGTCCACTTACGAAGCTCGGCCAGACGCCGTCCTCCAACTGATCAAGCATGGGGGTGTCATACATCGGTTTTGCCATCAGTTATTCTCCCATCGATCTCGATTTATAGTGTAGCTTCCAGCCTATCCGAAAAGTCAGCCGGTACAGTGCGACCGGAAGCAATCAATAAGCGGGAAATCCAAGATCCGTGATCCATTCGGATAACAGACCCCTGTTCCAAAACATGGGTTGCATTTTAGGATTCACTTATGCAGCAAAAATACCCCGCTAATGGGGGGTAGGGATAAAAAAAGGCATATCCACTATGGGATATATGATAACTTGGTAATATATGAAAACAGTAAGTAGCTAAAACCATTTATCTTTTTAATTTCAATAGGTTAATATCTATTTTTTGGTAGGAATTAATATATTACTGCCCATTTTCATAGTGCGCCGCAGCATATCCCCTGTGCTAATCTGGGCTTGCCTAGAGCACCATCCCTGGGGTTCAATAATTGCCCAACTGGTTTACTTGGGTATTTCAGGAACACTGGAAATCGCCGGCAAATCTCTACCGAACCATGACTGATTCTATATTAAAGAGGTAATCCCATGCTCCTGTTGAGTGAGGTCCTGATTCAAAGCCCCGAAGTAGACAGCTTCGAGGAACTGATCGAAGTGATCAAAGTACGTCGCCAGTCGGAGATGTTCTTTCGAATCGATGTCAAACCCCCCTTTAGCGACACCCCGGAAGACTGGGAAGATCGACTGGAAGCTGCATTCACCTGAGCCATCCATTTATTGAAGGAACTGATTGCGTGAAATATCTGCAAACCGAAACCATCATGGGTGATAACGACTCCGCCGAAGACGCGGTGCCATCGACCCAAAAAATAGAGTTACGACTCGCCGAGCTGCAGCAACAGCTGGCGGAACTGCCTGGCGATGCGCCGCTAGAACAGCGCTTGCAACTGGAACTGGACAGCGGCTACACCCTGCTTGAACTGAACCGATTTGACGAGGCGTCAGCACTTGCCCGCCCACTGTTCGAACAAGCCCTGCAGGCCAACCAGTGGCAACAGGCGGTGGAAGCGTGTGATATTCTGTTCCAGTCTGAACAGACCGACTCCATTCCCGCACTGGCGCACGGCATCTGGCTGGGGGTCACCTTCCCGATCGACCCGGAACTCACCGTCGCCATGCTGCAGCACCTGATCGACGAAACCCCGGACCGGTCCGACGGTGCCGCTGTCGCTGCCGCCGTAGCCAACTATATTGTGGATCTGCGCGCCGATGAACAGAGCCGGGAAAACCTGCTCTTCTTCACCAATCAACTGCTTGGACAGGTGGCACGGCGTCACAGCCAGGTGGAAGAGCAGGAGATTTTCGATTTCTGGGTACAGCAGTTGGAACTGGACCAACCGGACAAGTTTCTACCCCGCCTGGCCAAGGTGCTGGATGTGCTGGTTCAGGGCAAGTGGTGGTTTGACCGCGATGCCCTGCGGGCACTGATCCCGGATTAACGACAGAACAGGTTGAAGAGGATGTATTGGGACGAAGATACCGGTGAAGAGAGCTTTGTTGTTCCCCGGGACATCATAGACCTGCAGTTTCGGATCAGCTGCCCGACACTGCCGGTTGATCACGCCTGGACCCTGGCCCAGGCCATTCAGGCGCACCTGCCCTGGTTCATGAGTGAGCCAAAAGTGGGACTGCACCTGATCCACGGCGCAGAATCCGGTAACGGCTGGGAACGGCCCGAGTCTCGGGATGCACTGCTGCACCTCTCCAGACGAACCCCGCTGACCCTCCGATTACCGACAGCGCTGGCAGAAGCGGCAGAAACACTGGTAGGACAGACCCTGGATATCGCCGGCCACCCCATGACGATCCAGGGAAGCCGACCAAAACCACTGGCCATGACCCGATTTCTCTACGCCCGCTATATTGCCGCTGATCCGGAGCTACCGGAAGAGCAGTTTATCCAGTGGGCTGTCAGTGAACTGAACAGCATGGGACTGCGTTTCAAAAAAATCCTCTGCGGCAAGCCCCATCGACTGGAGAGCCCCGACGGACCGATCCACACCCGCAGCCTGATGGTGGCTGAACTCTCCTATGAAGATGCGGTTACCCTGCAGGAACAGGGACTGGGCCCCTACCGGGCGCTCGGCTGCGGCCTGTTTCTACCACAGAAATCCTTTTAGGCGGACGACAAAACCGGGTCAAGAATCGGTTTAATTTTGCCGGCAGCCCCTATAACATATAAGTTTTCATTAATACCCTTAAATTGACCACCATCAAACATTTGCACGGCCATCCAGTACAGGTTGGCCCGGGGTGGTGATATAACAAAACCGGAGGTAAGCAATGTCCTATCAACTGAACGGTAACACCATCGAGACCACCGAAAACGGCTACCTGGTGAATCACGAAGACTGGAGCGAGGAACTGGCCAACGTAATCGCTGAAGCAGAAGGCATCACCCTTTCAGAGAAAGCCTGGGAAGTGATCAACTATCTGCGCGACGAGTACTTCAACAACAACGGTAACCAGCCGAACGAGCGCAACATGGTCAAGCACTTCAAATCGGTCTGGACTGATTTGGAAAAGGTGGATGCCAAGGCACTCTACGAACACTTTCCGATGGGTCCGTCCAAACAGGCGGGCAAGATTGCCGGTCTGCCGGAAACCAAACGCAAGGGTGGTTACTGAGCAAATCCAAAAATGGCTGGTGGCCTGTGTGCCACCTTCCATTTTCTCACTCTCCAACCTGTTGCCCAAAAACGCGTTTAACCACTATCCCGCGGGGCATCTGATTCAGCCACACCGGATCGATTGCTGTCATAACGCCTGGTCACATCTGCTCAGCTTGTAATACCAGCAACCAGGGATCATCCGCGTACTCACACAGAATCGCCTCCACCCGCCTCTGCCACAGGATGCCGAACCGCAGCGCTTCATCGGCGTCAGCCTTTCCCGCCAGGACTCTGGGAAAAAGCCTCTCCATGGCAGGGTCAACCGGCACTACACTGGGGTCATAGGTCATGGAGAGGCGCCGGCCCGTATCCCGCCTGATCAGACTGACCGATGCCGTACCTGCATGGCCGAACGTCAACAGATTACGTCGATCGAAGCGCCCCGCCAGACCGTGAAATCCACCCTGGTCTGTAGCGCCGGTGATATAGGAGAGTACATTGGCAACCACCCCGGTGACACCCTCACCAATCCCTTGCTGCATCTCCACAGCGATATCACCCCGTTCCGGCATTGTCTTCTCTCCGTAAAGTGCCTCCAGCCCCTTTTTCGCCATCAGATAAGCACCCGCCACCGTGGGACAGGAGTGGCCTGCCAACCGCACCACATCCAGATAGTGAATCTCCACGATACCATCAACAAAGCTCCCCAAAATCTCGGCCAGGGGGTCATGGAGCCGTAACGGCTCGATTCGATCAAAAAAGGCGGGATATCCCATGGTGAGCTCCGGGTATGGGTAACTGAATTGAGCTTCATTTTCCACACAGCGATAGCGCGCGCCTTATACCAGATCAATTCAGGGCCGCAATAAGCCATCCTCTGATCTGGAACAGATCACACGCTGTGCTATATTAATCCGAACTAATATTTACACCGGATAAGCCAACAATGCTTACCGTAACGAGGATATATTTATGGCGTTGAGACTGAAGAGCCAGTGGCATAAAGAGGAATCTGAACGTTCACTGGAGGAGATTGGCGGTGCCATCGCATTCAACGCCTGGCGCTTGGGAGTGGACAAGGCGATCAACCTGCACAGCCAGCACTTTGCTTACAGGGACGATGCCCAGCGCCTGGCGGTCGTTGCGGAGTACCTGATCTTTCAGGCGCTGGCCGTGGAACGCATGCTGTACGAATCAATTACCGATGAACAGCGTCGGGAACTGGTGACCGCTATGGTATTGAAACTGGCGGATCATTATGAAGAGAACAGCCAATCCCTGCTGGGCGCCGGTGATTACCGCACCAGCTTCATCGAAACCTTCAACCAACGGGCCGGTGAATATGCCGAATTCGGCTATACCGATGAGGGGCCCACCTACCCTTTCCTGCGTCATCTCGGTTACGAGATCCAGCAGGCCATGGGGGACAGCCAGGTGAACCGCTGGGTGATCGATCAGGTGATGGATAGCGACGCTCCCGAACTGCTGAAACAGCTGACCCGCACGGTGAAAAATCTGTTCAGCTGAGCGCACAACAGATATCGGCCATCCAGACAATCGAGGGGCCCTGGCCTGATCCGGATTAAAAACCCTGTTATATTGGGGCAATCTGAAGACACAACCCATTTGTTGCAGGGAATATTGTGAACTCAAGCCTCACACCCCGATGGCCATCGGCTGAACTATCAGATGCACGCCTTGTCTCTCAAAGCATGTATCTGATTTACGTGATAAAGCCACTACTGGCCAGCCTGCTCTGCGTAGCGCTGCTGACGACCGCCCCTGCCACACGGGCGCTGGAGCAGCTGGATCTGCCCGATATCGGCAACCCATCCGGCAATGTCCTCTCCCCGGCGGAAGAGAAGCGATTGGGTCGCGCCTTCATGCGCAGCATCCGCAACTCCATGTCGGTTATCCAGGATCCCCTGTTATCTGCCTATATCCAATCCCTGGGGGAGCAGTTGATCAGTGCCAGTGAGGATGCCGTCGGCAGTTATGAGTTCTTCATGATCGATAGTCCCCAGGTGAATGCTTTTGCCGGCCCTGGTGGTCATATCGGGGTCTATTCCGGCCTGGTGATCACTACCGAATCGGAGAGCGAACTTGCCTCGGTGATTGCCCACGAGGTGGCCCATGTAACCCAGAAGCACCTGGTGCGCACCTACGATGCGGTGAACAGCATGTCGCTGCCGGCAGCGGCTGTCGCCATCGCCGCGGTGATCATCGGCGCCGCCACCAACAATCCCGATGTGGGGATGGCCGCCGCTACCGGGGTGCAGGCCGGCATGCTGCAAAGGCAGATCAATTTCACCCGTTCTCATGAAGAGGAAGCCGACGCGATCGGCATCCGCACCCTGGCCAACGCCGGCTTCGATCCCACGTCCATGCCGGTGTTCTTCTCCAGAATGGGCAAGGCTTCACGGCTGTACGATAACGGCGAACTGCCCGAGTTTCTGCGTACTCACCCGGTCACCAGTAACCGTATCGCCGACGCCTATGGCCGGGCCGAGGCATTTCCCTACCGGCAGCGGCGTGACTCACTGGCCTATCACCTGGCCCGGGAACGCCTGCGCGTCAAGGCATTTAATGATGCAAGCGAAGGCATCCAGTTCTACAGCAAGGCGTTGAATGACGGGCGCTATCGTAACGAGGAGGCCCATAAGTATGGCTATACACTTGCCCTGATCCTGGGCAGGGAGTTTGATCAGGCCCGCAAAATGATCGACGGACTGCTGGCTGACCGGCCGGAGCAGATTGAATATATCGTCGCCAAGGCCGAACTTGAAAAGCTCTCCGGACAATCGGCAGCCGGCGCCGAACTGCTCAGGCAGGGACTTGATCAACACCCGGGCAACTACCCGCTGGCGATCTACTACGCCCAGGCACTACTGGATCTCGGCCGGCCCAAAGAGGTAAAGAAAATTCTGGAGCCGCAGCTCACCGGCCGGCCGGACGACACCCTGCTCTATAAATTGCTGGCCCAGGCTTCCGGTGACGCCGGGAACAAGACCAGCGGACACCAGTACCTGGCCGAATATTATTATCACAGCGGCGCATTAAGACCGGCCGCCATGCAACTGGAGATAGCACTGAAAGACCGAACGCTGAGTTATTACGAAAGTGCGAGGATGGCTGCCCGCCTGAAAGAGATCCGGACCGAGGAACGCGATCTGAAAGCGCGTGACAACTAGGTAATTACCCTCTTTTCCCTAACCAAGGCATGGGTTATGCTTGGCTCAGCCTGGCAGCACGGACACGGCGATAGACAGGATCCAAATAATAAGCATAAACAAGTCGCCGGCCGTGGATAAATTTTTTTGGAGGATAGATACACAGTTTTCATTCCCGATGGTACTCACTCCCGTTCCGCACCAGACAAGCTGACTTTGTCGCTGAGTCTGCTGCTTATCCAGGCACCGGGAAGTGCACTCCAAGCGTTTGATGGCAAGACCAACCGACACACCAACGGTGTGCCGTGCGGAAACTGCGGGTTGGGGAAATCGGAGACAGAGCAATTCCTGTAACTGATTCGGAATGAAAACAACTATCTGGTCCGGCCTTTCGGACCAGATCACAGGCGCCTCTTAACGACAGACAAACACCGTCCCTCTGTTGAGACAGGAGATAAAGATGAAGACCGATTTAAAACGTCGACTACTACTGAAAGGCTCTGTAGCCACCAGCACGATTGGAATCGCCATCGGCGCCGGACTGCTAAGCCCGACCACCGTACTGGCCGCCTGGCCTAAAGAAGCCTTTGCCGCCAAGGATATTCCCGGTGCATTGAACGCACTGCTGGGAGCAGATAACGCAGAGGAGAGCGACGCCATCAAGATCAAGGCACCGGACATCGCAGAGAATGGCGCAGTGGTCCCGGTAACCGTCTCCACTACTCTGACCGGTGCAGAATCGATCGCCATTATTGCGGCCAACAACCCGGTTCCACTGATTGCCAACTTCGACCTGAAAGAGGGTGCAGAAGGGTTCGTCTCCTCGCGCATCAAGATGGGCAAGAGTGGCGATGTGATCGCCGTGGTCAAGGCCGACGGCAAGCTCTACAAAGCCGCTAAAGAGGTCAAGGTGACCATCGGCGGTTGCGGCGGATAAACACCCCATTGCGAGTTTCCGGATCATCGCCGATCCGGACGATCGAACAGATTTATGAGGAGTGAATAATGGCAACAAAATCCATCAAGATACGGGCCAAGCTGAAAGATGACGTGGTAACCGTAAAAGCATTGATGTCCCACCCCATGGAGACCGGCAACCGCAAAGACAGCAAAGGTGAAATAATCCCGGCCCATTTCATCCAGGAGATCACCTGTACTTCAAGCGGCAAAGAGGTGATCGATGCCCAGTGGAGCGGCGGCATCTCTAAAAACCCCTACATCTCTTTCAAATACCGGGGCGCAAAAGAGGGTGACGAACTGACCCTGACCTGGGTTGACAACCAGGGCAACAGTGCATCCGCCACGGCTAAGGTAAGCTGATGGTTTCGGACCTGCCCGGTACTACCGCGAGGTGGTCCGGGCAGGTCCCTATGGGCAGTTGGTCCGGTGTTGATCAGGTATCTTTGCTATCCGGATCTTCCAGCACATCATCCAGGTTAACCACCTCCTCGTCCTGGGCTGGGTGCAAACCCGCCGGGGTATCCTGTGAATCGGCATTAACCTGCACTGCTTCATCCTGATCAGGGCTAGTGGACACCCCATCCTCAGCCACCACTTCAATATCCCCGTCCGGCTGGTCCGGCACCACCGGCTCATCACCCTCGACCGGTGATTCATCGCCCACCTGCTGCGCCTCATCCCCGAGCGACTCCGGATCGGGGTCTGGCCCTGCTGCTGCCTCCTCGGCCGGCGGTTCGGCAGTTTCATCGCCGGATGGGGCTCCTGAGTCTGCCCCTGGGGCAATCAGTTGACGTATCTTGCTCCTGTCCATGCCAGCTTCTGCGCCACCGGCAAACATCTGGGTGTATTCATTCAACATGGTGCCCATGGTGTTCATGGTCAGTTGCAGTTCGTCCGACAAGCGCTTGTTTTCCTCCCGCAGCAAGTAAAGCTCATCAGCGGAGTCATCCGGCGCCTCAGCAGGCGGTTCAGTTGCCGCGCCCGCCGTTCCCAGCGACAGCTCCAGCGTCCGGTAAGGCTCAACCGACTTTTCGTAATCCACCGAAAAGTTCTGTAATGCCACCGTGTTGCGGTGCAGAAACAGGTCGATCACCGTTTGGTAGAACTGCTTCTCCCCACGGCTGATTTTACCTGCCGTCTCGTCCAGCCCCCCACCGGACAATCCAAACCGTTGCTGCAGAACCTGACGGGTTTCACCGTCACGACGCTCGCTGTCCTGTCGAACAGCGGCAATGAGACTCTTGACGGCGGCCCGCTCGCGGCGGCGCTTGGAGAGAAACAGATAGGTAATGACACCGGCGCAGGCGCTACTCAGGATGAGCAGTTCAATCAATATCATCAGGAGTAAGCGGCTTACTTCGATCATTTCTCAGACTCTCCTTCGTCCACACCCTTTTCAGCAGACCCTGCTTCCTCCACCTGAAACTCGCTAGCTTTTTTACGTCGCCGCATAAACCAGGTGACCACTACCACCAGCAGTGCAAGCAACAGGTTGGCAATCCCGAACAGAGTGACATCCTGGGTGAAACTATCTTCCGGTTCAGGTGCCGGCGGGCTGAGCGGAGGCTCAGGCTCCACCACCGGCTCTGGTTCCGGTGCCGGCTCCAGCGGTTTTTCCGCCACCGCTGATGTACCCTGTACCGTCAGTGGATCAAGTAGCAGTTCCAGTTCAGCACCATCGCGGGTCTGCCCTTGTACGGAAACGGACAGGGTCCAGTCACCCACCAGCTCCGCACTGTTAATGGATGCCTCCAGCGCCCCCGCTTCCGTTCCGGGCTGCAGTTCGACCGAACGGGTCTCCCCGGTCGGCGATACCAGCTCCGCCTGAAACACCAATGTTGCCGGGTCGATCAGTTCAACATCGGTGCGCAGACTCAGCTGTTGCAGGGCATCATCGTCCCCATCCGGCTTCAGCCGCATGACTATGGGATCGACCAGCTCAAACGTCTGGCGCTGTTCACGCTGAAAGGTTTTCCCTTCCGCACGGATCAGCAACTCCACCTTACCGGCACTCAGCCCGTTACCCACCAACAGGGTAAACTCCCCGTCTCCAGCCGCCTTGTCAGCAGCTTCACCGTTATCGAAAATGGGTTGTGCCTCAGCGCTCCCCCGGCTATCGCTGAACCGGCCCTCCAGAGTCACTACGTCAAGAAACTCCTTACGGACGATCTGCTTACCCTGATTGGTAAAGGAGACGGTCAGCGGCAACTGTTCTCCACGGACAAATCGACTGGGTAGCTGGCTGGCGCGCATCTTCAGATCGGTGACCACGATGACCCGATTATCCGGATCCATCGGCGCCTGGATATGCCACTCCCCGGTGTCCGGCTGGGAGATGGTCAACAGGTCGTAGCCCACATCCCGGTGCCAGTTCACCCCCTGGGGCGCAGTGCTGGCATCGAAGGATTCACCTGAGGGCGGCAGAACCCGCGTCGGCTCGGCAGACTCCTGGCGAAACACCAGCAGGGTAACCTCCTGGATACTGTTATCCACCAGAAAACTGTTATCGGTCAGCGGCAGGGTGTCAGGACGCCCGACCCGTTCGAAGATGCGCAGAAACACCCGCTTGAGCTGCTCGGCATCATTAACCTGCTCATACCAGCCCCCGGTCTCCCGGGAGAGGGTCTGCATCAGATCGTGATCAGCCCGTTCGGACAGGGCGATGGTATGGACCTGGGCACTGTGGGCCCGCAACCGGGGCAACAGTTGCTCCAGGATACGTTGACGCGAAGCGGCATTTTTGTGCGGATTATTGCTGATATCCACCATGCCGTCGGTGAGCAGGATCAGGTGGCGCTGATAGCCGGACGCTGGTCCCTCCCAGTCCGCAATGGCCCGTTTGATCACCTCTTCGATATTGGTGAACTGACCGGGTGAGGCGATATTGTCAGCTTCTGATCTGGCCTTGTCTTTCCACTTTCCATCCACCTGGCCGAGCGGAATCAGCATGTTGACGTACTGACCGAAGGTCCAGACCCCCGCCCGGGTTTCCCGGGGCAACAGCCCGACCAGCATGCGCAGTGCCGGTCGCCGCAGATTTTGCGGATCGTTCTGTTTCATACTGCCGGAGATATCGATCAGTATGCGGGCATCCGCCCTGTCACCGTTTTCGGCCAACGCAACAGTACTGACCACCAGCAGCAGGGCAGCCCCCCATAGCCTCAACAACCAGTTTCCAGCACTCTCTCTATAAAACATCCGGGGTCTCTCAAATGGGGATGGCATCGCTCGGCCCGATCCCTTTCGATCCTATTGTGGACTGTTTATCGGCAAATCAGCAGCAACTCTTTAAAAAATTTGACAAATTGGGTAGTAGAGCGACTGGCGTGGGGGAGTCAGCGGAGGCAAATCAACGTCATCCCGGCAACCGGAAGACGGGGCATTTATCAACCAAAAATGTTTCGAAGCCGGCAGTTCAGTCCAGCGGGGGATCTCAGGATGCGGGTCTGTAGTAGGGCGAAATCACCCCTTCCGGCTGGCTGGTGAAACGCTTGTAACTCCAGAGATACTGGGCCGGGGCCCGGCGTATACAGGCTTCCAGTCCACGATTGAGTGCCGCCGCGGTCTCCTCCGGATCTTCGCTGTAGATCTCTGCCGGCGCTTCAAACCAATGCATCCGATACCCACCGGCCCGGGGCAGGCGCTCCGCAAACCAGAACAGCACCGGGGCACCGGTCTTTTGCGCCAGACGTCCAACCAGCACCATGGTAAGTGCAGGATGGCCAAAAAAGGGGGCGTATACGCCGCCCTGTCGCCCGGCCGCCTTGGGTTGCTGGTCGGCCAGCAGGGCCATCACTTCACCCCGCCGCAACGCACCAAACAGCGAACGCACCCCTTTGGGGGTGGCCGGCACCAGGGTTGCGCCCCCCTTGGAGCGTCCCTCCTTGAGCAGTCCATCCAGGCCCGCCTGACGCGGCGGTCGATAGATAGCGGTCACTTTTGCCAGCGAAGTGAGGTAGTGCAGACCAACCTCCCAGTTACCCAGATGGGGGCCGACCGCAATCACCCCTTTGCCCTGACGCAGGGCCGCATCGAACAGCTCGCTCCCTTCGCCGACCTGCATCTGGTCGACCCATCGGTCGGGATTGGAAGCCCACACCACCGGCATCTCCACCAACCCTTTCGCCTCCTCGATCATGCTCGCCCTGAGCAGCGCCCTGCGCTGGTCAGGATCGAACTCGGGAAAGCAGGTATTGATATTGATTTCGGCGATCTTGCGCTCCTTGTTGGGCACCCGATAGGCGATGCGACCAATCACTCCGCCAAGTCCCTGGGCCACAGAGAGGGGCAACCGGGAAAAAATGGCTAGAATGAAAAGTATTACTTTGTCTCGCATAAGGTATATTTATTACTAAGTGGATTGCCGGTATTATACTCCGGCCCCAAAAGATACCGAAATCAGACCAGGAGTAGAGTGATGAGCAATGCTGAACCGATCCCGCTGAATCCGCAGCAGGCCTACAAAATGCTGGAAGATGACCCCAGGGCGATCCTGGTGGATATCCGCTCAAGCATGGAGTTTCTGTTTGTTGGCCACGCCAAGGGGGCGGTTCATGTACCCTGGATTGATGAGCCTGACTGGACCATCAACCCCCATTTCGTCACAGAGATCCGCAAACTGGTACTGGGTGGTGTCACCTGTAGTGAAGATGAAGGCTGTGCGCCGGTGATCCTGATCTGCCGCAGTGGCAAACGTTCTCTGGAAGCGGGCAAGGCGCTGATCGAGGCGGACTTCCATCAGGTCTATCATGTCGACGAGGGGTTTGAGGGAGAGCTGAACGATCACCATCAGCGCAGTTCCCTGAATGGCTGGCGTTATCACGGCCTGCCCTGGGAACAGTGTTAAAACGTCCGGAGAGGTGCCCATAACGGCCCCTCTCCGGACCTGTAGCTGTTACCGATCCGGGTTGGTACCCCAGTTACCGGATTCGGAGCTGGTGTTACTGTTATTGTTGCCGCCGCCGAAGAATCCACCGCTCTTCTTGGGAGGGGTAAAGGAACTGGCGTACATCAGCGGATCCGCCTTGCTCTGGGACACCACCTTATTACCCCGTTTGATTCTGGAGAGCTTGATCCCCACCGGCTTGGCCAGGGAGTATTTCTCCTTGACCGCAGTCACCTGCAGTTCGCCAATCGGTTCATCCTCACCTCCCAGCTCAATACCGGTCTCCGGATCAATCAGTTTTTCACCGCGCTCCATCAGGGTCAGACGATCCCCGGGAGAGACCACCCCCTGGCCCAGGTTGAGGTATACCTTGCCTTTCTTGACCTGAACCACCGAACCGGACGGGGCCTTACTGCCAACCTGGCCCACCAGATCGAACACCCCTTTGTTGACCGCCGCAATCACCGCGTGGCCAATCGGGGTCTTGGCATAATCAGACAGGAACCCCCCCAGGCCGACACCACCGGTAAACCCGAGCCCCCCAAAATTGAGTCCGGACGAGGAGAGGTCCACCTGCACCTGGTCGGTATAGATAATCTCACTGGTCTCAGCATCGATCAGGCGAAAGTTCATGCCGATGATCGCCTTGCTGGATTTCATCGACAGACCGCCCAGCAGTGCGCCGGCGCTGCCCCCGATCAGGCCGCCCAGGCCACCCCCTTTCTGCTCCACGCCATCCTCGTAATTGGTCACCACCGCCTGAAACAGATACTCGGCGCCCAACACCTGCCCCACCTTGGCTGCGGACGGCTTGGCTATCCGGCCGGACGCACCGAGATCCTGCTCACGCAGGGTCTGATCCAGCACCTTGCGCTCCACCATGCGGAAACGGCCGGTACGGTGCATCACATCGGTCAAAATGGCTTCAATACCCTGCACCGGCACTCCACCACGACCGGCATCATAAGTGACCGTACCTCCCGGCCCGGTGATATTGACCGATGAGGAGCTGGAGTTATTCTCCACCTTCAGCACACCGATACGGGTCTTGTTACCACTGTACTTGCCCCATTCCACGTTCACCAGGTACTCCACATCAATACTGTTGATGTCCTTTGGCAAGGGCAACCGTTCTCCCGCTTCGGTGACCGAAAAAGCGACAAAATCGGCCCGAGCAACGGATAGAAAACCCAACGCCAACCCCAACCCAACGAGCAAGACTCCTTGTTTGAACAACCGCATCCCCATTCCTCCAGTAAAATTATCTCCATTACGCCACGGTTCGCAGGCGCAGAGTGAACGCAATATAACGTAAAACAGCGCTCGGCCCCAACGCGATTTAGCCGGTTTTATCCCTGAGCCGGCCGTAATCACCAGCCACACCAAGCTCCCGATTCAGCCGTTTTTTCAATGGCGCCCAGCCCCGTCGACCAGGCATCGAACCGGCAGGTTGCGACCAGTCCCGGCCGGGGGCCGGAAGGGGCGCAAACTAGTGGTGCTTCTCCGCCTCCACCGCTGTAGCCTCCGGCGTCGGCAGATCCTCCAACTCCACCCGTTCAATCTGCACGAACCGTTTGCTGATCTTCTGGGCCGATATATTCACATCCTTGACGTCATCGTGGGCCTGGCGGATGTGCACCGCCAGTTTGTCCATCCGTCCCCGGAAACGGCCGAAGTCCTTGGAGAGCAGATGCAGGTGGTGCTGGATGAGATGGAGTTGCTCCCGGGTATCGGCATCTTTCAGCACCGCCCGGGCGGTGGTCAGGATGGCCATCATGGTGGTGGGTGAGACCAGCCAGACCCGCCGCCGGCCCGCCGCCTCCACCAGGTCGGGATAGTGAGCATGGATCTCCGCGAAGACCGCCTCGGCGGGGATGAACATCACTGCGCCATCAGAGGTTTCACCCGGGATAATGTATTTGTCGGCAATATCATCGATATGTTTGCGGATATCCTGCCGGAACTGGCTGGCCGCCCGGCTGCGCTCCGCTTCCGGGGCGTCGTTGTCGGTCATTCGTCGATAGCTCTCCAGGGGGAATTTGGCATCGATAGCGATTTTGCCGGTGGGTTCCGGCAGAAACAGCATGCAGTCGACCCGGGTCCTGTTGCTGAGGGTGTATTGCAGAGCGTAGCTGTTTTCCGGCATCAGGTTGGCCACCAGCCCGCTCAGTTGTACCTCGCCAAATGCCCCCCGGGAACGCTTGTCGGCCAGCACCTCCTGCAGACTGACTACGTTGGAGGAGAGTTCGGTGATCCGCTTCTGTGCCTCATCGATCCGGGAGAGATGCTGTAGCACCCGATTGAAGGTCTCGTTACTCTTTTCGAAGCCCTCGTGGAGTCGCTTCTCTACCAGACCACCAATCTCTTTCAGGCGCTGATCGGTACGCTCGGTCAACCCGGCCACCTGCTTACCCAGGGACTCCGTGGTGCGGGTGAGGCCATCCATCAACTGCCGCCCTACCCCTTCCAGCCCCTGGGCCAGGCCCTCCTGCTGGGCGATCCGGCCATCGGACAAGGTTTGGGTGACCCGCTGCTGCAGCTGTTCAAAACGCTCGGTCAGATCGAGCCTGAGTTGGCCGCTGTCCTGCAGCAGGGCCTGCTGCAGTTCCCCAAGGCGGCGTTCCGTCGCCTGATGGGAGTGTGCCGTCAACCGCTGCAGCTGCTGTTGCAGCTGGTGGGCAATCTCCCGTTGTCGCTCCCGGTCATCCTGCAGCAGCTGACCCAGCTGCCGCCCCTGCTCTCTGATCAGCAATTCCAGGCTATCGCTGTCCGATTGCGCGCGCATCTGCTGTTCCAGCACCCGCCGGGAGAGGGTCGACTGCCGGTACCAGAGTCCCCATACCAGCAACAGGAGCAGCAGTGCCACCGCCAGCAGGATCGCATCACGGTAAATCATCAACTGTTGAAACCATAGACTCATTATGGGTTTTCCTTTGCACTCATGCAGTATTCGACAATCGGCCGACAGCCGGTTGTTTTTCAAATAGTAACAGTATGTTACATGAATAGAAGTGGCGATTCCCACAGCTTAAACCGGCCCGGACTCATCCGGTGAGCCCGTCCCGGCAGACAAAATAGTCGCCAACCGCTTGCATCCCCGACGGACAACCGTAAACTTGCCCGGATTCTGCTCCGTCAAACTGATCAATCCGATGCGCATACACCTGAAAACCCTGGGCTGCCGGCTCAATGAAGCCGAACTGGAGAGCTGGTCCCGCGATTTTGAAAGCCGCGGTCACCAGATCACCGGCGAGCTGACTGACGCCGACCTGGTGGTGGTCAACACCTGCGCCGTTACCGGCGAGGCGGTACGCAAGTCACGCAAATTGTTGAGCCGTGCCCAACGCCAGAATCCCCAGGCCAAGCTGGTGGTCAGCGGTTGTTACGCCACCCTCAATCCCAGTGAAAGCAGCGAAACTCTCGGCATTGACCTGGTGGTGGACAACCGGGACAAGGAGCGCCTGGTGGAGATCGCCACCCGGGAGCTGGATCTGCATGCCATGCCGGAACAGGCCACCGCGCCGGGCGAGTCCAGTCTGCTCAGCCGGGGGCGGCAGCGCGCCTTCATCAAGGTCCAGGATGGCTGTCGTTACCAGTGCACCTTCTGTATCGTCACCGTGGCCCGGGGGGCGGAGCGCTCCAAACCGATCGACCAGGTGGTGGCCGAGATCAATGACCGGGTAGCGCAGGGATTTCAGGAAGTGGTGCTCACCGGGGTCCATATCGGCGGTTATGGCAGTGATACCGGCAGTGACCTCTATCAGCTGATCCGGGCGGTGCTGGAACGCACCAGTATCCCCCGTCTGCGACTGGGAGCGGTGGAGCCCTGGGATCTGCCGCTGCAGTTCTGGGAGCTGTTCGACAATCCCCGCATGATGCCCCACCTCCACCTGCCCATCCAAAGTGGCGCCGATTCAGTCCTGAAACGGATGGCCAGGCGGTGCAAGAGCGGGGAGTTTTTACGCCTAGCTGAACAGGCACGCCAGCGGGTACCGGACATCAACCTGACCACCGATATCATTGTCGGCTTTCCCGGTGAAACCGAGCAGGAGTGGCAACAGACTCTGCACTTTGTCGAGCAGATCGGTTTCGGCCATCTGCATATCTTCGCCTATTCCCAACGCCCCGGCACCCGGGCCGCACAGTTGCCGAACCCGATTCCCCGCGAACTGATCCGTGAGCGCAGCGAAGTGCTCCATGAACTGGGGGAACGGCTCAAGCGGGAGACATTGATGCGCTTCATCGGGCGCCGTTTTCCCGTACTGGTGGAGAGCCGGCTGGCAGGAACCCCAACTGGCTGGAGCGGTTACACCCCCAGTTTCCTGCGTGTGAACATTCCGGCTGCGCCACAGCGTGATCTGGAGAACCGCGTGGTCGATGTCCAGCTGCAACAGCTCACCGATTCGGGCGATGCCCTGACTGCAACCCTTGAACAGGAAACCCGGTTTTGAATAACACCCCGCATACCGATTGGCACAAGACCCCATTGATCCTGGCCAACCTGATCGGCCTGCTGTTGATGCTCAGTTGGCTGATCGAACCCACCCGCGGCCTGTGGCTGGCGTTCGACGAACAGCTGTTCTGGGCGATGAACCGCTCTCTGGAGTGGAGCGAGGAGTGGCGGCGTCTCTGGGCCATTGCCAACAACCGGGCCTTTGATCTGGTTGCCGCAGTAGCCATGCTGCTGCTGTTTGCCCACCAGGCCCTGCTGCGGGACCGGAAGCGTCTGCAACACTATATCGCGGTGGGGCTGCTGATGTTCACCACCCTGCTGTTGGTGATGGCGATCAGCAAAGAGATACCGATTGAACGACCCAGCGCAACGGCCCAGTTCCCGGAGGCGTTACGCCTGACCCAACTGGTGCCGGACATACCCACCAAGGATTACTCATCGGACAGTTTTCCCGGCGATCATGGCCTGGTGCTACTGCTGTGTGCCGGCTTCGCCATCGCCTACCTGCCACGGCTGCACGGCGTGCTGGCGCTGCTGTTCATGGTTGTTTTCACCCTGCCCCGGCTGATGAGCGGCGCGCACTGGGTTACAGATGAGATTGTGGGCGCCCTGAGTATCGGACTGATCGCCCTCAGCTGGCTGTTTGCCACCCCGCTGCACCGGCGGCTGCTGGACTGGTTTGAACAGCAGGTGAAGCGGCTGTTCCGGCGCTTCGGCCTTAGCTGAAGCCGTTGGCCTTCAGTTCCGCCAGCAGAAATCGGAGTTCATCGGCAAACAGGTTCTTGCCATCGGTGCGCAGCCCCAGGCGTCCCCGTTCCAGGCGAAACTCCAGTGCCATCAGCAGGGTCTCTTCCGGTTCCCACTGTCCATCCATGCCATCGCTGGAGTCATGGCTGGCATTCACCTCATAAAGGGACATGCCCCGGCGGAACAGGACAAAAGCCTCACCGCAGAAGGCATCACGGGAGTATGAGGCGAGTAACAGTTCAATCCCGGACAGACTCTCATCGCCGATCTTGAAGGCGCGCTTGATCAGCTCTACCCCGCCCCCTTCCCAGTCATTCAGAAACTGTGTCTTCGATTCCATAGTGCTCAGATCGCAAATTCCGCCCACACGGGACAGTGATCGGATGGCTTCTCCATCTCCCTTATATCATAGGCTATTCCCGCATCCGTGCAGCAGTTCAACAGGCCGGCAGTGGCCAGTATCAGGTCGATACGCAAGCCCCGCTTCGGCTCCCGGTCAAAACCCCGACTGCGATAGTCAAACCAGCTGAAACGATCTTCCACATCCGGATGAAGCGCACGATAGGTATCGGACAGACCCCACGCCAGCAGGCGATCCATCCACTCCCGCTCCTCGGGCAGAAAGCTGCATTTACCGCTTTTAAGCCAGCGTTTGGCGTTGTCGGCCCCGATGCCGATATCCTTATCCAGACGGGCGATATTCATATCCCCGATCACCAACACCGGCTCGTCCGGGGAGAAACGCTCCTGCAGGTAACGCATGAGATCCCGATAGAATTGCGCCTTGGCAGGAAACTTGACCGGGTGCTCACGACTGTCACCCTGCGGAAAATAGCCGTTGATGATTTTGACACTCTGTCCCGACGGGGTGGCGTATTGGCCGCAGATAATCCGGCGCTGGGCGTCCGGGCTATCAAACGGATAACCTTTCTCAATCAGCTGGGGTTCCTGTTTCGACAACAGCGCCACACCGTAATGACCCTTCTGACCGTGGAAATGGGCCCGGTAGCCCAGGGATTCGATCATCTCAACAGGAAACTCCGAGTCCTGCACTTTGGTCTCCTGGATACCGATCACATCCGGATCATAGCGCTCCTTCAGCCTGGCCAGTTGATGTTCACGAACCCGGATACCATTGGTGTTGAACGAGACAATTTTCATAACCACTTCCACCTGCTTTTCAATAGAGACAATACCTGGCGCCGAGCGGCTGCCGCCAGGAAACCTTAACATGACACCCCGGCCAGAACAGCAGATGCCTTACCAATCGCCGGTTGTTTATACTAGCTGATATGGAACTCATCGATACCCATACCCATCTGGATCACCCCGCTTTCGCGCCCGATTTTGAACAGATGCTGGAACGGGCCAGAACAGCCGGCGTCAGCGCCATGATCGTGGCGGCTATCCGGGCCTCGGGCTGGACCAGCCAGGGACAACTCTGCGCCCACCGTCCCCAACTCTACCCGGCCTATGGGCTGCATCCGATGTTCATGCCGGAACACAGCGAACAGGACCTGACCCGCCTGGACAATCTGCTGGAACAGGGCGATGCGGTCGCGGTCGGAGAGTGCGGCCTGGATTTTTATATCCCCGAACCGGATAAAGAGCGGCAGCAGCGCTTCTTTGAAGCGCAACTTGAACTGGCCCAACAGTACCGGCTGCCGGTGATCATTCACGCCCGCAAAGCGGTTGAGCAGGTAATCCTGACCCTGCGCCGCTATCCCGGTCTTACCGGGGTTCTGCACAGTTTTTCTGGCAGTCGACAACAGGCCGAACGACTGATGGAAATGGGATTCATGCTGGGTTTTGGCGGCCCCAGCACCTATAGCAACGCCCACCGTCTGCGCAGTCTCATCGCCTGGCTGCCCTGTAACGCCCTACTCCTGGAGACCGACTCCCCTGACCAGCCGACGGCGACACACCGGGGTGAACGTAACGAGCCGGCCTATCTGCCGGAGATACTCTCCACCATCGCCCAACTCAAGGGGATGTCGACCGAACAACTGGCTGAACAGACCACCGGGAACGCCCGCCGACTGTTCAGGCTGCCCCCTACTTCAGGCCACTGAGTATGCGAATCAGATCCATCGTGGCAGTAAAGAAGTCGTCCGTCGGGTGTTCGTCACAGTAGACCTGGATACGCCGCATGGCCCCCTTGACCTCCACCCCTTTCAATACATCAGTGGCCGTTGCCAGTGACAGCCCGGTGACCAACCCGGTCAGCCAGTCGCGATAGTGTAAATACTCTGCGATCTGCTCCGCCTGACCGTTCTCCCAACCCTCGAACACATCATTATAGTGCTCACAGCTGCGCACTCCGTACCCCAACACCTGGGGAGTCTCCTGGGCCTGGAGTGGCAAGGCAAACATCAGAAAACCAAGTAGACAAACACGCATCATCACGAAAAACCTCCTGCTTCCGCCGCCGCAGAGACAAATTTGCTCATTAATATTACTAATATGGTATTAAATTGTTCTATTGAATTAACCGGGACAACAGTCGTCATATATATTAGTATTTACTAAACCTCTTATGCAGTAACCGTGAGGCTTCACCATGATTTTCGATAACCTGACCTACGCCGGCATGGCCCTGTTCATACTCGTCAGCGCCTTCCTCATCGGCACCAGAAACCGCCCCCAAAACAAGGGAGACAATCCCTGTCCTGATTGCACAGACAAGCAGAACGATCAATAAAGCCCGATAGATTCTGCAGTTCGGCTGCCTCCTCCCGTGACAAGTGAATTGCCATGGTTGCAGGATCATTGTCCCTGAAAAACCTGCCGTTTCACCACTCTGGCCGTGTTAACCATTAGCCAGACAGCGTACCGGTACCATCCAGAAGCTGCCGGTCAGTTGAACCAACCCCTTTCCAAAGCGGCCATTATGCACATATTCCCCGCCCTGTATGGCATAAAAGTGATCTGACACCGAATCGAATATAACACTCCATCATGCCGTTCGGCCGTCACTTTGCGTAACCTGCCACCCCGCCCCGGCATGAACCTCGGAACAGCCCCGCCAGGGCATATCACCTGCTTCCCGAATTTTTCCCGGGAGGGTCCATATCTCCGTCCACAAAAAGGCGGTCATAGGAGCGTCTTGGACTATGCTTAAACCTGAAAATGGGGCGACAACAATCAACAACTCTCCTACCCGGAGGTAAGGCATGACTAATGGAACAGGCGGTAAATGTGGGCTGCATCTAGTCAATAACCAACGGGACTGTCAAAGTTGCACACTGCCGAGAAAGTGCATTGGCGCGGACCTGGATCAAAGCCAGAGTAACAATATCACCAACATCATCCGTAAACGCGGCCCGTTCAAGGCGGGCGAGACCATTTTTAAAATTGAAGATCCGTTCAGATCCATCTTTGTCATACAATCGGGGTCAGTAAAAATCGAATCATCCCTGGATGACGGCACACCCCTGATCCATGGGTTCTATTTCGGCAGTGAATTGATTGGTATCGAGGCGGTAGGGGATGTGAAATACCAGTGTGACGCGGTTGTGCTGGACACCACCTGGGTCTGTGAACTGCCGTTTGACAAACTGGAAACCCTCTGCAGCCAGATGCCCCTACTTCAGCATGAAATCCTGGAACTGCTGGGTAAACGCCTCCGCTACACCAACCGAACTATCGTGCAGGGCCGCTACCTCAGCGCTGACCGGCGCTTTCTGCTGTTTCTGAACGATCTCTACCAGCGCAGAGGCTGCATCACCAAGGATGGCAAGAGGAGCGTGCTGCTCCCCATGACCAAGGGGGACATCGCCATCCACCTTGGCCTACGTCCCGAATCCCTGAGCCGGGCGCTGGCCAAGCTGCAGGATGAAGGGGTGATACGCAATCACGCCCGGGAGATCCAGATTCTGGGAGACAAACGGACTTCGCTATCCTGTCTCTGGGTATAGAGCGGGCCGGACACTGAGGTCCGGGCTTCGATCATTAATGGTGGGCCGTGAAGGATAACTCGGCGGCTGCGCCGCCTCTTGCAGCTACGCTGTCGAACCAGGCCTGTTCCAGTCGAAGGTTCGAATCTGATCCCCTGAAACAGAAAACCCGGACACTGAGGTCCGGGCTTCGATCATTAATGGTGGGCCGTGAAGGATGACTCGGCGGCTGCGCCGCCTCTTGCAGCTACGCTGTCGAACCAGGCCTGTTCCAGTCGAAGGTTCGAATCTGATCCCCTGAAACAGAAAACCCGGACACTGAGGTCCGGGCTTCGATCATTAATGGTGGGCCGTGAAGGATGACTCGGCGGCTGCGCCGCCTCTTGCAGCTACGCTGTCGAACCAGGCCTGTTCCAGTCGAAGGTTCGAATCTGATCCCCTGAAACAGAAAACCCGGACACTGAGGTCCGGGCTTCGATCATTAATGGTGGGCCGTGAAGGATGACTCGGCGGCTGCGCCGCCTCTTGCAGCTACGCTGTCGAACCAGGCCTGTTCCAGTCGAAGGTTCGAATCTGATCCCCTGAAACAGAAAACCCGGACACTGAGGTCCGGGCTTCGATCATTAATGGTGGGCCGTGAAGGATTCGAACCTTCGACCAATGGATTAAAAATCCACTGCTCTACCGACTGAGCTAACGGCCCAACGAAGCGCGGGATTATACATTACCCGTCGAGCCAGTCAACGGGTAATGGCCGACTCAGACCGCTTCCAACTTGCGCAGACGTTCCGGCAGTAACTTAAGGTCTACCAGTCCAGTCAGCAGCGCCTTGGAGAAGCTCGCTTCATCTTCGTAGACCAGTTTGTAGTACTGCACTTTCATGGTCAGGGCACTACCCAGCATAATGGCGCCAAGAGCCAGAAATGAGCCGATCGCCAGGGTCGATGTACCGGTGATACCCTGGCCGATCGTGCAACCCATGGCCAGCACACCGCCAAAGCCCATCAGTATCGCCCCGATAACATGGGTAGCGAAATCCTTGAAGTTAACAAACCACTCGATCCGAAAACTGCGGCTGATCAGTGCCCAGAGCAGAGATCCGGCAATCACGCCAAACAGCGCCATGATGCCAAAGGTCAACAGTGTGGATTTGAAACCGGTGGCCGCATAGCCCAGGGTCTGCCCCATGGGATTGATAAAGGTGAACGACTGGGTGCTGAGGGGACGGCTGTCAGCGGGTTTACCTTCCGCGGAATCGGCCAGGAAATCCCACTCCTGTACGTAACCGCTCAGGGAGTGCACTTCACCATCCAGATCAACTGCAACGTTGGCGCTGACATACCAGGCTGCCAGAACTGCCAGTCCCACGATCAGGCCGCCCAAGACATTATCAAAACTGCGTCGAAAATCGGCAGACTTGAAAGCAAACAGCAGTAACAGCAGTCCCAGAACCAAGCCGATAGCCATTCGACCGCCAGCGGCCTCTTCTCCCAGAATCACCGAACCCAGATCCTGGGGTGTCTCCAGGCTGATCGAGAGAGGACGAATCCAGTCGTAGAAGAGCACCGACATCAGGGTCTGATCCGATCCGGGAAAGGGATTCACCATATAGAAGGCGATAACGCCGATGATCAGCAGCACCACGATCGATTTCAGGTTGCCGCCCCCGATACGAATCAGGGTCTTGTTACCACAGCCTGAGGCCAACGTCATACCAATGCCGAACATGAGTCCACCGAGAATATTTTCGGCCCAGAGCAGCTGATTCCCGCGATAGGGTGGAAACGATTGACCGGGATTAACCAGACCCATGAACTCCAGTACCGCGACACCCACCATAGCCACAGCAATCGCCAGGAACCAGGCGCGCATACGGCCCGTGTCACCCATATTGACCGCATCAGATACCGCACCCATGGTGCAGAAATTGGTCTTGTTGACCACCGCGCCCATGAGCAGGGCTATGATAAATGTCGCCCAAAGCAGAAAAGACTGGGCCTGGAAAAAAGACTCAAACGCCACGTTGTACCTCCTCAAACCTCTCTGTCGGCATCTGCTGATGCCTGTCGTTTTATCCCGGCCAGTCTCGGCCGGAAGGGCAAGATTAGCCTATAAGCTAACGATGATCTACAGGGGTTTGTGGTAATACGGCGACATTTATTTATACAAGGTCGGGTCGGAAACGCCGGCCGTCCGGAAGCCTTCAGCACGTAATTGACAGGAGTCGCAGCGGCCGCACGCGGCCCCCTTGTCATCCGCCTGATAACAGGAGACCGTGAGCCCGTAATCCACTCCCAGTCCCATACCGGCCTGGATAATTTCCGCTTTGGTCATATCGATCAGCGGCGCATGAATCCGGAACCGGTCACCTTCAACGCCCGCCTTGGTGGCCAGGTTGGCCAGCCGCTCGAAGGCTTCAATAAAATCCGGACGACAATCGGGATAACCGGAGTAGTCCACCGCATTGACACCGAGAAACAGATCCCTGGCACCCAGCACCTCGGCCCAGCCCAGCGCCAGGGAGAGGAAAACCGTATTGCGCGCCGGCACGTAGGTGACCGGGATACCCTCACTGCCCGCATCCGGAACCGCGATAGCACTATCGGTCAGAGCCGATCCGCCGAACGCATCCAGGGCGATCGGGATAACCTTGTGCTCCACCACGCCCAAAGCCCTGGCCACCCGGCCGGCCGCCTCCAGTTCCACCGAGTGGCGCTGGCCATAGGCGAGACTTAAGGCATAACAGTCATAACCCTGTTGGCGGGCCATGGCCAGGGCGGTGGCGGAATCCAGACCACCAGAGAGAAGAACGACAGCTTTTTTCATCAGATCATTTCATATACAGGAGAAAGTGGGGTCATTTACCGGCAACATCGCCCCAGAGATACTTGTGCAGCTGGATCTGGAACCGCACATGCAGCCGGTCCCGCAGGATCCATTCCGCCAATTGGGTGGCATCCTGCCGGCCAAGCGCCGGTGAAAACAGCACCTGGCAACGGTTGTCCAGATCCCAGGCCTGCAACTGCTCACAGGCCCAGTGGTAATCGACCTCGTCACAGATGACAAATTTAACCTGGTCGGTCTGCTTCAGATGGTCGATATTGCTGAACCGGTTTTTTTCCACCTCGCCGGAACCGGGGGTCTTGAGATCCATCACCGTCACTACCCGCGGATCCACCTGGCCAATATCCAGCGCTCCGCTGGTCTCCAGGGAAACCCGGTAACCGGCATCGCAGAGCCCGCCGAGCAGTTCCAGGCAGGCCTCCTGGGCCAGAGGTTCGCCACCGGTCACCGTGACATGGCGCGGTGCATAATCCGCCACCTGCGCCAGCACCTGTGCCAGTTCCAGCCACTCCCCACCCTTGAAAGCGTAGGTGGTGTCGCAGTAGCCGCAGCGCAGTGGACAACCGGTCAGGCGCACGAACACCGTGGGCAGCCCCACGCTGTTCGACTCACCCTGAAGGGAGTAGAAAATCTCGCTAATACGCAATCGCGTCATGTAGATCAGCCTGCCCGGAAAGGGTCAGTATAAACCGCTCAGGGCGGCCAGTTCATCCGCCGCTAGTGTCCTTCCGAGCGCATGCGGTCCAGGCGCTGGGTTGCTAGCCGGCTGGCGGTGGAGTTGGGATAGAGCGTCACCAGCCGTTGCAGAATCTCCCGCGCCTCGGCCCACTGCTGTTTTTCGTAGTGGATGAAACTGCTCTTCAACATAGCATCCGGCACCTTGCTGCTGTTCGGATACTCATCGATGACCCGCTGGAACTCCTGCAGGGCCAGATCGAAATCCCGGGTCACGTAACTCGCCTCGGCCAGCCAATACTGGGCGTTATCGGCATAGCTACCGTTTCTGTATTGGGCCAGAAACGCCTTGAATGCGGCACTCGCTTCGCCGTAGCGGCGTTGCATCAGCAGGTTGAACGCCGCCTTGTAGTCCCGTTCTTCTGCGACCGGGTCAATGGGTGCAGCCACCGCCTGCTGTGGGACTCCGGCGTCCGCTGCCACCGTGCCCGCAGCCGGGGTGCCGGTGACGGTCGGCGACGTGTCGGTCACCGGTGCCGGAGTGCCGGTCGGCATGGCCGATTGTGCGGCAGATGGGGCTGGCACGGCTCCCGCCATCGGAGCGCTCCCGTGGGACAACTGATTGATGCGCTGATCCACATCCAGGTAGAGATCCCGCTGGCGTTTCTTCAGGGCATCCATGGCGTGATTCTGTACTTCGATCTCACCACGCAGCTGCTGCACCTCGCGCTGCAGTGCATCCACCCGCAACACCAGATCGGTCATGGCGGCAAGTTTACGCTCCAGCAATTCGATCTTGCGCGACTGGATCTGCTCCGCCGTCAGTTTCTCTGTCCGCTGTTGTGCCTGGGTCGCCTGCAATGACGCAATCAGAAGTACCCCGATCAACAGACCGATCTGTTTCTTGTTCACCTGTATTCTCCAACCGTATTACACTGCGCCGGTGTGGCGTTTTCTGCATAGCGGCCCGGACATTGTCCGGGCTACGGAGCCCATCCTATCAAACGCCGGTGCATCCGGGGCAGGGAAAATGCCAATCTGTCAGTAGACGATTTCAGCGCGCCGGTTCAGTTCCCAGGAGGTCTCACCGGAACCCATGGCGGCCGGGCGCTCCTCGCCATAACTGATGGTGATGATCTGGCTTTCCGCCGCTCCCTGGGCCATCAACAACCGTTTGACCCCGTTGGCCCGCCGTTCACCCAGGGCGATATTGTATTCCCGGGAACCCCGCTCGTCCGCATGACCCTCGATGGTGACGGTGACTGATGGATTGGCCGCCAGATAGTCGCCATGGGCCGCTACAACATCGCGGTAATCGGCACGCACTTCGTCGATATCGTAATCAAAATAGATCGTCTTGGTGTACAGCAGACTATCCGGGTTTTCCAGTGGACTCCCGCTCCACTCGCCCCCTTCAACAGCACCGGAGATCTGGGCGCCATCGGTCGCTGCATCCTGCCCCCCTTCCGTGACCGGTGCACCTTCCTGATTTGCGTCACTTCCTGACATGCCGGGCATACTGGAACAACCGGCCAGCAGCAGCGTAAACGCCAGCAGCGGGACAATCTTGGACAGACTCAGTTTCATGGGTTTCTCCTGTTGGTTTTTGTATAAGGTGACCAGACCGGCTCGCGCACATCACCCTCCTGGAGGGCTAGACGTTGACGAACCCGCCCATCCACCGAGACCGCCGCAAGTTCGCCCTTGCCATTGATCTTGGTGGCATAAATTATCATGCTGCCATTAGGCGCAAAACTGGGGGATTCATCCAGCCGTCCGTCACTCAGCACTTGCAAGGCATTGTTGGTCAAATCGAGCACAGCCACCCGGTAATCACCGCCAACCCGGGTCACCAGGGTCAGCGACTGGCCGTCTGGTGCATAGGAGGCGCGGGCATTATAGCTGCCCTCGAAAGTGACCCGACTGACTTTGCCGCCGAACGCAGGCACCCGGTAGACCTGGGGTTTACCGCCGCGGTCCGAGGTAAAAACGATGTAGCGGCCATCCGGTGACCAGGCCGGCTCCGTGTCGATGGAGTAGTGGTTGGTAAGCCGGGTCAGGGCGTTGGTATTGATGTTCAGCACGTAGATTTCAGGATTGCCGTCCCGGGACAGGGTCAGGGCCAGTTTCCGGCCATCCGGCGACCAGGCCGGTGCCCCGTTGATTCCCTTGAATGAGGCCACTTTCTGACGCCGGCCGGTGAACACCTCCTGGATGTAGATGGAGGCCTTTTTCTGCTCGAATGAGACGTAGGCCAGACGCCGTCCGTCCGGCGCCCAGGCGGGCGACATCAGGGGTTCGGTGGAGGTCACAATGGTCTGGGGATCGAAGCCATCGGCATCGGCCACCTTCAAAGAAACCTCCTGGGAGCCGTCCGCCTTGCGGCTGGAGACTACGTAGGCGATACGCGTATCAAATGCGCCCGGTTGGCCGGTCAACTTCTCGTACACGATATCGGCAATCTTGTGGGCCGTTGAGCGCAGGTCACGGCTGGTGGTGGGGAAGTTGTAGCCGATCAACTGCTCCCCCTTGAAGACATCGAACAGCTGAAACCGCACCAGGTAACCGCCCTGGCCGTTTGGCCGCACCTGCCCCACCACCAGGTTATCCATCCCCAGCACTTTCCAGTCCCGGAACTCCACATCCGCATCCGACTGGGGACGCGCCAGCATATCCTTCACCGGCAGGGCCGAGAAACGGCCACTGCGTTGCAGGTCGCTGCGCACGATAGCGGCGATCCGCTCACCCACGTCATCCGCTCCTGGACCGACCCAGCCGAACGGTACCACGGCGATCGGCAGCGCCCCTTCAGCGCCCTCGGTAATCTCAATGGTGAGCGGCGCGGCGCTGGCACCGACAGCCCAGCACAACAACAGGATCAAACTCAAAAGTCTTTTCATCATAGTCATTTCTTGTTTGGATCAAATTCAAAATTAATATCCCGGAACTGTTCGAACAGCGCCCCGCTTGGCACAGGTAGTGGATCCGCCTTGAGTACGGCCGCCTCTGCCGAGCGGTCAAAGGCACCGTTACCACTGCTGCGGGTGACGCTTACCGCCAGCACAGCCCCGCCGGGCGCCAGGCGCACCCGCAGGGTACACTTCAGGCCATCACTGATACCAGCCGGACGCAGCCAGTTGCGGATCACCTTCTGGGAGATCTGGATTCTGTAGCGGTCCAACTCCCGGGCATTGTGCTCCGCCTCCATGGCCGCCAGTAACTCCGCCTCGCGCGCCTTCTGGGCGGCTTCCGCCTGGCGCCGCGCCTCTTCCGCCTGGCGTTTCTTCTCCGCTTCGGCTTTTTTCCGGGCTATTTCCGCTTGACGTTTCTTTTCCGCCTCAGCCTTGCGCTTCGCCTCGGCGGCTTTACGCTTCGCCTCCTCGGCCTGGCGCCGCTTCTCTTCCGCCACCCGTTTCGCTTCCGCCTCCTGGCGCGCCTGCTGTTCCGCCTTGCGCTTGGCCGCTTCCGCCTTCTGTTTCTGCTCCGCCTGCTTGCGCTGCTGTTCGGCCTGCTGGCGGCGCTTCTCCTCTTCCAGGCGTTGCGTGCGCGCCTCCTCGCGCTTGCGGGTCTCTTCTTGCCGCTGCTGTTCCAGTTTGGCCAGACGCTGTTTCTCTTCTGCCTGCTGACGTTTCAGTTCCGCCAGTCGCCGCTCCTCTTTTTCCCGGGCCGCACGCTTCTCTTCCGCCTGGCGCTTCTCGTCCTCCTGCAGCCGCTTTACCTGCTCGCGCACCTTGGTTTCGTCAATCACCTGGGCCTGTACCACCTGCACGGCAGAGGCCGGCTGTTTCGGTTTCTCACGCCAGTCCACCCCCACCACCAGGAACAGCAGGATCACCAGGTGCAGTAGAACCGCGATCAGGGCCGCCAGCGGGTTGCGTTTAAGGATCTGCCACATCGCTGGACTAACGCTCCGGTGTCTCGGTAATCAGCCCCACATTGGGTACCCCGGCACGCTGGATCAGCACCATCGCCTCCACCACCCGGCCGTAATCCACGTTGCGGTCACCCTTGACCATGATCGGGGTTTTCGGTTTGTGCTTGATCACTGCGGCGATGCGGGTGATGAGTGTCTCCCCATCCACCGGTTGATCCTTGCCCTCGCCAATATCGATGAACATCTCGCCCTGGCTGTTGACCGATACCACCACCGGGTCTTCCGCCTCGGTGGGCAGTGGTTCCGAATCCGCCTGGGGCAGATCCACCTTGACCCCCTGGGTCAGCAGGGGGGCGGTAATCATGAAAATCACCAGCAGCACCAGCATCACGTCGATGTAGGGCACCACGTTGATCTCCGCCATCGGGCGACGTCTCTTGCGCTGCCGACTCACGATGAACTCCCTTTCACGGCGGCCTGGTCAGACATGGGCCTGACGCTGCAGAATGGTGGTGAACTCATCGAGAAAATCCTCGTAGCGTCCGTTCAGTCGCTCCACGTCGTTGGAGTAGCGATTGTAGGCCACCACCGCCGGAATAGCGGCAAACAGCCCCATGGCGGTAGCGATCAGCGCCTCCGCAATACCCGGCGCCACCAGAGAGAGGGTCGCCTGCTTCACATTTCCCAGCGCATGGAAAGAGTTCATGATGCCCCAGACAGTGCCGAACAGTCCCACATAGGGGCTGGTGGAGCCGACTGTAGCCAGGAATGACAGGTTGTTCTCCAGCCCGTCCATCTCCCGGTTCATGGCCACGTGCATGGTGCGTCGCGCCCCCTCCACCACGGCCATCGGTTCGATATCGGGATTTTTTTTCAGGCGGGCGAACTCCCGGAAACCGGCGTGAAAAATGGTGGCCATGCCGGTGGCCTGGCCCTCTTCCCGATCCAGTTCCCGGAACAGCTCACCCAGGTCGCCCCCGGACCAGAAGCGCCGTTCAAACGCCTCCGCGGCACGGCGTGCCCGTTTCAGTACCCGGGCCCGGTCAAAAACCATGGTCCAGGAGATCACCGACGCCAGTAACAGCGCCGCCATCACCAGTTGCACCAGTGGACTGGCCCCCGCTACCAGGGAGATAAAGGAGAGATCAGACGTCATCATGTATCACCGAAAACAGAGCCTGGGGAATCGGGACGGGTCGAAAACTGGCTGCATCCAGACAGGCGATCTTGATCTCACCGTGGCACAACACCCGGCCATCGACCGCCAATCGGACATCCTGCCGGAATACCAAACTCGCTTTTCCCCGTGAAATAAGTTGAACACTCACTTGTAATGCATCATTAAAACGGGCCGGTGACCTGAAGTCGACCCCGGCCCTGCGTACGGCAAACAGGACTCCCTCTTTTTCCCGAAGTTCATCCTGCTCAAATCCCAGTTGGCGCAGCCATTCGGTCCGCGCCCGCTCCATGAACTTAAGGTAATTGGCGTAGTAGACCACGCCACCGGAATCCGTGTCTTCGTAGTAGACCCTAACCGGCCATAGAAATTCCTTCACGCCCGTCACAATTCAATCCAATAACGAAATACCCCTGAGTGGGGAGAGTCAAAGCCCAGATCCGGTGCGATCCGGGTCCGCTGTGGCGGGCCCGGGGTCAGGTCCATGCCGGTGACTGACAACTTCCATTCGAACCCCATCAGACGGCTCAAAAAAGTTCACCCGGCTCACCCGGCGGGGCGGCGTCCTCCTTCGGTTCCAGGCCGAAGTGGAGGTAGGCCGCATTGGTGGCCACCCGACCCCGTGGGGTGCGCATCATGAAGCCCTGCTGAATCAGGTAGGGTTCCAGCACATCTTCGATGGTGCCGCGCTCCTCGCCGATAGCGGCCGCCAGGCTGTCCACTCCGACCGGGCCACCATCGAACTTATTGATGATGGCGCTCAACAGCTTGCGATCCATGATATCGAAACCACTGCCATCCACCTTGAGCATATCCAGTGCACTGTCAGCCACCGCACTGGTAACCCGTCCCTCCGCCTTCACCTGGGCAAAATCCCGTACCCGCCGCAGCAGCCGGTTGGCAATGCGCGGGGTTCCCCGGGAGCGCCGGGCGATCTCGGCAGCGCCGGCCGGGTCGGTCTCGATATTGAGGATACCCGCCGAGCGTCCCACGATATGGGTAAGGTCGGTGGTGGAGTAGAACTCCAGCCGCTGCACGATGCCGAAGCGATCCCGCAGGGGCGAGGTGAGCAGGCCGGCCCGGGTGGTGGCACCCACCAGGGTGAAGGGCGGCAGTTCCAGCTTGATGGAGCGGGCCGCCGGCCCTTCGCCGATCATGATATCCAGCTGGTAATCCTCCAGGGCCGGATAGAGCACCTCTTCAACCACCGGGCTGAGCCGATGAATCTCGTCCACGAACAGCACATCGTGGGGCTCCAGGTTGGTCAGCAGAGCGGCCAGATCCCCCGGTTTCTCCAGCACCGGGCCGGAAGTCTGGCGCAGGTTGACCCCCATTTCGTTGGCGATGATATGGGCCAGGGTGGTTTTACCCAGTCCGGGCGGACCGAAGATCAGTACATGGTCCAGCGCCTCGCCACGGGCCCGGGCAGCCTGGATAAAGATCTCCATCTGTTCCCGCACCACCGGCTGACCCACATAATCCGCCAGCAGACGGGGTCGGATGGCGCGATCGATCGCCTCATCGTCCGCCCCGGCTTCGGCACTGATAATCCGCATATTGTCATTCATGACTATTTGGTCACCACTGCGCGCAGCGCCAGGCGGATGATCTCTTCACTGGAGAGATTTTCGCTCTCCACCGAGCGTACCATCCGGCTGGCGTCATTGGGTTTGTATCCCAGGGCGATCAGGGCACCGATGGCATCCGAGACCGGTGTCTCCACCGCACCGCTGCTGGGACGCGTCTGGGGCAGCGGTGTGTCGCCGGCGGACTCGATCCGGTCCAGCCGGTCACGCATCTCCACAATCAGTCGCTCTGCGGTCTTCTTGCCGATACCCGGTAAGCGAACCAGCGCCGCCGTATCGTCCCGCTGGACACAGAGGGCAAATTCGTCGGCACTCATGCCGGAGAGTATGGCGAGCGCCATCTTGGCGCCCACGCCACTCACTTTTAACAGGGCGCGGAACAGGGCCCGCTCCGATTCGGTGGCGAAGCCATACAGCACATGGGCATCATCGCGGATCGCCAGATGGGTAAACAGGACCACCTGCCCCCCCTGCAGAGGCAGATCGTAAAAAGTGGACATGGGTGCTTCCAGTTCATAGCCGACGCCCCCCACATCCACCATCAGAAACGGCGGTTGTTTGTGGACCAGCTCACCACGCAAGCGCCCGATCATCGCCAGCCCCCCCGCCGGGAGCGGCCGATCAACTGCAGGGTGCTGTTGGCATGGGCATGGCTGATGGCCACGGCCAGAGCATCGGACTGATCCGCCGTCAGCGGCTCATCCAGCTGCAGGATATGTCTAATCATGTGTTGCACCTGATCCTTGTCCGCACTTCCCGAACCCACCACGGTCTGCTTGACCGCCCGCGGGGCATATTCGAATACCGGCAGACCCGCCACCACGCAGGCACAGATGGCGGCACCCCGCGCCTGGCCCAGCTTGAGCGCCGATGAGGCATTTTTGGCCATAAAGACCTGTTCAATCGCCATCTCTGCCGGTTGATAAGTAGCCACCAGCTCGCTCAACTGACGGTAGATTGCACCCAGCCGTTCCGGGAAAGCCTCGTGACCGATGCGGATACAACCACTGGCGACATGGATACTTTTAATCCCATCACTGTCGATGATGCCGTACCCGGTGATACGGGAGCCCGGGTCGATACCCAGAATACGGCGTTTGAGCCCCCCGGTTCCGCGCTGTCCGGCATTGTGATTGGTGATTTTGATATTGCTTTCCGCTGGTTATGTCAGGGGCGCAGTGAGCGCCCCATTGGGAATCACCCCTCAACCGATGGCGTCCATGATCTCGTCCGAGATGTCGGCATTGGTGTAAACATCCTGCACGTCATCCAGATCTTCCAGGTGATCCACCAGCTTCATCAGCTTCTCGGCCGAGTCCTGGTCCAGCTCCGCCATGGTGGAGGCACTGAAAGTGACCTCGGCGTTGTCCGGCTTCAGACCACTGGCCATTATGGCATCATTCACATCGGAGAACTCCTCCGGGGTGGTCATGATGTCGATCGAGCCGTCGTCGTTGGTCACCACATCCTCGGCACCGGCCTCCAGCGCCGCCTCCATGATGGCATCCTCGTCGGCGCCGGGGGCAAAACTGATAATACCCTGTTTGCTGAACATATAGGCCACTGAGCCGTCGGTACCGAGATTACCACCATGCTTGGTAAAGGCGTGACGGACCTCGGACGCGGTGCGGTTACGGTTGTCGGTCATGCAGTCCACGATGATTGCCGCGCCACCCGGGCCGTAGCCCTCGTACCGCAGTTCATCATAGTTATCCGTATCGTCTCCGCCAGCGCCCCGCTTGATCGCCCGCTCAATGGTATCCCGCGGCACATTGGCACCATTCGCCTTGTCCACCGCCAGGCGCAACCGGGGATTGCTCTCGATCTCACCACCACCGGCCTTGGCGGCAACGGTCACTTCGCGCAGCAGTTTGGTCCAGATCTTACCGCGTTTCTTGTCGTTGGCCGCCTTCTTGTGCTTGATGTTGGCCCATTTACTGTGTCCAGCCATAAGACTCCTCTCAATTTTCGATCAGGCGGGAGTTTACCATCACCCGGGGCAGGCAGAAATAACGGGGCAGCGATTTCTGCACCCTATCGCCGCTTCAGCGGTCGGATCTGGCCGGGGGAAACCGGCCATTGTGGAGAAAACCGGCCACATCGGCGGCCACCTCGCTCGAGAACAGCAATCCCATATGACCGGCCGGATAGAGACGCCGATCGGTAGCGGTCGGTATTTCGGTCTCTTCAAGCAGCACCGTTCCGTCATTCTCCCCCATCAGGCCGCCTACCAGGCGCCCCACGCCGAGCAACCCATTGGTGCCGGCAATCAGGCCCAATTCCCGCCCGCCGTTCCAGGCCGGCGCGCCCTCAATCAGCCCCCGCTCACCGGAGCGCCCGATCAGGGGGCGCCCCCAGCCATGTCGCACCAGACGCCTGGCCACGATGCTGCCGCGCACCGGCGCGCCCAGCAGCACTACCCGTCCGGGGGGCTGATCGGGGAAAAGGTCAAACAGATTCAGCAGCACCAATCCCCCCAGACTATGGGCGACAAAGTGCAGGCAGTCGTACTCCCGCTGCTGCAGATACTGCTGCAGGCGCTGTGCATTCTCCACCGGTGATCCACTCAGGGAGGGGTAGTGGAAACGCTCCACCTGGAATCCGGCAGCCTCCAGACGGTGCCCCAACCAGCCCATCTCCAGCCCGGTCATCCAGATTCCGTGCAGCAGCAGCACCCGGCCACATTCGTTGTTATTACTCATTGTTCATTCAGGCATGGGGTTGTTATAGGGGGTAACAGTGACCATAGTTTACCAGCCGGCCGCACCCGCTGTCTGGCTACCCGTGCCCACCCGGCAAGCCCCCGCCAGGGGAACGGAACTCCGGGGGGAACCGGGGTCTTACAGACCGGCTTCCCTTCTTACCGGTGGCCCGGTAGTGTAGAATTCCACTTTTATCAAACCTCTCGAGTGCCCGTGGAAAATCAACAGCTCAGCTATGTCATCGGCGACAGCCTCTACCTGAACATCACCGATCGCTGTACCCTGGAGTGCGCTTTCTGCCCCAAGACCCAGGGGGTTCTGCAGGTACATGAATATGACCTGACCCTGGATCACCGCCCCTCCAGCGAGGAGATTATTGCGGCCATCGATGATCCGGCCGCCTACAAGGAGGTGGTGTTCTGTGGTTATGGGGAACCGACCCTGCGCCTGAAGGTGCTGCTGGAGGTGGCCCGGTATATCAAGGCCCACGGCGGACGGGTGCGGGTCAATACCGACGGCCTGGCCAATCTGGCCAACAAACGCAATGTGCTGCCGGAGATGGCGGAGTGTGTCGATGCCCTCTCCATCTCGCTGAATGCACAGAACGCCGAAGTCTATGACCGGCACTGCCAGCCGGCACTGGTCGGCTCCTTCGAAGCGATGCTCGATTTTGTCGCCAAGGCACCCGAGTACATCGCTGATGTGACGGCCACCGCCATTGACGGACTCGAGGGCGTGGATATCGAGGCCTGCCGCAAACTGGCGGAGGCCCGTGGCGTCAAGTTCAGAAGACGTGTACTGGATGTGGTTGGCTGAACAGCCAGCAGCATCCGATACCAACAGATTCCAGCTTCCACTGTTTACGGACCCGAGCAGCACCATGAGTGATAAACAGCCAACCCGGATACCCACCGCAATCAACCTGCACAGCAAGTCCCGTCTGCTGGCGATCGAGTTTTCCGACGGTGCCAGCTTCCGGCTGCCGTGTGAATACCTGCGGGTATTTGCCAAGGCCAAGGAGGTCCGCACTCTGGATCATCCGGTCACGGGAAAGGAGTCGGTCAATATCACCAATATCGAACCCCAGGGCCAGTATGCGGTGCGCCTCACCTTCGACGACGGGCATGACAGCAGCATCTACTCCTGGGATACCCTCTACGAACTGGGGGTGCACCAGGAGGAGAACTGGCGGGCCTACCAGGAGAGCCTGGAGAAGATCGGCTACACGCCGGGCCAGGAAGGCACCGGGGAAGGGCCCAGGCGTATCCGCCTGCTCTACTTCACCTACCTGGTGAAGCAGTTGCAGAAAGAGTCAGAGGAGGTGGAGATTCCCACTTCGGTCACCGATGTGACCAGCCTGATCGAGTGGCTGCGCCGCCGGAATCCGGACCAGGCCCACCTGTACCGGGAAGGGAGCTTCCAGGTGACTGTGAACAAGCAGTTCAGTGAACCTTTCACCCGCATCGAAGGAGGCGATGAGGTGGCGTTGATACCCACCTCGCCCAACGCACCGACGAAAAAGTAACCGCGGTCAGCCGGTCTCAGTGATCCTTGTAGAGATTGGCCGCGATCACCATCTTCACCAGCCCGGCCAGGGATGACGCCTCCATCTTCTCCATCACCCGGGCGCGATGGGCCTCCACCGTTTTGGCGCTGACGCCCAGGGCACTGGCGATCTCCTTGTTGGATTTGCCGTTGGTGACCATCTCCATCACCTCATGCTCCCGGGGGGTCAGTTGGGCCAGGCGGGCAGCGATCTCCGCCCGTTCGGCCTGAATCACCCGCTGATCCTGATCGATTTCCAGGGCGCTGCGAATACTGTCCAGCAGCTGCTCGTCATTGAACGGCTTTTCGATAAAATCCACCGCACCCGCTTTCATGGCCCGAACCGACATCGGCACGTCCCCGTGACCGGTGATAATGATCACCGGAATGGTGATATTCTGCTCGGCAAAATACTCCTGCAGCTCCAGCCCACTCATGCCCGGCATGCGTACGTCGAGCAGCAGGCAACCGGCCCGGCCCGGATAGTATGACTTGATAAACTCTTCAGCCGAGGCGAAGGTCTCCACCCGCATACCGACCGTCTCTATCAACCATTTCAGCGAGTTACGCATGGCCGAGTCGTCATCAACTACAAACACAGTGGCATTACTGTTCATCACTGTTCCTGTTACTGGGTAACCTAATACTGAAGCAGCTACCGCCCCCGGTCCGCTGTTCGGCGTTAACGGTACCGCCGTGATCTTCGATAATCGTCCGACTGATTATCAACCCCATACCCATGCCGCCCTGCTTGGTGGTGAAAAAAGGCTCAAACAGCCGGGCCATCTCCTCATCCCGGATACCCGGGCCGGTATCCAGCACCCGGGCCACCGCCCACTCACCATCCTGACAGTCGGTCTGGATCACCAGACTGCGCCCATCTTCCGGCATCTCCCTCAAGGCTTCAAGGGCATTTCGGATCAGATTGAGCAACACCTGTTCGATCTGCACCACGTCGATTCTGACCAGCAGGTTGTGGACATAAAACTCCTGCTCGATCACTATCCCCGCCTTGCGCGCCTCGAACTCCACAAAACTGCAGACCTCCCGCACCACTTCGTTGAGATCGGCGACCCGCCGCACCGGTGTCTGTTTCCTCACCAGGGCGCGCAACCGCTTGATAATCTCCCCGGCCCGATCCGCCTGGGCAGTGATCTGTCCCAGGGCGTAGAGGATATCCTCGGGTCCCTGGCCACTGGCCTGCAGACGTCGCACCGAGCCATTGGCAAAATTGGCAATGGCCGACAGGGGCTGGTTCAGTTCATGGGCCAGTCCGGTGGCCATCTCACCCATGGTACTGAGTCGGGAGACATGGATCAGCTCCTGCTGATGCTCCCGGGCCTGGTGCTCCGCCTGCCGTTCGGCGGTGATATCCCGTCCGTAGATATTCACGTAACCCAGATCCACCACCGGGGTAAACAGAAGGGAGTAGATCCGGCTGCTGCTGTTCACCTGGGTCTGCCAATCCTCGCCATTACCCAGGATCTCGGTTACCCGGTTGCGCCAGTAGAGCGGCAGGGTCTGGGCCCGTTCACAGCCCCAGTAGTCAAGCAGTTCATCGCTGGCGCCGTTGGCATAGAGGATAACCCCGCGCCGGTTCACCCGCAGGATCGGACTGGGACTCTCGGAGGCGAACTTGGCAAGACTGCGAATCTCCAGTTCGGTACGCCGCCGGTTGGAGATGTCATGCATGTAGATGGTGAACGCAAGCCGGCTCTTGAGCCGGATCGGTTTGATCGCCAGTTCCACCGGAAACACTGCGCCACCACGCTTTACTGCGGTCAATTCGTGGCGCATCTCGTCCGGGGCCCAATCCCGGGAACTGAGCACATCCGCCATCAGCAGGGTGAACTGGGGACGACTTTCATTATTGAAAATCAGCTCAGCGAACACCTGCCCCAGCGCCTCCTGGCGATCATAACCGAAAGTCTGTTCAGCGGTGGGGTTGAACTCGATAATCACCCCCCGGCGATCGATAGTGATGATCGAATCCAGGGCGGTCTCCATGATCGCCTGTTTGAGCATCTCCGACTCATGCATTTCACTTTCGTGCTGTTGGCGCATCTCCTCCCGGGTATCCCGCACCAGCTGGATAAACTGGTGTATCCAGTCCTCCAGTACAAACAACTGATTGCCCCGCTCAATCACCGGCTGTTTTGCCCCCAGCGCCCGGCGGGAGAAACGGGAGATACGTTGCAGAATCTTGTTCAGCCGTTCCGACAACAGGTAGAACACCAGGGTAAAAATGGTCACGAAGGTGAAGGCGGTGACCAGCCGTTGGCGCATCTCCAGGCCGGCAACCCGGTCCCGCATCGCCTGCACCACCGAGCGGGGAACCAAAGTGGCAAACTGCAGGTTAAGGGTGGTGTCCTCGTAATCGGAAAACGACTGGGAAGTGACCAGGAAATCGGCCTCCACCTCGTTGAGTCGCTGTTGCCGGTGCAGTCTCGACTGGTCACTGCTGGCCAGAAAGCGCTGCTCATCCGCCTCCAGAATCCCCACCAACACCCCGTTTGAAGAGATGCCCTGCTGAGATGCCATCAGGAACTGCTCGTCAATCGGCACCACCAGCATCAGGAAGCCCATCTCCGTGCCGGTGGCGTCCTCAGCCGGTTCAGAGACCAACAGATAGAGCTGTCCAGCCAAAATAGTAAGGGTAGCCCGCGCCTTGCGTTCCCCCAGCAGCAGTTCACTGGCACCGCCCAGTTCGGCCGGCAGCTGCCGCTCCCCAAGCTGATAGACCTCCCGGGGACGGCCGTCATTGTCCAGCAGCAGAATATGACTGGGTCTGATCAACGACTGCCAGAGACTCGACTCCGGTAACCAGCGGGGGGATTCACGGTACTGCTCTGGCAGATCCCCATCCGCCCGGTACCAGTAGACCGGTTCCAGGTAGTCAGCCAACTGGCGATGGTTGGCCAGCAGGCGTGCCGTCGAGGTGTGGGCCAGCACATAGTTATCAAAGCGGATCAGGGTTTCCCGGGCCTGCTGATCGAGCCGGCTCTGCAGCTCTTCAGCAAAAATGCTCCTGAGCGCCCGGGGTTGGACCTGATCCAGCACACCCCAAACCAACAGACCGCAGAACAGGCCAATAATGACAGACATCAGTGGCATGGGGATTCGGCGCAGCAGCGACAGCTTCTGGGGACGTTTCAGGGACAACGGCATAATGGGATGGGTAGTGACTTCATTGAGCTGGGCATCCTGCCCGAATCATGTGGCTGCGACCGGCTTCTGTATCGCGAATCTATTATGCACTGATGCCGGGGCATTACAATGGCGCCGACCGGGGAGTAAGGATGAACCGTGAAGTGGCCCCCATGCGGCCAGTTCACCCGGTAACCGGCCGGGGATCATGGGTCAGTGCAGCAGATCGGGACAGCCCGGTTCCGCCGGAACCTCCACCGCACTTCGGATCAGTCGGCTGAGGGTATTTCGGCACCCCTCATCCAGTTCATCAAACATCAATCCGACGCCCTGCTCGGCACAACGCACCACAATCGCCTCCACCTGCATGTGGCAGTCGAGCCCGTCCCCACCGAGCAGCAGGGAAGCCTCCAGGGTGGCGTTCACCGGTAGCTGGATCCGACCAATGTCGACAAACATGCCGCCCATACCGATATTCCGGATACAGCCCCTGATCAACCCCAGACTGGGGTAGTTCAGCATGGTGTAGAGATTGACCGGCAGGCGTGGTGAATTGCGATTATCCACAGAGAGTCTGGCCTCCAAACAGTTAAACAGCTCCCTGCCCTTTCCCGGATAGGCAACGGGATAACTTTCTCTTACTATAGACCAGATTTTTCATTCCCATGTGGACGCAACCCAATCCAGTAAAAAGTCACCAGCCGATTTCGCTATCCGGATCAACAGATGAAAAAAGAGCAAAGTATCGATATTGACCAGGCGGTTGCCCCGGGACTGGCACGACGACTGGCGGCCATGCTGTATGACACTCTGCTGGTATTCGGCCTGCTGCTGCTGGCCTCCATGGTGGTCACGGTACCTGTCGGCATACTGGCCGGCGAACAGGCTTCCCAGGCGCTGGCCGGGAATCTGCTGTTCCAACTCTGGTTGGCCCTGGTGCCACCGGCCTTTTTCCTGCTGTTCTGGTTGAAGGGGGGACAGACCCTCGGCATGCGATCCTGGCGCCTGCGGGTAGTCCGGGAGGATGGAGCGGCCCTCACCGGTTCAGACGCCCTGAAGCGACTGCTTTACGCCCTGCTCTCCTGGCTGCCCCTGGGGCTGGGTTTTCTCTGGATAGTGGTGGACAGGGATCGACTCGCCTGGCACGACCGGCTGTCCCACACCCGGCTGGTGCTGCTGAAAAAGCGCTAGCAGACCGGGTCAGTGCACCCGGCGCACAAACCAGAAACCCAGTCCCAGGAACACCAAAGTGGGCAGGGCCGCCGCAAACAGGGGATTCAGGGAGAAGACCACGGCCATATGGCCCAACACCTTGTTCATCAGGAAGAACGCCAGCCCCAGCAGGGAGCCGGCGAAGATGCGCTGACCGATCCCCACGGAACGCAACACCCCGAACACAAAGGGCACCGCCAGGAACACCATCACCAGGGTAACCAGGGGCATGATCACCTTGCTCCAGAAGGCCACTTCGTAAACCACCACCTCCTGGCCGTTTTTCTGCATGAAATCAATGTACTGGTAGAGTCCCCAGACCGGCAGCATGGTGGGACGCACCACTACCACATTGAGAATATTGGGGTTGAGCAAGGAGTCCCAGGTGGCCTGTTCCAGGGTCCGGCTCTCCACATGATCATCCAGGAAGCGGGTCTGGTTGATATCGCGTAACAGCCAGCTTCCATCCTGATACTGGGCGAAACCGGCATGGGTGGAGACCTCGAGCTTTCGATCCGGGGAGAACTCGTAAATATAGATATCCTTCAGTTGGGAACCCGGCAGAATCTGCCGGATATTGACGAAGGAGCTGCCATCCCGGGCCCAGAAGCCATATTTTGACTTCAGGGTGATCTGCTGGCTCATCTTGCTGGCACGCATCCGTTCCGCATACTGCTCCGTATTGGGTGCCACCACCTCGCCGATAATCAGCACCATCAGGGTGGCCAATACGCCAGCCTTGAGTACCGAGACGATAATCCGGGCCAGGGAGACACCCGCCGCACGCATCGCCACCAGCTCGGAATTGTTCGCCAGGCCGCCCAGCCCCATCAGGCTGCCCAGCAGCACGGACATGGGAAACACCTCGTAGGCGCGGCGCGGCAGGGCCAGCAGTACGTAGTAAAACGCATCGATGGTCGTGTAGTCGCCCTTGCCCACATCGCCCAGCTCATCCATCAGGGTAACGAAGCCCACCAGCACCAGCAGAATCAGCAGAGTCAGCGTGATCCCGACCAACACCGTGGTACCAATATAGCGATCCAGCAGTTTCACGCCTGTTGTCTCCGCAACCGTTTTCGCAGCACCCTCAACATACGGGGTGATTTGTACAGCATCACCGCACCGCCCACCAACAGCATGAACAGATGCACCCACCAGCGTCCCAGCCAGACCGGCGTGATACCGGATATCATCCAGTTACCCGACAGCGCCTGGAGATTGAGAAACAGGGCATAGAACAGCAGCGCCAGCATCAGCCGTCCATAGATACCTTCCCGGGGCATCGACTTGGCCAACGGCACACTGAGGATGGCGAACACCAGTACGGCGATCGGGAACATGAAGCGGTACTCCAGTTCCGAACGTATACGCAGGTTATCGCTCCCGAACAGCTCCGCGGTGGGCATTGCCTTGGCCGGCAGGCTCTTAGTCACCTGGTCCCGCTGGTCGATCAGGATGGCGTACTTGTCGAAGTCACCCACCGCCTGATCGTTCTGTCCGGGGGCCCCCTCATAGCGGTGTCCCTGGGTCAACACCAGATAGAGATCACCACTCTCCGGATCGGTGTGCTGGTAACCTTCCGCGGCGGTGATCAGGCCCAGTTTACCGTGCTGGCGATTTTGCACGAACACGTTGTACATCCGCTTCTTGTTCTCGCCCATCTTCTCCACATAAAACACCAGTCCGCCCCGACTGAACTCGTTAAAGCGGCCGGCCGATGCCATGCCCAGTTCGGCGGACTCGCCCTTCTGCTGCTCCATGATCGCTGCCTTGTTGGCATTGACCCAGGGCACCAGATCCAGGGTGAACCAGGCTACCGTCAGGGCCACCGGCAATGTCACGATGACGAACGCCCGATAGATGCGCGCCAAACCGACGCCGCCCGCCGCCAGCGCAGTCATCTCGCTGTCGCGATACATACGGCCCAGGGTATAGAGAATGGCGAAAAAGAAAGCGGGCGGAGTCACCGGCCCCAACACCTGCAACACCTCCAGCCCCAGCAGGCGGGCCATCGCCTCGCTGCTGACCGTGCCGGCAACCGCATCCTGCAGGATCTGTATATAGCTCTGGCTCACCACAATCAGCATCAGCACGGTCATGATGGCCAAAAATGATTTGGACACTTCCCGGAGAATGTAGCGATCAATTATAGGCAGCATAAAAAGCGTTCTGTTGAAAACACCCGGGCCCGGTCCCGCATCGGTGGTAAACAGTTACAATTCTTGTAGACTAGCTATCACAAAGATGAAACTCGGGCTATGGCTGTAGCCGGACAGGGCGACTGGGCAGCGACTTCAGTACCGACTGAAGTATTCCGCGTAAACCGCGATGGATAGTACATGCTGTCCAGCCTGCGGGCAAACGGCCACCGACAGAGACTGATCCCGCCATGGCCGGGACCACAACAGATAAACCGCAACCATCCAGGGAACCCTTATGGAATTTCACGTAAAATCAGGCGATCCATCCAAACTGCGTACCGCATGTCTCGTTCTGGGCATATTCAGTCGACGCCAGCTGACCGGTCCGGCCAAACAGATCGATCAGGCCAGTAAGGGCCATCTCAGCGCCATCCTGAAAAAGGGCGACATGGACGGCGAGTCCGGTCAAAACCTGATGCTGTACGATATCCCCGGCATCCAGGCCGAGCGCATCCTGCTGGTTGGTCTCGGCGCGCAGAAAGAGCTGACCCTGAAGGCCGCCAACAACGCCTGGGCTGGTGCCGTGAAGCTACTGGACGACAGCAGCGTTATCGAGGCCACCAACGCCCTCTGCGCTCTGGATATCGAGCAGACCGATCTGCCCCAGCGACTGCGGGAATCGGTCATCACCGCCGAACATCAGGTCTACCGTTTCGACCAGTGCAAGAGTGAAGCGAAGCCGGCCAAGCGTCCGCTGAAAAAGGTCGGCCTGTTTATTGGTGATCAGAAAAAGAGCCAGCCGGTGTTGCGCGCAGTCAGCCAGGGCGAAGCGATCGCCGCCGGCATCACCCTGACCAAAAACCTCGCAAACCTGCCGGGCAACATCTGCACCCCCAGCTATCTGGCCAACCAGGCCCGGCAGTTGGGCAAGCAGTCACCCAAGCTGAAAGTATCGGTGCTGGAGGAGAAACAGATGCAGGCCCTCGGCATGGGTTCCCTGCTCTCGGTCTCCCGGGGCAGCCGGGAACCGGCCAAGCTGATTGTGATGGAGTACAAGGGCGGCAAGCCAAACAGCAAACCGGTGGTACTGGTGGGCAAGGGACTCACTTTCGACGCCGGCGGCATCTCGCTGAAGCCCGGCGCCGGCATGGACGAGATGAAATATGACATGTGTGGTGGTGCCAGCGTCATGGGTACCATGGCGGCCTGTGTCCAGATGGAGCTGCCGATCAACCTGGTTGTGATCGTGCCGTCATCGGAAAACCTGCCGGACGGCGCAGCCAACAAACCGGGCGATATCGTCACCAGCATGTCCGGACAGACCATCGAGATCCTCAACACCGATGCCGAGGGCCGTCTGATCCTGTGCGACGCCCTCACCTATGCGGAACGTTTCAAGCCCGCTGCCGTGGTGGATGTGGCCACCCTGACCGGCGCCTGCATTATCGCCCTCGGTTCCCAGGCATCGGGACTGCTGAGTAACGATGACAAGCTGGCAGCGGAGCTGCTGGAGGCCGGTAACCGGGCGGCTGATCGCGCCTGGCAGCTGCCGCTCTGGGACGAGTACCAGGAGCAGCTGAAGAGCAATTTCGCCGACATGGCCAATATCGGCGGCAAGGGTGCCGGCACCATCACCGCCGCCTGTTTCCTGTCCCGTTATGCCAAAAAGTTCAAGTGGGCACATCTGGACATCGCCGGTACCGCCTGGAAGAGCGGTGATCAGAAAGGGGCCACCGGCCGCCCGGTTTCCCTGCTCACCCAATTCCTGCTGAAACGGGCAGGTCAGGTAAAATGACCCAGGTCGATTTCTATATTCTGGGAGACCAGTCGGCCGGCGACCGCTACCAGCTCGCCTGCCGACTGGCGGACAAGGCGTGGCAGCAGGGACACCGGGTCTATCTGCATACCAACTCGGATGCGGAATCGAGACACCTGGACAAACTGCTATGGACCCATCGGGAGGACAGCTTTATCCCCCATGGCCTGATCAGTGAGAGCGACCAGAGTCTCACCCCGGTGCTGATCGGCCACGGTGAACAGGCCGGTGACGAGCACGATGTGCTGGTCAACCTGGCCACCGATGTTCCGCCGTTCTTCAGCCGTTTTTCCCGTCTGGCCGAACTGATTGACAAAGACCCGGCGATACGGGCCGCCGGACGTGACCGTTACCGGACCTACCGGGATCGCGGCTACACCCTCAACACACACAATCTCTGACGATGAAGTTCAACTGGCCTTTCAAACCGGAACAGCAGGGGACAACAGCTCCGCAGGGACCACTGCCGCTGGACCAGGAGGGGATACCGATCCTCAATGAAGTGGTGGCACCAACCGAGTTGGGGTTGACCGACGAGAGTGACCCGAATCAGCCCGATCTGCCCCTGTTTGCAGCCGACCCGGACAGCGGAGATACCGCACCCACTGCGCAGGCAGCGGATCAGGAGGCGCTGCGGGAACAGTTGCGCACCGCCCTGCTGGAAACCGCTGAACAGGTTGCTGAATCGGTGATCGCACGGTTTCGTGCCGACCTGGAGCGCACCCTGCAGGATGAGATCGATCGGGTGCTGGAGGAACGGTTTGAGTCATCGTCCGGGCCTGAACGGCCCGGACATACACCGGACTAAGCAGCATTTAAGCCGGCCGGTATCGACGGCTGGAAAGCTACCGCTCCACCTCGACCCGGTCCACCTTCTGGAAACCCCGTGGCAGCTTGCTGCCCCGGCGACCCCGCTCACCCTGGTAGTGCTCCAGGTCGGCCAGTTTCAATGAAATGTGCCGTTTGCCGGAGTGGGCGATCAGCTTGCCATCCTCGGGCACGCAGGCCACGGCCACCACAAACTCTATACGATCCTCCACCCGCTTGGCCGGGATACCGATAATCTTGTTGCCCTTGCCACGGCTCAGGGCCGGCAGTTCAGAGACCGGGAAAGTGAGCATACGGCCCTCGTTGCTGATCGCCACCACCCGATCCCGCTCCCGGTCGGTCACCGCCACCGGATGGAGCACCCGGGCCCCTTTCGGCAGGGTCAGCAGCGCCTTGCCCGCCTTGTTCTTGGCATGCAGATCTTTCAGCTGCACCAGGAAACCGTAGCCGGCATCGGAAGCGACCAGATACCACTGTTCCGGGTCACCCCCCAACACCACGCTGAAGGTGGCCCCACTGGCAGGGGCCAAACGCCCGGTCAGGGGCTCACCCTGGCTGCGGGCGGATGGCAGGGTGTGGGCCGGCACCGAGTAACTGCGCCCGGTGGAATCGATAAACACCGCCGCCTGGTTGCTGCGCAGTCGGGCCGAATCCAGATACCTGTCTCCCGCCTTGTAGCTGAGACTGGTCGGGTCGATATCATGTCCCTTGGCGGTGCGCGCCCAACCCTTTTCCGACAACACCACGGTAACCGGTTCACTGGGGGTCAGGTCGGTCTCGGCCAGCGCCTCCGCCGCCTCCCGCTCCACGATGGGCGAACGCCGCTCATCCCCGTACTTCTCCGCATCGGCCTGGATCTCCTTGCGGATCAGGGTGGTCATGCGCTGTTTGGAACCGAGCGTCTTCTCCAGCCACTCCCGCTCCTTGGTCAGCTCATCCTGCTCGCCACGGATCTTCATCTCCTCCAGGCGGGCCAGCTGTCGCAGCTTGGTGTCCAGGATGTAATCGGCCTGCAACTCGCTCAGCTCAAATCGCTGCATCAGCACCGGTCTCGGTTCATCCTCGCTGCGGATGATGCGGATCACCTCGTCCAGGTTAAGGAAGGCGATCAGCAGGCCATCCAGCAGGTGCAACCGGTCCCGTACTTTGCCGAGACGATACTCCAGGCGACGCCGTACTGTCTCGAATCGGAATGCCAGCCACTCCTTGAGCAGACCCAGCAGATCCTTCACCTGGGGTTTACCATCCAGGCCGATAACGTTCATGTTGACCCGGTAGGTGCGCTCCAGATCGGTGCTGGCGAACAGATGGGACATCAGCCGCTCCACATCGACCCGGTTGGAGCGGGGCACGATTACCAGCCGGGTCGGATTCTCATGATCCGACTCATCCCGCAGATCCTCCACCATCGGCAGTTTCTTGGCCTGCATCTGCTGGGCTATCTGCTCCAGCACTTTGGCTCCCGAAACCTGGTGCGGCAGTGCGGTGATCACCACGTCGCCCTGTTCCCGGACATAGCGGGCACGCATGCGGATGCTGCCGCCGCCGGTCCGATAGACCTTGAGCAACTCGTCACGGGGAGTGATGATCTCAGCCTCGGTGGGATAGTCCGGACCCTGAATGTGCTCGCACAGATCTTCCAGGGTGCTTTTCGGGCTCTCCAGCAGCCGGATACAGGCGCTGGCCACTTCCCGCAGGTTGTGCGGTGGCACATCGGTCGCCATGCCCACCGCGATGCCGGTGGTACCATTCAGCAGCAGATTGGGCAGCCGCGCCGGCAGCATGGAGGGCTCTTTCAGGGTGCCGTCGAAGTTGGGCACCCAATCCACCGTCCCCTTGCCCAGTTCAGAGAGCAGCACCTGGGCATAGGGCGTCAGACGGGCCTCGGTATAACGCATGGCGGCGAAGGACTTGGGATCATCCGCCGAACCCCAGTTGCCCTGGCCATCCACCAGGGTGTAGCGGTAGGAGAACGACTGGGCCATCAGCACCATGGCTTCATAGCAGGCAGAATCCCCGTGCGGATGGAACTTACCCAGCACGTCACCCACGGTACGGGCCGATTTCTTGTGCTTGGAGCTGGCCGACAGGCCCAGCTCCGACATGGCGTAGATAATCCGCCGCTGCACCGGCTTCAACCCGTCCCCTATAAAGGGCAGTGCCCGGTCGAGAATCACGTACATGGAGTAATCCAGATACGCCTTCTCGGTAAACTCTCGCAACGGCATCTGCTCGATGCCTTCAATACTCTGGTCGATTCCGCTACTCATATCACCCTGTCAGATCGCTTGCTGGAGGCCACTCGTGGAGGGGGGATCATACGAAAAGCGCCGGCAGATGTCACAGGGAGTCTGCAGAACTTGGGAGTTACAGCGGCAAAGTGGGGGTACGGGAAGAACCGCTGCGGTCAGGTCAGCCAGTGGCCGTCGGGTATGACATAGAACAGTATGGCGAAGAAGTGGAAGGCACTGCCCGCCAGGACAAACAGATGCCACACCGCATGGTTGTAGGAGAGCCGGTCCCAGACATAGAAAATCACGCCCAGGGAGTAAAACAGACCGCCGATCAGCAGTAGGGTCAGGCCACCCATTCCGATACTGTCCAGCATCGGTTTGATGGTTGCCACCGCCAGCCAGCCCATGCCCAGGTAGAGGGCGAGGGAGGCCTTCTTGTAGCGCTGCTCGGTAAAGAGCTCGAAAATCATGCCGAACAGCGCGATACCCCAGACCCCGCCGAACAGCCACCAGCCCCAGCTATCCCGCAGGCTGACCAGGGCAAACGGGGTATAGGTGCCAGCAATCAACAGGAAAATAGAGGCGTGATCGATCTGGCGCAGAATCCGCTTGGCCCGGGGGTGGGGAATACTGTGGTAAAGCGTCGAGGCGGTGTAACAGAGAATCAGGGTGGCACCATAGATACTGCTGCTGGTGATATGCCAGACATTGCCATACAGCGCAGAGAACGCGACCAACACCGCCAGCCCTGCAATACTGAGGGCGGCACCGATACCATGGGTGACGGCATGGGCAATCTCTTCACCCAGGCTGTATTCCGATACCCACGATTCCGAACTCATCATCTCTTCCTTAACCTTAATACTGAATTTAAGGATGGTCCCTGCCAGGGGAAGTGTCAAGGCGGGTAATCCACACAAAACGTGCCGATTGTCCCCCTGGATCGGTTATCATCGGGGCGCTAAAATTGCGCGGCCGGAACCACCCAAACGATCAACCACTCCCCTGGAATCACGCGGGCGGCGCCACATCTCCAGTAAGCTGCAACCCCGCCGACGGGCAGGAGCTCTTGATCCTTGAAACAATTTCATCAATCGGTCACGGAAAAACTGGCCGGGTTACTGCTGTTCCTGATGGTGCTGCTCTCCATCCTGCATGGCTTGTACGGAGAATTTCCCGCCTATCCGGCCGGCGGACTGGGTTGGCTGGCCGCCCTGCTGCTGGTCACCACGGTCAAGCTGATTCAACGTATTCAGGTGATCGCCATGCTGCTGGTGGGTGGCGGCGGGCTGCTCTGGGGTGTTTTCAACGGGGCGGAGATCCCGGTGGAGAAGGTGTTCAGTACCAACCAGGCGATGCTGGCCATGCTCGCCTCGGTCAGTTTTCTGCGCTTGGTGACCCAACCGGCCATTTGTGACGAGGCGCTGCCCCAGGGCAGCAGACCCCTGTGGCGCACCCTGTTCGGGGTACATTTTCTCGGTTCCGTGATCAACATGTCATCGGTGGTGATCATTGGCGACCGGCTCTCCGCCAACCGTCCCATGACCAGCCTGCAGGCCTGTGTGTTATCGCGGGGCTTCGCCATGGCGGCCAACTGGTCACCGTTCTTCGCCGCCATGGGTGTGGCGCTCTCCAACGCCCCGGGCGCACAACTGACCACGCTCTCCCTGGTGGGCTTTCCGGTGGCCATGCTGGGACTGCTGCTGACCGGCTGGGAACTGACCCGTCACGGCCGGGCCGGGCAGTTCCATGGTTATCCGATGCGTTTCGGCACACTGTGGATTCCGGGTCTACTGGCGCTCATGCTGATGCTGCTGCATCACGCCTGGCCAGCCATCCCCATTCTCACCCTGATCTGTGCCCTGTCCCTGTCCACCACCCTGCTGATACTGGTACTGCGGCACGGCCGCACAGGGATTGACGCCTACGCTCAACATATCCGCATCGGGCTACCGCGCATGTCCGGGGAGTTACTGTTGTTTCTCGCAGCCGGGGTACTGGCCACCGGCATCGCCAGCGCTATCCAGGCCAGTCACCTGGCACTGGATCTGCAACAGTTCGGGGCCGCCGAGGCCAGCCTGCTGTTGCTGGCGATGGTCACGGTGTCGGTAATCGGCATCCATCCGGTGATCAGCATCGCTACCGCCGGTGGTGTTCTAGCCCCTCTGGGGGTCGATCCCAATCTGCTCGGCATCACCTTTCTCATGACCTGGGCGATCGGGGTCTGCGCTTCACCTTTATCGGGATTGCAGCTGACTATCCAGGGGCGCTATCAGGTGAATGCACTGACGATGTTACGCATGAACGGGGGCTTCGCCCTGGTGATGCTGGCGGGTGCCACTGTGGCACTCACCCTCTATGCCGGCGTTTGAGAGTGGCCAAGACCTTTCCGGCTGTTAATGTAAACCGAGTTCCCGGGCCTCTGTAGTGGGGTACTTCAGCTCCCGCACTATGCGCTCTGCGGTGACATTGACAATATTCGGATTACAAAAGTAGAAATCCGCCAGATTATCCCGGTAAAGCGTGTTGACGTTTTTTATTATCGGCCGCCATTCGGACCGTCGGGGTTGCACGAACTCGCCCTTACCATTGCCAAAGGCGTAGGTTTTGTACTCCTTTGTGGAGCAGCGCATCCCCTCGAACGCAACGTTGTTGGCGCCGCTGCGGGACCGGACCACCACCGTATAGCGTACCACCCCATCCTCCTTGGTATAGCTGACCGATTTGGCATCGATAAAATAGCGGAACCTGGGATTGGCACTGTTGACCTCAAACTCGATCAGGTTGTCATCTTCCGGAAAGGGAGGCAGCTTGGCGTTTTTCTCCACCCAGGTGTACTCCTCCACATTGGGATTGTAGGTCTCATGGGGTCCGTAAAAACCCTGCTCGCCTTTGCGGGCCTTGAAAGTATCGGTGGCCTGAACCGAATAGCTGCCAACCAGCAGAGTCAACGGCATTACCAGGAGTAGAGCAAATTTTTTCATAGACATTTCAATTACCCGTTCCGGGCTTAGCGGGAGAATAATTCCCTGAAGAATTACAAATACTGCTATCTAGCATAATCCTGGCCAGATCAGATGCCAAACAAATTTGGCCATGCAGCCCGAATTCCACCCCCCTATCCAGGGCGTCCAGCTGTTCACCTTGAACGCAGGCCGATAAAAATATCTTTTTTGATATCTGGATCAAGCAGTTCGGAGAAACCCATCTCCGGACGCGTCTATCTGCCCAGGCCCTTAATAGGCCCAATGAGTGTATGCAAGCGGCATGCGATTCAACAAATCTCTACGCTCCCGCCAGTCAGGAAGAAACCTGTCCATGCTGGCTTTAAAGCGCTCATTATGTCTGCGTTCCAACAGATGAACGAGTTCATGTACCAGTATGTACTCCAGGCATTCAGGGGGCTTCTTGGCCAGTTCCAAATTTAACCAAATGCGTTTTGCCTGGGCATTACAGCTTCCCCATTTGGTTTTCATACTCTTGACACCCCATTCGGCAGCATTAACCCCTATTTTGGTTTGCCAGTGATTGAAAAGTTCAGGAATCCGGTCCTTGAGTTGTTGTCGATAAAATTCATTCAGAACCAGCTCTCTATTTTGAACGGAAGCCCCCGGCCTCACATAAAGCCGCAGTCTGCCAGGAGCAGTCTTTATCTCATGCTTTCCGGTTCGCTCTATTACATCGAGGCGATAGCGTCTGCCCCAGAGATAGTGACATTCACCACTCACCATTTCTCGTGCGGATTGGCGGGGCTGTTTGGCAAAATCACGCTGCTGTCTTTTGATCCAGGGGATACGACTGATCACAGCCATACGGATGGCCGTATCGCTCATGCTCTTCGGTGCTGAAATCCGCACCCGGCCATCCGGCGGCAGGACGCTGATATGCAGATGCTTGATCGCCTTGCGGTTCAGCTGCATGGGGATGGAGCCGATCTCTATGGTTGCCATCATTGGTACTCTTTCTGTGCCCTGGCCAGTTCCATCACCTGCAGGATATCCACCTCGTAGCCGACGGTTTCTTCCCGTATGGCGTTGGCAATCTCCCGCTCCTTGAACCGGTCGCCCACCCAGTCGGCTTTTTTGGTGTAGCGAATAGCGCCGTCAATTCGGGTGGCCAGCACTTCATCTTTACCAAGGTTATCGTAGAGTGCACGTTTAGCGCTGGTATCCATGGAAGGCGGATAGTCTGAAGCGGTCTGTTCAGGATGAATCACCTTGCGTGCCAGCTCCCGGATGCGTTCCAGATATTCCTGATATTCGATGGCTTTTTGCCGGCGCTGCTCAATCAGCTCGTCCAGCAGCACCGACATCTGCTCGTAGTATTTGGGATTGACCGGGTTTTCGTCGACGATGGTTTTGCGCACATTGTTTTCGATCGCTTCCGCCATGGCTTCAGGGTTGGTGCGCAGCCCCTCGGGCAGGTTCTTAACTGCGTCGCCGCCCTTTTCCACGATCAGCTCGATCAGCCCCAGGTCTTCAAAATCCATTAGCACTTCGCTGTCATCGGCACGAATGTACATATCCAGCAAGTGGCGCATGGCAGGCTCAAAACGCTTCATCTCCACCAGATCGCCGCTGGCCAGTTTCACTTCGTCACGCACCTTCTCGAAGTGAGCAACTTCAACCCGGATATCGTCAGTTTCCTTCGGTGAATAGCCTGCATCGGGCATTTCGTTGGCGATATTGGCAAAGGCCCGCAGCAGTTTGGCCACTTGCTGGTAGAGGGTCAGGCGCAGTGCCTCCTTCTCGCTCAGCGCATCCTGGTTGTTGCCCGACTCACCACAGAAGTGATGGATATAATCTTCAGTGTTGCGGGGCGCCTTAACCGGCTCACACAGGGCGCGCACCGCCTCCAACGCATCATCCAGATCCTGCCGTGCCTGTTCCAGCCGGTCTTTCAGCAACCCGGCTACGTCGTCCTTGTCGTAAGCTTCAAAGGCCCCCTGAGTGTAGTCCTTGATGGCCTTGTCCAGAGAGCGGAACAGATCCTTGTAATCGACAACATAGCCGTACTCCTTGTCCTCCCCGTCCAACCGGTTGACCCGGCAGATGGCCTGAAACAGGTTGTGATCCGCCATCTGCTTGTCGATATAGAGATAGGTGGCCGAGGGCGCATCGAAGCCGGTCAGCAGCTTGTCCACCACAATCAGCAGGCGCATCTGCCCCGGCTCTTCGACGAAGCGTTTTTTTACCTCTTTCTCGAACTCTTCCACCCGGGCGGCAGCCTTGTCTTCCGGCTGTTCGAAGTAATCCGCCAGCATCTTGCGGTAGATGTCATATTTGAACAGTTTTTCCGTCAGCCCTTCGCCAGTCTCTTCCCCCTTGATGCTCGCCGCCGTGGGCTGAAAACTGGTGACAATGGCCACTTTGCCCGCCAGATCGGTCTGACTGAACATCTCGTAGGCCTTGCAGGCCTGATAGACACTGGCGCACACCAGCATGGCGTTGCCGCGCCCATCCATCAGGCGCGGTTTGGTTTCCATATCCAGCAGAATATCATTCACAATCTGCTGCAGCCGGGACTTGCTGGAGAGCACCTTCTGCAGGGTGCCCCACTTCTGCTTGATCTGGGTTTTCGCCAAACGGGAAAGCCCACGGGTTTTGGCTTCGAACCACTCATCCACCTTCTTCTGGGAGGTGATCTGCTGGTCGATATCCCGCGCCTCATAACGCAGATCCAGCACCACGCCATCGGCCACTGCTTCATCAAACTTGTAGGTGTGGATATAGGGGCCAAACACCTCCACCGATTTCTTCTTGTCCTTCTTCATCAGCGGTGTGCCGGTAAAGCCGATAAACATCGCCTCCGGCAGAATGGACGTCATCGCCTCGTGCAGCTTGCCGGACTGGGTGCGGTGACACTCATCCACAAACACAAACAGATCCCCCTTGGCCCGGAAGTCCGAGGGCAGAGAAGCTTTCAGTTCAGCGATAAATTCCTCGGTGGCGGCGTCATTTTCCGACTCCGACTGGCGGCCAAACTTGTGCACCAGCGAGCAGATCAGCCAGGGGTTGGGCTGGTTCAGGGTAGCGATCAGGTCGGCCCCGCTTTTGGTGCGGTAGATATCCTCTTCCACACCGGTAAACACCTTTTCTATCTGCTCATCCAGCTCGGTGCGGTCGGTGACGATAAGGACCCGGCTGTCCTGCACATTCTCGCGAATCCACTTGGCCAGCCAGACCATGGTCAGACTCTTGCCGGAACCCTGGGTGTGCCAGATAATCCCGCCTTCACGTTTGGCCACAGACTTCTTGGCCGCTTCAATACCGAAGAACTGGTTATGGCGGCAGGTTTTCTTCACTCCGGCATCGAAAACGATGAAATCATGGATGAGCTGCAGAAAGCGCTGTTTGCTGCAAAGACGGCTGAGATGGAAATCCAGCTTGTACTCGTACGGGTTGGCAACGTCCTCTTTCCACTCCAGATAGTACTTCTCCGGCGTTTCAATGGTGCCGTAGCGCAGCCCCTGGGTGTCGTTGCCCGCCATCACCAGCTGCAGGGTGGTAAAGAAGTTGCGGATAAAATCCTTCTTCTGGTTATCCAGATTCTGGCGGATGCCTTCGGATACTGAGACCGATGAGCGCTTGAGTTCGATCACGCCCAGGGCGATACCGTTCACATAGAGCACCAGATCCGGGCGCTTCTTGTTCTCGCCCTTGACCGACACCTCTTCGGCGATGGCAAAGTCGTTCGCCTCGAGATTTTTCCAATCAATCAGCCAGACGGTCTCGTTCTGATGGCCCGCGCCTTCCTTCTCCTTGACCCCATAGCGCAGCAGCCGGTAGACCTCCTTGTTGGCGTAGTAGAGCTTTTTGCCTTCGCCCAGCGCCGCTGCCACATCCAGCTGGCGGATCGCCCGGGTAATCAGCGCGTCACCGACACCCCGCTGCTGCAGCCAGCCGGTGAGTATCTCCTGCTCAATGTTCCGATTATTCTCCCGGTACTCCCAGTTGCCCAGATAGCGATAGCCCAGCTCCTGCTGGAAAAACTTAACCAGCCGGTTCTGGGTGGCGCGTTCTCGCTGGCCGACGTTACTCACCAATTAACTCCTGTACCTGAGCCTGAACGGTAGATAAATATTGATTAAATTCATGAATCATTTTTTTCTGATGCAATTCAATCTCGTTTTTCTGCCACTGAGTATTATCATAGATATCTTCCAGCTTCAGCGAAACGCCATGACCACGGAGGCGTTCATTAAATTCAGCTTTTTTAATACTAAATCCTTTGTTACTCATCTCCGAGTTAAGACTGCGCGTCACCAGTGCCAGATTCCCGAAGTTATGCAAAAGTTCATCTGGTATCCGGTCGCTCTGCTTCTCCGGATTTTGCGGTGTAACATGTTCCACTGAGTTTTTAGCGGTGATTCTGAAACCCTCAATATCAGCTGGACTTATGGATTTCTTTTTGATGCATAGAATAAATTCCAGTTTATAGAACCAGTAATGCGGATACTGGGTTCCATTATCAAATTTCTGATCAAGACTGATACTCGCATCCAACAGGGTCTCTTTGTGCCATGGGTTACCCAGGTACCTATGGGTCCGTTCAATCAAAGATGCATTCGCTTCGCTGCATAACAGATTATTGTCCAAGTGCTGCAAATACAAATAAGCATTTTCCTCATTATTATCGAGTAAAAAATTCAATAACGGCGTTAACCAGTATTGCGTACTCATCTGCTGGGAGTGATACAGCATACTTTGCAATAATGCGAACTCCGGCTCGGCATCACTGGATAGTCGCTGCAAATAGGCCGTACCTCGTGAATGACTGCGATTGACATACAAACGGCGAATCGCATGAACTCGCTCTTCCTCAACAGAAACCCATTTGATTACATGCTTGTCAAACAGATAACGTACTTGCCAGAGCAGCTCAATAAAGGCCTTTACGTCATTACCGGCAGGCTTGAATTTAAGCCAGTGAGCATCAAAAATAGCAAGCAGATCTTTGTCCGATACCTTGGTGATATCAGTATCCGGAAATGCCGGGCTTCTATGCAAATAGATCCGAAGCACATGCTGAAGAAGCATGGAAAATGTAATGATACTATTGACCCGATCTGGCAAGTCGGATTCTTCATTTTCAGATACGCCATCGGTTTTTGAAAAGTCCGTAGTTGTCGTTAAAACTGACAACAAACTGGTTGGCGCACAATCTTCAGTTTCATTTTTATTCCGCAAAGCAGAAATTATTTCTGTCGAGCTTGCCAGTGCCTCCCGCTTACAACCCGATAAGGGGCTTTGAATTTTACTTTCATATAATGCAACCCCATCCACTTGAGTGGTACGGTTCAGGTTGCGCTCAACATAATCGTTCATGTTTGAGCAAGCGTCCCACAAGAGTGAGTAGGGTTCCCGCTCATCCCTGCTGATTTTTTCAAGTAATTTGGCCTTTAGAATTTCATGATGCTGTAATTGCACGCCTCGATTGTTGATGACTTCAAATAACTTATTAAGATCGGTGTGCTCAGGCACCCTGGTTAGAATCAGCTGCACTTTGTAAAAAATAAATTGAGCGAGCGCGGCCGTATCTAAGGGCTCATCGTTTGAATTGTTGGCGTAATTGTTGAAATAAGATCGGATTTCTTGCAGGGCATCTTCCAATTGTCTGGCTTCTGGTAAACTTGCACTTTCCCCGCGACATGTTTTTTCAAAAAAAGCTGCCACTTCCGGGCGAATAGCGAAGCTGATACGTGGGCGGATACCGCTATCAGTCTTAACCTGCCGGTAATCTGTCAGCAGGTCTCCCAGCACAATACTGATAAGCCATAGCGTCGTAAAACGCTGCTGCCCATCAATAAGATCAAATACCGGATAATCAAGGCCATTACTAACCACAGGGGAACGTTCAACAACCAGCGAGCCGCCAAGATAAAAGGTGTTTTTTTGTTCCTGACACGCTGAGACTATATCGTCCAGAAGTGTATGGATCTGCTCTTTTCCCCACACGTACAGGCGCTGGTATATGGGAATGTTAAAAAAATAGCGCTTGTTTACAATATCATTCAAGGTAATCAGATCGGAGGCAAACTCAGTCATGGGATACCTCCCTGATTTTCCGCGAATCTGGGTGGGATGGAACAGACATCAACTCTGCCACGGCTTTCTCATCCATGCGCTGGGCTGTTTTTAACGACAAACAGGATAACTTATAATAGCCTGCTACTGCGGCGGCATAGCGCTCCTGAACCTTGCTGCCGCGACTCGTAATCGCCTCTCGCCAACCATCATTCTGCCGGTAGACGGCATCAACCTTATTTTGTTGCAGAAAACCAATGATCTCATCCCCCTCATAGGCAGAAGAAATCACATCGAGCAAATTCCGTTTGGCTTCGCGCAGGAATTTCAGCGGTGTTTCACGGCGGATATCCGACTTGGACAAGCGCAGTGCGCCCAGTTGATGGTCCAGATACAAAGCAAAACGCAACAAACCCTGGCTGCCCAAGCGGTCAAAATAGATCAGCAAAGCCAGGCGAAACAAATTCTGCAAATAAGCTGACAAGGTTCTTACAACACGATTGTAAAACTTCTGTGTGGCTTTTATTTCGGCATTAGAACCCGGTGCAAACAAGAGTTGCTGCAACATCTCAGCGTATTTTTCGGTATAGAGAAAAAACCCAACACCACGGCTGATGGGCTGGCGCAGGGAGAAAGGTAAAGTCACGGCCTGTTGCCCGAACTCTTGCATGGCAGGCGTCAGGCGATAATCATTCTCCGCCGTCAGCTGCAACTCTTTGCCCCAGAGATTGGACCCCGCAGGATACAAGGCCACCCGCCCGATGGGTAACACCCGGCTTTGCTGCCCAAAGTGGCTAAGCATTTCATCCCGGCTTTCCAGCTCATCTACCTCAGAGCCTCGCCAGTTACGGCCGCGCCACAGATAGTAGTGGAACAGGTCCGGGGCAAAATCATAATGCCTGCTATTCCTAACCAGCTCACCCCGCTGCTGCACCTGCTCCCATTTTCTGGCACAAAGGCTTTGCAGTTGCTCTACCAACTGATAATCATCCGCCTGAATAGCGCGCAGGTGAAAGGCTTTCAGCAAATCCGTACTACCCAAGGGAACGCCGCGGTTGTTCTGGGTATCAAAAAAGGTAAACGCCAGGTCTTCACGGGTTACGATAATGACCGTAAAGCACAGCCGGGAGAAAAGATGTCTGAATAAAGAGCGAGCCTCCGGATGCTCTTCAAGCCAGATTTTTATCGTGTTTCTGGCTTGTTGTACATTGCCCAGTGACCTAGAGGAGCGGAACTCAAATTGCAGAAAATCAGGCAGTGTTTCTTCCAGTAGCCAATACAGGATTGCCAGCGTCGTCAGCCTTTGTTGCCCATCAATGACGCAATGATCAACTTTTCCCCCTTGTGCTTTTCGATGAAGAAGTAAAGCTCCAAGATAATATTGACTAACCAAAGTGGGTGACTCAGCGGTAGTAAATTCGGCAAAGTCCTCCAGCAGCTGAATCACTTTTTCCTTAGTCCAGACATAAGCACGCTGGTAGTTATCCAGCACCAGCGGCTCCGCCGCCACAGCCAGTTCGAAAAAACCGGCCAGGCGCACATGTACATCGGGCAGCTCGTTTTGCCCGGCATCTTGTCGATTCAGCGCTTTCACGCTGCCTGCCCCGGTTTGACCAGCCGCGTTCTGCCGGTCAGAAGTTCCTGCATCATGCCCTGTTTGATCTGGCGGGTTTTGGTCAGACGCTGTTGCAGGGTCTGAATCTCTTCGTCCATATCGGAGAGGATGGTGGCGATGGCGGTTTGTTCTTCAAACATTGGGAATGATAGCTCTAGCCCCATCAAACTACCTTTAGATATATTTTTCATACTCCCGCTTGTCCCTGTAGCTGAATCTCTAATTCTTTTAGCTACGGAAGGGAAACTCAATAAATACGAAAGCCAACGAGAATTTATAGAGAAATCATTTTTGAATCGCATCTGCCAAAGTCTATCGGGAAGAAAAAGATCTGGATGGTCACAAGACACGTATCCAATTTCACCAACAAGAGCAGGTGTATTCATCCGACTGACAATGATTGCTCCTTTGATCGGCGAGCACTTAGCGCGGCGGAGATCGCTTGGCAAAATTGACTTCTTCTCGGCAGGAATAAATCTTCCAACATCAACACAAGAAGTTTTCAGGATATGCTTATCATGAGGAAAAGCATTACTTTCATCTAAAGAATTAACACTAACGCCAGCATCAAGCGCTGCAACAAAACGTCCAAGACATTGCACTTCCCAATCCTCCGGAATTTCCCCCAGCTCACTTTGCTTGTAGCCCTTCTCCGTACCATCTTCCCGCAGGGCAAACTGGGGCAGGCGGGTGCGGCCGGTGAGGAGTTGCTGCATGGTGGCGGTTTTGATGGCCTGTTTTTTGGCGATCAGTTTTTCCTGCTCTCTGATCAGAGCATCAACATCGGACAGGGCATTAGCAATAGCGGTTTGTTCTTTTTTACTTTTAGGCAGAAGAACTGAAACATTCCTAAGTATCGAAGTATTTAGTGATGGCATCGTTTGTCCAACTGCCACCTCAACAACCCGTCTTTTAAACGGTGTAGAATGAAAATGAAATGAAAAATACGCGGAGTCATTTAAATTAGACTTTAACCTGATTCGCAACAACCGCCCTGAAAAAAGCCAACCATCTTCTTTTTTACTAACTAAGGAATTTCTATCAACCGATCCGACACGGCTGAACACAATATCACCTTGGCGTAATTGATATGCCTTCAACCTACTCCTATCTGAATCACTAACCATAGGAAGATTTTGGGTTGTAATTCCTAATTCTCCCAAGTGCTCAACTGTAATAATTGGGGTTCCGTTTAAAACATAATCTTTTTCATGCAATGCAGATCCGAAAGGCCCCGTTTTTACATCAGCAATTTCACCTATAGTTACAACCTCCCAATCCTCCGGAATCACCCCCACTTCCGTCCGCTTGTATCCCGGCGGGCAGTCGTGGCTGGCCGGTGTGGCATTGCTCGCAGCTTGAGCCAGATATTGGGCACTGGCTTCAGCCACCCCCGCCTGGCCGTTGCGGTGCTTCTGTGCCCCGTTTTCGCCCTGCTGCGGGGCTTGTGTCAGAACGGTCATCTCGTTCACAGCGTCCACTCCAGTCCCATGGCTTTCAGATGGCCGGCCACTTTTTCACTCAGGGCCTCAACCTGCCGGGTGATGGCGGGCAGGGGTTCGGCGTAGCGCTCTTCCAGTTCCCTGACCCGGTTGGCCAGTTGCTGGGTGATGCGTTCGATTTCCGCCTCAATGCAGGCCTTGAGGGTGGCGAGCCATTTGTCCTCCACGATCAGGGTTTTGATCTCGGCTTCGGACAGTTTGGGGTACTGCTGGAATACCGCCTGATCCAGCGCTTCCTGGGATTCTTTCAGGGCCTTTTTGGCTTTAGTCTCGGCATCAAACAGCTTTTTGGCCTGTGTGAGGGTGGCGATCTCTTCCGGGTCGGTGGCCAGTTTCAGGCGGGCGGTGACGCTGGCCTTGGTGACCTTGTCCTTGTCGTTCAGGGCGTCGCTCAGCAGGCCGTCGTCGCTGCTGTTTTCCTCCAGATAGCTTTCCAGCGCCTGGGCAGCGCTGTCCAGCTCGGTCTGCAGGCGGTCGATCTCGGCCTGTTGCTCGGCAAAGTAGCGGGCGACGATCAGGGCGGGCGGGATCAGGTCGGCCTTGTATTTGGTTTTGGCGATCACCAGATCCGGCTGCTCCTTGAGTTTCTCCCCTTTTTTGGCCACCAGTTCGCGCAGTACCCTGCCCGCCTGCCAGCCCTCCTGCACCAGCAGGTAGACATCGTCCTGCAGGCTGTCGGCCCAGTAGTCCATCAGGATCTGATAGATATCGTAGCGATCCAGCAGGGGCACGGGCTCATAGGCTTCCAGCAGGTCTTCACCGATCTGCTCAATCAGCTGTTTGGGGCTGTCTCCCGGTCTGATCTGGTCCAGTGCCGCCCGTTCGCACCAGGCGGTAAAAGGCTGCAGGCTCTGTTCGGCAAAGATCCGGAATTCCGGGTGGTTGAGGATGGTGGTTTTAACCTCCGCCGCCGGTACCAGACAGCGGCTGTAGCCCTCCCGATCGGTCCGAAACAGGGTATGGCGCAGGCTGGGGAACACCCGCCAGTAGGCCGCCAGGGCGTCGATATCCCGGTTGGGAATGCCGCCCTGCAGGTGGGCGCTGAGGTCGTGCAGGTCTTCCGCTTCGCTGCTGTCGATATAGCGGGGAATATTCAGGTTGTAGTCGTTGGCGGCAATTTCGCTTAAGGACACCATGCGGCTGTAGCCGGGCAGCTCCCGCTGGTGGGTGAAGACGTCCACGATCTTGTGGATGTCCTGAGCACGCAGGCGGTTTTTATTGCCATCCTTCATAAAGCCCTTGCTGGCATCGACCATAAAGATGCCCTTGCGGGTATGGGCGTTTTCCTTGTCGATAACGATGATGCAGGCGGGAATGCCGGTACCGTAGAACAGGTTGGCGGGCAGGCCGATAATGCCCTTGATGTAGCCCTGCTTGATCAGATTTTCACGGATGCGGGCTTCGGCGTTGCCACGGAAGAGCACGCCGTGGGGCAGGATCACCGCGCCCTTGCCGGTGCTTTTCAGGCTTTTGATGATGTGCAGCAGAAAGGCGTAGTCGCCGTTTTTCTCCGGCGGAATGCCCCACACAAAGCGGTCGAACGAGTCTTCTTCCGGGTTAAGGCCGCTGGTCCAGTTCTTGTTGGAAAACGGCGGATTGGCCACGGCAAAGTCGAAGGTTTTCAGCTGGCCGGATTCGTCCTTCCACTGGGGGTCAGACAGAGTATTGCCCTTCCAGATCTTGGCGGTGGCGGTGTTGTGCAGAATCATGTTCATGCGTGCCAGAGCGCTGGTGGCGTTGTCCATTTCCTGGCCGAAGATGGACAACCCCCGCGGGGCCTGATCGCTGGCTTTCAGCAGCAGAGAGCCCGAACCACAGGTTGGGTCATAGACGCTGGCATCCTGCGGGGTGTCATCGCTAATGCCGATCACTCTGGAGAGGATCTGCGAGACTTCCGAGGGCGTGTAGAACTGACCCTTGGATTTGCCCGATTCGGTGGCGAAGTGGCGCATCAGGTATTCGTAGGCGTCGCCCAGCAGGTCGTCCCCATCGGCCCGGTTGGCGGACAGGTCCAGCCCTTCAAAGATGCCGATCAGCTTGGAGAGGCGGTCGATCATCTCCTTGCCTTTGCCCAGCTTGTCTTCGTCATTGAAGTCGGCCACGTCGATCACGCCCTTGAGGTCGTTCTCTTCGGCCAGGCGGGCGATGATCTTGTTGATCCTGTCGCCGATCTCCTTGTCGCCCTTGAGCGCCACCATGTCGTCGAAACTGGCCCCTTCGGGCACCAGGATCATGCCGTAGGGATCGCCCTTGTACTTGTCGGAGACGTACTTCATGAACAGCAGGGTCAGCACATAATCCTTGTACTGGCTGGCGTCCATACCGCCGCGCAGTTCGTCGCAGCTGGCCCAGAGGGAGGAGTAGAGTTCGGTTTTCTTGATGGCCATGGTACTTCCTTGGGCAACGTAATAAGGGTCGTTGCTTTATTATTCGTTATTCAAAGCCTGTTGGTGTTTCCCCCCGCAACTCTCAGGTACCGGATCAAATTACCCCTTTTGCTCAATCCGTCACCAGGGCCGGAGTCCAGCCCGCCCCTCGCGGAACTGACTGGTGGCAATACGCTGCACCCCATCGGCATAGCGCTCGTCTGCAGTGGCGGTTGTCGCACTCCAGCAAGCGCTACACCTCCGCCAGATCCCCTTTATCCTGTAACCACTGTTTACGGTCCGCGGCCCGTTTCTTGGCCAGCAGCATGTCCATCATGCCGTTGGTGTCATCACCCGCATCGATAGTCAGTTGTACCAGCCGGCGGGTGTCCGGGTCGATGGTGGTCTCCCGCAGTTGCAGCGGATTCATCTCACCCAGACCCTTGAAGCGTTGGACCGTCACTTTGCCGGTCAGTTTCTCGGCGCTGATCCGATCCAGTATGCCCTGGCGTTCCGAATCGTCCAGAGCGTAGAACACCTGCTTGCCCACGTCGATTCGGTAGAGCGGCGGCATGGCCACGTAGACATGCCCCTCCTGCACCAGTTTGCGGAAGTGGCGCAGGAACAGGGCACACAGCAGGGTGGCGATATGGGCACCGTCCGAGTCCGCATCCGCCAGGATACAGATCTTGCCGAAGCGCAGTTTGCTCAGGTCATCGGAGCCGGGATCGACACCAATGGCCACCGAGATGTCGTGCACCTCCTGGGAGGCCAGCACATCGGCGGAGTCCACCTCCCAGGTGTTCAGAATCTTGCCCCGCAACGGCATGATCGCCTGGAACTCCCGGTCACGCGCCTGTTTGGCGGAACCGCCGGCGGAGTCCCCCTCCACCAGAAACAGCTCACTGCGGCTGGGATCCACCGAACTGCAGTCGGCCAACTTGCCCGGCAGCGCCGGGCCCTGGGTCACTTTCTTGCGCAGCACCTTACGCCCTGCCCGCAGACGGGACTGGGCGGCACTGATGGCCATGTCGGCGATACGCTCACCCACATCGGTGTGCTGATTCAGCCAGAGACTGAAGGCGTCCTTCACCACCCCGGAGACAAACGAAGCGCACTCCCGGGAGGAGAGGCGCTCCTTGGTCTGACCGGAAAACTGGGGGTCGGCCAGTTTCACCGACAGAATATAGCAGCAACGGTTCCACACATCGTCCGGCGCCAGCTTGACCCCGCGCGGCAACAGGTTGCGGAACTCGCAGAACTCCCGCACCGCGTCGGTCAGGCCGGAACGCAGCCCGTTCACATGGGTGCCGCCCTGGGCGGTCGGGATCAGGTTGACGTAGCTTTCGGTCACCGCCTCGCCGCCCTCCGGCAGCCAGGTCACCGCCCAGTCGGCGGTCTCGGTATTGCCCGACATGGTGCCGACGAACGGCGGTTGCGGCAGCAGTTCCAGGCCCTGCAGGGCGTCCAGCAGGTAGTCCTGCAGGCCGTCCTCATAATGCCACTCATAGCTGTTGCCGCTCTGCTCATCCAGGAACAGCACCTTGAGTCCGGGACAGAGCACCGCCTTGGCACGCAGTACGTGGAGCAGTTGGCGTACCGAGAACTTGCCGGAATCGAAATAGCTGGCGTCCGGCCAGAAGCGCAACCGGGTTCCGGTGTTGTTCTTGCCGACCCGGCCCACCTCTTCCAGGTCGGACACCTTGTGTCCATCGGCGAAGGCCATGTTGTACTCGGCCCCGCCCCGCTTGACCCAGATCTCCAGGTGCTTGGAGAGGGCATTCACCACCGACACGCCGACCCCGTGCAGGCCGCCGGAAAACTGGTAGTTCTTGTTGGAAAACTTGCCGCCGGCATGCAGCTTGGTGAGAATCACCTCCACCCCGGGCAGGCCCTGCTGCGGATGGATATCCACCGGCATGCCCCGCCCATCATCCTTCACTTCCAGCGAACCGTCCTTGAACAGGGTCACCTCGATGGTGCTGGCAAAGCCCGCCACCGCCTCGTCCACACTGTTGTCGATCACCTCCTGGGCCAGATGATTGGGACGGGTGGTATCGGTATACATGCCGGGACGCTTGCGCACCGGCTCCAGCCCACTCAGCACCTCGATGGCGGAAGCGTCGTAAGAACTGCTGCTCATGGATTAAAGACCTGACTCAATGACACACAATGGGGCCAAAGTTTACACGCCCCCACGGCGCTATGCGAGTGGGGCACCGTTGAGCAGTTGGTCAAACCCCGCCTGTTGCGCGGCATTGCACTTTCCGACCACGGCGCCGATTGACCGCCACCCCTCCTCTGGTTAAGGTTTACCTAATACCCAACAACCATGAGACGCACCGTGCCGAAAAAAGAACCCAGCCAAAAAGAGCCGACAGCGCCCTCTTTCGAACAGGCGCTGAGCGAGCTGGAATCCCTGGTAGAGACCCTGGAACGGGGCGATCTCACCCTGGAGGATTCCCTCAAATCCTTTGAGCGGGGAGTTGCCCTCACCCGCACCTGCCAGATGGCCCTGAAGGAGGCGGAGCAGAAGATCCAGATCCTCACGGACCAGCGTGTCGACGCCGAACCGGAACCCTTTGATCGTGACAACTGAGTCCGCCCTCAAGCAGTACCTGACAGCGTGCCAGCAGCGGGTCAACGCCGCCCTGGAGCAACAACTGCCCATGGAGACCGTCCAGCCGGTCCGACTCCATCAGGCGATGCGCTACGCCACCCTGAATGGCGGCAAGCGTATCCGCCCCATGCTGGTCTACGCGGCCGGTGCAGCCCTGGGCACCGCCCCCGAGCGGCTCGATGGTCCGGCCTGCGCGGTGGAGCTGATCCACGCCTACTCCCTGATCCATGACGATCTGCCGGCCATGGATGATGACGACTTGCGCCGGGGTCGTCCCACCTGCCACAAGGCGTTTGACGAAGCCACCGCCATTCTGGCCGGCGACGCACTGCAGACCCTGGCCTTCAAGGTGCTGTGCAGGGATGACTGGACACCGGTCGAGGCGCCGGTCCGGGTGCAGATGATCGAAGCCCTGGCCCATGCCAGCGGCTCCCGTGGCATGGCCGGTGGCCAGGCGCTGGACCTGGCGGCAATCGGGCGGCAGATCGACCTGGCCCAACTGGAGAACATGCATATCCACAAGACCGGCGCCCTGATCCATGCCAGTGTCAAGCTGGGCTGTCTGGCCACACCGGCGGTGAAACCGGAGCAGACCCGGCAACTGGAGCACTACGCCAACTGCATCGGCCTGGCCTTTCAGGTACAGGATGACATCCTGGATGTGGAGGGGGACACCGAGACCCTGGGCAAGACCCAAGGCAAGGATGAGGCCAATGGCAAGCCCACCTACCCCTCCCTGATCGGTCTGAAAGGGGCTAAGGAGTTGGCCTCCAATCTGCGTCAGGATGCCCTGGACAGCCTGGCGAATCTGGACGAGCGGGCCGATCCACTGCGCTGGCTGGCGGACTACATCGTCAGCCGGGACGCCTGAGTCCAGATAACCGCGTGGGCACACTTGCCGCCCACCCTACCCGGCAGCTTTCAGCGCGGCGGCAGTCGTACGATCGGTGCCCTAGGATGGGCCGGTCAACAGCTCCCGGCGGGTCAGCGGCGTCTCCAGGCGCTCACTCAGGGTAGAACCCTGTTCAGGGTCGGCTGCCGGCTCTTCAGAAAGCGACGTATCACTGCCCCAGACCCGGGCGATCTCCTGTTCACGGGTGGAGATGCCGGAACGGTTCTCATCCTGCATGACACCGGTCATCACCGCCTGCGCCGTCTCCACCGCCAGCTGCTGACTGGTGAACTGCTGCATGGGTGAGAACAGGGAACAGGCCTGATAGCGGCCCTGGAACTGCCCCAGGGCCGGCTCTTCAGCGACAATGAACTCATACACGCCAGAGGGAAAGCGGTGCCGGATTTTGTCCCCAATCGGCCGCTCCGCCAACCCCACATCGGCCCCCTCCCCCAGCAGGACCAGGTTCATGAACCAGGGCGTGATCAGCACACCCAGCTGATAATCGTTCCAGCGGCTGAAACCTACCGCCTCGACCTGCAGCGCCAGGTTGAGAATCGGGATACCCGCCATGCGTGTCTGTTCGATATAGCGGAACAGCCCCTCCAGACGGGTCACCAATACTGGCCGATCAGCCTGTTTCACAGCACCACCATGAAGTCGTCTTTGCGGCCGTCACAGTTGGGGCAGCTCCAGTCTTCCGGCAGCCGGGAGAACGGCGTGCCGGGGGGAATCTGCCAGTAGGGGTCACCCTGGGCCGGATCGTACAGGTACCAGCAGATCTTGCACTCCAGGCGTGCTTCGTCGCTCAGCTTGTCCGCACTGCCACCGTAGGAGCCGGCAAAAAACTGATCCGTCACCGGTAAATCTCCAGTATCTCATCCAGCCGCTGGGCACTATCCACAATATCTTCCTGGGCGGCACAGGCCACCTCAGGCACATCGGTCACCTCCAGCGTATTGAGAATACTCTTGTCCTGGGAGTTGAAATACTGCACCCACCAGACAAACCGGGTGTTGGTGCTGGTGATGCGGCAGTTGCCATAGCCCCGGGAGAGGATGGTCACCGTACCGGCACCCAGCAACTGATCCAGAAACCCCAGATCCTGCTCGGTCTGGGGCAGCAGGGTCAGGTTGATCACATGGGGCTGGACACCGGGGCGGAAGCCGGTTGATTTCTCATCCAGTTCTGCCACCAGCGGCGGGGCGTTCAATACCCCCTCCGGCAGTGCCCCATCCGGCAGGACCAGCCGGTCGGCGGCCGAGGCGAAAGTGCCGTCTCGCACCAGCCGGGGAATATCCGCCACCTCCAGGGTATCCTGCACCAGCTTGCCCTGATCATCCAGGTAACGGACCCGCCACAACCCGGCCAGCACCGACTCCTGTATCCGGGCCCGGTACTGGCCGGTCACCACGATGCTCACTTCGCCTTCACCCAGCATCTGGTCCACCAGTTCCAGGTTGTCCTTATCCAGCTGATCCAGTACAAACTGCGGTGACGGCTCACCGACCCGGTAATCACCCATGGCACGCAGTACATCATCCAGCAGGCTGCGTGCCGCCAGGCAGTCCGCCACCAGTTCCGGTTCAGGTATATCCGGCATGGCGAAAGTGGCCATCTCCTCCGGCATCGGTTGATAGTTGAGCTCCGCCCCATCCTCTTCCGGCGGCTGTGTGCCGACACCCAGGGTGCCGGCCGGCAATTCGTAATAACCCATAATCTCTCTCCTGAAAGCTCGCTTAACCCTGGACGACTCCGGTGGCGATAACCGGGATACCGACACCACGTAGATGCAGCGCCTCGGCACCCAGCAGCCGCTCGATCTCGCCCAGGTAATCGCTCCAGTTCTGCACCCGGGTGATCGCCCCCAGGTAGTGCTCCCCGCGCAGAAACACCAGCGCCGGCCAGCTGCTGAAGGGGAAGCGCTGCTGCAGCGCCTCCTCTGCCTCCCTGGCCACCACCGCCACCCGGAAACGACCGGCAAAATGGGCCGCCAGCTCCGGCAGGATCACCGCCACGTCATCGCTCTCGGGGTATTTCTTCGGATCACCGGTAAAAAACAGCACCGAATGGGGCTGCGCCTGCAGGAAATCATCCAGGGTGGTGGTATCCACCACCGGGTAATCCTGCTGCTCTATCATCAGTCTGATCAGTGTTGATGGCATCTGCTACTCCTCTTGCTCAAACCGGGCCCGACGATACGGGTCCAGGTGTTGATCCAGTCCAACCTGCAGGAGCTCTCCGTCCAGATCGGCGGGGCGGTAACTCACCTGAAATTCACCAGACCAGACCACCCGCTCATCCCCTATCCGACACGCCTGTTCAGGCCGCGGCCGCTCCGCTTCATAACGCTGTATATCGCCAATAGCCGCGGCATAAGGATCACCTTCCAGGGGGTGGGGACGGCGGCGCACATCTACACCATGACGCTGCAGATAGGCCGCCGCCTGCTTTATGGCGGGCCCGACCTGCGCCTTGACCGACGGGTGCAGACTGCCACCAAAATCCTCGATCTCCGCCGGCTGCACACCGATCAGCAGCATCTGCTGCGGGTAGTCGCCCATCATCTCCGCCAGCGCCAGCACCTCCTGAAAACCGGTCTGGTGCAGGCTCACTTTCTTGACGCCGAGATATTTGGGTACCGCGTCATCCTCGATCAGCTTCAGGGTACCGGGGGGCAGGCCGTAATCGATGGCGTCGAACACCACCAGCAGCTCCGCCTCCCGCACCTCCTGCACCAGGTAGACGCCCTGGGTACCGCCGTCCAGCACCCGGACATTCACGGGAGTGTGGTAGTGCTGCTGAAAAGCCTCTACCGCCCGAACCCCAAACCCCTCATCCGCCCACAGCAGGTTGCCGATGCCCAACACCAGCACGCGGGGGGGACGTCGCTTCAGCTTGCAGTTCATGGCCGGTCATCCTTGAACGTGCGCCAACCGCTGATCATGGTGCTGATCAGGCTCTGGCGGGAGACGATATCCTCCCGGATCGCCACGTAGACATGCAGCATCACGAACACCACGATCACCCACATGCCCCAATGGTGCCAGGAGCGCACATCCATGCTCTGTCCCATGAGCGGAATCAACCAGCCAAACAGCCGGTCCTGCCAGCTGCCCAACCCGGTCTGCTCCGCGTACAGGGCAAAGCCGGTCACAATCATCACGACGCCGCCCACGGTAATGATTGCCACCATCACCAGGTGGGCCAGCGGATTGTGCCCTGCATACTTCTTCGGCTCCCGTTCCAGAAAGGCGTACCAGCGTATCTCGTGCAGCAACTCCTGCCAGAATGACAGCCTTAACAGCGGCAGTTTGAACAGCTGGCGGGAGTAGGTGTTGCCCACCATGGCCCAGTAGATCCGGCCCAGAAAAGCGACCGCGAAGATATAGGCGGCGGCAAAATGAACAAAGCGGATATAGCCCATGAGGAAGTGATCACTCGCCTCCCCGGGCAGGGTGGGCAAGGGATTAGCCACCAGGTAACCGGTGACGGCCAACAGGGTGATGGCCAGGGCGTTGACCCAATGCCAGACCCGGACCGGGGCTTCATAGACGTAGATCGCCCCCGATTTGATTTCTGTCTGCATAATCGTGCCTCCTTTGAGACGGGCTGATCCTAGCGAACCTTGACTTCGGCCAGATTCTGCCCGTCCTCGCTCATCACATGGGTGGAACAGGCAAGACAGGGGTCGAAACTGTGCAGGGTGCGCAGAATCTCCACCGGCTCTTCCGGACGCTCCACTTTGGTGTTCATCAGGGAGGCCTCGAAGGCACCAATATTGCCCTGATGATCACGGGGCGAGCCGTTCCAGGTGGTGGGCACCACGCACTGGTAGTTGGCAATGCGGGTATCCTCGATGCGCAACCAGTGCCCCAGGGCTCCGCGCGGCGCCTCGGTAAAACCGACCCCCTTGGCCTGCGCCGGCCAGGTCTCCGGATCCCACCGTTCCACGTTGGCGGTGTTGCTGTCACCGGCCTTGATATTGGCCATCATCTTGTCCATGAAGTAACGCATTTTGTCCGCCGCCCACTGCGCCTCCAGTCCGCGGGCAGCGGTTCGGCCCAGGGTGGAGAAGAGCGCCGTGACGGGCAGATCCAGGGTCTTGAGGGTAAAGTTGATCTGCTCGGTGATCTCCTTGTCCCCTTTGGCATAGCCGATGATGTAACGGGCCAGGGGCCCCACCTCCATGGCGTGCCCTTTCCAGCGGGGTGCCTTGATCCAGGAGTACTTGGCCGCCTCGTCGATCTGATGGATATCGGTCTTGCTGCCCCGGGTGTTGGCCCCCAGCTGAAAATCGGCCTCGGTCACACCGTCCCAGGGATGCAGCCCCTTGGACTCATCCGGGTACTTGTACCAGGAGTGGGGTACGAACTCCTGAATCTCGTCAGGGTCACGCAGGTCCACCTCGTGCACCTCTTTCAGGTTGCCGTTGATAATGGCGCCACTGGGCATCATCAGGTTCTCCGCCGAGTAGTCGTTGGCCCGGTCCGGGATATCACCGTAGGCCAGCACGTTCATGCTGGAGAGGCCACCGCCGTAGTTCCAGCCTTTGTAGAAGCCGGCGATCGCCAGCAGGTCCGGCACATAGACGTTGTCCACGAACTGCCGGATCTGATCGATGATGGAGGAGATCTGGTTCAGGCTGGCCATGTTCAGGGCACCCACCGCCCCCACACCGTCCAGATTGATGGGACAGGGCACCCCGCCCACCAGCCAGTTGGGGTGGGGATCCTTGCCACCGAAGATGGTGCGGACCTTAACGATCTCTTTCTGGAAGTCGAGCGCTTCCAGGTAGTGGGTTACCGCCATCAGATCCACTTCCGGCGGCAACAGGTAGGCGGGATTGGTCCAGTAACCGTTCTTGAACGGCCCCAGCTGCCCCGACTCGACAAACTTCTTCAACCGGTTCTGGATATCGCGGAAATAACCGGGTGAGGAGAGGGCATGGTGCGGTGAGACCTTCTGTTGCAGTTCGGAGGTGGCCTTTGGATCCGCCTTCAGGGCATTGACCGGGTTGACCCAGTCCAGCGCGTGCAGGTGGTAGAAGTGCACCAGGTGGTCGTGCACCTGCAGGGCCAGCTGCATGATATTGCGGATCGAGTTGGCGTTCTCCGGGATCTGAATCCCCAGGGCATCCTCCACCGCCCGCACCGAGGTGAGTGCATGGGTGCCGGTGCAGACGCCACAGATGCGCTGGGTGAAGGCCCAGGCATCCCGCGGGTCACGCCCCTTCAGGATCACCTCCAGACCGCGCCACATGGTGCCGGTGGAGACGGCATTGCGGATAACGTTGTTCTCATCCACGTTGACTTCACAGCGCATGTGTCCTTCGATCCGGGTAACCGGATCCACCACCACACGCTGACCGGAATCATCCAGGGAAAAACCGTTCGGTGTCTCTATTACGCTCATTGATCCTGCTCCCCTTTGTGCTGAGCCTGTTTGATAGCGGTGACGGCCAGGTGTGCCGCGGCCGCTGCGCCGACGGTGCCGGCGGCGGCCATACCAACCTTGTCCGCATTGGCCTCCACACCAAACTGATGGGTATCGGTAACCCGGTCATAGAAGCTGCCCTTGTCCCAGAAACCATCTTCGGAGCAGCCGATACAGCCGTGGCCGGCCTGGATCGGGAACGACAGGCCACCATTCCAGCGCACGGTGGAGCAGGCGTTGTAGGTAGTGGGCCCCTTGCAGCCCATCTTGTACAGGCAGTAACCTTTGCGCGCCGCTTCGTCATCCCAGTGTTCGACAAACTGGCCGGCGTCAAAATGGGGCCGCCGGTAACACTTGTCATGGATGCGCTGGCTGTAAAACATCAGCGGCCGCCCCTGGCGATCCAGTTGCGGGAAGCGTTCGAAGGTGAGGATGTAGGTGATCACCGCGGTCATCACCTCGGCGATGGGCGGGCAGCCCGGCACCTTGATGATCGGCTTGTCGGCCAGACCCGGCACCTTGTGCACCGGGGTTGCCCGGGTCGGATTGGGCCGGGCCGCCTGGACACAGCCCCAGGAGGCGCAGGAGCCCCAGGAGATGATCGCCCGGCAGTGCTCGGCCGCCTTGCGCAGCTGCTCCACGAACGGCTTACCGCCGATGATGCAGTACATGCCGTCCTCATCCAGGGGCGGATTGCCCTCCACGGCCAGGATGAAGTTGCCGTCGTACTTGGCGATGATCTCATCGATAATCGCTTCCGCCTCGTGTCCGGCAGCCGCCATGATGGTGTCGTCATAATCCAGCGAGATCATGGACAGCACCACATCCTTGGCCAGCGGATGGGCGGAGCGGATGAACGACTCGGAACAGCAGGTACACTCCAGGCCATGCAGCCAGAGCACCGGAATACGTGGCTTGGTCTCCATCGCCTCGGCGATGGTCGGCGCGAAGGCCGGACCCAATCCCAGCGCCGAGGCGGTCAGACTGCAATATTTCAGAAAACTGCGGCGGGTTATCCCCTGCCGGCGCATAACGTCGTAAAAGGTTTCGCTCATTACCCGACTCCTCCAGATGTTTTGGTTAGTTGGAGCGGCATCATCGGGATTTCTCTGCCGCCTCCTGGAGAGCGGGATTGCAACGGCTGTGCCAAACAGCTTTTTTCTGATATTTATCAGTTTCTTACCATTCAACTGGAGAATCTGCCAGGGGCGACAGGTGGTTAGTGATACCGGGTAATCGGCCCGCCGACTGACAAGTGCTATTCCACTGCAATACCAAGGTAATCGGTAGGAAATCCATCCGCCGCTAAAGAGGATTGCCGCAAGCCCGACGACTCACTCCCAAGCTGTCAGATGACACTGAAGTTGCACAGAACCATGCCAGCCATCATAATCTCCTGTTCCCTGACGGCTGGCAGAGCCCACGGAGCACAAAACCCGGCAAACCGCCAGTGTTCGCCCTTCGCCAAACAGGGTAGATTGCAGGAAAGGGTAAAAAAATTCTGGATGCGTAGGCCGATTGTGCGCGCACCGTTGTAGCGAGGAACAGAGACAGTGACCACCACCACCGAGATTGCTGACGTACAGAACAGCGTCGATACCCGGCAGATCGCCATTAACAAGGTGGGTATCAAAGACATCCGCCATCCGGTGCGGGTCAAGGACCGCAGCGACGGTGAGCAGCACACCATCGCCACTTTCAACATGTATGTGAACCTGCCCCACAACTTCAAGGGCACCCACATGTCCCGTTTCGTGGAGATTCTCAACTCCCACGAAAAGGAGATCAGCATCTCCAACTTCAAGGTGATGCTGGCGGAGATGGCCGAGAAGCTGGAAGCCAACTCCGGCCATATCGAGATGAACTTCCCCTACTTCATCAACAAGACCGCTCCGGTCTCCGGCGTACAGAGCCTGCTGGATTACGATGTCACCTTTATTGGTGAAGTACACAACGGCGAGCCGACCACCTACATCAAGGTGCTGGTACCGGTCACCAGTCTCTGCCCCTGCTCCAAGAAGATTTCCGAGCGCGGCGCCCACAACCAGCGCTCCCATGTCACCGTGCAGGTCAGAACCTGCGGTTTTGTCTGGGTCGAAGAGATTATCGACCTGGTGGAGAGCCAGGCCTCCTGCGAACTCTACGGCCTGCTGAAACGGCCGGACGAGAAGTTTGTCACTGAGCGCGCCTACGACAACCCCAAGTTTGTCGAGGACATGGTGCGGGATGTGGCCGGTATGCTGGATCAGGACGAGCGTTTCTGCGCCTACATTGTGGAGTCGGAGAACTTTGAGTCGATCCACAACCACTCCGCCTATGCGCTGATCGAGCGGGACAAGGAGGCCGAACAGGCCAACGCCTGAAGCGTATGCCCCAGGGCGCACTGAAGCGCGCATAAATAAACCCCGGCCATCCAGCCGGGGTTTGTCGTTTCCGGGGACCGGTGCCGGCCGGTTACACCCACCGGTCTGCGGGCCTGGCGGCCCGGCTCTGATTAAAAGTGCCAGTCAAAACGCAGCGAAGCGGTCTGGGACAGGAAATCCTCCCTGCCTTCCAGATCGTAACGAATGGCCAGCTGGGCCTGGTCACCCGTCTGCCAGGCGAGGCCCACTCCGCCCTGAAACAACCAGGGAGAGGGATCCAGCCCTTCACTGACAAACGCCGCACCGCCACCGCTGTAGCTGGCGTTGATCAGGCTGCGCTCATTCATCAAGTCATACCCCAGTCCGATATTGGCCAGCAGCCTGGCCTTCGGGTTCATCTGGTGTTCAACCCGTCCCTGCAGCGTCAGCACCAGCGCATCACTCTGCTCTTCAGCCACCTGCAGATTGAGCGCGCCGGCACCGCTTTCGCTGTAGGACTGCTGGCGCAACCAGGTGTAGTCCAGGCGCACCCCCGGCAGCCAGCGGGTCTGTTCATTCCATGTGAACAGCTGTTCCAGTCCCATACCCAGATGGGCCGTGTGGCTGTCATAATCGGCAACCGCGGTCCGGTTGATGAAGGCCATGTAGCGGCGGCTCTCGTTCTGGTTGAGCCCCAGATCCGCCTGCCAGTCAAACAGCATTCCGGGGCGGGACAGGGACCGGCTGCCGTAAAGGGTCACGTAGTAGGAGTCGATCTCGCTGTCGTTCCCGGCAGCAATGTTGCGGCCATCAACCCGGGTATCCCCGTAGGCCAGGGCCACACCCAATTGTCCTCCGTTCGCCAACCTGCCCTCGATACCCGCCACCACGCCACGGGTATCGGCATCATAGCCCCCGGCACCGTTGCGCGGGTCCTGCCGTACCTGGCTGTACAGGGGCATGACCCAGAGATTGTCCTCGGCGAAGAATCCATCTCCAGATGACATACCCTGGCCGGTTAGCTGCCGGCCCTGGATGACCCGGTCTATCCGGCGCTGCAGGGTCAGCGGAATGCGGGAAAGCCCGTGTACGCCGGTGGGCAACGTCTGTCCTACCGCATCACTCACCGCCTGCTCGGTGCCGAGCAGCCCTAACGCGGCAACCACGTTATCCATGTCGGTACCGGTGGCACCACCGGAGACAAAACCGTCCAGTACCTCAGCGGCGCCGAAGCCAGGGGTAAATCCGCTATCCAGTACGCTGTCGTAAACACCACTGGCAGTAGAATCGATCACCCGCAGGTCCACCGCATCGCCGCTAATGGAAGCGCTAAAGTCGAACAGCGCGCTGTTGTCGGTCAGGCTGAACGTGGAGGCGTTCAGGGTGCCGGCACTGATCACACCACTCAGAGTTTCGTTGTGGGCCAGGGTGTTGATCGTAGCCACATCGACTTCAATAGCGGCGCCATCCGCGAAGGTGGCGGTGCCGTCCACTTGTAAGCGTCCGTAACTGGCGGCACTGGAGACGCCAGTGCGGAAGCTGGCGGTCGCCGACTGGGTGTAATCCCCCTTGATATTCAGGGTCTCACCGTCGTCCACCCGCAGTGTCCCGCCAACTGCCTTTACGTTGTTCACCTCCACGGAACCGCTGCTGAAACGGGTAGTGCCCGCATGCAGTTCCACTTCGCCGGATCCGATAATAATAGGGTCAAAATCGTAACTTCCAGCAGTGTGATTAAACACCAGCCGACCGGAACTATCTCCCAGCAGGACTTCGTTAGCGTAGAGACTACCCGGGGCCGCCGCCGCGCTACCGGCCTCCGCACCGATATTGATAACACCGCTGGCATTCACGCTGTCCATCACGACCACCGATCCGGAATTCAGATCCACCACGCCGCCGTCGCTCAGGGTCAGGCTTCCGGTACCGAAGTCACCAATTATCAAGCTGTCAAAGCCCCCAGCGGTAATATCCCAGCGGGACCCGGCGCCCGTGACGATGACAGATCCGCTGCCGCTACTTTGCTGGCCGATAATTCCCTCCTTACTGGAAACTCCGGCCCCATTTTCGATGATCAGGGTGCCGTTACCTGTCAAGCCCACGTAGAGCTCGTTCTGAATGTCCAGGAGGGATCCGGCATCACCCACCGTCACGGAGCCAGTGCTTCCCGCGTAATACCCAACAAAAACGTCATCGCCGGTAACCTGGCCGCCATTTTCAATATACAGGGTTCCGCTGCCGAACGAACCAACGGAGAGGCGATCGCCCGTATCCCAGGTGGATCCGGCACCCGTCACAGTGGCGGTCCCGGAAGACCTCGCACCCAGAAGCGTGTTATAGCTGCCGTTCGTAGTGACAGCGCCGCCATTCTCGATCAACAGGATTCCGGTACCCCAGGATCCAACCTTCAGGCTGGAACCGACTGTCCACCGGGAACCGGCGCCGGTTATCGTCACCCGCCCTGTTGCACCTGCATCAGCACCGATATCGCTGGAGACAAAATCGCCCCCGGTGGCGAGTGTCGCGCCGGACTGCAGCTCCAGACTGCTGACTCCTGAATCTTTTCCAACGGTTATGTCTGTTTGCAGCGAGACAGCCGTACCCGCCCCCGTCAGTGAGAGGCTACCCCCGCCATCTATAGTACCCGAGGCCGTGACATTCAGATCCGAGCCACTGCTCATTGTCAGAGAATCGGGTTTACCGTCCGGATCGCCAACATAGAGCGAGAGCTGATCGACAGTCACCGTATCACCATTGTCGATCACCAGATCGGCGTCGGCCCTTGGTCCATCCCAGTTCCCGTCATCATTCCAGGAAGTGCCATCACCCGCCCCAGTCCAGGTAACGGTAGCGGCGGATACGGGATAACTCCCAACCAGCCCCCCCAGTATTGCGGTTGCTGCAAATACACCGGTCAGCATCCGCCGACCACCATCCCCATTTCGCTTCACGCCCGCGGCCACCCGGCCAGTGAGCATGTGTTCAAATACCCGGTTCATCGTCAAAACCACTCAAAAACTACAGGTTAGAAAGAAGATTCTAAGCTAGCACCATGCCACCTCTCTGCCCACCGTCCATTTGGACGGGCCAGGTATTGAACAGGCGGGATTCACGACACGGAAAAACAGGTTCTATCCCGGTAAGTGGGCCGGATATAACCGGCACAAGCGGTCACTCCGGTTCCGGTAGGGCGGATGGATAGTCAAGCGGACACCCGGCCGGGCGGAGTCTGGCCAGCATCCGATACAGCTGTGGCGCGGCAAGCGGCTTATGCAGCAGGGGTATACCACTGGCCTGGGCTTCCCGCAGGCGGGTCGGGGAGGTGTCACCGGTCACCAGCAGAGCAGGCAAATCGGTTCCCAGCTGCTTACGCAACAAGGCGATCACTTCACTGCCGGTCTCACCATCACCTAACCGGTAGTCGCTGACAACCACATCGGGACGGTTGGTCTGAACCAGCCGTTGCGCCTCCGACGAGGAAGTCGCCAGCCACGGGATGCAGGCCCATTTAAGCAACAACTGACACATCGCCTCACCGATGGCGGGATCATTATCAATCACCAGCACACAGATCCCCAGCGGAGCTTGCGGCACATCCACTCCTTCCGTATAGGGCTGCTCGATCAGCGCAGCTTCGGATAACGGCAGCTGGAGGCGGAAGACACTGCCCCGTCCGGGACGGGATGCAAGGGTCAGAGGATGGGCAAGGGCCCGGGACAGACCCCGTGCGATGGCCAATCCGAGACCAAGCCCCTTGCGCCGCTCCCGCGCAGGATTGTTTACCTGGTGAAATTCACGAAAAACCTGGCGCTGCTGATCCGCAGTCAGGCCGATACCGGTATCCCAGACCTCGATCCACACCCGGCTACCGCGCCGCCGGCACCCGAGCAGTACACCACCCTGCCGGGTGTATCTGATCGCATTGGTCAACAGGTTACGCAGGATCCGTTCCAGCAGAACCGGATCGGAAACTACCGCTACCGAAGTCTCCCGGACCCGCATAACCAACCCTTTTCGTTCCGCCTGGGGAGCCAGTTCACTCTCCAGCTTCTGGAACAGGGGCTGCAGGTGAAAAGCGGTACACTCCGGCACCACCACACCCGCCTCAATTCGCGAAATATCCAGCAAGGCATCCAGCATCTCAGCGGAAGCCTGCCAGGCTTGCCGTGACTTCCCCAACAACTTTTGCTGCCTGGGGGAGAGCCCCTCCCGGGAGAGCGCCTCCATGAACAGCCCCTGGGCATGCACCGGCTGACGCAGGTCGTGACTGGCAGCCGCCAGGAAACGGGTCTTGGCTTCATTGGCCTGCTGCGCATACTGCTTTTCCCGGCTCAACTGCTGTACCAGATCGAGATTTTCAAAACGCAGCGCAATGGTGTTGCCCACGGTACGGGCACCGTTACGCGCCATACCCAACAGACTGACCAGGTAGAGTATGCCGACCATGCCCAGGATCAGGTAGTTATCATCATCCAGCAGTATCAGGTAGACGATCGGCACCCCCATCTCAAACAGCACAAAAGCCAGGTAGGCAGGAAACAGCGGCATCAGGGTCGCCATCGCACCAGCAGCCACGCCAGTGATCACGGTCATCACCAGAATGCTGTCTACTGCACTGGCGGGGTCAAACGCCAGCAACGGCAAGACGCCCCAGCAGCACCCGGAAAGTACATTAACAGCAATGAAACGGCGCAGCACCAGCGGTGCCCTGGCCGGGGTGATTCCACTGGTCAGCCCCTGGCGCGCCTGGTAGAGAACGAGCAGACCGGAGAGTATGGTTGCCAGGCACCAGATACCAAGCTGTTGCCAGCTTTGACTATCGGCGAGTACCCACGCCAGCAGCAAGGCGACCAGCGGCGGAGGAAGGGCAGAGTTGATGAGATGACCGAAGGTGAGTTTCGCCCGCTCGGCCAGCATATGCTCATGGGACGGGGTCATCCGCGCCTAGTCCGTCAGTCCGAGACTGCGCGCCACAAACACCGCCTCAGAGCGGCTTGAGACCCGCAACAACTTCAACAGGTTCTGTACGTGCCAGCGTATGGTGTTTTCGGAGAGCCCAAGCCGACGACCGATACCCTTGTTTGAGAGCCCACGACACAGCAGATCCAGCACGTCGCACTGTCGTGGCGTCAGATCCAGTCGCTGCAGATGGGGTTGCTGTGAATTTTCCCGGGCACTGGTTTTGCTCCCGGTCGCTGTCTGGTAGAGCTGCTCAACCAGCTCGATAACGGCATCGGCTGGCGCGGTTTTGGGAATGAACGCACGAACACCTTGGGCAAGGGCCTGGCTGATGTTTCGCGGAGTATGCCAGGCGGAAAGCACGGCAACCACGATACCCGGCCAGCGCTGTCTGAATGCGCTTATACCATCCAGCCCGCTGCCCTCCTGTAACTGGATATCCAGCAGGAGCAGATCCGGGGCCGCTATTCGCAGCCGCTCCGCATCATCAATGGAGGCAGCCTCCAGCATCCTCACGCCTGGTAACCGACCCTCCAGTAACACACGCAACCCGGCGCGGAACATGGCATGGTCATCGATTAGCAGGATGGTGAACGGGGGCATGGAAAAACTGATTCAATAGCAACAAGCTGAGTCAGAAGAAACCGTGGTGTCGTCAGTAGTCTACCAGCAATCCCCAAGGCTGTCCGCCGCCGGGCCAAGCCGAAAAAACGCTGCGCACGACCGGGTTTGCAGGTCAACAAAAGCGTCCATGGCTGGCTGTCGGGAGAGGCGCAGCATCAGCTGGCAAGCCCGACCGGCTGGGGACGCTTCCGGGATGCGCCCTGACCACCAGCCACGCCCTGCCACATGGCATCGATCAGATCGTCATAGCATTCCGTCACCGGCTGGTCCATGACGCCGTCGAGCCGCAGGTGAATCAGGCGGAATGCACTGCCAAATACCGCGGCAGCAGCCACCCAGGGATTCCCCTGGCGGATCTCACCGGTTTCCATACCCTCCCGGACAATCTTGCGCATACCCTCGAAAGGCGTGGAGCTGCAGATTGGCGGTTCATCGGGCAGGAACTCCCGGTGTTTGGCATGCAGCATGAACTCGATGATATTGGTATGGCTCTCGGTGTACTCGAGCAGCAGGGCAATCACCCGGTTACAGCGCTCCCGGCAGCTCATATCCTCTGCCATGACCCGCTCCATCATCTCCTCGAACTCCTTCAGCAGATGATAATAGAGCGCCTTGGCGACCCCCTCTTTTCCACCAAAGTGTTTATAAATGGAACCGATACTGACCCGTGACTCCCGCTGAATATCGTGCACCGATACGTTATGGAAGCCGCGCTCTACAAACAGATCCAGAGCGGCGGTCAGCACCCGGCAATCCAGGGTCTCGGTTGACGGTTCTCTCTTGTTCAGGAAGGGCATGGGAACTCCAGGGTCCTCTGATGACTCCGGAGCATATATAACATAGGAATCGTCCGGGCAGTAATGAATATTCATTCTAGTTTTTGACCGGCATAACAGAAACGGGACCACACGGGGTATTTCAGGGAAATTTCAGGCCGCCATCTCGGTCAGCGCCGGCCTGATCCAATCGGAACAGGAGGGTTCCCGGAGTGCCCAGGCAAAAAAACCACCGGCCGTGCCAGCCGGTGGTTTCTATTCAGAGTCGATGCCTGGCGGGATTCATCTCCCGCTGGCCATCTCTGTTTCCATCGCCTGAGTACTGCTCAGGATTTCAGGGACGGGAAGTCCGACTCCCAATACTCGTTCGGCCGACGGCTATCGAGGCTGCGATTCTCCTCCTCCTTACGCAGTTGCACCCGCCGGATCTTGCCGGAAACGGTCTTTGGCAGATCGGTAAACTCCAGCCGGCGAATCCGCTTGAACGGCGCCAGGTGCTTGCGGCAGTGCTGCAGGATGGAGAGTGCCACCTCCTCACTCGGCTGATGACCATCAACCAGCATAACGAAGGCCTTGGGGACCGCCAGGCGTACCGGATCGGGGCTTGGTACCACCGCCGCTTCGGCAACCAGATCGTGTTCGATCAGCACGCTCTCCAGCTCAAACGGGCTGATACGGTAATCGGAGGCCTTGAACACATCGTCGGCACGGCCGACGTAGGTGTAGTAGCCATCCTCGTCCACCATCGCCACGTCACCGGTACGGTAGAAGCCGTCACGCATGATCTCGGCGGTCTTTTCCGCATCGTTCTTGTAGCCGATCATCAGCCCCATGGGACGCTCGGAGAGATCCAGGCTGATCTCACCCTCTTCACAGGGCTGACTGGCCGCATCGAGCAACTGCACCTTGTAACCGGGCAGTGGCCGACCCATGGAGCCGCTCTTCAGCTTCTGGCCCGGGGTGTTGCCGATCTGGGCGGTGGTCTCGGTCTGGCCGAAGCCGTCCCGCAGGGTCAATCCCCAGGCGGACTCAACCTGGGCGATGATCTCCGGGTTGAGCGGCTCGCCGGCCCCGATCACCTCGCGCAGCTTGACCGGGAACGATTTCAGATCCTGCTGAATCATCATGCGCCAGACCGTTGGCGGCGCACACAGGGTGGTCAGTTCACAACGGCAGATGGTGTTCAGCATCGCCTTGGCGTCGAAACGGTCGTAGTTGTAGACAAACACGGTGGCACCGGCATTCCAGGGAGCGAAGAAGTTACTCCAGGCGTGCTTGGCCCAACCCGGTGAACTGATATTCAGGTGGATATCCCCCGGCTGCAGCCCGATCCAGTACATGGTGGAGAGATGGCCGACCGGGTAGCTCTGGTGACTGTGCTCCACCAGTTTCGGCTTGGCGGTGGTACCGGAGGTGAAATAGAGCAGCAGCGGATCACTGGCCAGGGTCTCACCCTCGGGTGTGAACTCGTCCGATTGCTGATAGGCGTCCGCGTAATTCTGCCAGCCGGCCACTTCACCGTTCACGCTGATGCGAGTGAAGTCGCCCGGCATGTCGTCAAACTTGGCGGTAAACTCCGCTCCAACCACCGCATGGGAAACCTTGCCACGCTCAATGCGATCGAGCAGATCGTCATAACCGAGCAGGGTGGTGGCCGGGATAACCACCGCTCCCAGTTTGATGGCCGCCAGCATGGTTTCCCACAGGGGCACCACGTTGTTCAACATAAGCAGAATGTGTTCGCCACGCTGCACGCCCTGGGCACGCAGGTAGTTGGCCACCTGGTTGGAGCGGGCGGACATCTCCGCATAACTGATCCTGGTCTCGTCGCCCCCCTCCTGCACAACCCACAGCGCGGTCTGATTATTGTCTTTGGCCACCTCATCGAAGTACTCAAGCGCCCAGTTGAACTTGTCCAACTGCGGCCATTGAAACTCACGGTAGGCGGTGTCGTAGTCTTCCCGATGCTGGATCAGAAAATCACGGGCGGCGAGAAATCGCTCTGTAGCAGTCGACATGGGGGCTCCTGGTTTTCGTTTGAGACTGATGGATCATTACGGAGTAACACTACTTACGTTAACGTCAACTAACCTGATTACGTTTACGTAAACGTAAGTTATCTAAATCGACTCCATGATGCAAGTCCATCTGTATCATATTTGGAGTCACCATCTGACCGGCCTCCCGCCTGCCACAAACGGCGCAGAGCGGTCCGGTATCAGAACAGATCAGCAGGCGGATAGGGCGGTGCAACAGGGGCCGATCAGAACTTGCTCTGCAGGACCATCAGATTGCCCTTGTGCTCCATCTTCACCCGGCTCAGAAAACTCATACCAAGCAACACCTGGTGCGGGCTGCTACCCTCCACCACCACCGCATTAACCTGGTGCAGAACCAGCTCACCCACCCGCACCTGGTCCAGCTTCACAGCGTAAGCCCGGGCGATGCCCGATGCAGTGCGAACGGCGGTCTTGTCCCCATTGACACGATAGGCGATCCCCAGGCGCTTCGCCTCCACCTCGCTCATGGCAATGGAAGTGGCACCGGTATCCACCAGCATGTCGACCATGCGACCATTGATGCTGCCGGTGGTCCTGTAGGCCCCCCGGCTGTCCGCCCAGATCTGCACCTCAACCACCTTGCGCTTGGCAAAGTGACCTCCCACCTGGGAACCCAGCGCGTACTTGTCCCGCTTGCCGTTCACCTCGATCACGGCGCCCCTGGCATCGGCAGAGACCAGCAACACGCCCTCGGGACTGCGCTGGCCCGCCTTCAGCAACCGCTGCTTTCCATCGATCTGTAACATCGCCTTGTCGGCAAACAGAGCCATCACCCGCACCCGTTCAACCGCCAGAGACGGCGTTGCCCAACAGAGGCAGGTCAGCAGGAGCAACAGAAGGGATAAACGGGGCGCGGCGGGTAAGCAGGTCATGGGCAGTTCAACTCCGTCGATTCAGCACTATCTTCCTAGCCTATCAGATACCGGCCCAGTTGAATGATAACGAAACCAAATATTCCGGCCAGCACGTCATCCAGCATGATCCCCAGTCCACCGGAGACCCGGCGATCCAGCCAGCCGATCGGCCAGGGTTTGAGAATATCGAACAGACGAAACAGACAGAAGCCGGCCAGCAGCCAGTACCAGCCGGGCGGCGCCATCCACAGGGTGATCAGAAAGCCCACCCATTCGTCCCAGACGATGCCGCCGTGGTCGTGTACCCCCAGATCGCGGGAGGTGCGTTCACAGAGCCAGATGCCGAGCAGAAACAGCAGCACTACCAGGAGCAGGTAGTGCAGATCGCTCAGTGGCCGCACCAGCAGATAGAGGGGCACTGCCGCCAGGGTGCCGAAGGTACCGGGCGCTTTGGGGGCCGCACCGGAACCGAGGCCGAAGGCGAGCAGGTGGATCGGATTGCGCCAGTCCGGGCGCGCGTCAGGCGTTGCGGAAATGGTCGTACCCTCCCTGCAGATCGGCAACCTTATTGCCTGCCGCATCGACACAGTGGATGCCAGCGCCACTCTCCATCTGCCCGATCAGCGTCAACGGAACAGCCAGCGTCCGGGCGATGCGTTCGACCTGGGCCTGCTGCCCGGCCGGAATGACCAGGCAGAGTTCATAATCATCCCCGGCGGCGAGCGGCATGGACCAGTCGCCGGTGGTATGGACATAGTCCGCCACCGCTTCGGAAAGGGGAATGGCCGCCTGCCGGATAGTGGCCCCGAGCCCGCTCTTTTCGCAGATATGCCCCAGGTCGGCCAGCAATCCGTCGGAGATATCAATGGCACAGCGGCACAGATGGCGCAGTGCCTGGCTTGCCGCGACCCGGGGTTCCGGCCAATCCAGCTGCTGTTGCAGAACCGCCAGTCGCTCCCCGGCGTCATAACCCCCGCCAGCGGCCAGCAAGGCCAGTCCCGCATCCCCCAGGCTGCCGGTGACATAGATCTGGTCACCCGGTCGGGCCTGGTCACGCCGCAACGCCCGGCCCGGCTCCACAAAGCCGTGTACTTGAACCGAGATACTCAGGGGACCGCGGGTGGTGTCCCCCCCTACCAACTGCACCTGGTAACGGGCAGCCAGGCGGGCAAAACCGCGACAGAATCCCGCCAGCCAGGCCTCGTCCACTTTGGGCAGCGTCAGGGCCAGGGTAACCCAGGCCGGATCGGCCCCCATCGCCGCCAGGTCGCTGAGATTGACCGCCAGCGCCTTGTGGCCCAGGGATTCCGGGTCCACATCGGGGAAAAAGTGGATTCCCTCCACCAGGGTATCCATACTGACCGCCAGTTGCCGGTCCGCCGGCACCTGCAACAGGGCGCAGTCATCCCCCACACCCAGCACCACATCCGCCCGGGTCGTGCCGAGACGGGCGAAGTAGCGTTCGATCAGTTGGAATTCCGAGGCCGGCATGATGTTAGACAATACCCCGTGTTTAATCGGCATGCACGGGGCGCCCGGCAATGGCAGGGCGTCGACCCGCTGACTACCGTTTCAGCTCGCCTTTGCGCACCTGGCGGGCCAGCTTGTCCAGTACCCCATTGACATACTTGTGGCCCTGTTCGGCGCCAAACACCTTGGAGAGCTCGATCGACTCGTTAATGACCACTTTGTAGGGGACTTCAAGCTGATACTGCAGTTCGAAAGCGGCAAGACGCAGAATAGCCCGCTCGACCGGATCGACACTCTCGATGGAGCGATCCAGATAGGGCTCCAGGAGTTTGTCCAACTCGTCGAGATGGGCCGGTACGCCGTGCAGCAGGGCCTCGAAATAGGCCAGTTCAAAACTGTCCGCTTCCAGATCCGCGACAAACTGGTTACGAATATCCTTGATATCCTGCCCGGCGACCTGCCACTGGTAGATGGCCTGCACCGCATAGTGCCTGGCCTGGCTTCGTTTTTTGCTCATTCAGTCGATCTGACGCAGGACGTTAACCATCTCAATAGCGGACATGGCTGCTTCCGCTCCCTTGTTACCGGCCTTGGTACCGGCCCGTTCAATGGCCTGCTCGATGGTATCCACCGTCAACACGCCAAAGGCGATCGGTACCTGGTGCTTGAGGGTCACCTGGGCCATGCCCTTGACACACTCGCCGGCCACGAAATCAAAGTGGGGCGTACCGCCACGAATCACCGCACCCAGGGCGACAATGGCGTCATAACCACCCTTGGCCGCCAGCTTCTCCAGCACCAGGGGCATCTCGAAGGCGCCCGGCACCCGTACCACCGTGATATCGGCGTCGCCGGCACCGTGCCGTTTCAGGGCATCGATCGCCCCGTCCAGCAGGCTCTCCACCACAAAACTGTTGAAGCGCGCCACCACCAGGCAGAAGCGTGCATTTTGTACTGTCAGTGAACCCTCTATGGTTTTTATAGCCATCTCTTCATACAACCTTATAGTGCGGGAATATTCCCGATTGGATTATTCAATAGAGCAACCGTATTCGGAAGCCGGCGCGTTATCGGGCCGTTACTCACAAGCCACGTACTCGACAATCTCCAGGTCGAAACCGGAGATGGCGTGCAGACTTTTCGGCGCGCTCAGCACCCGCATCTTCTGCACTCCCAGGTCACACAGGATCTGGGCACCGATACCGTAGGTGCGCAGGTGCCGCTTGGAGTCGTTGGCGGTGGGTTTCTGCTCCTGACCCAGATGCTGGAAATCACGCATCCGCTGGATGATGTCCCGGGTGGTGTCATGATTACGCAGCACCACGATGATCCCGGAGCCCGCCTCGGCAATCTGTTTCATGGCGTTTTTCAACGGCCAGCTGCAGCCGGGATGGCTGGAGGAGAAAAGATCGCACAGGGTGTTCTGCATATGCACCCGCACCAGCACCGGTTGGCTGGTATCCACATCGCCGATCACCAGCGCCAGGTGCAGCTCCGGGTCGATACTGTCCTGGTAGGCCAGCAGACGGAAATCGCCATACTCGGTCGGCAGGACACACTCGCTGACCCGCTCGATGGTCTTCTCGTTACTGACCCGGTAGTGAATCAGATCCGCAATGGTGCCGATCTTCAGATTGTGCTCCTGGGCGAACCGCTCCAGATCGGCCCGGCGGGCCATGCTGCCATCCTCATTGAGGATCTCCACGATGGCGGCAGCGGCGCTGAATCCGGCCAGTCGCGCGAGGTCACAGCCTGCTTCGGTATGGCCGGCCCGCACCAGTACCCCACCCGGCTGGGCCATGAGCGGAAAGATGTGCCCCGGCTGCACCAGATCCTGGGGTACCGCATCCTCCTTCACCGCCGCCAGCACCGTGGTGGCGCGATCCGCCGCCGAGATACCGGTAGTAACCCCTTCAGCCGCCTCGATGGAAACGGTGAAGTTGGTGGCGTACTGGGATTCATTGACCCCCACCATCAGGGGCAGGCGCAGTTGCTGGCAGCGCTCCTTGGTCAGGGTCAGACAGATCAGGCCGCGCCCGTATCGGGCCATGAAGTTGATCGCTTCGGGGGTCACCGCTTCGGCGGCCATCAGCAGATCCCCTTCGTTCTCGCGATCCTCGTCATCCATGATGATCACCATCCGGCCCTGACGAAGATCCTCGATAATCTCTTCTGTTGTATTGAAAGCCATAGTTACTACTGTGCCTCGAAGCACCGGAAAATAGCAGAAAAGTGTAACAAAGCCGGGGGAAACACCCAAGCCATTAAAAAGTTGCCGGATAAATGGAGCCGGATTGACCGGCCGCACCCGGCGAGGCGCAGACTGCGTCCCACCGCGACAGATAATCGGTCAGCGCAGAAAACCCCGCTCCGCCAGCAGCGCCATGGTTACGCCGGATGCCGGCTGGGCCGGTTCCGCCGCCTGTTCCCCCAGCAGCAGACGCTCCAGGTAGCGGGCCAGCAGATCCACCTCCAGGTTGACCCGGCTGCCGGGTCGATAATCGGCCGTGATGGTCTCCTGCTGGGTATGGGGAACTATGTTCAGATCAAACCGATTGCCATCCACCCCGTTCACTGTCAGGCTGGCCCCATCCACGCAGATCGATCCCTTATGGGCAATATAGCGCGCCAGCGTCTTGGGCGCCTCCACCAGGAAGCGGATCGAACGGGCCTCTTCCCGACGCTCCAGAATGGTACCGACCCCATCCACGTGACCACTGACCAGATGCCCGCCCAGCGGCGTGCTGAGGGTCAATGCCTTCTCCAGATTGACCCGGCTGCCCACTGCCAGGTCAGACAGGGTACTGAGCGCCAGGGTTTCACGGGAGACGTCCGCCACATAACCGTCACCGGTCAGCTCGACCACCGTCAGACAGACACCGTTGGTGGCGATGCTGTCCCCCAGCTGCACATCCGCCAGGGGCAGCTGGTTGCTGCGAATCGTCAGGCGCAGATCGCCGCCCCGGAGTTCCCGGCCGGCTACACTGCCGACCGCCTGAATTATGCCTGTGAACATGGGCTATCCATCTCGGTTAATACGTTTTGGCCGCGCCCTGACCCGCAGGTCATTGCCGACTGAGCGCAGCTCCAGTATCTGCAGATCAATACGCTCTTTCATCTCCGTCACCCCCGGCAGATGCAGCAGCCCCCGGGCATCACCGCCCATCAGGATGGGGGCCGCATAGATCACCAGCTCATCCACCAGATTCGCCGCCACCGCTGCCCCGGCCAGGGTCGGGCCGGTTTCGATCAACACCTCGTTGATGCCCCGCTCCGCCAGTTGTATCAGAAGCGCTTCCAGGTCGATCCCCAGACCGGCCCGCGGCAACCGGATCACTTCAGCCCCCACCGCCTGCAGCGCCTGGCAACGCTCCTGGTCATCGGACGCGGTCACAATCAGCGTCTCACCCGGCAGGTTCAACAACCGGGCGCTGGGGGAAATCTGCAGATCGGGGTCCAGCACCACCCGCAGTGGTTGCAGCAGGTAGGCATCGGTCGCCACCCCCGGCAGATCGGCGGCGGTCAGACGCACATTCATGGAGGGATCATCCGCCAGCACTGTGCCGATGCCGGTGACAATGGCGTCGCTGCGGGCCCGCAGTCGCTGCACATCGCGACGGGCCTCGGGACCGGTAATCCACTTACTCTCACCGCTGGCCATGGCGGTGCGCCCATCCAGACTCATGGCCAGCTTGCAGCGCACGTAGGGACGACCACGGGTCATCCGGACGATAAAACCGGGATTCAGGGCCTCCGCCTGGGCCCTCATCAGCCCCTGCTCGACCCGGATGCCGGCCGCTTCCAGCTGGGCCATACCCTGGCCGGCCACCCGTGGATTGGGATCGGTCATGGCCACCACCACCCGCGCCACACCGGCCTCGATCAGGCCATCGCTGCAGGGCGGTGTTCTGCCGTGGTGGCAGCAGGGTTCCAGGGTCACATAGGCGGTCGCACCACGTGCCCGCTCCCCAGCCTCCGCCAGCGCATTGCGTTCCGCATGGGGCTCACCGGCTCGGCGATGGAAACCCTCCCCCACAATCTCGCCATCCCGCACCAGTACACAGCCGACGCGGGGATTGGGGTGGGTGGTGTAGAGTCCCTGTTCGGCCAGGCGGATGGCCCGGGCCATGTAACGGTAGTCGTCAGCCGTCATCGTCTTTGTCGCCATTGAGCAGATCCAGCTGATGACGACGCACATCCGGTGGCAGCTGTTTCTCCAACCGCTCGATCTCTTCGCGGAAGGCGTTCACATCCTCGAAACTGCGATAGACCGAAGCAAACCGCACGTAGGCCACCTGGTCCAGTGCCCGCAACTCCTCCATAACCCACTCGCCGATCTGCCTGGACGGCACTTCCCGTTCACCGTAGGCCAACAGCTTGCGGCGGATATGGCTGATCGCCTCGTCCACCTGCTCGGCACTGACCGGGCGTTTCTCCAGGGCGCGGGACATGCCGGAGGCCAGTTTACGACCATCAAACGGCACCCGGCTGCCATCCTGCTTGATCAGCAGTGGCAGGGTCAGTTCAGCGGTTTCGTAGGTGGTGAAGCGCTCCTTGCAGATAGCGCATTCCCGGCGACGGCGCACCTGGTCCCCATCCCCGAACAGCCGGGAATCCACCACCTTGGTATCCTGGGCACCGCAGAAAGGACATCGCATGATCTGGAACCTGACGATCGGGGCCGGCCTGGCCGACCCCGACGGTACACTTACTTATAGACGGGATGGCGCTTACACAGATCCAGCACCTTGGCCTTGACCTGGTCGATAGCCGCCTGGTCACCCCGGGCGTCGATCACATCACACATCCAGCCGGCCAGCTCTTTCGCCTCTGCTTCACCGATACCGCGGGTGGTCAGGGCCGGTGTACCAACCCGGATGCCACTGGTGATGAAGGGGGACTGGGGATCATTTGGCACCGCGTTCATGTTGACCGTGATGTTGGCCGCCCCCAGCCAGGCATCCACATCCTTACCGGTGAGACCGGCCTGGATGAAGCTGACCAGGAACAGGTGGTCATTAGTGCCGCCGGAGACCACATCATAACCGCGTTCAATAAAGACGCTGGCCATGGCCTGGGCGTTGGTCATCACCTGCTGCTGATAGGTCTTGAACTCCGGCTCCATCGCCTCTTTGAAAGCCACTGCCTTGGCGGCAATCACGTGCATCAGCGGGCCGCCCTGGGTACCGGGGAACACCAGCGAGTTGAGCTTCTTCTCGATCTCGGGATTGGCCTTGGCCAGGATCAGTCCACCACGGGGGCCACGCAGGGTCTTGTGGGTCGTTGTGGTGGTGACATCGGCGATCTGCACCGGGCTCGGGTAGAGACCGGCGGCGATCAGACCGGCCACGTGGGCCATGTCGACAAACAGATAGGCACCCACCTCGTCGGCGATGGCGCGGAAACGCTGCCAGTCGACCACCCGGGAGTAGGCGGAGAAACCGGCCACGATCATCTTCGGCTTGTGCTCTCGGGCCAGACTTTCCACCTGGGCGTAGTCGATCTCGCCGGTGGCGGGATCGAGGCCGTACTGGACCGCGTTATAGATTTTGCCGGAGAAGTTGGGCTTGGCGCCGTGGGTCAGGTGTCCACCGTCAGCCAGGCTCATGCCAAGCACGGTGTCACCCGGTTGACAGAGGGCCATGTAGACTGCTGCGTTAGCCTGGGAACCGGAGTGTGGCTGGACATTGGCGTAGTCGGCACCGAACAGCTGCTTGGCCCGGTCGATGGCCAGTTGCTCGGCGATATCCACAAACTCGCAACCGCCATAGTAGCGCTTGCCGGGATAGCCTTCGGCATACTTGTTGGTCAGCACGCTACCCTGGGCCTGCATCACCCGTGGGCTGGTGTAGTTTTCCGAAGCGATCAGCTCAATATGCTCCTCCTGCCGGATCTCCTCCGATTGGATCGCCTCCCAGAGCTCATCATCATAACCACTGATCTGCATATCTTTACTGAACATGACAGCCATCTCCGCCGGGAAAATAGAGTATTTTAACACCAAGCCGCGATAGCGTCGCCATATCTGTGGAGATAAACCGGCCAAACGGATCAAAAATCAATTTCCGAGAAATTAGTGCTTATAAAGCGAAGCAATCGGACGCTAACCCGTGGGAGACTTCACCACCAGGGAGACCAAACGGGGATGTTCACCCATGCCGCCTGCAGCCCCATGCCGCTGAGTTGGGCTGGCGCTCCGATTGAAAACGCAACCCGCCGGTTTCAACCGCAGCAAGAGCGGGGCAACCAACCCCTGGCATCGACCCACCGAACCGGCTTCCGGGTCATATCCGCAATACCTGGGTCGTGATAACCAGATGCACCAGATCAACCTCGATGAGAATTCGGATCATAATTCCTTGTTCTGATCGGGGTAATAACTATACACTTGAAACCATATAAGTAGAGAGAACCGGGGAACCAGCGCCATGATCCAAAAAAGCATTCAAGCCGTAATGTGCGGTCTGCTTATCCTGCTATGCCAGCTACCCGTTGCCCAGGCCGCTTCCAATATCGATATTGAGGAAGCGATCAACATGGCCGGCCGACAACGCATGCTCAGTCAACGCATCGTCAAGTCTTACTTACAGATGGGACAGGATGTTCGCTACCGCCTGGCGAGCAGACATCTGCGAAGCTCCATTGTGCTGTTCGAGCAGCAGCTTCGGGTACTAAAAGGATTTGCCAGCGACCCGGAAACCACCCGCACCCTGGAACTGATGGAGCAGCTATGGGTGCCGGTGAAGCAGATCGCCACCGGCCCGGTCCAGCGGGAGAAGGCCGAGGAGCTTCGGGAGCAGTCGGAAAAGCTGCTGGCGGCGGCACACCAGGTCGTGCTGTTGCTTACCGAGCAGTCCGGCACCAACCTGGGACAGGTGGTCAACATATCGAGTCGTCAGCGCATGCTGAGTCAACGCATGGGCGGCCTCTACATGATGATGAGCTGGAAGTTCGACAATGAGGTCTACCGCCAGGACTATAAAACCGCCAAGCGGGAGTTTGAAGAGGCGCTGCAGGAGCTGTTCAATTCCAATGAGAACACCCCCAAGATCAACGAGATGTTGCATCAGGTAGAGCTCAACTGGAACATGTACAAGCTCAGCGACCAGATGGAAAACGGCCAGTTTATTCCGGGGCTGGTGGCACGTCAGCTGGACAGAATTCTGATCCAGATGAACCAGATCACTGCACTGTACGCCGCCCTGCCGTAAGGGAAAAAGCGGCCGGTCACCGAATCCGGCTGGCAGCGCTCCCAAGGCAGTGAGACTCCGCGCAGATTAACCAGGGAAGAGAGGATTAATCGACTAAGGGAACTTCGCCCGGCCTCACGGCCTTGGGCGGGGTACTTTTGTGGCCAAAAGTACCCCGAAGCTTTGCGCCGCTCATCAAGCTAACCCTTAACGCTCCTATTTCCGGGTCAGCCTGAGTGAAAAGCCCGGATCCCGGTCCAGCAAAGGTGGCCCGAGTGCCAGCGTATAGTCGGGAAAGTTGGATTCACTCCAGCGCCATATCGCCTGCTGTCGAAAAAAAGAGCGGGCGCCCACATAGCTGAAGCTATGGTCATCGAATCTGTAGGAGACTCTCATCTTTACCCGGTTGAAGTCGGGCTCCTTTCCGGCTGGTGGCGCCAGCTCAAGAACCTCCCACTCCCCCCGACCGTCTGCGGCGTCAAACAGGAAGCGTTGCCCCGGTTCAATCTGATCGAGATCGAAAAAGTCGATCAACACCGTGTCCCGGGGCGCGGTACGTAGCGAATCGGCAAGCCGTTCAAGATCGGTCTGTGAATCCCAGTAGGCGGACAGGCGACAGGCGATGACCACATGGGGGTGGGCAAGGGTGCCGACCAGCCGGGTGACGTCCCCCGTCAATACCGCCTCCAGATCGGGGTACTGTTGCCGGGCGTGGGCGGTAATAGCCGGCGAATAGTCGATGAAAGTGACCGGATAGGCATCAGCCAAATGGGACGCGGTCTCCTGAAAACCGGCAAAGATGACCGGCCCGTTCCCGCCACACAGCGCCCGGTCTATTTCAACCGCCACCCGGGCGGGATCGTGGAAGGTGCGGTAGACTCGCTCCCAGTCCATGGCGCCGGAGTAGAGATCAAGCGTCATGACAGCTTCCGCCATGCCCGGCATTGGGGTCGGCACAGGGTCACCTGACAGCCCTGTGGTTTAATGCAGACCGGCGAAAACATCACCGATCAGCTCATTTACCTGTTCCATATTGTCATTGGCCCGGGTATAGGCGCGCAGTCCCATCAGTTGCATCTGTAAAACACGGGCCAGGCGGCGCGGATCCCGGGACGGGTCGATCTCGCCGCAGGCCTGGGCCTGGGCCAGCAGATCCGCAAACAGATCTTCAACCTGACTCAGTAGCTGTTTCGCCTCGGCCAGCAGTTCGGCGTTCTCCTCGGTCAGCTCCGCAACAGTTTTGACCAGCATGCACATACCGCTGGGGGAGGATTCACGATACTCCACCACCACCCGATTCACGAAGGTTTTCAAGGCTTCCAGCGGTGACGAGGACTCTTCCACACAGCTTGCCAACAGCTGCCGACTGGCATCGGCGTAACAGTGCAGGGAGGCCTTGAACAGCCCCTCCTTACTGCCAAAGCTGGCGTAGATACTGCCCGGGTGCATATCGGTCACATCATGCAGATTACGCATGGAGGTGGCGTGAAAACCCTTTTCCCAGAACAGGTAGGTGGCTTTTTGTATCGCTGCCTGGCGGTCGTGCTTGATAGCTTTGGTCATAAAGGCACCTCGAAGACCAACTTGAACATTTGTTCAATTTTAACTTGAACGACTGTTCCAGTCCAGGTAGGATAGCGGAATTGAACGAACGTTCAATTCTAATTCAAGGTTTAGCTGCACCCACGCCTAATCCTAAAACAGACTACTTAACCCATTGATCAGGAGAGATCATGAGAAACTTCACCATCCATAACGTGGATTCCGCCCCGGCTGAGAGCCAGCCGATGCTGGAAGATGCCCTCAAAACCACCGGCATGATTGCCAATCTGCACGGCGTCATGGCGGAGGCACCCGGCCTGCTGGAGGGTTATCGTCACCTGCACCAGCTGTTCATGGACTCCTCCTTCGATAAGGACGAACTGACGGTCGTCTGGCAAACCATCAACGTGGAGCATGAGTGCCACTACTGTGTTCCGGCCCATACCGCCATCGCCAACAGGATGAAAGTGGATCCGGCCCTGACCGAAGCGCTGCGCACCGGCGGTGCCATGCCCACAGCGAAACTGCAGGTACTGCACGACACCACCCTGGCCATGGTACGCAGTCGTGGCCGTCTGACCGATGACGAGTTATCCGTGTTTTACGCGGCTGGTTACAACAAACGTCAGTTACTGGAAATCATCCTGGGACTGTCACAGAAGGTGATCAGCAACTATGTGAACCGTATCGCCAGAACCCCGGTCGATGAAGTGTTCAACGAGTTTGCCTGGCAGAGTTAAAGCGCCAACGGCTGGCCGGGAAACGGGACCGTTTTCCAGCCAGCCCTGTCACCCCGGTAAAAATATCCACACGCTACGCCTGGCGGTCCGGTCGACTTAACCATTTCAGGGGAAACCTGGTTCAGATCATCATGAACAGCGAACCCGAAACCGACCCGCCCAAAGATGGCCGCGTCACCCGGAAAACCCTGATCCGCTCGATCCTGGTTGCCGCCCTGGTATCGGCGCTGGTTTCGTCGACCATCACCGCGCTCACCACCGGTATTGGGGAAGGATTTCTGGCACGTTGGTTGAGTCTCTATCCGTTCGCCCTGCCGCTCGCCTGGGTACTGCGCAATCTACTATGGCCGAAACTGGTACGGCTGCGCGCAGGTTCCGGCTAGGCCACCACCAGCGGACAGCACCGGTGGTCCTGCATCAACAGCTGTCAGCGACTCACATCGACCAAAACCCGTCCCCGTACCTTGCCCTCCAGCAGGTCGGCAGCCACCGATATCGCCTCGCTGAGATCGATTTCACTGCTCAGCATCTCCAGCTTGGAGGCATCCAGATCACGCGCCAGTCGCTGCCAGGCTGCAAGCCGCTCCGGCCGGGGACACATCACGCTGTCGATACCCGCCAGCGTCACGCCACGCAGAATGAACGGCGCCACCGTCGCGGGAAAATCCATGCCTCCGGCGAGACCACAGGCGGCAACCACACCGCGGTATTTCATCATGGAGCAGACGTTGGCCAGGGTATGACTGCCGACAACATCAATGGCACCGGCCCAGCGCTCCCTGGCGATCGGTTTGGCAGGGGATGTGAAGTCGGCCCGATCCAGCACCTCGGACGCACCAAGACTCTTGATGTAATCACTCTCTTCCGGACGACCACTGACGCCCACAACGGTGTAACCCAGCCTGGCAAGCAGGGATACAGCCACACCACCCACACCGCCCGCCGCACCGGTAACCAGTATCTCACCATCGTCCGGGGTCACCCCATGACGCTCAAGGGCCATCACACACAACATGGCGGTAAAGCCGGCTGTGCCGATCGCCATCGCCTGCCGGGGAGTGAACGCCTCGGGCAGCGGTACCAACCAGTCACTTTTCAGGCGTGCCTTCTCGGCCAGCCCACCGGGGTGCACCTCGCCCACGCCCCAGCCCGTATGGACCACGGTTTCCCCAACCTGGTAATCCGGGCTGTCGCTCTGTTCAACCGTACCGACCAGGTCGATTCCCGGAATCATCGGAAAGCGCCGCACCACCGGCCCCTTGCCGGTGATTGCCAATCCATCCTTGTAATTCAGGGTTGAGTAGGCCACCCGAATGGTGACATCGCCGTCATGCAAAACGGCCTCGTCGATCTCCTTCAGTGCCGCGCGATAACCCGCATCATCGTCCTTCTCAATCAGTATGCCTTTAAACATATCATGCCTCTCCAATAATTTTAGACCGTTTGTCTATTAAATAGCGAAAAAAATTTACCGCTCCAGGCTGGCAAAAAATCCATCGGCAAAAATCTCCAGCGGCGTCGCACTGAGCTCCAGCTTCGCACGCAGTACCGCCCCCTCCCAGCCGATCCAGAAAAACCGGGCCAAACCCACGCAATCGGCGGTTGCGGCGATTGTCCCCTCGTTACGCGCATCTTCCAGGCAGCGAGCCAGGCGCGACTCCCAGTCGGCGAAGACCGCTTGCAGGCGTGTCCGATACACCTCGGGGAGCGCGCCCATCTCCTGTCCCAGGTTGCCGATTACGCAACCGCGACGAAATCCATGCCGCTCCATGCCGGCACGGGCATCGGCAACAAAATTGGCGATGCGCGCCAGCGCCGGGACTGACTCGTCCAGCAGCCACCTATCCAACTTGCGTGCAAAGTAATGGGCATAGCTGTCGATCAGCTCCAGGCCGAAGGCCTCCTTGCTGTCGAAATAGTAATAAAAGGAGCCTTTGGGCACTCCGACACGACGCAGAATCTGTTCGATTCCGGTGGCGGCAAAACCCTTTTCGGTCAGTATTTCGACCCCGGTGCGCAGCAATGCGGCACGGGTCTCGTGCCGGCCATCGATCTGTTTTCGGGGCCGCCCTCGACCTCTCTTAGCAGGGGTCCCTGTGGTCATGGGACGAATAATAGACCGATCGTATAGTTAATTCAATCTTCCGCTCGGATTTTACTCTATGGGCAGTCGCCGACAGCCATCCCGATACTACCCACCCTAGCGCATGACGGCATCGTGGCAGTGCCGCCCTGGGGGACAGGAGGGCGGCCTTTAGCGTGGCCGTTAGCTATTCGAATTCACCCCGGTCCAGCTTCTCTAGCAGATCCAGTGACACCTCGTCTGCACGTAGTATGCGCACACCCTGGTGATCCTGCATGAACTCCTCGGCATCTTCCGGGGTCTCCAGGGGGATCAACTCGTGCCCCATGGGGCCAAGCACGTCGGAACCGATCACGTACCAGGCCTGCTGGGCGTCGATGCGGGTCAGGGTGTAATACTCGGTCACACCGATGGTTTGGATATTCTCCCGCTGATGACCAGGTGCCCAGCGCGGCAGATCCAGCAGGTACTTGAACAGATCCTTGGCCCCATCAAAATGGTGCAGATGGCCATCCTTGTATCGCACTGTCGCCACCCAAGCGGGATACTTGGCGACAAACATGCCGCACACCGGGCAGGTATCATCATCCTTCGGTGCCGGCAGATCGACCGGCTCCGACACCGCGCCCGCCACCAGACCGAACGACAGGCACAACGCCACAGCGTATTTTCTTATCAGAGTCACAGCTTTCCCATCCTCCGTAAAACCTGAGCCAAAGCGGTTGGCCAGTCCAGGCTGACCCACCGCTTCAAGCCGTTATTAACTGCTCTTTTTCATCTTCATTTTCTGCATCTTCTTGACCATCTCGGCGCGCCGTTTGCGGATCATCATGGTGTCTTTCGCCATGTCCAGATAGACCGCCTCCAGCGCCTCGTCGAAGGAGGCCAGTTTACCGCCCTGCTCCGCCTGGGCCGCCTTGGCCGCCGCCTCTGATGCAAACGCCATCTTGCTGTTGGCGGTCATGGTCCCCTTCAGCTTGGAGCCGACCAGGTAGGTCGCCTCGTCCACCTTCACCAGGGGCTTGATCTTCTCTGCGGAGGAGAAATCTGGCGCATAGATCGCCTTGGGTCCACGATCCAGATTCAACGACAGGCTGATCGCCAGACAGTGGATGGAACAGGTGCCGTCCACCAGGTCATCGTCATACTGCACCAGATGGCGGCTGTGGTTCCACTTGGTGCGGTTCATGCCGCAGTAGGGACAGACCGGATACTTCTCCAGCTCGTTCTCCAGCGGATTGCCATCCGGTGCCGTTTTCGGAATAAACTGCAGCGGTGTACCGTCGCCCTGGCAGGACTCACCGGAAGCCTTCACCCAGCCCTTGCCGGGCACCATGGCACCCGCGCCGGGACCTGCCACGACCGGGCCCGCCAGACTGCCGAGTCCTGCCACGGCCAGCATCTTCAGCATGCCACGTCGATCCATTGTCTTTGCTTCACTCATAACGTCTCTCCCAATCAATGACACTCTGCGGTGTAATCAGACGACACCGGACCTCTACCGCAGATCGGACCGGCTTGAAATAGGGTTACAGCAACTGTTTCACGATCTGCTCCAGCTGGGTTGCCGATGCGCCACCCAGCATGCGGGTGTGCAGCCGGCCCTGCCGATCCAGCAGATAGACCAGGGGCAGGGCCGAGACGCCGTAACGTTGCGCCATCTCCCCCTCCCCATCCAGCAGCACCGGATAGCTGATCGCCAGGCGGGACAGATAGTCGGCCACCGTGTCACGACTCTGCTGCATGTTGATGGCCAGCACTGCCAGTCCCTGATCGTGATAGCGCCGGTGGAGCGGTTCCGACTCCTGCAGTTCATCCCGGCAGAGCGCGCACCAATCGGCCCAGAAATGGATCAGTACCACCCGCCCCTGGTAGGCATCGGGAAACTGCAACTGCCCGCCGGCAAAGCGCTCCAGTTGCACCGCCGGTACCGGCTGACCAATCGTCAGGGGTGCCTGAGCCGAATCACAAGCGGTCAGCAACAGCAGCGGCAGTAACCAGCTCCATAACCAGCGTCTCACCACCACACCCCCTGCATCACCAGTTCCGAGTTGTAGACATACAGGGCGCACGCCAGGTAGAAGAGAAAAAACATCACCAGGGAGCGGCGCACCAGCCGGTTTCCGCCGGTCGCCACCGCCTCCCGCAGGCTCGCGACGTGCCGCCAGGGCGACACCACCGCCACCCCCAGCGCCCAGGCGGTGGCGGCAAACAGGGGGATGTAGAGCAGGTAGCCGGCAAACCCATGGCCGGACTTGAGAATGCAGAACGGGCAGTGATGCTCGGGGTGGGCATAGATATAGGGGGAGATCACCGAAACAATTGCCACCAGTGCGATCACAAAGGCCGCGATGGCGAACAGGCCAAACAGCAGACCGCCCTTGCCGGTGCGGTGGAAAAACAGCCCGATCAGCAGCACCAGCGCCCCGGAGATATACAGGCCCCACATGGCCAGGCTGGGCGAAACCGCTGACATATCGCCCGCCACGCCACTCTCGTCGGCGGAGAACAGGGAGCCACAACAGGAGGTGATGATGTCCGGTTGCAGATCCAGAAAATAGAGCAGTTGCAACCAGGTCTCGGCTGCCACCAGGGGCACCAGTAACAGCAGCAGCCAGTATTTAATCCGTATCAAGGGATAGTCGTAGCCCCGGTTGTCCAACGCATTGAGGATCAACCAGGCGGCCCCGCTGAAAAAGATGCCCATCTTCAGAAACAGGGTCGGCCAACCCCACTCGTTGACATTCAGCACCCCGATAGCGCACATGGCGCCGACAAACTGGCCGGACATCGATTCGGCGTTGTACACATAGAGCAGCAGGGAGACCAGTTCGGCGGAGAACGCCCAGGCCAGCAGGGTGGAGATCAGGTAGGTGCGCCGCTCCAGGCGCAGTTGTCGCTCACTACCGCTGCTCATATCCCAGTGGCGCAGCAGCTGGATGGCGAAACCGGCCGCGATCAGCAGCATCAGCAGCACCACGAAGGAGACCAGGATCAGGGCCATGATGGCGGGATTGAGCAGCACCGTCAGCCCCCGACCACCTGGCCGTCACACAGTTCGATCACCCGATCCACCACCGGCGACTCGAACACCACCGGGTCGTGGCTGGTGATCAGAATCGTCTTGCCGATCTCCCGCAGTTGGCGGATCTGCCCCATGAAGGCGTGGGAGAGCCGGGTATCCAGGTTGGCGGTGGGTTCATCGGCAATCAGGATCTGCGGATCGTTGATCAGGGCACGACAGATGGCGACCCGCTGCGCCTCGCCACCGGAGAGCCACTGCACCGGGTTCTGCGCCTTGTGCTCCAGGTCAAACCGGCCCAACAGCCCATGGGCGGTCTGCTTCAACGTCTTGTACTCCGGGGCCAGCGGATAGGCGGGCAGCATGATGTTCTCCAGCACCGACAGGCCACTGATCAGGTTGAACTGCTGAAAAATAAACCCGAAGGTGTGGCGCCGGATATCGGTCAGAAACCGCTCCGGCAGGCTGGAGAGCATGCGATCCCCCAGGTGAATACGTCCCGAAGTGGGACGGGAGAGGCAGCCGATCATCGACAGCAGCGTGCTCTTGCCCGAACCGCTGGCCCCCTTGAGACAGGTCACCTGGTTGGGTTCGATGGTCAGGCTGACGCCACGGATAGCGGCGTGGGCGTTGGGCCGCCCCTGGTTGAATACCTTGTGTACATCGTCCAGTTTTATTTGCACGGGGTCGTCACCTCATCACCGCGTCGGGATCAGTTACCGAGGCCTGCCAGATCGGGATAATGGTCGCCACCACGTAGGGGAACACGGTAAAGAAGAACAGGGTGGCGATCTGCAGGCCATCCACCACTGGTGTCAGCCGGAACGCCGGATAGAGCACCGCCCACCCCTTCAGCACCGGCTCAAACAGGCTGGCATTGGCATAGAACACATGCAGATAGGCCAGCAGATAGCCAACCAGGAAGGCCGTGAGGGAGAGAATCGCCCCCTCCCAGAACTTCATCTGCAACACGTCGCCGGTCTCCCAGCCGATCGCCTTGAGGATGCCGATCTCCCGCTTCTCTTCGGCGCTCAGACCGGACGCCTTGTCCCAGGCAAAGATCACAAACGCCATCACCGCTCCGGCCAGCAGCACAAACAGAATCCCCTGGCGCCAGGCGAAGATGGCATCGTAGGTGCGCAGGATCTCCTGCTTCAGAATCGGCCGGGTATCGGGCAGGCGCTGGGTCAGTTTTTCCGCGATTTTCGGCAACTCACGCTCGTTCCTCACCGACAACACGATGTCGGTGAAGCCCCCTTCAGTCATGCCCTGGGTGACCCGAAAGGCGCGCTCGGACATCAGCACCAGGTCGGCACTGAACAGCTCGGTGTCGGTATCCAGCAGGGAGCGGATCTGGAAGCTGTAGGCCTCACCGTCCTGTGAGCGAAAGGTGATGTAGTCGCCCGGCCCGATACCCCGGGCCCGGGCAATGGCGCTGCCAACAATCACCTCGGTATCCGCCAGTTGCCGTTCTTCGGACACCATCAGGGTGTAGTTAGCCTTCACCGTGGCGTCATAAAAGTAACCCCACAGGCGGCCCTTGCGTTCGGTCACTCCCCGCAAACGGCCGATCTTCTCCAGATAGGCTTCCGGCATCAGGGCGTGGCGCCCCGCCACGATGCGCTGCAGAATGATCTCCGGTGACGACTGCAGCACGTTGCCCACCTCCTGCTTCAGCGCATGGGTGAACAGCATCACCGAGGCCAGCATGAAGACCACCAGGGTGTAGACCAGCAGCAGGCCAAAATTCTTGCCCTTGCGGCGCAGCAGGGATGAGAGAATGAAGTCGATCAGATAACGCTGGCGACGTAACCATGCCATTACGGCAGACTCCTTTGGGGTGGCAACAGTAGCGAGCCGCTGGGAAAATGCTCCAGCGCCATCGGGTGGTCCTGAAAGGCGGAGTGCAGATCGGCCTGGGAAAGATGCCGGGTATAGCGGGCCTCGGTAAACAGGGCCGGATCGGTCAGGCCCAGTTCGCCGACCAGTTGCCGGGTCTGCTCGATTCTGACAATTTGATCTTCGGGCGATCTGGCGCTATCCAGCAGGGACCAGAGAAACAGCCCGGACAACAGCACATAGAGTAAAAACAGACGATCTGACTTACGCATAAACCGGAACTTCACCAGACGCTAGGATGGATGACGGGGCTAATCTACTGGTTGCAACGGACCTGACACATTGATAACCATCAACAGCTTTCCATTCCACGCACCACGATGGCCAGCGCGGTTTAAAGCGGGTTATTTCGCCCATTTCACCCGCCCTGATGGGTTATTTCACACATTTTGATCCGCCGGCTACCGGTGGCCAGATCATCCAACAAGAGAGAGCGACCATGAAACAGCGAGACAAACGCCAGGGCATCACCCTGGTCCACACCGGCGATGGCAAAGGCAAATCCTCCAGCGCCTTCGGCGTCGCCTTCCGGGCGGCGGGATCGGGCTTCAAGGTGCTGGTGATCCAGTACATCAAGGGCAAGTGGAAAACCGGCGAGGCCCAGGCGGCGGAAAAATTCGACAACATCGAATGGCACAGCCTGGGCGATGGCTTCACCTGGGACACCCAGAACCCGGAACAGGACCGCAAGACCAGCCGGGAGATCTGGGAGTTCAGCAAGCAGAAGATCCTGACCCAGGATTACGACCTGGTGGTACTGGACGAGATCAACTACTGCTGCGGTTACGGCTGGATCAGCGGCGCGGAGATCGCCGACTTTATCCGGGAACAGAAACCGGCCTGGATGCACCTGATCCTGACTGGCCGCAACGCCCAGGAAGCGGTGATCGAAGTGGCGGATACGGTCACCGAGATGAAGATGGTCAAACACGCCTACAGCCAGGGCATCAAGGCGCAACAGGGGGTGGAGTTCTAGGGCTGGATGGGCGCTGCGTCGGCCCGCCACCGGGGTAATGACGACGGGCAGGGCCGCCCACCCAGGAAGATCGACCTGCCAGATCGGCCCCACTCTGCCCGGAGGCCTATTAATTCCCTGGAAACGGGTTCATTAGCGACCGTTTATTTGATAGTCTTGGATGATCTATAGCGACCTGCCCGGGGATAAGCCGCCGAATTTTGGCAGATAGGCGGGGCTCTAAAGGTCGATAATTACAATAAATAAGCGGGTAACAAGTAATTACTTAACCGCAAACCCGACTAGCAGATGTCAGCCACGAAAACGATGACAACAAGGCACATCTCTAAAAATCAGTTAGCAATGGATAGCATCACCAAGGACTATCCAGGTCTCCCAATTTTCCCGGCGAAAGATTGGCCCGGCGATTTATATAAAAAGAAAAACGGATTGCGCAGACCGGGTACAAACTTTTCATTCAGATCAGCGGATTCGGTGTCATCAGCCTTGAGGCATCGGGGCTCGTCGCTCCTTGCCCAGAAGATGCAAAATCGAGACAAAACATTAAGTCGCAATATTCGATTATTCGTGCGTGCGTGCTGCAATATTCACTTACACGAGCAAGGAAGACGCAGAATCTTCTGTTAAGCGTAAAAAGGAACGGTGGTTCATGCGACTACAAGACATTCAACCAGCAATAGCTCTTATTCAAAATAATCCTGTGGTTACCGAACTTCGTAGCCACACGTATCTATCAACGTATCCAGATATTATCGCGCTTGGTCAGGAAACTGAAATTCAAGCGGCACAGTTCAAGCAGTTGGCACTAATGGTGTATGGCTGGATGCCAAGAGTGTTGAGAATAGACAGCGCACATTTGCCGGCTGCCTTACAAGCGGCCAATACCGCTAAAGAGGCAACAGCCGAAGGTTTTGAAATCATCCCAATTCAACACATTGCAGATTGCTTGCATTCAATGGTCGGTGCGTCAAAGTTCCTCCATTTCATAAACCCAAATGTATTCCCAATCTGGGATAGCAAAATACAAGCGTTCAGAGGCTTGCCCAACGGCAACTATGACATGTCGAATATCGAAAACTATCTCGAATACGTCAGAGATGTCCATGTAATAGCCAGAGAAGATGGATTCGATGAGTTTTATGAACGGTACTGCGTTGTCCACGCAAATCGCCTAAATCAAAGCAATATCGAGGAATATCAGGTTGGCAATCTGCGTGCAATTGAAGCATCTGCATTCGAGTTGGCACCGTGAATTCGCTCAACAAGTCAATTAACTACGCGCCTTCGGCGCCGGACGCAGCAAAGCTGCGCCGGTTATTGAGGCGTTATATTTCACTAAGCATCATCACATGGAGATAAATTGATGTTCGAATACAAAATGGTCCAAATCCCACCAAATATCGCTGTTCAAATGAAAACCCATAAAGGAAACGAAGCTGCCGCGTACTTAGAGAATGTGGTCAATAAGTACGCATCCGAAGGTTGGGAGTTTCAGCGTGTAGATAGTATTGGTGTTCAAGTTCAGCCCGGCTGCATGGATGCCCTAAGCGGCAAGAAAGCAGAAAATAGCAGTTACTACGTCATCACTTTCCGAAAGGAAAAGTAATGTTGGTTTGGTTGTCTATAAAGTTGATTCTTCTTTATCGGGTAATCGCGCCTCAGAGGTTGCGTGATTCATGCTTATATGAACCAACGTGCTCAGAGTACAGTATCCTCGCATTAAAAAAGTATGGTTTTATTAAAGGGTGGTCGCTTTCATTCAAGCGCATTACTAGCTGTAAACAGCCAAATGGTGGCGTAGATTATCCCTAAATATAATAAGGCCAAGCACAATCGCCCAATGCAAAAAACCGCATTGGGCTGTATCTCGCTGTCGGTTGACCTGTGTTGGCGGCGTTAGGTTTTAAATAAAGAACGGAGACTCGAAAGGATGTCAGAAAAATCGTTAAGCATGGAGATGGGCAATCTGAAGGATCAATAGGGTCAGAGTCATTGGTCTAGTCGGCTATGCTGGACATAATTCAGGTAAAACGCTTCGATGATCCTGTCAAAAGAACAGTTCACCGCTCGCACAGCTCTCTGGATCAATAGGGTCAGAGTCATTGGTCTAGTCGGCTATGCGGGACATAATTCAGGTAAAACGTTTCGATGATCCTGTCAAAAGAACAGTTAACGGATTCAATGGGGTCAGAGTCATTGATCTTGGAAAATATGCAGGACGTAATCCAGATAGAACGCTTCAATGACGCTGTCAAAGGAACAGTCAACTACTGGTGCAGCGCTCTTATTTGTAATAATCAATGACTCCGACCCCATTGATTTCCAAATTTTCCGGTGAGCAAGGCGTTCGGCGCCTACCGAGCGGTTGTAGGAGATTGAAGCATTGATTTCGTCGGATCTGGATTATCTTATCAGGAATCAAGTGTTCGAGTTCCTCGGCGAGCTGACAGATCGACATGGCGATGTCTTGCCGATTGGTCCTCTTCGGGAAGGAATTCAGTTTCGTGGCGAACGGGTTCCACTTCTTGGGCCTCAGGGAATATTCAAGCCAAGGATTTTGGAGCTACCACTTTCTATAACTACCGCACCGAATAGCCCATACGACGATTCATTCACATCCGAAGGCATGGTGCGGTATCGATATCGTGGGACCGATCCTCAGCACCACGACAATGTGCGGCTTCGTGCAGCGATGATACAGAGAAAGCCGTTGGTGTACTTCCATGGTGTCGTACCTGGGCGATATGTAGCTGCTTGGCCCGCATACATCGTTGGTGATGACCCTCAAGGGCTCCATGTAACCGTTGCAGTAGACGACAAGGCATCTCTGTCAGTGCCGATGGAGAACTGGGCCGCGGATGACGGTTCGGATGCTCGGCGCCGGTACATCACTTCTGCAGTAAAGGTACGTCTACATCAACGCCTGTTCCGGGAGCGAGTCCTGGCAGCATATCGGGAGCAGTGCGCACTGTGTCGGCTCCGACATGTCACCTTGCTTGAGGCGGCACACATCACGCCTGACTCCGATCCGGACAGTGAGCCAGTGGTCACAAACGGCGTCTCCCTCTGCAAGTTGCACCATGCCGCGTTCGATCAGAACATCCTCGGCATACGGCCCGACTACGTCGTTGAGATTCGACAGGATATTCTCGAGGAGGTGGATGGCCCGATGCTCCGGTTTGGGCTGCAGGAAATGCATGGGAGTAAGATCAATGTGCCCCGCAGGGAGCACTTGCGGCCCGATAAGGACGCTCTTGAGCAGCGGTACCAGTCGTTTCGGGAGGCGCAGTGAAGATGGCGCCGAATAAATCGCTGCAGGGATCGTTTGACCCGCCACCTATTTTTGCGGCAGCATAGATCAATGGGGTCAGAATCATTGATCTTGGAGGGTATGCAGGAGGTAATCCGGGTTGAACGCTTCTGTGACGCTGTCAAAGGACTAGTGAACCACTGGTGCAGTACCCTTATTTGTGAAATCAATGACTCCGACCCCATTGATTTTCAAGGTGAATGCTTCGATGGAGTCGTCAAAGAAATAGTCAACCACCAATACAGCTCCCTTGTTTGTAACATCAATTATTCCGACACCGTTGATTAACCGAGCAAAAATGGAAATATACGAATACGCAAGAATCATTGCCTCTGTAGCCACTGCGATCGGCGTAGGCATTGCTGCTTGGCAGATCCGTCGTAATGCTGAGCAAACAAAGACTTCCTTCGAAGATTCCTTAAACAGGGAGTATCGGGAATTAATGCGATCAATCCCACTGAAGGCGCTGATCGGTGAGGACGTTACCAAACACGAGAAGGAGATGGCGAAAGAGGCCATCTACAACTACCTAGATTTCAGCAATCAGCAGATCTATCTTCGCAAACAAAAGCGCATCCGTAAGTCCACATGGCAGGAATGGCAGGAAGGCATGAAAATAAATTTGACGTTGCCGCTGTTTGCCCATTTGACGCAAATGGTATTTGCAAGATTACCACACATTTTCAGCGAGCTGCGAAAAGTACGCGAATCAGGTTTCAATACGGACCCGGCAGATTGGAGTTAACAAAGCGAAAGGTGCCCTGTACAACAAGACGATCACTCTGGCGTTTCGAGGATCAATGGGATCAGAGTCATTGGTCTTATCGGGTACGCAGGACATAATTCGGACTAAACGCTTCGGTAATGTTAAAAAGCAGATAGAAATAACACTCCCCCAAAGCTGTTTAACCATTCGTCACACCCCACTGTTTTTCCGATGTTCAGTACTTTACTTAACCTGGAATTACACAAAAAAGTCGAGCTCCATACTGGAGAACATATTTACAGTTAGTTGCAGATATGGATAATTTTTTTGCCACATATTTAGAGCATAAAAGCACTCTAAAAATAACAAAAAGTTAGTGGTTTTAGTTTCTGGAATCTTCTAACTGGAGGAGAAAATGAAAAATAATAATTTGTTTGTCTACACACGGGGAATATCAGCATCGCTAATTTTGGGGCTGGTATCTATAGGACAAGCAGTTGCAGACAGCGCCCAGTTGACCATGATGAAAGATCAGATTCGCCAGATAGAGCAAATGGGCGGGCAGGTCCCACAAAGCATGTATGATATGGTGAAGCAGCTTGAGAAAATTGAGTCAAAAGAGGGGAAGAAGAGTGGTAAACCAGCAAACCTTAGCTGTTCACAAGATATTTCTGGCACCTGGGTAAGCAGTGGGCGCGATCAAACCGTGATATTAAACTCCAACGGTACAGGTAACTTCGTGCAAAAGTCTGTAGGTGGGGAGGCCTATACCTCCCGTGTTAAATATAATTGGAGTGCATCGGGTAGAAATATCACTTTCAATTACACCAGTGACCTGGAGTACACCCACCAGGAAACAGGTAAAGTCACCTACAAGGCGAAACCGGCCAGTGGCACCGTAGCCTGTAGTTTTGCCGAGAATGTTTTGAATATCGGTGGCGTGCCATTTTATCGCCAATAACATCTAAGGGAACGTTTATTGTGTGTCCGCCAGCTTCGGCTGGCGGACTTTTTTGTGCTACTGATACTTAGTCTTACGCATATCAAGGCCGTTCGCGCGCATCAATGGGGTCATGGTCCTGGCCATTGAAGGCATGCAGGCGCTAATCCGAGATAAACGCTCCGATGCCCCTGTGAGAGAAACAGTCAACAAGGGGTGAGCACGCTTTATTGTCGAATTAATGACTCGATGCCATTGATTGTGGCCTATCACCCATTCGGGTTCAGTGAAACCTGTTAGCCATAGCAGGCCAACCTTCCCACCGATCCAACCTGACGGTCAGGCATGAATGGTCGGGATCAATAGGGTCAGAGTCATTGATCTTGGAAGATATGCAGTACGTAATCCAGGTTGAACGCTTCAAAGAAAAGGGGTCAGAGCCCTTTTGAGTGCTAACGCATCGGCTAATTGATGCGTTAAACTCGAATAGCCTGTTTCTTACCACCAGAGGAAAAATAATGAAAAAATACTCGTTGCTGCTGTTTTGTTTTTGGCTGTTCATTGCGTCCGGCACCTTCGCCGGCCAGCCAGATGGTTCAGTGTACCTGGACGGTAAAAGCAGCACATTCGGATTGATTCTTGCCCACGGCAAAGGACAACACCCAACATGGCTTGTGGTTGATCCCGTGCGTAAAGGGATACACGAGGAACTTGGCTATCACACCATTTCACTTCAAATGCCAACAGGGTATGGCGACTGGAAAGAGTATGCGGATGGCTTTCCCAAGGCTTACAACACAATCAAAGAGGCGATCCAATTTCTGAAAGAGAAAGGTGTGACGCAAATTTACCTGTTTGGTCACAGCATGGGCGCCCGAATGGCAAGTGCTTTTGTTGCGGAAAATCAAAATTCTGACCTGGCTGGTTTAATGGTCGCTGGCTGTAGAAACAATGGTGGGTATCCATTAGCCTGCAAACAAACCCTGAAAAAGGTCGATCTGCCTGTGTTGGACATATGGGGTGGCAAAAATGGAAAAGACTCCAAGGCCGCATCCCAAAGAGAGGACATGGTTTCAGATACTTATGCCCAGGTGAGTATTTCTGGCGCAAATCACAAATTCGAAAACCGCGAGGATGCGTTGGTTGAAGCCGTGGCTAATTGGCTTAAAAACCAGCATTAAAAGGGAGAAGCAGGAACCGGTTGAACTGGGCACAGAGGATCAATGGGATCAGAGTCATGGCCCCTGGGAGGCAGGGTGAATTTGACCGATAAGCGCATCCAACGTGCTCAGGCAACCGGGTAAGCGCTTTAACGATTAACCACTGGCCTCATTCATCTTGCTCGCCTCCCCCTCCGGTAGGATGGTTACAGTCCCGGTCCCCAGCACCACATCCGCATCCAACACACAACCGGTAGCCCCTTCAATGGAAGGGATCTCATACATGGTTCTGCGCAACAACCCCTCCAGTACCGCCCGCAGTCCCCGGGCACCGGTACCCCGCTCGATAGCCTGGCGTGCGATCTGACGCAGCGCCTCCTCGGTAATGGTCAGCTCCACCCCTTCAAGTTGGAACAGCCGCTGGTACTGGCGGACCAGGGCGTTGCGGGGTTCGGTAAGAATGCGCAACAGCGCCTCCTCATCCAGGGCATGCAGCGCGGTGATGATGGGAAAGCGGCCGATAAATTCGGGTATCAGTCCGAAATGGCGCAGGTCGTCCGGCTCCACCTGCTCGAACAGTCGTAGGGGATCGTGATCGCTGCCCGGCACTACCGGTTCGGCGTGGAAGCCGATCCCACCGGCACCGACGGCCAGCCGTTTCTCCAGCAACCCTTCCATGCCGGCGAAGGCGCCGCCGGCAATGAACAGGATATTACGGGTATCCAGCAGCAGATCGTTGCCCTGCCCCTTGGCACCCTTGGCACTCAGTTTGACCCGCGCCCCTTCCACCAGCTTCAACAGTGCCTGTTGCACCCCTTCACCCGACACGTCCCGGGTTCCGTGGGACGATTCACCCACACGGGCCAGCTTGTCGATTTCGTCAATATAAACAATACCCCACTCCGCCAGCTCCAGGTTGCCCTCGGCACTGTCCACCAGCCGAGCCAGAATACTCTCCACGTCGTCTCCCACGTAACCGGCCTGGGTCAGGGTGGTGGCATCTGCAATCACGATGGGCACGCCCACGATCCGGGCCAGGGTGCTGGCAAGCAGGGTCTTGCCGGTACCGGAAGGCCCCAGCAGCAGGATGTTGGATTTCTCGATCTCCACCTCCTGCGTGCAGAGCTGCATCTTGGGATTGGCCTGATCCATGCTCAACCGTTTGAAGTGGTTGTAGACCGCCACCGCCAGGGTCTCCTTGGCATGATCCTGACCGATGATATAACGATCCAGTTGCGCCTTCAGTTCAACCGGTTTGAGCAGATTCTGCAGCGGCTTGGCAGCCGCCCGCTTGCGTCCCCAACTGCCCACCACCTGGGAGGCCAGGCGCACACACTCTTCACAGATATGCCCCTCTTCACCGGCAATCAGGGGCAGGTCCGGACTCTGTTCCTGACCACAAAACGAGCAGTGTGCTTTCTTCTGACTCACGGGAATCCCCTCGCTGGGCAGTGCCGGCACTGCCGTGGTTTTGGACGACCGCAACCGGATTGCAGGTCGCCGGAAGTGTGCCGATGTAGCGTCCGCTGCCGGTCTCAGCCGCAATCTGTCAGCAGCAGTTCGGTTCGCTGCGGCAAGGTCTCCAGCCAGGCTTTCTGGCGATTACGCTGCTGGCGCTCCTGCAACAGGCTGCGGATGCGCGGTGTTGCCTTGGTCAACGACATGCGTTTACCCGGCTTGATCCGTTCACACAGGAGAATATGAAACCCCATCTCCGACTCCACAATCGGGCTGATCTCGCCGGCCTGCATGCTGAACAGCAGGGCGTCCAGTTCCGCGTACAGCTGTCCCGGCTTCACATCACCCAACGCCCCGCCCTCCATGGCGGTCGGGCACTCGGAGAAGCGCTTGGCAAAATCGGCAAACCGGTTCACCCGGCCGGCTAGTTTTTCCACCACCTGCTCCATCCGCGCCTTGGCGGCGGTGCGGGTGTTGTCCGGAAAATCGGGATTCACGGTGATCAGGATATGGCGGGCCACCCGCAGCTCCGGCGTTTCGAATCGATCACGATGCATCTCGTAGAACAGGCCGATATCCACATCGCTTACCGGTGGACAGTCTGCCGCGACCCGTTGCAGGACGGCGTCGAACAGCAACTCCCGATGCAGGGCCACCCGCAGCCCGGCCTCGTCCAGGCTGTTTATCTTCAGGTCCTGGAGAAACTCGTCCCGGTCAGCGTAGCGTGACGACAACCGTTGCAGCGATGCATCCAGCAGTTTCTCGGGGATTACCAGATCCCGGGCCTCGTCAGTAGCCAGTACCCGCGTCTCCAGTTCAAAACTCTTCAGCGCCTGGTCACGGACCTGGCGATACTCTGCCCGATCCAGCTCGGCCAGGTTCTTGCTGAACAGGCTCAACGCGCTGCGCAACAGGTGGTAGTTGAATGCGGGACCGTTCATCCCGCCTCCCCGACATTGCCGGCCAGAAAATCGAGTGCACTCTCCGGCACCTGCAGGGTGCGTCCGCTGAAACGCACATGGTAGGCAGGCCCGTCGGCGTGGTCGCGCAGCACCTTCTCCACTTCACCGGGATCGCCCGGCTCGGCGATCACTTCACCCCGCAGGGCCAGGGGTATGCGGGGCGTCACCTTGTCCCTGAACTCGTAACGGGTCTCCACCCAGGGATCACTGGCCAGCTGCAGCTCCGGCTCCCGGCACCCCACCATGCGCTGACTGTCGATAAAGTCCACCGAGTAGACGATCTGGTCCTGCAGAAAAGTACCCACGTCGCGCACGTAGCCGATGCTACCCCGGCGCACCAGCAGGCGGCCGGTCGGTTCGCCGGGATAGGTGCCATCGTTGCGCAGGTTGCGCACCACCCGCACCGCCTGGCCATATTCAAATCTCGGTCGCATGTTGTACTCCATCCTTGAACAGCTCAGTCAGCGGCACTTCCACGCTGAAGGGTTCAAGCTGGCGGAACACCTTGAACACCTTTTCCGTGCGGGCATCGGACGCCACAAAATCGTCGTAGGCGCGACTCAGTTGCTGCGCATACAGGGCGCGTCGCGCTTCATCATCCAGCGGCATCTCTGCCACCCCATCCAGGTAGTCGTGGAACCGTTGCAGAATATGCAGCCGGTTCACGTGCACCACCGCCGGGTCGTAAGCGACCCCGAAATACTCCAGGAAATCCTCGGCACTGCTGAGTTCATCCAGGTCCAGATCAAATTCGCTGTCACTCATTGCTTAGTCTCCCGACTGAAATTGAAAACCGATTGCCAAATGCCGATCAGATGGCACCGAGGCGGGATTGCTGCATCCGCTCCCCCAGCACATCACGGGCGATATTGAGCAGGCTTCTGGCGCCCAGGCGGTCCCGGCTGTCGATCTCCGCCACCTTGCCCAGCCGTTCGATGGCCGAATCGTAGTAACCCAGCCGCAGTTCAAGATAGCCGGCAGCCTTCAGTGCCAGCAGGTAAAAACGGATCAGCACCATGGAGATCATCACCCCACCGCCGATACACATCTCGTTGATCTCCCGCCAGTTCTCTGGCAACTTGAGCCGCCGGGCGAAAACCCCGATGACCCGTTCCGCCACCATCAGGGCCTCCTCCAGCCGGTGCTGGTAGTAGAAATAGCGGTACAGGGCCACCAGCACCACCGGATGCTCCGGCTCCAGAAAGTAGGCCCGCATCAGGGAGCGTTCGGCGGCGCCCTCGGTATACTGTTCGGCAGCGCTGGCCAGGCACTGCTGCACCTCACCCGACAAGGGTTCGTCGAAATAGAGGTCTCCCGCTTCAAAATCCTGCATATCCATGATCATCTCCTTGAGTCAGCGCCCGAGGTTTCACAAACCTGTTTTGCGTTGCACACCAGGCATTCGTAGTCCGGCTGGCTGCCGCTCAACAGGGCATCGTGGGTACCTACCTGCTGCTCCAGATTGCGGATCCGTTCCAGCAGGCAATTGACCGCATCCGCCAACGGATCGGGAATCAGGTGATGGTTCAGGTCGATGGCGCCGGTTGGTGCATCGGACACCCGGGTCGGATTCACCAGCTTGCCCGGAATCCCCACCACGGTCCGGCCATCCGGCACCGAGGCGATCACCACCGAGTTGGCGCCGACCCGGGCCTGGTTGCCGATCTGGATGGGTCCGAGAATCTTGGCCCCGGCCCCCACCACCACCTGGTTACCCAGGGTGGGGTGACGCTTACCCCGGTTCCAGGAGACCCCGCCCAGGGTGACGCCGTGATAGAGGGTCACATCATCCCCCACTTCGGCGGTCTCGCCGATCACCACCCCGGCCCCGTGATCGATAAAGAAGCGCCGACCGATCCGGGCCCCCGGATGGATATCGATACCGGTCCAGATCCGCCCCAGGTAACTGATCAGCCGGGGCAGGTAGCGCCAGCCACGCCGCCACAGCCGATGGGCCACGCGATAGAGCAGAATGGCGTGAATGCCCGGATAGGTGGTGATGACCTCCAGCCGGGTGCGGGCGGCCGGGTCCCGGTCAAAGGTGCAGCCGATATCCTCCCGGATAGTGCGCCAGAGCGACGCTTCCGACCGCTGACCAAGCGCTGGGTGGATCAGTTCCGTGCCACCGTTCATTGCGGTCTCCCTACCCGTTCGGGCCGGTTAAGATCCAGGTTGACCTCCAGATAGAACTGACGCAGCTCCTGGTCGGCGGGGGGGCGCTTATGCAGGGTGGTGTAGTGCCTGACCCGCTGCAGCAGGAATCCGGCCTGCTGGCGGGTCAGCTGTATATTCATATCGGCATAGGCCTGGATCACGGCATGACTGCCGGAGTGCTTGCCCAGCACAATCCGGTGTTCACGGCCCAGTTCCGCCGGATCAACGCCCTGGTAATTGAGCCGGTCCTTCATCAAGCCATCCACGTGGATACCCGCCTCATGGGTGAATACCCCGGCCCCCACCAGACTCTTGTGCCAGCCGACGCTGCGACCGGAGGCCTGCTCCACCAGCTCGGAGACAGCGGGGAAATGGGTCATGTCGATCTCCAGACCCTGGCCGAAGAAGCGCCGCAGTCCCATCAACACCTCCTCCAGCGGGGCGTTACCGGCCCGTTCACCCAGTCCATGTACGGTGGTGTTAACGTGGGTGGCACCGGCCCGGATCGCCGCCAGGGTATTGGCGGTGGCCAGACCCAGGTCGTCGTGGGCGTGCATCTCGATCTCCAGGTCGCAGATACGGCGCAAGTCGCCGATGCTCTCATGCACCCGGAACGGCTCCATGATGCCGACGGTGTCGGCAAAGCGGAACCGGGCCGCGCCGGCCTGTTCGGCCATCTCCACCACCTGCCAGAGAAACTCCGGATCGGCCCGCGAAGCGTCCTCGCCACCCACGCACACCTCCAGGCCCAGTTCCAGCGCCTCGCCGACACAGCGTTCGATCTGCTTCAATAACCAGTCACGGCTGCGATTGAGCTTGTGGTAGATCTGCTGATCGGAAACCGGAATGGAGAGATCGACCCGCTGGACGCCCAGGTCCCGGCAGCGGGCGATGTCCCGGCTCTGCATGCGACACCAGACCATCAGCTGCGCCTGCTGCATCGCGCCGGCCACCACACGGATCGATTCACGCTCCTCCACCCCCATGGCCGGTATACCCACTTCCAGTTCCGGCACCCCGAGTCCATCCAACGCACAGGCGATGGCCAGTTTCTCCTCCAGGGTGAAGGCGACGCCGGCAGACTGTTCGCCGTCGCGCAGGGTGGTGTCGTTAATGGTGATCATTGCGCTCCGCCTGTTGCTGAATAACCGTTTCTGTCAAAGACTGGAGCAAACTGTGTGCCAGCAGGAATAATCGCTGATTTTCAATAAGATAGCTTTCCCGGTCGGAAAAATTGAATGTCGCGTTACGGGCGATTGTCGCAAACCGGACAAAGGGGAATAGGTGTTAGTCAATCCCCCCACTGCCCCGCCAAGCAGCCGGCCGATGTGGCAAAAAAAAAGCCGCAATCAGATTGCGGCAAGGAGGACCCATTCGGGACCGGTTATCCGACCATGGGCAACGGTCGGATACCGGAATATTCAGCCATAGCTCGGGGCAAAGGCCAGCTCCGGCCCTTCCGCCGGGGCGTCACCATTCCAGTAGGGCGACAGTTTACGCAGCCGCTCCACAATCGGCGGTACCGCCGCGATGACCCGCTCCACCTCCTCCATGGTGTTGTAGCGGGAGAGGGAGAAACGTACCGAGCCGTGGGCCGCAGTGAAGGGTATATCCATGGCCCGCATCACATGGGAGGGTTCCAGTGAGCCGGAGGTGCAGGCAGAGCCGCTGGAGGCGGCGATACCCAGCTTGTTCAGCAGCAGCAGAATCGCCTCGCCCTCGATATATTCAAAGGCGATATTGCAGGTATTGGGCAACCGGTTGTTGGGATCGCCGGTAACAAAGCAGTACGGCACCTGCTCCAGAATGCCCTGCTCCAGACGATCCCGCATCGCCTTGACGTAACGCTTCTCGTAATCCAGCGACTCGGCGGCCATTTCACACGCCTTGCCGAGTGCCACGATGGAGGCAGCGTTTTCCGTACCGGCGCGTCTGCCCCGCTCCTGATGACCACCCCGCAGCAATGGCCGAAAGCGTACGCCACGGCGCAGGTACAACACGCCAATCCCCTTGGGGGCGTGCAGCTTGTGCCCCGACAGGGAGAGCATGTCGATGGCGCTCTCTTTCAGATTGATGGGCAGTTTCCCCACCGCCTGCACCGCGTCGGTATGGAACATCACCCCGGCGGCCCGGGCCATCTCCGCCATCTCCAGCACCGGGAACAGGGTGCCGCTCTCGTTGTTGGCCCACATCACCGAGACCACCGCCACCTTGTCTGACAGCAGCCTGGCGTAGGTCTGCATATCCAGCCGGCCGCGCTTGTCCACCTCCAGGTAGTGGACCTTGTAACCATCTTTCTCCAGGTAGTTGCAGAGCGTCAGTACCGCTGGATGCTCCACCACGGTGGTGATGATCTCGCGCCGCTCCGGCTGCGCCCGCAACGCGGAGAGGATGGCAGTGGAGTCCGATTCGGTACCGCAGGAGGTGAAGATGATCTCCGAGTCATGCTCCGCACCCAGCAGCGCTTGCACCTGCCGGCGCGCCTTTTTCAGCGCCCGTCCAACCTGGTTGCCGAACTGGTGCAACGAGGAGGGATTACCGAACTGCTCGGTGAAATAGGGCAGCATCGCCTCAACCACCTCGGGTGCCACCTGGGTGGTGGCGTTGTTATCCAGATAGATTCCCTTTTCCATGATTCAGGCCCCCACGCTTGCCCGGCGGGCCAGCTCTTCAGCCGGTAGCACCAGGATAAATTCACTGAGTCCCTCGGCCAGGTGCTGCTGAATCCCCCCCAGGGTGGTGGCCGCCATCTGGCAGCCGGCGCAGGCGCCGGTCATCTTCACGTAGATGTGACGACCATCCACTTCCACCAGCTCTACATCGCCATGATCCCGCTGCAGGTTGGGGCGAATCTCCTCCAGCAGCTCCTCGATACGACGGATACGCTGCAGGTTGGTCAGTCCGCTGCCGGAGGGCTGACGCTTCGGGGCCACCGCGTTGACATCGAACTGTTCGCCCTGTTCGGCCAGCACCCGGCCCAGTATCTCCTCGATACCCTCATGGCAGGAGGAGCAGCCGCCCCCCGCCTTGGTGTAGTTGGTCACCTCTTCCACGGTGCGCAGCCCGTTGGCCCGCACCGTCTCTTCGATCATCACTGCGTCGATGGCGAAACACTTACAGATCAGGGCGCCCTCTTCGTGGTCGTCCGACCACTCTTCACCCCGATAGTTGGCCACCGCCGCCTGCAACGCCTCGCGGCCCATCACCGAGCAGTGCATCTTCTCCGGCGGCAAGCCGTCCAGATAGTCGGCAATATCCTGGTTGCTGACCTTGAGGGCCTCCTCCAGGCTCATCCCCTTGATGATCTCGGTCAGTGCCGAGCTGGAAGCGATGGCCGAACCACAACCAAAGGTCTGAAAGCCGGCATCCAGAATGGTCTCGGTCTCCGGATCGACCCGCAGGGTCAGGCGCAGGGCGTCACCGCAGGAGAGGGAGCCCACATCACCCACCGCGTTGGCCTCTTCCACGGCACCGGCATTACGCGGATTGAAGAAATGTTCCTGAACTGTTTCTGAATAATCCCACATGACTGTTCTCCCGATGCATCAGGCTGAAAATGAGTTGCCACAACCGCAGCTGGCACTGGCGTTGGGGTTGTCGAAGCGGAAGCCGCTACCCTCCATGCTGTCGACGAAATCCACCGTCACACCCTGCAACAGGGGCGCACTGTAGGGATCGACAAAGATCTTCAGCCCGCCCGACTCCACCACGGTGTCCTCAGGACTCCGGGACGCTTCCAGGGTCATGCCGTACTGCATCCCCGAACAACCACCCCCGGTAACCGCGATGCGCAATCCCGCTACCGGACTATCGGAACCTTTGATAAAACGGCCTATGGCCTTCTGGGCACTTTCCGTCAGTGTCAACATGGCAAACTCCCGTGACAAATGTGTTTGGTTTCGCTTCAGAAAGAGCGGTTGCAAGGGCTGTGCCACGCCAATAAAAAAACATTAGCCATTGATTTTTATAGTTATTTTCAGATTCTGCGGACTGTAGGGATTGTCGCAATCACGACAATGCAGCGGGGATTGAAGGGTGTCGGAAAGGCTGGATGAACCGGGCTGACAGGGGGAAACTTTTAACATGGGGCGCACAGGATGTGCGGCCTCCAGCGGGGGAGAGACTACTCCGGCATGGGCAGCAGTCGGAGTTCGGTCTGGATGGTCAACTCCCGTCCCCAGGCGGTAATGGCCTCCACGAACCAGCCCGGTCTGCGGGGATGGGGCTGGAGGATGTCCTGCTCCACGAAGAAACTGCCGTCGGCATGAAAAACCAGGCTGCCCCGGCGGCGACCCTGGCTGTCCAGCCAGCGCCCCACCAGCGCCGGGGCACCCGTGAAGCTGTCCCTATCCAGGCCGTAGTTGGCCAGCGGCGGCGGCAGCAGGGTGATCTGGTCGGAGGCGAAACCGTGGCGCCACAGTTCATCCCCCAACCGATCATGGATCTGCCCGGACAGTTCACGCAGTGCCTCATAACGGGATGAAACAGCCGCGCTCATGCCGCCCACCGGCGCCAGTTCCGGCAATTTAGAGGATGAGTTGGACACCTTGCCCTATCCCCAGAACTCCGCTGGGACCCGCAGACGATCAACCGGCTGATCGTTCTCCAGGTGCTCATCGAAAATCACCGCCACGTCCTCCTTGCGTACGCCGCCATACATCACACCTTCCGGATAGACCAGTACCGACGGGCCTTCACCGCAGGGGCCAAGACAGCCAGCGGTAGTCACCCGGACCTTGTCGAACAACTGCCGCTGCTGCAGATGCCAGAAAAACTCATCCGCCACCTCGCCGCAGTTTTTCTGGCCACAGGCGGGCCGGGGATGGCCCAGGGGGCGGTTCTGGGTACAGATGAATACATGCTTTTCCGGTTTTGCCATGCTCTTTTCCTCAAGCCTGCAGGGGCTGCGCCTCATGGGTGAAACAGTTCTTCGGGCAGATCCGGGCACAGGAGCCGCAGCCGATGCAATCCAGGCTGTTTTTCAGACTCATCACCATGGCCGTATCATCGGAGAAGCCGTCATCGTCATCCCCATAATCATCGTCGTCGTAATCGTCCGCCTCCAGGCCATCCAGCGCTTCCCGTTCCACCAGGTCGAACACCTCCCGGGGGCACACTTTGAAGCAGCGTCCGCAGCCGATACAGTTGGCCTGCTCGATCGCCATCACGAAAGCCGGGGTGTAGGGCTCCCCACCCCGGGTAACTCCAGTTATCAGTTGCATCGTGAACTCCTCAACTCGATTCCGCTTCCAGCGCCGCCAGGGCGGCATTCGCCTCGTCCCAGGCCTTGCAGGCATCGTAAGTCGCCTGGGCCAGGGCCGGTATATCCTGGTAGGCGGCGGGCAGCCGATCCTCCACCAGATCGTGCAATTCCCCGGCCCGCTCGGTGGCAATGCGTTTCGCCCTTCGGACGGCTTTCTGCATACCTTTCAACTCTTCCGGACTCATCCGATTTCTCCTCTGATCTTCATGGCCGGGAGGGCAATCCCGGCCCTGCGCCACTAAAGGCCGGCCACTTTCGGGTACAGGCCGATAATCTCCAGGGCCACCGCCAGCAGCTTGTCGCCCTCGTCTTTCATTTTCGACAAAGAGGGAAAACCGAACCGGTGTACATCCCGCAGTGTCTTGTCCATCACCACCAGCTTGCCGACGGTGATCACGGCGCGACCGAACCCTTCGTGGGTCAGGTTAAGCATGGGTACTGCCATCAGGCCGCACTCTTTCTCAATCAGGGCCGAGATGGCGTTGTAAAATGCCCGCACCCGGGCCATAACAATTTCGTCCGGATCACCCACCACCGGGATCTCCCGCTTCTTCTCCTTGGTCAGAACAAAAGGCTCAAGAATTTTTTCCACCGGCCAGTTGTCGTAGGTGCCGTAGGTGTCGATGGCACGCATCTGGCGCACCATCTCCTTGGCAAAGTCGGTCTCCAGGACCGGATCCTCGCTACTGATAGCCAATACCGCTTCGCTCATTTTCTCTGCTCCTGTCATTCAAGATTTATCTGTGATTCAAACCGTTGTGCTGCTGTCCGGACGGGATGGCGCCGGCACGCTCAATGCCGTTACCTGACCCGCAAAACGTAACAGTCGGGGCTGGATCGGGTCCTGGCCGCCCGTCCCCCGATTGATCCTGCGCAGCCAGATAAAACCGGCCACCAGCCCGACCAATGCCGCCGAGCCCTGTATCAACTCGCTGCCACCCAGCTGCTGTGCAGTCCAGGCGGCACCGATTAACAGCAGCAGGGGCAGCAGATAGGCCCACAGGGCGGCCCGCACCAGTACCGCCTCCGGCACCCCAACTACCACCCGGTCGCCGGTTCGGGCGGCCAGGCTGTTGGGCAGCCGCAAACGGACCCGCCGTTCGGCAAACAGTTTCGACACCGCCGCGGTACTGCAACTGCCGGCAGCACTGCTGCAGCTGGAACAGCCACTGACGGCGCGGGTCTCCACCCACAGACTGGTCGCGTCCGTATCTATCACAATGCCGGTCTGCTCTATCATCGTCATCACTTGTCCCGGGGCCGGTCTACTCCTCCCAGCCCTCGTTCTCCATCACATCAAACCGGTTCGGGTCCGCCGGCAGGGTGCTGGCGATAGCCTTGGCCAGCCAACTGCCCGGCCCCTGACGCAACTCCTCCTGCAGGGATTCCACCAGCTCACTGATCACCGCACCGGGGGATACCTTGACCGGCTGGATGCCCCGGGCCTTGAGTTGACCGATGGCCGAGGCACCGACCGCCTGGCTGTAGACGGCGATACAGCCATCCAGCGCCGCTATCTTCTCCGCCAGCTTGTCCTCGTTCCCGTCCATGTCCAGTTCACCGAATTCACAGGCCGACACCAGGCAGGCGTGCTGCTGATTCACCGCATAGATGGCAAACGACCGGGCCGCCCCGAAGTGCTGGTCAACATGACTCATGTCGCCGGTGGCAAAGGCCACTTTCAGGGCCGTGTCAATCCACTGGGTATCGCTGTTGTTACCCACCAGCTGCAGTCGCCGCTGTAGCGTCATGGGCCACCTCCGGTTTTTGTGAATAGATGGAGTGATAGGGATGGATCTCCCCTTTCTCCAGGGACAACAGCATATTGGCCAGGTCAAACAGGCTCTGCCGCGTGCCGCGATAGCCGATCCAGGTCTTCTGGTAGCCACCCAGAGTGTCGTATTGGGGGAAGCCGGCCCGCAACAGGGGAATGCCCAACCGGGCGGCGCTCTCCGCACCGTGGGAGTTACAGATCAGCACTTCGGCAGCACCGCTGCGCGCCAGCTGTTCCAGATCCTCCAGATCACCGATCTTCACCGTGGAGGCCGTCACCTGTTTCAGTACCGGTGCATTGACCGGTGAAACCGCCGCCACGATTTCCGCACCGACCCCGGCCAGTAACTGGCTGAAGGCGGTCAACAGATCAGGATCGGCCGCCACCGCAAAGCGGGACAGTCCGAGCATGAAATGGCAGTCGAGCATGGCGTCCTGCAACTGGGCGCGCTGGCGCTCCAGCTTTGGCGGGACCGGCTCGGCGGAGATGGTTTGCAGGGTGTCCACCAGGGCGTCCACCGCCTCCAGTCCCATCAGATGATCAAACCGGTAATCGGGCACTCCCGTGCGCTGCTGCAGCAGGTCGGCCGCCTTCTCCATCGAACGACCGATCACCAGGGTGGCCACCCCATCCCCCAGGGTCTGCAACTCGGAAAGCTCGCTGCCACCGATGGTCAGGGGCGAAAAATCGGCTGCATCCAGGTGTCCATCCAGGGAGTCAGAGAGATCCGGCAGCACCACCGGACGCAGGCCAAACGCCTCGATTATCTCCTTCAACTCCTCCAGGTCACCGGGGGTCAGGCTGGCGCCCACCAGTACGTTGACCTGGTGGCGGCGTCGACCCGGTTGAGTACCGGCGTCCTCCGCTGCGGGCACCAACTCCCGGATAATCGCCTCCACCGCCTTGCTGAAACCGCTCTCCAGACAACCGCTGTAGTCGGGGGTGGAGACCGCCACCACCGCGGTATCCCCGAACTCGGGATATTGCTGCCGAAACTGCCTGACCGCCATCGGTACATCGCTGCCCTGGGTCTCCGACAGCCCGGTGCTCGGCACCCCGATCAGTGCGGGCCGCTGCTTCTCGGCGATGGTGCGCAGACCCTCCACCACACTATCCTCGGAACCCATCACCGTGGTTACCTGGTCCATGGCCGTGGTCTGCAAGGGAATCGGCTCCCGGAAGTGGCGCACGAAGAACACCTTGCCGAACGCGGTGCAACCCTGGGAGCCGTGCAGCATGGGAATGGCGCGGCGAAAGCCGAGAAAGGCCAGTGCCGCGCCGATGGTCTGACTCGCCTTGAGCGGGCTGACCGACAGGGCCTTGTTGCGTTTGATGATCTCAACCATGGGTGACTCCTTGTTCGACAGGCTTTCTTTGTCCGCTGGACAAAGGGTCCCGGCTCACCCAGGGCGCGGGTCGGCGCACCGCCTGCCAGATCGGGCTGTTGATCGTGACCACCAGCTGACGGGCCAGCTCCAGCATCCCCTCATAGCCGGCATAACCGAAGTCCCGTTCCTGGTTGATATCCAGGAAGGGAACCCGCGCCTTCAGGGCGGTATACATGTTGCGTCCACCGGCGATCAGCACATCCACCTGCTGGTCCCGCACAATATCGAGCAGCGCCCGGGGATTGCCGTCCTCCAGCATCAGCGCTTCGCCACCCATCAGTTCACGGATGCGCGCCTTGTCCTCTTCAGTGGATTTCTTGGTGCCGGTAGCGACCACCTGCATGCCCAGATCCTGCAGTGCCGCCACCACTGACCAGGATTTGACCCCGCCGGTATAGAGCAGCACCTTCTTGCCCTTCAGCTTCTCCCGCCAGGGGGCCAGCTGACGGCTGATGCGCGCCTCTTCCCGCTCGATCAATAATTCGGTTCGGGCGTACAGATCCGGGTCCGGAATCCGCCGGGCAAAATCGCGCAGGGCTTGAGAGACATCCTGCACACCGTAGAAACTCCCTTCGAACCAGGGAGTACCGTAGGCCTCCTGCAGTTTGCGGGCGACATTGATCATCGCCTTGGAGCAGACCATCATATTGACCTCGGACCGGTGCATGGTCTGCACCTCCCGGTAACGGGCATCGCCGGACAGGGTGCAGAGCACCCGCAGCCCCAGCTCATCCAGCAGCGGCAGGATATGCCACAGTTCACCGGCGATGTTGTATTCGCCGACCAGGCAGATATCGTGCACCTGAATACCGGGACGCTGCTGCGCCGCCGGCAGGGGATCCGGTTCACGGGTACCACAGACATATTTCACCATGGTCTCGCCGGCGATCCGGTTACCCAGGTTCTTGGTGCCATAGAAGCCGGCCGCATCCACCGGCACCACCGGGGTGCCCCAGCGTTCGGTGGCCGCCTTGCAGACCGCCTCCACATCATCGCCGATCAGGGCCGGCACACAGGTGTTGTAGACGAACACCGCCGCCGGCTGGTAGCTCTCGATTGCCTGCTTGATGGAGTGGAACAGGCGCTTTTCACCCCGTCCCATGATCACATCCTGCTCGGTCAGGTCCGTGGTCATACCGATACGGAACAGCCGCGAGCCGCTGGAGCGGGTGCCCCGGTTATCCCAGGAGCTACCGGCACAGGCGATGGAGCCGTGGACGATGTGGGCCACGTCGGCGATCGGCAGCAGGGCGATCTGGGCGCCGTCAAAGGCACAACCACCAGCAGTGGCGCCCGGTTTCGGCTTGGCACAACCCGATTTGGATTTCTTGTTGTGGGCGCAGGCCGGTTCGTCCAGCAGCGCAGCGATATCTTTCTGTTTCATGGTCTGATACGGCTCTCTATGCTTCCCTGCCAGAGACCATTGCAAGCGACATGCCATTCGTTATTTTATTGTTTTATAAGGATTTTCCGTCATTTTGTCTTTGTCGCAAACACGACAATCAGAAAACGATTGGCGGTTCTGCGACCAAGGCACCCATACAGATTCCCCAACTCCCCGGTAGGGTGGGCATGGTGTTTATGCCCACGCGGCAACCGCCCACGGATCACACGGCGTAGGAGCGCGCCTCCCACTGCCGCAGCACTTTCAGGTCCCGTGCCGGCAAGTAGTCATACGCTCCCATCAGATCCCGTAGCACCGCCCTGGCCAACTGATAGTTCTCCGCCTGACGACTGAGCATATGGAAGAACCAGGCGAAGGGATAACCGACAACCCGGTCATAGGCGTGAATGGCATTGGCCAGCTCGGCCCCACCCAGGCGCTCACCCGGGGGCAGATCCGGCAGGCTGCCGCTAAAGGTGGTGACCGGGGTGGCGGTCTGGCGCACCTCACCGTCCCGATCCATGTATTCACGCAACGCCAGTATCCAGTGACGGCAGAAGTGTCCACCCTCCACCGCGCTGCTTTGTGCCCAGTCATCAAGAAAACGGCGCAGCGCGGTAAATGAACCCGGCTCGCCAGCTGTCTCATCCAGCAGTCGGGCGATGGGCGTCACGCGCCGGAATCGATAGAAGGGCGGCCCCACCGGGGTTGGGCTGAGGCGCGGATAATCAACCGGCTCCAGGAACTCTTCAAGACTGTCCGGATACCAGTCGGGAATCACCAGCGGGCGCTCCACCACCTCCTGCAACTGCTCGATCTCCAGCTGGATGAAGTCCGCCGGTCGCTCACCGGTAACCGCTGTAAAGTAGTGTGTCTTGCCGGCCAGACGGGTGACCAGATAGTCGGCATCGGCATAATTGGCGATCAGGGTATCCACATCATCCGCCGACTCCTGCTCGGCCCAGCGACGCAGGTTGCTGCTGATGGAGGTCAATCCCTTATCCACCACCCCACCGGGTCGATGCCAGCTGCCCCGGGTCAACACATGTCGCAATCCGATTTTCGGTTCAATGCGTTGCAGGCTCTGTTCCAGGGTCGGCACGCCCTGTTCGGCGTCCGTCGCGCTACAGATTTCCGCCAGCAGTTCGGGGCGGTTAAGCAGAGTATTCACGATAGATTCCTTAATTTTTTGTTGGCATGGAAACTCAGCCGCTCAAGGGGGTTGCCGCCGGGGGGCTGTCCGCCTGCGCACAGGCGCAGGTTGCGGCCGGGCGTTCCAGAACCTGCAGCGGATGCTGCTGGCGCTGCACCCACCAGCTCTCCGCCAGTTGGTGTGCCGCAAGCGGCGTGAGTTCCAGACCCAGTGCCCGGATCAGCAGTGCCAGCGTGCCGATCACCGCCTGCTCCCCGTAGCTGTCCTCTGTTTCACCTTCCCACACCTGGATAAAGTGATAGAGGTTGAGGCGCTCCGGCTTCACCAGTTGACCGGGACGCATCAGCCGCTCCCAGCTGGTGGTCCAGGCTGCGCCGTCACTGACTCCGAACAGCTCCACGGAACGGTCCGGGATACGTTCCAACTCGCCGCCGTCACCCTTGCAGATCAGGGCAGCGGGCTGCTCCAGCAGCAGGGCGGCCTGTTGATGAATCGGGGCAAAGTTGGGATGGAACACCCCCATGACCGACAGCGGTGCGGAGAGCGGATTGAGCATGCGCGCCACGGTATGCAGGGGCGGCCGCAGGCCAAACAGGTTACGGGTCTCGATCAGCTCGGCGGTGAGTGGCGAGAACTTGCTGATCGGCAGATAGGCGAAGCCCCGCAGCCGGAGCTGCTCCTGGGCATCCACCAGGGAACGGGCCGTTTCAATCTCCAGCGCCTCCAGCGCCTCCGGCACATAGAGCCGTTCATCATCGCGCCGCAGCCCGTGCATCAGCACCGGGTAGCCGCGACCGGCCAGGATCAGGGCCGCCAGCAGGAACCAGGGCAGTTGCCGTTTCTTACCGGCATAGGCGGCCCAGTCGATAGCGGGCTGGAAGGCCGACTCCGCCACGTGAAAACTTTCCCGCAGGGCCTGGGTAAAACCGGCCACCTCTTCGGCACTCTCCTCCTTGATCCGCATCAGCATCAGAAAGGCACCCAGCTGTTCCGGCTCCACGTCATAGCAGGCGATCATCCGCATCGCCTCGTAGGCCTCCGTGCGGCTCAGTCCGCGCATGCCCTGGCGTCCTTTGCCGAGAATCTGGATAAAGCGTGCAAATGGATGCATGAGGGTTTCCACCTTTACTCGTTTTGTTCAAGCCGGTCCTGCGGAGACGCTGACCATTGTCATTCGCCGTAGACCAGGCGCAGTTTTTTTCCGGTACGTCCAGGTTACCGGGACTGTTCGAACCGTTTTCTGACCGCCGCCCGTACATCCTCATCGGGGTCATCACGCAGCGCTTCCAGCTGTTCCAGCGGTGCCCGTTGGCTGGCCACCAGCCGTACCCGCCAGTCACTGTCCTGCAAAAAGGGACCCAGGGCGTCGACTTCGATCCGGGCGGCCACGATACGGCGTATCTCGGACGAGCTGTCATCCCGCATCAGTCCCAGACTCTCCACCGGCAGCCGGCTGGCCACGGTCTTGCGCACTTCGCGCTCCGGATCCCGCAGCAGACGGAACAGTCGTCCGGTCTTGAGCCGCCGGGCCACGTACTGCCGCACCAGGTAATCCTCGTCCTGGGCCAGCTGTTCCAGCTGCTCCGGCGGCAGACGGTCCGCCACCGTTACCCGCACCTCCCGATCCGGGTCATTGACCAGGGTGCCCAGGGACTCCACCGGCAGGCGATAAGCCAGCACCCGCCTGACTACCTCATCGGGATCATCCAGCATCCGTAACAGACGCTGTATCGACAGATAGCGGGCGGCAATGGCGCGGCGCTCCCAGAACGGGTCGCCGGCATACTGCTCCGCCAGGTCCGGATTGATTTTGAAAAAGCGCGCAATCTGCCGTCCACTCGGGGCACCGACACAGGCATCCCCCGGGTGACAACGGCCCTTTTGCAGCCGGTCATCCCGGTGTGGACAGTTGCGGCAATCGGCGCGCGGAGTGGCATCATCTTCACGGGACATGGTGGCAGTGTTCATTCGGGCTCGATTTCGGCCACCACCACGCCGGTCGCCAGCTCCATGTCCTGGGTGAAACTGAGACAGTGCTGGCTACTGTCAATCAGGTACAGATTGAACCCGCTGGCTTCCAGTACCGGACGGGCCGCCATTACATCGTCATCCATGCAGTAGGTGAAATGGATATCGGGAAAGTGGTTACGCAACAGTCCCACCACACTCTCCGACAACGGCTTGTCAGCCACCAGCCAGTTGATCGCGTTGAGCTGCTCCCGGGTAATCATGCCGTGCTCTCCAGGGTGGAGGGGACAAAGCGCACTCGCTGCTCCGGTGGTTGACCCATGATCTTGGCCAACCAGGGCGGTGCGCTCCTGCCGATCACGGCACCGAGCTCAGCTATCTCAATTGCCGCCGACCCGGCCTGGGGTTTCTTCACCGGATGGATACCGGCCCGGATAACCTTGGCCGCCGGCGTTCCCCCGATGGAGGCGACAAACAGTATCTGGCAATCCGCAATCTGCGCTACGCGATACAGGTTTTTGTCTTCCCCCTTCGGTACGCTGCCGATCTCCCGGATATCGATCAGGCGCTGCTCCGCCGCTCCCACCTGGTAGATCAGGAAACGGCGGCAGGATCCAAAATGGCCGTCCAGCAGATCGCCCCGGTTCGACGCGCAGGCGACCCGGATGCTGTTCGGCATCTCTCCATCCTGATAGGGAACCACCTCGGGCAGCGGCTCCTCGAACACCGGTATATCACCCTTGAGGCAGGCCAGCGCCGCCCTGATCGAGCCGCTGTCCAGGTCGGCCAGTTCCCCATCAGCCGCCGACTTGAGCTGTTTCACTGTCAGGCCGGCGAGCTGTTTTTTATCCGGTGGCAGTCCCACCGCATCATCCAGCACCCGCAGCAGGCGCGGGATGTCGGTTTCCGGTAGTTCACGCGCCGCCAGTCCGATACGCAACGCAATCTCTTTATCGAGGGCTGGGCTGTTCATTGCTGTCTCCTGACTTGAGATAACCGGCCTTCCTGGCGAAGGCCGGTGTTGGATAGGGGGCTGCTCACGCCGCGATAATGCAGTCGTCTTCCATGCAGACATCCAGGCACTGGGGAACATCGAACTCACCTTCGCACTCGGTGCAGCTGTCGGTGTCGATCTTGTACAGCCCCTTGAACGGGGAGATAGATTGGGTGGGACAGACCGGTTCACAGTCACCGCAGGCGGTACAGAGGTCTCTCACTATGGTTAGGGCCATGATAGTTCTCCTTCAATTACAGGTTTCAAACGCGTTTAAAACGCAGCGTGGTGGGAAAGCTGGGCCGGGGCGTGATCGGGTCGATGTAGTAGCGCGAACCATCGGTCAGTTCCACTTCACCCCCCCAACTCTCCTCGGTATCCAGCTCCACGCTGGCGATTTCGTCTTCCTGATCTTTCTTGGCGATGTAGAACAGAAGCGCGCCATTGTCTTTCACTCGAATCATTACACTGGGCATTTTGTCACCTCGTTTCCGAACCCGGTCCCGGGACAGGTTTCGCCCCCGGTTAACCAATCGCACCGGCAACGGTGGCGGAGTCACTGCACAGTGTGGTGAGCAGTGACCCCGTCCCGTTGTCGGTTAGCGGATCAGGTCGTAGTTGTAGTCGGTGGTACCCATGCCGCGGGTCTCTTCGTCAAGCCGTTCCAGCACCGCGTTGACCAGGGTCTTGAGCATGTACATGGCGCCTTCGTAACCCAGGGTGGTATCCCGGTGCATATGGTGCCGGTCAAAGATCGGGAAGCCGATACGAATCAGCGGCACTTCGTGCTCCTTGCCCTTGTGCAGGGTGTCGCGCTGGATGAACTTGCCGTAGGAGTTACCGATCATAAAGTCCGGCTTGTTGGTGAACATCAGGGAACGGAAGTGCCACAGATCCTTGCCGATATGCACTTCACTGTTCTGACCATAGGGGGAGTCCGCCAGCATCTTCTCCAGGCTCTTCTTCCAGCGTTTGTTGGCGTGGCTGCAGAGGATCTGGGTCGGCTCGGCGCCCAGCTCCAGCAGGAAGCGGGTCATACCCATGACAAAGTCCGCATCGCCGTAGAGACCAAACTGCTTGCCGTGCAGCCAGGCGTGGCTGTCGGTCATCATGTCCACCAGGATGCCGCGCTCCCGGGTCAGGGATTCGGGGATCGGCTTGCCGGTCAGTTCGGATATCTTCATGAGGAACTCGTCGGTGGCCTCCAGCCCCATCGGAATGGCGATGTCGGTGACCGGGTGCTTCCAGGTTCCCTTGGTGAACTTGCGACTCTTTACCGACTGCCAGGGCTGCAGGTAGAGGGTGTCGATAGCGTTCGGCGCATCCTTGATCTCCTCCAGGGAGGTGCCGCCGTCGTACATGCGATACTCGCCGTCCGCCGGGGTGTCCAGTACATCGCTGGGATCGGACAGCAGGCTGCAATCCACATCCATCTCCGCCATCATGCGCTTGATCACCCGGAAGTTACCCAGGTAGGTCTCGAAGCCCGGCACGATGTTGATCTTGCCGTTGCTGCCGACCACCTTGTCTTCCATGTGGTTGAGGGTGAAATAGCGCTGGATACCCTCGAACATGTTGTCCCAGCCGGTGGTGTGGGAGCCGACAAAACTGGGGGTGTGGGCGAACGGGGTGGGGAAATCCTCCGCCACGCTGCCCTCTTTCTTGGCGTTGCCGATAAAGGCGTTCAGGTCGTCACCGATCACCTCTGCCATACAGGTGGTGGAGACCGCGATCATCTCCGGCTTGTAGAGTGCCTTGGCATTCTCCAGCCCGGCAAACATGTTCTTCTGGCCGCCGAATACTGCCGCATCTTCGGTCATGGAGTCGGAGACACAGGCGATCGGCTCCTTGAAGTGACGATTGAAGTAGGTGCGGAAGTAGGCCACACAACCCTGTGAACCGTGCACATAGGGCAGGGTCTTTTCAAACCCCAGGGCACACAGCACGGCACCGAGGGGCTGGCACGCCTTGGCCGGGTTGACGGTCAGGGCTTCACGATTGAAGTTGAGCTCCTTGTACTCCTCGGTGGTGGACCACTGGAATACCTCTTCAATCTTCTCCTGGGGCACTTTCTCTTCGAACAGCTCCTGCTTGTTGGACAGGGTATCCTTGTACTCGTCCTGACGGAACAGGGGATAACTCGCTTTGATATCTTCGACTGCTTGACTCATGATCGCTCTCCTCCCGCGCCACTAATCCGTGGACAACGGGTCAGATGAAAATAAACTTGCTACGCCTCGGTTGCAGATTGGGCTGCTACTGCCAGACCAGGCAGTGAGTGAGTAACGGCCCAATCTGCTTTAACGGGCTGTCAGGCGCCGGCCACGGCCGCCTCTGCTGTCTCACCATGGGTTTCCCAGGGTGCCTTGATCTTGCTCCAGCAGGGGTTGTTCAGGGTCATATCCATATCCCGGGCAAAGATGGCGAAACCGTCATAGCCGTGATAGGGACCGGAGTAATCCCAGGAGTGCATCTGGCGGAACGGGATACCCATTTTCTGGAAGATGTATTTCTCCTTGATACCGGAACCGATCAGGTCCGGCTTAACCCGCTTGACGAACTCCTCGAACTCGTAGCCGGTGACATCGTCATAGATCAGGGTGGCGTTACCCATCTCCTTGATGGTGCGGTCGTAGTCATCGTTATGGCCGAACTCGTAACCGGTACCGACCACTTCCATGCCCAGGTCTTCATAGGCGCCGATAATGTGACGCGGCCGCAGGCCACCCACGTAGAGCATCACCCGTTTGCCTTCCAGGCGTGGACGGTACTTGGCGATTACCGCCTCGTACTCGGCCTTGTACTTCTCTATCACCTTCTCCGCATTGGCCTGGATGGTCTCGTCAAAGAAAGAGGCGATCTGGCGCAGGGATTCGGCAATCTTGGTGGGGCCGAAGAAGTTGTACTCCATCCAGGGGATGCCGTACTTCTCTTCCATATGCCGCGAGATGTAGTTCATGGAACGGTAGCAGTGCAGCAGGTTGAGCTTCGCCTTGGGCGTGTTCTCCATCTCCGCCAGGGTGCCGTCGCCGGACCACTGGGCGATCACCCGCAGGCCCATCTCTTCCAGCAGGGTACGGGAGGCCCAGGCGTCACCGCCGATGTTGTAGTCACCCAGAATGGTCACGTCGTAAGGCGTGCTCTCAAAACTGGTGTCGTCGTCCCGGTTGCCCAGCACCCAGTCACGTACCGCGTCATTGGCGATGTGATGTCCCAGGGACTGGGAGACACCCCGGAAACCTTCACAGCGCACCGGCACCACCGGTTTGCTGATCTCGGTGGTGGCCTTTTTGGCGACCGCTTCGATGTCGTCACCGATCAGGCCGATGGGACACTCTGACTGGATGGTAATACCCTTGTTGAGCGGAAACAGCTGCTCGATCTCAGTCATGATCTTGGACAGCTTCTTGTCGCCGCCGAAGACAATATCCTTCTCCTGGAAATCCGAGGTGAAGTTCATGGTGCCGAAGGTGTTGATACCGGTGGTGCCGACATAGTAGTTACGCCGCCCGGCGCGGGAATACTGTCCACAGCCAACCGGACCGTGGGAGATGTGGATCATGTCTTTGATCGGTCCCCACACCACACCCTTGGAGCCGGCATAGGCGCAACCCCGGATAGTCATCACACCCGGCTGGGATTTACGGTTGGAGGTTATGCACTTTTTCGACTGTTCCACCGACTGGTCATTGACCGTGAGATGTTTGGCACGCTCTTCCCGTGCACTCTCTGGGTAAACCTCCAGCACCTCCTGGATCAGGGCTGCTGTCTCTTCGCGTGTCATTGTTGACATAGTTTGTCTCCTTCTCCCGGCACCACTAATCCGTGGATACGCGGGGTCGTGAAAGAAGCCGTCAGTTGGGCCGGGGGGCAACCCCGACACGCCGGGTCGTTTTCAAAAACCGGCTGTGGGCATTCACAGCCCAACCGACAGCGATGCTCACCCCCCTGAAGGGGTCATCCACCTTACGCCTCGGCGGCGGCCTTCTGGCCGATGATGCTCTCGTCTTCCTCATCCATCAGGCCGAACTCCATCAGCAGCTCTTCCAGCGCGTCCATGGTGATGGGTGTGGGGATGACAAAGTTCTGGTTATCGATAATCTTCTGCGCCAGGTTACGGTACTCCTGCGCCTGCTTGGCTTCAGGGTCGTACTCGATCACGGTCATACGCCGGATCTCGGCACGCTGCACTACGTTGTCACGGGGTACAAAGTGGATCATCTGGGTACCCAGCTGACGGGCCAGCTCCATGATCAGCTCATCCTCGCGGGCAGTATTACGGCTGTTGCAGATCAGACCTGCCAGGCGCACGCCACCGGAGTTGGCGTATTTCACAATACCCTTGGAGATGTTGTTGGCCGCGTACATGGCCATCATCTCGCCGGAGCAGACGATGTAGATCTCCTGGGCCTTGTTCTCGCGAATCGGCATGGCGAATCCGCCGCATACCACGTCACCCAGCACGTCATAGAAAACGAAGTCCAGGTCTTCCTCGTAGGCGCCTTCCTCTTCCAGGAAGTTGATGGCGGTGATCACACCGCGGCCGGCACAACCGACGCCGGGCTCCGGACCACCGGACTCGACACACTTGATATCGCCATAGCCCACCTTGAGCACATCTTCCAGCTCCAGATCCTCGACGGTACCGGCCTCGGCAGCCATCTCCATGATGGTATTCTGCGCCTTGGAGTGCAGAATCAGACGGGTGGAATCCGCCTTCGGATCGCAACCGACGATCATTACCTTTTTACCCAGTTCGGCCAGACCAGCCACCAGGTTCTGGGTCGTGGTAGACTTGCCGATACCACCTTTACCGTAAATTGCACATTGACGCAGTGCCATGTCGATCTCCTTACTCGTTGTTAAAGTCAGTGGTGATTGAATACGCTGTATCACCTGCACAACGGGTATTGAGCAAAGCCTGTGCCAAAAACAGATAAAGAAGTTAACTAACTGTATTTATTAACTATTTTTCAACGCCAAGGAACCGACCAAGAGGGTCGGGTTTGCGACAAACCCAATAAAATGTATGGATGAATACAGACAAACCACAGCGGCTGACGCCTCGCTCCCGGCCCACGCCAGAAGCTCTCTCAACCACTGCAATCTGCCGCCGGTGATCCTTGGCAGCCTTACTTTCCAGCACCACCCGGCGCCGCTCTCCCTGGACGGCGTGGCGGAGTTGCACGACGCCCTGTTCCAGAGCCTGGATGGGATCGACGATGCCACCCGGCGAGCGGAAAATTTTCAGGATTACATGCGCTCCGGGTTTCTACTGGATCACCCGGAAGAGGCCGGCCTGCCCGAACGCCCCGGCAAGAAGCACCGGGGCCGGGCCGATTACCTGCGCATTCTGCGCGGCTGGTTGTTCGATCCCGACAGTAAAGAGGCGGCTGTATTAAAAGGTTGGGTGGAGTCCCGCTTCGGCCTCCTGCCACGCAACCACCAGGGACCGGTGGGGGATATCAACTCGCTCCCCTACCAGGCTTACCTGGCGGCCCGCACCCAGGGGCTGTACAACACCAACGCGCTGGAGTCCCAGCTCGATCTGCTCTACACCTACTGCCAGTACGAGATAGCCCGGCAGTTTCCCGGACAGACCCATCTCACCCTGTACCGTGGCATTAATCGAATCAATGAACACGAAGTGCTGCATCAACCGGGCCGACATCGTTACATTCTGGTACTGAATAACATCAACTCCTTTACCGGCAACCGGGAACGGGCCGACGAGTTTGGTGACTATATCCTGGAAGCCGCCATACCCCTGAGCAAGCTGGCCTACCTGCCGGGCCTGCTGCCGGGCCGCCTGAGTGGCGAAGATGAGTACCTGGTGATCGGCGGCGTGTACGAGGTGAACCTGAGCGCTTTCTAGCAGAAACGGTGTAGGAAACCCGACAATTGTCCCTGCCCCGCCATACAGAAAAACAGCTAAGTTACTGTTCCAACAGCCAACACCCCATTTGGCCCGGCTCTTGCTCCTGACAGCTAATACCCACTAGTCAAGGAGTACCAAACATGGCAGAGACAACTATGCTGACGCTCATCGAGGGCATCACCAGCGGCGATATTGTGCCTTACCTGGGACCCGGTGCACTGGAAGGCGTGACTCACCTGGACACGGGCGAACCGATCCCGGCCGACAGTGACAGCCTGATCCTGGCCATGAACAACGGCAATCCCATGGCACCGCGGTTGATGTATGAATTCCCCCGGGCCGCCATGGATATCGAACTGAAACGGGGACGCAGCGCCGTCAACCGGTTCCTCGACACCCTGTATGGCGATACCCGCTGGAGTCCTTCACCACTGCATAAGTGGCTGGCGGATATCCACACCCCCTATGTGATCGACATCAACCGGGACAGCCAGCTGCAGCAGCACTACGCTGATCGTCCCCATACCCTGATTCGCGGCATCTCCCGTGTTGCCGGCACCGACTACCGGTTTCGTATCCATCACTACGACGGTACCACTTACTCCGCCGGGGAGATCCCCCAGGAAGCGGTGGATCCATCGCTGCCGATCCTGTTCAAACCGATGGGCAGCCCGCTGCCGGACGCCACCTATATCGCCTCGGATGCCGACTATGTGGATTACATCACCGAGTTGATGGGTGGCTTCGCCATTCCCGGTTTCGTCAAGCAGTACCGGCGCGGAAAACAGTACCTGTTCATCGGTCTGCGCATGACCCGGGATACGGAACGGATGGTTTTGTCGGACATGATCTACGATGCGGCCCAACCGGCCGGCTGGGCGCTGATTGCCGAACCCAACGACAAGGAGCGCCGTTTCTGCAAGCGGATGAATATCCACATCATCGAAGCCGAGGTGGGCGAGTTGATGGCCGCTGCCGGGATGTCGGCGCAGCACTGCGCAACGTTGCCGTTACGGAATGAACAGCGGATCTGAACCAGAACCGGGCGGGAGACTGACCGGCTATCCGCCGGACCGATCTCCCTGTCCCCGATCCACACCACACCCCAGGCGCACACCGTCACCCTGGCATACCGACCAACACCGGAGCGCTGTCCGTGCAGCCGATTATCAAACCCGATAACCCCTGCTACCGACTCGGCGTAAAGATCATGGACCAGACCCACAACGAGTTCATCTCCCTGGTCAATCAGCTTGCCGAATCGGAGCGGGACAATTTTATCAGGCTGTTTGAACAACTGGTTCGACACACCCATGCCCATTTTGAATCGGAAGGGCAACTGATGGAGCTGTACCGGTTCCCCGCCATTCGTGAACACATGGATGAACATCAGCGGGTGCTGGGGGAGCTGGATCGCTTTGCTGAGAAAGTCGCCCGGGGTTCCCTCGCCATGGGCCGGGACTATGTAACAAACCACCTGCCTGGCTGGTTCGATCTGCATGCCCGCACCATGGACAGCGCCCTGGCGGCGCATCTTAAACTGCACGGTAACCGGTAGCCAGGTGCCCCGTGGGCATAAAAAACATGCCCACCCTACCGGGCTGGATAGACAACAGCCGCACTCCTGTAGGATGGGTACATGGTGCCCACGCTGCAATCCGTACCGCGCTTCCCCCGTGGGCATAGAAAACATGCCCACCCGGGTTGGATGGACAACAGCCGCACTCCCCCGTAGGGTGGACGTTACACAGAAGGACAGAAATTGTATTAATTCGACACTGCGGATTCCGGCCCGGCCCACCGGGCGGTTGCCGCCAACTCCAACAACGCCAGCGCCTGTTGTTCGCAGGCGCTGCGCACGTCCCGATCCAGCGCCCGCAGCCAGCGTCTCGGAATGGCTTCGACGCCCTGACAGGCACCCGCCAGCATGCCGGCGATGGCGCCGGTGGTATCCGCATCGCCCCCGCGGTTCACTACGTCGATCAATATCGCTTCCAACGTACCCTGGTTGAACAGGGACTGAAACACCGCCTGCAGGGTCTCCACGATCCAGCCACCGGGATTCTGCACCGGCCGCCTGTCAAAACGGTACGCGGGCTGTTGCGCTACCAGTTGTCCGGCAATCTGTTGAAGGGTCGATAAGGGTTCGCCCCGAAAGGCGGCGACCAGCATGTGCAGTACCGCCTCGGTACCCGCATCGGCCTGGGGATTGTTGTGAGTGATGTGGGACTGGATACGGGACGCCTCCAGCAGCAGCTCAGGCGGGGCGTTCCAGTAGGCGATAGCGACCGGCAGGGAACGCATACAGGCACCGTTTCCGGCATCGAACTCGTTCTCGGGCACGGCGGGCACACCGCTGTCCCGGAAGTGCACAATGCCGCGCCGTACCGTGTGGCCGATATCCACCGGCTTGCTGCGCATCCAGTCACTGAATGCCCGCGCCACCGGTACCGCCTGGACGCCCCCCTGCGCCAGTATCGCCTTCCCCAGGGCCAGACTCATGCCGGTATCATCGGTCACCTGGCCGGGTTTGAGATGCAACCAACCGCCACCGATGATGCTGTCATGCACACCGTAACGGTCACGGATTTCATTGGGGGTGAGAAACTCGGTGGTGGCACCGAGGGCATCCCCGACCGCCAGCCCCAGGTAGGCACCGATGGCCCGCTGTTCAATGGAGAGTGATCTGTTCATCGTCCTTCACTCCCCCGTGGGTTGTGTCCACCCCGGCAACCATCACTGCCGCCGATCTGCTCGTCCATCCCCGGCAACCTGCTGTCGTCCTACTCCTGCTCAAAGCAGTTGGCGTAATCAATACAGACCTCGCAACTGGGTGAGCGGCAGACATAGATCCCCTCGGACTCGCACAACTGCTTGTAGAGGAAGCGTTTCCATTTCATGTTCCTGTCGTTGCGCCGGGCAAGCGGTGCAAAGTGGTCCAGCATCAGCCGGGTCAGATCGGGGCGGCTCCACAACCCCAGGTCCTGCCACAGGTGATCGCTCCCCAGGCAGCCGGCAGTGACAATGCCGGCAATCCATTTCTCCGAGGAGGTGATACCACTGCGATGGGCCAGCAGCAGACTCAGCAGCTCCGCTTGCTCGTCGTCACGATCGGGCGCCAATGGCCGGCCAAAGTGGGCCAATCGGTCGGGATCGATGCCGGGGAAATGGCGTGCCATCAACTGCCGGTAACGCAGCTCACCCAGCCCCAACCAGTCGGGCAGCACGCCCCGACCCAGCGACCAGGAGGCGAGCATGCGGGCCAGGTTCTCTTCAGCCGGTTCCCCGCGACGCTGGGCCATCAGGGCGGTATATATTGATGCCAGCGATTCATCCGCCTTGACTGCGCTCAGCATTGTTCGGTTCCCGTCCCGGCGCAGACAGCGCAACAGGGTAACACCCACGAAGCCGGGGACCAGCGGTCCAGCCTGGAATATGTATCGGCATTTAATCAGCGCCATGCGGAACTCCGTTTCGATCAGGTCGGTTTGATACGGCAGTCACCAATGATCTGTGCCTGGCAGGCGAGTCGGTCATGCCGTCCCGCCATGTTCTCCTTTAGCACCTTCTCCTCCAGAACACTGGGCTCGGTGAGGTTATGCCAACCCTCCTGAACATGCATGATGCAGGTACCACAATCGCCCTCCCGGCAGCCGTAGACAATACCGGCGCCAACCTGCTCGGAAACCTCTATGACCCGGGTACCGGCCGGCACGCTGACAGTGCGATCAATATCTTCAAAGGTAATGTTTGCTTTCGCCATTGCTGCTCACCTGTGGTGTAAAACCTCGCTGCGATAAACTCTCCTGCCCCTACAGATCGATCACGGCACAGGCCGCCCTGTCCGCCTCTACCGGGCAGCTGTTCAGGTCGGTTAACAGATCCGTCGGAATACCCAGGGCGATCAACACCGGGCCGGACTCAAATCCGGACTGCCGGAACGAGCCGTACTGCAACAGCGGCCGGCGGATCAGCAGCGGCTCGGCCAGCATCAGCCGAAGAGCCTGGTCCGGCTCCAGCCGGGCAATCTCGATCGCCCCGTTTCTGACCGCCGGAGCGGTGCTGTTAAACCATTCAGATACCGGTTTACTGCCGAAAAACGGCCGCAGAGTCTCCACTGTCCAGGGCTGACTCAACAGATTCCGCACCTCCGGCTGGTAGCCCAGACGCTGGAGCAGTGCCAGTTGCTCCCGGTTACCGACACAGCCCGGCTTTTCATAAAACCATAACCGGGTCATGGGACAAGGTCCGGTTGCCGCTCATGCAGGAGCACCAGCAGAGCAGAGTTGCGCTGCCACAGGCGATGCGGCAAGTGGGTCCAGGCCGGTTGGACTCCCGCTGATGGCCGTTGTCGCAACCCATGCAGCCAGCGTCGACAACGGATTGAAACCGGGGCGGTGGATGGGGTGCTCTTGAAGTTGCTGATCGTGGACACGGGCTGCTCCTATTGTGGTTAACGGGCCTGGATCTCCGCCATCACCTGAGCCATGCGCTCCGGCTGGATACCGGTGAGCGAACCGGGCGGGTTGGCCGCCTCGCCAAACGGATTCAGGATGGCCCCCTCGATGGGACAGATGCTGACGCACTGGGGATCGGCATAGTCCCCCTCGCACTCGGTGCACTTTTTCGCATCTATCCGGAAATGGGGTCGCTGTTCGGAGATTGCCTGGCTGGGGCAGAGCGGTTCGCAGGCCCAGCAGTTGACGCAACTATCAATAATTTCATAAGCCATGCTATTGCTCCTCAGGCACCCGCCTGCAAACGGTCAGGTGTTGCGCTTTTATCGGCCAGGCCGCGCTTCACCATCTCGGCGTATACTGCCGCTACGGCCTCCTCGATCGGCTCCATGGCGTGTTCACCATTTGGCTCTATTCCGGCTGACTCCAGCTGCTCCCAGGGTTCGTAGCCGATCTTGGAACAGAGCACCGCCTCGCACCCATCCAGGGTGCGGATGATCTTCTGCAAGGTGGTCTCCGCGTCACCGCAGGTGTCACCACCGCTACAGTAGAGATCCACTTTGCGATGGCCGATAAAACGGACGTCGGTCATGGAGGCCTCGTAGACCAGGAACTCTTTGGCATGGCCAAAGTGCTGGTTGATTACTCCGCCGCCACTGGTGGCGACCGCCATCAACACCGGTCGGGTCTCCCGCTTCTTCACCTGTATGGATGAGAGTGCCACAAAGGTCTCTCCGCTCTGGCGCTTCTGCGCCTCCCGGTTGGCCTCCACGGCGGCCTGGTACTCGGCACGTCGCTGCATGGCCGCCGCGTAATCCACCTCCATGTTCTCAACCTTGTCCATGGTGAACTCGTCGCCCCGATCCTCGCCCAGCATGCCCACTGCATCGGCACGACACTGACGGCAGTGACGCATCATGTTCATGTCGCCGGCACACTTATCCTGCAACGCCTGCAACTCGCTGTGGGTGGGACCACGCTGCCCCATGACGCCGTAGAAGGTGCCATGCTCCGCCTCGGCAATCAGCGGCATCACGTTATGCAGGAAAGCACCGTTGGCCTTCACCACCTTGCTCACCTCTTCCAGATGCTGGTCATTGACACCGGGGATCATCACCGAATTGACCTTTACCAGAATGCCCCGTTCGGTGAGCATCTTCAGTCCTTTCTGCTGCTGCCTGATCAGGATCTTTGCCGCCTTGCGACCCTTGATGCGCCGGTTGTTCCAGAAGATCCAGGGATAGATCTTGGCCCCCACGTCCGGATCGACACAGTTGATGGTGATGGTGACGTGGTCGATATTGTGCTTGCACAGCTCATCCACCTGCTCCGGCAGGGAGAGTCCGTTGGTGGAGACACAGAGCTTGATGTCCGGCGCCTTTTCGGTGAGCTGGCGAAAAGTTTCGAAAGTGCGCTCCGGATTGGCCAGGGGATCACCGGGTCCGGCGATGCCCAACACCGTCATCTGGGGAATATTGGCCGCCACTGCCATCACTTTCCTGACCGCCTGATCCGGCGTCAGCAGTTCTGACACCACACCGGGACGGGACTCGTTGGAGCAGTCATATTTCCGGTTGCAGTAGTGACACTGGATATTGCAGGCCGGCGCCACCGCCACATGCATGCGGGCGAAGTGGTGATGCGCCTCCTCGGAGTAACAGGGATGGTTGTGCACCTTCTCGCGTATATGCTCGGGCAGATGAGACAGCTGATCACTGCTGCCACCGCACCCGGAAGAACTGCAACCCCCCCCGGAAACCTCATCTGCCACCTGGCCTGCCGTTTGACCTAATACCGTCAACTCCATCACCGGATCTCCTGATCAACGCCTCATCAAGGCTTGAAACAACACTGAACTGATCAGAAGCAAAGAGTGTGCCCGCTTGAATTCAGTCACTTATCTATCTGTTTATTCTTGGTTTTTATTATTTCTGAAGAGCCATGCATGGTTATGTAGACGACAAAAGAGGGGGAATTGTCGGGAGTGCTACGTTGTTGCCAATCCCGGTAGGGTAAGTGGGTCGATGGTACGGGAAGGTGGAACGGCGGATAGATTGTGGAAGCCTGAGCTCCGATGTTGGAAGCATCTCTCCAACTGATGCAAATACCCTGGCCCAGGGTTTGTTCGCCTAGTGAAACCTGGGGAATAACAGTTGAACAGGGTAAGCACCCTCATTTCACCCTAATAACGGTGTCGATGGACACGCCGCCTGTTGTTCGCAAAGCCGTTTGATCCGGCCGTATAGCGCGTGATCTATTTTCCTGCACACCTGGATTTGGCCTCAGACAGCTCTAAAACCGTTCCGTTCCAAATCATTTGTTAACGGATACCTGTTCCATGAGCTGATCCCTAATTAATTGACTATCTTAGCTTTTTCTATTGCTTATATTTATGTTGCATCGCACAATAGGCCACTAATTGCGGCCTATTTCAACCTGATCGGGAGGTCATGCAAATGCAACAGGAACTCCACTTTTCGGAACACTACGCTGATTCGGTCCAACTGGATAATGGCCGGCAAATCCGTTTGCGCCTGGTTCGCCCCTCCGACAAGCAGGAAATGGAACGGGCTTTTTCCGAGCTTTCGGCCCTCTCCCGCCATAAACGTTTCTTTGCCGCCAAGGCCTCACTCTCAGAAGCGGAACTACGCTATTTCACTGAGACCGATGGATACGACCACTTCGCCATCGCCGCGGTCGAACTCGACGAGTCGGGCAGGGAGGGCAACGGGCTGGGCATTGCCCGCGCAATTCGCATTCGCGACGATGATGAATGCGCTGAAGTGGCTATCACTGTGGCCGATCACATGCAGGGCCAAGGGATCGGACATCTCCTGTTGGATCGCCTGGTAGACGCGGCGCTGGAACGCGATATCGCCCGTTTTCGGTTCGAATGCCTGGCGCACAACCAGGAGATACAGGCCCTGATCCGTAAAGTTTGCCGGATCATCGACACCCGCTATGATGGTGAAGTACTGATTGCTGAAACAGACCTACCCAAGGAGAGATCCGACACTGTCTCGCCGGCTCAGACCAACCTGTTCGATCTCTGTACCCTGCTGCTAACCTGGGCCACGCAATCGGTTGACCTGCAGATCGATCTTGGACGAACAACCATGAAGCAAACCATCCACGCTACCCATCGCAACTTCAACCTGTTGTCGGCGTTATCCCGGTCAAAAAAACCTGACACAGCCGTTAACGAGGTGAGATATTAGCTCACCAGGCTCTCAAGGAGATCGCCTGGTTCCGGATGTTTCCACACCGGCTGCTGCTAAATCGCTCAGGCCGAATTCACCCGGCCCGTGGCCTTTGTAGTGCCATTTCAGGAGCCAATTTAAGCCACGGTTATTATGCTTACCATCGCCGCCATTGCCACATTTTGCCTCACCGCCATCATGGCAATGGCCGGCGTCGGGGCGGCATTTATCCTGGTACCAATATTTCTGGCGTTGGGCGTGGAGATCCATGCCGCTATGGCTACCGCACTGCTGCTGAACGCCATTTCCACCAGCGTTTCCACCACCACATTTATCCGCAAACGCCTGGTGGAATGGCGCCTGGCCGTCCCGATACTGATTGTGGCCGTGGCACTGTCACCAGTTGGCGTAAGCGTCAGCCAGGGCCTGGATCGTCAACTGTTGTTATGGATGTTTTCCGGTTTCCTGATTTTCGCCAGTCTCATGATGTTGATCTACTCTCCAAAACCTGCACCGGCCACTATCACGCCAGGCAGCCAGCTGTTTCGTGGCATGGGCCTTGGCGGGGTTGCGGGCTTTGTCGGCGGACTACTGGGGGTTGGCGGCGGCAGTATTATCGTGCCCACACTGGTCGGTTCCGGGGTTGAACCCAAGCGGGCCTCCGCCACCGCCTCTTTCGTCGTTGTGTTCGCCTCTCTGACCGGCTTTTTTGCCCATGCAACACTCTCTGAAATGGACTATGCCCTGGTGGGTGTCACCGGCCTTGCCTCAGCGTTGGGCGCCGCCCTGGGAGCCTGGCTGATGAGCGAAAAACTGAAAAGCGGACAACTCAAATACATCATCGCAATGGTACTGCTGGCGACTGCCATCAAGATCGTCTCGGGACTGGTGTAACCTTATCCGGCTACGGAGAGATGGCAAACAAAACACCCCCGTGTAAACACTGCGGCCGATCATTCGAGGTGGAGCACGCCATCGGCTGGCGCTCCAGCAGAGAACAGTTTACTTGCGATGATTGCTACAACAACGGTAAACGGGACTGGGCTACAGACTACGATAGTGAGCAGGGCTTCTGAGCCATGCAGAGGGCGGATTGAGCCAGACCCGGAATTATCTGAAAAACTCCGGCCTGGTAATCCAGGACCGGAGTTTATCCATCAAGCTCCACACCACATCGGCTGATGGCAGCGAAGCTGTAGATTCCAGCGAGTATCAGAACTTACTCACCCGCTTGGTTCCGGGCATTTTTCCACTGAATCTGCTGCTTAATGCTCAACCCAAGCGCTTCCAGGTAAGGCACCACACCATTCTTGCGGATCACATCCCTGCCGGCCTTTGAGTGGGCAAACTTGAGGAAGTTTTTCAGCTCAGCGGCATTTTCACTCTCCTTGTCGATCACCAGGTAGAGCGGCCGATACAGCAAGTAGTGACCGGATTTGATGTTCTCAAAGCTGGGCTCCTTGTTGTCCAGCTGGAGGATTTTTACATTCCGTTTCCGGGCGCTGCTGATGCCGGTCATACCGATCGCGTTTACGTCATTTTCAATAGCTTCTTCCAGGGGACCGGATGACTTGTAAACATTGATCTGGGGGAAATCCATGTCAGGATCGTTGAACACAAGCTGTCTTATCGTCAGCCCCACTCCGGAGATCTTGCCGCGGCGGACTGCCAGCTTCAACGGTCGGCTCTCGCCAGTGAGCTGCTTCCAGTTTTTGATCTCGCCACGATAGAGTGACCGGAGCTGCTCCATGGTGATGGAGTTCAGTGGATTATCCGGGTGGACAATGGCGACCAGGGCATCCCAGGCGACGGGATTGAAAGAGATTTTGGATTCGGGGGCCTCCCCTTTGATCCGGTAGCGACAGGATCCGCCCATATCCGCCGAGTGCTCCGAGGTGGATCTGATACCTTTGGTGGCGCCGCCACCCTCCAGCACAATCTCAACACCGGTACTCTTTTTATAGGCGATCACCAACTCCTGCATGAAAGCCTTTTTAGTTATTCCGCAACCTACCCAGGTTAACGTGACTGCGTTGGATATAGTGGAAAATAGGAAGAGAACAGCCAACAACCCTATGCGATGATATACATTGCTCATATGTATGGCTCTTTGGTGGTTTGTGTCAAATAGATGACTTATTGCAGATTTTTGTCATTTCTGCTTTTTGTTCGTGCATTGGAACAGATAGCCAGTGATAGGGCTATTAGCAAAAGTAATTTAAAGCATGGTGGTTTTCCTTAGGCTGCGTTAGCGTATTCCCTACAAAATCCTTCAGTATTTCATCCCAACCCTCCAGCGGAATAGCCAATAGCCGGCTCTGTTTGACCCAGCTTTCCCAGCTATTTTTCCCAGCAAAAGCCGACTGCGGCTGCCTGAACAGTGCCCCAGCAACCAGCAGGACCGGCCCCTGATGGGACTATGCGATGGCGAAATAGATCAATAGGGGCGATTCGCCCTGATCCTCCGGTTTACCGGAAGCGTGGTGACGGGGCTGAAGAGGGGGAAAGCGGGTTAGCTAACAGCCCCGGCAGGGAGTGCTGATGAGGAGGCGGCCGTCCCGGAAGTTGCCGCGGCTAAACTACTGTTTCAGACGATATCCGGTTTTGAACATCCACCACACCACACTGGAGCAGATCCCGAGAAACAGCAGGATAAAGCCCAGGCTGATGCCGACATTGACATCCGACACGCCAAAAAAGCTCCAGCGAAACCCGCTCACCAGGTAGAGCACCGGGTTTAACAAAGTGATGGTCTGCCACAGGGGTGGCAACATGCTGACCGAGTAGAAGGTACCGCCAAGAAACACCAGCGGCGTAATGATCAGGAGGGGCACCACCTGCAGCTTCTCGAAGTTGTTGGCCCAGAGACCGATAATAAAACCCAGCAGACTGAACGAGATACAGGTCAGGACCAGGAACAGGGCCATCCAGACCGGGTGATCGACACGCAGTTCCACGAAGAAGCTGGCGGTAATCAGAATTATGCTGCCGATGATCAGGGACTTGGTGGCGGCCGCTCCCACATAGCCGAGCAGGATCTCAAAAAACGAGATCGGGGCCGACATCACTTCATAGACCGTGCCACTGAATTTGGGGAAGAAGATACCGAAGGATGCATTGGAAACACTCTGGGTGAGAACCGATAACATCACCAGGCCCGGCACAATAAACAAACCGTAGGAGACTCCATCAACCGACTGAATACGGGAACCGATGGCAGAACCGAATACGATAAAATAGAGCGCCGTGGATATGACCGGCGATGCGATACTCTGGAACAAAGTATGCCAGGTGCGCAGCATCTCGTATTTGTAGATCACTTTTACAGCTTGCAAATTCATTCGACGGCCTGCACCAGGTTGACAAAAATATCCTGCAATGAGCTTTGCGTGGTGTTGAGATCTTTCATGGACAACCCGGCCGCATGCATGGCCTGCAGCAGCGCCGTGATACCGGTACTGTTGGCTTGGGTATCGTAAGTGTAGATCAGTTGCCGGCCATCCTCAGAAAGCTCCAGGGCATAACCGCTCATCGATTCGGGGATCCTGTTGATCGGTTCTTTCAGATCGATGATCAACTGTTTCCGACCCAGCTCCCGCATCAGGTTCACCTTGTCGTCCACCAGTAACAGTTCACCGTGATTGATCACACCAACCCGGTCGGCGATCTGCTCCGCCTCTTCGATGTAGTGGGTGGTGAGGATGATGGTGACACCGGAGTCCCGCAGCTTGTTGACGATCTGCCACATATCCTTGCGCAGTTCCACATCCACCCCGGCAGTCGGTTCATCCAGGAACAGGATCTGCGGCTGGTGGGAGAGCGCTTTGGCAATCAGCACCCGTCGCTTCATACCCCCGGAGAGAGCACGCAGTTCGCTGTTCCGCTTGTCCCATAAGGAGAGATCCTTCAGCAGCTGTTCCAGATAGGCGTCATCCGGTTTTTTTCCGAACAGGCCACGACTGAAACAGAGGGTATCCCATACCCGGTCAAAGGCCGCCAGGGTAAGCTCCTGCGGTACCAGGCCGATCTGACTGCGGGTCTGCCGATAGTTCTCCACGATATCGAAGCCGCCCACGGAGACCGAACCGGAGCTGGGCGACACCAGCCCGCATATCACCGAGATCAGTGTGGTTTTTCCGGCGCCATTGGGACCCAGCAGGGCGAGAATCTCGCCCTGCTCGATATCCAGATTGACCTGTTTGAGAGCCTCATGGCCACTCTCGTAGGTTTTGCAAAGATTGGAAATGGAAATGATGGTGGACATGGCTGGATGATACGGCAAAGTGACCGGTAAGGGGAAATAGGCGACAAGCTAATGAGCGGATAACCCGGACGTTTGTGCGGCTTAATCAACAGGATTCAAAACCGCCTCCCCGCACCTGTCCCATAACAGGTAAAACGGCAGCACCATCAACCGCTATACTCTCCCCTCTCCAACACCCATGGGAAAATGCCATGCCTGCCATTGATGATTTAAGCGAGTCCGCAAAAACAGCCCACCGCGCCTTTCTCGACATGGGTCAGAGCAAGACGGCTCACTTTGACTTCCTGGTCGCCCTTGAAACCAAGTACAAACTGGGCGGCGCGCCCGGTGTCGATGAAAACCGGGAGCTGGCGCGCCTGCTGTCGGTTCACGATAAAAATGTGCAGGCATTCAAAGCAGCCCTGGCCGTCGTCACGGACAGCGAAGAAAAACGGCTTCTGTTGCAACTCTTTTCCTAACCGGCACGAAACCGGAAACCATCCCTGCCGGTTACAGAACGAACCATTGGCCCGGCTTCTGTAGTTCCGCAACCGGTATGTCTATACTGAATCGGCAGCATAAAAAAACACCACCACTTCAGAGGCCCCTGTGATGGAAATTACCGCCATATTCTGTACTCTCACCGTGCTTTTGCTGGTTCTGCAAACCGCCCAGGCGGGTTCAGTCAATATGGGGACACCGGAGTCGGGTGTGGAATTGGGCCTGGGGTGGGATTCACAACGCGCCGAGATCATCCCCAACCGCTGCATCCGGTTTGCACCGGTCAAAGAAGAGGGGCAGACCATTCGCATGCAGCTGAAAGCCGTGTCCGACTCCTCGGAACTGATGGAACAGCTCGGCGTCTCCGCAGGCATGTCGATCAAGTCCGCAGTGGGATCAGCCAGTGCGCAGGGAAAGTTCGCCGCAAAAACCCGGGTCACCAGCTCCTCCAATTCGTTGCTGATTCGCGCAACCGTGGACAATGGTGTGCTGTTTGTCGGGCCTTCCCGACCACTGAACCCGGTTCGCTCCGCCTACCCCCTGAAAGAGAACAGCAGTTCCCGCCCTCCCTGGTGGGTCAATGAAGCCCGTGTTTCATCCATGCTGAGACTCACCGACGAGGCGCGGGATATCCTGGGGGACGGCGGCGCGGAGAATCTGCGGGAGTTTGAACGCCTCTGTGGCGACTCGTTTGTCTCGGCCATCTACAGCGGTGCGGAACTGATCGCCGTGATGTCGGTAAGCAGCAAAAGCCGCACCCAGGCCAAAACGGCGCAGAAATGCGTACAGGCCAAGTTATCAGCCTGGGGCGCCAAAGGCGAAGCGAACGCCTGCACTGACTCGGCCAACCACCAGCGGGACGGTTCCACCGAGGTGACCGTGGACTTCACCCAAATCGGTGGCGCCGGCGGCAAGATACCGATGAACCAGGAGGGGTTTCTCGCCAAGCTGAACGATCTCCCTTCGGAGGCCCAGGCTGGCCCCCAGTTCCATAGCATGGACCTGACAGCCTACAGCGACCTGCCCAACTGGCCCCACGCCATGGCCATGGATACTGCCGATGACCCGGAAGACGCCCTGCTGGTCAATTTCTACTACACCCTCACCTCCGTGCAGTACACACTGCAGGATGCGCTGGATAACAAGGACGAGTACGTGGGAGAGAAGATCGAGCAGTTAAAATCATTCCAGGATGAGGTGATCGAGTACCGCCGCTCGATTCTCCATACCCTGCAGGAGATTCACCGCCTGGCGGGTATCCCGACCGAGGTGCCCGTTTTCTTTGGCCTGTTCACCCGCACCGATACGGAAGCAGTGCATCAAAAGGAGCAACTGGAGGCCCAGGTAGCGGCGCAAAAGGCGCGCCTGGTCAAGTTCAACGGCGGCAGCGAAAACCCTAACCTGATCAAGCTGAAACTGCCGCTGCCCTGCGGGGCGGTGGACACCTGCACCCAGCCCCCCTGCGAGATATCCGGCCAGGAGATCGTTACCTACTACGTGGGCCGCCAATCGCGGCGTATCTGCCAGAACGACCCGGCGTCACCGGAGTGTCTGGACAATCGGCAACTCAACACCCTGGCGGAGAGCGTGGATGCCCTATTCTCCACCCAGGATGATTGCAAGAGCGAGACCTGAGCTATTGTTGAACAGCGCTTCGCCCCGTGGCGGGAGCTGTGCGATGCTAGATCTGTCGCACCTTGATATTCAGGGTCTGGATGCGATAGCCGATCTGGCGGGGCGTCATACCGAGGATACGAGCCGCCTTGGCCTGAACCCAACCCGCCTGCTCCAACGCGGCGATGACCCGTTCCCGCTCATCCAGTTCCGGGTCATTGATATCGACACGGGGTGTGCTGGTGCCGGATGGGACCGAAAAACTGTTCTCCAGTCCGGCCAGACTGATTATGCGATTGTCGATCCAGCCCTCGTCACTCATCACGGCGGCACGCTCCAGGCAGTTCTCCAACTCCCGCACGTTACCGGGCCAGTCATGGCGCATCAGCGGTCCCAGGGCGCTCTCGTCCAGGGTCAGCTCGCGCCCCTGGCTTTTGCCGATCTTGGCTAACAGGAAATGCACCAGGTCCGGAATATCCTCAACCCGCTCCCGCAGCGGCGGGGTGTTGATCGGCATCACGTTGAGGCGGTAGTAGAGGTCTTCGCGAAAGTTTCCCGCCTGCACTTCCGACTCCAGGTTTTTATTGGTGGCGGCCACCACCCGCACATCCACCACGTTGGTGCGGGTACCCCCTACCCGTTCAAACTCACCCTCCTGCAAAACCCGTAGCAGCTTGGTCTGGAAGGCGGGACTGATCTCGCCGATCTCGTCCAGAAAGATGGTACCGCCGTGAGCCTGTTCGAAGCGCCCCTTGCGCTGACTGACCGCCCCGGTGAAAGCACCTTTTTCGTGACCGAACAGCTCCGACTCCAGCAGGGTATCGGGCAGGGCCGCGCAGTTGAGCTTGATAAAGGGCCCGTTGGCCCGGGGTGAGTTGTAGTGGATGGCGTTAGCGATCAACTCCTTGCCGGTCCCCGACTCCCCCCGCACCAGAACAGTGGTATTCCATTTCGCCACCTGGCGGATCTGGTCAAACACCAGGCGCATGGCACGGGTATGCCCCACCATGTTGGAGAAACCGTGTTCACCGCGCACCTTGCGGCGCAATGAATCCCGCTCACTCTTCAGCGCCAACTGCTCATCTTCAACCGTTTTCGCCAGCCGGACACTCTGGCCGATCAGGTTGGCCACCATCTCCAGGAACTGCTGCTGCCGGTCCAGCGAACTGAACCCGCTCTGGGGCTGGGCCGTCAGTACCCCGGCGGTCTGATCACCGATGGGGATGGGCACGCCGATAAAGGGCAGGCCCAGGTCGTAGACACCCAGGCGATCAAGAAATCGGCACTCATCCGAAAGCCGTTCCACCACAATCGGCTCACCCCGTTCCATGATGGCGCCCACCACTCCCTCGCCCGGTTTGTAATGAATCTCGTTAACCGGCTCCGGGTTCTCGTGCAGGGCGGTCACCAGCAGATTGCCGCTGGCATCATCCAGCAGCGCGATCATGCCGTGGCGCAAGCCGTTGCTATCTTTCAGGGTGCGCAGCACCTCATGCAGGGTCTGGCGGAAATCCAGTGATCGACTGAGCACCTGGCTGACCAGGTAGAGACTCTCCAGCGTGGTTTCCAGAATCCTGCTGTCCGCTCCCTGGTTTGTCGCTCCGTCCGATTCATTGGCTACGTGCATCTTATCGTTCCTCCGCGACTTTGACGGGCAGTCTCACCAGCACCCGGCAACCGCCACGAAAACCGGCATCGATCTCCATATTTCCGCCGTGTCCCACGATCACTTCCTGGGCCATGGTCAATCCCATGCCGGCATGCTCGTCGGCCCGGGCCCAGCCACAGAAAAAAGGTTCAAACACCTTCAGCCGTTTGGCATCCGGGATGCCCGGTCCGTTGTCGGTCACCTCAACCACCAGCTCCTGTTCATCCTGCCAGCTCTTGAGGCGGATCTCCCGGTAGTCCTGCCCCGATTCATTGACCGCCTGAATGGCGTTGTCGATGAGATACTTGAACAGGCCGCGCAACGCGTTGGGTCGGCCGGTCACCCGGGACAATACGGCGGCGGGCCGCCAGTCCACCACCACCCCCGAGGCGAGCAGGCGGTCGGTTGAAAGCCGCATCACCTCATGCAGAATCTCGTTGATGTTGACCGTGGAGGTCTGCTCCCGGGCGCGATTGGGCAGGGCCGCCTGGAGGCTCTCCATCGCCTCGTCACCACTCTCCAGGGCCTGGTTCAGCACCTGGCAGACGTTACAACGATCCGAGCCGTTGCCGGGCATGGCCAGGGCCGCCCGGATAATATTGAACGGCACCTGCATCTTGAACATGGCCCCCGATATCGCCTCCCGCATGGTCTCCACCATCTGCTGTTCCGCCATGCTGGCGCGAATCATGTTGAGGCGTACCTCGTTGATGCGCTTGCGACTGGCGGTCACCTCGTTGGCGATCAGCAGCAGGCAGTAGCGGGTCTGCTGCTGCTCACGGAAGTAGTTCTGTGCCGCTTCATCCAGTTCATCGACCCGGACTGCGGAACAGGCAAACCAGCGCGGCGTGGCGCGACCCGCCAGATCGAGACGTACCTCCACATTGGTAAACCCCTTGCCGGTGCGACAGGCGTCCGCCAGATCGAACCCGATCTGCTGCTCCAGGGCAGCCAGAAACAGCTCGACCGGCTCCACTCCCCGACAGTCCCCCAGCAGCGCCTTGTAAGCGTGGTTGTCCATCAGTACCTTGCGGTCGGCGGTGATCATCGCCATCACCATGGGCGCCGCATCCAGGGCCGCTTCGGTCAGGCTGGTCTGGAATTTCAATTGCTGTCCAAGTTGGTGCACGGCGGTAATATCCCGGTGCATACCAAGGTAATAACCAATCTCTCCCTTGGCGGTCAGCACCGGTGAAATCACCAGTTCCGCCAGGTACTCCTCCTTGTTTTTCTTATGATTGACCAGGGTGCCCTGCCACACCTGCCGGGCCTGGATAGTCTCCCACAGCTCCTGGTAGATTCTGATCGGCGTGGAGCGGCTCGACAGCATCGATTCGTTATGCCCGATCACCTCATCCCGGTGATAGCCGGTCAGGGATTCAAAAGCCTGATTAACATAGAGTATTCTGGCCGCCGGGTCGGTGATGGAGATGGCCACCGGGGCCTGTTCGACGGTCTCAAGAAACAGCTTCGGGGGCAGAAACTGGCCCCGACCAAAGCTGTCGAACGCCTCGATAACCTCCGCCGGCGTACCCTCCGGCGGGGCAGCCAGAAACCGGCTGATGGCGTCGATCACATCGCCATTGGCGGCGCTGAACTTTTGCTGGATCATGGCTGAACTTCCCATTACCGTGAATCAAATACCTATAGGCATCGCAAAAAACGTACCAGCGATCCATGGGCGTTCCCGGGCGGTTCCGCGGGTTCCATTGTCAGCAATCCCACAAACGCCAATGGCCGGCCTGTAACAAACCCGACAACCCAACCGTCTGCCGGTCGGTGCGCCGGCGTCCAACCATACCGCCCAATCCGCCGATTTACTCCGTCAAATCAGTACCGTACCTGCACCCGGCCGCCACCATCCTCTGGTGGTCAGCGGGCGCTTTTTCGGCTGGCATGCTCTTTGCGATGGCTACTGTGTCTTATTCACGAGTTGCACAGCCGATGGAATATTTTCTGATCATCCTCTCCAGCGCCCTGGTCAATAACGTGGTTCTGGTTAAATTTCTCGGTCTCTGTCCGCTGATGGGGGTCTCGAATAAACTCGACTCCGCCCTGGGCATGGGCCTGGCCACCACCTTTGTGCTGACCCTGGCCGCCTTTGCCGGGTGGCTGCTGGAGCACTTCGTCCTCACCCCGCTGGATATCGGTTTCCTGCGCATTCTTACCTTTATCCTGGTCATCGCCGTGGTGGTGCAGTTCACCGAACTGGCGATCCGCAAGACCTCGCCGGCGCTCTACCAGGTATTGGGGATCTTCCTGCCCCTGATCACCACCAACTGCGCCGTGCTTGGCGTGGCCCTGCTCAACTCCCAGCAGGAGAACAGCCTGCTGGAGAGCCTGCTGTTCGGCTTCGGCTCCGCGCTCGGTTTCACCCTGGTGCTGTTGATGTTCACCGGACTGCGGGAGCGGCTGGCCCTTGCCAGCGTACCGGCCGCCTACAGCGGCGCGCCGATCGCCTACGTCACCGCCGGACTGCTGTCGCTCGCGTTCATGGGTTTTGCCGGACTGACCTCGGCCTAGGAGGGATACGCAATGCTGACAGCAATCTTCATCATTACAGTCATGGGCCTGGCCATGGGGGCGATACTGGGCGTTGCCGCCACCTACCTGGCGGTGGAGGGGAATCCGCTGCAAGCGGAGATCGAAGGCCTGTTGCCCGGCTCCCAGTGCGGCCAGTGCGGCTACCCCGGCTGCTCACCGGCGGCGGCCGCCATCGCCGCCGGTGAAGCGTCCGCGACCATCTGCCCGCCGGGCGGTCGCGCCCTGGCCGAACAGCTGGCGGAGAAACTGGGGATCAGTATTGACCTCTCCGACATGGAGGAGCAGGAGCCCCGGGTCGCCTTTGTACATGAGAACCTCTGTATCGGTTGCACCAAGTGCTTCAAGCGCTGCCCCACCGACGCCATTCTGGGTGGCCCCAAACAGATCCATGCAGTGTTCATGGACGCCTGCACCGGCTGTGAGAAGTGCTTCGACGTCTGCCCCACCGAGTGCATCGAGATGCGCCCGATCGAGGCCACCCTGCAGACCTGGTACTGGCCCGACCCGGCCAAGGCGGCCTGATCGTTATGGCTGCCGCAGATAGATTCAAACTGTTCCGCATCCGGGGTGGTGTACATCCCCAGGACCGGAAGCAGCTCAGCGCCGAACAGGCGATCGAACCGCTGCCCCTGCCACCGCTGCTGCATATTCCGTTGCAGCAACATATCGGCGCACCGGCGGAGCCGCTGGTCCGGCGAGGCGACCTGGTGAAAAAGGGCGCCCTGCTGGCCGCCAGCCAGGGGGCCATCTCCGCGCCGGTGCATGCACCCACTTCGGGTCGCATCATGGGTGTGGGCGGCTACCCGGCCCACCACGCTTCCGGGCTGTCGGTGCGCACCATCACCCTGAAACCGGACGGCCAGGATGAGTGGATCGACACCCTGGACCCCGTTGTGGAGCCGTTCAACCTGCCCCCGGATGAGATCGCCCGACGGGTGGCCGAGGCCGGTATTGTCGGCATGGGTGGCGCTACCTTCCCCTCCGCGGTCAAGCTCAACCTGCGCAACCGCTACCGCCTGCACACCCTGGTGATCAACGGCGCCGAGTGTGAACCCTACCTCACCTGCGATGACCGGTTGATGCGTGAACAGCCGGAACAGGTGTTGGACGGCGTACTGCTGATGGCGCGCGCTCTGGGGGTGGAGCGGATCCTGCTGGCGATTGAGAACAACAAACCGGCGGCCCAGGCGGCAATGGGCGAGGCCGCCCAGGCCCATGCCTGGGTCACCGTGGTCGGACTGCCAACCCGCTATCCCATGGGTTCCGAAAAACACCTGGTACAGACCCTGACCGGCCAGGAGACACCGGCCCGGGGCCTCACTGCCGACATCGGCGTGGTGGTGCACAACGTGGCCACGGCCCTGGCGGTCCATGAGGCGTTGCGCCATGGCCGGCCGCTGATCTCCCGGGTGATGACCGTCTCCGGCGGGGCGATCCGCACCCCGCGCAACCTGCGGGTACCCCTGGGCACCCCGTTGTCCTACCTGGTCGATTACTGCGGCGGCTTCGTCCGGGAACCCAGTCGCCTGGTGAGCGGCGGCCCGATGATGGGCCAACCGCTGCCCAGCACCCGGGTACCGGCAGTTAAGGGCAGCAACGGTCTGCTGGCCCTGACCGATGAAGAGGTCCGGGCCGACCGGGAGATGCCCTGCATCCGTTGCGCCAGCTGTGTACAGGCCTGTCCCTGTGGGCTGGTACCGCTGGAGATGGCGGCCCATATCCGTGCCGGCAGCCTGGACGGCTCGGTGAAACTGGGACTGCTGGACTGTATCGGCTGCGGCTCCTGCGCCTATGTCTGTCCATCCCATATACCCCTGTCCCACTATTTCAATTATGCCAAGGGTGAACTGGCGGCGCGCCAGCGGGCGCAGCACAAGCAGAACGAAACCAAGCGGCTGGCCGAAGCCCGCAGCCTGCGTCTGGAGGCTGCCAAGAAGGCCAAGCGGGCGGCCATGCTGAAACGCAAACAAGAGCAGCAGGCCAAGCAGGCGAAGTCAGCCGAAGCGGCCCTGAGTGAGACCAGCCAATGACGATCAAGCCCCCCCTCTCGGCCCCCTACACCCATGCCGGCACCAGCATCAGCCGCACCATGGGACTGGTGATGTTGGCACTGCTGCCCGCCACCCTGTTCGGTTTTTACCTGTTCGGCTGGCCGGCCATCTTCCTGTTCGCCAGCACTTTGCTGGCCGCGGTACTCACCGAGGCCCTCGCCCTGCGCCTGGCTGGCAAGCCGGTGCGCCCGTTCCTGCTGGATGGTTCTGCCCTGCTCACCGGCTGGCTGCTGGCCCTGACCCTGCCGCCCTGGGCACCCTGGTGGATCGGGGTGGTCGGCTCCATACTGGCAATTGCGGTCGGCAAGCAGATGTTCGGCGGCATCGGGCAGAACCTGTTCAATCCCGCCATGGTGGCCCGGGTGGCACTGTTGATCTCGTTCCCCCTGGAGATGACCCTGTTCACCACCCCGGCACCGCTGTTCTCCGACCAGGCACCCGATTTATTACAGAGCCTGGCGATCACTTTCGGTAACCCGGCCCCGTACGATGCGGTCAGCAGCGCCACCGTTCTGGGCCATCTCAAAACCGAGCTGGGTCGCGGCGTGAACCTGGAGCAGGCCGCCGCCGGCAGCGCCAGCCTGTGGCAGCTCACCTGGGGCCAGGCGGCCGGCAGTCTGGGCGAGACATCCGCCCTGCTGATCCTGCTTGGCGGCCTGTTCCTGCTCTACAAACGGGTCATCAGCTGGCACATCCCGCTGGCCATGCTGGGCACCCTGGCCGCCCTGTCGGGCCTGTTCCACCTGCTGAATCCGGATCACTACGCCGGTCCCCTGACCCACCTGCTCTCCGGGGCCGCCATTCTGGGGGCGTTTTTCATTGCCACCGACCTGGTGACGTCCCCCTCCACACGACGGGGACAGCTGCTGTTTGGTGCCGGTTGCGGCCTGCTGGTCTATATCATCCGCACCTGGGCCGGTTACCCGGAGGGGGTCGCCTTTGCGGTGATGCTGATGAACGGCTGTACCCCCCTGATCGACCACTTCCTGAAACCGCGCATCTACGGCCGCGACCGTCGGGGTGAGCCGCTCAACTATGCGGACAACGGGGGAAATAACTGATGGCGGGCAAACCTATCCTCCTGCCGGCCATCCTGCTGGGCAGTTTCTCCACCCTCGCCACGGTACTGCTGGTGGCGGGCAACCTGGTCACCCGGGAGGCGATCGAGCAGCGCCATCGGGAGGATCTGTTGAGCTCTCTGCACCAGGTGCTGCCCACCAGTTACTACAGCAACGATCTGCTGGCCGAACCCCTGCAACTGCCGGGACCGGACGGCAACCCGGTGACCATCTATCGCGGCATCCGGGATCACGCGGTGAGCGCCCTCGCCTACCAGGTGAGCGAGCCGGGCTACTCCGGTGAGATTCGCCTGATCCTGGGGTTGGATGCAGCGGGCAAGATACTCGGCGTACGGGTGCTCTCCCATACCGAGACCCCCGGCCTGGGTGACAACATCGAGGTGGAGAAGAGCGACTGGATACTGGATTTCAACGGTCTGTCACTGGGCAATCCACCGGCGGAGCAGTGGCGGGTCAAGAAGGACGGCGGCCGGTTTGACGCCTTCAGTGGCGCCACCATCACCCCGCGGGCGGTGGTGAAGGCGATCGAGAACGGACTGGTTTTCTTTCAACAGCACCAGGCCCGGCTGCTGGCACCCCCGGCAGCGACCGGCGGAACCACGGCCCGCTTCGGAGTAAAGGCCCATGAGTAACGACTATCGACGCATCATCAAGGACGGCATCTGGGACAACAATATCGTGTTCGCCCAGTCCCTGGCGCTCTGCCCCCTGCTGGCGGTCACCGGCACCGCCAGTAACGGGCTGGGTATGGGACTCGCCTCCACCGGGGTGATGGTCGCCTCCGGTCTGCTGATCTCCCTGTTGCGCCGGGTCATCAGTCCCCAGGTGCGTATCCCGGTGTTCGTGCTGATCATCGCCGTACTGGTCACCCTGACCGATATGTTCCTGAATGCCTGGCTGCACGACCTGCACCGGGTACTGGGGCTGTTCATTCCCCTGATCGTGACCAACTGCGCCATCCTCGGCCGGGCCGAATCCTTCGCCTCGCGCAACCCGGTACTGCCAGCCCTGCTGGACGGTCTGATGATGGGGCTCGGCTTCACCCTGGCGCTGGTTATTCTGGGTGCCACCCGGGAAATTCTGGGCAGCGGCACCCTGTTTACCAATGCGGCCCTGCTGCTCGGCTCCTGGGCCAAGTTCCTGGAGCTGGTACTGATCCCCGACTACAAGGGTTTTCTACTGATTATCCTGCCGCCGGGTGGTTTTATCGTGCTGGGCTGCCTGTTGGCCGGTAAGCGGCTGCTGGACCGGGCCATGGCGAGCCGGCGTCAATCCGTCGCTACCACGGAGACCCCGGTTAGTGAAGCCGCCGGTTGAGCCGAACAGGCCGGCACAGCGCACAATTTCAGTCAGATAAGGAGGTAACCAGGTATGAACGTAGGTGTCGCCTATGCAGACAAGTTCAAACAGGTCTGGCTCAAGCTGGAGGTGCCGAACGGCAGCACCGTGCGCCAGGCCATTGAGCACTCCGGTATGTTACGGCAGTTTCCCGAGATCGACCTGGAGAAGCAGAAGGTGGGCGTGTTCGGCAAGGTAACCAAACTGGACAGCCCGGTCGAGGAGGGTGTGCGCATCGAGATCTACCGGCCTATCACCGCCGACCCGGAACTGGTGGAGCGGCGCGACACCTGAACCCTATCTGTTGAACCATCACAGGGGTATCCCATGAGTGTCGACTGGTTGACCATCTGGCTCACCATCAAACTGGCCACCATCACCACCCTGGTGCTGTTGCTGCTGGGCACGCCGCTGGCCTGGTGGCTGGCGGTTTCCCGGGCTCGCTGGCGGGAGCTGATCGGCACCCTGGTGGCCCTGCCCCTGGTACTGCCACCCAGTGTACTGGGCTTCTACCTGCTGCTGATGCTGGGACCGCAAGGCCCGGTGGGCCAGTTCACCCAGGCGCTGGGCCTGGGCACTCTGCCGTTCACTTTCCCCGGCCTGGTGGTGGGCTCGGTGATCTACTCCCTGCCCTTCGTGGTGCAGCCTATCCGCAACGCCTTCGAGGCGATGGGGGAACGTCCCATCGAGGTCGCCGCCACTCTGCGTGCCTCACCATTACGGCGCTTCTTCACGGTCGCCATTCCCCTGGCGCGTCCCGGCTTTCTCACCGGTGCGGTGCTCGGCTTCGCCCACACCGTGGGCGAGTTCGGCGTCATTCTGATGATCGGCGGCAACATCCCCGGCCAGACCCGGATGATCTCAGTGGCCATCTACGATCACGTGGAGTCCCTGGAGTGGACCCAGGCGCACTGGCTCTCCGGCGGTATGCTGCTGTTCTCCTTCCTGGTGGTCTACACCATGTACCGTATCGAGCGGCGCCTGGGCGGAGAGCGGGCATGAGTGATATTGAGGTCTCCATAGCCCATCGACAGGGCGATTTCCGGCTAGAAGTGGTTTTCAACACGCCGGCCAGTGGCGTCACCGCCCTGTTCGGTCACTCGGGTTCGGGCAAGACCAGCGTGTTGCGCGCCATTGCCGGCCTGATCCGGGCCGATCACGGCCACATCCGGGTGAATGGTGAGCTGTGGCAGGATCAGGACTACTTTCTGCCCACCCACCGGCGGCCACTGGGTTACGTGTTCCAGGAGGCGAGTCTGTTCCCCCACCTTTCAGTGCGGCAGAACCTGGAGTACGGCTGGCGCCAGATTCCAGCCGCCGAGCGTAAGATCCCCTTCGACAGCGCCGTGGAGCTGCTGGGGGTCGGACCGCTGCTGAAGCGGGCCACCCGCCGGCTCTCGGGGGGGGAACGGCAGCGGGTGGCCATCGCCCGGGCCCTGCTCACCTCGCCCCGCCTGCTGCTGATGGACGAACCACTGTCGGCCCTGGACCACGCCGCCAAACAGGCGATCCTGCCCTATCTGGAGAGTCTGCATAACGAGTTCGGCATCCCTTCCCTGTACGTCTCCCACGATCCCCGGGAGGTTGCCCGGCTGGCCAACCAGGTGGTGATACTGGACCAGGGCAAGGTGGTGGCCTACGGTGACGCGGCAAACATAATGACCCGCCTGGACCTGGCCCCGGCACGCTTCACGGATGCCACCTCGATCCTGGAGGGGAGCATAGCGTCCCACGATGCCACCTATCACCTCACCTGGATCAGCATGTTGGGGGGACGGGTCGCGGTGCCCCGGGAGGAGCTGCCGGTGGGCAAGCGGGCCCGGGTGGAGATCCAGGCCCGGGATGTGAGCCTGTCACTGAAGGCCCACTCCGACACCAGTATCATCAACATACTGCCGTGCCGGGTCACGGATACCCGGGAGATCAGCACCAGCCAGCTGATGGTGAGACTGGAACTGGAGGATGGCCAGACGCTGCTGTCCCGCATCACCCGGCATTCGGCCATGGCTCTTGGGCTGATCGAGGGGTGCCGGCTCTATGCCCAGGTAAAGAGCGTCGCCCTGATCGACTAGCTAGCGGCGTTCGGATCGGCGTAACCGGGGGTGCCTTCGAGACGCTGACCACTCTTGGCAAAGATACCACTGCCCCGGGCCAGTTCCCGATCCCGCCCATCATAGACCACCGATTCCGCGATGATCTGGCTGCGGGTACGGCTGACCACCCGGCCCGTGGCGCGCATCACGCCGCTGGCGACCGGCCGAATCAGGTAGGTGGTGAAGGAGGCGGTGAGGAGGAAAAACTCTCGCTCCAGGGAGCTGGCGGCAAAATAGGCGGCGTCATCCAGCATCTTGAAATAGACCGAGCCATGCACTGCACCAGCGGCGTGGTGGTAGCTCTCCCGCAGTTCGATACTGATCCGGGCCTCCCCCTTGTCGATGCTGATCTCCGGCAGATAGAGCTGGTTGATCGGCGCCGCCAGGTACATACGCCGCAGGGATTGGTAGTGCTGTGTCATGGTGTTGGACATCTCCAGGCTTCGGCCACAGGGAGTCGTTTCGCGCTGGAGCAGATTCTACCAGACCTGGGAGCGCCTACAGCAGCCTGCAGATGCGCAGTTCTGTCATCATCACGGCCCGGGCGCTGCAGCAGGCTCCACCACCTGATCACAACCTTGCCCTTCACCCGCCTCCTCGTAAGTAACGCCATCCCGGATGTGGTAGATACGCCGGAAGGTGGGGATGATCTTCTCATCATGGGTAACCACGATAATGGCGGTCTCAAACCTGTGCGCCATCTCGTTGAGGATACGGATCACCCCCAGCGCCCGCTCACTGTCCAGCGGTGCCGTCGGCTCATCGGCGAGGATCACCGGCGGCCGGTTGACCAGCCCGCGGGCGATCGCTACGCGCTGCTGCTCGCCACCGGAGAGCTGGGACGGCATGGCCCGGGCGCGATGCTGCACATCCAGTCCCTCCAGCAGATCCAGGGCCTGCCTGCGCGCCTGGCGATTCGACTTGCCCGCCAGCATGGGCAGCAGCGCCACGTTGTCGGTCACGTCCAGGAACGGAATCAGGTAGGGCGCCTGGAACACGAAACCGATCTTGTCCCGTCGCAGCGCGCGCAGGTCAGCCACGTTCCAGCCGTTGTCGTAGATCACCTCATCACCCAGAATCATGCGCCCGGCGGTGGGTTCAATCACCGCACCCAGACACTTCAGCAGGGTACTCTTGCCCGAACCGGAAGGGCCGATCAGGCCGACCACCTCACCCGGGGCGACCTGCATATCCACGCCCTTCAGCGCCTCCACCGCCGTGTCACCCTTGCCGTAGCGCTTGGCAAGCCCTTCAATACGAATACCCTTGCCGCCCATCTCAGCCTCCAATCGCCTCTGCCGGGTCCACTTTCAGGGCGGCCCGGATCGCGATCAGGCTCGCCAGTACACAGATCACCAGTACGGCGATAAAACCGATCACCGAATCGAACGGTTGCAGCAGCACATACTTGGGAAACACCGGTGCCCAGAAGGTGGCGGCGATTTTGCCCACCGCAAAGCCCATCACCCCGAGGGCGACCGCCTGCTGCATGATCAATGCGGCAATGGTGCGGTTGCGGGTGCCGATCAGTTTCAGCACCGCGATCTCGCGAATCTTGCCCAGGGTCAGGGTGTAGATGATGAACGCCACGATGGCGGCACTGACAACGGCCAGAATCACCAGGAACATGCCGATCTGTTTGGCCGAGGTGGCAATCAGCTTGCCGACCAGGATCGCCTCCATCTGGCTGCGGGTATAGACCGTGAGCCGCTTCCAGCGACGGATCGACTCCGCCACGATCTGCCCGTCCCAACCCGGCTCCAGTTGCACCAGTACCGCGTTGACATAGGTGTTGCTGCTCTGGGACGCGATCACCGCATCCAGCAAGCCGGGGACTTCGGGTCGATTGAAGGCGGGATTATCCGCCGTGCGCCGGCGCTGTTGCCGGATCGCATCGTTATCCTTGAGAAACTGCGCCTCCTGAGCATCCCGCAGCGGAATGAACACCATCGGATCGCCACTGGAGGAGACCATGCGCCGGGTCAGCCCAACCACCCGGTAGCTGTTGCGCCGGATCTGGATCTGGTCACCCAACTGGAAGCCGCTGGCCAGGTCGGCCACCGCTTCGTAGTGGCCCCGGGTAATCTGCCGGCCCGCCACCAGACGGGGCGGCCAGCCGGGCAGACCCGGTTCACCGGCCATCACCCCGGTCACCATCGCCCGAACATCCCGCTCCCCCTGGCGCACCTGCATGGTCAGGTAGGTGATGTTAGCTGCCCGGGCCACCCCGGGCATGCCCCGGATACCGCGCCAGAGATCGTCATAGATGCTGGAGGATTCGGCGTATGGGCCCAGGGTGTCCTGCTGTACCACCCACAGATCCGCGCCGCTGTTGTCCAGCAGCACCCTGGCGTCATCCACCATGCCGCGATACACACCCGCCATGGTGAGGGTGACGCCGATCAGCAGGCCCAGGCCGAAACCGGTGAAGACAAACTTGCCCCAGGCGTGCTGAATATCGCGCCCTGCCAGGCTGATCACGACTTGATCTCCGGCAGTCGATCCACCGGGTAGATGCGGCTCTTACTACTCAGCGCCTTGCCACTGTAGACCACGATCCGGTCCCCGGCGCTGAGTCCGTCCCGCACCTGGACCTGGCCATCCAGCCCGGCCGCCCCCAGTTCGACCGGGGTGAAACGCAGCTGATCTTCGACCAGTCGCCATACCCCCAGGCGCCCGTCAACGCGCTGGATTGCCGCGTTCGGTATCACCGGTGCGGCCGGCAGCTCGGGCAGCGTTACGGTCACTTCTGCCAACTCCCCCAGGGGCGGCAACACCACCGGCGGCTGCAGGAAAGTGACCTTGGCCAGGGTCTCTTCGGTCACCTCATCCGCCATCGGTTCGACCCGCAGCACCTCTGCCGCATAGCCCTGTCCGGCCTGGGAGCGCAGCACGATCTCCGCCGGCAGACCGGCCGCCAGGCCGTAGGCGTTGGTCTGGTCAAAGCGCACGTTCACCCACAGGCTCTGGGTGTCGATCAGTTCCACCACCGTCTGACCGGCAACCACAGTGGTGCCGGGATCTGCTGCACGTACCGCCACCAACCCGTCGGCCGGGGCAATCAGTTGCAGATTGTCCCGCTGGGCGCGCAGCGCCTCCAGCTCTGCGGTGAGACGCACCAGCTCCTCCCTGGCGCCACTCAGGGCCGCCTCGGCCAGCAGCCGCTCATGGCGCTTGGTGGCCACCAGCTCTTCACTCACCGTATGGGCCGCCAGCAGCTTCTCGTAACGGATCGCCTGGGACCGGGCGTAGAGCTGACGCTCCTTCGCCTCGGACAACTCCGCCTGGGCACGCTTCAGCGCTGCATCCTGGGCGTTCAGGCGTGCCTCCATATCCACCGGCTCCATCTCGCCCAGCAGTTGTCCCGCCTGCACCCGGTCACCCACCTCGACATTCAGGTACTTGAGACGCCCGGCCACGGTGGGACCGATCTTGTAGTTGTAACGGGCTTCAACCGTACCGATACCGAACAGGGCCGGGGAGACCTCCAGGTTTTGTACCGCGGTCACGGTCACCGGCACGGGGGCCAGCGGACCAGATCGGAGTGCCACGTAGAAAAACAGTGCGCTGAGCGGAACCAGCACCGCCAGCAGGGCCAGGGTGCGTCCCTGAATGGGAAACCGTTTCATTGTTTGCTCCCGATACCGCGCCGGTAGATGGCGAACACCCGGGGAGCCTCCCGGCGCATCAACCGCACATCACCCGCCAGCAGGGACTGCATCACCAGGCCCTGTATGGTGCCGATAAACAGACTCGCCGCCGCCTCGGTCTCCAGCCCGGAATCGATCTCTCCGACCCCTTTACCCGACTCTATCAGTTTGCGAATCCGCTCCCCGTAGCGGCTGATCAGGGTCTGCACTATCCGCTTGGGGACGGTGTCGCCAGAACGCTGCAACTCGCCGAACAGCATGCGGGGCACACCCGGGTGCTCCACCACAAATTCCACATGCGCCAGAAACATCGCCTCCAGCGCCGCTATGGGGGAGTCGACAGACTGCACCGCCTTATCCACCCGGGCCATCAGGCGTTCCGACACCCACTCCATCACCGCGCTGAGAATGGCATCCTTGCTGCGAAAGTGGCGAAACAGCGCCCCCTGGGTCAACCCCATGCGCTTGGCAATGGCGGCCGTGGTGATATCGCTCGGGTTCTGCTCCGCCGCCAGTTCCACCACCGTCTCCACAGTGATGGCACGGCGCTCCTCGGCCGGGAGATGTTTGACATGAAGGGCCATGGGTCTCTCCGTAAAGATAGTAATTGATTACTTACTTTATACTTTTTAATCACTTTGTCAACAATCCGGTTACGGGGAATCAACAGACAGCGGATGGGGACAGCTGAATCCCGCGCACCGGAATCGGGTGGGACAGGACAGTGGAGGTGCGGGTCTCGCCCTTCATGTTGATGGACTGGATAAACGCCTCCAGGTGCATCATATCTTTCGCCACAACCTGCAGCAGTCAGGAGTCCTGCCCGGTCACGTGCAGACACTCAATCACCTCCGGCATGGTTGTCAGGAAGCCTACCCGTCGCTTGACCCGTTCCGAGCCGGCGGGGCCGGGAGCGCGATCCACCATAAGGACACTCAGGTGTTCCGGGACAACTCCGCCAGGGATTGCCGCTGCTCCTCCTCGGCCCCCAGTTCGCGCAAGCCGTTGATGGCGGTGGTGATGTGCGGCGCCTGCCGGTCGAGCGGATAGACCATGTAGACCGGCAGAGTGATCAGCGGCGAATCCTCCACCGGAAACAGTACGCCCGACTGAATCTGCTGCCGCACCATGCGCAGCGGAAAATAGGCGGAGCCCCCATGGTGGGTGATCAGCTGCATGGCCAGCCAGCCGATGTTGACCCGTTGTGCCGAGGTATCCACATCCGGGAAACGGGCCGCGAACTGGACCAGGAACTCCGGCCCCCAGTCCACATGCACATAACTGGCGTCCTGCCAGTGCCGGTCCGGCGAGCTGGTCACCAGTACCAGGGACTCGCCAAAGATATATTCGGCTGAAATGGACGGGCGACTCTGGGGGGTGTAGAGCACGCCGATATCCACGTCCCCCTGAACCAGCCCCTGGGTGGTCTCCTCTTCAAAACCGATCTCCAGCCGCAACGAGATATCCGGCGCGGTCTGGCGCATCCAGTTCACCCAGTTGGGCAGAAACCCTTCCCACAGCGCGATACGCCCGCGCAGGGTCAGGCCGGCAGAGAAACCGCTGGAGAGTCCCACGTCGTGGCGCGCCTGCTCATAGGTGCGCACCAGGACCTTGGCGTGGCGCAAGAACCGCCGGCCCGCTGCGGTCAGTTCGGCGCCACCCCGGCCGCGGCGAAACAGCGGCGTGCCGAGCTGCTGCTCCAGGGTTTTGATCCGGGCGCTGACCGTGGATTGGGTGACGTGCAGTTTGGCGGCGGCGCCGACGAAGTTACCGGCGGCGGTGACCGCCAGGAAGGTGCGGGCAAACTCGGTATCCATAGATTACACCGGGGTCCGATACAGTTAACTGCCCACATTGTATCGGATAATCCGATCTTCTTATGGGTTACTATCGACAAATATATCTTGGTATGGGTGGGTACCGGGAACCGCCGGCCGTTGCAGCCGGCTTAACCGGTTGGATGGAAAGGGTCGGTGTGGCCGACACCGGATAGCGGGATTATCCGGCGTCGGCCCACCTGTCGGAGCGTGACCTGTCGCCAGGCCGGTTACATCTTCATCACGATATTGAAGAACCACCCCTTGCTGGTATAGGAGAGATCGGTCAGATCATCCGAGAAGTCGGTGAAGTTGTAACCGATACCGGCCTTCACGTTCTTGCCCAGGTGACGGTAGAGCGCCACCAGCGCCCCCGAGCGCCGATCCTCTGCCGCTGCCACATCCAGCACCCGACCTTCCACCAGGAGGTCCCACTCATGCACCCAGTGGAAGTCGGCCCGAACAATGGCCAGCTGGGCCTCGCTGTCGTACCACTCACCACCGACCCGGTTGTCCCGCATCTCACCCAGCCGGTAGGCGTACTTGCCGCCCACCGACACCCAGGGCTTCAGGTCATAGGTGCCATCCACCGACAGCACGTGGGAGCGCTGCGAGTAGTCCGCCAGAACGCCACTGCCATCCAGCTGTCCGGGAGACGGCAGGTTATACAGGTAGTTGTATTTGAACAGCAGGTTGAGCCGATCATTGTCCACCGGCCGGTAGGCGTAACCGGTCACCACCTCCACATAGTCTCCGTCATAGTAGTCGCCGCTGCTGGAGTCAGAGAAGGCAAGGTTCAGACGTCCCAGGAAACGCCAGTCGGGATCGATCTGGTAACCCAGGTTATTACGCCACAACCAGCTGGTGCGCTTGCCGGCGGTCCCCTCCTCGCGTCGATACTCCAGCTGGCCGGCGTAACGGGTTCTCTCCTGCCGATAGCCCACATCCAGGCTGACGGCATCCCGATCCATGTCGCCGGCATAGGGATCGGACAGCTCACCGGTCTCGAAATTGATCCCGTAGCTCCAGCGTTCATTGGGGGTCAGTTCGAGACCAAAGGCGTGGGTCAGGCCGCTCGGTCCGTCACCATGGTAGACGCGCTGCTCGCCAAACACCGACACCGAATCGCTGAAGCGGCTGTTCACACCGCTGGTGAGCTGCCCCTGACGACCCCGGTAACCGATGTCAGTCCGATCGGTATCCATCTGGTAGTGGGAGTAGAGACTGGTCTGATCGTTGTACTGAAAATCACCTCCGACCAGTCCGCCCAGGCCGCCATCACCGGTGGAGGCTTCACCATAGACACTGAAGCGTTCCGACAGACGTCGCTTGCCGCCCACGCCGATCCGGTCATTGCTGCTGCGGTTGCCGCTCTTGTCCACCGTGCCCTGGACATAGCCGTAGGCGCTCCAGTCGTTTTCTCCATCCTCGTCCGGGGTGTAGTCCGCCCGAACCTGGATGTCGGTGCGATCGCCCTCCTCGTTCAACACATCACTGGCGGTCACGGTGTTGAGATCACGACTGTCGGAGCGCACACCCACCGCAATCTCCCAGTTGTCGTTCACCTGCCTGCGCAGATTCACCTCCGCCGCGTGGGTGTCGGCAATCTCATCCGCCAGTGCATCCAACTGGGCATCCAGCCGGCTCCGGGGATCCAGTTGCAGAGACAACCGGGCGCCCCGCTGGGTGGCGTCAGCCGATCCGGTCAGCTGGCCGGGGGCCGAAAAGCCGGCTTCCCGTTTCTGCCAATAGACACTGGCCCGACCCTGCTGGTCGTCGGTCACTTCGGCCAGATCCACGGCCGCCTCGATACGGCCGGCATCGGCCCGGCCGCCCGGACTGGTACGGTTCTGGAAACTGAAACCGCCATCCAACGAGTTGTTCTGGCTGGTGCCCACCCCTTCGCTGCGGGCACCCTCGATCTTCACGTAAGTACCCGGTTTGTAGCGCAGGGTGACATCGGCCCCACTCAGTTTCTGCTCCATGCCCGGGGCATCCTGGCGATAACCGGTGGCACCGATCTTCACCTGGTCATTGATCCAGTATTCACCGCGGCCACCCCGTACCAGGTCATCCGCCTCGGTCAGTCCCGGCGTGTACTCGTAGCTGGTGACCAGGTAGGCCGGGTGGCCCGAGAGGCTGCCGCTCTTGATCAACAGGGAGCCGTCGGCCGTGGATCCCAACGACTCGCGCAGGATGATGCGACCCTGGATATAGTTGATATCGTAGTCCTCCTCGGGGGTGAGGTAACGGGTCTCCAGCACGATGCCGGTATCCTTGTCCCGCACCTCGATCCAGACCCGCTCGGAGCCCTGGGTCAGATCCTGCCGACGCAGATAGTAGAGTGAGCCACCGGTACCACGGAACTCGTCCCGGGCCGGCAGGGTGCCGGGGTCTGCAGCAAACAGCTCCACCCGTCCCCGGCGCTCACCATAGCGGGTCTGTTCCTGAGCCACCCAGTGGGCCCGGGCGCCGTACAGTCCCCGATTGTATTGCACCAGCTCGGTGTCGTTGATGCGGGTGTGGAAGTTACCCCACATCACATGGGAGTCCCCCCGCTCCAGGCGTACGTAGAATTTGCCCTGGGTCGGCGCATCATCCAGGGTGGTGCTGTCATCGCCGTAGACCGGGTAGTACTGATCCGGATCGAGGCGGCGCAGCAGGGAGCTCGGATCCTTGGCGGCAAAGTTACTGAACAGCTCATCCAGGGGCTGCTCCCGGGTATCGGCTGATGCAGTGAGCAGGTACTCGCCCTTGATCTTGCCCTTCAGGTAGAAGGCCAGGCGACCATCCACATAGAGCTCGTTATCAAAATGATCCGAGTCGTCGGCTGTCACCAGGGCGGCCGGTCCCTTGGTATTGTTGCGTCCCACCGTCAGGTCCGCCAGGCCGATATAGAACCAGTTATCTTTGGCAATGGTGACATTACGCTGGAACTCGTAACGCTGTCCCTGGGTGTCCTCCAGCCGGATCTGGACGGTGTGCGGTCCCGCCGGCAGTATCTGCCGATAGGCGAATTTACCCGATCCATCCACCGGCACCGGTTGGCCCATGACTGAAACCTGGGTATCCGGCTGGACATCCCGACCGTTGACGGTCACCGCACCACCCCGCACCGGGATATTGGCCAGCTTGCGGCGGTTCTCCCCATACACGGCCAGTTCACCGGAACTCTCGCTGGGGGCCAGCTTCATGCTGCTGATCTGCAGCTGCCGGGGCTCGGTTTCATCAAACCGTCCGGCCCGGTCATAGACCCGCAACACATAGCTCAGGGGCCCCTCAAGCTGTGCCGGCAGCACCCAGGCCACCCCCTTGCCGATCTGCACATCCAGGGTCTGCAGTGGTTCCTGGCGTACCGAGCGGGCCGCATCAAACAGCCGGATCTCTGCCCGCTCGATCCAGGCCGGATAGTTGCTGTAGGTATAAAACTGCACCTGGCGATCGGGACCTGCAGTGACCGGATCGACCCCCACATTCAGCCAGGGGGTCTGCTCCTGACTGTCATAACGGACCTGGATATCGGCCCGGGCCAGGGTCACATCCTGGCAGCGCAGGCTATCCGCCACCTGGGCAGGATCATCGGCCAGCAGTGGTGCACCATCTACGCTGATGCGGAAGGGCAAGGCCGGTGCAGCGGCGCCGACGGGACAGTTACCTGCCGCCCCATCCTGCGGCTGCTGCTGGTTCTCCGTATTGCGCGGTACCACTGACCCCGGCCAGACCTGACTGTTGTCGATCATCTTGCCGCGCTGCTCGGGCAGCTTGCAGTGCGCCTGCTCAGGATCACAGGACGACTGGTCGGCAACCGCCATACCGCTCAACGCCATACCGATAGAGTACGCAAGTATCAACTTTTTCATTGTCCTGCCTCCCTGCTCATCCGTTCCACTTCGATCGTTAACGGATAACAGCAGTTATCCTCCTCCCAACGCTCGGTGATCTGTTGTTGCACCGCATCGATTCGCGCCTGTACCAGATCTGGCGGATCATCGACCGTTTGTTGATAGGAGAGACGCAGTACCGAAGGCTGTTCATGCAGCAGTTCAACCAGGTGATCCAGTTGGCTGTTCCACTGTTCCAGCAACTGCTCGTTGCCTGGCATAAAGGCATCGCTGGTCAGGTCGAGACGTACCACCCGGTGAATGGTGGCACCGAAGTTCGCCTTGCTGATCTTGCCCCGGGTCAGCCGCACCACCCGCGGGTTTTCCGTGGTCACCCGGTAACCGGATGGCAGACTGCGTTCATCCAGCTTGAGGATGAAATTACCACCCCGCCACTCATTGGGTATGGCGGCACAGGTGACGTGGAAACGACCGTGGTCATCCGTGGTGATCAGCAGGCCCCGGGCGGTCGCCACCCGTACATTGGCGATGCCCGGCTCACCCTGATCCTGGTAACCGTTGGCGTTCTGATCATCGAACACCTTGCCGATCAGGTCGGAACAGTCAAAGGTGGGGTCCGGTACCACCCGCACCGTGGCGGTCGCCAGGTTGGATACCCGCGCACCGACCAGGTTGTTCTCGGCCCACGCCTGGTTGACATAGTCGCCCTCACTGACACCGGCACCGACCACCAGCATCACCTTGAACACCCGCTGCTGGCCCAGGGCAAAACTGAAGTTCGGCCAGGTCAGCAGACGCCCGGTCACCAGCGGTTCCTGCTTCACCCCGTCGACCGATGCGGAACCGGTCTTGTACTTGAAGCCGGGTGGAATCTGATCCCGGATATCGATATTGGGTACCGCTCCGGCCAGGTTGTTGGTCACGGTCACGGTGTAGGGAACCAGATCACCCCGGGACACGTTGGTCATGGGCGTGCTCTTCTGTACCGTGAAGGCGCCGTTTGTGATCGGATCCAGGGGTATGTGGTTGTTTACCAGGTCCGCCGACACCCCTGGATTCAGATCAAAGCTGAAGAAGTACTGGGTGCTGTCGGCCGTAGCCGCCAGTCCCGCCGAGTTAACCGGGCAGGTCAGCGGATCATGCACCGGCGCGCCAACCACCGGCGGCTGAATACTGGTCTGCACCAGGGCCGGATCGGGCACCGCACCCACGCTCAACGTATTGTTACAGGCCGGCAGGATGGCCGACTCACCCGGCAGGTAAGTGGGCGGAGAGGTCACCGTGATGGTGTAGGTACCGGCCGGCGCACCGGCGTTCAACAGATACTGGTAGTAGCCGTTGGCACCGGTGGTCTGGCTGACATTGGCAGCGCCGCCAACCAGATGGGTAGCCGGGTTGAAGCCGCCTGGGCCGACCAGCGTTACTACCGCACCGGCTACCGGGGCACGGGTGATCGAGTCGTAGACCACACCACTGGGATCCAGCGGCAGACTCTGGCCCGTCACCCGGTCTCCCGAGGCCAGGGTCAGGCCGTCCAGCGTACCGTCACTGTTGTCCGCCCCGGCCGGGTTGCTTGCATCGACCACCCCGTTGGTGAACGGGTCGCCCGTTTCATTGGGCACAGGACGCCCGTACAGGGTACCGCTGTCCGGCTCACGGAAGCGTATCTGGTAGCCACTGCCCGGTGAAATACCGGTAAAGCTGTAGGCACCGCTGCTATCGGTGGTGGTGCTGGCCACCGTGACACCACCCAGGACCAGGTCCACCTGCCAGTTCGGCACCAGCGATTCACCCGGATCCATGGCCCGGTCGTGGTTGTCGTCAAACCAGACATGGCCGGACACCTCCGCTGCCTCGGCAATGGGTGTCGGGTCGTCAGCCCGGTTATTGCCCTCAAAGCCGGGCGGTTCCGATCCACCGGAGATGGTTGCGCTGTTCACCAGCAGTTGACCGGAAAGTCCATTGGCCACCGCCACTCTAAGCACTATCTCGTTGCCGACACCGGCAGCGGGAATCACCGCATCCGATGTACAGGTAATCACCTGTCCGGCGGCACTGCAGCTCCAGTCACCACTGCTGGGCATGGAGACAATGGAGATGCCTGCCGGCAGGGTATCCACCACGGTGATGGTTCCACTGGTATCCACACTGCCGATATTACTGGGCGTTAGCCGGTAGAAACCGGTGCTCGAACCCTCAGCCAGGCTGGCCGGCGAGTGGGTCTTGGACAGGGCCAGATCCACCGCCGCGTCCGGTTGCTCGGCAAAGGTATTGCCGCCCGATACCGTATTGGCGCCGGTCAGGTCGATACCCGACACCCGGCTGCTGGTTGCAGTCGGGTTGGAGGCCACGCCCCCCGCACTGCCGGCGGTGGTGGTACCGTTACCGGTGCTGGCCGGCTGGGTCGGCTGATCCAGCTGGTAGGTACCTTCCGGCAGACCGGTAAATTCAAAGTTACCGTCACTGTCCGTGGTAGTGGTCATGGAGACCGGATTGCCATTGGTATCGGTACCGGTCAGGTTGATGGTCTCACCACCGATACCATGGTCTGCACCATTCACCGTACCGCTGTTGTCAAAATCCAGGAACACGCTGCCGGAGATACGACGGCTGTTGGGCAACTCGGCAAAGTTGTTACCGCTGGCCACCGTGTTGGGCGGCAGAACCAGGTTGCTGATCAGACTCGGCGTCACGGTGGGCAGAGTGGCCACACCATCGGTACCGCCATTGCCCACCGTTCCCGGCGTGGTAATACCGTTGGAGGTATCGGCGGGTTGACTCGGCTGCCTGATCGAGTAGGTACCGGGCTCCAGGTCACTGAAGCTGTAGTTGCCATCCGCATCGGTCTGGGTGGTGGCAAGCAGGTTGCCGCCCCCGTCCAGCAGTTCGATGGTCACATTGGCCAGCCCACTGTCCGCTCCGTTGAACTGGCCGTTGTTGTTCTGATCCAGGAACACCCGGCCGCTGATCGAGGAGTTGACCTGCTCGGCAAAGTTGTTGTGGGACGAACCGTCGATCTGCCCGCCATCGTCACCCAAGACGATGCCGTTGATCCGGCTCGGCGTGGTGGCAGTCGGGGTGGCGGTACCGGGGTTTCCGCCGCCACCACCCGTGATAGCACCCGGCGTGGTGATGCCGTTGACCGTACCGGCCGGCTGGTTTGGCTGTTCCACCGAGTAGGTGCCGGCTGCCAGTCCGGTGAACTGGTAGTTACCCAATGCATCGGTGACAGTAGTGGCAATAATATTGTCACTCGCATCACGCAGGTTCACGGTAACACCGGCCAGTGGCGTATCGGTGCCACCGTCGTAGGTGCCATTGGGCACCACATCGTTGTCCTGGAATACCCGGCCCGAGATATAACCCAGTGCACTGATCTCCAGGTTGGCATTGGCCGGCTGAAGGTTGTTACCCAGGTCGGTCTGCAATGCAGCCGCCGGGATATGGTTGATATGGGTGCCGGCGGTATTGCCGGTTACATCCACGCTGATGCTGCAACCGCCAGCAGGAATAGTGGCGCCGCTATTGAGACGTACGCTGGTTGCACCGGAGTTGGCCACCAGGGTGCCGGTACAGTTGGTGGAGGCATTGGCGGGGTTTGCCACTACCACCGCGCCGGGCGCTGTCGGCAACTCGTCGGTAAAGTGCGCCGTTGTGGTCATGTCCACCCCATTGTCATTGGTCAGGACAATGGTCAACGTCGAGGTACCCCCGGCCGGAATGACCGGTGGACTGAACTGCTTGCTGACCACCGGCGGCATGGAGACTTCAAGGGTATCGTTTGCCGGCTCCTCGTTAGTGACACCCTCGGTGGTAGTGAGACTCCGGGAAGGAATCGTGTTGGCATAACTGCCTGGAATGTTACTCAGGGTATCCACCTGCACCTGGCAGGAACCGTTGGCCGGTATTGTTGCGCCGGCCAGGCTTATGGCCGTAGCCGAGGCGGGTGCAGTGACCGTGCCCCCGGCACAGGTGGTGGAGGCATTGGGGGTCAACGCCACCACCAGGTTGGCCGGCAGGTTATCTGTCAGCGCAGCACCAGTTAACGGGGTATCACCCGGATTGGTAAGAGTAATGGTCAGGGTTGAGGGTTGGCCCGGTGGCACCGACGCAGGCGCAAAGCTCTTGGACAGGGAGACCGGATCCGTGACCCACAGATCGGCCTCTGCCGGAGAGGTGTTATCCACCGAGGCGCCACCTACCGTGCCGGTCATGGCATGGGCCGGGATCACATTGGTATAGCTTCCCGCCACGGCAGCAACCACGTCGAGTTCCACCATACAACTACTGGCCACACCGCCCGACGCCGCCGGCAAATTGCCGCCGCTCACCTGCACGCTGTTGCTGCCCGGTGTTGTCACCGTGGCGCCACTACAGTCTGTCACCAGGTTCGGACCGGCCGGCACGGTCACCCCTGCCGGCAGGCTGTCCAGCACTGCCAGGTCGGCCAACGGCAGTGTTAAAGGATTGATAAAGCTGATGCGCAGACGGGCACGCTCACCCGGTTTCACCACCTCGGGAATAAACTGCTTGGTAACACCGATATTGGCTTGCGCCGAGAGACTGGTTACAGATTGAAGGGTGTTTGATACACCTTGATCCGTCTGGACCACGCCCGCCGGAATAACGTCCTGAACCGTACCCACCTGTTCCATGGTGACATTCACGGACACCGTACAACTATCCCCGGCATCCAGATTGGCACCGCTGAGCGAAATACGATCACCACCGGCAAGTGCCTCGACCACGCCCCCGCTACAGGTGGTGGATACACTTGGCGTGGCTGCCACCAACATACCGGTGGAGGAGCCAGTGGATTTGCCGTCGTCAGTGAAATAGTCGGTCAGTGCAATGCCACTCAAATTCTCGGTACCGTTATTTGTCAGAGTGATTGTCAACACACTGCTCTCACCGGGCGCGGTCAGGGCGTTGGGCAAAGCATTGTTGGTGATGGTGATCGCATAGTTGGACGACTCTGCCAACGTGGCGGTTACCGGTGCTGTGGTCTGCACACCTCCCGCGGCGGTGATATTGCCGGCAGGGATGGTGTTGACCCAGTCACCCGGAGCATTGGTGGTCACGTCGAACAGGAACTCACACTGGCCATTGGCGGGAATCACAGCCCCGGTCAGGCTGGCACTGCTCTGTCCCGCAACCGCCGTGATGCTGCTGCTAGCGCCATCACAGGTGGTGTAGGCGTTTGGCGGATCGGCCAGCACCATCCCGGCTGGCAGCGGATCGGTAACCGAGACACTGTTCAAGGTGCCATCACCGCTGTTGCTCAGACGTATGGCCACGGTAGAGCTGCCACCCTGCTGAATCGTATCCGGCGAGAATCGTTTAGTGGCGCCCAGAGCGGAAGCATAGTTGAGAGTTGCCTGAACCGGCCCAGGGCTGGAGACCGTTTCGGTGCCGGCATCTGCCAGCGTATGGGTGGCCTCCACCGCGCCCGCGGGCAACACATTGGTGTAGTTGCCGGCCGCGCCAATCACGTTGACCTTCAGTTCGCAGCTGCCGAAAGAACCCAGGCCACTGTTGCCCCGTGCCGGGATGGTACCCCCGGTCATGGTGATAACGGCATCCCCCGGATTGGCGGTGACCACCGCTCCGACGCAGTCACTGGAGGCAACGGCCGGATCAGCCACCTGCAGCTGCAGGCCGGTAGAGCCTATGGGCAGATTGTCGGTAAATTCCACATTGGTCAAAGGTTCGGCCGAGGCATTGGTGAAGATAACCGTCAGCTCCGAAACCTGTCCTTCCGAGGCGTTGTTGGGGCTGAAGTTCTTGGTTACGCTCACCACGTCCCGGGCGGTTACCCTGATATTAGTGGTGGAGGAGGCGCCGGCATTACAGATACCTCCGGTGCCGTTGTCATTACAAACCCCATTGGCAGCAATCTGGTTATCAAAGGTGACGCCCACCGCCGCACCCACCGGCACCATAGCCCAGAAGGTGACGGTACAGACGGACGGGGATGCACCCACCCCGGCATTCATATCAAAGGTCAATTGGGGATTGGTGGTGGAGGGTGCCGGACCGGCGATATTGTGGCTCAAGACACCGGAACAGCCAGCGCCGTTCATGCTGGGGGCGGGGGTATCCAGCGCCAACATGCCACCAGGCAGGTTATCACTCACCCGTACATCGTTGAGCGCACCGCCGGAAAAATTCCTTACCGTAATGTCGTAACGCACCGGGTTACCGGGTGCCACCTGGCTCGGTGAGCGGGACTTGCTGACCGACAACTCATCCAGCACGGTAACACTGTGACTGGCTGGCTGGCTGATGGCGGCCTGATCATTGACCACCGCGCCTTCAGGAATGGTATCGGTGAAAGTTTCGGGGACACCCGCCGTACCCAGGGCCGGGGTGTAGGTGATGGTCAGAACACAGCTGTCACTTGCCGCAATGGTAGCAGGGGTTACGCCACCTAATGCAAAACCCTGGTCGCCATTGATCAGTGCCACGTCGGCACCACCACAACCATTCAAATTGATGTTGTCGATCGTCAGTGTACCTGTGCCACTGCCGGATGTGCGGATATTGTTTTCAGTCAACTGAACCCCGGTAAGCGGGGTAAGCGGGCTGTCATTGTGCAGGGTGATGGTCAGCGTAGCCTGCTCAGATTGTCGTACAGTGGTCGGACTGAACGCCTTGCTCACCTGGAGAGCACCATGCACGGCCAGGGAATCCGTGGCGTTGGATGCCGGCACCAGGCCTCGCTTGTTGGCGAAGTCGTTAACCCTGTCTATCGTATTGTCCAGACTCTGACTGTAATCACCGCCGGTGGAGGTACCCACCAGGTCAACAGAAAAACTACAGGCGGCATCCGCCGGAATCGCCCCGCCAACCACTCTCAGCTCCGTGTCACCGGCCACGGGAGCGAAACTGGCAGTCGTATTACCGCTGGTACAACTGATAGCAACATTGGGAGTGGGCGCCACCTCAAGCCCGGCCGGCAGCGTATCCCGCAGGCCGAAAGCGGGGGTATCCCCCGCCGTATTCAGAGGCAGGTCGTGATTATTATTGGACCGGTTGTCGATGGTGAGGGTGAGGCGCACGGTCTCATCATTCACCACAATACTGTTTTTGCTGAAACTTTTGCTGATAGAAGGATTGTTCAGAGAAGTGACGGTAATCGACTGCTCCGCCTTCGTGGCATTGGACTGTGGCTGACCATCGTCACCGGTAACGGCTGCCACCGGGATTTCATTCACATGTACCGCATTGGCAACGGTGGAAGTGACCTCCACCACAATGTCACAGCGACCGCTGCTCACACCGGCTTGGGGGATGGTGCCCCCCCCACCGCCCAGTTCAATCGTACTGGTGCCGATGGTGGCCGTTACCGTGCCGTTGGTCGGGACATTGTTCCCGTCCCCATCCTGACAGCTGTAGGAGACAGCACCGCCACCGGCCACCGTGATCTCGGCCGGCATGTTGTTGGTAAACGTGACGCCGGTAATCGGGGCCGTGTCATTGCTGTTTTGCAGGGTAATGCGCAGGGCCGTCACCTCCCCCGGCACAATGGGGTTGGGGTAACCCACTTCGGTGCTCATGGAGACATCCAGTGCGGCCAGCGCCTGACTGCAGGACAACCACAACATGACCAGACAGGCCAACTTGCTGAAAGGCAGGCCGGACTTACGCTTTTTATTATTCATTGTTACTCCCGAAACAAGCATCAATGTCTAACACCAACCCGGTAAAATTCAGGCGCACGAACCCTGGCCGAAACAGCTCCAATCGGAACTGAATCAGCACCTGGTGAGAATCAGAACAAGCCTAGTAATTTATTTCATCACTATGTTTTTATTGAAAATTCTTCTATACCCATGCAGTTTGCGCGGACTCTATCAGAAGCACGGGGAGGGAGTCGACATTTATTAACGATCTGTTACATTTTTTAACAATTTAACGGGTCGGATTTGACCCTCCCCTCCGATCCCGTCAGGAAGCAAAACTGGCATAGACCCCGCCCTTGCCGGTCAATCCGGTTTGTTGATATGGCAGCCAAAGGTATCCGGGGTATCTGGAGGAGAATGGATCAGATATGGCAGGTCGGAAAGATAGTGAAACGGACTCTCCAGCCCTCTTTCACCCATTCGGCACTACGACATGGAGCGGCTAATCTATCGTATATTCCGATATTAGAGAACAATAATATTCGTTTGTTGAATAAAGACCGCCTTCTTATACTGATTCAAAATCATAACCAGATGGAAGCAGTATGAAGAAGCACTGGTCATCCCTATTTCCGGCCCGCGTCAGCACAATCACATCAAAGCGCGTCCGGCCGCCCCGTCCCTTCCGGTTACTGAGTTACCTGTCTGACCATCACCCCCACCCGACCAGTCATACGGAAAAGTGGATCTCGGCCCTGGGAGGCCTGATCAGTGTCTTCATGATTCTGAAGATCAGCGAGCAGGTTTTGGACATGCACGGCACCACACTGGTGGTCGCTTCCATGAGCGCCAGTGCGGTGTTGCTGTTTGCCGTACCCCACGGAGCCCTGTCCCAGCCCTGGGCAGTATTTGGCGGGCACCTGATTTCAGCTCTGGTCGGGGTGACCGCCGCCCGCTGGATTGAAACTCCGATTCTGGCATCCGCCATCGCCGTGGCGGTGTCGATTGCCGCCATGCACTACTTCAACTGCCTCCATCCCCCCGGCGGAGCCACCGCCCTGGTGGCGGTGCTTGGGGGTAGCGCTGTGCAGGAGATGGGTTATGGCTACGTGGCGACCCCGGTGCTGGCCAATGCGCTGATACTGGTCAGCGTCGCCCTGATCTTTAACTACCCCTTTGTGTGGCGTCGCTACCCCCTGGCCTGGCAACCCCCGGTGGCTGCCGAGAAATGCATGATCGCCCACAGCGACCTGGTCTATGCACTGACCGAGATCGACTCCTTTATCGACGTCAGCGAAGAGGATCTGCTGCAGATTTATGGCCTGGCACTGGGCCACCACCGGATAACAGAGCCCCAGGGGCAGTTGCTGCCCGTAAAAAGTACAGCGTGAGGTTTAACATGAATATGACAACCAGCAAGCAAGCCATGCAGACCAACCCCTTTGCCATCCGTATCGAGTACGTGGATACCGGTGCGGGCCTGGTGGCCACCGACCAGGAGGGTTATATACAGGATATGGACCAGTGGTCGGAGGCCTTTGCCGTGGCCCTGGCGGCGAAAGAGAACCTGACCCTGACCGAGGAGCACTGGGAGGTGATCAACTATATCCGGGACTACTATCAGCAGCACCGGGTACAGGCCCAGGTACGGGACATGATCAAACACTTCCGCAAGGTGTGGGGCAAGGAGCGGGCCAACACCCGCTACCTGCATGACATCTTCCCCATGGGTGGACCCCAGAAACAGGGCAACCGGTTGGCCGGTATTCGCAAGACCAAGGGCGAACACTGACCGGGCCGGCCTGACCCCCGGCCATGGACCGGCCCGGCCGTCCCTGCCAGTGGATACAGATCGACGACGGGCAGTGTGTGATCACCACACCGGCCGATGGTGACCGGTGGCACATCCAGCGGTCCCGACAACACGACTCCATCTGGCAGCCTGAAAACCCTGAAAAAACCCCGTAGTAATCCCTTCCCTGACCGTCTACTGTTACCCTTCAGACGTTGACGGGAGGCCGGTGACAAAGCGTGCCGGTCCCGCCCCGCGGCATCAATCAATGCAGCCAGAGTCGACCGGATGACGCTGCACCGGTTACTGTAATAGGCCGTGCTGATAACGCGCACCCCGATTCCCCGGTAAAAGAGGCAGCCCAGCTGAAGCGAACAATCATGGACATCTACCACTCCCTGCGTCCCCGGATGACCACCAGACATGTCGGTTGGCGCAAGCCCCTGCTGTTTTGCGCCTGCCTGCTACTGACCGTCGGCACCACGCCGGGCTGGGGCGGTGCGACCCAATCCCCGGGCGTACCCGGCGTACAGGGCGGCGTGGTGGCCACCAGTGAACCGAATGCGGCCCGGATCGGTGCCGAGATCCTGCGCCGGGGTGGCAACGCCATCGATGCGGCAGCCGCCGTGCAGTTTGCCCTGAACGTGGTCGAACCGGAATCCTCCGGCATCGGCGGTGGCGGCTTCATGCTGATCTACCTGGCCGATGAGAAGAAGAGCGTTGCTATCGACTCCCGGGAGACGGCACCGGCTGCCGCAACGGCGGATATGTTCGTACCCTTCATCGACAACGGCGGCTTCAGCGTGGCATCCACCAGCGGCCTGTCGGTGGGGGTGCCGGGGACACTGAAGGGGGTCGAGCTGGCGTTGCAGAAGTGGGGCACCATGAGCCTGGCGGAGACGCTCCAGCCGGCCATTGCACTGGCCCGGGACGGTTTCCGGGTGGGGCGGCAACTGGCGGAGAGCAGCACCAGCAGTCGTCTGCAGAACGAACCCGGCAATCCCGCCTACGATGAGGCACGCAAGGTGTTCCGCCCCGGTGACGCCCCTTTGCAGCGGGGACAACTGCTGGTGCAGCCGGACCTGGCCCGCACCCTGCAACTGATCGCCGATCGGGGCAGCGAGGTCTTCTATACCGGTGAGATCGCCCGGGCCATCGTGGCGACCCAGCAGACCAGCCGTGCACAACGGCCGGAAGGCAGAGGACTCATGACCCTGGAGGATCTGGCCAACTACCAGGCGGTGATCCGGGAACCGCTGTCGGGGGAGTATCGCGGCTACACCATCACCTCTATGGGGCCGCCCTCTTCCGGCGCCCTCACCCTGTTACAGATACTTAAGCTGTTGGAACGTTTCCCCATCGGTGACAGCGAGGCGGGGTTCGGCTTCGGTTCCACCCGCACCCTCAATGTGATGATCGAGGCGATGCGACTCGCCTTTGCCGATCGCGCCCTGTGGATGGGCGACGCGGACTTTGTCCAGGTTCCGGTCAAGGGCCTGCTGGATGATGACTACATCGCCCGGCGCAGCGCCCTGATCGATCCGGACCGGCGCCAGCCCCGGGTAGTACCGGACGATCCCCGTCCTTTCGAGGCGCAGCAGAGGGGAGAGAAACAGAAACTGGCGGCCCTGACACCCACCCTGGAGAAGGGCGTCAATACCACCCACTTCAGCATTGTCGACCGGCACGGCAACATGGTCTCCTACACCACCACGGTGGAGTCGGCCTGGGGAACCGGTCTGATGGTGCCGGGTTACGGTTTTCTGCTCAACAACGAGCTGACCGATTTCAATTTCGTACCGGGGTTCAATCCGGATCCGAACCACTACAACCCGGGGGCCAACGATGTGGCGCCCAACAAACGCCCCCGCTCCAGCATGTCCCCCAGCCTGCTGTTCAGGGACGGGCAACCGCTGGCCGCCTACGGGTCACCCGGCGGTTCCACCATTATCGATTCGGTGGTCAATATCAGCATCAACCTGATCGACCACGGCATGGATATCCAGCAGGCCGTGGATGCGCCCCGTATCGTCCAGACCAGCGCCAATGGCAGTGTGGGCCGGGAGATCGGTTTCTCCGAGCAGGTGATGCAGGCGCTGGAAAAGCTGGGACATACCCTGCGTGAACCGGTCGACATCGGTTCGGTGCAGGCGGTGGTTATGGACCCGGCAGACGGTACACAGTATGGCGCGGCGGACCGGCGCCGGGTCGGCAGTGTTATCAGCCTCGGAAAAGATGAGCGGAAAACCGGCAACTGACCGCTGACCGGGTGGATAAATCCGCCAGATGGGACCGCCACTTCAGGCGGTGGCGGCCTCTGCTGACGCTGGAGCATGCTCTAGCGTCAGCGGGGGTTGCCGATAGAAGAAGTCCCAGATCCAGCGCGATACATCCGGTGCCTCCGGATAGCTGAAGGGGCCGGGCTCACCGCCATACCAGCCATGGCCCCGACCTTCCAGAATCAGGGTCTCCACTACACCGTTACGCACCGGGTCGCCGTAGCGGCTGCTGATCCAGGGGGTATCGTGGGTCACACCGCTGGTCCGGGCCTGGGGCTGTGCGGTATCGATCCCGAAACAGCGGCCCCAGCTATCCCGCAGATTGTCCGCTGCGCGGATATCCACCGTCTCGTCCGCGTCCGAGTGGACAATCATCAGGGGTACAGGGCGGGCAGCCTCCGGCAGCGCCCTGCGCATGGCGCGGACCACCTCATCCACCGGTTTGAAACGCCCCGTAAACCCCCACAGGTTTACTGCCCGGGCGCTCTCGCCGTAGGGCAGGCCGGCCACCGCGGCACCGGCGGCAATGCGGTCGGCATGGGCCACCAGCATGGCCACCGCCATCCCGGCACCGGACGAGAGCCCGGCCACGTAGAGACGTCGCTGGTCAAAATGAAACTCATTGGCGACCTCTTCCATGATCTGCCACAGGTCCTCCACTTCACCGGCGCCGGCCTCGATCTCATGCCGATGCCACCAGCCCCAGCAGTTACGATTGCGCAGTCCGCCGTAACTGGTGACAAAGGGGTAGACCACCGCAAACCCCTCCTGATCGGCAATGGCATCAAAGCCGCTGATCTGACGGATATCCTGTTCATCCTGCCGGCAGCCGTGCAGCACCATCACCAGGGGCAGCTGCCGCTGGCCGTCATACTGGGGCGGCAGATGCAGGGCATACCGGCGCTGGCGTGAACGGGGGTAATCCCGGGGGGTAAAGTGGCGGACCAGATCGCGCTCAGTAGTGAGCGGTGGACGCTTTGCAGCCGGGTGGGCCCTATCCTCCCGTGCCCCGCCAAACCAGCGCCGCATCACCACACAGCCGGGACAGGGCACACCCCAGCGGGACATGAATTGCCCAACCTTCCTGAACCCATCCTTGTAGGAGTCGGCCACCGAGCGGCGGGCATCACCCAGGCGCTGGCGCAATCTGTTCAGACGTTCATTCAGGGGGGGCATGGCGGATTCTCGATAAGTTGGTTGGATAGCTTAAAGTAGCGCAATTGCTGCAACGCAACATATATCGCTGACTGTAACACATAACCGGGACAGGTGTTGGAAATGATATTCCCATATATAGCAGTATCGTCCGGATCCGGCTTCCCGCAGAAATATTCTCCCGCCCCGGCCGGTCTATTTAAGCAGGTTACTTTCAAATGATCAGGAGATCGTGATGCGTCAATTACTGACAACCGGTTGGGCCATACTGGCACTGGCTACCACCGCCCCGGCGGGCGCCGAACCCCGGGTGATCGAACTGACCCAGGTACCGTGCCAGATCCTGCAGAGTGAACAGGGTATCGATCACGGTTTCACCTCCCACAGTATCAGCGATTGCCAGGCCATTAACCAGCAGACCGGCGAACAGCGCCTGGCGACAGCGAAAACCCTGACCCTCAAGGCCGGCCACTACCTGTTCCGGGTCAGTAACAAGAATGTGCCCTATGAACTGGGTTTCTGGTTGCGCGGTGCCGGCCTGATCGAGCGCGCCAGACTGCCCAGCATTTCCGGTGCCGGGCTCACCACCGGCGTCACCCAGGATTACCCCATCACCCTGAAACCCGGTGAGTATGTTTACTCCTGCCCGCTCAATCCGACCCTTGATTACCGACTGGTCGTCACCGACGGTTGATCGGTGGCCTACACTCTGAGTTTGTGGCAGCACCCATTCGTCTCATTAACTAACAGCAACCGGCGAACAGGCATCAGCATGGACTTTACACTCCCGCTTATCGTGGCCACTGTGGCCCTTTTTTCCGTTTTGCTCTCCTCCAGCGCCAAGGACAGCAACAGCTTTTTCAAAGGCGTCTCCGCCACCGGTCGGCCACCGGGCCTGATCACCCTGACCCTCTCCCAGGTGACCACCTGGATATTCGCCCGCTCCCTGATGAATGCCGCCATCCTCGGTTACTACTATGGCATCTGGGGTACCCTGGCCTATGCCGCCTACTACCTCTCCTTTCTCACCGGCGGCAAGATAATCGACCACCTGCGGTTCAACCGGGGTTATGACAGCGTGCAGGCGTTTCTCCTGGATCGTTTCGGGCAGGTGGGCTCGACGTGCTACAACTTCGTGGTGGGCCTGCGCCTGATCAGCGAAGTATTTGCCAATCTGCTGGTGATCGGCATCCTGTTTGGTGTGGCCGGCTCCCAGGCTTACACCCTGGCGGTGATCGGCCTGGCACTGGTCACCCTGACCTACTCCATGATCGGCGGTCTGCACGCCTCCCTGCGCACCGACCTGTTGCAGATGCTGCTGTTTATCGCGGTACTGCTGGTTCTGGTGCTGTCCGCCATCGGCAGCGGCCACCTCACCCTGGCGGCGTTGAATTTCAAACCGTTCGACATCACCAGCCCCGGCCCCATCCTGCTGATCGTGGCACTGCTGCAGATCTGGAGTTATCCGATGCACGACCCGGTGATGATGGACCGGGGCTTCCTGGCCGATCGGGATACCACCCGGCGCAGCTTTCTCCACGCCGCCTGGATCAGCATGCTCTGCATCCTGCTGTTTGGTGGCCTGGGGGTGATGGCGGGCGCCCACGGAAGCAGCGGCGAAAACATGCACCAGGTGCTGTCCCGCCTGCTGGGGGAGCTGCCCATGCTGCTGTTCAGCGCAGCCCTGGTGATCTCCGCCATGTCGACCCTGGACAGCACCCTGGCCAGCGCCTCCAGGCTGGTGGTGGTGAACATGGGCATGCTCCCGGCCAGCCTGCACAATGGCCGGATGATCATGGCCCTGTTCATGCTGCTGGGTCTGGTGCTGCTGTTCACCGGTAACCAGGATCTGTTCAGCGCCGTGGCGGTCAGCGGCACCGCGTCCCTCTACCTGGCGCCGGTGGTGTTCTTCTCCCTGTGGGGTGGCCGGGAGCAGATTCCGCTGTGGAGTTACCTGGGCGCCTTCCTGTTGGCGGTGGCTGGCGCGGCACTCTATTTCACCGAATCGGCCGGCCATAGCCAGTGGTTGGGTGAACTGCACAAGTACACCAAGCTGCTCTATATCTCCATCACTGTGCTGGCCATCGGCTGCCTGCTGTTCTGGGTTGGTGACGCCCTCTCCAGCCGGCGCCGCACGCCGCTCGCCTCAACTGTCTGATTATGGCTTCCCTGACCGGCAACCAACGGGATCTGGGTACGCTGCAGGGTCCCCTGCTGCTGTTTGGCGGCCCCTACGGCAACCTGGAGGCGACCCGGGCCATGCGCCGCACCGCCGAAGCGAGAGGCATACCACCCCGGCGGGTTATCTGCAACGGTGACCTGACCGCCTACTGCGCTTCACCGGTGGAGACCGTGGCGCTGATCCGGGAGTGGGACATCCAGCTGGTGATGGGTAACTGCGAGGCGTCCCTGGCCAGTGACTCCGACGATTGCGGCTGCGGCTTCGAACAGGGCTCGGTCTGTGCGCTGAACGCGTCAAAATGGTTTGATTACACCAACCGCCGCATTGGTCGATCCGAGCGGGAGTGGATGAAACAGCTCCCTGGCGCACTCCGGTTCAGTCTGGGCCAGCTGACATTTCTGGTGGTGCATGGCGCCCCGAGCCGGATCAACCGGTTTGTTTTCCCCTCCACGCCCCGTGAGCAGAAACGGGCCGAGCTGGATCTGGCCGAGACCGAAGTGGTGATTGGTGGTCATTGCGGCATTCCGTTCGGGGAGCAGATCGACCGACGCTTCTGGCTCAACACCGGCGTGATCGGCCTGCCGGCAAACGACGGCACACCGGACGGCTGGTACCTGTTGCTGGAAACCGAAGGGGAGCAGGTCCGCGCCAGCTGGCATCGCCTGAGTTACGACCATCGAAGAGCCAGCCGACGCATGGGGGAGGCGGGGCTGGACACCGGTTACAGCCAGGCGCTGATCAACGGACGCTGGCCAAGTCTCGATATACTGCCGCCGCCGGAGCAGCGTCAGCAGGGGATACCATTAAACCCAGCCAAACTCTGGCTGGCTTAGGCCGGCCAACTGATCCGTTACACCCTCTCCAGTGCCGACTCACTACCTGTATCACCAGCGGTTACTTCACTGGCGTGGCGGTTGATCCGGGTCAGACATTTGTCCGGCATGAAACTCTCCGGTGACGCCTCTTCCAGGTCGAGCCGGAACCGCTCGGGTGGCTCACTGCTCAACAGGCTGCCCGGTTCCACGTAGGGAAACACCTGATCATAGCGCCGCACACTCTCCTGGTTAATGCGGCGATAGATATGGGTACGGGTCAACTCCCGGGTATGGCACAGCCCCGCTGACGAGATAATTTCCGCCGTCGCATGCAGGGTCTTTTCATGGAACTTGGCCACCCGCCGCACCTTGTCCCCCACCACCAGGCCGCGGTAGAGACGGGGGTCCTGGGTGGCCACACCGGTCGGACAGGCGTTGCTGTTACAGGTGAGGGATTGGATACAACCCAGCGCCAGCATCATGCCCCGGGCGCTGTTACAGATATCCGCCCCCAGGGCCAGGTTCTTCACCAGGTGGAAAGCGGAAATCATCTTTCCCGAGGCGATGATGCGGATATCCTGCCGGACACCGAAACCGGTCAGGCAGTCATCCACAAACGCCAACGCCTCCCGCAGGGGGGTACCGACCGAATTGGCGTACTCCAGGGGCGCCGCACCGGTACCCCCCTCACCTCCATCCACGGTGATGAAATCGGGCGTGATGCCGCTGCTTACCATCGCCTTGCAAATAGCAATGAACTCGCTCCGGCGACCAATCGCCAGCTTGATACCCACCGGCTTGCCATCGGACAGGTCGCGCAACTGCTGGACGAAATCGAGCAGCCCCAGGGGTGTGGAGAAAGCGGAGTGGGCGGACGGAGATATGACCGGCGTGCCGGGCACCACCCCCCGGATGGCCGCGATCTCCGGCGAGTTCTTATCCGCCGGCAGTATACCGCCATGGCCCGGCTTGGCCCCCTGGGAGAGTTTAATCTCAATCATCTTCACAGCGGGCAGGCGCGCCTTCTCCCGAAACGCCTCGGGGGAGAAGTGACCGGCCTCATCCCGACAGCCGAAATAGCCGGTGCCGACTTGCCAGACCAGGTCGCCGCCCGGTTCCAGGTGGTAGCGGCTGATGCCGCCTTCACCGGTATTGTGATAAAAGCCGCCCGCTTTGGCGCCACCATTGAGGGCCAGGATGGCGTTGCAGCTGAGCGCGCCAAAACTCATGGCCGATATATTGAACACACTGGCGCTATAGGGTTGACGACAGGCCGGTCCGCCCACCAGCACCCGCATATCGATATCCAGCTCGGCCACATCCAGGGCGGAGAGCGAATGGCCGATCCACTCATAGCCATTCCGGTAAGTATCCAGCTGGGTACCGAACGGCACCGTCTCCCGGGCGCCCTTGGCGCGCTGGTAGACAATGCTGCGGAACATGCGGTTGATCGGGGCACCGTCGGTGTCCGATTCCAGCAGATACTGACGGATAAACGGACGGAACCACTCCATGATCCAGCGCCCCCGACCGAACAGCGGGAAGTTGCGCTTGAGCGCGTGCTGTTGCTGGAACATGTCATACAGTCCCAGCAGAATCAGCGGCAGCAGTGGCAACAGCAACCAGACGGCCGGCCGCCAGACCAGATGAAGCAGTGCAATGGCAATTAACGAACCGCTGGCAAACAGAATAAAATTGCGACGCATGTATTCCCCCATGGTGATGCACTGTATCCTGCCACGCTGATTCCGTTTCAGTTCGGCCCAACCACCAATCGGGAAGAGCCGCCCCCAACGGTTATCAGAAAGCCTGGCAGCGGGTTAATGTACCAGCCGCCAGGCCTGAAGTCGTCACCGTTAACAGGTGGGGTACGACGTGGAGCATCCCCAGACCCGTGCCACGGGGTGTTCATCCGGTCCGCGGCGGAAAGAGTTGGGTCTGATGCATGGCAGCCCGGACCCCGCCGTTGATGTTCCGTTAACCTTTGTTCGTGTAGGATAATCTTTCGGTCCTCGTATGTTGGTGACAGAGAAAACCTGCCAGGCCAAGGCCGATACCATCAACACAGGGTAGTTGGACATGCAGAAGAAAAAAGTCGTTATCCCGTTGCTGCTCATGCTGCTGTCGGCCGGCGTGGCCGGATTCTGGTGGCAAAGCGACCAACAGGAGATCGACAGTACGACACTGCAGCTGTACGGCAACGTGGATATCCGGGAAGCGCAACTGGCCTTCAACGGCAGTGACCATATCGCCGAGATCCTGGTCCAGGAGGGGGACCGGGTGACCCGGGGACAACTGCTGGGACGTCTGCAAACCGAACTGCTGGAAGCCCAGCTGGCCGAAGCCGAGGCGACCCTGACCGCGCAGGAGCAGGTGGTGGCCAAGCTGGAAGCGGGCAGCCGACCGGAAGAGATCCGCAAGGGACAGGCGGAACTGAACGCCGCCCTGGCCAGGGCCAAGTCCACCAGAAGCAGTTACCAGCGCATCGCACGCCTGCTGGACAAGGAGCTGGTCTCCCCCGAGGATGTGGAGAACGCCCAGTCCCTGGCTGAAGCGGCCGCGGCCCAGGTTGAGGTGGCCCGGGAAACCCTGGCCTTGCTGAAGGCGGGTCCGCGCAAGGAGGAGATCGCCGTCGCCCGGGCTGAACTGGCCGCACGCCAGGCCGGACTGGCCCTGGTCAGGCAGCGTCTGAACAACGCCAACCTCTACGCGCCCAGCGACGGCATCATACGCAACCGTATCCTGGAGCCCGGCGACATGGCCAGCCCCCAGACCCCGGTACTGACCCTGGCCTATATCGATCCGGTCTGGGTACGGGCCTACCTGCCGGAACCGGCGCTGGGCAAGGTGCCCCTGGGGGTCAAGGCAACCATCCACACCGACAGTTATCCAGATAAAAGCTACAGCGGCTGGATCGGTTACATCTCCCCCAGCGCCGAGTTCACACCGAAGAGTGTACAGACCCCGGAGCTGCGTACCCGGTTGGTCTACTCGGTGAAAATCCATGTCTGCAACCCCCAGGGTGAGCTGCGCCTGGGGATGCCGGTGAGCGTCACCATACCGCTTGGTCAGAAACCGTCCGATACCACCGTCAACCAGTGCGGAGAGTAGCGTGGCCGCCCCGGCGCTCAGCTTCAACTCCATCTGCAAACGCTTTCAGTCCACGGCCGGACCGGTGGATGCCCTGGATGAAATCAGTTTCACGATCCAGCCGGGCCGGGTCACCGGCCTGATCGGTCCGGACGGGGCGGGCAAAACCACTACCATGCGGCTGGCCGCCGGTCTGCTGCTGCCGGATGCCGGATCGATCCGGGCGCTCGGCATTGACGCCATCGCCGATCCCCTGGCGGTACAATCCAGCGTCGGCTATATGCCCCAGCGCTTCGGTCTCTATGAAGATTTGAGCGTACAGGAGAATCTCGATCTCTACGCCGACCTGCAGGGCATGCCGAAAGCCAGCCGGCCAGCCCGTTACGCGGAACTGATGCGCATGACCGGCCTGGGCCCGTTCACCCGGCGGCTGGCGGGGCACCTGTCCGGTGGCATGAAACAGAAACTGGGGCTCGCCTGTACCCTGCTGAGCTCACCCCGCCTGCTGTTGCTGGATGAACCCACGGTGGGGGTGGATCCGGTTTCACGGCGCGAATTGTGGCAGATCGTCTACCGCCAGGTGCAGGAAGTGGGTATGAGTGTGTTGCTCAGCACCGCCTACCTGGACGAAGCGGAGCGCTGCGATGAGGTGATCCTGCTGCACCAGGGCAAACTGCTGGGCCAGGATGAACCGGCCCGGTTCAGCCAGGCAGTGGCGGGACGGACCTTTCAGGTCAGTGCCCAGGGTCTGACTCAGCGCCAGTTGCAGGAGCGGCTGAGCCGGGCACCCGGCGTGCTGGACGCCCTGATTGAAGGGGAAGCGGTGCGCCTGGTGATGGAAACAGCACACACACCGAGGCCGGAAAGCGTGCTGCCGGGGCAGCCGGCCGTGCAGATCACCCCGGTCAAACCCCGCTTTGAGGATGCCTTTGTGGCCCGTCTCAAGAGCCGCCCCCAGAATCCGGATGAGGTGTTTTCCCTGGAGCTGAATATCCACGGGTCGACGGGTGACGAGGTTATCCGGGTCGATCGACTGCAGCGCCGTTTCGGAGATTTCATCGCGGTAAACAATGTCAGCTTCAGCGTACGCCGGGGTGAGATCTTCGGCCTGCTGGGGGCCAATGGGGCCGGCAAATCCACCACTTTCCGCATGCTCTGCGGCCTGCTGCCCGCCAGCAGCGGCGAACTGGCGGTGGCCGGCCACGACCTGCAGGAGATGGCGGCATCGGCCCGCGCCCGTATCGGTTACATGGCGCAGAAGTTTTCCCTCTACTCCAACCTGTCGGTCAGCCAGAACCTGCGTTTTTTCTCCAGCGCCTACGGTCTGCGGGGCAGACAGCAGCGGGCGCGCATCGAGTGGGCCCTGACCACTTTCGAGCTGACCGGCTACCGGAACAGCAATGCCGATGATCTGCCCCTGGGTTATAAACAGCGTCTCTCCTTCGCCGCGGCGCTGATGCATGAACCGGAGATTCTGTTCCTGGACGAGCCCACCTCCGGTGTCGATCCCCTGGCACGACGGGAGTTCTGGGCCCGCACCAACACCCTGGCGGAAGCGGGGGTCACGGTGCTGGTCACCACCCATTTCATGGAGGAGGCGAACTATTGCGACCGGCTGGTGATCATGGCCGACGGTGAGGTGCTGGCGGAGGGCACGCCGCTGGAGATGAAGAGCCATGCACGGAGCCCGGAAAATCCCGACCCGAGCATGGAGGACGCCTTCATTCAGCTGATCGAGCAGCGCCAGGCGAAGACGGCGGAGGCACCCCGATGAGGGCAGGCGTCGGCATGCGTCTGTGGGGCATGATCCGCAAGGAGAGCCTGCAGATTCTGCGTGATCCGTCCAGCATCTCCATCGCCTTCGTGATGCCGGTGGTGCTGCTGTTCCTGTTCGGTTACGGGGTCTCCCTGGATGCCAAACTGATCCCGGTCGGCATCGTGATTGAGCAGCCGGATACCGCCAGCCAGTCACTGGCGGGTGCCTTCGACCGTTCCGAGTTTTTCAATCCCCGGCGCTTCGACACCATCCAGGCGGCGGAACAGGCACTCAACCAGCGCCTGATCGACGGCATCGTCTGGCTGCGCAACGATTTTTCCAGCCGCCTGCTATCCGGTGACGAGGCCCCCATCGGGGTCATTATCAACGGTGTGGACTCCAACCAGGCCAATATCACCCAGGGTTACATCCAGGGAACCTGGCTGGCCTGGCTGGACCACTACGCGGAGAGTCGCGGCCAAGCCCTGCCCATGCCGGTGAGCCTGGAACAGCGGGTCTGGTTCAACGCCGCCCTCTCCAGCCGCTGGTTCCTGGTGCCGGGACTGATCGCCATCACCATGACCCTGATCGGCTCCCTGCTCACCGCCATGGTGGTGGCACGGGAGTGGGAACGGGGCACCATGGAGGCGTTGATGGTGACGCCGCTGCACCGGATCGAAGTACTGGCGGGCAAGCTGATCCCCTACTTTGTGCTGGGCATGGGTGGCATGCTGTTCAGTGTCGCCCTGGCGGTGTGGCAGTTCGATGTGCCGCTGCGCGGCTCTTTCTGGCTGTTGATGGTGAGTTCGGCCCTGTTCATGCTGGTGGCACTGGCCATCGGCCTGCTCATCTCCATCGTGGCCAAAAACCAGTTTGTGGCGGGGCAGATGGCCATCATCATCACCTTTCTGCCGGCCTTCATCCTGTCCGGCTTCCTGTTCGACATCAACTCCATGCCCGGCTGGGTGCAGTTCATCACCCACCTGGTACCGGCGCGCTATTTCGTCGCCATCCTACAGACCCTGTTTCTGGCCGGCGATGTCTGGCCGGTGGTGCTGGGCAACATGGGGGCGCTGTTGATCATGCTGCTGCTGTTTTTCACCCTGGTGTGGCGCAAGTTCCACAAGCGCCTGGAGTAGCCATGTATTTCAGAGTGATCATCGCCCTGGCTATCAAGGAGTTTCTGGCCCTGCTGCGGGACAAGCGCAGCCGCTTCGTGATCATCGGCCCGCCCATTATTCAGCTAATGGTGTTCGGTTTTGCCGCCACCTATGACCTGAACAATGTGCCGGTGGCGATCTATAACGAAGATCACGGCGGCGCGGCACGGGAGCTGGTCAGCCGCATCGAGGGCTCGCCCCATTTTCAGGTGGTCGCCCATGTTGAACGGGACAGTGAAGTGGCCCCATTGATCGACAACCGGGAGGTGCTGCTGGTGCTGCACATCGGCCAGCGCTTCAGCGCCGAACTGCTGCAGGGTGACGGCGCACTGTTGCAGGCGATACTGGATGGCCGCAACTCCAACACCGCCATGGTGGCTATGAACTACCTGCGCAGCATACTGCTGGAGTACAACAGCGACTGGTTGGAATCCCAGGGCAGCCAGGGTCCCCAGGTCACCCTGCAGACCCGTGCCTGGTACAACGAGAACCTGCAATCCCGCTGGTTTATCGTGCCCGGCATCGTGGGTCTGCTGACCCTGGTGGTGACCCTGCTGGTGACCGCCCTGTCGGTGGCCCGGGAACGGGAGGCGGGCACTTTTGACCAGCTGCTGGTGACGCCCCTGCGGCCACTGGATATTCTGATCGGCAAGGCCATTCCCGGCATCGTGATCGGCCTGCTGGAGGCGAGCCTGATTATCGCCCTGATGGTGCTGCTGTTCGAAATCCCCCTGCGCGGCAGCCTGGGGGCGCTCTACCTGGGCATCGGGCTGTTCCTGCTCTCCGCCGTGGGTGTGGGACTGATGATCTCCGCCATCGCCGTGACCCAGCAGCAGGCGGTACTGGGGGCCTTTCTGTTCCTGGTGCCGGCGGTGATCCTGTCCGGCTTCTCCACCCCGATTGCCAATATGCCGGAGCCGATCCAGTGGCTCACCTATCTCGATCCGCTACGCTATTTCCTGGTGATCGTGCGCAGCGTCACCCTGGAGGGCAACGGCTATGATCTGCTGGTTCATCAATACTGGCCGATGGCCATTATCGGCCTGGTGACCCTGGCGATGGCCGGTTGGCTTTTCCGCCACCGCCTGTATTGACGCCACGGCGGACGCCGGCTACCCGACGCACAGGCCCGCTTAAAAACCGAACAGCGACAGCAGCCAGGGGATCAGCAGGGGACCGGCAAACGCCATCAGCGCCATACCCAGGCCGGAAAACGCCCCCATCTCTGACGACACCTGAAACGCCCGGGCGGTGCCGATACCGTGGGCGTTCAGTCCCATGGCGACACCTTTCACGCTGTCATCCCGGATATGCAGCAATTCAAACAGTTTGGTACCCATCACCGCCCCCACGATACCGGTGGATATCACCAGCACCGCGGTCAATGAGGGCAGGCCGCCCAACTGCTCGGAGACTCCCATGGCAATCGGTGTGGTAATGGACTTGGGGGCCAACGACAGCAGGGTCTCCTGGCTGGCCCCCAGGAGCCAGGCCACAGCAACCGATGAGAGCGCGCCGGTGGCCACGCCGATAAACACGCTGATGGCCAGGGGTATCCAGATCGCCTTCAGTTTCTCAATCTGCTGAACCAGGGGAATGGCAAACGCCACGGTTGCCGGCCCCAGCAGAAAGTGGACGAACTGGGCGCCGTCAAAATAGGTTTCAAACGGGGTATTGCTCAGATACAGGTAGCCGATGATAAACAGGATGGCAATGGCAACCGGGTTGGCCAGGGGATTGGTACCGGACAGTACATAGAGCCTGATCCCGATCAGATAGGCGATCAGGGTCACCGTCAGTCCCAGCAGGGGCGAAGTGGAGAGATATACCCAGATCTGGGCCAGATCGGCATCCATCACCCGTCTCCTTTCTGCAGCAGCTGTATAACCTTCTGCATCACCAACGCGGTGACAGCCATGCTGACCACGGTGCTCACAAACAGGGTGGTCACAATCGCCACCCATTCACTGCCGATGCGCTGCAGGTGGGTAATGACCCCCACCCCGGCGGGAATAAACAGCAACGACAGATGGGCCAGCAGATTACTCGAGGTAAAACGGAGGAACTCCGGTACACGCCCCATCAGCAACAGGGAGAGAAACAGAAAGATCATACCCAGCACCGGGCCGGGTATGCTCAGACCCAGGAGCATACCGACAACCGTACCGAGCAACTGATAGAACAGCAGCACGGCCATACCGTTAATAAAATTCAAATCAACCACCCCAAAACCGGCTCGTCGAGCACCCTGCCGACACTGCCATCCTGATCATTTATCAACCCGGTACATTAGATCAACTCCGCTCCCATGTCTGTAGCGGAGCGTCGTGTCAAACCACTTAAAGACAGTCGAACTACCCTGCTGTTATGGTCGGCGCCATGATCAACAGCCACACCGACCCGCACAACTCCGGTCACGGGGTCGACTCGCGGCGCCTGCAACGCGCCGGCGGAGAAACGGGCAGTTTGACCTTGATCATATATTTCCAGCCACCCTTGTAAATAATGGGCGCCATGAACAGCCCCTGTACCGAGCCACAGATCGTCACCACGGAAGCGGAGATCGAGCGCCGACGTATCCCCGGAAACAGTGGAATCTGGGTCGGGATCTTTTGCGTCCTGGTGGAATTCCTGATGCTGTTCATCGTCTACTTCGTGGCCAAGGTACATCACCCGCAGGCGTTCGAGAGCGGACCGGACAAACTCCTCACCCTGGCCGGTGTGACCATCACCCTGTTGCTGCTCACCAGTGGCTACAGCATGGTCAAGGCGGTGGAATCGATACGACGCAACGACGCCACCCGGGCATTCCGCTGGGTGGTGCTGGCACTCCTGCTCGGCTGCGGCTATCCGCTGGTCAAATTTTTCGAGATCCGCTGGAATGTGGCCCACGGCGTGGATGGCCAGACCGGCATCTTCTACACCGTCTACTACTACCTGACCCTCAACCACCTGGTACACGTGTTCTGGGGCCTGCTGGGCCTGGCCTGGGTGGCATTCCGCACCAACCGCGGCGCCTACTCCTCCGGCGAATACAGCGGCCTGGAAGCGGCCGCAGTCTATTGGCACACCACGGATGTGATCTGGCTGGTGATCTTTCCCTTTTTCTACATTCTGAGGTGAACATGGGGCGCGCGGAAAAAATCTGGCTGCTGTTGATCGCCCTGACCATCGCCGGCGCCTGGTTCGCCGAGACCGGCCACGCCGGCTGGCCCCTGACCCTGCTGGTGGCCGGATTCATCGCCTTCAAAGGGCGCATGGTGATCGACTACTACATGGAGATGAGAGACGCCAACCCCCGTATACGCCATGTGCTGTACGCCTTTAACACCGTCATCCCCCTGCTGGTGATTCTCAGCCACGGCTGGGGTGATCTGTTGCGGCGTCTGACCACCCTCGATTGACTGCATCAGAACTACCGGCCCGCAACTGCCCGGTTAACCGGCTACGGCACCCGCCACCTGGACCGGCGGGATCGCCTGGCCAATCAGATTGGCCACCAGTGTGGAGCCAAGCATCACGCTGACCGTCGGCAACAGGCCGTGCCCCGGGAACAGGTTCGGCAGCGACCCCAGCACCCCGCCCAGGGAGAACATCAGGGTGGTAAACACCGCCGACGCACTACCGCCCCCACGGGGAAAATAGCTCATGAAGATGGTCATACCCGACGGGTTGGTCAGGCCGATACTGCCGACCCCCAGCATGATCAGCGGCACCACTACGTAGAGCCGGTCCAGGCCCAGCAGGACAACCAGAAACAGGCTACCGATAGCCAGCAGCTGGAGCAGGATGCCGCTGCGGAACAGAGTCTGGGGATTGATCCGGCCCAACAGCCGGGCGCTGGCCAGGTTGCCGCTGGCGAGCACCACGATATTGGCGCCGAACAGCAGCGGAAACAGTGTTTCGCCGGTCTGGAAGTGCTCCAGGTAGATGGCCGCCGACTGGGTGACGAAGATCATCATCACACCACCACTGAACGCCATGGCGATGGGGAAACGGATCGCAATACGCCGGCCATTGATGCGATACCGGATCACCGCCCCGTACTGGCGGAATACCCGGCTCAGGGAGATGCTCCGCTTCGGGTTCGGATGGGTTTCCGGGACAAACAGCAGCAGGCTCAGGCAGAGCGCCAGTGCGTAGACCGCAAACAGCCAGAAGATCGCATGCCAGCCGAAGTGCAGCAGATAGGTGCCGGCGGCCGGCCCTGCCAGCGGCGCGATCATCACCACCATCATCACCAGGGCGAAACGTTTACCCGCTTCGATGGGGGAGTAGATATCCCGCACCAGGGCCATGGCCAGAACCGTCGCACTACCACCACCCAGGGCCTGCAGAAAACGCCACACCAGGGTCTGCTCCACGGTACCGGCGAACACAATGCCCAGGGTTGCCGCCAGGTATAGCAGCAACCCGGTGACACCGATCGTCTTGCGGCCCACCTGATCGGAGATCGGTCCACCGAAAAACTGGCCGATGGCATAACCGAGCAGATAGGTGCTGACCGTGGCGCTGACCGACGCCACATCAACGGAAAAGTAGTCGGCAATGGTCGGCAGCGCCGGCAGATAGAGATCCATGGTCAACGGCCCCATTGCCGCCAGGGCTCCCACAAATAGCAAAAAGAGCGCCGGGACCTTCAGGCCACTGGCATCCCCCGTAACCGGGCTGGTGTTCATCTGTTCCCCCGAGAACCCCGTCGTCGGCCAGCAGCTCCTGGACCGGTCGACGCGACGGGACATAAAAGGACAGGGAGAGAGTCCCTACTCCCCGATGTATCGATTAACAGGACCGGCGGATCGGTGCGATCCGCCGGCCGGCTTCAGCTCTCCTGATTGACCGGTGCCCCATCCGGCGTCTCACTGCTGACCGGCGGACGCACGAACCAGCTGCGGATCATTACGAAAAACAGGGGCACGAAGAAAATGCCGAGCAGGGTTGCCGCCAGCATACCCCCGAGCACACCGGTACCGATGGCGTTCTGGCTGCCGGAACCGGCACCGTTGGCGATTGCCAGCGGCAGTACGCCAAAACCGAACGCCAACGAGGTCATGATGATCGGGCGCAGACGCTGTCGGGCCGCGGTCATGGCGGCCTCTGCCAGATCCATGCCCTGCTCCTGCAGAGACTTGGCGAACTCCACGATCAGGATGGCATTCTTGGCCGCCAGTCCGATGGTGGTCAGCAGACCAATCTGGAAATAGATGTCATTGGGCAGACCGCGCATAGTGGTGGCCAGCACTGCCCCCAGTACGCCCAACGGTACCACCAGGATGACCGAAAAGGGTATGGACCAGCTCTCATAGAGTGCGGCCAGTGCCAGGAAAACCACCAGGATGGAGAGTGCAAACAGCGCCGGAGCCTGAGAGCCGGCCAGTCGCTCCTCGAAGGAGAGACCGCTCCAACTGAAGCTGATCCCTTCCGGCAGCTTGGCAATCAACGCTTCGATGGCATCCATCGCCTCGCCGGAGCTGACCCCCGGTGCCGCGGCGCCGTTGATCTGCAACGCGGACAAGCCGTTGTAGCGCTCCAGCCGGGGCGAGCCGTACTCCCAGCGGGTATCGGCGAAAGCGGAGAACGGCACCATCTCCCCCGCCCCGTTGCGCACCCACCAGTCGTTCAGATGCTCCGGCAGCATGCGGTAGGGGGCATCGGCCTGCATATAGACCTTTTTCACCCGGCCCTGGTGCACAAAATCATCCACGTAGGCACTACCCCAGGCACTGGACAAACCGTTGTTGATATCCGCCACCGACAGTCCGTAGGCACCGGCCCGGGCGTGATCCACATCCACCTGCAACTGGGGCATATCATCCAGACCGTTGGGGCGCACCCCAACCAGACGGGGATCTTTGGCTGCCATGCCCAGCAGCTGGTTGCGGGCCTGCATCAGCTTATCGTGACCCAGGTTGGCCTGATCCTGCAGATAGAGATCAAATCCGCTGGCGTTGCCCAGCTCCATTACCGCCGGTGGCGGGAAGGCAAACACCCGGGCATCCCGAATCTTGCCGAAAGCCTGCATCGCCCGGCCCACCACCGCATTGATGCTCAGCTCCGGACTCTGGCGCTCATCCCAATCCTTCAGGCGCACAAAGGCGATGCCCATGTTCTGACCGCTACCGGCAAAGCTGAACCCGGCAACCGCCATCATCTGCTTTACCGCCGGATCGTTCAGGTAGTGCTGTTCAACCTGCTCGATCACCTTCAGGGTCCGTTCCTGGGTGGCACCGGCCGGCAGGACGATCTGGTTAAACAGGATGCCCTGGTCCTCGTCGGGCAGAAAAGCTGTCGGCGTACGCATAAACAGTACCGCCATACCCGTCACCAGCAGAGCGTAGACAAACAGCGAGCGCCGATTCCGCTTCAGCATACCGCCCACCAGGGCCAGATAACCCCGATTGGCCCGGTCAAAGCCACGATTGAACCAGCCGAAAAAACCGCCCCGTGCAGCATGGGCCTGGTGACTGATCGGTTTCAGCATGGTGGCACAGAGCGCCGGGGTAAACACGATCGCCACCACCACCGACAGCAGCATGGCGGATACGATGGTGATGGAGAACTGCCGGTAGATCACCCCGGTGGAACCGGCGAAAAACGCCATCGGAACAAACACCGCCGCCAGTACCAGGGCGATACCGATCAGGGCACCGGTGATCTGCCCCATGGACTTGCGGGTTGCTGCATAGGGGGAGCTGCCGTCCTCGCGCATCACCCGCTCCACATTCTCCACCACCACGATGGCGTCATCCACCAGCAGACCAATGGCCAGCACCATGGCGAACATGGTGAGCGTGTTGATCGAATAACCGAATGCGGCCAGCACACCGAAGGTGCCCAGCAACACCACCGGCACCGCCAGGGTGGGAATCAGCGTGGCGCGGAAATTCTGCAAAAACAGATACATGACCAGGAACACCAGCACCACGGCTTCGATCAGGGTCTTGACCACCTCTTCAATAGAGATACGCACGAATGGGGTGGTGTCATAGGGATAGATCACCTCCATGTCATCCGGAAAGAATTGCGCCAGTTCATTAACCTTGGCGCGCACCGCATCGGCGGTCTCCAGGGCGTTGGCCCCGGTAGCCAGACGTATCGCCATGGCGGCGGCCTGCTGGCCGTTGAAGCGGGCCAGCTTGCCATAGCTGGCGTCACCCAGGGTCACCCGGGCCACATCCCGCAGGTAGACCCGCGCACCATCCTCACTGGTAACCAGCAGAATATTCTCGAACTCCTCCGGCGTATTGAGACGACTCTGTACGGTCACGGTGGCATTGAGCTGCTGGCCGGAGACCGCCGGTGTAGCGCCGAGCTGACCGGCCGAGACCTGGGCATTCTGGGCCTGGATAGCGCTCGCCACATCAGCCGGCGTCAGGTTGTACTGATGCAGCTTGTCCGGATTAAGCCAGATGCGCATGGCGTATTGCGAGCTGAACACCGTCACTTCACCAACACCCTGCACGCGACTCACCGGATCCTGCATCCGGCTGGCCAGGTAGTCGCCAAGTGCCCCGCCGCTATGGCTGCCACTGGGTGATACCAGGCCCACAATCATCAGGAAGTTGCGCACCGACTTGGCCACCCGCATACCCTGCTGCTGCACCTCGGTAGGCAGTTGTGGAGTGGCCAGTTGCAGTTTGTTCTGCACCTGCACCTGGGCCACATCGGGATCGGTGCCGTTTTCAAACGTCAGGGTGACGCTGCCACTGCCGGTCGCCTCGCTGGTGGAGGAGATGTAAAGCAGCCCGTCCAGGCCGGTCATCTGTTGTTCGATAACCTGGACCACGGTGTCCTGCACCGCCTGTGCAGAGGCACCGGGATAGGTTGCGCTGATCCGGATCTGAGGTGACGCAATAGAGGGATACTGGGCCACCGGTAGTGTCAGGATGGAGATGGTCCCCGCCAGCATGATAATGATGGCGATCACCCAGGCGAAAATCGGTCGATCGATAAAGAAACGGGCCATGGTTCGTGATCCTTGCCGGACTAGTTGGGCGTACTGACGCCGGAACCCGGCGTGGTTTCAGCCGTGAGCGGTGTGGCGCGCGCCGTATCACCCGGCTGTATTTTTTGCAGACCATCAACAATGAGCCGCTCGCCCACAGTCAGGCCCTCCTCCACCAGCCACTGATTACCCACCGCGCGGGACACCGTCAGTGACCGCTTTTCCACCTGGTCATCCCCATTCAGTACCAGGGCGGTGGTGCGGCCGGCCGCGTCACGGCTGACCGCCTGTTGCGGTACCAGGATGGCCCCTTCCCTGACCCCATTCTGAACCTGCGCCCGCACATACATTCCAGGCAACAGCTGTTGATCCGGATTGGGGAACAGGGCCCGCAGGGTGACAGAACCGGTGCTCTCATCCACACTCACTTCTGAGAACTCCAGTTTGCCCGGGTGCGGATATCGACTGCCGTCTTCCAGAATCAGTTCAACCGGAGCGGAAAAACCCTCCGGTCGCTGCAACTCCCCCTCCCCCAGTGCCTTTTTCAGCCGCAGCAGTTCGGCACTGGACTGGGTCACATCCACATAGATGGGATCGAGCTGACGAATAGTGGCCAGTGCCGTGGTCTGGTTGCCGGTCACCAGCGCACCCTGGGTAACAGCTGATCGACCGATACGACCATCGATAGGGGCGCTGACCTGGGTATAATCCAGGTCGATTCGGGCCGCCTGCAATGCGGCCTCATCCATCGCCACCGTTGCCTGGGCCTGTTGCAGGGCCGCCCTGGCCTCATCATAAGCCTCCTGACTCACCGCCTTGGTCTTGAGCAGGTTGGCATAACGCTTCACCTTGAGGCGCGCCGTGGTCAATGCCGCCTGATCCCGCGCCAGGGTCGACTTGGCACTGTCATAGGCGGCCTGGTAACGGGCCGGATCGATCCGGTAGAGCGTCTGCCCCGCCTTTACTTCACCGCCTTCCTGGAAGGTACGCTCCACAATAATGCCGGTCACCTGCGGTCGCACTTCAGCGATCCGGTAGGCGGTGGTACGACCCGCCAGTTCCGTATTCAATACCAGGGATTGCTGCCTGACCTCCTGCACACCAACCACCGGTACGGGAGCTGCCGGAGCTACCGCACTTTCCGATGAAGTGGAGTCTGAGCCATTGCAGCCGCTGGCCAGCAGGGCCAACAGCAGAATAAGAATACCGCCCCGGTAACGTGACAGCACGGGCATTGTAATTGATGAAAGCTTGACGTACATGCGCAGTCCTTGACTATCTATCTTTCTTGAAAGATAAATATACAGGCCAATTATCTTTCTTGCAAGATAATATTTTAAGCGCTATTATCACAAAACCACTGCAAGACTGGGGAAAGAGATGGATGGAAGCTATACATCGGAGCAGATCATTGGATTCATGCGGGAGAACTGGTCCGAGATGTATGAAACTGATGAAACGAACGCGCTCAAGGATGAGCTGTTCATCTACCTTGGCCGGGTATACAACCTGGGCGTAAGCCGCACCCGTGACGTCCTATCCGAATTCAACCTCTGCATGGGTGAGTTCGATATCCTGCTCACCCTGCGCCGTTCCGCCAAACCCCACGTCCTGACGCCCACCGAACTGCAGAAATCTATGCTGATCACTTCCGGCGGTCTGACCAAGTTGCTGCATCAACTGGAAATGCGGGGGCTCATCAGCCGTTCCGTACAACCCCAGGACAAGCGCAGCAAGCTGGTGCACCTCACGGCAAAGGGGAAGAAAACCGCCGAGAAATCCCTGAACAGAGTGCAGAAAAAATCCAGGTGCTGGCTGGATCAGGCGCTCACCGAGCGTGAGAGCAAACAGCTAAAAAAACTGTTAAGCAAGGCAGCGGCCGTGCTGGAACAACCAAACAAACAGTAACCAAACCGGGAGCGTCGAATGAAACTGGTACAATTTGACTTCAAATATGCTGGTCCTTTCGGCCAGGAGATGACCGATGCGATGGATGGGCTGGCCCGAAGCATCGCCGATGAACCCGGCCTGCTGTGGAAAATATGGACCGAAAACCGGGCCGATGGAGAGGCCGGTGGGATCTACCTGTTCACCGACGAGCAGTCGGCCAGGGATTACATGGTCATGCACACCGAGCGACTCAAGAGCTTCGGCATCGACAAGGTGAATGCCAAGCTGTTCGACGTCAACACACCGTTGACCCAAATCACCAACGGCCCGCTCTGAGCCAGGCCCGGTCATCCGTCCCGACTCCTGCCGGTTACTTGATCAGCAGAGCGATCCCGCTCACCAGCAGCAGCGCACTGATGGCCCGCTGAAAGGCCTTCTGACTCATGCCGGTCTGGATGTGACCGCCCACAAACAGGGCCAGCGCCGCCAGTGGCAGTCCGGCCGCCACGAGTATCAGTGCAGTTTCGTTAAAGAAGTCCCCCATGGCGTAGCCGGCTACACGACCGATGCCGTCAAACAGCAGGATGGTGGCAATAGTCGCCCGGAGTTCATCCTTGCCCAGTCCCCGCAACTTGAGATAGATAACGTAGAACGGACCACCGGTGCCAAACAGGGCGTTGATCATGCCACCGGCCGCGCCCCAGGGCATGGCCCACAGCCGGGAGAAATCTGTCGGCATGTTTTCCGATACCAGGTTGTACAGGGAATAGAGGATGATAAACAGGGCCAGGCCGGTACTGAGCAGATCCGGATCAACCGTTTTAAACAGATAGATGGCGATACCGATACCCAGCAGGGAGAAGGGCAGCAGGGTGAAGATCTCCAGCCAGCCGATGTCGCGACGATTGCCAAAACCGTGGCTGACCGATGCCAGCAGATCCAGCAGGGCGATCACCGGGACCACCACGGAGAGGGGCAGGATCAGCGCCAACAGCGGTATGGCGATGAGACCGGACCCAAAGCCTGCCACGCCGCGAATCAGGTAGGCAATCGCCACCACCAGCGTCGCGACGGGCAGTTGCATCAGGCTGAAAGACTCAGGCATGGGTCAATCCTTGGACAGGCGCTTCCGGCCAACCGGTGAACAGCGCGGCATTCGCTGACAGAATCCCCACGGCAGAGAGGCCCCGGATCTGGTCCGCTTCAGCAGGCATCTGCCGCTCGCTCTTCTGCGACCGCTGGCCCGGGCCGGCTCTCCCGCACGCTCCGCGCCACACTGTCCAGTTTGTTTTTCAGGGCGATCAGCAGGGCCAGGCCGACAAAGGCGCCCGGCGGCAGTATGGCCAGCAGGAAACCACCATAATCAGCAAAGACTGTGACAGTCAGCCCGGCGGCGGCCGGCCCGAACAGGCTGTCCGCGCCCCGGAACAGGGTGCCGTAGCCGATCAGTTCCCGCACACAGCCCAACACCACCAGCACCGCCAGGAAACCCAGCCCCATGGCAAACCCATCGATCAGCGCCTGGCGTACCGGCTGTTTGGAGGCGAAGGCCTCGGCCCGTCCGATAATGGCGCAGTTGGTGACGATCAGGGGTAGAAATATGCCCAGCGCCAGGTAGAGCTGATGCAGATGGGCACTCATCAGCAGTTCAATCGCGGTCACCACGCAGGCGATAATCAACACGAACATGGGGATCCGGATCTCGCTGCGCAGCCAGTGTCGGGTAACCGAGACAATCAGGTTGGTGACCATCAGGGTCGCCATGGTCGCCAGCCCCAGCCCCAGCCCGTTGCTGGCGGTGGAGGTAACCGCCAGCAACGGGCATAAACCGAGCAGGGCCACCAACCCCTGGTTATTGTGCCAAAGGCCGTTCTTCATCAGGCCGATGAAACCCTGCTCCGACATGCTCATTCTGCTGTCTCCTTTGCGATAGCTGTGGTGAGAAAAATCTGATCACGATGAAGATCGTAGAACTGCAGTGCCCGATGTACCCCCTTCACCACCGCCCGGGGGGTAATGGTGGCACCAGTGAACTGATCGAATACGCCACCGTCCCGCTTGACCTTCCAGCCGGCATCCTGCGGATTGGTTCGGGAACGGCCCTTGAATCCGCTAATCCAGTCACTGCGTCCCGCCTCTATGGCATCCCCCAGTCCCGGTGTCTCCTTGTGGCTGATCACCCGCACACCGGACAACCGGCCATCCACCGCGACCCCCACCAGCAGCTCAATCGGACCGGAGTAGCCGCCCAACGCCCGCACCCGGAAGGCCACTGCCCGCGCCTCACCGCCCCGTCGGGCACGGTAGATGGTCACCGGCCCCTCCATGCCGAGTAGCTGCGGATCGGACAGTTCCAGGGTGTCGGTCAGCAGATCGTTATCGTATTGATCCGGCGGGATCACCGCATTCAGGCTGGCCAGCAGTCGCAACCGCTCGTTCTCGGCGATATAGGGTGCCGCATGTCCATGGGTCAGGCTCAGCAACCCGGTGCCGAGCAAGGCGCTGAACGCCAGCAGCAGACCGGCCAGCAGGATACTTCGACCACTATTCACGCCAGCCCCTCCGTCGCGCACCGAACATCCTCGGTACCGTGTACTGATCCAGCAAGGGTACCGTCATGCCCATCAACAACACCGCAAAAGCGATCCCATCGGGATAACTGCCCCAGGTGCGGATGGCATACACCAGCACACCGATGCCGGCACCGTAGATCAGTTTGCCCCGCGCCGTGGTGGCGGCGGTAACCGGATCGGTAGCGATAAAAAAGGCCCCGAGCATGCTGGCACCGCCGAACAGCTGCATCAACGGATCGGCGTGCAGTTGGGGATCAATCAGAAAACCGGCTGTGGCCATGACCGCCAGTGTCCCCAGCATGGCCACCGGGATATGCCAGCTGATGATGCGCAGCTTCACGAGCACCAGGCCGCCGAGCAGATAACCCAGGCCCACCCACTCGGTACCGTAACCGGCCACCAGACCGAACACCGGCGCATGGCGGATCTCTGCCACCGCCTGCCCCAGACCGGTATCGGTGCGCAGCTTGTCCAGTGGTGTGGCGGAACTGATGGCATCAAAGCCGAGGCCATCGGGCAGCTGGCCGGTCAGGGTGTAGTGAAAGCTCTCCACAAGACCCAGCAGCTGGTGCTGCAACTCCAGGGGCGACAGCCACTGACTCATCTCCAGGGGGAAGGAGATCAGCAGCACTGCATAGGCAGCCATGGCCGGATTGACCGGGTTATAGCCCAGGCCACCGTAGAGCTGTTTGGCAAACACGATGGCGATGAAACTGCCCAGTACCGGCAGCCACCAGGACGCCATGGGCGGCAGACTCAGGGCCAGCAGACAGGCGGTGAGCAGTGCACTGCCGTCAGATAGAAACGGCCACAGCGGGCGCCCCCGGACTGTCAGTAACAGGGCCTCGAAACAGAGGGCGGAGGCGACCGCGTAGACCAGATTGGTCAGCGGTCCCCAGCCGAAGAACCAGAGGTAGGCCAGAAATCCCGGCAACAGGGCGTAGATCACCCGCCGCATCACCCGGCCCACATCGGCCGTGGGAGCGATAAAGGGCGCCCCCACGGCGGGGTTGATAACTGATGACGATTCAGACATGGGATACCTGCTGACTGAGTGCTGTTTCGGTAGGGGACGATTCAGCCGGGGCCGGTTTTTTCGACTTCGACCGGGCCGCCTTGCGTCTCGCCTTGCGCTCTTCCGCTTCCCGTTGCATACGCTCCAGCCGCTCCTGTCTCAGTTCACTGCGCAGGCGGGACTCCTCGGCCCGCTGCCGCTTGAACTCCTGGTCGGCGATTTCGGTCTTGGCGTAACGGAAGTAGGAGACCAGCGGGATATGGGATGGACAGACCAGGTTGCAGCAGCCGCACTCAATACAGCTGTCCAGGTGGTAGCGCTGCAGCTTGTCGAAGGTCTTGCCCCGGGCATGCCAGTAAAGCTGCTGGGGCAGCAGTTGCATCGGACAGGCGTCGGCGCAGCTGCCGCAGCGGATACAGGGCATCTGTCGCGGCAGCGGTTCCGGCTTGTTTACCAGGATGCAGTTGGTCCCCTTCACCACCATCGCCTGGGGAGTAGGCAGGCGCTGGCCCATCATGGGACCCCCCATGATCAGCTCCGCCTCGCCATCCGCTCCGCCGGCCGCCTCCAGCAGCGCGGCGATGGGCGTACCCAGCGGCACCTGGTAGTTACCCGGATGCCTGATTCCGCTCCCGGTGACCGTGACCAGACGTGACACCAGCGGTCGCCCGAGCAGGATGGCATCATGCACTGCCGCCGTGGTGGCCACGTTGAGGCAGACAATGCCCAACTCATAGGGCAAGCCGCCGGCCGGCACTTCGCAGCCGGTCAGCACCTTGATCAACTGCTTCTCACCACCGGCCGGAAACACGGTAGGGATGGCCACCAACTCGATCTGCCCGGCCCCGGCGGCGTCCGCCGCTATCAGCTTCTCCCGGGCCAGGCGCAACTGCGCCAGCGCCTCCGGCTTGTTATCCTCCACCGCCAGGATGCACTGGTCCGCAGCGAGGATGCGCTGCAACAGCAGACACCCCCGCAGCACAGCTTCGGCGCGGCTACGCATCAGCAGGTCGTCGCAGGTGATATAGGGCTCGCACTCCACCCCGTTGATAATCAGGGTATCGATCCGGTGCGGTGGTTTGAGCTTGGCCGCGGATGGGAATACTGCCCCACCCAAACCGACAATGCCGGCCTGGCGAATGGTAGCCAGCAGCTGTTCCGGGGTGGCGTTGTCCGGCTCGGAGTACGGCACCAGGTCGGGATGCCAACGCTCCTCGCCATCCGCCTCGATCACGATACAGGGTTCCGCGATACCGGAGGGATGGGGCAGACGGTGTTCGCCGATGTCGGTCACCACACCGGAGGTCGAGGCATGCACCGGCGCGCTGACAAAGGCGGTCGCCTCCGCCACCAGCTGCCCCTTGCACACACGCTCTCCCACCGCCACCAACGGCCGGGCCGGTGCCCCGATGTGCTGGCGCAGGGGCAGAAAGAGCCGTTCCGGCAGAGGCAGGGGGCGAACCGCCTCCCGGTTGGACAACTGCTTGAAACCGGGCAGGCGGATGCCGCCGGGGAAGGACCACAACCGTCTCATGCCGCCTGCTCCTGTTCCTGTATATCGGGTGCCTGCCACTTCCAACGACTGATGGTGGGCCTGACCGGACGCAGAGTCAGGCAGTCCGGTACCGGACAGATGGGGGGCAGGCAGAGTTCACAGCCGGTGCAATACGCCTCCAGCACCGTATGTTTCTGTTTCGGCGCTCCGATAATGGCGTCCACCGGACAGGCCTGGACACACTTGGTACAGCCGATACAGGTGGATTCATCCACCACCGCCACTTTGGGCAGCGGTTCCACCGCACCCGCCTCCATGCCCGCCAGGGGCATCGGATCACGACCCAGCAGTTCCGCCAGGGCGCGCATGCCGGCCTCGCCACCGGGTGGACACTGGTTGATCTCCGCACTGCCCTCGGCCAAGGCCGTGGCATAGGGCCGGCAGCCCGGATGACCGCACTGGCCGCACTGGGTCTGGGGCAGCACCGCATCGATCTTGTCCACCAGCGGATCACCCTCCACCCGGAAGCGGATGGCGGCATAGCCCAGACCCAGGCCAAACAGTAACGCAAGCAGCGTCATCATCAGGATATCCATCTCATCTCCTCATGCCATGCCACTGAAGCCCATGAAGGCCACCGACATGAATCCGGCCGTGATCAGGGCAATCGGTGTCCCCCGGAAGGCGGGCAGCACATCCGCCACCTCCAGCCGTTCCCGGGTGGCGGCGAACAGCACCATCACCAGAGTGAAGCCGATGGCGCCGCCGAAACCGTAAATCGCCGAGCCGATAAAGCCGTAACCGGACTGCACGTTGAGCAGGGCAACACCCAGCACCGCACAGTTGGTGGTAATCAGTGGCAAAAAAATACCCAGCAGGTTATAGAGCACCGGACTGGTCCGGTGCATCACCATCTCGGTAAACTGCACGATCACCGCGATCACCAGGATAAAGGTGACAGTGCGCAGATACTCCAGTCCGAGCGGCTGCAGGAGATAGTTATTGGCCAGGTAACTGGTGGCGGAAGCCAGGGTCAGTACGAAGGCGGTAGCCATCCCCATGCCCAGGGCGGTTTCCAGTTTTTTGGATACCCCCATGAACGGACAGAGACCGAGAAAACGGGACAACACCAGGTTGTTGACGAAGATGGTGCCAAACAGCAGGGCGAGGTATTCAGCCATGGTGAATCACCCTCCCCCTGCCGTGGCGTACCGGACGCCGCCAAACTGTATTGCCGGATCCCATGATCAACGCACCAGGTATTGCAGTTTATCGGGTACGTCGACCCAGTCGTCCGCACCGTCCAGCGGATCCTTGGCGCTGTTGATACCGGGCCACTGCTTGGCCAGTTCCGCATTCAGCGCAATATATTCACGCTGATCCTCCGGCACATCATCCACTGCAAAGATCGCCTCGGCGGGACACTCCGGCACGCAGAGCGAACAGTCGATACAGGTCTCGGGATCGATGACCAGAAAGTTCTCTCCTTCCCGAAAACAGTCGTCAACCGGACAGACATCAACACAGTCGGTGTATTTGCACCGGACACAGTTATCAGTGACTACGAATGCCATACTCGCTTCCTCAATTTTTCTGGTTGATCTGATCGATAGCCCAGAGCGCCACCTTGCGCACGTCGGGATCGATGTCACCACTGGCCGCTTCCAGGAACGGCAGGCCCGCCGGGGAAGCGATCTCGCCCAGGGCGGCCGCCGCCTCCTTGCGCAGGTTGCTGATATTGAAAGAGAGGGCCTGACCCAGCACATCCACTGCGGCGGGATCTTTCAATTTCCCCAGGCTGCCGGCCGCCTTGACCCGCACCTGCCAGTAGTCGTCATTCATGGCTTCGATCAGGGGGGCAACGGCACTGCTGACCCCCACCTTGCCGATGATCAGGGCCGCCTCTTCCCGCACCTGCCAGTTCTCATCCGACAGCGCCTTGATCAGGGCCTCGGCGGCCCGCTCGGTGCGGCTGAAAATCAGCGACCCCACCCCCACCTTGCGCACCTGGGGATCGGCATCGGTGCTGGCAATATTCATCAATGCCAGCAACACGTCCTCGCTCTTCAGGTAGGCCAGCACACCCACGGCTTCGCGTCGCACCCGGGCATCGGGGTGACTCAGTGACTCCAGGGCCACCGCCTTGCTGGCCGGCAGACGCAGATCCCGCAGGGCACGCAGACAGGACGCCTTGACAAAACTGTCGTCGTCTTCAAAACGCTGCAGGATGGCGCTGCCGGCCGACCGGTCCTTGTTCTCGGACAGGGTTTCGGCGGCCGCCTCCCGCACCGTCTCATCACTATCCCCCAGCGCGTTCAGCAACGCGGCGATTACCGATTCACCTTCAAACTCATCCAGGATCCGGGCGGCCTCGGCCCGTACCCCGGCGTCCGGGTCGGAGAGTGCCTGCACCGCCAGCTCCGTGGCATCTTCATCGTCGACACAATCCACAAGGTCAATCACAGCGACCCGACGCATCTCCGCATCATCACTGGTTATGCGTCCCCGGATGTCGTCCAGGTCCGAGCCTTCTTCAAAAGATAGATTCATCGTTTGCTCTCCGGTTAGCGCAACAGGTAGGGAATGCTGACGGTGATGGCGTCGGTCGGGCAGTCCTTTTCACAGGGCAGGCAGTACCAGCACTCATCGTATTTCATATAGGCGGTACCCTTGGCGGCATCAATCAGCAGCACGTCCAACGGGCAGACGTCCACACAGACCGAACAGCCCTTGTCGGCGATACACGCCTCACTGTTGACCACTACCGGTACCGTATTCATTAAGTTTGCTTTTGGCATGATGTTCTCCTCAGGACTCGGCCTGTGTGCTGCTCACACGCAGTTTCTGATAGGCATCCTTCTCACTCTCGCCCAGTTCGACGATGTAGGGATCGATGTCACGTTTAAAATTGATCGGCATACCGTTGTCGCCCTTCTTGGTCTGTACGTGGACAAACCATTCCGCATTGTCGGTCTGCGGGTAGTCGACCCGATGGTGATACAGGCCCCAACGACTCTCGGTGCGATAGAGGGAAGCGGCCGCGGCCATCTCGGCACAATCCAGAATGAAGCTGACTTCATTGGCACGCATCAGCTCATGGGGATCGGCTGCGGACATAAACTCAAGGTCGCGGCGGATCTCGGCGAAGCGCTCCTGGCCGATCTCCATCTTGCGGGTCACCTTGGGGGGTTGCAGGTAGTCATTCACCAGACGCCGCAGTTTGTATTCGATCTGGTGCGGGGGAATGCCATCCTCCCGGTTCAGGGGCGCCAGCACCCGCTCACGCTCCTTGGCAATTTCCGCCGGATCGATTTCCGCGAAATCGTGTTCTGCGCAGAACTCTGCGGCATCCTCACCGGCTATCGCGCCATAGACAAAGGCCCCCAGCATGTAGTTGTGCGGCACCGATCCCACATCACCGGCCGCATAGAGTCCCGGTACCGTGGTGCGGGCATTTTCATCGGTCCAGATGCCGGACGCGCTGTGACCGCTGCAGAAGCCGATCTCGGAGATATGCATCTCCACCATCTTTTCCCGGTAGTTGGTGTTGCGGTTCGCGTGGAAACGACCACGGCTGGGACGTTCGTTGGAGTGCAGGATCTCCTCGATCTCCTCCACGGTCTCTTCCGCCAGGTGATCGAGCTTGAGAAACACCGGTCCCTTGCCCCCTTCGAGCTCCTTGAAGAACTCCATCATCATCTGGCCGCTCCAGTAGTCACACTCGATGAAACGATCACCGTGGGCGTTGGCGGTGTAGCCCCCCATGGGACCGGTCACATAGGCGCAGGCGGGTCCGTTGTAGTCCTTGATCAGAGGATTGATCTGGTAGCACTCCAGGCCGGTCAGCTCGGCACCCGCATGGTAGGCCATGGAGTAACCGTCACCCGCATTGGTGGGATTTTCGTAAGTACCGAACAGGTAACCGGACGAAGGCAGTCCAAGCCGACCCGCCGCGCCGGTACAGAGGATGACGGTCTTGGCCCGGATCACCGCCGTCTCGCCACTGCGTGGATTGAGCAGCATGGCACCGGCAATGCGACCATCCGGCCCGTTGAACAGGCGGGTGGCCATGAAACGGTTGATCACCTGTACCCGCTTGCGGCGCAACTGGCGATAGAGGATCTTCTTCATGTTGTGGCCTTCCGGCATGGGCAGCACGTAGGTGCCCATGTGGTGGACCTTCTTCACATTGTATTCACCGGTCTCATCCTTCTCGAACTTGACGCCCCACTCGTCCAGCTGGTTAATCATGTCGAAACTGCGCTCGGCGTATGCCATCACCGTCTTCTGGTTGACGATGCCGTCATTGGCGATGGTGATCTCCTTGACGTACTGCTCGGGCGTGGCGTGTCCCGGAATGACTGCATTGTTCAGACCGTCCATCCCCATACTGATGCAGCCACTGCGTTTTACATTGGCTTTCTCCAGTACCGCCACGCGCAGCTCCGGATTGGCCTCTTTGGCTTTCACCGCCGCCATGGGACCCGCGGTACCACCACCGATCACCAATACGTCCACTTCCAGGGTTTCGTCGTTTGCTCTCTTGTCGCTCATTTGTATGACTCCAATGTGTCAGTTTGCATGTCACTAACGTTCCGCACGCAGGTGGTACTGGAAGGCATCACCACGGTAGGAAAGTATTTCGAAGGCCACCGGTCGGCCGGCTTGCGCCAGCACCAACCGACGAATCTTCAGGATGGGTGAATCGACCGGGTAGTTCAGGTACTGCTCTTCGCCGGTGCCGGCCAACGACGCTTCGATACGCAGGTCGGCAAAGGAGAGGGCAATGTCGAATTCGTTTTCCAGCAAGGGAAAGATATCCTGGGTCAGATCCCTGCCCATCAGGGGCCGACCGATATCCGCCGGATAGAAACTGTGATCAATGGAGATGGGTTCCCGGTTTAGGTAGCGGATCCGCTTCAGTTCGATCACCAGGTCGCTCTGCTTGCACCCCAGGGCTTCCGCCACCTCCTGTGGCGGACGCACCTCCTGCACACTGATAACCCGGGTCGAGGCTTCGTAGCCCTGGGGCACCATGGCCTCACCGAACCCCTGCAGGCGCTGCACGTTCTGCATCGCCTTGGGCTTGGAGACAAAAGTGCCCTTGCCCTGCACACTGAACACCAGCCCTTCGCCATGCAGATCCCGCAGTGCCTGGCGCACAGTGATACGGCTGACCCCGAACACTTTCATCAGCTCGCTTTCCGACGGCAGGCGCTCATGGGGCTGGTAGTGACCATCCTGAATACGTTGCGCCAATGCAGACTTGATCTGCAGATAGAGAGGCTGGGAGGAGGCCACGCTTAACGGTTCCAGCGGTGTTTGTTCTCGACTCATATTCCCTTCCTGTTATAACTGGTCATTACAAGTTGATGCGGCATATCGGTACCTGTTGGCGGTCTGATTCAGCGTCCTATCGAACGGTCGATCAGAATTTGTTACTCATACAACCGGCCGACGAATCGACTGGATGTGGATGAAATAACCAGACCGGCATGCTGTCCCTCTCCATCTGCCGATCAGGCGGTGGCGCGCTGCTGTTCAAAGGCCCGCAGGGATTCCACCCGGATCAGTTCCATGCACTGTTTCTTTGCCTTGATGTAATCCTCGCTGGTGGCCATTGCCGGCACCCGGGGACGGGGCAGTTCGATGCGTATGTCGGCGATCAGACGCCCCGGACTGGCGCTCATCACCACCACCCGGTCGGCCAGGAAGACCGCCTCATCAATATCGTGGGTAACAAAGATCACGGTGATACCGAACTCGTCCCAGATCTGCAGCAGGTTCTCCTGCATCATGGCCCGGGTCTGCGCATCCAGTGCGCCAAAGGGTTCATCCATCAACAGCACACTCGGGTAGTTAGCCAGCGCACGGGCAATGCCGACACGCTGTTTCATACCGCCGGAGAGAACACCGGGATAGCGTTTTTCGTAGGCACTGAGACCTACCATCTCCAGCAGGGAGCGCGCAGTAGCGCGGGCGGAATCAATGCCCTCGCCCGCCATCAGGGGACCAAACGCCACGTTGTCGCAAACCGTTTTCCAGGGAAACAGGGAGTGCTGCTGAAACACCATGCCGCGATCCTGACCGGGCATCTCCACGGTCGCACCATCGACCTTGACAGAACCGGACGTGGCATGAACAAAACCCGCCACCGTATTCATCAATGTGGACTTGCCGCAACCGGAAGGACCCAGCAGACAGACAAACTCTCCAGGCATGATCTCCAGGGACGCATCGTTGACCGCGATTGATCCGTTACCGAAATCCACCGTGACATTATCAATCTCGATATGTCCCTTTTCCGGTTTGTAATGGGTCTTACGGGTTTTACCCAACGGTGGCAGGGATGTCTCATTTAACGCTTCAGTGCTCATAGTTGGTCTCCTGCATCCGGGTAGCGAAGTGTTACTTGAATTGGAGTTGGCTTTCCGATCTGAGCAGGGCAATCAGTCAGCCGCTGTTTACATTTACATAACCGGTCAACGCTCATCGCTCGTTCTCCTGCCAGCGCAGGGCCGGCTTCGATGCCTGCTTCACCAGCCAGGTGGAGGCGGTGCCCAGTCCGCCGATCGTAAGCATGCCGATGATGATGTTTTCGTACTGCACCAGGGAGTAGGCGTTCCAGGTGAAGTAGCCAATACCGTACTGGCCGCTGATAATCTCGCCGGCCAGCAGGGAGAACCAGGCAACGCCCATGCCGATCGCCAGCCCAGACATGATGCTTGGCAACGCACCAGGCAACACCACATGCCGGAGAATATCCAGTTTGCCGGCGCCCAATGATTTAGCAGCCCGCACGTACACCTCGGACGATTGATCAACCCCGTGCATGGTGCTCAACACGATTGGAAAGAAAGCGCCCAGGGCGGTAATAAAAATGATGCTCGACTCCTCGGTGGGGAACATCAGGATAGCCAGCGGAATCCAGGCAACCGCAGGAATGGGGCGCAGGATCTCGATATGGGGAAACATCACATCGGCGACCACCCGCGACCGCCCCATCAGAATCCCAACCAGAACACCCAGCACGGAGGCGATGCAGAAGCTGAGTACGATGCGCCAGAAACTGACACCGATGTGGGTGTAGAACTCTTCCGTACCGAGCAGGTAGAAGAGCTGCTCACCAACTCTCAACGGATTCGGCACATTTTCAAAACTGACAATCAGGGAGACATGATTCACCGAGCAGAGATGCCAGACCACCAGGGCAGCAATCACGGAGAGTGCACGCACCAGGTAACGATCCCAGGGTCGGGCGGCACGTTTCGGGGCAGCCGGTTTAACAGTGGCTGCAACTAACTCTTCCGGAACCGCCGCCGGCTCCGCCTTTTTTATCTCATGCATGGGAACAACCTCATCCAGATCTTCATCTATCAATACCGCTGCCCTGTTATCGATGTTCACTGTTCTCTCCGGTCTCTGTTTGTCGACAAGGGTAAAAAAGAACTTGTCATAACTAGTCATGCCTTGTTGTTGTTAATGTTGCAGGAGCTGTGCCAAACTTTTTAATGAGTACAGAAAAACCTATATCTTTATGTTTTTACTTGGTATTTATAACTCCCTAATACACTCGAAAATAAACTGATCAAATCCATTCCCGCCTGCTTTTAGTGCAACAGCTGCTGCAATGCACCACGCTTTCAGTGCATGGCGATGAACCGAATAATACAAGCGAAATTAATGGGGTAATTTCTGTGGGACGTAAAAAAGGAAAAGCCAAAATAAAAACAACCGGAGCATTTTCAGTAGACCAAAAAAAGGGAGGACAACCTGCCGTATAAAACGGATCAGTTGTCCTCCCCGCCGGGTAGTTAAACAAAGCGATTTACTTAATATCAACCCAGGCGATCAGGTTGCCCTGGGCCTTATCTGCATCACCTTTTTTCATATAGGTGACCAGTTCACCGGATGGCAGCTTCACGTAAAAGGCAACATGACCAAACAGCTTCAGGCCGGTACTTTTGTCATACACGTAAGTAGCATTGACTTTCTTACCCGCCTTAACCGCCTCCGCATGGGCAGTGGTCATGGCTGAAACACTTGGATAGCTGACGATGCCTTCGCCGTCGATCCACATCTCTGCAGGGGCCAGTTCCGTATCATCTACCTTGGGTGTCACCACACTGCTGACCAGTGCATCGTAGTCCTGTCCACGGGACTTGTAGGCAGCCTTGACGTAGCTATCATCAATCCATTTTTCAAATGTCAGTGGCGGCACGTTCTTCTCTTTCACCAACAGGTCATGATCATATTTCAACGCCGCCACCCACTCGGGTTTGATCGACGCTTCAAATGTTGAAATGCCGCCATTGGAGAAATAGAGATAAAGCACCTCTTTTTCGATACCGGTCCACTCCGACACCTTGGTTGCCGCCATAACCGGATCATTAACGATCCACTCCTGTGCTTCCAGGGTGGCATTCACGTAAGCCTGAACAATCTCCGGATACTTTTCTGCAAAACTGGTGGAGACCACGGTGCCGTGGAAAGTGGGAATACCGGCTTCACTACCGTCGTAAACTTTACGCCCGGTACCGCGGAACTCCATCACCTCCGACCAGGGGCAGAAATCGGAATGGGCATCGATCTTGCCTTGGGCAATGTTGTTCACGCCCACTGGTGGGCTCTGGTTCTTCAGTTGCACTTTGTCCATCAGCCCGTTATCACGTAACACTTTCAGGGTCATACCCCAGGCTGCACTACCAACTGGTGTGGAGATCGCCTTGCCTTCCAGCTGCTCCAGTGAGTAGACATCGGAATCAACCGGCACCACGATGCCATTGCCGGTGCCCTTGAGGTTATAACCAGTCACTGCGATGAAACGACTCTCTGCACGACCGGTCTTTTCAAACTGGGCGCCATTTACAATCAACGGATAATCCCCCATGACACCAAACGCCAGTTTACCAGCCAGCATCTGATTGGTGATTGGCGGACCCGATGTGTAGTCCTTGTAAACGATCTCATAATCAACACCTGCGTACTTTCCATCCTTTGGCAGATGCTTCTCCAACAGGGCAAGCTTTTCCAGGATGATTCCCCCCGGCACGGTGTTGGTCACTGTACTCTGGTGCCCAATACCGATCTGGATCGTCTCGGCAAATGCCGGATTACCCAGTAACAGGGTTAGCGGCAATGCCAACATAAACTGCTTGTGCTTAAACTTCGCTACCATTTTTCATTTCTCCGACTGTAGTGGTGACGCCATGCCTGTCTGGTTAATACAACTTGTCATAACCGGATAGGACCTTCCCAGACTATGTCGCAGAAGTTGTGCCAGATTTTGAAGCCAAAGCGGTTGAATAGACGTTAAGCCGGATAGGCAAAGGGAATTTTTAACTATTGACGGTCGCTGCAATGCAATAAAACCCTGTTATATCAATGTTTTTCTGTTGTGCAAAATTCCTTACCGTGCACCTAATCAAGGCGAAAACTGGCCACGGGATAGCTGAGTGATTAATACAGGTAACGCTTATCTGATCCTGCCTGACCAGCAATAGAACAGATCAGAAATAGGCCATGGAAATAGAGACAACAACACAAAAAAGCCCACCGGTATAGGGTGGGCGTAGGTTCTCTCACAACGCAATACAACAGAACGGACTATTCAACCGGACGATAGATCTCGATTCGATCACCTTCCACAACCGGATCACTCAGTTTGCGCAAACTACCGTAAACGCCCACTTTGCTGGTTTCAATATCAATCCCGTCGAACTCGTCCAAAATACCTGAGATACGGATACCATCTTCAATCGTGGCACCACGACACACCTGTATCTCCTTTATCTGCTGCTGATCCCGCAGGGCGTAGACCACTTCAATACGGATCAGGGATGGGTCATTCATACCGGTCAGCATGGCCTGGAACTCATCTTCCGAAAGATGGGCGTAATTCTCTCCGCTTGCGTCCAGATCCGCCTTGATCTCACTATCCAGCGTATCCAGTTCTCCCCGCAGACGATTCAATTTCAGCTCCAGCTCACGTGCCTGGGTTCGCAACATTTGTGCTCGGGATATCTTCTCTTTCAACTCCATATCGATCACTCACTTGTGTTATTCCGATAGGATTAAGTAGCACAAGATATGCCAGCGGTTAGCTTACAAGAGAAAGAGGAGGAAGGAGCAGAGGGTGAATCTGATAAGGAGAGTAGGACTCGGTAAACATCTCTTTCCGGTCATGCGATCTAACTCTCGTCAGCGTTTGGCGTAGATCAAAATAAAGAACGTGCGTGGCCAGGTCAGGAGTAAACCTCTTTTTTGAAAAAGCCTGTGTCAGATTTGGTTTGCACCACTCCATAATTCAGTGAACTGAATTTTTTCGTCGAATTATTTTACACATCAACCCCAAACTACATATAAGCTATTGAATTAATAGGGGTGGTATGATTACTGCTGTAACTGCGTAGTAACTTCTTCACTATCCTCAATATTCAAGGAAATTCGTCTATGTCGGTATTTATCAGAAAATTAATTCTATTACTAACACTCGCCAGTCCCTTGGCTTATTCCCCCGCAGCAAATGCCATAGCACTCGATATTGGTACGTACAGTGGCAGTGGTTGTTGTTCATTCGGAACTCGTGGTTATTGGTTTGAAGCCCAACAGGATTTTGTGATTAACGCTTTGGATGTATCAGTTGGAGGCGCAAACGAATCTACCTCTACCCTTGAAGTTCTTTCGTTTAATTCACCGATTCCGGATTTTCCCTCTTTAACAAATGATTTCACATCGCTGTTCTACCAAGCGGGTTCTTATACTGCGTCTGCTCTCGGCATCCAGATTTATGCCGGCGATTTAATTGGTATTCTTGGATATAATGGCTCTGTAACACCCTACTCAACAGAAACATCTGGTTATGTTTCTAGCAGCCCAATTGTAAGTACACTGTCTCGCCTGGGTTTCCAGAATACAGGTATGGCTTCCAATGTATGGACCGAGAGTGATGCCAGTATCGGCTTCATTCAAATGGACTATACCCTTGGCACCAGTTCAGTCCCTATCCCAGCCCCTCTGGCTCTTATCGGTCTTGGCCTGCTCGGCATGGGCCTGACAAGAAAAAGAAGTTAGTGGCATACCCTACATGCCAATACAAAGCCTCACTTCGGTGAGGCTTTTTTATGTCAGCTTTGATTTCGAGTCATTGGCAATAATTGGGGTGGGAGTCATTGATTTTACAAATAGTAGCTCTGCTCCAGGGATTGACTGTTCCTTTGACAGCATCACCGAAGGGTTCAAACCGGATTGGATCCTGCAGACCCGCCAAGACCAATGACTCTGACTCCATTGATCGTGATAACCCTTTTAGTTATGTTCTAAAGCATTCCGCAAGTTTTCTAAATACATATCCATATGTTCAGACTGATTGTAAAAGATGAAAGATAGAACTCTTCTAAACGGGTTTGAAACCTCGGATATTTCAGTAATCGTTAATTTCGTGCCCTTACTATTTGCTTCTAGCTCAATCGTTGAATAACCACTAAAACCATTTACTGGGACTATTTCTACTGTATATAGCGAGGGTGTACGTTTTTCTCTTTCTTTTAACGTTACATTCGGTCCAACTTTAGGTATTTCGGTCCACTGCCGTAAGGCTTCATTGACCTCTACTTTTTCAAGATCTTTACGCCAATTCGGTTGAGATCTGTAATTTGTCACTTTTTCCCAGACCATATCTATCTGGGCAGCTAGTTGCGTGGATTTAGTCGACACTCTTGGATTAGGTAGTAACAGGCCAATAACCGCAATCACAATTACGATTGCAAATAATATAAAGAATAGAATACGCATAATATATTTCGCCCGAACAACTAACGCTTTAAGCAGCGGAACGCGTTAGCGTGTTCTGACACGAACTGGCGAGGCTGCCTTAGCTTATTACATGACATAGTTAGATACTTCGATAAGATTTCCATCAGGATCTCTAAAATAGATCGATACGATTTTACCAGTTGCACCAGTTCGATTAACTGGCCCATCAATTATTGATACATTACAAGCATTCAGGTGAGCAATAACCTGGTTTATTGGCTGCTTAATAATAAAACACAAATCAGAACTACCAGGTTTTACATTACCAGCTTTAGGCTCATATTCCTTACCTAACTGGTGCAAGTTTATTTTTTGATTTCCAAAGGATAGTGCAATGCGCCCTTCCCCAAAAACTACTTTTTTCATACCCATAACGGACATATAAAAATTTACAGTTTTATCGATATCTTTTACCGTTAAAACGAGATGATCAATTCTTTCTACTTGCACAACACTTCCTATCTAATTGACATGTAATAGTTGATTATGCGTCTTCCATGCTCGTATAAGTGAATTTTGCAGCAAGTACGCAGAATAATTGAATGTTACGACTTAATGTTTTCTTGTAGTTCTAATCTTGAGCACAAATTCGAATTTGGACCCCCGCCCCGATCAGAGAAGTATATTCCTTAGTAATTTTCAGTTTATCAACCGAGAATTTGGTTGAACAGTCACAAGATAAACCGCAGGTTTGTATCAAAAGCAACCTTCCAGAAGAAGCACTCGAATGGCGGTACCTGAAACGAAAAACCCGGACGCGAGGTCCGGGCTTCGTTGCTTTTTGGTGGGCCATGAAGGATGACTCGGCGGCAAGCCGCCTCGTGCAGCTGCGCTGTCGAACCTGGCTTGTTTGATGTCGAAGGTTCGAATCGAGATACTGGAAACAAAAAAGCCCGGGTCTGTCACCCGGGCTTCGTTGCTTTTTGGTGGGCCATGAAGGATGACTCGGTGGCAAGCCGCCTCGTGCAGCTGCGCTGTCGAACCTGGCTTGTTTGATGTCGAAGGTTCGAATCGAGATACTGGAAACAAAAAAGCCCGGGTCTGTCACCCGGGCTTCGTTGCTTTTTGGTGGGCCATGAAGGATTCGAACCTTCGACCAATGGATTAAGAGTCCACTGCTCTACCAGCTGAGCTAATGGCCCAATTTATGGGGTGGGCGATGGGGCTCGAACCCACGACAACCGGAATCACAATCCGGGACTCTACCAACTGAGCTACGCCCACCATAAACTGTAAAGAACCTGGCACGCCCGGCAGGATTCGAACCTGCTACCCTCGGCTTAGAAGGCCGATGCTCTATCCGAGTGAGCTACGGGCGCATGATCGATAAATTTGGTCGGGGTAGAGAGATTCGAACTCCCGACATCCTGCTCCCAAAGCAGGCGCGCTACCAGACTGCGCTATACCCCGATAAACCGGACCCCCGCCTCTGTGCGAAGAGGCCGGAATGATACGCAGCCAACTCCCTCTAGTCAACGAAAAATTTACCCTGGGTGGCCAGCTACGCGATGAAATATGCGGGCATTCGCGCTATCATGCGGCCCTTCTTTCGAAACTGTAGTGGAATCTCACCCATGAGTGCAAATATCCTTGACGGTAAGGCCATCGCCGCTGATCTGCGTCGCGATATCAAGGCCCAGGTTTCCCGCATGACCGAGGCTGGCAAGCGCCCACCGGGTCTGGTGGTGATCCTGGTAGGCGAGGATCCTGCTTCCCAGGTCTACGTCAGAAACAAACAGCGTTCCTGCGAGGAAGTGGGCTTTCTGTCCGAGTTGCGCCGCCTGCCGGCCGACACCTCCGAGGCGGACCTGATCGCCCAGATTGACGAGCTGAACGGACGCGAGGACGTGGATGGGATTCTTGTTCAGCTTCCTCTGCCGGCACAGATCGACGAGGATAAGGTAACCGAGCGGATCCTGCCCACCAAGGATGTGGATGGCTTTCACCCCTACAATGTGGGCCGCCTTGCGCTGCGCATGCCGGTTCTGCGCCCCTGCACGCCGAAAGGGGTGATGACCATGCTGGAGCGTACCGGACAGAAGCTGGAGGGGTTGGATGCGGTGATTATCGGCCAGTCCAATATCGTCGGGCGTCCCATGGCACTGGAGCTGCTAGCGGCACGCTGCACCATCACGGTCTGCCACAGCCGCACCAAGAATCTGCCGGAGAAGGTCGCCAACGCCGATATCGTGGTGGCGGCAGTGGGTCGGCCCAATTTCGTCAAGGGCGAGTGGATTAAGCCGGGCGCCCTGGTGATCGATGTGGGTATCAACCGCCTGGACGATGGCACGTTGTGCGGTGACGTGGATTATGCCGCTGCCGCCGAACGGGCCGCCTGGATCACCCCGGTACCCGGCGGTGTTGGCCCGATGACCGTGGCGACCCTACTGGAGAACACCCTACAGGCGCGGGAACTGCACGGCAGCTGATCTTGCCTACCCGGGCGCGGCTCCGCTTGCGGGCGGGTCGCGCCTCAGCCAATCCAGGCGGGCCCGCAGCACCCGTTTCAGCAGTTGCCATAGCAGCCAGAGCGAGAACAGCGGGAACAGTACCGTCTGCATCAGAAACACCACGATCATGTTGATGGCATGCTCACTGATATCGGCCGCCGCCCGGCTGAACGCCTCCATACGAGCATTCACATCCACCGCCCGGGTGGCTGAGTTATAGACCCGTCGAGCCTGATCCAGCAGCGACTCCTCTTCCGGAGGGGGCAGATCGGGCTGCAATTCGCTGTTCACCTCACCAATACTGTTCGCCGCTTGCTCCAGTTGTTGGCGTGATTCGCTGTATTGCGGCTCCAGGAACGCCTGGTAAAAATGTTCCCCGCCCACTGCTATCAGGATGATAGAGAAACGCAGGATCAGCAGGGCGACTGCCAGCCGGCAGATGACCAGGCCCAGCCCCCTGAGCGGGGAGCGGCCCGGCCACCAAATCATTATCAGCAGCAGAACCGCCAGCGAGGCGAACAGCGTCAGCCCGGGGGAGGCCATCACATCCAGCAGTACCCGTTGAATACCGAACGAGGCACTGCTGGCCAGCATCACCCAGGAGAAGCGTTCCACCAGGTCATTGATCGGATCCAGTATTTCGCCCGGTTTGAAGTTGAGGCCGATGCCGACCGGCTCTACCGCCACCTCGGTGCCCTGGGCCACTGAAATCACACCGTTCAAGCCGCGACTGACCCCAAACACCAGCAGTGCACGTTTGAAGCCGGCCTCGGTCTGTTGGTGACCGAGACGGTCCAGACTGCCCTCCTGCACGGCCGCCATCAGCAGCACCAGCAGCAGTGTGATGGCGAGTTGTTTAAAAACCACTTTGGAGATCATCCCTATCGACCTGGCTCTGCCTAAACAGAACCTGATCTTACTTGAATGATGTGATCGGAATCCATGTCAGGCAGGCAATCTGATATTGGGGGGGGGAATGGGCGGGTGACAGGCAGCCACAGTCAGCCTGGACTGAACCAGGCTGACCGGGCTATCCGTGCCTTACCCCCTGCCGGACGTGTCAGTAGGGGTAATCCTGCAGCCCCGGATTGCCTTCCATACCCACCAGTTTCGGCGTGTTGAGCTTGTCGATCTTGACCTGCTTCTGATCCCGCAGGTAATCCGCCACCACATCCCAGATCGGTCGGCCAGGGGACTGACTGCCCACCGTGGCCCAACCGGAGACCATGTACTGCTTGCCCGCCTCAATCGGCGTACCGTCATCCAGGGTCATGCTGCTGATGCGCTTGCCGAACGACTGGTTGGGATCACACACGTAATCCAGCCCCCCCAGGCGCACCATATCGCCGCCCTGCTGGAAGTAGGGATCGGGGTTGAACAGGTTGTCGCAGACATCCTCCAGGATCGCCTTGATATCGGCTCCGCTCATCTCCCGACGATAAGTCTCCGGGTAGGTGATACAGGTCTGATCCATCACGTGTTCCATGGTGATGGTCTGCCCCGGTATGACCGTGGTGCCCCAGCGGAAGCCGGGGGAGAGGGAGATCTGGGCGTCATTCACCTTGAGCAGGGCATCACAGATCACCTGATCGAAGGTCCCGTTGAAATTGCCCCGGCGATAGAGAGTCTCTTCGGCAACCGCCAGCGGCTCCTGCAACTTCTCCAGGTAGGGCGCCCGTACCTCATCGATGTACTCCTGCATCTCCGGATCTGGCTCCAGCAGGTTGGAGAAGATCGGCACCAGCCGGTACTGGTAACCCTGCAGTTTTCCGTTACGCACATCCAGATCCATCACGCCGAGGAACTTACCGTTGGAACCGGCGTTGGTCACCAGGGTCTGGCCGGATGCATTCTTGACCACTGACGGGGACGGCATGCCGTCATGGGTGTGACCACCAAAAATCACATCGATACCGGTAACCTGGGCGGCCATTTTCAGATCCACGTCCATACCGTTGTGGGACAGCACCACCACCAGTTCCGGCTTCTCATTGGCCCGCACCTGATCCACCAGCGCCTGCATCCGCTCCTCCTGGATACCGAAGGTCCAGTCAGGAATAAAACGACTCGGGTTGGCAATGGGAGTGTAGGGGAACGCCTGACCAATCACCGCCACCCTTACGCCGTTCAGGGTGCGCATGGTATAGGGCTTGAAGGCAAGTCCGGCATCTTCATCAAAATCTTCGAAGTCGGTAAACCGATAGTCAAACAACGCCTCCTCGGTCACGTTGACATTCTGTGCGACGAACTCACCCTTGAATGCAGCAATGTTTTCAATGACTTCGCTATCCTGGTAGGTAAACTCCCAGTGGCCGGTCATGATGTCCACCCCGAGCCGGTTACAAGCCTCCACCATGTCTTTGCCACGGGTCCAGTAGGCGGTACCGGACCCCTGCCAGGTGTCCCCGCCATCCAGTAACAGGCTATTACGCTGACCACGCTGTGCCCGCATGCGCTTAACCAGGGTGGCCAGGTGGGCAAAGCCGCCCACTTTGCCGTAGGTGCGGGCGGCGTTGTCATAATCCAGGTAACTGAAGGCATGGGCGGCCCGGCTGCCGGGTTCAATGCCAAACTGCTTCAACAGGGCGCTTCCCACCAGGTGGGGCGCTCTGCCCAGCGCATCACCAATGCCGAGATTCACATTGGGTTCCCGGAAATAGATGGGATTCAACTGGGCATGACAATCCGTCATGTGCATCAGGCAGACGTTACCAAAACGGGGAATCTCGTAAATATCTTCAGGCCGCTGCCTGGCCGCTCGCAGCGAACCCGGCAACAGACCTGCCGCGCTCGCCATTCCCATCAGATGAAGGAACTCTCTTCTTGATAAGCTCATAATCAGATCAACCTTTGGCCAGGTGCCGGTCAAACCTGCAACCTGACCTGTCTACTGTTGTTAAACGCCATCAATGGCGATTGGAAGACAGAGGGCGAAGCCGCTGCCGACTTCGCCCCTGTCTTTTTCCGTCCCTGATCCAGGACTAGCTGATCGCCGCTTCAGCGCTGTCGCTCTTACCCTGGTTATCTGTCCAGGTGAGTTTCAGCGTTTCGCCCTTGCCACCGTCAAACTTGAAGGAGATGTAGGGGTTCTTGGAGACGCCGCCACTCCAGTGGGCATTCATCACCATTTTACCATTCACTTCGCACACCACCTCCTGGATAAAGTGTGCCGGTATCTTTTCACCATTCTTATCCTTGCGCAAACCCGACTCCATGGAGTGGGTCATCAATGCCTTGACGGTGGTTACCCCGCCCTTCTCTTTCGCGCGAATCTTGATTGTTGCCATGTTCTATACCTCAAAAATATGTTGTCTGTTGTTATGTTCCGATGCCTGTCCGGTTAGGTTTATCCGCCACAACCGCCGATCGTCACTTTGACATTCTTTTTCCCGGTATAGAGCTTGCCATTGGCCTTGACTATCGCCACAACATCGCCGCTCTTACCCATTTTGATTCGGGTGGAGGCGTATCCGTGGGCGCCATCGGCCAGGTCAAAACTGGCCACCAACGGCGATGGATTGTTGGGTGCAGCAATGGTGATCGACTCCACACCCGCCATATCGGCGGTGACGGTGACCGGCACCACAGCGCCGTTTTCCGCAATCTCCGGCGCCTTGATCTTGATATCGGCGCTCTCGGTCGTATCACTGGAGCCAAGTAACGCTGTCAGGGCCTGATCCATCTTCTTCTCGCCAAATGCCTGTTTCGGCCAGGCGGCCAGCGCCTGGGTGGGCATTAACAGTCCGGCGCCCATAGCGACACCCAGTGTGCCTGCGGCCACTGAACCCTTGATGATCAATCTACGTAATTCATTCATAGCTATTTCCTGTTATTTCTGCTTCTGTTCAGGGTTTGACCGTGGTCAGGCCGACGCTGACCCAATCCTGCATACCACCGCGATACCATTTCAGTTTGTAGGCGGGGTAACCCATCTTGATCAGGGTTTTAATATTGACTGATGATTGCGGGCACCAGATGCCGTTGCAGAACAGCACCAGTGTCTTGGCCTTGCGGAAATCCCACTTGCCATCATTCAGCTGCACACCGAAGCTGTTGACCAGAATATCCTGCAGGGTCTCGGCTTCCGCTTCGATCTCGAAGTTCCCAGCCACATCAATATTGATCTTGTCCCAGGGAATATTGACTGAGCCCGGGATGGTGCCGCGATTGGTCCAGTCTGGGGTCCGGGAATCCACCAGCATGACGGAACGGTCGCCGTTGCTGATCCGTTTCAGATAACCCAGCACTTCCAGCTCACCCACGGTATCCACGCCGGGAATAATCTGCATCGGCTGGATACAGAACGGCGGGCAGTGACGGGAGGGGTGGTTATAGGCTTCCGGGATGCGGGCTTCCCGGTCGTCGATGCGGCGAATGGTCACGGTCTTGCCATTATGCACGACATCCAGTGATTCCATTCCCGGCGTTATCTTCGCCTTGGGAGCGGCCAATGCCAATCCGGACAGGGCCACACTCCCTATCAGGGCCAGGGTAATCAGTACCTTGCCATATTTCATCATTTCTCTCCTTCGGTTTTATCCGAATCAGTACTTCAGATAGGAGGGTATTTTGAGTTCGCTTTGCGAGACCTGCTGCTCATAGCCAAGCTGACCCTCTACTTCAGCCTTGTTAGCCAGCTTGATCGCCTTGCTGTAATCACCCGCCTCGGCTGCTGCTTTGGCCTGCTTGATGAATTTGCCGGTGTCCCGCCATTCACCATTGACCGATGCCGCCTTCTTGCGCGCCGCCTCCGCCTTGGCGATGGCATCCTCAGCGGCTGCCGCGTTGGCCTGCATGTCGCTCGCCAATAGTGTCGTACTGCCGGCCGCCAGGCCGAATATCAGCATCAACATCAGGATTACGATTTTGCTCTTCATGTTCTTCTCCAGTGTCTCTTGATACCTGGTTGTAAATAACCGCGAGCGCTTACTTGCGCGCACCGGGGCCATTCAGTTCCAAGCCGTTGCTCAGGTAGCTGAGGAAATACTCCAGGTTACGGTACTCTTCGCCCTGGGCAGTGAGTGCCTTGGCCCGGATGTTGTTGTTACATCCAGAGAAGCGACGATGCAGGGTACCCACTGTCCCCCACTTGGAGCGGTATACCGGCCAGTGGGTAACATGGCCCACCGAAGGACTCAGTATCTCGGTACGAACCTTCAGACCGGTGTTCTGTACATGACAGGTGGCACAGGAGAAGTTGAGCTGTCCACGCCGGGTGAAGTAGAACTTCTTGCCCTTCTCGAAGGCTTCCAGCGCGCGGGGATCGTCCTTTGGCACCTCGACGTTGATCACCTTGCCGCGGGACTGGTAGGCGATATAGGAGAGGATGTTGTTGATGGGCCCCTTCTTGTATTTAAGCGGCTTTTCGCCATTGGCCTTGAGACACTCGTTCAGGGCCAGCGGCAGGGTCATCACCATCCCCTTTTCCCTGTCCCAGTGGGGATACTTGTGGGCAATTGCCGGCCCGTCCGGGAAACAGTCCTTGTAGGTCTTGCCGTTGGCAAAAGGTTTCTCCCACATTTCCTGGCCGGCATCGATAAACGGTTCGTAGGGCGGGAACTCTTCAATGGCTTCCCAGTTTTCGCGTCCGATGGGGTCAATGGCATAGGCACCATTGGGGTACTCTTCCATCGGCACAGAAGGGAATTTGGCCTTGTAATATTTAATAAAGGCCATGCGGTCCTCTTCGGGGCCCGCCTGCACCACCGTGGAGGTCAATAGCAGTACCACCAAACTGATCAATATATTCTTCATAATCTCTCTTCCGGTAACTGTGAGCAGTTGCGTTCGCCTGTCGATTACAGGGTCCAGATATACTCGACAACTTTGTCGATCTCGTCCTCTGTCAGGACACGCATACGACCGAAGGGCACCATCGCTGACTCGGCGTTAACCGAAGTGGGGTCCCAGATCTGGGCCCGCAGCTTCGCCTTGTCCGGATAACGTGCCTTCATGGCCAACAGTGGTGGTCCGATATTTCCGGGAGACTCGCCGTCTTCAATCAGGTGGCAGGCAAGACAGTTGCCCTTGGTGCGGCTCATGGCGATTGATCTGCCTTCGGCGACAATCGCCGGATCAGCCTGAGAGGTGTTGGTTTCGGGTGCATCTTTTACAGCGGGACTGTTGCAGCCCGCCAGGGTCACCGTCGTTACGATGGCTAGCATGGACACCAGCCTGGACTTTTTTATCATCATCTCCTCCTAAGGAATGCTGAAGGGTGACCACCTGTCCAATAACCGAACGTAAGCCTGTGGTGCATCCCTGCACGTTCGTTTACTGGACAAGGGGTCAATTTTGTCGTCAATCCGCGTTATTTTTGCTTTGCTTCGGATCGGGGCAGCGGGGTGGCCGTTGCCCTGAATCAGTGCGAATACTCAGACGTCCCTGATTATGGAAAGGGGCGGGAAATATAAAAATTGGAACATACAGCAGCACCTATTGGGGTTTTCCTTAACCCGGGCATGGGAGAGCAGTCAACAACACGCGCCACAACCCCCCTATACGGCACCGGACATGTTGATTACTGGGACTCCAGTGTCAGCATCATACGCATCAGATCGGAAAGACTCTTCGCCTCCATCTTCTCCATCACTTTGGCCCGGTGGGCCTCTACCGTGGACTGGCTGACCGACAGCTCGGTAGCGATCAACTTGTTGCGCATGCCCTGCACCACCAGGTGAAGCACCTCCCGCTCCCGGGGGGTCAGACGGTCCACTTTCTGTTTGATTTCAGCAATATGGGATGCCTGCCCCCGTTGACGCGCATCCAGCTCCAGGGCCCGGTGCACGCTGTCCAGCAGCGCCTGATCATTGAACGGCTTCTCGATAAAATCCACCGCACCAGCCTGTACTGCCCGCACCGCCATCGGTACATCACCATGCCCGGTAAAAATGATAATGGGCGGACAGAGCGGCAGTTCCAGCAGTTGGCTCTGTAACTCCAGACCACTCATGCCCGGCATGCGCACATCCAGGATAATGCAGCCGGGACGGGTTTCATCGAACTGCTCCAGAAAGGCGTTGGCCGAATCGAACAGCTCCACCTGGAGTCCCACCGACTCCATTAACAACTGAAGCGCCTCCCGCACTTCCCGGTCATCATCAATAATAAAAACCGTACTCTCACTCATACTCGAATCTCATTGTTCACGGGATGTGGGTAACAGAAAAACAAAGCGTGCCCCGCCACCTTCGGCCGGTTCGACAAATATCCGCCCCTTATGGGCCTCGATAATACCCTGACTGATGGAGAGGCCAAGCCCCATCCCGTTCGGCTTGGTGGTCACGAAGGGATTGAACAGCTCATCAGCCACTGTCGGATTGAGTCCCGGCCCGGTATCAGTCACGGTGACCCGGACATAATTATCCGCCTCACTGCTGGTGGCAATATGCAATAGCCGCTCTCTGTCCTGATTATCGGCCATCGCCTCAATGGCATTGCGGGCCAGGTTCATGATCACCTGGTCAATCTGCACATGCAGCGCCATCACCTCACCAATCCGTCCGTCCAGCTCCAGCCTGACACTCACATCAAACCTGTTAATCTCGGTCCGCAGCAGGGTGATCACCTCCTTGATCACCTCGTTGATATCGATACAGCTCAGTTCCGGCTGCTCTTTCTTAACAAACTGGCGCAGGTGACGGATGATCTCACCCGCCCGGGACGCCTGGGAGCCGATGCGCTCCATCACGTCGATTATACGCTCGGTCTCACCACTGTGGCTCTCCAACATACGGATACAGGCCTGGGCATTGGCGGTAATTGCGGTCAGGGGCTGGTTAATCTCATGGGCGATACCGGAGGCCATCTCACCCATCGTACTCAGGCGGGCCACATGCGCCAGGTCATCCTGGTGCTGACGCGCCTCTTCACTGATCCTTTTGCGGTCACTGATATCCCGAAACACCACCACGCTGCCAACCGTTTTCGACTGTTCATCCCGGATCGGTGTACTGGAATACTCCACCGGAAAACTGCTGCCATCCTTGCGCCAGAAAATATCGTCTTCGACAAAGCGGGGAATCTGGTCATGACAGGTGGCATAGACCGGACACTGCTCCGCCGGGTGGGGAGTACCATCGGCACGGGTGTGGTGCAGAATCTCATGCTGATTCCGACCGATCAGGTCCGCCACCGACCAGCCGGTTATCTGGGTCATGGCCCGGTTGGCAAAGGTGGTGTTACCGTCCAGATCGACGCCGATAATACCGTCCGCCACCGAGTTGAGAATGAGTTCGTACTGGCGCTCAAGATGCAGCTTGGCCTTTTTCAACTCCCGGTTGAGACGGGCCACCCAGGTGGTCATCAACAGCATGAACACCAGGAACACCAGGGCCACCAGAATCCAGTACCAGTACTTTTTCATGGCGTCGGCCAGGGTAAACCGACCCATGTATTCATAGGGCGGCAGGTGCAGTTCCTTGAACAGGTCATGCACGGACTGGTAGTCCAGCGGAATGGTCCAGCCGGCATAGTTGCCGGCCTGGGCGGCCGGGTGGTTCTTCGGCATGTTGAGTAGCGCTATGGCCACTTGCTGGGCCAGCTCATTGGAGGTGTGCAACACCTTACTGAACGGCCACTCCGGATAGAGTCGGGTGCTGCGGCTGAGCAGAAATCCGGGGTTAACCTTCGGATTGATGATTTTGAAATCCGCCAGCTTGATCTGGCCGGCGGCGGCCATACGCTCCAGGATATCGGTGCGAATCATGCCCACTTCCACCCGACCATCCCGCACGGCACGCACCACCTCGTCGTGGATACCGCCGAAAGAGAACGATGAGCTGTCCCGATAAGGATCCAGACCCCGGGCATGCATCTCCCGCCAGGACATCTGGAAGCCACCCAGCGAAGAGGCCGCCACTGCCATCAAGCTCTTCCCCTTGATATCTTCCAGGGTGTTGATGTCCCGTCGATCCCGACGGGTAAAGATCACCCCGCCAAACACATTATTGGTGTTCTGGCCCACCAGATTATTCAGAGTAGCGATGCGGGAGATACGGTAACGCACCTCCAGGTTCACGTAGATACCGGGATTGGCCAGGATGAAATCCACCTGCCCGAACTTGACCGCCGGATCCACTTCGGAAAAGTCGAGCGGTACCACCTCGAAGTCATGCCCCTGGATCACCCGACCAAGATAGGTGGCAGTCGGTGACCAGGTCTCATAGGTCGCCAGGCTGCCACGATGGCTTAGCACCCCGATACGGATCAGTCGATCCTCGGCCTGGACCGGCCCGCAAATCAGCGGCAGCAACAGAAATATCAGCAGCGCCCGATGCCACATATAACCATCCTTCAGGGGAATTACGCCGAGACTACGGAATATTCCCAACCCAGGCAAGCCCGTCTGCCGAATCGTCCGGGCGCCCTGATGCCATGCCTGAATCACTGAACGGTGACTGCGCATATGGCAAAAATAACCGCCGAAGATCATAATGACCGGCAGTTAAAGCTGTCGGAGGCGAACCCATGTCCAATTATCAACATATCCTGGTTGCGGTAGATTTTTCCAAAGAGTTTAACTCGGTCCTTGCCAAGGCTGTAGAGCTGCAGAAACTGTACAACGCCCGGCTGACCCTGATCCACGTCGTGGAGTACACCGGCGCCATGTATACCGGAGAGATTCCCCTGCCGGAGGATCTGGATCTGGATCAGCGCCTGGCTAAACAGGCCGAGACCAAACTGCAGGAGATGATCGACGAACAGAAGCTGGCCAACGCCGGCTATCAGGTGGAGATCGGCACTCCCAAGCGGGAGATTGTCCGGGTAGCCGAAGAGCAGGAGGCCGATCTGATCGTGCTGGGCAGCCATGGCCGACACGGCCTGCAACTGCTGCTCGGCTCAACCGCCAATGGAGTGCTGCACCTGGCCGGCTGTGATGTGCTGGCGGTGCGGGTCGAGAGCTGACTCGCCTGATCGGGGCATGATCAGATCCGGGGATTAAACAGGGGCATCGCTCCCGGGTGATGCCGGCGACATGCTGTTTCGGGCTCCAGCGGGACGGGGCTCAATTGTTCCATCCGCCCCCCTAAACAAACCAGCCCGACTGAAGCGCTGCCATGTAGAACAGTGTCCCGGCAAAAATACTGAGCAGCGCATTACCCCGCCACAGGTGCAGCAGCGTGGTCAACAACAGGGCCAACAGTTCATTCATGCCATAGGGAGCCTGGGTCAGGTCCAGTGATTTCAGGCTGTACAGCACCAGCAGGGTCATGATGGCTGGCGGCATATAGCGACCCAAATAGGTCAGCAGGGGGTGGTCACCCCGGTCCCGAAACGCCACGAACGGTATCAGACGGGTGAGAAATGTGGCGATGGTCATCACCAGGAAGACCAGCAGCAGGTAACCGGTTTCGCTCATAACACCACCTGACTGATCCGGGAACGCAGCAACAGCAGAGCGATGGAGAGGCTGATCGACACCAGCAGCATCTGCTCTCTGAACAGCCACAACGCGGCCAGGCCGCACAGCAGTGCGACCACAAAGGGATAGGGTTCACGCAGTTTTTTCCACTGCTCCAGCATCAGCACCATGAACAGGGCGGTCAGGGTAAAGTCCATGCCGCTGGTATCAAACTGCACATTGGCTCCGAACAGGGCGCCCAGGGCACAGCCGGTAATCCAGTAGCTCTGGTTCAAGGCGGTCAGCGCCAGGTAGTAGTTCTGTTCATCGTGTCCGGTCGGCGGGTGGGTACTGGTAATCAGGGAGTAGGTCTCATCGGTCAACCCGAAGATCAGGTAGAGTTTCTTCAGCCCCTGAGCCCGGTAGCGGCTCAACAGCGACACACCGAAGAACATGTGTCGGGAGTTGAGAATAAAGGTGGAGAGCGCCACTTCGAACAGTGAGGCGTGGGCGGCCAGCAGCCCCACCGCCATGAACTGGGCGGCACCGGCATAGACCGTCAGCCCCATCAGGGGTGCGTAGTACCAGGCGTAGCCAAGATCCTGAAACAGAATGCCGAAGGCCATGCCCAGCGGGACATAGCCAAACAACACCGGCACCGAGGCCCGAAACGCCGCTCCTACGGTAGACATCAGACGATCCCGGACAACCGTCGCTGATCAGAGCGCGCCAATCTAGCCCAGCCAGACACGGGCATTACGGAACAGTCGCAGCCAGGGGCCCGCCTCGCCCCAGGTGTCGGGATACCAGGAGTTCTGCACACTGCGCACCACCCGCTCCGGATGGGGCATCATGATGGTGACCCGTCCATCCGTGCTGGTGAGCCCGGTGATCCCCAGAGGCGATCCGTTGGGGTTGGCCGGATAGCGGCTGGCCACCTCCCCGCTGTTCTCCACATACTGCAGCACCACCTGGGAGCGGGCCGCCGCCAGGTGATCCGCATCGCGGAATTCCGCCCGGCCCTCGCCGTGGGCCACGGCGATCGGCAGCACCGAACCGGCCATTCCTTGCAGCAGAATGGAGGGGGACTCCTTCACTTCCACGCTGACAAAGCGCGCCTCGAACTGCTCCGAGCGGTTGCGCACGAAGTGCGGCCACTGCTCCGTACCAGGGATCAGCTCATGCAGATTGGAGAGCATCTGGCAGCCATTGCAGACCCCCAGGGAGAAGCTGTCATCCCGTTCAAAATAGGCCTGGAACTGATCCCGCGCCCGGGGATTAAACAGCACCGACTTGGCCCACCCTTCACCGGCGCCCAGCACGTCACCGTAGGAGAAACCACCACAGGCCACCAGCCCCTTGAAGCGCTCCAGTGACACGCGGCCGGAGAGGATATCCGACATGTGCACATCGATACTGTCGAAGCCGGCCTTGTGGAAGGCATTGGCCATCTCCACCTGCCCGTTGACCCCCTGCTCACGCAGGATCGCCACCTCGGGCCGCACCCCGCTGTTGATCATCGGCGCCGCCACATCCTCGGCCGGATCAAAGGTCAGGTTGACCTGGATACCGGGATCGTCCGCGTCGGCAATCCGCTCAAACTCTTCCCGGGCGCAATCCGGGTTGTCCCGCAACTGCTGCATGGCCAGGGTGGTCTCGGACCAGGCCTGTTGCAGCTCAATCCTGGACATATCCAGCACCACCTGGCGATCCCGGCGGATCAGAACCCGGTCGCTGTCGTTCAGGGTGCCGATCAGGTGACTGTAGTGACCCAGACCGGCGTCGTGCAGCTGTTTCAGCACCGCATCGGTATCGCTGTGCCGCACCTGGATCACTGCACCCAACTCCTCGTTAAACAGCACTGCCAGATCATCATCCGCCAGCCCGTCCAGCTCGATGGTCACACCGGTATGGCCGGCAAAGGCCATCTCGCAAAGGGTGGTTAACAGGCCGCCGTCGGAGCGATCGTGATAGGCCAGCAGCAGATCATCCCGATTCAGATCCTGGATGGTGGCGAAGAACTGTTTCAGGGCGTGAGGATCGTTCAGATCCGGCCCCTGGTGCCCGACCTGGCGATAGACCTGGGCCAGCGCGGAAGCGCCGAGCCGGTTGCTGCCCTTACCCAGGTCGATCAGGATCAGGTCGCTGTCGCCCTGGTCGGTGCGCAGCTGGGGTGTCAAGGTCCGGCGCACGTCGCTGACCGGCGCAAAACCGCTGATAATCAGGGACAGGGGCGCGGTCATGGCGCGTGCCTCATCCGCCTCCTGCCAGACCGTTTTCATGGACATGGAATCCTTGCCCACCGGGATGGCGATACCCAGAGCCGGACAGAGCTCCATGCCGACTGCCCGAACCGTGGCGTAGAGGTTGGCATCCTCGCCCACATGACCGGCCGCCGCCATCCAGTTGGCGGAGAGCTTGATGTCGCTGATTTTATCAATGGCGGTTGCCGCCAGATTGGTGATCGCCTCGCCGATCGCCATGCGACCGGAAGCCGGAGCATCGATCAGCGCCAGCGGTGTGCGTTCACCGATCGCCATCGCCTCACCGGTATAACCGACATAATCAGACAGGGTCACAGCCAGATCGGCCACCGGCACCTGCCAGGGGCCCACCATCTGATCCCGGGCCACCTGGCCGGTGATGGAGCGGTCACCGATACTGATCAGGAAGGTTTTGTTGGCCACCGCCGGCAGACGCAGTACCCGCTGGGCGGCCTGTTCCGGGGTCACATCGGCAAAATCCAGTTCCGGCTTCTGGAACGGATGATGTTTCACATCCCGCAGCATACGCGGCGGCTTGCCGAACAGCAGGGACATGGAGATGTCGATCGGGTTGTTGTCGAAGTAGGCGTCACCCAGTAGCAGATGCTCTTCGTCTGTCGCCTCACCCACCACTGCGTAGGGGCAGCGCTCCCGTTCGCAGATCGCCTTGAACTCGTCGAGCCGTTCCCGGTCGATCGCCATGACGTAGCGCTCCTGCGCCTCGTTGCACCAGATCTCCATCGGTGACATGCCCGGTTCATCGTTGGGCACGGTACGCAGTTCAAAGCGCCCGCCCCGTCCGGCATCATGCACCAGTTCAGGCAGGGCATTGGAGATACCTCCGGCCCCCACATCGTGGATAAACAGGATCGGGTTGTCGCCTCCCCGGGCCCAGCAGCGGTCGATCACCTCCTGACAGCGCCGCTCCATCTCCGGGTTGGAGCGCTGTACCGAGGCGAAATCCAGATCCTCCGCCGAGGTGCCGCTGGCCATAGAGGAGGCGGCGCCACCCCCCAGGCCGATCAACATGGCGGGGCCACCCAGCACCACCAGCGGTGAGCCAGCTGGAAATTCGTGCTTCTCGATATGCTCTTCCCGGATATTACCGAGACCGCCGGCCAGCATGATCGGCTTGTGGTAACCGCGCAGCTCGGGCCCCTGCGGACCCGCCACCTGCTCCTCGAAAGTGCGGAAATAGCCGCACAGATTGGGCCGGCCGAATTCGTTGTTGAAGGAGGCACCACCAATGGGGCCCTCCAGCATGATATCCAGGGCCGAGACAATCCGCTCCGGCTTGCCGAAGTCCTGCTCCCAGGGCTGTTCGGCGCCGGGGATGCGCAGATTGGAGACCGAGAAACCGGTCAGGCCCGCCTTCGGCTTGGAGCCCTTGCCGGTCGCCCCCTCATCCCGGATCTCACCACCGGAGCCAGTGGCCGCACCGGGATCGGGGGAGATGGCGGTCGGGTGATTGTGGGTCTCCACCTTCATCAGAATGTGGATCGGTTCGGCGCTGTAGCTGTAGCGGTGGCTGCCGGGCTCGGTCAGAAAACGCTGACCCGGGTGCCCGCTCATCACCGCCGCATTGTCCTTGTAGGCCGACAGCACCTGATCCGGCGACTGATCGGTGGTGTTACGAATCATCTTGAACAGGGAGAGGTGCTGGGGTTCACCGTCAATGATCCAGTCGGCGTTGAAGATTTTATGCCGGCAATGCTCCGAGTTGGCCTGGGCGAACATCATCAGTTCCACATCGGTGGGGTTACGTCCCAGCGCCTGGAAACTCTCCACCAGGTAGTCGATCTCATCCGGCGACAGCGCCAGCCCCAACTCACCATTGGCCACTTCCAGCGCGGCGCGGCCACCGCCCACCACGTCCACCGTAGTGAAGGGCCGGGGGTCAGCCCGGTTAAACAGACAAACCGCCTCATCCAGCGCATCGAATACCACTTCGGTCATACGGTCGTGCAGTACCGACCTGGCCGCCTGCAGTTCGTGATCAGTCAGGGGCCCATTGTCAGCCGTTGTCAGGTAGTAGACGGTACCCCGTTCCAGGCGCTCGATCTTCTCCAGGCCACAGTTGTGGGCGATATCGGTCGCCTTGGTGGACCAGGGTGAGATGGTGCCGGGCCGCGGCACCACCAGCAGCAGCTGGCCGGTCGGTTCGTGTTCCGCCAGCTGGGGACCGTAGCGCAACAGCCGATCCAGAACCGCCCGCTCGGTATCGTCCAGGGTCTGAGTCAATTCGGCGAAATGGATAAACTCGGCATACAGTCCCAGGGGACGCCCCACCACCTCGGCAAGACGACGTTCGAGTTTGTTCTGACGAAAATCGGAAAGGGCTGGAGCGCCGCGAAGAGTGAGCATGGGATACCTTGTCGATGGGCGAAAAATCAAATCGGTAATGATACTCGAAGCGGTTGGAAATTTCCGCATTGCCGGACCATATTCCGGTCCGCCTCGACAACCTAACCCAGATCCCCGGACTCTATACGCCGCCGGTGATAGAGCGAGTAATAGCGCACCTGGGCGGTGGCATGGGCGATCCAGCCGGACAGCAGGATAATCAGGATAAACAGCTCTGCCCGCAGCTGTGGAAAAGGGGTCATCAGGGCCAGCAGAATCAACTTCAGGAACACCACCTGACCGCGCAGCTGAATCAGCCAGATGCCATTGGAGTAGATGGAGATCAGGGCCAGACAGCTCCCCGAAACCAGGGTGATCTGCAGGTAGAGGTGCCAGCTCTCATCCACCGCCGGGTAGAGGAAACCGGCGCCCAGGCCACCCAGACCCACCAGGTGCAGGGTTCTGAACAGCACATTAAGCCAGCGCTGGCCGGGCAGATAGCGGGACTCCCGCGGGAACAGCCATGCTTTCAGACTCATGCGTCACACCTCGAACCAGGGACTGACCTCCCCTTGACTGGTCAGGGTAAGGCGTGGCGCCAGCTCTGGCAAGCGGGACAGAATGGTATCCCGAACCTTGTCCGGGTCATTGTTCTGTTCGCTCACGTGGGCCACCACCAGGTGACGCAGACGGGCATGATCCAGATCGGCCAGCAATCCCACCGCCTGCTCATTGTTCAGATGACCAAGCCGGCCACCGACCCGACGTTGCAGGGAGGGTGGATAGGGGCCGCTGTTGAGCATCGCCAGATCGTGATTGAACTCCAGCAACAGGGCGTGGCAACCCGCCAGCATCTGCTGAATATGGGGCGTGATACTACCGCTGTCGGTCAGCACCCCCAGGCTGGTGCCAGCGCTGCTGAATACATACTGCACCGGTTCCCGTGCGTCATGGGGTACCGGATAGGGTTGCACATTGATGGCGCCGATCCGGAATGGCGCCTGGTGACTGTGGATCAACTGTGGGTCCGGCAACTCCCCGCAGCGACCCTGACGGTAGGTACCGTGGGTAATCCACACCGGCAGATCGTAACGCCGGGCCAGGGGGCCGACCCCCTTGATATGGTCCTGGTGTTCGTGGGTCACCAGGATGGCAGAGAGACTCTCCGGAGCGACTCCGAGCAGCCCCAGGCGCCGCTCCGTCTCTCTGGCGGCAAAGCCACAATCCAGCAGCAACCGGGTTGTTCCACACTCGATCAGTGTGGCATTTCCCCGGCTGCCACTGCCGAGAGAGGCGAATCGCACCGCTCCTATCCTGGCCAGGTTCCGCCTTTACTGGATCTGCTCATGCAGCAGGGTCAGGATACGCAGTGCGGTATCCGAGTTCTCCTGCACGCCGTCCTTGTTCCTGACCACCACGCGGGAGCCACCATTACCATCCGCAGTCAGCCCCACCTGGTACTGGCTCTCCTTGTCGATATCCTTGTCGTTATCGCTCCAGAACGCCAGTTTGCTCAGCAGGCCCGGCTCGTCAGTCTCCTTCAGCGGATCGTTGTAACGCACGTAGTAGATCATCTTGGCACGATCCCGATCCTCCACCGCGAAACCGACCCGGTCCAGGGCCACCCCGGTCAGACGCCAGGCGCGACTCACCTCTTCATTCATCAGCAGCACCACCTCACTGTCGTTGCGTACCAGCCGGGAGCGCGCCTGGGGCGTGCCCGCCTGGGCCAGTGAGGTGCGGGACTGCTGATCCGTGACGCCCATGTAATTCATCAGGCGGCGCAGCATCTCCGCCTCCAGGCCGTGATCGGTAGGCCGGGGATTCCAGATGGTACGCTCCGGGTCCCCCCCTCTATTCAGCACATACTCCTCTTCCATACCGCGATGGGTCAGATAGAGTTCGGTGGTCCCTTCGGTCAAGCCCTGCTCAATACGGACACGGTACTGATCCCGGGTCGCCGCAGCATAGGCACCATCAAATACGGAACGAATCTTGTCCGTAATGAAATCACGCTTGATATCCGCCCGGTTCTCCAGCCAGTCGGTCACCATCACACCCACCGTAGGATCCTGCTGGGCCAGCAGAATGCCGTTCTCCTGCCAGAACGCAACCGCCTTGTACCAGACATCCTCGGGATCGCTCTGGATACGCAGCCAGCGCTGGTCGCCGTCCCGCATCACCTGGATCTTGTCGATCTTGGGCAATACGTTGGTCCGGGTTGCCACACGGCCCTGAATACGCTCTCTCTCCAATTGCCCCGACAGGGTGGTCGCTTCAGCACCGGAGGAACCGGGAATGACCAGTTGATCATTGATAGTGCTTTTGGTCAGGTCGGGCGGGATCTCCAGATTGTTACCGGCATCCTTGGCCTTCTTGTACTCAACCTTCCGGTCGGGCAGTACGTCATCCATGTTTGGCAGGGCACCACAGCCCGCCAACATAACAGTAACCAGGAGTGTGACTAGCGTATTTCGAGTCGTTAAAGCCATGTTGTAGAAAACCTTGTTGCCAGTTACCTGACGTTTCAGAGGAGACCTGCGGTGACCAGCGATTGACGCAGTTGATCGTGATAACGCTCTGCGAACCAGGTCAGCGGCAGGCGGATACCCACTGGAATGCGGCCCATCTCCGCCAACGCCCACTTCACCGGGATCGGATTGGACTCCAGGAACAGATCCCGGTGCAGGGCAGCCAGCGGCTCGTCCAGGCGGGCGGCCTCTTCCGCGTCGCCCCGCCGGGCGGCCGCAATCATCTGGTGCATCGCCGCCGGCGCCACGTTCGCAGTTACAGAGATGGTTCCGACACCACCCAACAGAATAAATTCACGGGAAGTTGCATCATCCCCGGTAAGCAGTGCGAAATCCTCGCCACAAAGCTCGCGCAGGATCGCCACCCGATCCAGATCACCGGTGGCTTCCTTGATACCGACAATATTGGTAATTTTGGAGAGTCTGCCCACTGTCTCCGGCAACATGTCGCAGGCGGTCCGGCCCGGCACATTGTAGAGCAGTTGCGGAATATTCACCGCCTCTGCGACCGCCTTGAAGTGCCGATACAGCCCCTCCTGGGTCGGCTTGTTGTAATAGGGCGTGACCAGCAGACAGCCATCGGCACCCGCCTCCTTGGCACAGCGGGTAAGCTGGATCGCCTCGGTGGTGGAGTTGGCTCCCGTCCCGGCGATAACCGGCAGCCGTTTGGCAGTAAATTCCACAACCTGCCGGATTACCTCACAGTGCTCCGTCTCATCCAGGGTGGCGGATTCACCGGTGGTACCCACCGCAACAATGGCGTCGGTACCCTGTTCAACGTGCCATTCCACCAGGTCACGCAGGCTGTTCTCATCGACGCTGCCATCCTCCTGCATCGGGGTGACCAGCGCTACCATACTGCCTTGAAACATGTGAAAAAACTCCAATTAATCCGCCTAATCAGCCATTCTAAAACGCCGACTCCGACGCTGACAAGGCGGATGGGCGATAATCTGGCATTTCCCTTCGCATTCCCCAGACACCACTCGCCCGGCAACCCCATTCCAAATCGCAAAGATGGATGGCAGGATGCCGGGGCCTCCAACGTCCCGGCTGGAGGGGCACACCGTTCACCCGGTCAACGTTTTGCCAGAGAACGCAAGACAAGCGGACCCTTGCGGGGCTACACTTCAGGAGAAAAGAAACAGGAGTAGCAATTTTCTATGTCTACACAGAACTACTTGGTGATATCCGCGCTGGGAAAAGATCGCCCCGGCATTGTCGACGAACTCTCCAAGGCGATACTGAATATCGGCTGCAATATCGCCGACAGCCGCATGACCGTTCTCGGCGGTGAGTTTGCCATTCTGCTGATGGTGGAAGGTAACTGGAATACCCTCGGCAAGCTGGAAGAAGCGATCCCCGCACTGGAACAGCAGCTCGACCTGACCATCATTGTCAAACGCACCGAAGCCCGCGACAGCACCGCCCGGGCCCTGCCCTATGTGGTGGACGTGGTCTCTCTCGATCATCCGGGTATCGTGCACCAACTGGCCAACTTCTTCTCCCAACGCAAGATCAATATCGAGGATATGGCCACCACCAGCTACGCCGCGCCCCATACCGGCACCGTGATGTTCTCAGTCCATATGACCGTGGGGATTCCGGCAGACTTGCACATCGCCACCCTACGGGACGATTTCATGGAGTTTTGTGACACCATCAATCTGGACGCCATTATCGAACCGGCCCAGCGCTGATCCGCGCCACACGCAGCAACCCCACAACCCGATGCAGGACAAGCCACCGATGACTGACCAGGAGAAGCGCCGACTGTTTGTGCTCGATACCAACGTACTGATGCACGACCCCACTGCTATCTTTCGCTTCAAGGAGCACGACATCTTCCTCCCCATGGTAGTACTGGAAGAGCTGGACAAGGGCAAGAAAGGGGTCTCCGAGGTGGCGCGCAACGTGCGCCAGGTATCCCGCTTCCTGGATGAACTGATGTCGGGTGCCAGCAAACAGCAGATCGATACCGGCCTGCCCCTGCCTGCACCGGCGAACGGCACCAGCACGGCAACAGCGCCGGCCGGCCGGCTGTTTTTCCAGACCACCACCCTGGCCAGCCACCTGCCTGAGAGCCTGCCGGGAAATATGCCGGACAACAACATATTGAGTACTGCCCTGACCCTGCAGCAGGAGCATCCCGAGATGCAGGTGACCCTGATATCCAAGGACATCAACCTGCGCATCAAGGCAGCCGTATTGGGGGTACCGGCGGAGGATTACAATAACGACCAGGTGCTGGACGACGTCAACCTACTCTACAGCGGCGAGGCGGAACTGGAGGCCAATTTCTGGGAGGAACACAGTAAAAACCTCGACTCCTGGCAGGAGCAGGGCCGCACCTACTACCGTATCAAGGGCAAGGATACCCAGGCCTGGTACCCCAACCAGTGCCTGTTCCTGGACGACGATTCCAAGTTCGAGGCCATAGTGCGGCGCCGCGACGGTGACGACGCCATTATCGAGATGGCCACCGATTACCGCAGCGCCAACCATGCGATCTGGGGCATACGGGCGCGTAACCGGGAGCAGAACTTCGCCATCAACATGCTGATGGATCCGGAGGTGGATTTCGTCTCGCTGCTGGGCAGCGCCGGTACCGGCAAGACCCTGCTGGCCCTGGCCGCCGGGCTCGCCCAGACCCTGGACATGAACATCTACCGGGAGATCATCATGACCCGGGTGACCGTGCCGGTGGGCGAGGATATCGGCTTCCTGCCCGGCACCGAGGAGGAGAAGATGACCCCCTGGATGGGCGCTCTGATGGATAACCTGGAGGTACTGACCCAGACCGAAGGGGGCGAGTGGGGCCGGGCTGCCACCGATGAGCTGCTCCGCTCACGTATCCGCATCCATTCACTCAACTTCATGCGCGGACGCACCTTCCTGAAGAAGTACATCATCCTGGACGAGGCGCAGAATCTCACCTCAAAACAGATGAAGACCCTGATCACCCGGGCCGGCCCCGGTACCAAGATCGTCTGTCTCGGTAACGTGGCACAGATTGACACTCCCTACCTGACCGAAACCACTTCCGGTCTGACCTACGTAGTGGACCGGTTCAAGGATTGGCGCCACAGCGGCCATATCACCCTGCTGCGGGGTGAGCGCTCACGCCTGGCCGACTACGCCTCGGAGGAGCTGTAGTCCTGTTGGGTTACCCCTTCAGCTAACCCAGGCTGCGATAAATCCGACACAAACGGTGCGAACCTGGCAGGGTGGGCACGTCTTTTATGCCCACGCGGGTGGTGCGGCACGGGGTAAAAGGTGGGCAGACGACATGTTCAACCGGACAACAGCCGCAGGATCGCGTTCCGGTTGGTCCAGGATGTGGCTTTACAGGCCGCCTGCGCGGCCGGGAGCCAGCGCATCTCGGCGTGCTCGCGGGGATTGAGCCGGATCAGCCGACGGGACGGTAACCGGAAGTAGAAGAGGTGTTCCCGGTTGTAGTGTGCGGAAGGGGCAAAACGGGCTCGCCAGGCCGGCAGAATGGGGAAACGCTCCGTGTGGCGGGCATCCCGCAGGCGACCCTGGTGGTGGAGACCGGTCTCTTCAAACAGCTCCCGTTCCGCTGCCTGACGGGGTGACTCGTTCCACTTCAGACTGCCGGTAACGGACTGCCAGAACCCCCTGGGCTGGGTGCGATTGAGCATCAGCACCTCGCCCCGGTCGGTGTAGATCACCACCAGAACCGACTCTGGACGTTTATAGGTTGGCCGCACCGGTCCGCTCCAGTTGTCAAATAAGCATCCTGCTTGTCCGATTACCCAATCGACGACACCCGACTGAACCATTCAGCCATTACGATAAACGTCCGGGCCAGCCTTCACTGACCCGAACGCAGCCTGCTCAGCCCTGCTCTTCCGCCTTTGGCGTACGCACCCGGATAGAGAGCTCCCGCAGTTGGGCGGGACTCACTTCGGACGGTGCCGCCGTCAGCATACAAGCCGCTGTCTGGGTCTTGGGGAAAGCCATCACGTCACGGATGGAACCGGCGCCGGCCAGCAGCATCACCAACCGATCCAGGCCAAAGGCCAGACCGCCATGGGGCGGACAACCGTATTTCAGCGCAGTGAGCAGGAAGCCAAACTTCTCCTCGGCCTCCTCTTCACCGATACCCAGCAGCCGGAATACCCGCTCCTGCACGGCGCTGTTGTGAATACGGATGGAGCCACCGCCCACCTCGGTACCATTCAGCACCATGTCATAGGCCCGGGACAGGCAGGCACCCGGATCGCTCTCCAGCAGGTCCAGCTGATCCTCCTTCGGCGCGGTAAATGGGTGGTGCAGCGCATTCCAGCGGTCCGCGCCCTCGTCCCATTCGAACATCGGGAAGTCGACCACCCAGACCGGGTGCCAACCGGGCTGCATCAGCCCCCGATCTTCACCCAGCTTGACCCGCAGGGCGCCCAACGCCTCATTCACCACCGAGGCCTTATCAGCACCGAAGAAGATCAGATCGCCATCCTGGGCGCCGGTGCGCTCCATGATGCCGTTGACCGCCTCATCCGGCAGGAACTTGAGAATCGGCGACTGCAAACCATCGCGCCCCTGGCCACTCCAGTCGTTCACCTTAATGTAAGCCAATCCCCGGGCCCCGTAGATACCGACGTACTTGGTGTACTCGTCAATCTCCTTACGGGTCAGCTCACAACCCTTGGGCAGGCAGAGGGCCGCCACACGGCCTTTGGGGTCCTTGGCGGGTCCGGAGAACACTTTAAAATCGACCCCGTCCATGAGATCCGCCACGTCCACCAGCTCCAGCGGACAGCGCAGATCGGGGCGATCAGAACCGAACCGGCGCATCGCCTCCTGGTAGGTCATGTGGGGGAACGGATCGGGCAGATCCACGTCCAGCACCTGCTTCACCACGCCCCGGATCATCTCTTCCATGGCGTTCATGATCTCGTTCTCACTCATGAACGAGGTCTCGATATCCAGCTGGGTGAACTCGGGCTGGCGATCAGCACGCAGATCCTCATCACGGAAACAGCGCACAATCTGATAATAACGGTCCATGCCGGACATCATCAGCAGCTGTTTGAACAGCTGGGGTGACTGGGGCAGGGCAAAGAAGTGGCCCGGATGGGTTCGGGACGGCACCAGGTAATCCCGCGCCCCTTCTGGAGTCGCCTTGGTCAGCATCGGTGTCTCGATATCGAGAAAGCCGTTATCGTCCAGGTAGCTGCGCAACGCCCGTGTGACGGCAGCCCGCAGCATGATGCGCTTCTGCATCTCGGGGCGGCGCAGGTCGATATAACGGTAGCGCAGGCGCACCTCTTCGGAGACCCGCTCATGCTCATCCAGCTGGAACGGCGGGGTGTCGGCCCGGTTCAGCACCTCCAGACCGAGTCCGAGGATTTCGATTTCACCGGTCGGCATATCCGGGTTGACGGTGCCTTCGGGACGGGCGCGCACACGACCACGCACCTTCAGTACAAACTCGTTGCGAACCTGTTCAGCGATGGCGAAGATATCCGGCAGGTCCGGATCGTACACCACCTGGACGAGTCCTTCGCGATCCCGCAGATCGATAAAAATCACCCCGCCATGATCACGTCGCCGGTGAACCCAACCGCAAATTTCGACCTCCTGGTCGATATGTGAGGCGTTTATATGACCGCAATAGTGGGTGCGCATACTCGATATTACCGTTACAGACTGATTTCAGGCGAGAAATTCGCCCGACTGAGAAAACAGGAAATTTTAAGGTTTGGATACGAGAGGCGCAAGCACTGAGTCGATTTAATTGTTCGTGGGGGGAGAAATCGACGCGCCTCCTGACCAATGGGAGACCCGGCGCGGCGAACAACCGACTGTCCGGACAACCATTCAGCTGTTGTAACCGGACACCCTGCAACCGGATAAAAATGGGTACTTCCCGGACTAGTTTAGAGAATAGAGGATTGAACTGCTAAAGGGATTTCGCCCGGTCTGCCGCTCTTTGACGAGGTACTTTTACCATACGAAGTGACCCGGCGCAGGGGACCGGGTGCCTGGTTTAGAAAAACCGGGAGTCCTGCGCTCAGTGACCGGGATCAATCCCGTCGGTCTGCCGGGAGGTTTTCTGCCCCTGGGGCACCACCGCCCCCATGGACATGAGCATTTTCAATCCGTCATCCACGCTCATATCCAACTCCACCACATCCTCCCGGGGCACCATGACGAAGTAACCGCCGGTCGGGTTGGGGGTGGTGGGAACGTAGACATTCACCACATCCCGCCCGGTTTTGAGCTGGGCTTCACCCGCATCGGTACCGGTCTGAAAAGCCAGTGTCCACAACCCTTTGCGGGGAAACTCGATCAACAGGACTTTCCTGAAGGATTGCCCCGCCTCGCTGAACATGGTCTCCGCCAGCTGCTTGGCCCCTGAATAGACGGACCGAACCAACGGAATGCGGGCCATCAGGCGTTCCCAGACGGAGACCAGGGAGCGACCAAACAGATTGGCCACCATCACCCCGGTGACAAATACGATCAACACCGAGACCAGCACACCGAGCCCGGGAATGGAGAAACCCAGCAGCTGTTCCGGCCGGTAGGCCTCCGGCAACAGTAGCAGAGATCCATCCAGCCAGCGCACCAGCAGACGCACCACCAGCAGCGTTATGCCCAGCGGCACCCAGACCAGCAGTCCGGCCACCAGGTAGCGGCGGATTAATCGCATATCGCGGGATCAGGGCTCACAGCTACTACAGGCACCGGCACCGCAGGCAGGCGCCGGCTTGGAGTCCTGCTTGTCTCCGCTGTGCAGATTCTTCTGTTTGCCACTCTTGAAGTCTGTCTCGTACCAGCCCTGCCCCTTGAGACGGAACCCGGCCGCCGATATCAGCTTTTTCAGCGCGGGTTTACCGCACTTCGGGCACTCGGTCAGCGCCTCATCGCTCATTCTTTGCATCGCCTCCAGCTCATGGCCGCAGGCTTCACAACGGTACTCATAAATCGGCATGCGTTACTCCTGATCGTTCAATAGCCCCGGGCAAACTCCGGGGCGCAAAATAGCAGTGGATGTTAGCACAATTAATGGTGGTTCAAAGGCTTTCCCGAGCCACTGCAACAACCGGTGAAAACCTGCTGCAATACAAACCTGTCCGACGGGCGCTCAACAAAACCGTCCTCCTCACCCGATCGCCGGCTTCACAATCCCAGCTTCTGCACATCCTCACCCTGGTCGAGCTGCTGTTGCACTTTGGCCTCTTCCACCAGACGAACCAGTTTCATATGTTCATCCACCGGCAGCCCGAAACGCAGAAACAGCTCCAGATGCTCCAACACCTTCTCCAACATCTGGTCCCGCTGGTGCAGATAGAGCAGCGATCTGGCCAGAAAATCCGGATCATCATCCCGCTCCCGCATCTGTTCGGCTAGGCGTAGCGCCCGGTTTAATTGATCATCAGTCGGTTTCATAAATTACTTCCCTGCCAGTTGCACCAGGCGGATCTCCACCCGGCATAAATAAGGTCAATTCCCGATTTCTGCAAGTGCCATTAAAACAGGTACCACAGCTCCGGTGACGCCGGCGACCGGTCTGGCACATTGCCTGAAAAGAACACAACACCCTTCCGGTCTTATTGTACGTGTCCTGACGTTGCAAAGCGCCATAACAACTCTGTTTCCCGCACAAGTACAGATCCACCCACAGCATAAACGGAGTATTAACGGCAAAACGACCAGCGATCCACAACAAAAACAGACAGGCATTTCAACCAGAGGAGATCCAACATGAAGCAGACCAGCTCCAGAAAGACCCTGACAGCCATTGTCAGTGGCTGTCTGACCACCGTCGTACTCGGCGGCACCCCACTCTATGCGGCCAATCCCTGCGCGGCCAGATCCAGAAATCCCTGCGCAGCAAAAAGCATCACCCCCTGTGCCGGCAGGAACCCTTGCACCGCCCAGTCGATGAATCCCTGCGCGGCCCGGATCAACTCCGCTGCCGTAACACGTCCCGATAACTACCAACCCTACCAGGCTGATCAGGCCACACTGCTGGCCGAGGGCGAAAGACTGTTCAAGGATACCAGCCTGAGCAGTAACGGCATCTCCTGTAACAGCTGCCACAACAACCATGGCATGTTCCAGGCCACATTCGCCCAACCCTACCCCCACTACGTACAGATGGCCAATGACCAGTTTCAGGTAAAAACCGTTCACGCCGACGAGATGGTACAGCTCTGCATGGTCTCCCCTATGGCGGCCCAACCCCTGGCCTGGGACTCCATGGAACTGGCCGCCCTGGCCACTTACGTGACCCATCAGCAGAAAAACTTTGCCGAATCGCACAGCAGCGGGACCATGAACCCTTGTGCGGCGAAAAACCCCTGTGCCGCAAAGAACCCCTGCGCGGCAAAAAATCCCTGTGCAGCCAGAAATCCCTGCGCCGCCAATTGAGAAACAGGTGGCGGGCCAAAGCCCGTCACCTGACCCGCGCGCCCGCACCGGGGGACAGCATGGGGTCAGCTCCCCCTGATCGCCTCCGGTGATGGTATCGCCACTTTTTCTGCCGGCACACCTCCCGTGGAACCTGCTGAAGGTGCCCGAATTTACCGCCCCGGCTGCGCTGCATTGGCAACGATTATGCGATCCTGCTTTGGGACTTTGACAGATGAGTAACAGAGAACCACACATACAGCCACCCCAGCTGATACCACCCAACCCCGTCCACCTGCTCCAGGACGAGATCAAAACGATGTTGCATGCCGGTGACGAGGTTCGCTCCTGCATGGGCGCACTGGAGCGGGTCGGACTGAACCTGGTGGGGGAGATGCTCAAAGGGCAGGGGGATTTTGTCGAACTGGAACACTATCCCCGTGATGACGTGTTTGATAACGAGACCTTTGGCCAGTACTACTACCACGCCCATCGCAGCGATATTCAGGAGCACGGTCATTTCCATACTTTCCTTCGCACCGGCGGACGCGCCTGGCCGGCTGAGCCACTGGATTACCCCCTGACCAGTGAACCCTGGCCCCAGGGCCAGGATGCCATCGCCCACCTGGCGGGCATCTCCATGGATGCCTGGGGACGCCCCATCGGCCTGTTTGCCGCCAATCGCTGGGTGACCGGAGAAACCTGGTACAGCGCACGGGACGTAATCGAGATGCTGCCTCAATTCGCCATCGAACACGCCTGGCCCTCCTGGCCGGTAAACCGCTGGATCAGTGCCATGCTGAGACTGTTCCGGCCCCATATCCAGGCACTGCTGCTGCATCGTGACCAGATGATGGAGTACTGGCAACAACGTCACCCTGGGCAGGATGTGCTGGAGGACCGGAACCTGGAGTTGACCGGCTATCTGCCCATCTCAATCGACCATTGGATAGCCTCACTGGAGCAGGTCCAGCGGGGCTGATCCGACGCGGCACCTAAAGTGGCCACAAGATCCTCCACGTCCCCACCATCAGGAAGAGGATTTCGACTGACCCAGGGCAAAAACAGCAGGGGATATTCCTCTATACTTTAATCTCCGGGGTCGTTGACCCGTTTATCAACTTGAGAGAGGAATGATTATGAATGCAGCCTGGGTAGTTGTTGCTGACACAAGCCGTGCAAGAATCTTCTCCGCCGAGAACGCCTTTAGTCCCCTGGTAGAGATCCACACCCTGGATCATCCGGAGGCCCGCCTGCATACCGGGGATCTGGTAGCGGACCGGCCGGGGCGTGACCGCAGCGCCGGTCCCCGCAGTCATGACGTGGGTCATGTCAATGAAACCAAGCACGATGAGGCAGTACGCTTCGCACACCAGGTCTGTGCCACTCTGGAATCAGGTCGAGCCCAGGGCCATTTCAACAAACTTCATGTTATCGCCGCGCCCAGCTTCCTTGGGCTCTTGAGAAAGCAACAGCCGCAACCCCTGCAGAAACTGGTTGCCACTGAGATATCCAAGAATCTCACTACCCAGGATGTTGAGACCATCCGCAAAAATCTGCCCCATAGACTCTGAGCAGACCCCGCACAGGCCGTGGCACATAGGCGGCGCGCCACCACGGCCTGGCCATAATCCGCCGGATTATCACCATTCACCCTGCCTATACGGGGTAACGGTGGGTCGATTGGCCCCGGTTAGGCGGTACCAGCATAGGTGAAACCGGCATCTTCAACTGCCTGCCTGATCAGGTCATCATCGTCCACTCCATCGACAGTCACCAGTCCACCTTCCAGTTGAACATCCACACTGGCCTGGGCCGCCGCTGTCTTGATTGCCTGCTCCACTGAACTGGCACAACCGCCACAGGTCATGCCTTCCACTTTATAGGTCTTTGCCATCATCGTACTCCAACAACAGAGTTAAAAATTATCGGGCTGAACTGCGCCAGCGCCGTAACAACAGGGAATTGGACACCACGCTCACCGATGACATGGCCATGGCCGCGCCGGCCACCACCGGGCTGAGCAAACCGGAGGCTGCCAGGGGAATGGCGATCAGGTTATAGATCAGCGCCCAGAACAGATTCTGCCGGATCTTCCCATAGGTGGCACGGGATATGGATATGGCATCGGACACCAACTGGGGATCACCCCGCATCAGGGTAATCCCAGCGGTATGCATGGCCACATCGGTTCCCGTGCCCATCGCCATCCCCACATCCGCCGCCGCCAGGGCCGGCGCATCATTGATGCCGTCCCCCACCATGGCCACCACCCGCCCCTGCTCACGCAGACGCACTACCTCGGCTGCCTTCTCCTCCGGCAGCACCTCGGCCACCACCTGGTCGATGCCGACCCGGTCGGCTACCGCGCGGGCGGCGTGTCGATTGTCACCGGTCAGCATCACAGTCAGGATGCCCTGCCGCTTCAGCGCCGCCACCGCGTCTGGCGCCTCCGTTTTGACCGGGTCGCTGACAGCGATATAGCCAAGCACTCCAGCAGCCGGAGCGGTCTCCGCCACCCACATCAGGGTGCGTCCCTGATTCTCCAGTTGTGCGGCTTCGGCCGCCAGACTATCCAGAGCGATCCCCTGCTCGTTCATCAGGCGACTGTTGCCGATCAGCAGCTTCCGATCGCCCAGCCGGGCAGCCAGTCCACGTCCGGCCAGGGTGTTGAAATCCGTCACCGGCTGCAGGGTGAGCCCATCCGCTTCAGCCCGTTCCAGTATGGCGTGGGCCAGAGGGTGCTCACTGCCCTGCTGGGCAGAAGCGGTCAACTGCAGCAGTGCCGCAGCATCCCCATCCAGCGCCACTACCGACTCCACCGTGGGTCTGCCCAGGGTCAGGGTGCCGGTCTTGTCCAGAATCACCGCACTGCAGTGGTGGGCCCGCTCCAGCGCCTCCGCATCCTTTATCAGCACGCCGTTCCTGGCTGCCACCCCGGTACCCACCATCAGCGCGGTCGGTGTAGCCAGGCCGAGGGCACAGGGGCAGGCGATCACCAGCACCGATACCGCCGCGATAAAGGCCACTTCCAGGTTGGAGCCGATCAGCCACCAACCCAGGAAAGTGAGCAGAGCAATACCAGCGACCACCGGCACGAATATGGCGGAGATCTGATCCACCAGTTTCTGTACCGGCGCCTTGCTGGCCTGGGCGCTCTCCACCAGGCGGATAATCCGCGCCAGAGTGGACTCGGTGCCGACCGTGGTAGCTTCCACCCGCAGCAGGCCCGAACCGTTTACCGACGCCCCGGTGACCCGATCACCGACACTCCGCTCCACCGGCAGGGATTCACCGGTAATCAGGGATTCATCCAGTTGGCTCGCCCCTTCGACAATCAAGCCGTCCACCGGCACCCGTTCTCCCGGCCGGATCACCACCACCTCGCCATGGGTGACGCTCTCCGCCGGCACTTCTACAACGCCACCATCCCGCTCAACCCGGGCCAGTTCCGGTTGCAGATCCATCAGGGCACGGATGGCGGATGCGGCGCTGCGCTTGGCCCGCCCCTCCAGCCATTTGCCCAACAGCACCAGGCTGATCACCATGGCGCCCGCCTCAAAATAGAGATGACCTCCGGCACCACCGAACAGGGTTACCCAGGCGCTTAGCCCCCAGGCGGCACTGGTCCCCATCACCACCAGCACATCCATATTGCCAGCGCCACCCCGCAGGGATTTGTAGGCCCCTTCATAGAAGCGCCATCCCAGCCAGAACTGCACCGGTGTAGCCAGCGCCAGCTGCCAGAAAGGGGGCAACTCGGCCTGTATGCCGAACGGCATCAGCAGCATTGGTAACGCCAGTGGCAAGGACAACGCCAGTGCCAGAATCAGTTTCCGCAACTCCCGGCTTCTGCGCTGTTCGGCCAGTACCTGCAGGCGGGCCTGCTGTTCGGCAGCCGTGGCGACCGGTGCTGCCTTGAAACCCGCCCGCTCCACCGCCGCAATCAGTTCAGCCTGGGACACCAACCCGGCCGGCGCGGTAACTGACGCCTTTTCCGTTGCCAGGTTGACTACCGCCCGTTCCACCCCGGGCAGGCGGGACAGCACCTTCTCCAAACGAGTGGAACAGGCGGCGCAGGTCATGCCACTGATCAGCAACTCCCGGGTTTCCGAAGGGACTGAAAAGCCGGCCCGACTGATCGCCGCGGTAATATCCAGGGGAGAGATCTTTGCCCGGTCAAACTCCACGCTGGCACTGTTGGCGGCGAGATTGACCTGGGCCACGGAGACACCGTTCTGCTTGCCCAGCACACGCTCCAGGCGGGTCGAACAGGCGGCGCAGGTCATACCTTCCACGGGCAGATTGATACGCAGTGACTCATTGGGTGTCTGTTGTTGCATAACGGTTTCGTTGCCGGTCAGGCCGCGGCGCCAGGGATTGTCGGACGGCGATTTTATCAGGAATGGCTAATGCAGGCCTGCCCTTTTGACCGGGATCGGGCCACATAATTCATCCGTTGCGGCAGTGTCTGCGGTGCCGCCGGTAAAAATTCAGAAATAATAGTATGACTATCCGAATACAGAGCGACTTTAGATTCTGCATCTGGCTCCAATAGCCAGCAAAGAGTATACTAATGATTCTATTAAAAAATTCTGTGGCCCATCCTTGACCGGATCAGCACATCAATCCTCATGCCCCTCCAGAAGAACAGATAACATGACACAAAAACATTACGACACCCTAGTTATCGGCAGCGGCCCTGCTGGCGAAGGCGCTGCCATGAAACTGGCCAAGTCAGGCCAGAATATCGCTATCGTTGAGAAACACAGCAAGGTGGGCGGTGGCTGCACCCACTGGGGAACCATCCCCAGCAAGGCACTGCGCCACAACATCTCCATGCTGGTGGACTACAAACGCAATCCGCTGTTCCTGCACAGCGTCGAACAGGTCAATGCGGACTATCCCCGTATGTTGCGCGCGGCGGACTCGGTGATTCAGGAGCAGGTAAGTACTCGCTATCGTTATTATTCCCGCAATAACGTGGATATTTTCAACGGCAGCGCCAGCTTTGTGGATGCCAACACCCTGAACATCCTGCATGTGGACGGCTCCTCGGAACAGGTGACCGCCAACAATTTCGTAATCGCGACCGGCTCGTCACCCTATCATCCCGACGATATAGACTTCAGCCACCCGCGGATACACGACAGTGACAGCATCCTGTCACTGAAGCACACCCCGAAATCCCTGACCGTCTACGGAGCCGGGGTGATCGGCTGCGAATATGCATCGATCTTCTGCAATCTGGACGTAAAAGTGAATCTGGTGGACACCCGGGACCGGCTGCTCTCCTTCCTCGACGATGAGATCACTGACGCACTCAGCTATCACCTGCGCAACCAGGGGGTGGTGATCCGCAACAACGAGGAGTATGAGCGGGTCGAGCCGATGGCGGATGGTGTGGTCCTGCACTGCAAATCGGGGAAAAAGTTTAAGACGGACATCCTGCTCTGGGCGAACGGTCGCTCCGGCAACACCCGGGATATGGGACTTGAGGAGATCGGCGTGCGAGTCAACCACCGCGGGCAGATCGAAGTCAATGAACGCTACCAGACCGATCTGGAGCATATTTTTGCAGCCGGTGACGTGGCAGGCCCGCCTGGATTAGCCAGTGCCAGCTACGACCAGGGACGATTTGTCGGCGCCCAGATCAGCGCCGGAAAGTGTGACTGGAACCTGATAGAACAGTTCCCCACCGGCATCTACACCAATCCGGAGATCAGTTCCCTGGGCAAAACAGAAAGAGAACTCACCGAACAGCAGGTGCCCTACGAGGTGGGACACGCCATGTTCAAAAGCATCGCCCGGGCGCAGATCACCGGTCATACCGTGGGCATGTTGAAAATTCTGTTCCACCGGGAGACGTTTGAGATTCTCGGCATTCACTGTTTTGGTGAAACAGCCGCGGAGATCATCCACATCGGCCAGGCCATCATGTCCCAGAAGGGCGAAGCCAACAATCTGCACTACTTTACCGAGACCACCTTTAACTATCCCACCATGGCTGAAGCCTATCGCGTGGCCGCATTGAACGGCCTGAACCGCATTTTTTAGCAGTCCCCTCAAAATCCCATCCGGCGCAGCCGCCTGGCGGCGCCCGGATGGCCCTGTGCGGCCGCTTTCCGGTACCAGCGGGTGGCTTGCTGCAGATCCCGTTCCGTGCCGCGACCGATACGGAACATCTCGGCCAGGTTGTACTGGGCCACGGGGTCGCCATGCAGAGCCGCTTCCCGATACCAGTTGATCGCCTCCTGCGGATCGGGGGACACCCCCAGGCCCTGGTCATACAGATAGCCCAGGTTAACCTGGGCGTAGCCATAGCCCTGCCGGGCCGCCAGGGTGAACCAGTGCAGCGCCCGGGCATAATCCCGGGTCACCCCATCACCGGTCCGGTACATATCCCCCAGGCAGTTGCGCGCCGCCGCATGCCCCTGTTCAGCAGCCCGGGTATACCAGTCGACCGCCAACTCCCGGTTCTGCGCCACCCCCAGGCCCTGGTCATAGCAGCGAGCCAATCGATACTGGGACTCCCCATCACCCTGATTGGCGGCCTCCCCCAGCCAGCGTACCGCCTGGCTGGGGTTGGGCTGAACACCGATACCTTCGTTATACAGCAGGGCCAGATTGTACTGGGCATCCACCAGGCCCTGTTCAGCAGCGCGCCGGTACCAGTCAGCAGCCAGGGTAAAATTTCTCGTTACGCCTTCACCACGATCAAACAGCACCGCCAGGCCGTACTGCGCCCGGGCCTCCCCCGCCTCAGCCAATGCCGACCAACAGCGATAGGCCTCTTCATAGGCACGGCGCCCGTAGGCCGCCACGCCCTGCTCATAGGGATTATCATCCCCCTGGTCGGTACAGCGGTCTGCACCCTGCCCGATGGAACGCCGCGCTGAGAGCATCCCCACAACTCCTGCAAAAATATTCAAAATAGCAGCGGCACGCAGCCCCCCCCTTTCCCGGCGCTGGATGATTCCAGATGCACATGGTATCCAGCGCACCAAACCGATGTTGACCCACGCTTCAGTGAGTTGCGGATCGGCGCCTCGTGCCAGACAGGTTTATAGATAGAAAAAACCGGCGCATTATCCCATGAAATGTGGCCGGTTTCCCATTCCGGCCCGCTTTCCGCCGCCTTTGCTGAAACAGAGCCGGTAAACTGGCACAATCACGGCTCTTGCCAATCTCTAATACCTAACGTGCGCCAAACATGAGAAAACAATCCCTGCTCTCGATCTGTCTCCTGCCAATCACTATTCAGGCGTTTGCCGAGGATATCGACGCGCTCGCCAGCCAGCGCGATCAACTTCAGCAGGAGATTGAACTTCTACGGCAGACCACCCAGGATAATCGCGACCGTCTGGATACCCTACAACGGCTGATCGAGGCGGCCCGGAAACAGAACAGTCAGCTGGATCAGCAGCTCAATCACTCGCTGGAGAACGCGGCCGGCGATACCCGGATCACCCCAACCCCGGCACCCCCGGCAGAATAGAAAAACGGCCGGAAAATTATTCACAATTCCTGTGGATAACATTGTGGAGAAGTTGCCGAAACTTGCCCGTACCTCACGTACATTCAACACTGTTACGGTTTTGTTTACTTTTTATACAGCATAAAAACACTATATTTTTCAGTTAGTTAAAAACACACCGGAAACAGGTCACAAAAAGATTCGCAACAACACATAAGCCATCCCCGCACCTGGTTTAATGTTAACAAAACGTCAGAACGACAATCACTTAGCCGATTGTCAAGATCAATTTGGATGAAAAACAGCGCCTGGCAGCGCAGGGGTTTGGCAGGGTTAATCGGCACGCCACAGCGGGCCAATGACTGTTAGAATAGCGCGATGAATTCATCTGAAACACCATTCTGGGTTCGCAAACCCCTCGCCCAGCTGACTCCGTCCGAATGGGAATCCCTCTGTGACGGCTGCGCCAAGTGCTGCCTGCACCGGTTCGAGGACGAGGAGACCCGGGAGATCCAATTCACCAATGTCTGCTGTCGCTACCTGGATCAGTCCGATTGTCGTTGCAGCGACTATCCCAACCGCTCCCGGAATGTCCCGGAATGCGTCACCATTACTCTGGCGGTGCTGGAGGATCCCTACTGGCTGCCGGAGAGTTGCGCCTATCGGCTACTGGCGGAGGGTAAACCGCTGCCGCACTGGCACCCGCTGGTCTCCGGAGACCCGGATTCCGTTGTCCAGAGCGGGAATTCGGTGGGCGGACGGGTGATTAGTGAACTGGAGGCCGACGACCTGGAATATCACATCATAGACTGGATCAGCTAACTGACTTAGCGAGAAACCCCGTGCAACAGATCAGTACCATTACCGAATTTCTGGAGACCAGCGGCGCCCGTCTGCGCTTTTTCGACATGGGACGCCGGGTGGTGAAACTCTCCCGGGAGCGCTTCCTGCAGTTTGAAAAGAACGACATCCCCTACCCTTTTCCGCTGCAACAACAGGCCTGGTTTGCCCTGCTGTTCCAGGACAAGAGCAGCCAGCAGGAGCCGCTGATCTGGTTCCTGCGCATGCCCCTGGATGAGCAGGGAAAACTGCTGCAGGCGGCCCGGGACGACTTCATGCATCGCCTGATCGAGCGCATTGGTGAAAAGATGCAGGCGGACAGCGAAGGGCAGCAACTGGAGTCGGCACTGCAGGACAACCCCTACAGCTTTAAGCCCAAGGATGAGCGCATGGCCGTGTTCCATGCCCGCATCTCCCGGCTGTTGAATGCCCCACCGTCCCGTTTCTATGAACATGCCCGGCACTATTTCTCCGGTCAGCCGGGCTGGGAGCAGTGGTCGTTCGTCGGTTACCAGGGCATTGCTGACCTGGCGGCTCGACTGGACCAGGACAAGAACGAATCGCTGGTCGCCGGCGCCATCAATGAACTGCCTAACCAGCCGCTGATTGCCCTCTGCCACTGCCTGGAGAACGAAACCGTTTCAGCACCGGTCTGCCAGGCCCTGCTTGAGCGGGTGGAGCGGGAGTTGCAGCAGCCCGACAAAGACCCCTCACTGCTGGCAGCCGCTATTCGCGGTAGCGCCCGCGCCGATTCAGCAGAACTGCAACGTCGGATCATCAAACAGATTCTCCACGCCCCGGATGGCAACCACATCGAGATCCTCACCGCCGTCTCCGGTCGCGCCTGGGAACAGCTACTGGACAGTGAAGTACGCCAGCTGTTCCTGGAGCGGCTGGCGGAGAACAGTGCCGGACAGGAGGCGTTCAATCTCTGTATCGCCGATCTGCTCTATCTACCGGGAATGCGCCAGCCGATCCTGACTGCCGTGCGCGATCCGGATCGTTCAGAGCAGCTCTCCACTGCCATCGGCGCCCTGTTCCAGAAGATCACCCAACAGTAACCGCGTGCCTGGTCACCCGTGGGATGGGGCCGGGCAGCTACAGTTACCTCCGAGACTACGAATCAAAAGTTCTTCACAGGTTGGCGGGAAAATGGATTTCACCCGGCCCGGCGACCTTGAGCGAGCTACTTTTTGGGCCAAAACTGCCCAAAAGCCTTTCCCCGGTCAGCCGGCCCTTCGGGTACTCTGCGCGTCTCAGCCTGAGCGGCGCGTGAAAAAACTCGCCGCGGCGCGGCTCAAACAATTTCACGCTTGATTCCGCTCAGCCCTGCGATGCTCGACAGGCTGAACGGGGAGGTGCACGAATATACAGCCTGCCAATCTGCTCGTTCATCAGAAAACAGCCCCCGGGGTTCAGGTTCCGCAAGGTGATCCGACTTCCGCGCCACCGAGTATCGCAGCCAGGGACGGAAACCGGCGTGCATCTGTCTGAGCACAGCGAGTTATGCGCGCCCCGTTCGCTGGCGAGAAACGCAGGGGACCCAGAAGGGGTGGCGTAGTGGAGCGAGGGTTTTGGTTACTTTTACCCGTAAAAGCAACCCGGCCCGAAGGGCTGGTTTCCCCGAGTTAAAAACAGGTTGACCTACTAGAGGAATTTCGCCCGGCCTGACCGCCTGTGGCAAGATACTTTTGTGGCCAAAACTGCCCAAAAGCCTTTCCCCGGTCAGCCTGCCCTTCGGGTAATCTGCGCTTCTCGGTCTGAGCGGCGCGTGAAAAAACTCGCCGCATTGCGGCTCAGACAATTTCCCGCTTGATTCCGCTCAGCCCTGTGATGCTCGACAGGCTGAACGGGGAGGTGCACGAATATACAGCCTGCCAATCTGCTCGTTCATCAGAAAACAGCCCCCGAGATTCAGGTTCCGCAAGGTAATCCGACTTCCGCGCCACCGAGTATCGCAGCCAGGGACGGAAACCGGCGCGCATCTGTCTGAACACAGCGAGTTAGGAGCGCCCCGTCGCTGGCGAGAAACGCAGGGGACCCCGCCGGGGTGGCGTGGTGGAGCGAAGGTTTTGGTTACTTTTACCCGTAAAAGTAACCCAGCCCGGTGGGCCGGATCTCCTGTTTAAAAAAGAATTTCACCCGGCCTGGCGGCCTTTGGCGAGGTACTTTTGTGGCCAAAAGTACCCAAAAGCCTTTCCCCGTTCGCTGGCGAGAAACCCAGGGGTGGCGTGGTGGAGAGAGGGTTTTGGTTACTTTTACCCGTAAAAGCAACCCGGCCAGGCGGGCCGGACCCACCAACAAAAATCCCATGCAATCAATCGGTTAAAAAAATTAAGATCGAACCCCGCTGATATACCCTATGCTTAGAGGTATGTCCCATCTTTACTTCTCCCTGCACCTGCGCAACCAATTGGGGCTGCTGGCGAGCCTTGCCTATCCCCGCGAGGCGTGCGGCATATTGTTTGGAAAACAGTCACAGGGTCATATCTCGGTGCATCGGGTGAAGGAGATGATCTATCCCGACCAGGTGGAGGGCAATTTTCGCCTGGAACTGCTCAACCAACAGCAGATCGATCAACGCACCAAAAAACAGGGTCTGGAGATTATCGGTGTCTGGCGCACCCTGCCGGATCAGTGCCATATCCCCACCGACAGTGAGCGTCACCTGATGTCCCCCGGTTACTCCTACCTGATCGCCTCCATTACGCCCCAGGGCATCTCCGAAATCCGGTCGTGGCGGTTACTCAGCAACCGGTTTGAAGAGGAGGAGCTGGTCTCCTGAGACCGCCTTCGGTCAGAATTTGGAGAGATACTCTCCATAGCCGGCTTCGACCAGCTCTTCCCGCGGGATGAAGCGCAACGCGGCCGAGTTCATGCAGTACCGGAGACCGGTCGGCTGGGGACCATCCTTGAACACATGCCCCAGATGGGAGTCACCAAAACGGCTCCGGATCTCGGTGCGCGGGAATATCATCTTGTAGTCGGTATGTTCCACCACGGCATCGGAATTGATTGGCCGGGTGAAACTGGGCCAGCCGGTTCCCGACTTGTACTTGTCCCGGGAAGAGAACAGCGGCTCACCGGTCACCACATCCACGTAGAGACCTTCACGCTTCTCATCCCAATAGGCATTATCGAAAGGCCGTTCGGTACCCTCCTGCTGGGTCACCTGATACTGCAGGGGGGTCAACCGCTGCCGTAACTCCTCGTCTGACGGCTTCACATAACGCGCCCCATCCTGCATGGCAGCGGTTGTCGTTGCAGCCTTCTCTGTCGCCGCCGGAGCCGATTTCTCAGCTCCCGCATTGAGCCAGAACAGCATGGCCACCGCGACCAGGGCAATGCCTGCGAAATATCCTCTCATGTTCATACTCCTGACTGAAAAATCGTCTGCCATCCGGTCTGTCTGCAGTGCAGCAGTCCCGGCACCGGTGTGGTGATCCGTATCCGGACCTCCCTAACAGAGACCCCAACCGGCGGTTGTTTGTTTCCGCCGTTATAAAACTGTGACAATTGCCCCCTCGGCAGCCGCCCGCCGGCAGAGCAATTGCATTCCAAAACCCGAGATGTCATGCTCCGAACAGCCCGTTTCTTACCGAAAGTCATGCATGGATATTTCACTACTCAGAACTTTTCTGGAAGTTGCCAGGCTGCGCCATTTCGGCAAAGCGGCGGAAACACTCTGCGTAACCCAGTCGGCAGTCAGCGCCCGCATAAAACAGCTCGAATCGACCCTTGATGTGGCACTGTTCATCCGTAAACGCGGAGATATCCAACTGACTGTAGCCGGCAATCGCCTGCGCCGCCACGCGGAGACCATTGTCAAAGGCTGGGCCAGGGCGAGGCAGGATATCGCCATGGACTCATCCCTGTCCGATTCCATCTCCATCGGCTGTATGAATGACCTGTGGCCGATTACGGTTAAGGATCTCTGCCTGCGACTGGCCAGCCAGGCCCCCGAAATGCTGCTCCAGGTGGAGATCCTGACCAGCGAAACCCTGATCCAGCGCCTCACCTCCGGACTGCTGGACCTGGCGATCATGTTTGAGCCCCCGCAGATGTCCGAGCTGGTGACCCGGAAAGTCCGTGATGTACCGTTGGTGATGGTGTCATCCAGGCCCGGTCTGATGGCCGCTGAAGCGGTACAGTCCGGCTACACCCTGGTGGATTGGGGCAACAGTTTTGCTAGTCTGCACGCCGAGCACTATCCCGATGCACCACCCCCCATGATGCGCACCGGTTCCGGTGGTCTGGCCTATGATCTGATCGAACAGCAGGGCGGCACCGCCTATCTGGCCGAGCCTATGGTCGCGGAAGCACTGAAACAGGGCAGCCTGTACCGGGTGGAGGATGCCCCGGTGCTGGAGCGTCAGGTCTACCTGGTGGTACGCCCGGAATATGAACAGCGTCAACCGGTCAGGATCGCCATCGACTGTCTGCAGGCGGGGGGTTGAGCGGCATGCCGGTACGGCGAACCCGTACCGGCGGATTGGAATCAGAAACTATCGGGATACCGATTACTGTTTCTACGGGAACTGTTGCGCTTGCGCGGGCCATCCTCCCGGTCGCGTGTGGTTGAACGACGAGCCTTGCCCGCCTCCCCCTGCCTGCGATTCCTGTGGTGCACCACATTGGACCACTGATCCAGGTCATCGTCGTAATCATCCCTCTCGGAACGCCTGCTCACTCGTCAAATCTCCATACAGAACCGACTGGAATCCTATCATCCGAACGGTTGTTTCTACTCTGCATCACGCCGGCCAACCGGCACAACTGCCTCTCCCTCACCCCGGCAACCGACTATCGACCGGTTGCTCACTCAAAATCGACAAAATCGGGATCGCCCAACTGCTGCCGCAACCGCCGCAGCTCCATCAACTGCTCAACCCGGCGCCGGGCATCAGGTGAACTTCTTCTTGACCGTGTTGCTGCATACTCAAGATCGGGATCGTCGTCGACTTCCAGATCATCATCATCCAGAACATCATCTACCGTATTCATTACCTGCCAATCTCACGCAAAAAATAGGAGGGTCAGTAATTACTCTGAGTGGAGCGGCGAGGTAAAGTTAAAAATTTTTGTCGTGATGATTAAAATGTTTAATCATCAGGGTGAGGAAGCGGCCCCCGCGACAGGGAGCCGGCAGCCTGGATAATCAGGCGGGAGAGAGACCCGGGAGCTCGGTGCCGGAGGGAACCCGGTCATCCAGCAAGCGGGTCACCAGCCCCATCTGCGGGCACGCCCCGGGCAGGGGTACCTTGACCACGTAGCCACCACCGGGTGCCTCGGTCATGGGATTACCCTGCTCATCCTCCATGGCCTGCAGGACAAACTGCTGATTGCCCGCCGGGGTCAGCAGCTCCAGCCGATCACCTACGGCAAACTTGTTTTTCACATCCAGCCAGCTCTTGCCATCGGCCGCATCGGTTGACCGCACCTCGGCCACGAACTGCTGGCGGGAACTGCGTGACGAGTTATCCCGGTAGGACTGTAGCTCCTGACTCTCGTGACGCTGGTAGAAACCGTCGGTATAACCCCGGCTGGAGAGATTCTCCAGTTCGCTCATCAGTTCGGGACGAAACGGCCGGCCGGCCACCGCGTCATCAATCGCCTGGCGATAGATCTGGGTGGTGCGGGCGGTGTAGTAGTGGGACTTGGTGCGACCTTCGATTTTCAGGCAGTCAACGCCGATCTGCACCAGTCGGTGAATATGCTCCACCGCGCGCAGATCCTTGGAATTCATGATGTAGGTGCCGTGTTCATCCTCGAATATGGGCATGAACTCACCGGGGCGCTCCTTCTCCTCCAGCAGGTAGACCTCATCCGCCGCCGGATGCCGTACCTGGCCGGACTGGGCGACACCGGTCACCTCCTCGCCACCATTCGCCTGGCCCACCTTGTACTCCCAGCGGCAGGAGTTGGTGCAGCTCCCCTGATTGGCATCACGGTGATTGAAGTAGCCGGACAGCAGGCAGCGCCCGGAGTAGGCAATACAGAGGGCGCCATGTACAAACACCTCCAGCTCCATATCGGGACAGGCCTGGCGGATCTCCTCGATCTCATCCAGGGAGAGTTCCCGGGAGAGGATTACCCGGGTCAGTCCGACCTGTTGCCAGAACCGAACCGAGGCGGCGTTGACGGTATTCTCCTGCACCGAAAGATGCACCGGCAGATCGGGCCAGCGCTCCCGTACCAGCATGATCAGGCCCGGGTCGGACATGATCAGGGCGTCCGGCCCCAGCGCCACCACCGGTTCAATATCCGCCATGAAAGTTTTCAACTTGGCACCATGGGGCATCAGGTTACAGGCCAGAAAGAACTGTTTTCCCAGTTCATGGGCTTCACTGATCCCGGTGGCCAGATTCTCTTCCATGAAGTCGTTGTTGCGTACCCGCAGGCTGTAGCGGGGCATGCCCGCATACACCGCATCCGCGCCATAGGCGAAGGCGTAACGCATGTTTTTCAGGGTACCTGCGGGGGAGAGCAGTTCGGGTCGTTTCATGACACTAAATCACCAGGAGAAGCGGAACAGAAAACTATAGCGCAGGGGCGCCTCAAAAACCAAAATTCAAGTCCCTTAAAATTGCAGGGCAATCCGCCAGGCAGAGCCTATTTACCCTATCGCCGACAGGATCAAAAGCGCTCCGCCTCCCTGCCTTTTTCACCGGAAAGCGGAAATAAAACCTGATATAGATTAAGGTAAGCGACAGAAAGGGCGGATCAGCCCGTTTCCATCCTAAAGTTGTCCTGCAACCGGTCGCAAAGCTGCCATGTAATACTCAGTACACCTCTATGGACTCGGAGGGAAGCAGAGTAAGTCTGACCAGGCATATGAAGTATCACTGAGATAAACTTAAAACTCTGAGCCCGATTTATGAACCCAATACAGGAAGCCATTGAAAACGCCGGCAGTAATATCACCGTAGGCGATATTATCAGCTACAAACTGCTGGAGTGCCCTCCTTCCACCCCCATTATCCAGGCCGCCCGGATGATGTGGGAATCCAAATGCAGTTCCATCGTAATAACTGAACAGCAGAAGGCTCTCGGCATCTGGACCGAATCCGATGCCCTGAGGCTGGATCTGTCCGATGATACCGACAGCATGGGTCAACCGCTCTCCAGTGTCATGAGTCAGCCGATCAAGAGCATCCAGCTGCATGCCACGTTGAATGAGGCGGAGCGCCTGCTGCAACAGGAGAATATCCGCCATCTACTGGTGGTGGATCAGGAGGGCGCTCCCGCCGGCCTGCTCAGCCAGAGCGACCTGGTGCGCTCCCAGGGTGTGGAGCACGATCTGCTGTTACGTAACATCTCCACGATCATACAGCGCCCCCTGGTGGTCTTTGAGGCAGATCTGCCCTTGGCCAAGGCGGTACAGTCGCTGCGGGAAGCAAAGGTGGATGCGGCCGCCGTATTCTACGCGCCCGGCCAACCCTACGGCATTTTCACTGAACGGGATTTCCTCAAGAGCATCGCCACAGAGTGCACTGCCAAAAGCGTCGGTGCCGTTGCCAGCCGGCCGCTGATGATGCAACCGGACCACCTCTCCCTGATGCAGGCCCGGACCATTTTCGACCAACGGGAGTTCCGCCATCTGGGTATCACCAACAAACGGGGTGAGCTGAGTGGCATCCTGTCATTTGCTGAAATCCTCGCCGGTATCGATCACACCCATGTGGATGACCTGCGCCGGGCGCTGAAGGAGCGGCGCATCGCCCTGGAGGTGTCCCAGGAGAACCTGCACCTGGCCAGACAGGTGATCGAGGCATCGCGGGACGGCATCATGGTGACCGACGCCAAGGGGTTCGTCCTGTCGGTCAACCCGGCCTTTACCCGCATTACCGGCTACAGCGAGGAGGAGATCATCGGCAACACACCGGCCCTGCTCCGCTCCGGCAAACACGATGCAGACTTCTACCGCAAGATGTGGAATGCGGTATACAACCAGGGCAGCTGGGCCGGTGAAGTCTGGAACCGGCGCAAAAACGGCGAGATTTACCCGGAGTGGCTGACCATCAACGCCATTCGCAACCATACCGGTGAGATCACCAAGTTTGCCGCCATTCTCACCGACATCACCGACCGGAAAAAGCGCGAAGAGCAGATCAAGAATCTGGCCTATTACGACGTGCTGACCGGCCTGCCCAATCGACGCCTGTTCAATGACCGGCTCAATGTGGCCATCGCCAACGCCCATCGCCACAATCACCTGCTGGCAGTGGTGTTCATCGACCTGGATCAGTTCAAACGCATCAATGACACGCTGGGGCACACGGTCGGGGATCAGCTGCTGGTGAATGTATCCCAGCGCATCCATGCCGAGGTCCGGGAGGGCGACACGGTCGCACGCATGGGAGGCGATGAATTCACCCTGCTGCTGCAGGAGATCGATGACGCGGACGCGGCGGTAACCCTGGTACAACGAATCCTGGAGACACTCTCCAAACCGGTGACTCTGACCACCAACACCCTCTACATTACCGCCAGTGTCGGTATCAGCATCTATCCCCACGACGGCAGCAATGGCGAAACCCTGATCCGCAATGCGGACACCGCCATGTACCGGGCCAAGGAGAACGGTCGCAACAGTTATCAACTGTATACCGCCGCCATGAACGCCGCCTCTTTCGAGCACCTGGCCATGGAGGCGAATCTGCGGGAAGCGATAAAAAACGGCCAGTTCACACTCCACTACCAGCCAAAAATCGATGCGGCCAGCAGCCGCATCACCGGTGCCGAGGCCCTGATTCGCTGGCAACACCCGAAACTGGGTTATGTAGCCCCGTCACTGTTTATTCCACTGGCGGAAGATCTGGGCATTATCAATGACTTGGGCGACTGGGTGCTGGGCAGCACGATTGGCCAATGCCGCAACTGGATCAGAGAGGGTATGGATGATTTCCGCATTGCGGTCAACGTGTCGGCCAACCAGCTCCAGCCAGGTTTCAACGAACGCCTGCTGAATATGCTGAAAGAGGCGGAAGTGGAGCCCCGCTACCTGGAGCTGGAGCTGACCGAAAGCGCGGTCATGAAGAGATCGGAGGATGTGGTGCCCATGCTCACCGCCCTGAAACATCGTGGCATCCATATCTCCATTGACGACTTTGGCACCGGCTACTCGAACTTCGGTTACCTGAAACGGCTGCCGATCAACAAGCTGAAGATCGACCTCTCCTTCATACGGGACATACCGGCCAGCCAGGATGATGCTGAACTGGTCTCAGCCATGATTGCCATGGCCCACAAGCTGAGTCTTACGGTCGTGGCGGAGGGTGTGGAAACCGCCGGACAGGTCGCCTTTCTGCAACAGCAGAATTGTGATGAACTGCAGGGCTACTTTTTCGCCCACCCGCTGCCGGCGCATGAGATTCAGCCGCTATTGCAGGCCGGCATCTGCCAGCTGGAGAGGTGATCCCCCAGGATTGGCCTGTCCGCTTTGCCCGACACCCCCAGTGCAGTATTCTGCTGGGTCCGACACATCCTATTCCCTAACCCCGGCAGAGACATGAGCAGTCAGACGAGCTTCACCGAAGACGCCGCCATCGTGGTCCAGGCGCTGAACAATTACATACAGGAATCCGCTGATCAGGGCGCTCCGGTGATCCGCCAGGCGCGGCTGGAGAGCCTGATTGAGCAGCTGGATCTACGCCGGCACCTGGAACGGGGCGACCTCACCGGCCCAGCCCTGGAACACTTTATCCAGGACTACCTGGCCGCCACTACCCGGCTGCACCACCCCGGCTTCCTGGCCCACCAGGTGGCGGTACCCCACACCAGCGGCGCTCTCGCCTCCCTGATTGACGGCGCCACCAACAACGCCATGGCGATCTACGAGATGGGTCCGGCTGCCTCCAGCATCGAATATTTCATGGTCAACTGGATGCTGGAGAAAATCGGCTGGTCCGGGGTACCCAGTGACCGGCAATCCGATCCCCAATCGGAACATGCCGGTGGTGTTCTGACCCACGGCGGTTCACTGGCCAATCTCACCGCCCTGCTGGCGGCACGCAGCGCCCGGGTACCGACGTTCTGGAAATCGGGCAACCCCGGCAACCTGGTGGTACTGGTGCCGGAACAGTCCCACTACTCCATGAAACGGGCAGTGGCCATTCTCGGCCTGGGCGAGGAGAACTGCCTGACCCTGCCGGCGGATGCCGATGGCAGGGTACTGCCCGGCGAGATGCAGCAGCAGATCGACACCCTGCGCAACCGGGGCAAACAGGTGATGGCCATCGTGGCCAACGCCTGTGGCACGGCCGCCGGACTCTATGACCCGCTGCCGGAGATCGCGGCGATCTGCCGGGAACAGCAGATCTGGCTGCATGTGGACGCCGCCCACGGCGGCGGTGCGCTGGTGTCGGACAAACTCCGTCACCTGTTGCGGGGCATAGAACAGGCCGACTCGGTGGTCTGGGATGCCCACAAGATGATGCGCACACCCACTGTCTGTGCAGCTGTGCTGGTGCGGGATCACCGCCACCTGGATCACGCCTTCGAGCAGGAGGCGAGCTACCTGCTGCACGCCAAAGATCAGCCCGGTTTCGACTTTATCTCCCGCACCGTGGAGTGCACCAAGGCGGCCCTGGGCCTGCGCCTGTTCATGACCGTTGCCGCCATGGGCGAGCAGGGTCTGGCCAGGCACGTGGAAGGGCTGGTGGAGCGGGCACAGGAGGCGGCCGACCTGATCCGGCAACAGCCCGGGTTCGAGCTGGCCATCCAGCCGGAGACCAACATCCTCTGTTTCAGAACCAGCGACAACGACCAGACGCAACTGGAGATTCGTCGGCAGCTGCTGGAGCGGGGCGATTTCTACATCTCCTCCACCCTGTACCGGGGACGCCGCTGGCTGCGTCTGGTGTTCATGAACCCGGCCACCGACCTGGACGACATCCGACGTCTGCTGGATCAGATTGTAACCATCCGTTCCCACCTCGAACAGTGAGTGATGGGGATGATCAGTAACCATGCCTGAAGGGCCGGAGATCCGCCGTGCTGCGGACCAGGTGGCAGAGGCCCTGCAGGGCCGACCACTGCGCCGGGTAAGGGTTGGCCAGGGCTATCTGAAGCCCCTGATCAGCGCCCTCACCGGGCAGCGGGTAATCCGGGTCGATACCCTGGGCAAGGCGATGCTGACTCGCTTCGATAACGGCCTGACTCTCTACACCCACAACCAGCTCTACGGCCGTTGGAAGACCGGCCCTGCCGACCTGCCCGCTGATGGCCGCCGCCAACTGCGCATCGCCCTGGTCACCGACCGCAGCGCCGCCCACCTGTACAGCGCCACCACCATTGAGCTGCTGAACGACCAACAGGTGGGCGATCATCCATTTCTGAGCAGGCTGGGGCCGGACATACTGCACCCCGAAACTGATAAGGCCTGCCTGCTGGAGCGACTCTCCCGGAACACATTCCGCAACCGGCGCCTCGGCCAGCTGCTGACCGACCAGAGCTTTGTGGCCGGGCTGGGCAACTACCTGCGCTGTGAAATCCTCTTTGTGAGCGGTCTGCATCCCGACCTGCGCCCGACCGACTGCCACCCTGCCCAATTGGAATCACTGACCGACGCACTGCTGGAGTTGCCGGCGCGCTCCTACCACAGCGGTGGCATCACCAACGACCCCGCCAGGGCGCAACGACTGATGGCGGACGGAGCCACCTTTGAGCAGGCGCGCTTTCACCTGTTCCGACGGGAGGGGCTGCCCTGCTACCATTGCGGTGAGCCGATCCGAAAAAGTCGCAACGCCGGACAGGCCTGCTATCTCTGTAGCCGTTGTCAGCCCGCCAAAACCTAACAGGGAGAGCGCATGCCACGGGACCGGGACGGCGGATGGGTGTATAAGAGTGTAAAAGGCGAGGGACCATGCTACCCACCATTATCGACATCGAAGCTTCGGGGTTCGGACGGGACAGCTACCCGATTGAGGTGGGCGTGGTGCTTCCGGACCGGCACTGTTACTGCTACCTGATCCGGCCGGCCACCCACTGGACCCACTGGGACAGCAAGGCGGAAGCGGTGCACGGTATTTCGCGGCAGCTCTTGCTGGAGAAAGGAGTTGCACCGAAACAGGTCGCCGAACAACTCAACCAGCTGCTGCAGGGCAGAAAGGTCTACACCGATGCCTGGGGACACGATATCTCCTGGATCGGCAAGCTGTTCGATCTGACCGGTATAATCCAGCGCTTTAACCTGGAGAGCCTGCGCGGCCTGATCGACGAGGGGCAGATCGCTCTCTGGCATCCCACCAAGGCGGCGGTCATTGCGGAGCTGAACCTGACCCGCCACCGGGCCAGCACCGACGCCATGATCCTGCAGGAGACCTATCGGCGCATCTGTCAGCCGGCAACCCGCCCTGCCATGCCCACCACAGACGTCGGCACCCGGTGAAACTGGCCGATCTGTTACAGGCCCTGGCAGTAGTCATCATCTGGGGTTTCAATTTCGTGGTGATCAAGGTCGCGGTCAGCGAAATACCGCCGCTGGCCCTCACGGCACTCCGTTTCGCGTGGGTGGCCTTGCTCGTCGCGCCCTTTTTCCGTCCCACCCGGGCCCAGTTCGGCAGTATCGCCGGGCTTGCGCTGGTGCTGGGGTTGGGCCACTTCGGCATGCTGTTTATCGGTCTGCGGGGTACCGATGCCGCCACCACCGCGCTGATGATCCAACTGGGCATCCCGTTCAGTGTCATTCTCTCCACCTTGCTGTTTGCCGACAGCCTGGGCAAGGTACGCCTGATCGGCCTGGCATTGGCGTTTTCCGGTGCCGGCCTGCTGGCTGGTGAACCGGAGGGCGGTACACCGCTGGCGCTGCTGGCGTTGCTGATGTCGGCGTTCTGCTGGGCTCTGGCCAACGTACTGATCAAGCGCCGCAGCGATATCCACCCCCTGACTATCATCGGCTGGATGAGCCTGCTGGCCATGCCAATCCTGATCGCCGCTTCGGCACTGTTCGAGACCGGTCAACTGGCCGCCATCCGCTCCGCCAGCGGACAGGCCTGGGCCGCCCTCGGCTATGTGGTGGTCGGTTCATCCATCATCGCCTACTATCTCTGGTATCGTCTGATTGCCCGCCTGAGCATCAACCAGGTAGTGCCCTTCTCACTGCTCGCCCCCCTGCTCGGCGTGACTGCCGGAGTGCTGATCCTGGGTGAATCATTCACCCTCTATAAGGCGATCGGCGGTGCACTGACCCTGGGCGGAGTGGCACTGATCGAGCTACACCAGGCCCACCTACGCAGGCGCAAAGCGGCCCTGGTGGATAACTGACGACCGACCACCGCGCCACCCGGTTCACAGATCATCGCGCCGGAACTTTATATTCACGCCCGGTTTCATCTATGGTGTGCTCATGCTTTACTCCGCAAAATGGCGCTTCCTTATTTTTGCAGCCTGCCTGCTGCCAGCCAGCCCGTTGCTGGCCGGCGAGCTGGCACTCCCCCAGCCATCCCCCGGTTCCGCCTTCCGCAATCTGGCGGGCAAGGTGGCGCTGGCGGATCGGCTGGCGCGCTACGATTTTGCCACCATCACCCTGAGCCAGCTGATCGCCGATTACGAAACCAGTTACCGGGAGAGTGCCCTGGAACAGCACAGCAAGCGGAAGGCGCAATATAAGCTGGCCCGCTGGCGCCGGGAGTCCCGCGCTTTCATCGATCAGCTCAAGGCCCAGTTGGCTGGCATCGATCAGCAGAGCCATATCGAGATAGCGGTGGATCAGACCGGTTCACTGATGCTGTTCATCGACAACATCCCGATCGTCATCAGCGGCCCCGAAATCGGCAAGGTGGGTCAGATGGAGCAGCGGGTGGTGGAACGCTTCTGCGCGCTACATGATTGCGCACAATACCGCGATACCGACCCCCAACCCGAGAAACCCGAGAACCGGCCGGCACCACAGCGGGTGCGGGGCAACTGGCTGCTACAGAGCCACCAGGGGGCCATCTATACAACTGGTGACGGACTCGGTTTTGTATTTCGCAGCCTGGAAAACCGGGCTGAAAAACAGGCCCGTTGCGAAGCCGTTGCGCAGGATCTGCGCATGCTGGTCGCCAGGCTGAAAGAGGCGCAACGGGCCGGCTACGCCATCGATTGGGAACGGTTGACCCTGGCCACGCTGCATGACGGCATCACCCGGCAGGTGGTGATCAACAGCAGTGGCGATTATCTCAACCTGAACCTCACTGTGCTCGGCAACCAGCTGGACCTGGAGGAGCCGTTATTCGACTGGGTACAGAATCGGGTGGCGGACGAACCGGCCAGCATTGTTATCACCAATGCGGAACGGCTGCTCCCCGGAACAGCTCAGGAGTGATCTGCCCTGGCGGTTTCCGCCGGCACCTGGCCAGCTCTCTCCCGGTCCAGGGCTGCATCCATGGTGCGGCTGGAGGCGTAGAGCCGGGCGAAGCGGCCGCCCCGGGCCCGCAGTTCGGACAGGGTACCCTGTTCGATGATACGCCCCTCCTCCATCACGATTATCCGGTCCATCAGCTCCAAACCGGTCATGCTGTGGGAGATCATCAGCAGGGTGCGCTGGCCCAGAGTATCAAACAGGGTCTGCATCAAGCGGGCACCGGCAGCCACATCGATACCCTCGGTGGGCTCGTCCATGATCAGCACCGGGGCATCCTTAAGCAGTGCCCGGGCAATGGCGATGCGCCGGGCCTGGCCACCGGAGAGCTTGAGCCCCGTCTCACCGGCAATGGTATCCAACCCCTCCGGCAGTTGCTGGATAAAGTCGTCCAGCTGCGCCCGACGGCAGGCCGCCACCAGCTCATCCTCAGTCGCCTCCGGCCGGGCCAGCAACAGGTTCTGCCTGATGGTGGTATGGAACAGGTGGGGTTGCTGGGGAACCACCGCGAACTGGCTGCGTAATCCTTCCAGTGAATAGTGCTCCAGGGCGTGACCACCCAGGGTGATGGTGCCGGCTGACACCGGCCAGAAGCGCAGCAGCAGGTTGATCAGGGAACTCTTGCCGGAACCGGTGGCGCCCACCACCGCCACTTTGCTGCCGGCGGCAATCCGCAGGTCGATATCCCGCAGCACCGGCGCAGCATCACTGCTGTAGCGCAACGCCACGCCCTGGAAGTCGATATCAAACCGGTCCGGAGTCAGATCGGGATCTCCACTGTCGGAGACCGCGGGTTCGGTATCCACGATGGCGAAGATGCGCCCCGCCGCTGCCAGGGTTTCGCCCAGCGACTGGAAGGCCAGCGGCAGGGGCGCTACCGCCTCGAAGCTGGCCAGGGTAAACAGGGCCAGCATGGCCAGGTCGGCCGGCGGGACGGTCCCGGCATTCACCCAGGGGATCAGTATCACCACCATCAGCCACAGGGCCAGGTTGGCACACAGACCCACCGCCCCCTGGGAAAAGCCACTGAGGTGACTCAGCCGCTGTTGTGATGCCACCAGCGACTCGCTCAGACGATTGAGTTCCCGGGCCTGCCGTTCGGCCGCACCGTAGACCAGCAGTTCGCCCAGCCCCTGAACCGTATCCACCGCGGTAGCGCGCATTTCGGCGCTCAGCTGGACCTTCTCCTGACCCGGCTGGCGGCCGGCAACCATCACCAGCCAGGGCACCACAAAACCGGCCAGCAGCAGGAACAGCAGCTCCACCAGCAGCAGCCGGGGGGAGTACTGGTAGAGAAACAGCATGAACACCAGCAGTGCCGGTATCGCCACCGCCACCGGCAGCAGGATGCGCAGGTAGAGGTGGTCCAGGGTGTCGATATCGGCGCGGATCCGGCTCAACAGGTCGCCGCCGCGGTAGTGTTGCAGACGGGCCGGCGCCAGCGGCTCCAGGTGGGTGTAGAACCAGCCACGCAGCTGCGCCAGCAGGCGGAAGGTCGCCTCATGGGTGAGCAGCCGTTCGCCGTAACGTCCCCCGGTACGCAGGATGGCGCAGGCCCGGATCACCGCCGCCGGGGTGAAGTAGTTCATACTGACCCCGGCCACACCCGCCAGCGCCATGGCGGAGATAAACCAGCCCGACATCGCCATCAATGCCACATTGGCCAGCAGCGTCACCAGCGACACCAGGATGCCGAGCAGCATCCAGCCGGCGTAGGGGCGAAACAGTCCCAGCAGGCGCCACAGCGGCTTCATACCGTCCCCTCCTGTAACGCGGCCAACCGACTGTAGTAACCGCCCTGCTGCCGCAGCACAGCGGGCGCACCGGACTCCACGATGCGACCGTTTTCCAGTACCAGGAGACGGTCCGCATCCCGGACAGTCTGCAGTCGATGGGCAATGGTGATGAGACTACGCCCCTTGGCCAGCTGCTCGATACCGGCCTGCACCAGCTGTTCACTCTGCTGATCCAGACTGGCGGTTGCCTCATCCAGCAACACCAGTGGCGCATCCTTGAGAAATGCACGGGCCAGGGCCACCCGCTGAATCTGGCCACCGGAGAGCCCCTGGCCCCGGTCACCGACCCGGGTCTGGTAGGCATCCGGCAGCGCCATGATGAAATCGTCGGCCTGGGCCAGTTGGGCCGCCTGCCGCACCGCATCCAGGGGGGCATCGGGTCTGGCCAGCCGGATATTGTCCAGCAGGGTGCCGTGGAACAGGCGCGGATTCTGCGGCACCCAGGCGATCAGCTGCCGCCAAGCGTCGGGATGGAGGCTGTTGATCGCCACCTCGTTAAGCATGATCCGTCCCTGCTGGGGCCGGATAAAGCCGAGCAGCAGATTCATCAGGGTCGACTTGCCACTGCCACTGGGCCCCACCAAAGCGAGGCGTTCACCCGGATGCAGGGTGAAATCGATACCCTGCAGGGCCGGTCGACCCGCTTCATAGCCGAAGCATACGTCCTCGAAGCGAACCGCCAGACCGTTGCTAATATCCAGGGAGAGGGTCCGGGAGGGAATCTCCGGGACCGGTGTCTGCAGAATCTCCACGATGCGCTCCGCCGCCCCCACCGCCTCCATGCGGGCGTGATAGTGGGTGCCCATGTTACGCAGGGGAAGATAGAACTCGGGTGCCAGCAGCAGCAAGAACAGGCCGGAGAAAAAGTCCAGCTCGCCCCAGAACAGCCGGAAACCGATCAACACGGCCACAATAGCGATACTGACCGTGGAGAAGAACTCCAGGGCAAAGGCGGACAGAAACGCCACCCGCAGCACCGACATGGTGCTGCGCCGGTAGTCGTCGGAGATCCGGGCAATCACCGCAGCTTCACGCCGACTGGCATTAAACAGCTTGAGGTTGGTCAGCCCCTGGATGACATCGAGGAAATGGGCACTCATACGGGCCAGTTTTTTCCACTGGCGCTGATTGAGACGCTCCGCCCCTTTGCCGATCAGGATCATGAACAGGGGGATCAGGGGGGCGGTCAGCAGCAGCACCAGGGCCGAGGTCAGATCCACCGGGAAGACAAACACCAGGATCGACAGGGGTACCAGGGCCATCAGGGAGATGGCGGGCAGAAAGCGGGCGTAATAGGCCTCCAGCGCCTCGATACCGTCGCTCAGGGTATTGGCCAGCTCGCCACTGTGTTCAGCGGCCAGCGCCACCGGCCCGAGCGCCTGAATATGCCGGACCAGACGGTCACGCAGCGCCACCTTCACCTGACCGGCGCCACGAACGGCGGTCTGTTCGGCGGCCCAGGCCAGCACCGCCCGACCGACAAACAGTCCCAGCATGGCCGACAGCCAGGGCCACTGCTGATCCAGGCTCTGGTCGGCGAATACCACACCGTCCACCACCCGGGCCAGACACCAGGCCTGAAAAATCAGCAAAAAGCCCGCCAGTACGCCGAGGCCGGTCGCCACACTGAGATGACGACCGGCCAGCGGTTTTTGCTCCTTCAGCCACTGCTTCAGGTCGGTGGACATACCAGGGTTCCAGGTCGCTCAGGAATCGTCCGTGTGCTCATGCTCACCCCGCTCCGCCTCATACCACATGACATTGATAATACCGAAAGCGATGGCAAGTAATACACCGAGAATCCAGGTGAAATACCACATAGCGTTGTCTCCTAAAAATATTCTGTACTCTTCGCCCCACCGGATGGTGTTGAGAGCGCGGGCCTGACAGTCGGGCGCTTTCCCAACACCACTCTCCGGCGGGGCCGCTCCGTAATCAATAGGCCGAGAAGCGATCCTGCATCTCTTCCACCGTCAACTTGCCCCACATCTTCCGGTAGTTCCATATCGTGTAGCCGATAACGATCGGCAGGAATATCACTACTGCCCAGAACATCACCGTCAGGGTGAGATGGCTGGAGGGGGCGTCCCAGATGGTCAGACTGCTACCCGGCTGGGTGCTGGAAGGCATGATGAACGGGAACATGGTCACCCCTGCGGTCATAATCACCCCGGTGATACCCAGCGAGCTGGTGACAAATCCCCATCCTGGCCGGTTGGCCCTGGAGAGCAGAATGGTCAGGGTGATACCAAAGAAGCCCAGGAACGGGAACAGCATGGTCAACGGATAGTCGCTGTAGTTCTGCAACCAGGCACCGGCCTGAACCGCAACCTCCTTGGCCAGGGGATTGGGCAGCGTGTCATGGGCAGGCGCGGTAATGATACTGTAGCCATCGATCCCCATAACCAGCCAGACACCGGCCAGGGCAAAGGCAACCATGGCGGCGATACCGGACCACTGGATATAGCCCTTGACCCGTTCGGTAATTTCACCGGCGGTACGCATCTGCAACCAGATGCCACCGTGCATGGTCAGCATGGCAAAACTGACAATACCGGCCAGCAGTGCAAACGGGTTGAGCAGCGCGAAGAACGAACCGGTGTAGTAGGCGCGCAGCAGTTCATCAAGGTGGAACGGCACCCCCAGGATCAGATTGCCAAAGGCGACTCCGAAAACCAGGGAGGGCACCGCACCGCCCACGAACAGGCCCCAGTCCCACGCCTTGCGCCAACGCTCATCACCCAGCTTGCTGCGGTAGTCAAAACCTACCGGTCGGAAGAACAGGGCAAACAGCACCAGCAACATGGCGACGTAGAAGCCGGAGAAGGCAGCGGCATAGACCGCCGGCCAGGCTGCAAAGATAGCGCCACCGGCGGTGATCAGCCACACCTGATTGCCGTCCCAGTGGGGACCCACCGTATTGATCATAAGACGGCGTTCATCATCGTTCCTGCCGAGAAACGGCAGCAGATTACCCACACCCATATCCATGCCGTCGGTGATGGCAAAACCGATCAACAGAACGCCGACAAAAAGCCACCAGATCAGCTTGAGGGTTTCATAGTCTAGAAGCATAACGGTCTCCTCAGGCCTCTGCCTTTTCAAAATGATAACGGCCGGTGTGCAGTGAGCTGGGGCCTTTCCGTGCAAAATGGAACATCAGCCACATCTCGATCACCAGCAGGAAGGTGTACAGACCGATGAAGCCGGCCATACTGAAGATAAGATCACCGGTGGTCAGCGAAGAGGTGGCCAGGAAGGTCGGCAACACCTCGCCAATCGCCCAGGGCTGCCGGCCGAACTCGGCAATAAACCAGCCGGTTTCGATAGCGATCCAGGGTAACGGTATGGACCAGAGGATGATCTTCAGCAACCAGCGTTTTTTCTCGATCACGCGGCGTGCGTTGTAGTAGAAAGCCAGGACAAAGATCGCCAGCATGGTAAAGCCGGCCGCCACCATGATACGGAAAGTCCAGAACAGCGGTGCGACATGGGGAATACTCTGCTGGGCCGCCATCTTGATCTGCTCTTCCGTGGCATCGACAACATTCGGTGTGTAGGCTTTCAACAGCAGGCCGTAACCCAGATCCTGTTTATGCTTTTCAAATTCCGCCTTGTTGGCTTCGGTGACTTCACCGGCCCGCAGTCGTTGCAGATAATCGTAGGCGATCATGCCGGAACGGATACGCCCTTCGTTGTGGACGATCAGATCCTTCAGTCCCATCACCTCCTCATCCAGCGACCGGGTGGCAATCAGACCCAGGGCCCAGGGAATTTTAACCTCGCCAACGGTCCTCTGCTCCTCCTGGTTCGGCAAACCGATCAGGGTGAAACCGGCCGGAGGTTCATGGGTCTCCCACTCAGCCTCGATGGCTGCCAGCTTGACCTTCTGCACATCACCCAGCTCGTAACCTGACTCATCGCCCAGTACGATCACCGAGAGAATACTGGCCAGACCAAAACCGGCCGCAACCGAGAAGGAGCGCTTGGCAAAGCCAAGATCCCGTCCCTTGAGCAGGTAGTAAGCCGAGATGCCCATAACAAACATGGAGCCGGCCACGTAACCGGCCGCAACAGTATGGATGAACTTCACCTGCGCCACCGGGTTGAGTACCAGTTCGGCGAAGCTGGTCATCTCCATGCGCATGGTTTCATAACTGAATTCCGAACCGGCCGGATTCTGCATCCAGCCGTTGGCCACCAGAATCCACAGTGCCGACAGGTTGGTACCCAGCGCGGTGAGGAAAGTCACCATCAGATGCTGACGTTTGCTCAACCGTTCCCAGCCAAGGAAGAACATACCCACGAAGGTGGATTCAAGGAAGAAGGCCATCAGACCCTCAATCGCCAGTGGCGCCCCGAACACATCCCCAACGTAATGGGAGTAGTAGGACCAGTTGGTTCCGAACTGGAACTCCATGGTCAGACCGGTTGTCACACCCAGGGCGAAGTTGATACCAAACAGTTTGCCCCAGAACTTGGTCATGTCCCGGTAGATCTCTTTACCGGTCATCACGTAGACCGACTCCATGATCACCAGAATCCAGGTGATACCCAGAGTCAGTGGAACAAACAAGAAATGGTAAAGCGCGGTTATTGCAAACTGCCAGCGTGACAGTTCAATCATGGTGGGATCGAGCATAATTTATCCCCTCTTTGCTATACAGATTTACGGATTTACGACGCACTGGACTGTGACGGCCTGATGTCATTCAGATCGCCGGTTAAATCCTGTACTGATGCGGTAAAGTGTTTTCTCTATGCGGTATTCATAATCAACTTCCGTGTTGATGATCATGGGGCAGTGGCGGTGCCAGGGACTCCCCGGCCAGCAGTTGACTTACTGCCTTGAGCGGATCCTGTTCGCCGGTAGTGATGACCCGGACATTGCGGGACTCCAGGCGTCTTTTGAAGCCGTTGCCACAACTTCCTGTAATAAGAATATCCAACTGATCAATCGGATGTTCCGTGCCGCGGAACTCATGCATCGACATCTCTTTAGGCAGATCCAGGCGGTCCACTTCCGTCGGCACGCCATCGCTGTTTTCGGAAAAGATCAGGAACCGGCGAGTTTTGCCGGCGTGACCGGTTATGGTTCTGAAGTTCTGACTTGTTACCCCGATTTTCATCATCAATACGTCCTCGTTACTCTGTGCTGTAAACGGCAGATCCACAAGCCGGGTCCACCGTAGCGCCATGTTTGGTTTGCTATCACGCCACCTGCTTGTTTCGCAGTGACAAGACCCAATGCTCCATCGCCTGATTGGCCACCGGCATCGGCGCCTCCATGAAATTGATCACAAAGCCAGTCGGGGTCTCCGCCACACCAATCGAGCGCGGCCTGACAGCCAGCACATTGGCGTTTGGCAACGCAATACCGAAGCAGAAGATAATATTCTGTGCATCGAGAATGTCATCAGCGATGCTGTGTTCCTCAAGCGCCTTGGTATGTGCATAGTGATCAAAAGTGGCGATATAACTGGCAATCTTGTGCTCATCGATCTGTTGCTTGAGATAGGCAATGATCTCATCAACGTTGTTGAAGGTTGTCTCACTCTTTTCCAGTTCCAGATGAAATACCGGATACTTTTCCTGCAGAAGTGACTGTTTCATTTTCCTAACCAGTAGATGATTTATGGGGCGATACTTTACCCTTCCGGCACGCAGATGCTATGCCTGCTGATGGCCAAAGCGGTTTTGTAAAGCAAGAAAACAACAATTAGTGTCAATATGCTCAACAGCGCCCATCCCAGCAGGGCAAAACCGTTGATCAATGTCTGTTCATACATCAGAAACGAGGCGATAGTGATAGCCGCCAATGGGAATGAGTAAGCCCACCAGGAGAGAAAAAACTGTAACCGGGCAAAGCGTCGAACCTGGGTAAGCAGCAACAGGGTCAGAAACAGTCCGCTGTAATAGAGCAGGCGCGCTGCGGAGTCCAGTTCACCTGTAAGGGCTGTATAGGCGATAAAACCGACAGCCGGTGGTGCAATCAATATAAAAAAGGTCGGCATCAGTTTCGCCGGTAATGGATTGTGGAAAATCACCCGGTTGAAAATAATTGCCAGAAGCACTAACCAGAACAGCATACCGATACTGAAAAAGAACCAGGAGACTTCAATATAACCCAGGTGCACGCCATTAATCGGAATCAGCACATTGCCGACCACCGGGATAAACCATGCCGGATTGATATGTTGAATCTCATACTTTTCGTGATGAATCCAGCAACTCATCACGTAGAGCGTGAGCAGCAGATGCAACAGTGCACCCACGTACCAGAAGCCCGCTGACAGGCTCGGGTTAATATGTCTGAAAGCGATGGATAGCAGTATGAGACTTATGGATATTGCCGGAAAAAAGTTGAGTTTGACTGGGTGATTTAACTCATTTTTTACCGCTTGATTAAAACGTATCAGCTTGGCGAGAAAAAACGTTAACAGAATACCGAATACCAATAACGTAAACCAGGCCAGCGCGGCACTTAGGTTGACGGGTATATCAAGGGTTGATTGCGCCTTTCCCCAGGAGATAGTCAGCCCGGCAAGGCCCATTACCATGGCAAAAAAAGAGATCGGAAAATTTTCCAGTCTTGCAGGCTTATCCATTAAAGCTTCCCCATCCATCAACGCGGTGCGTTGTTAATCTGTTACTGCGTGAACAAATGCCCTGAACAGGCTAATTGTGTGATTGAAATAGTATGAAATACAGGGCAGGACAGCATTGAAATTTATCAATTCAAAACACGACATTAGTCAATTTATAAAACCATACTATGTAAGGTTTTATAAATTGAAAAAATGATCACCGGATAATTAATAGTTCACGTTAACCATTAACACAATAGCTTTTTACACGGGGGAATAGCGCGCTGGATGGTGGCGACAGAAAAATATCCACCACTGAAAATTGATAGAACAAGTTGCAGTAAAAAACTGTTTAAACGGTTTCGATCAGATCGCGGCGCAGTGAACGGGCCATGCCGGACAGCTGTGCCTCCGCATCGGCGCTACTCATAATTTCCGGCCACGCCAGATGTGCCAGATGAAAACTGCTCTCCCGGTTTTCAGCATCCAACAACCTGAAAATCGCGATGGATTGGTCATCCAGAAAACGGTGATTTATCAACGACAGGGAGAGGCCGGCAAACCAGGCCGACGCCTGGGCCATGAGAGAGAGTCGTGGATCGCCCTGAAACGGACCATGCATGGAGAAGTCTGTAATCAGTGCGTTCAATTGCTCCGCCAGGCTGAGCAGATCGCCGCCTGCGGCTGGTTCAACCCGCTGAATAATCTGTTGCAGACTGGTGCGCTGGATGACGGAGTAGAGTAACAACCGGGTATGGTCGTCATAGATATAGATGGAGGTTCCACCGATGGCTTCCGCTTCCAGCCGCGTCGGCGCCCAGCCGTTCTCCAACAGTTGCCGGTCGTAATCCCTTTTCGCTTTGTACTCGCAGAAATCTGCAACCCGTCCCATCACTACACCTCCGGTGATTGCCTCTCACCTAAAGGGTAGTTTATCAACACAACAAGAACAGGATTCCGGTGGCTTTCAGTCAGCCGCCCAGCAGTGATACCAAGGTCCGGCCATCTTCCGGGTTCAATGCATGACCACTGCTCACCACGGTCACCGACGAGCGACCTTGCAAAGCCTGAACCCGGTTCATGTCCTGACTGAACACCGGCACCAGCTCATCACCCATACCGACCGGACCGGGTCGTACAATGGAGTGGTAGGCAATGGAGGGATGGGGCTGATGGTTCAGCCAGAACAGCAGCGTGCCCGGTCGAGCCGGCACCAGATCCAGCAGCACCCCGCGGGATTCCCGCAACAGGCGGGTCTTGCCATCGGTAAAAAAGTTCTGCACCAGGCAGAAGGGATAGGGGATATCGGTACTCTCCAGCGCCTGTACGGCCCGACCGGTACCCAGATGGGGCGTGGCGATAGTGATCAGCGCCCGGGCATTGGGCACAGCGCCCCGGACCAGGACGATTCGGGCCACAATACCGCCGGCGGAGTGGGCCACCAGGGAGAGGGGCTCATCCGGGTGTAATCGGGCCACCTGTTGTAACATCGCCTGCAACAGGTCCGCCTGCAACATCATGGGCGCCTGGGAGGGCAACTCCACCTGGTAGAGGCTGTTGTTCCCCTCGTCACCCAACACCGGTGTCAACTCAACCCCGTAAGGATCCGCCCGCAGGATGCCGGCCCGCTTCCAGCCATTGGCTACCAGCGCCGCATTGACACCGCTGCTCTCCCAGGAGTTGGCACTGCCCAGGTAACCATGAATCAACACCGCCACATCGGCCTGTGCCTGGACACTGCCAAACAGCAACGCACAGGTGGTGATAATCAGTTTCAATCCTTGCATAGCCTTAAATCCCTTTGTGAAGACCCACTCAGGCCATTGACTGGTAATAGATATTCTGTGGATGTTTCGCCTCAGCGAAGAAATACCAACGTTCAGCGATCAGCCCCAGATACTGCAGGCCGAAGGCGGCGATCGGCAGTGAGGTCGATTCCAGCGAATAGGCGACAGCCATCAGTACGACCGGAATGGGAAACACCGTCAGCAGGAAGAACCAGCGGATCAGCCGCACCGCCTCGGGAGTACGACCATGGAAGAACTCCCGGGTGTTGAATGCACCGCCCATGAAACCCTGGCTCAACTGCTTCATGTTGGGATGACGCACGCCAATGGCGGTGGGCAGACCATACTTGTCACGCAGCGCCCGGTTGCGGATCAGTGACGCACCACGGGACACCGCACCCGCCAGGGTGAAGATCACCGCCCAGATACCGAACAGGAACACCAGGTCATTATTGACATAAGCGGAGAACGCCGCCGCAGACATAAAGCCTGACGCCAGGCCCAGCAGGGTGTAGTTGGACACCGTGAGCGCCGTGTGCCACTCCTTGAGGAATTTGAGACTGGCGTAGATCATGGCCGTACAGATAAACAGGGCAAAAGCGGTCACGCTGGCCAGCACGCCGACAATCAGGGTCAGGTCCACCGGCAGGGTATCCGCCACCATGAACAGCGGTTGGGTCCAACCGAAGTAGTGGGCCACCCCGTAGATGAATACCAGCAGCATGAACAGCGGCAGCACGATCACCTCCCGGGAGAGCCAGGAGGTGCGCCACATGGCAACGGCACGCCAGGCCCGTTCCGGCCGTCCCAGGTGGAATACAGAAGAGATCAGCCCCAGCGCCAGGAACAGCAGTGACAGGAGACTGCCGAGCGCGTAGAAGCCCAGGCTCTCCTGCACCGGAATCAGGTTGGCCAGACTGTATACCTGGCCGGTAAACAGAGCCAGAAACAGCCCCTGACCGATACCGATCAGGGTAGTGAGAAAAATTACCGAGAATGCCGGATGCATCGTTTTAAATCCTGAGTTCAAACATTGTTTGCAGAAGCGGTTTCAAATCGCGGCTGATTCCGCTCCTGCCAAATAATCACCAAAGCGTACGCGCACTGGACAGGTCGCCTGTGCCCAGTGCGCCTGATTACCAGGCCACATCGTCCAGGGTGTCGCCCTGCTCGATCGGCATCTCAACCTCCTCCTTGCGCAACGGATTGTCAGCCCGGATCAGCTCATCCTTGTGGATCTGCATCTGGCTGCGACGACGCGGCAGGTAGTGGTTGGCCGGTTGGGTGCCCCACTCCGGTTGCAGCTGATAACCACCCTGCTCCCGGATCGCCACCGAGGCTTCCGATTGCGGATCGTGGATATCACCGAAGATACGCGCCGAAGTGGGACAAGCCAGCACACAGGCCGGCTTACGTTCCGATTCCGGCAGCGACTCGTCGGTCACCCGATCCACACAGAGGGTGCACTTCTTCATCACCTTGTTCTGGGCGTCGATCTCCCGGGCACCGTAAGGGCAGGCCCAGGAGCAGTACTTGCAACCGATGCACTTGTCGTAATCCACCAGCACGATGCCGTTGTCCTCGCGCTTGTAGCTGGCCCCGGTGGGGCAGACCGGCACGCAGGGGGGATCCTCGCAATGCAGGCAGGATTTGGGAAAGTGCACCGTCTCGGTATCGGGATAGCAACCCACTTCGTAGGTCTGCACCCGGTTGAAGAAGACGCCACTCGGATCGGCTCCATAGGGGTTCTCGTCCGGCATCGGGCCGGCCCAGCCGGAGCTGTTCCACTCCTTGCAGCTGGTAACGCAGGCATGACAGCCGACGCACACGTTCAGATCAATCACCAGTGCCAGTTGTGTCATACCTTGCTCCCTCGCTTCTTACCCAGTTTGCCGGCAAAAAACGCCCGCCAGCGTCCCCGGTAGGACTTCTGCCCCGGCAGGATTTTCATCGCCTCGAACTGGGGTGATGTCTGTTCAGGTTCCTGGGGCCCCGCCTTGTAGATTTTCACCCGCACATCGAACCAGGCCGCCTGGCCGGTCACCGGGTCGGAGTTGGAGAGGTGCTCGCCCGACTCGCAGGGCGGCAGCTCTTCCGGTATCAGGTGATTGAGCAGGAAACCCTTCTGGGACTCGTTCGCCTTGGGCGACAGCCCCCAGGCCCCGGCCGCCTTGCCGATGGCGTTCCAGGTCCAGACCGTGCCCGGCTCCACCGCCTCCGAGTAACGGCACATGCAACGCACCTTGCCGGTGGGCGACTCGACCCAGATCCAGTCGCCGTCATCGATCCCCTTGGCATGGGCCAGGGCCGGATTGACGAACAGGTAGTTGTGGGTATGGATCTGCCGCAACCAGGAGTTCTGGGAGTCCCAGGAGTGGTACATCGCCATGGGCCGCTGGGTCAGGGCGTTGAGCGGATACTCGTGGGTATCCACCAGCCGGGACAGCAGCGGTTCGCTGAAGAACGGCAGCGGGTCGAAGTGCATCTCGATACGCTTGCGCAACCGTTCCGGCGGCTTACGACCTTCGCCCTTGCCCTGGGCGGCCAGGCGGAAGCGCTGCAGCACCTCGGAGTAGAGGTGGATGGTGATCGGTTCGGCATAGCGGATCATGCCGTGGTTGCGCGCCCAGTGCAGGTAACCCTTGTTCCAGTTACGCATGTACTGGTAGGACTTGGGCAGCTTGTAGTGGTAGTAGCAGTCGTTCTTCTGGTACATCTCCCACTGGCGCGGATTGGGTTCGCCCTTGAGGAACTTCTCGCCACCCTTGCCGCGCCAGCCAGCCAGGAAGCCGATACCGGAGCCCGGCGAGGTCTCGTAGTTGGTAATGAAATCGGGATAGTCGCGGTACTTTCGCTCGCCCTTCTCATTGATGAAGGCGGGCAGATGCAGCCGGCTGCCCAACTCCACCAGCACCTCCTGGAACGGCTTGCACTCGCCGGTCGGCGGCACCACCGGGATACGCACCGAGTCCACCGGCCCCTCAAACTCAGAGATCGGTCGGTCCAGCATGGACAGCGCATCATAACGCTCCAGGTAGGTGGTATCCGGCAGCACCAGGTCGGCAAACGCCACCGTCTCCGACTGGAAGGCGTCGCAGACGATCAGGAACGGGATCTTGTACTCGCCCGACTCGTCCTTGTCGGTGAGCATGTGGCGTACCTGCTCGGTGTTCATGGAGGAGTTCCAGGCCATGTTGGCCATGAACAGCAGCATGGTGTCGATGGGATAGGGATCACCCCGCCAGGCGTTGGTGATGGCGTTATGCATCAGGCCATGCACCGACAGCGGATACTCCCAGGAGAACGCCTTATCCAGGCGTACCGCCTCACCCTTTTCGTCGACAAACAGATCCTCCGGCCGAGCTGGCCAGCCCAGGGGCATACCATCCAGCGGAGTGTTGGGTTTCACCCCGTCGGGTGAGTTGGGTGGCTTGGGACAGGGGGGAATGGGCCGGGGGAACGGCGCCTTGTGGCGGAAACCACCGGGCCGGTCGATGGTGCCCAGCAAAGTCATCAGAATACTCAGGGCACGAATCGTCTGGAAACCGTTGGAGTGGGCGGCGATACCGCGCATGGCGTGGAAGGCCACCGGGTTGCCGGTGATGGTCTCATGTTCGTTCTCCCAACTGTCGGTCCACTGGATCGGCAGTTCGATCTTCTGATCCCGAGCGGTGACCCCCATCTCGTGGGCCAGGCGGCGGATGGTGTCCGCCGGAATACCGGTGATCCCCTCGGCCCACTCCGGGGTGTACTCATCCAGGCGATCCTTCAGCAGCTGAAAGGCCGGTTTTACCCGGGTGCCGTCCTCCAGGCGAAACTCACCCAGCAGCCGGGGATCGCTGCCCGGGGTGTGGGTGGAGATCTCCCGGTCCAGGTCCCGGTCCCACCAGAGCTTGTTCTCCGGATCGAAACAGCCCTCCTCCACATGCATCTCGAAGCGGCTGAACAGGCCGTGGTCATCCCGCCGGGGATCGTCCACCACCAGCTCCGCAGCATTGGAGTACTGGGTCAGGAACTCCCGGTCGAACAACCCCTGCTTGATCAGCTCGTGATTGATCGCCAGGATCAGCGCACCATCGGTACCCGGCTTGATCGGCACCCACTCGTCGGCAATGGCCGAGTAGCCGGAGCGGATCGGGTTGATGGAGATGAAGCGACCACCACGACGCTTGAACTTGGAGATGTGGATCTTCAGCGGATTGGAGTCGTGATCCTCGGCGGTGCCGATCATCACAAACAGCTTGGCCCGATCCAGGTCCGGCCCGCCAAACTCCCAGAACGAACCGCCGATGGTATAGATCATGCCGGCCGCCATGTTGACCGAGCAGAAACCGCCATGGGCGGCGTAGTTGGGCGTACCGAACTGCTTGGCGAACAGGCCGGTGAGGGCCTGCATCTGGTCGCGGCCGGTAAACAGGGCAAACTGCTTGGGGTCTTCCGCCCGGATCCGCGCCAGCCGCTCGGTGATCATCTCGAACGCCTGCTCCCAGGAGATCTCCTCGAATTCCGAAGTGCCCCGCTCCGCCCCCTGCCTGCGCAGCAGTGGTTTGGTGATGCGCGCCGGCGAATACTGCTTCATGATCCCGGAAGAACCCTTGGCGCAGATCACCCCCTGGTTATGGGGATGGTTGGGGTTGCCCTCAATGTGGCGGATCTCGCCGTCCCGCAGGGTCACCCGGATACCGCAACGGCAGGCACACATGTAGCAGGTGGTGTTTTTAACCTCCACGCGCCCCAGGTCGTTGTCGGATTGGGTGGTTGGATCTTGCATGGGCACTGTCCCGAATCTGTAAATGAGAAAAATTATTAATTAAACTTATTCTAATATTCCCGCAATCGGCACCGCAACTGCAGCAAAGTTTATGGAGACATGGAGTGAGTGAATGACCCTCTGGGGTTTACCCGACCTCCAGAAAGGGATTTCCACAGGGTGATATCGGCCACCACCCAACTCCAGCTAAAGCATCAAAGCAACGGCGACACCATACCGCCCCGCCCGCTACCGCCCGGTTTCAAAAGGCTATCGAAGGGAATCCCGGTCTGAACCCCTACTTCCGGCGGGGCTGGTTGGTGAGTTTCAAATATAGCCATATCCAGGAGAATAGCGGAAATTGCTTCCGGTAACGGGTTAATGCTGCCTGCCTTCAGTGGAACCAGTTATTCGCAAAAAGGCGGTTCCAATTCCGACAACTTCTCTATTAATAGTTAGTAACGGATCTGCCGTAGGGCCAAAGCGGACTGCCGGGATCTATGCCTGAGCGACCCCAATCGACATGAAGCTGCCGTGCGCTATGTGCGTGACATGCCTCTGTGTCCGCCGGACACTATTCGACCTTAGCACCAACCCTGTAATTGGGTAGAAAACAGCCCAATACGGGATCTAGCAGTCACTAAGGAATATAGGTAGTATGGGGATACTCAGAACAATAAGACGCATTTTTCAAATGATGCGCGAGCAACATTTCTCAAGAAATGCGCGAGACGCATAATCAGCTGTTGAACTAAACCGCTTCGCGGTAGCCTCTTAAAACCTCGCTTTTTTCTCTTATTCACCACACTTTCCAAAGACCACTTCCGGTCTTGCTACAGGAGAGTGATGATGACTTCCTTACGTCAACAGATGATCGAGGCCATGCAGCAGCATGGCTTCTCTCCGCGCACCCATGAGTGCTACCTGCGTGCCGTTACCGACCTGGCGCGTTTCAGTCACCGTTCACCCGACCAGCTCACCACGGATGATCTGCAAGCCTACTTCGCCCACCTGGTCCGGGAACGCCAGCTGGCCAACGCCAGTTGCCGGCTTTATCTTAACGGCATCCGCTTTTTCTACTTGAAGGTGTTGGGCTGGAAGGCTTTCGATGTGCCGATTGTTCTACCCAAGCGACCGCAACAGATCCCGGAGCTGCTGACCCGCAAGGAGGTGGCGGCGATCATCCACGCCTGTCACAACGAGAAGCACCGGATGATGCTGCTGACCTGTTACGGTTGCGGACTGCGGGTCAATGAGCTGGTCTCGCTCAAGGTACGTCACATCGATGGGGAGCGTCGTCTGTTGCGGGTGGAACAGGGCAAGGGCCGCAAGGACAGGATGGTCACTCTGTCCGACCAACTGCTGGAGCGGTTACGCCGGTACTGGCGAATATATCGCCCCAGCGACTGGCTGTTCCCCAGCAGCGAGCACTTCCCCGGTCGACACCTGGATGCCAGATCCATCCAGCGGGTGTACCGGCGCTGCAAGGCACAGGCCGGCATCCGCAAGCGCGGCGGCATTCACGCCCTGCGCCACGCTTACGCCACCCACCTGCTGGAGGCGGGACTGGCCGTCAACCAACTGCAACACCTGATGGGCCACCGGGATATCCACAGCACCCTGGGATATCTGCACTGGTTGCCACGCTACAACAGTCGCGAGCGGGTGCAGTGCGACCTGATCGCCCACCTGGGAGGCCGGGCGTGAGTCTGGGGTTGCAGCAGGTGCTGGCGGCGCACCTGCCGCACTACTGTGCACGGCATCGCCTGGATAGCCGTCGTCTCCGGGTCTGCGACCATATCCGGCAGTGCCGGACCGAAGCCCTGGGCGGCTACCGGCTGGCCTGTGACCGCTGCGCTCATGATCAGACCCACTACTACAGCTGCCGCGATCGGCACTGCCCCCAGTGCCAGCAACGGGCCAGCCGGCAATGGGCCGAAGCCCAGCAGCAGGCAGTGTTACCGGTTGCCTACCACCACCTGGTATTTACCCTGCCCGACACCCTCAATGGTTGGGCGCAGCTGCACCCGGATGTCCTGTATCGGGCCCTGTTTGCATCGGTTTGGGCGACACTGAAGCGCTTTGGTGAGGACCCTAGAAGGTTGGGCGGGCAACTGGGGATGACGGCGGTGCTGGCCGTTCCTGCGCATCCTGCGCCCACGGCATTAGTGCATCCTTGCACGTCACACACCTGGGGTCAGACCCTGACCCAACATGTGCACCTACACTGCCTGGTGCCGGGTGGTGTGCTCACGGACCAGGGCCAATGGAAGGCAGCAAAGAGTCACTACCTGTTCCCGGTCAGGGCGCTGTCGCGCTACTTCCGGGGCCACCTGGTCCATCGTCTACGCCGCCTGTTCGAGAGCGGCGAACTGTACCGGGTGACCGCAGCCGATGCAGACGCCCGATTGGATGAGTTGATGCACAAAGAGTGGGTGGTGTTCAGCCGGCCCTGTGAACAGGCTACCCGGTCGGTGGTGAACTACCTGGCCCGCTACAGCCACCGCACTGCCATAAGCAATCGGCGGATCCTGGCCATGGATGAAGAGACGGTGAGCTTCCGTTACAAGGACTATGGGGATGATGAAAAGCCCAAAGTGATGCAGCTGGATCACGCAGAGTTTATCCGCCGCTTCCTGCTGCACGTGCTGCCCAAGGGCCTGATGCGTATCCGCCACTACGGCTACCTGGCCAACTGCTGTCGGGCCAGGCGACTGCCCCAGATCCGGACGGCCATCACCCGGGCCGAGGCAACCGAGGCCGAGCCGGACAAGGCGATAAACCGATCCACCCCGGAGGTGGCCGCCTGGCCCTGCCCGGTATGCCAGGGCGGGCGTTTGCGCGTAGTAATGGAGTTGCCACCGCGACGCCCTGGCGGCGAGTGACGCTGGCCCCGTTGCACGGGGGAAGATGTAGGCAATCAACAGGCCCGAGGGGTCTGACGGGCAGGTAGTGGCCAGGGGCTGGAAAATGAGGCATTATGAAGAAAAATCGTTAGAAAGACGGGCGGCTAGCCTTCAGGAAGCGGGGCCGGAATGCACAACACCGAAGACCTTCCTGCGCTGTCACCCCAAATAGCAAACCGCCGGGCAGCCGGAAAAAAACAATTTCTTATTAATAGAGTTGGGCAACCCTATCGAGGGCGGCTCAGTTCAACAGGCATTTATGCCACATGAAAGTCACGCGGCATAAATGCTTAAAGGTTATAAATCATCAAGGAAGTTATGAGTGTTTAGCAAAATACTAAAAAAAGATAAACCTAGAGTGTTTCTAGGCACACTTGCAGTAGCACCAAGATCGGATATAAAAAGGCACATAGACCAATGGGGTATGTTTAAAAATGAAGACCTAGACAGTAACCTTCGCCACAGTCTAAAAGAAATTTTTTCATTACCGTCCGCAAAAAACATTGAAGACCCAAAAAACACTGATTTAGTTCTTGATGTTGTAGTACCAAAGTTTCAGTCTGGAGACGCATGGGATTTAACTTTAGGAGATATTGGTCTCCCTTTAATGTGGAGACCAAAAATAACCATTAGCTCTCGCCTTTATTTTTTAAGTACTGCAAAAACAAAAGCTACTTTCTCTGTTACAGAGAAAATGAAAGTTAGTCAGTATATTGGTCGCCTATTTACCTGGCGTGCATTTTTGCGTTTCCGTCCGGTGTTCGATGCAGAAGATATGGAGTATCTTTTATACAAAGCTTGTCATAAATTATTGCTAAAAATGCAGAAAGCAAAATGATTTATAACAAGGCAATCAAGACCGTTCGCTTTCGCTCACTTGGACGAACAAAAGCTCCGCTTTTGTCCGCCCCTTATTTAATTCGTTAGCTGGTAAACACATGACCATTGAGCAAGAAAATGTCATAGACATCATCGCAAATAACGAAGAAAAAGGTTACGTTTCTTTGGTTATCTCGGATCACCTGGAGTGGGATGAGAAAAATGAGAAACTACTGATTTTGCAAAACAAAATTAATGCATACATTACATTCGCTGAATCCGGTCAAATCTATGAGGAGTATCCCTCAGCCAAAGGCCTAAATGTTAATATTCAGCTTACATGTATGCATCCCCCCAATGAGGAGGGAACAAAGTTTCTAGGTCTAGTTCAACCAGTAATTGAAGAGGCTGGGTTTAATTTCAATTGGGAAGTCAGCGGGTGAGTCCACAGCTAACAAGGCCAGCAATAGCGACAAATTTTCCAGCCTTCGGCTTCCAAATTTGCGCATTCTGCCAGCGTTAGCATCAAAAATCATAAGGGATGACGGTGAAATTATTTGAAAAACTCATCTATCTTGATCGAGATTTCATATCAGCAATGTATGAGACAGAAATGGGATATTCGCCGGAAACAAAAATAACTAAAACTGAAGGGTTAAATGCTTCTGCACGGATACCATTAATTTCGGCTGGCGCTAGTTCAGTTGAAAGTAAGTCCTACGCAATTTCAACAATTGGAATGCTTGAAAAACTTGAAAATAAAATTTCCGCTTACCCAGAATTTCTCGGGGCAGAATATCAATTTGGTAGTTCATCAGTCATTTGTTGGGCAAAAGGCATTTTGTCAATAAACAAAGTGGAAGTTAAGCGCAGCAAAAGTACAATTACGATAGTTGGGAAACCAAAGGAAAATCCAGAAGACTATAGGGATAAATTGATTGCTGAGGAATATTACTTTTCACTACAGTCCAATGAAAGTAAATTTGCTTTGCTTCCAACCCCAGATTATTTTTCATCTGGTGTATCCGCATTCCAAGACTTGGCAAATACGGTAGTGGGGCCTATAGAACTGCCGGTAAAGGCTTTGGTAAGAGTGTATTCAGCGCAGACCAACTTTAAAGAATGGCTATCGGTCCCAATGGTCATATTAGAACCATAGATGCTAACAAGGCAAATTAACTCGGGTGCAAAAAGCTGCGCTCCGCTTTTTGCGTCCGGTTATTTGCGGCGTTAGGGTAAAGAAGGAAACGAATCTTCAATGAGCGATCAAAGTATAAAGCCAGAAAAAATAACTAAACCTATTCAATTGCTAGGTGCTTGGCTTGCTGGATTATTTTCTATTGATAGTTGCTTTTTATTTGCGGTTGCTAATTTGAACCAAGGATCATTAGAGTCTTACGCTTTAACTATTGCGGCAATTGTCAATGTACCTATTTTTTTAATCGCTGTTTTTCTTTTACAAACAAAGTTTCGTCCTGAGCTACAAGAAGATTCATACTACTCAACATATTTAAATCAAAAAACAAATGAAAAAGTTGTAGTTTCAAAAACCGATGCACATATAGCAGAACTGTCATCAATTATCGCGGGCCTGAAAGCGAAAATTGAAAAGACAGATGATCAAGGTTTACAAGAAAACAATGTAATCAAACATCTTAACATCGGTATAAATTCAGCATTACCAGACCTAGAGGAGGTCAAACTAAAGTTAAAAGAGGCTGGGGCTACAAGTTACTCATTGTTTGGGAACGGCGATATGCCCACTAATCGAGTACTGGCGATGTCTCCAAGGTTAAGCGACAAGGCGCAGCATGAGTTAATAGGATTTGCTCAGCAGATAGGATTTACACACTTTAGCTACTACGAACCAGGTGGTGACGAGGACATTGAAGAAGATGCGCTACTCGGAGGATATGGAGATCCCGGCCGTGCGATTTTGTAAAACAAACCCTAACAAAAAGTTCAACAACGCTCGTTCCTCGCTCGGACAGCCTACGCTATGAACTAGCACCACTTTAATGGACAGTCGTGGACTGATCTGTTGAAGAGGTACGAGATGGGACAAACAAAGAAGCGGAATTACGATAGATACACACTAGAGTTCAAGCAACAGGCCGTTAAGTTGGCTAATCACCCTAAAGTTATAGCCAAGGATATTGCTGAGTCGCTTGGAATCCACCCGGTCATGCTTTACCGTTGGCGAATGGAGTACAAAAACGGCGAACTCCGGGAAAATAAGCACATGAAATCAAAGCAGGTATCACCCAAGAGGCTAGTAAAAAGAACAGACCCTTTGGTTGAAAAAGAGGCAGAGCTGGCAAAAGCAAATAAGCGGATCAAAGAATTAGAGCAAGCCCTGGAAAGTTGTACAGAGGAGCTTGATCTGTTAAAAAAAGCGAAACGGTTCTTCGAGAAGACAAAGCGGTAATATTTGCTTTTATCGAGAAGAACCGTGACAAACACAAACTGGATCGCCTGTGTGAACTCTATGGTGTTTCAAGAAGTGGTTTTTATGCATGGAAAGCACGGCCTATGAGTAACCACAGAGCACATGATCTCAAGCTGATGGAAGCGATCAAGACGCTACATCAAGGTTTTCGTCGCAGCTATGGGGCAGCTAGATTACATCAGGAATTGATTCAAAAAGGTCTGCCTTGCAGCCGCAGACGGGTTAATCGTTTGATGAAAGAGATGGGTGTAAAGGCTTCTACCACAGGACTTTATGCGTGGCGACCCGGCCAACATGAATTCTACTCGTCTACCGGCAATCAATTGAAGCAGATGGAGAAGCCAGTACAGCCAGGCACACAATGGGCGGGTGACTTTACCTATATTAAGACCAAAACGGGTTGGCTCTACCATGCAGTAGTTCTTGACCTATTCAGTAGAAAGGTTGTGGGTTGGTCATTTAGTCGAAAACGGAATGCAGAGCTGACAAAAAGCGCCCTCAAAATGGCACTAACCCGGTCGAATCCTCAGGAGGGTTGTCTATTCCATTCTGATCAGGGAATTGAATATGCGGCACATGAATACCGAGATGTGGTGGAGGCCGCTGGCATGACCAGGAGCATGAGTCGAAAGGGCAACCCATTGGATAATGCCTTTGTCGAATCATTCTTTCACACCATGAAGGCAGAACTCATTCATCGCAGGCTATTTGAAAATGACATCAGTGCGGTGGCGCATCTGGTGGAGTATATCGAGTTTTATAACCGAGAGCGTTTACATTCAGGGATAGGCTACCAATCACCAGAGAATTATGAAAAGCTATTCCAATAAAAGTGTCCACAAAAGTGGTGCTAGTTCACTGCGCTACAAACCAGCCGCAAATGCTGGCGTTAGGCGCCCCGAGTTCGTAATACGCCCAAATGCGAAGCACAAATGTACTACAATAAATTGATGGAAGGTTTTTGGTAAACAGGGTATCTATAGGGGGTTGTATGGAAGTTGAACATCTTGAAAAAAAGTTAAAGGATAAGGATCTTGAGGAGCAACGAGAAATAATCCTAGCTTTTTGTGATAAGAATATATCCAAAGAGGAAATTGAGGCAATTGATGTTGCCTCGAAGTCATTACTCAATGAACAGAATAAATTTCAAGTAAATATATATACAAAGGAATAGAAATAATGCCTTCAAGGAGCCAGATTCAAGAGCGTATACAAGAGACCAAGGGTAAAGCTCAAGATGATGTCAGAAGAGAATACCTAAAAGATCTTTCCGACTATGTAGATAGGGATGTTATTATCTACATGTCTGGTTTTACTTCCATAAAAGCACCGTCTATACCTTCTACTTTTCAATCTATAAACTTGCAAGATGTACAGGGCTTTATGGCCGCAGTGCATGGGCTAAAAAGAAAAAAATTAGACCTTATATTGCATAGCCCAGGTGGATCATTAGAAGCTGCTGAGCAAATAGTTCAATACCTAAGAGCCAAGTATGATCATATTAGGGCTGTTATACCCCAGAATGCTATGTCGGCCGCAACTATGATATCTTGTGCATGTGATGAGATTGTTATGGGCAAGCAATCGGCTATGGGACCCATTGACCCTCAGTTAACACTACCTAGTCCATCTGGCCAATTCACGGCACCCGCGCATTCTATTCTTGATGATTTTAAGAAAGCTAGGGAGTCTATAATTGCTGATCCAAAAACGGCTCCCCTGTGGGTAAACAGAATTAATTTGTTGCCACCTGGTATTTTGAATATCTGTGAGAATACAATTAAGAACTCTGAATCAAAAGTAGCTGAGTGGCTTGATAATTATATGTTTGGTTCCGATCAAGATAAAAAAGGAACAGATATCGCTAAGTGGTTGGGAAATGCTGCTGAGCATAAATCGCACGGTAGACCAATTAATATTGAAAAGTGTAAAGAAATCGGTTTAAAAGTCGCCGCGCTTGAAGATGACCAAGATTATCAAGAGAAAGTCCTTTCTGTTTTTCACGCTTCGGCGGTCACATTGGATATCACTTCCTGTATCAAGTTCATTGAAAATCAAAATGGCAAAGGCTGGTTCTTGGCTTCTGACATTCAAAAACCAAGCGCCTAACAAACGCTTTAAAGATGACGCCTGGGGGCGCACTTTAAGCGGGAGTTAACGAGCCGAGCTCCCCAAGAAAAGTAAACACCAGCAGACATCACTGGACTTCCCACGGTCCAATAGACACTTCCGGTCTTGCCACAGGAGGGTGATGATAGGCCCGTTACATCAACGGTAGTGTCAAAAATCTTTCGCACTTTGCTTGGCGGTAACTTCGCGGTTACGCGGTAATCGAGCTCTCCAGGTCCTGTTTCTCAAGCGCCTCCATCGACAGATAGCGACGGATCCCTCACTTGGTCCCCGCGATGTACCTGAGACGGGCTGCCACCAGCATCAGGGCCGAGTTGTCATCCGGGAATGCACCAACGATTTGGGTATTCCCTCAACTATTGCATCAACCGATTCTACAACCACCGGCGGACGCATTCAGGGATAGGCTACCTGGCGCCGGCAGAATATGAGGCGATGACAGCGTGACACTACCCATGCGTCCGTTTTATCACAGGATAAAAACGGGCTTGCGTGGGATTTGATTACTTGGCTCTTGACATTCATCATCCAATGTCGCACTAATCCATTTTCATCCGATAACACACTACAATAGGTTATCCTTATGAAACTCTATCTGCTTCCGACGCTTTCACTGGCCGCACTCTTCTCTTCCAATGTCTTCGCCCTGGATGTCCGCTTCGCCAACGACACCTGGAACGGGGTCAAGATACCGGAGGGACAGCAGTGCCAGAAGTTTGGCGGTAACAACCCCGCCACCCCCAAATGGCTTGTCTCCGATATCCCGGCCGGCTCCGACAGCATTTTGTTCGAATACAGCGATCGCGATTCCGAAAAGATGAACAACGGTGGGCATGGCAGAATCCAATACCGTCTCGATGCAACCGATCAGCCGCTCGAAATTCCTTCGGTTCCCGGTCATAGCTTCGATCTACCCCAAGGTTTCAGCCTGGTCGAGGCGCACCGTAGCCCCGGCTGGGACAAGGCGGGCGCCTACATGCCCCCTTGCTCCGGCGGCAAGGGCCACGCCTACTATGTGACGGTCAAAACGCTCCAGGGCGACAAGGTGACCGCCGAGACCGTCATCGAGTTGGGAACCTATTGATCGTATCGTGTTCAAAAGCGACGCCACGGGCAGTGCCCAACTGCCGCCCGTGGCTCGTCTCCTCCTACAAGCAACTGTCACCGGGTTTAACTACGTATGTGGGACCAACGCTACAACGAAGAAGGCTTTGCCTATGGAACCGCGCCAAACGACTTCCTGAAGTCCGAATACACCCGCATCCCCGTGGGAGGCAAGGTGCTCTGCCTGGCCGAGGGTGAGGGGAGAAACGCCGTATTTCTGGCCCGCCAGGGCTACGAGGTCACGGCGGTCGACCTCTCGCCAGTCGGCCTAGAGAAGGCCCGAAACCTAGCCAAGGAGCACGGGGTTGAGATCACCACGGTGGTCTCCGACCTGGCCCACTACGACCTGGGCCGCGAGGTCTGGGATGGCATCGTCTCGATCGCGGCCCATCTGCCTCCTGGATTGCGTCAAAAGCTCCACGCCCAAGTCATCGATTCCCTGAAAGGCGGTGGTGTCTTCCTGCTGGAGGCCTACACACCACAGCACCTGGAGATGGATGGCGCTGGCGGACCGCCCCCTTCGCAACGGGAGCTCTTCATGTCCCTGGACGAGTTGCGCAACGAGCTCGACGGTCTGAGCTTCGAGATCGCAGAGGAAGTGGTGCGCCACATTTCGGAAGGCCGCTACCATCAGGGCGAAAGCGCGGTGGTCCAGCTGGTGGCGCGCAAGTCCGCTTGAGCCCGCCACCAGACCGCCTCTAAGTTATCTGGGGTAGTTATCTGGGGTCAGATGAAAAACTCAATCCCGCGCACCTAGGATAGGTTAAACTTACGCTTTTAAAAAGTCGCAGTTGCTGCGGGCGTTAACGTCCGCTTCTGGATGGTTTCTGCCCGCCAAATTGAGTGGTCCGATGACCACCACTGGCCTTGAATAATCCCAGCGATCAACCAAAACCCGCTCCTGGATTCAATCCGCACTATACTCATTAGTCCTCAAGTAACCGAACCCGAAACGAGCGTCCTTTAAGTTTCCCTTGGGTCAGTTTTTTCAGAGCCGGTTTCACCGCACAGATACTCACGGCGACAAAGGCCCAGTTGTCCGCGATATTGATCTTGCCCACCTGTTGACCAGTGATCCCCCGCTCACCGGTGAGGGCGCCCAGGATGTCGCCCGGACGGATTTTCTGTTTCTTGCCACCATCAATCTGCAGGGTGGCCATGGCCGGCTTCAGGGCGGCTTGTTCCAGAAGGGCAAGGGGTGGTAACGGTTCGCTGTCCAGGATCGGGTCAATACCGGCCTCCAGTTGCGCCACCCGATGGCTCTCCTTCTCACTGTACAACGCGCAGGCGATGCCCTTGCTGCCGGCCCGGCCGGTACGGCCAATCCGGTGCAGATGACTCTCCGCATCATGGGAAATGTGATAATTGATCACCAGGTCCAGCGCATCGATATCCAGCCCCCTTGCCGCCACATCGGTGGCCACCAGAACAGAGGCGCTTCTATTGGCAAAGCGTATCAGCATCTGGTCCCGATCCCGCTGTTCCAGGTCGCCATGCAGCGCCAGGGCGGAGAAACCGCATTGGACCAGGGAGTCGGCTACCGCCTGACTCTCTTTACGGGTGTTACAGAACACCAGGGCCGATTCGGGCCGGAACTGGAGCAGCAGCAGGCGTAATGCCGCCAGGCGCTGCTTGTTGTCCTTCACCTTGTAAAAGTGTTGTTCGATGCTGGCGCTGTCATGACTCGACTCCACCTGCACTGTCACCGGTTGACTGAGAATAAGCCGGGCGATGGCCTGGATCTGATCGGGAAAGGTGGCGCTGAACAGTAGTGTCTGACGCCGCTGAGGCAGTTGATCGACAATGCGCTCCAGCACCTCCTGAAAACCCATATCCAGCATGCGGTCCGCCTCATCCAGAATGAGGGTGCTCACCTTGTCCAGTTTCAGCGTACCCCGGCCCAGGTGATCCTCAATGCGGCCCGGTGTCCCCACAATGATGTGGGCGCCGTGCTCCAGTGAACCCACCTGGGGGCCAAACGGCGTGCCACCGCAGAGGGTCAGCACCTTGATGTTATGGATACCCCGGCCCAGACGGCGAATCTCCCGGGCCACCTGGTCCGCCAGTTCCCGGGTCGGGCAGAGCACCAGCCCCTGTATCCGAAACCGTTTAACATCCAGTTTCTGCAACAGCCCCAAGCCAAATGCCGCGGTTTTACCCGATCCGGTCTTGCCCTGGGCAATCACATCCCGGCCCGCCAGAATGGGTGGCAGGCTTTGGCTCTGAATCGGTGTCATCCGGTCATAGCCGAGCGAGGCCAGATTGTTCAGCAGGGCGTCATGCAGATTGAGTGAAGCGAAGGCGGTGGGATTCAATTGTGATGGTCCTGTAATGATAGGGATATCTGATGCACTCCCCGGCGGGTAGTGCCCTGTGGGGAGGTTATGGGGAGGTACCGGCACACTGATCCGGATGACAACCACACCATCATACGCCGGAATGGACCGGGATTGCTGGTCTGATTCAGTTTAGGGGCAGTGTCAGCGCGCCCCCTCCGCCTCAGGACTCCAGCTCTTCCCAGCGGGCATAGGCTGTATTGAGAGCCGCTTCGGTCTCCTGCAGTTGCTGCTGCACTTCGGTCTTCTCTTCCTTGGGGCGTTTGTAGAAAGCGGGATCGGCCACGGTCATCTGCAACTGTTCCAGTTCGGTTTCCAGCTGCTCGATCCGCTTTGGCAGGGCGTCCAGCTCCCGCTGATCCTTGTAGCTCAGTTTCTTCGGCTTGCTGGCCGGTTTTACCGGCTCCCGTCTTGCCGTCGTCGGTTTCGCTTCCACCGGTTTTGGGGCCGCCTCAACCAGCGGGGCCTTCCGTTGACTCAGCCAGTCGTCATAGCCACCCACGTATTCATTGATCTGCCCGTCGCCCTCAAATACCAGGGTGCTGGTCACCACGTTATTGAGAAATGCCCGGTCGTGGCTCACCAGTAACAGGGTGCCTTGATAATCCAGCAGCAGCTCTTCCAGCAGTTCCAGGGTCTCCACGTCCAGATCGTTGGTCGGTTCGTCCATCACCAGCACATTGGCGCTCTTGCTGAACAGCCGCGCCAGCAGCAGGCGGTTACGTTCGCCACCGGAGAGCGCCTTGACTGGCTGTCGCACCCGGTCCGGGGTGAACAGGAAATCCTGCAGATAACTGATGACGTGTTTGCTGCTGCCGTTGATCTCCACCTTGTCACTGCCATCAGCCACGTTGTCCTGCACCGACTTCTCGTCATCCAATTGGGCCCGCAACTGGTCAAAATAGGCCACTTCCAGCTTAGTGCCGTGTTTTACCGTACCCGCGTCGGGTTGCAGTTTGCCCAGCAGCAGGTTGAGCAGGGTGGTCTTGCCCGCGCCATTGGGGCCGATCACGCCGATGCGGTCACCGCGCATGATGGTGGTGGTGAAGTCCCGCACAATCGGTTTGCCATCCCAGGCGTAGCTGATCCCCTCCGCCTCGATCACCAGCTTGCCGGAGCGTTCCGCCTGTTGCAGTGCCATGTTGACATTGCCGGTCCGTTCCCGGCGCTGTTTGCGCTCGGCGCGCAGCGCCTGCAGGGCCCGCACCCGACCTTCGTTACGGGTGCGTCGCGCCTTGATGCCCTGGCGAATCCACACCTCCTCCTGGGCCAGCTTCTTGTCGAAGCGGGCGTTGGCCTTCTCCTCCGCATTCAGCATCTCCGCTTTGCGGCGCTGGAAGTTCTCGTAATCCCCCGGCCAGTCGGTAAGCTGCCCCCGATCCAGTTCGATAATACGGGTGGCCAGTTTGCGCAGGAACATCCGGTCATGGGTGACAAACAGCAGGGTGCCGTCATAGTTGAGCAGGAACTCCTCCAGCCAGTCGATGGAGGCGATATCCAGGTGGTTGGTCGGCTCATCCAGCAGAAGCAGGTCGGGCGCCTGCACCAGCGCCCGGGCCAGCAGCACACGCCGCTTGAGACCGCCAGAGAGTGCCGCAAAAGGGATATCCGGGTCCAGGGAGAGCTTGGAGATCACCGTCTCCACCCGCTGCTCCGACTGCCAGCCATCCGCCGCCTCCAGGTCATGCTGTACCCGGGAGAGCTGGTCGAGCAGTTTTTCACTGTGATCGGTAGCCAGTTGGTGGCTGATCTGATGAAAACGGCGCACCAGCTCACCCAGTTCGCCCAGACCGGTGGCCACCACGTCAAATACCGTGCCCTCGATCCCCTCCGGCACCTCCTGGGTCAGGCGGGTGATAATCGCCCCCTGCTGGATGGAGAACTCACCATCATCCGGCTGCAATTCACCGGCGATCAGTTTCATCAGGGTCGATTTGCCGGCGCCATTGCGCCCCAGCAGACAGATCCGTTCACCCCGCTCAATGGAGAGATCAAGATTATCCAGCAGCGCCGGGCCACCAAAGCCCAGTTGTACCTTGCGCAGATTGATCAGCGCCATTATTCACCCGTTACACCGACTATATTTAAAGGACGCCGATTGTACCCCAGTGGACCGCGCAACATAACTGCCAACCGGGCCAGGACCCGGGTCAGGCCCAAATAACCCCTTGGGTCGACCACAATTGGGCACAGATTCCAGGTGGACAGCCACCGGGAAAAGTTAAAGCGGTGGCATAAAGCGTGCCTAATATGTGAAGATTGCACCAGCGGCGCCAATACGGGCCATTCGAATCAACCCCTCCAATCCAAAAAACTTGGGAGAAGCCTCAAGATGAAGACCAAGATTCTATTAAAAGAATCAGAGATGCCCACCCACTGGTATAACGTGGTTGCCGACATGCCCAATCCGCCGACTCCGCCGCTGGGTCCCGACGGACAACCGGTGGGGCCGGACGCACTGGCCGCCATCTTTCCGGAGGAGATTATCAAGCAGGAGGTGAGCAGCGATCGCTGGATCAAGATTCCTGAGGAGGTACGGGAAGTGTTGCGCCTGTGGCGCCCGTCCCCGCTCTTTCGCGCCCATCGCCTGGAGAAGATGCTGAATACTCCGGCCAAGATCTTCTATAAGAATGAGTCGGTCAGTCCGGCGGGCTCCCACAAACCGAACACCGCCGTGGCCCAGGCGTACTACAACAAGCAGGCCGGCATCAAGAAGCTGACCACCGAAACCGGCGCCGGACAGTGGGGTTGTTCCCTGGCCCTGGCCGGCCAGATGTTTGGCCTGGAGGTCGAGGTCTTCATGGTCAAGGTAAGTTATGGCCAGAAACCCTACCGTCGCACCATGATGCGTACCTGGGGAGCCAACGTGCACGCCAGCCCAACCAACCTGACCGAGTCGGGCCGCTCCATTCTGGCCAAAGACCCGAACAGCGAAGGTTCACTGGGTGTGGCCATCTCGGAGGCGGTGGAGATCGCCGCCAACCGCCCGGACACCAATTACGCCCTCGGATCAGTGCTCAACCACGTGTTGTTGCACCAGACCATTATCGGTGAAGAAGCGAAGAAGCAGATGTCCATGGTGGGGGAATATCCCGACATGGTATTTGCACCCTGCGGCGGCGGATCCAACTTCGGCGGCATCGCCTTCCCGTTCTTCGCCGACAAAGCAGCCGGCAAGCAGGTCGAACTGATCGCTGTGGAACCCACCTCCTGCCCCACCCTGACCAAGGGTACCTACGCCTACGACTTCGGCGATGCCATCGGTCTGACCCCGCTGATGAAGATGTATACCCTGGGCCATGATTTCATGCCGCCAGGTATCCACGCCGGTGGATTGCGCTATCACGGTGACTCAGCGCTGATCAGCCAGCTCTATAATGAGGGATTGCTGGGCGCGGTGGCCGTGCCACAGACCGAGACCTTCGAATCGGGCGTGCTGTTTGCCAAGAGTGAAGGCATCGTACCGGCACCGGAGTCGACCCACGCTATCGCCGCGGTGATCCGTGAAGCGAAGCGTTGTGCCGAGACCGGTGAGGCAAAAACCCTGCTCTTCAACCTGTCGGGTCATGGCCACTTCGATATGACCTCCTACGACCGCTTCTTTGCCGGCGAACTGGAGGACTACGAGTACCCGGACGAGGCGATCAAAGAGTCCCTGAAACATCTGCCTCAGGTCGGCTGAGAAAGTTGTGCCTGCCGACTCTGGCAGGTACGGGCTTCCCAGATGCCGGTGAAGCCGGAACTGTATCCCTGGAGGGATAACAGCTCACAAGCCCACCGGCATCTGCATGGGAGACTATTCAATTTGGCCGCGCCTTGAGAACGGTTGCCGCCGCCTACTTAGAGAAGCATTGATGAAAAACCTCACCGATAAAGAAGCCTGGGAAGGCGTTGCCGACTGTATCAGCTGCACACTGCGTAACTCAGTGCTGTTTGCCGGGCTGGATGAGGAGGATTTCGACAAGATCCATCAACCCATCGACCTCTACACCCTGCCAGCCGGGTCGACTCTCTATCGCGCCGGCGACAAGGCCGATCGTCTCTACACCATCCGCAGCGGCATCCTGAAGCTGGTCCAGTATCTGCCTGACGGTACCCAGCGCATTGTCCGGCTGGTGCGCACCACCGATGTCACCGGACTGGAGGCGCTGCTGGACCAACCCTACAAACATGACGCCGTGGTGCTGCAACCAACCCAGGCCTGCAGCCTGCCGGTCAGCGTGGTGCAGGCGCTCTCCAACACCAACCCGAAACTGCACCAGGAGCTGCTGAATCGCTGGCAGCATGCACTGGAGGAGGCGGACGCCTGGCTCACTGAACTCTCTACCGGATCGGCCAGACAGCGGGTTGCCCGCCTGCTGCTGCGCCTGGTGCGTAACCAGGCCACCAGTGAATGTGAGCTGTTTCCCCGGGAAGATATGGGGGCAATGCTGGGCATCACCACCGAAACCACCAGCCGAACCATTGCCGAATTCAAGCGCCAGAGCCTGCTGATCGAAACAGAACCGAACAAATACCTGCTGGATATTCCAAATCTGGAATTCATAGCTGACAATTGACAAACAATTTTCTGACATTGAGATTTTTCAATGCGGTCCTATTCCTGGAGCTCTAACCTTGGCAACTGATACCCGGATTATCGGAAAATTCACAGCACGCTTCAGGAACCAGTCATGCAGCAGACCTTCACGCGAGAGGCGTACGCCCTGTTCTCACTGGAGATTGACAAGTCGGAGACAACCTACACCAGCGTCGATGAGATTCTTGGCTATCTCAAAAGCTGTGTAGAGGCTGACCCGATTGCCACCTTCATTGCCATTTTTGACCATTACGCCCATACCAGCGGCCTGGAAAAAGGCCAGATCCATGACAACATCCTGGCCGCCGGCAACATTGTTTTCTGTTTTGGTCTGACCTTGCCCACACCCCAGGCAATGGCGCTGCGTCCCCGCTCCATCGGGGTGGTGGAACTGCCCAACACCTTCTATATCACTTTTTTGCAGGCGCCCATGCCAGTCGCCAACACCGCCATGGAGAATTGGGTACGGGCCATACGAAACCGGGAGCCAACAGAGATCCCGGCTTGACAACCGCGCCCCGGGATGGGGTAATCCGAGCCTATTGCAACCGGATCTGCGACACCCCGCATGAACAGAATTCGAAGGATATACAGCATCCTGCTGAGCCTGCTGTTGGTCAGTGGTTGTGCCAGCACGGCTCGCTTCCCTGATAATCCACCCCTTACCTCGGTAAAAAAAGCGGCCACCCCCCTCAGCAAGGATTCCACCATCCTGCTGTTGACCCTGTCGGGTGGCGGCAGCCGGGCATCCGCATTTGCCTATGGTGTCATGGAGGCACTCCACCAGACCCCCCTGACCACCCGGCCCGACGCCCCAACCCTGCTGGACAAGGTGGACACCATCTCGGCCGTCTCCGGCGGCAGCATTATTGCCGCCTACTACGGTCTGTACGGTGAGCAGCTGTTCGAAAATTTCCGCCAGCAGTTTCTGGAGCGGGATGTGAGGAACGAGATCCGCCAGCGGATGCTGACACTGGAAAACCTCTCCCGGCTCTCCTCCACCACTTTCGGATCCGGCGACATCCTGGACGAATACTTCCGCCAGACACTGTTTGGTGAGCGCCCGCTCAGCGAGCTGTTTGACAACCAGGGACCGGTCGTGATCATCAACGCGACCGATCTGTTCAAAGGGAGCCGCTTTGGCTTTACCCCGGAGCTGTTTGCCCTGATCTGCTCCGACAGCGATCATTTTCCGGTGGCCCGGGCGGTAGCGGCCTCCAGTGCGGTGCCGCTGATCTTCACCCCGATCACCCTGACCAATCGGGCCGGCAGCTGCGGTTACCCCACCCCGCACTGGATCCGAACCGGCCTGACCGAAAAGCAGCAGAATCCACGACGTTACCGGCTGGCCAGAACCTGGAGTCGCTACCTGGAGCAGCCGGAACATCCCTACATCCACCTGCTGGATGGGGGCCTTGCCGACAACCTGGGACTGCGCGCCATGATAGATCGCATCATCATTCAGGATGGCCTGGATGACAGCAACCGGCAAAACATTCCCCTGCAGGCCCGGCGCATCGTACTGATCGAGATCGACGCGGCGGCCCGCCTGCCGATTGAATGGGAAAAGAGACCGGACCATCCGCCACAGACGGTGATTCTCGATGCCGCCAGCACCACCCCCCTGAGCAACTACAACTTCGAAACCAAGGCCTATCTGCACCGTCAGCTTAAGCCCTGGCTGAAGCGCAACAGCACCGTTCCCTGCTCCGACCCGGACGGCTGCGCACCGGATGTTTATATTATCGAGCTGAACCTGGAGGACAGCCCCGGGGAGCTTAACGACCAGCCCCTCTCCACCATTCCGACCGACTTCACGCTACCGGAAAACGGGGCAGACGCATTGATCAATGCGGGGCAGCAGCTGCTGCGCAATCACCCGGAATTCAAGCGGCTGCTGAAAGATATCTATGCTGAACAGGCTGGATTTCTCTAGCCGGGAAGAAGAGACGAACCGGGGTGGTCAGGGTATGGACGGGATGCCGGTTCAGCCGTAGTGGCGGATGACGTACTGCTCCACCAGTTGCTGAAAATCCCGGGCAATTGAATCACCCTTCAGGGTGACAGTCTTGACTCCATCCTCATACACCGGCGCCACCGGCACTTCACCATTGCCGGGCAGACTGATACCGATATTGGCATGCTTGCTCTCACCGGGGCCATTGACCACGCAGCCCATCACCGCCACGTTCATCGCCTCAACGCCGGGAAAGCGGTCGCGCCATTGGGGCATCTGGGCACGCAGATACTGCTGAATCTCCTGGGCCAGCTGCTGAAACACGACACTGCTGGTGCGACCGCAACCGGGACAGGCGATCACCATCGGGGTGAATGAACGTAACCCCATGGATTGCAGAATCTCCTGGGCCACCTGCACTTCCTGGGTACGCGCGCCGCCCGGCTCCGGGGTGAGGGAGATCCGGATGGTATCGCCGATACCCTCCTGCAGCAGCACCGCCAGCGCCGCCGTGGAGGCGACGATCCCCTTGGAACCCATACCGGCCTCGGTCAGGCCGAGATGCAGGGCGTAGTCACAACGCCGGGAGAGTTCCCGGTAAACACCGATCAGATCCTGTACCCCGCTCATCTTGCAGGAGAGCACAATCCGGTCACGCCCCAGGCCCAGCTCCTCGGCACGGCGGGCATTATCCAGGGCCGATACCACCATGATCTCCCGGATCACCCGGTCATTATCCAGCGGCTCTGCGGCCCGGGCGTTCTCATCCATCATCCGCACCACCAGCTCCTGGTCCATACTGCCCCAGTTGACACCGATCCGCACCGCCTTGTCATGGCGGCAGGCCAGTTCGATCATGGCGGCAAACTTTTCATCCCGGCTGGCGCCACGCCCCACGTTGCCCGGATTGATGCGGTACTTGGCCAGGGCCTGGGCGCATTCGGGATACTTCTGCAGTAACTTGTGGCCGTTGAAATGGAAATCCCCCACCAGGGGCACCGGCACCCCCAGCTTGTCCAGCCCATCCCGGATGGAAGCAACTGCTCGGGCCGCCTCTTCCGTATTGACGGTGATACGCACCAGCTCTGAACCGGCCCGGTGCAGTTCAGCCACCTGACGGATGGTGGCGGCAATATCCGCCGTATCGGTATTGGTCATGGACTGGACAACCACCGGGGCGTTACCGCCGATGGTGACACTACCGACGCGGACACCCACGGTTGGGGCTCGCTGGACGGTCATGGCAGACTATTCACTATCGAGAAAACGGATGGCGATGCCTTTGCCGGCCTCCGCCCTGACCACAACCGCTCGTTGTGGCAGTGGATCCTCGATATCCATGGCCGTCACCTCCACCACCGAATCGGCAGGGGGCAGGGAGTCCTCCTTCATAATCAGGAACAGTCCACCATGGGACAGGTCGCGGGTATAGATTTCATACTCCTTACCCTCGTGATCCACCAGCTTCACCTTGGAACGGAGGGAAAAGCGGGTATATTCGCGATTATCCGGTTGCATAGTCATATCAGGAGCCACGTCGACGGGCCGCTACACGCAGGCGCAGGGCGTTGAGTTTAATAAAGCCACCGGCATCCTTCTGGTCATAGGCACCGGCATCATCTTCAAAGGTGGCGATGGACTCATCGAACAGACTGTGGGTCTCTGACTTGCGCCCCACCACCATAATGCCACCCTTGTACAGTTTCAGCCGTACCACGCCGTTGACCACTTCCTGGGTCTGGTCGATGGCGGCCTGCAGCATTTCGCGCTCCGGGCTCCACCAGTAGCCGTTGTAAACCAGCTCGGCGTACTTGGGCATCAGTTCATCCTTCAGATGGGCCGATTCACGATCCAGGGTCAGGGACTCGATGGCACGATGCGCCTTGAGCAGGATGGTGCCCCCCGGGGTTTCGTAACAGCCACGGGATTTCATACCGACGTAACGGTTCTCGACAATATCGTCACGGCCGATGCCGTTGGCACCACCCACCCGGTTCAGTTCGGTCATCACCTTGGCCGGACTCATGGCGACACCGTCGATGGCGGTCACATCACCCTTCTCGAAGGTCAGTTCGATATAGGTGGGTTTATCCGGCGCCGCCTCCGGCGATACACTCCAGCGCCACATCTCTTCGGAAGGCTCACACCAGGGGTCTTCCAGGTCGTAACCCTCGTAGGAGATGTGCAGCAGGTTGGCATCCATGGAGTAGGGTGACTTGCCCTTGCGCTTCATCTCCACCGGGATACCGTGCTCCTCGGCATATTTCATCAGCTTCTCGCGGGAGAGCAGATCCCATTCACGCCAGGGGGCGATAATCTTCACATCCGGCATCAGGGCGTAGGCACCCAGTTCAAAACGCACCTGGTCATTGCCCTTGCCAGTGGCGCCGTGGGAGATGGCATCCGCGCCGGTCTCCCGGGCGATCTCAATCAGCCGCTTGGTGATCAGGGGACGGGCGATGGAGGTGCCCAGCAGGTACTCGCCCTCGTAAATAGCGTTGGCACGGAACATGGGGAATACGAAGTCACGGGCGAACTCTTCGGTGAGATCCTCGATATAGATCTCCTTCACTCCGGCCGCCTGCGCCTTGGCGCGGGCCGGCTCCACCTCTTCGCCCTGCCCGATATCGGCGGTAAAGGTCACCACCTCACAACCATACTCCTCTTGAAGCCACTTAAGGATGATCGAGGTATCCAGACCACCCGAATATGCGAGTACGACCTTTTTTACGCCAGACGCTGACATGGGAAACTCCGTAAATTGCTGCCGACCGTGCGGCAAAACCGTCAAGAAAGTGCTGCATTATAACCCAGTTACCCGGCTTTTTTTACCAGCGGATCATGCTGTTTGATGGCCTGATGCGCCCGATCTGTCTTGACAGACCGCCTAACGTCCCTGGCGGCGCCAGCGGCGCACAATCGCCTCTACATCCACTGTACCGGGACCGTCCCGCCACATGTTGAAGAAATCGATGTCGTTACTGTTGGGTGCCGGGTCGGGCACATGGAACTGGAACCGGGTGGGCAGCGGCACCGCCTCGCCCAGCGCCATCGCCTCACCGCGTCCCAGGGCAGCGAGGATATTCACCAGGTTCGACTCCGCATCCGGCACCAGGTCCCGGATATACTGCTGATCCTCGGGGTTGGTGACCCGCAGACAGATAAAACTGCTGCACTGGGCCAATACCGTCTCGGAAAGTTCATGGGGCCGCTGGCTGACCACCGCCAGACCGACACCGTACTTCCGTCCCTCTTTGGCGATTCGCTCCATGGAGCGACGGGTACCCTCGAACTGGGTACCGGCCTCCCGGGGAATGTAGTTATGCGCCTCTTCACAGACCAGCAGCAGTGGGAACTCCCGGGACTGGGGATTCCAGTAGTTAAACTCAAAAGCAAGCCGACCGATCTGGGCCGACACCGTGGGGCGGACATCGAACGGCACCGAACTGAAGTCGATCACGGTGATCTGCCGCTGCGGCTCCACCAGACCGACAAACTCCCGCAGCAGATCCACCAGGGTATCGGAGGACTTGCGCCGTTTCGGCTTGAACAGGAAATCGTAACGCACGTCGTTGAAACGGCTCTGCAGCTTGATCAGAAACTCATCAAACTGACCATACAGGGCACCTTTCACCTTACCGAAATCCATCACCTGTTCATTGGCCCGCTTGAACTGATGGAACAGCTCCGCCAGGGAGAAGTAGACCGGTGAATCGATGGAGATATGGGCATCATCCAGGTCGCTGTTGGCCTTGCGACGGAGCATCAACAGCGCCTCCCGCAGGAAGGCCATCTGGGTCGATGCCTTGTCGTCGTCCCGATCGATCAGCAGGTCCACCAGTTCACCGTAGGTGAGCAGCCAGTAAGGGATCTCCAGATTACGCGCGTCTATATAACGGTAGCTGCCCTCCTTGAAGGCGGAGTGGCGCTGGTTTTCATCTTCCCAGACATACTCACCATGCAGATCCAGCAGAATCACCTTGGCCTTGGGCATCAGACTGGCGGTACGCTGCAGAATGCTGGCCACCGACCAGGACTTACCGGCACCCGACTGTCCCAGGATCGCCATGTGACGACCGAACAGGGCGGTGGGATCCAGGCAGACCCCCACCGATGTCATGGTCGGCAGGTAACCCAGTTCGAATCCGGTGGACTGAAACTTCTTGAACAGGATATTGATCTCGTCGGGCCGGACCACATGCACTTTCGCACCGGGCGTGGGGTAGTGGATCACGCCACGGTGGAAGCTTCTGTTGCTATCCAGTTCACCCAGGGGAACCAACGTCAGGATGCCGCACCGCTCGCCATTTTCCTGACGCTGCTGACCGGCGCTGATCACCATGGCGACCACTTCCTTGTCCCGTTGTTTGACCATCAGGTAGGTACCCAGCTGACCGACGGCCACGTCACCTGTCTCGGTGGAAACAACTGGGAATTCATCACCCGTCATGGCCAACAGTTCAGCCATCATGATGTTTTCGCGTATCTCGGTAATCCTGCCGATACAGGTTTCTGTACTTGTCGTCATGTCGAGATCCATTCCTGCCTAATCTGCTTTTATTAATTTTCTGAAGAGATTGCGGATAGCAGAATATCGCACATTGAGGCGGTTTATTGTGAATTATTTAACCGGAAACCGATTACCATCCATAGCAACAGAACTGCAGGATCGGTCAGAAACGGGCCAGGAATTTACCCAGAATGGCGGAAAATGCCTGTGGCTGCTCCGCGTAGACCCAATGACCGACCTGGGGAATCTTTTGCAGATCCGCCCGGGGAAACAGACGCTGTATGAGCGGTTTGGCCTCCGGCTGCACATAGTCCGACAGCCCGCCATAAATAAACAGACTGGGGCCGGAATAGCTCAGATTGTCGCAAGCGGGAAATCCGACAATATCGGACATGCCACGGGTGAGTGCGGCGAGATTCATGCGCCAGCGCCAATCCCCTCCCGCATGCTGGAGATTCTGTAACAGGAACTGGCGCAGACTAACATCGTCCAGATAGCCGGCCAGGATGGCGTCCGCCTCAGCGCGACTGCCAACACGGGTCTGTTCAACGGCGTGCAGGGCCTCGTAGATCACCCCGAACCGGTTCGGGTAGGCAACCGGGGCGATATCCACCACCACCAGCCCACACACCAGTTCCGGCTGCTCAAGTGCCAGCCACATGGCCGCCTTGCCGCCCATGCTGTGGCCGATCAGCAGGGCCGACTCCAGCCCCTGCTCATCAATCAGCTGTGCCAGATCCCGGGCCAGCGCCGGGTAGCTCACATCGTCGTCGTGGGGTGAGCGGCCGTGATTACGCAGGTCGGGCACCAGCACATGGTAGTGGTCTCCCAGCCCCCGGGCCAGGGAGTGCCAATTGGACGAGGAGCCCAGCAGTCCATGCAGAAAAATCAGCGTCGGATGGTGATCACTGTAACTACCATATTCCCGATAATGGAGTCGCATTGCCCGTTCTAATCCTGTGCCTGAAAAATCGGCGCAGGGTTGTGGGGGAATGAACCCCGCAACACGCTGCGCCGATGAGGGTTACCGACTCTAGCGCTTTTTCGGCGGCATCAGGTCGGTAATGGAGCCTTCCGCCATCTCCGCCGCAAAGCAGATGGTCTCGCTCAGGGTCGGATGGGGGTGAATGGTCAGACCGATATCCTCGGCATCGGCCCCCATCTCCAGTGCCAGTACCGCTTCACCGATCAGCTCGCCGGCGTTCACGCCGACGATTCCGGCGCCCAGAATACGCTTGGTCTCCGGATCAAACAGCAACTTGGTCATCCCCTCCTCGCGGCCGATACCCAGGGCGCGACCCGAGGCTGCCCAGGGGAAAGCGGCCTTCTCGTAAGCGATACCCTGTGCCTTGGCCTCGGTCTCGGTGAGCCCCATCCAGGCTACTTCCGGATTGGTGTAGGCGACTGACGGAATGGTCAGGGGATCGAACATGGCGGTCTGGCCGGCAATGACTTCGGCAGCGACCTTCGCCTCGTGGGTCGCCTTGTGGGCGAGCATGGGATTACCCACCACGTCACCGATTGCGTAGATGTTCGGCACATTGGTCCGCATGTGCTGGTCCACCGCGATGAAGCCACGCTCATCCACCTTGACCCCCGCCAGGTCAGCGCCGATCAACTTGCCATTGGGCACCCGGCCCACCGCCACCAGCACCTTGTCGTACACCAGCGGCTTATCCGGGGCGTTCTTCCCCTCGAAGGTGACTTTCAAGCCGCCTTTCTGCGCCTTGATGTCGGTCACCTTGGTGCCCAGCATGATGCTGTTGAACTGATCTTTCAGACGTTTCTGCAGCGGCCGCACCAGATCGGCATCGCAGCCGGGAATCAGGCTGGGTTGCAGTTCAACCACGTCAATCTGGCTGCCCAGGGTGGCATAGACCGTACCCATCTCCAGGCCGATAATGCCGCCACCCACCACCAACATCTTCTTGGGAATATCTTCCAGCTCCAGGGCGCCGGTGGAGTTGATCAGGCGCGGGTCATCATTGGGGAAACCGGGAATCACCACCGGTCGGGAGCCGCAAGCGATAATGGCGTTCTCGAAACCGATGGTCACCTTACCTTTCCCGGTATCCACGCCGATCAGGTTCGGGCTTTCAAACTGCCCCCAGCCGTGCACCACCTCAACTTTACGCTGTTTGGCCAGCGCCGCCAGACCCTGGGTAAGACGGCTTACCACTTTGTCCTTGCCGGCGCGCATTTTGTCCAGATCGATTTTCGGCTTACCGAAACTGACCCCCATATGCTCGATCTCCGCCGCCTCGTTAATGACGGCCGCCGAGTGGAGCAATGCCTTGGAAGGGATACAGCCGACATTCAGGCAGACACCGCCCAAACTCGGGTACTTCTCTATAAGTACCACCTTTTTACCCAGATCGGCGGCGCGAAAGGCAGCGGTGTAACCGCCCGGGCCTGCGCCTAGAACCACCACTTCAGCCTGGATGTCTACTGCGCCCTGGGCGCTATTGGAGCCGGAATCGTTTTTCATCTTTTCTGCTTCACCCTTTGCAAATCCCACCATTCAGGATAGACCATCATCCCTCTGCCCAACTCTCCAGAATCGTTACCACAGACCCCACAGTTTCGGTATTCAGGTTATCCATCGCTTGTCCGGCCAGACTGTTTTCCTAAAAATCCTAAAAAATCCTTAAAAAAACAAAAAACCGGGAAAATAAATTCAAAAATAATTGGATAATCGTACTATTTTTTGATTTCACCTCAAAAACACGCAAAGAGTAGCCTATCTACCGATAAATTGAAATTAGCAATTTTACGGATGCCTCTGCACATTAAAAAATAGCCCATTCCCGCTATAACAGCAGGCGGCGTATATCCGCGAGCAACGTCGCCAGCATTTGGGTAAATCGGGCTGCCTGGGCCCCATCAATGACCCGGTGATCATAGGAGAGGGAGAGTGGCAACATCAGCCGGGGCTTGAACTTTCTGCCATTCCAGACCGGTTTCATGGCGGCGCGGGATACGCCCAGTATGGCCACCTCCGGTGCATTCACAATGGGCGTAAAACCGGTACCCCCGATGCCGCCAAGACTGGAGATGGAGAAACAACCGCCCTGCAGATCGGCCGGCGTCAGCTTGCCCTGGCGGGCCCGGGCACTCACTTCCGCCAGATCGGCGGCCAGCTCAAAAATCGATTTGCGCTCCACGTCACGAATCACCGGCACCACCAGCCCATCGGGCGTGTCCACCGCGACACCGATATGGTAGAAGCGCTTGTAAATCAGCTGCTGCTGATCCGGGCTGAGGGAGCTATTGAAAACCGGCATCGCCTGCAGACAGGCGACACACGCCTTCATCAGGAAAGGCATGAAAGTCAGTTTGATATCCTGCGCCGCGGCTTCCGCTTTCTGCTCCTGCCGGAACGCTTCCAGCCCGGTGATATCCGCCTCATCAAACTGGGTCACATGGGGAATATTCAACCAACAGGCGGTCAAGTGCTTGCCGCTGATCCGCTTGATCCGGTTGAGCGGCTGTATATCCACCTCGCCAAACTGGCTGAAATCGATCTCCGGCACAGCCGGCAGCGCCGCCGCGGTGGCAGCAGTGGGGGTTGACCGGTCCCCCTGGAGCACCTGCTTGATATAGTTCTGCACGTCAGGCCGGGTAATACGCCCCTTGCGGCCGGTACCGGTCACCAGGGCCAGGTCAACCCCCAGTTCCCGGGCAAAACTGCGGATTGACGGGCTGGCGTGGGGCACGCCACGGGGCAGATCCGATTCCGCCTGCCGGACCGGCGGATGCCGCTGCACCTTATCGCCGGGCAACCGCTCAACCGCCGGGGCTCCGGCCGTATCGACTGTCGGCGCGGACGGCGCACGGGCCACTTCAGGGACGTCAGCTACCTCTGCCCGTGGCGCTTCAGGGGCCACCGCCGGGTCAACCCCGGCCTGCTCCTGCTCCTGATCGACCTCAAGGGTAAGCAGCAGATCACCCTCGCCGATGGTATCACCTACTTTCACCTTTACCGACTTGACCACGCCGGCGTGGGCCGCCGGGATCTCCATTGTCGCCTTATCGCTCTCCAGGGTGACCAGAGAATCCTCTTTCTGGACAGAGTCTCCTTCCGAGACCAGTACCTCGATCACTTCCACACCGGAAAAATCACCAATATCCGGAACCAGTTCTTCTATTTCAGTCGCCACTGCGGACCTCCAGGTTATCTCTTATGTCTGCTACAACCAGGTGCTGTCGAAACACCCTGTCGTTATACCGTCCAGGGAGCGGGCTTTTCCGGATCGATCCGGTACTTGCGGATGGCCTGGCTGACCACCTCCCCTTTCAGTACGCCGTCCTCTTCCAGCGCTTTGAGCGCCGCCACGGCAACGTAATAACGATTCACCTCGAAGAACTTGCGTAGCTGACTGCGCCGGTCACTCCGCCCGTAACCGTCGGTACCCAGAACCCGGTAGGTGGCCGGTACAAACGGCCGGATCTGGTCTGCGTAGCTGCGGATATAGTCGGTCGCCGCCACCACTGGCCCGGCCTGTCCCGCCAGCTGCTCAGTGACATAGCTGACCCGCGGCTCCTCCTCCGGATGGAGCATATTCCAACGATCCACCGCCAAACCATCGCGACGCAACTCGTTGAAGCTGGTCACGCTCCACACATCGGACGAAACACCAAAATCCTGCTCCAGCAGCTCCGCCGCCGCGATCACCTCCCGCAGGATGGCACCACTACCCAGCAGCTGTACCCGCTGTTTCTTTTTACGCCCGTTGGACCGGTAGCGGTACATACCCCGGACAATGCCCTCCTCGACCCCTTCCGGCATGGCCGGCTGGGGATAGTTTTCATTCATCACGGTAATGTAATAGAACAGGTTCTCCTGCTCCTGGTACATGCGACGCAGACCATCCTGGATGATCACAGTGAGTTCGTAGGCAAAGGTCGGGTCATAGGCGACACAGTTGGGGATCAGTGACGCCTGCAGATGGCTGTGGCCATCCTGATGCTGTAGACCTTCCCCGGCCAGGGTGGTGCGTCCCGCGGTACCGCCAATCAGGAACCCGCGCGCCTGCATGTCGCCCGCCGCCCAGGCCAGGTCCCCAATGCGCTGAAAACCGAACATGGAGTAGTAGGCGTAGAAGGGAATCATACTGATGCCATGGTTGGCATAGGCGGTGGCAGCCGCTATCCAGGAGGACATGGCGCCCGCCTCGGTGATACCCTCCTGCAGGATCTGTCCCTTCTTGTCCTCCCGGTAGTACATCACCTGCTCGGAATCGACCGGGGTATAAAGCTGACCGACCGACGAGTAGATACCCAACTGGCGGAACATGCCCTCCATACCAAAGGTGCGCGCTTCATCCGGGATAATCGGCACCACCAGCTTGCCGAGCTTTTGGTCACGAATCAGGATCGACAAAATGCGTACGAAAGCCATGGTGGTGGACATCTCCCGATCCCCACTGCTCTCCAGCATCACTTTAAAAAACTCCAGCGGCGGCACCTCCAGGGGCTCGGTTGTGGCATTGCGGGCCGGCAGATACCCCCCCAACGCCTCGCGCCGCTCCCGCAGATACTTCAGTTCGGGGCTGTCTTCGGCCGGTTTGTAGAATGGCGTGTCGTTGAGCTGTTCATCCGGGATGGGGATATTGAAGCGGTCGCGAAACGCCTTTAGTGCCGCCTCGCCCATCTTCTTTTGGGAGTGGGTGATGTTCTGCCCTTCACCGGCCACCCCCATGCCGTAACCCTTGACCGTCTTGGCCAGGATCACGGTTGGCTGACCGGTGTGTTCCATGGCGGCGGCATAGGCGGCGTAGATCTTGTAGGGATCGTGACCACCCCGATTCAAGCGCCAGATATCCTCATCCGTCATATTGGCCACCATCTCGGCCAGCTCCGGATATTTGCCGAAGAAGTGCTCCCGGGTATAGGAGCCGCCCTTCGCCTTGTAGGCCTGGTAATCCCCATCCACCGCCTCTTCCATGCGCTTGCGCAACAATCCGTGGGTGTCCCGGGCCAGCAGGGGATCCCAGTAACCGCCCCAGATCACCTTGATGACGTTCCAGCCCGCGCCCCGGAACACCCCCTCCAGCTCCTGGATTATCTGACCATTACCCCGCACCGGCCCATCCAGCCGCTGCAGGTTACAGTTGACCACAAATATCAGATTATCCAACCGCTCCCGGCCCGCCAGTGATATGGCCCCCAGGGACTCCGGTTCGTCACTTTCACCATCGCCCATGAAGGCCCATACCTTGCGCTTGTCGGTATTGACGATACCGCGATCATGGAGATAGCGCATAAAACGGGCCTGGTAGATCGCCATCAGAGGACCGAGCCCCATGGACACCGTGGGAAACTGCCAGAAGCCGGGCATCAACCAGGGGTGTGGATAGGAGGAGAGCCCGGTCCCTTCCGACTCCTGGCGGAACTTGAGCAGATCATCTTCACTGAGACGCCCTTCCAGGTAGGCGCGGGCATAGATACCGGGGGCCGAATGGCCCTGAAAGAACACCAGATCCCCGTCCCGCTGGTCACTGCGGGCATGGAAAAAGTGGTTGAACGCCACATCATACAGGGTGGCCGCCGAGGCAAAGCTGGAGATATGCCCCCCCAGCTCCGGTGAGAAGCGGTTGGCCTGCACCACCATCGCCATGGCATTCCAGCGGATAAAGGAACGGATCCGCCGCTCCATGGCCGGATCCCCGGGAAAGCGCTTCTGCTTGGCGACGGGGATGGTGTTTACATAGGCGGTATTAGCGCTGTAGGGGAGATAGGCACCGGAGCGTCGCGCCTTGTCCACCAGGCTCTCTATCAGGTAATGGGCGCGCTCGGTTCCCTCATTCTCCAACACCGCCTCAAGGGCTTCCAACCACTCCCGGGTCTCTTCAGGGTCAATATCAGGCTTCATGAAACACCCTCTCTCGTTTTCTTTTGTGCATAGATTCGAATTTCAGGTAACAGCCACTTCAGTTACGAAGGAAACTATTGAAGCGGAGATTACTATTTGTTTTTTTAATTCTTTATATTGTTTTACGCAATATACAGGATTTACCCGAAAACGATCAACCGTGTACCAGCGACACTCTCATCAAGAAAATAGATATAGCGCAGGGATAAGAGGGTGTGCAGGGAACCGGTTGGAGAGACCGCAAAAGCGCCAAAGCCGCCCCACAGCCCACTACTCTGACCGGGCCGCATAGTCGCGCCCTCCGGCCAAAGCCAACAGCTGCTGTTTTATCCTGCAATAAAAAAGCGCCTGTGGGTTAACCCACAGGCGCTTGATATATCGGGCGGAGGCGCTCCTCCGACCTAGGGGGAAGGATCAGAGTTCACGAGCGGGCGCACGCTTCTCCATCTCCTGGCGCAGGGCATCCTGCTGAGCCTTGGCGGATGCACGCTGGGCCTCGACTCGTTCCATCATCTCCTTACGACGTGCCTCCATCTGCTTCTGCATCTCATCACGGCGGGCCTGGACATCAGCCGGCAGTTCAAAAGGCGCAGCATGGGGGGCAACAAACGGCTGCGGCTGGGCAGCAAACTGCTCAGCAAACTTACGTTGAGCCTCAACTGCCTCCTGCATGGCCTTGGCCTGCTGCTCAGCAAATGCCTTCTGCTGCTGCTCCATCGCCTGCTGCTGCTCCTCTGTCAGGGGAGCGGGAGCATAGACACCCGGATAGGGATAGCCGTAGTACGGCTGGTTATAACCGTAGCCGTCACCATAGCCCGAAAAATGACTGCGACTGCTGAAGTTCATGCTGAATGAACCCTCGCCATTTCCAAAGCCGTCGCCCAGACCATTGAACGGCCCGCCCCACCAGGCGCTGGCGGTCATGGATACCGTTGAAAGTGCCGCTGCTGCGACCAGAGTGGCGATCTTTTTCATCATTAAATTCCTTCCGTTCTGTTTCATACAATCCACGGCTCCATCGCTGCCGTAACAACCCGTCGTGTGGCGGGTGTGGGATCGCGGTAATGCGTCCAGGTACGTCCCTGTACCTTATCCTTCCCTGGAGGAGTCTCTATATATTGATCCCGCTTATTTTGCCGGTGCGGCTTCCGCCTGCGGCGCAGCCGGTGCTACGGGAGCAACCGGGGCAACCGGATAGCCGTAAGGGGCATAACCGTATGGTGCGCCGTAAGGGGCATACCCATAGGGGGCGTAACCATAGCCGTAGTACGGATAGTTGTAGCCATAACCCCGGCCGGTTCCGTACATGTTGCTGCGACCGCTGAAACTCATGTTGAAATCACCGGCACCGTCACCAAATCCATCGCCGAAACCATTCCATGGACCACCGCCCCAGGGACCGCCCCACCAGGCAGAAGCAGAAGCCGAAGTAGCCAGTAAGGCAGCAATTGCAGTGGCTTTAACTATTTTTTTCATCCTAGCGTCTCCGTAAGTTTGAATTTGTTTCTCTAACTACAGATAGAAAGCATTTATATCCTGCAGCTTTCTTAAGGATAAGAATATTAGAATTTGCTTAACCTGTATAATTGATTTGTCTTATTCAAGAATAGTTTTTAGTTATTAATAATGATGCAAGTGAATAAACCTTAATCCAACCCATCCGATCGTAATTACTATGGACCTCCAGCGGGAGACATAAAAAAACCCCTTCACCAGGGAAGGGGTTTTCCGAGTCGACTGAACCGATCTAGTCGTACGGCTCATCCAGGGGCTCTGGAGGGGGTGCGCCGTCATAAACGTCATTGCGGCGCTTCTGCAGATAGGCGTCCCGCTGGAATTCATAGGGATCCAGCGCCGCCTCCTCCAGCACACGACTGGCGCTCAGCAGATCCGCCCGGGTATCAATGGCCCGCAGTCCGATCAGACTGTTCCGCCAGCGAGTGGAATCCACATAGGCCACCGGATCGGTATACCAGTCGACCACCAGACCGACGGTATCGCGGCCACTGCTCGGCCCGAAGAAGGGCAGTACGATATAGGGTCCGGGATCCATACCCCAAGCGCCCAGAGTCTGGCCGAAGTCTTCACCATACTTCTGCATATTCATGTTACTGGCCACATCGATAAAGCCAAGCAGACCGATAGTGGAGTTGACCAGCACCCGCCCCACATCACTGACGGCACGCTCCAACTTGAACTGCAGCAGATTGTTGATCGCGGAGCCCACATCAGCCAGGTTACTGAAGAAGTTACTGATACCCGTATCCACCGGTGCCGGCGTGATCGCCTTGTAGCCCCGGGCCAACGGTTTCATCAGCATGTTGTCCAGCCCCTCATTGAATGAGTACACCGACCGGTTGAATCCTTCAATCGGATCGCGGGGGTCCTGGTAATCACCTGTTGTGGCGCAGCCGGACAACAGTACGGCCATAAACACTAACAGTGTGGTTTTAAACCGCACAAATAGAGGCTCACCCTTCATTTTTCTAAATCCTTAACAACTCAAATTGGTTTTTGACTTGATGATTAGAGTTCGTACAAATTTTCCCCAAGCAGAGGCGGAATCTACCATATCTGGCTATATGACACACTTAAAAACTGATTAATCAGTATTTTCTGACAACCCGGTATCCACGCTGCTCAAGCAACCGCAGCATTCCCCGTTCTCCGGGTAGATGCAGGGCGCCCACCGCGACGAAAGCACCGCCTTCCGCCAGCGGTCCCGCAAGTCTCTCCACCATCCGTTGATTCCGCTCATCAACCAGTTTGACCTGAAACCGATCCGCAAACCCGGACTTGTCCCTATCAACCAGTTGCTGATTGATCTCCACCAGCCCGGCCAGATCCCGATCCAGGTAGCGATCAAGTAACGCTTGGAAGATTGTCGGCAGCTGATCCAGATTATTTAGGGCATCCTGCAGCAGGGCGATCTGATCATCTTCCGACAGCGCATCGAACAGGCCCAGTTGCTCATCGATAGTCTCCAGTCCAGACACCTGCTTATTCATGGCCCGGGCACGCTGGTAGAGCACCAGGTCCAGGAACTCACCGGTCTCGGCGGGTGGCAGACTGAGCAGCATGGCTAACGCCCAGGGTTTGTAGTGTCGTAACGCCACCTCCGGGAGACCCCGCTTTGCAGCGGCACCGACTGTCCGCTGATACAGCGATGGTTCCAGAATGTCGGAAATCTTTCGTCCATCATCCAGCATCATGCCAGCAACCGAGGCGAACAGATTGGCAGGCTCCATATCCACTTCCACATACAGTCTCGATGAGGTAATAAAGGCTTGCTCCACCGGACCAGGCAGGGCCAGCACCCGTTTATCCTCGGAGTGAATCGTGCCGAACAGGTAGCTGACAGGCACCCCCTCTCTCTCAACCTGGAACAGCACTCCCCGGGAGAAGGGAAGCCCATCGGCAGCCACTGCCATCGACCAGATCAGTGGTACCATCCATAGTGCCAACCATCTGCTGAAACGTGCTCTCATATCACCGGGTTCCTGGTCAGGTTCAACATAGCGTCCATGGTTAATATTTAGATAATCCGGGTCAAGCGGCGCGGTCGACGCACCAGCCCACCACCCCACCCCGTTATAACGGAACAACCGCGCTCTTTTTGCTTACAGCAGGCGGATATGATCGAAAACTTCGGCTGATTCATTTATCCTGTAGCGCTATGACAGACTACCCCTTTAATCCCGCCATCGCCCAACGCTTCCGTGGTTTTCTGCCGGTCGTGGTGGATGTGGAGACCGCCGGTTTCAACGCCCAGACCGATGCCCTGCTGGAGATCGCCGCCGTCATCCTGGTGATGGATGAGCAGGGCATGCTGCACACCACACCCTGCCATGCGTGTCATGTCGAACCGTTCCCGGGGGCCAACCTGGACCCCAAGGCACTGGAGTTCAACGGCATAGACCCGAACCATCCGTTTCGTAATGCACTTCCCGAAAAGCAGGCGTTGAGCGATATATTCACCCCGATACGCCAGGCAGTGAAGGCCAGCGGCTGCAACCGGGCCATTCTGGTGGGGCATAACGCCTTTTTCGACCTGGGCTTTCTGAACGCTGCGGTGGCCCGCGCCGGCATCAAACGGAATCCGTTCCATCCATTCAGTACCTTTGACACCGTATCCCTATCCGGCCTGGCCTTTGGACAGACCGTTCTCGCCAAGGCGGCAAAAGCGGCCGGCCTGGACTGGGACAACAACGAGGCCCATTCGGCCATCTATGATACCGAGAAGACTGCGGAACTGTTCTGCCGGATCGTCAATCAGTGGCAACAACAGGCCACCGACTATCCCTGGCTGGAGAATCAGACACCTCCGCAGGGCTAACCAGCGAGCTGGTTAGATTCCGCTCCGGATAAGCAGGCTTCTGCAAATCCCGCAGTTCGGGCTTCGCCCGACCTCCTCCCCCCTGGAGTCCTGCGCCCCGCGATATAAATCCATCCCTGGATAAATACGCTCCCGCACATCCTTGTGCTCCGCGATATAAATCCATCCCTGGATAAAAAAACCGGCAATGCATCGCTGCATGCCGGTTTTCCATGTCACCACTCTGACTGTCACCACATCGGGCCACCACACTGCCGACGCACTGGGTGGTCGATCAGGCAAACCCGATGCGGGTCAAAACAGCGTGTTTCAGCTATAGCACTTACTTGCCAGCCGCCTCTGCGGTCATCTTCTGCAACTCACCTGTCTGGTGAAGCTCCAGGGTTATGTCGCAGCCACCCACCAGTTCGCCCTTGATATAGAGCTGGGGGAAGGTGGGCCAGTCCGCATAGCGGGGCAGATTCTCAAAAATCTCCGGGTCCGACAGCACGTTGACGTAAGCGAATTCTACGCCACAGTCCTGCAGCGCCGCCGCGGCACGGGATGAAAATCCACACTGGGGAAACTGTGGAGTCCCCTTCATGTAAAGCACTATGGGGTTGTTCTCAACCTGCTCTTTAATTCGCTCCAAAACGTCCATCACTCACCTCTGTAATTGTGCTCGAGTAGGGCGGCATATTGGGCCACCCGGTATTAATTTCAAGATCGTTGCCAATCCACGGCGCCACACCTTGTCGTCCTGTACATACCTTTCAGGCCCCACATGATCAAAATGGTTTAGCCGCACCGACAATGGTTGTCACCAAACCAAGCAGCAGATTCACTCCGATCAGGCGACGAATTTTCGCCAGTTGGGCACCCGCTTCGGGGAGGTCTCCACCCTGCAGTGCCCGGCCCATCCTTCGGTAGGGCAGAAAGTAGATAAAACTGAACACTCCCACCATGATCAGGGCGAAAGTGTGCATAACATGCACATAGATGCCGGCACCGGCACCCAGTATACCCAGCAGAATCCCGTAGCCACTCGCCAGTATCAGGGCAATCGCTACCCAGACCCAGGGGAAAAAACCATCCAGGGTCCGTTTCATCAGGGGCAGTCGCTGCGGCGGTTCCAACACCTCTGCGGCCGCCGGCCTGAGGGCCATGTGGGCAAAGAACATCCCGCCGACCCAGACCACCACACCCAGCAGGTGTAGCGTTAATAGCAGATAAAGCATAACAACTGCTCCTCAATACTTGATTGATTATCGGTTGAACCGGCCGGCGTCACAGCCCGTCCACGTTACGTTGCAACCAGTATTCCAGCAGGGCCAGGTGCCACAATTTACTCCCCAGCAACCGGGTATGGTGCATCTCCGGTGCAGAGAGCAGCAGGTCCACGTAGGCCCGTGAATAGAGGTTCCGTTGCCGACAGGCATCCGATTCCAGAATATCCCGCATGAAATCCAGGAAGTCACCCCGAACATACTTCAATGCCGGCATCGGGAAGTAGCCCTTGGGCCGGTCAATCACCGAATCGGGCAGAATACCCCGGGCCATCGCTTTCAACGGGTATTTGCCACCCTCCCGCAGCTTCAGTTCGGGCGGACATTGGGCAGCCAGTTCCACCAGTTGCTGATCGAGAAACGGCACCCGTGCCTCCAGCCCCCAGGCCATGGTCATGTTATCGACCCGTTTGACCGGATCATCTACGATCAGGGTGGTGACATCCATACGCAGTACCGCATCCATGAAGTCGTCCGCACCCGGTTCACCGAGCAGTTCGGCCACCCGTTGGCTGGTGTAATCCTCGCCCCGGTATTCTGCAGTGACCATACGCAGGTACTCTTCATGATCCCGGTCGAAATAGTGCTTGGCAAAACGCTCCACCGGCGACCCCTGCTGCTCCGCCATCATGCGGGGGTACCAGAAGTAGCCGCCAAACACCTCGTCGGCACCCTGACCGGACTGAACCACTTTGATCTGCTTGGAAACCTGCTCTGACAACAGGTAGAAAGCCACCGCGTCCTGCCCGAACATCGGTTCTGCCATGGCATCCACCGCCCCCGGCAGCCGCTTCAGCACCTCTTCGTTAGGTACCAGGTACTTGTGATGAGTGGTACCGTAGCGCTCCACCACCTGATCAGAATATTCAAACTCACTGCCCTTCTCGTCGGGATGATCTTCAAACCCTACCGAAAAGGTGCGCAGATCGGAGACGCCCGATTCCGCCAGCAGGGCCACCAGCAGACTGGAATCGAGCCCCCCCGACAGCAGCACGCCCACCGGCACATCGGAGATATTATTCCGCTTATGCACCGCCTGTCGCAGTGCCTCATGAATCGATTCCAGCCATTCATCATCGCTGCGTGGCTCGGCCGGGCGGCTGGCGGAGAGCTGCCAATAGCGACGCTCGGTACGCTTGCCATCACCTTCAAGCAGCAGTGAATGCCCCGGTGCCAATTTGCGCACACCCTGCAGAACCGTGCGGGGCGCCGGCACTACCGCATGCAGGGTAAACTGATGATGCAAAGCGACCGGATCCAGGGCAGTATCCACCCCACCGCCGGCCAGCAGTGCCTGGACATTGGAAGCAAATCGGAACCGGTCGCCATTCTGGCTGTAGTAGAGCGGCTTGATACCCATCCGATCCCGGGCCAGGAACAGCTGTTTATTTGCCTGATCCCAGATAGCGAAGGCAAACATGCCCTGCAGCTGATCAACGCAGCGCTCCCGCCAAGCGTGCCACGCCTTGAGTATCACCTCACTGTCACCATCCGAATAGAAGTGATAACCCTTCTGTTTCAAGGTCTCCCGCAAAGCCGGATAGTTGTAGATGGTACCGTTGAAAACCAGGGCCAGACCCAGCTCCTGGTCCACCATGGGCTGATTGGCCCGTTCGGAGAGATCGATAATGGCAAGCCGCCGATGGCCGAATGCCAACGGCCCGTCACTGAAACTGCCCTCGTGGTCCGGCCCCCGCTGACTGAGTCGGGCGGTCATTCTGGACACTGCCCCCAGATCAGGCCGCCCGCCATCGAGCCGTAACTCACCACATATTCCACACATTAACTGTTTCCTGCCCTGTTCTGCTATTGCGAGGCCGGTGCAAATCGACTCAACAACAACCCGTGATAGATGTTTAATCTACTATTATAACCATGCCCTACGGGCATCCACACGGCCATCAGCCAACTGAAGGCACGACGGATCTTGAATCACGATTAAGGCTGGCATTATAATACCAACTAAAATACTATGTTATTTTATTTTTAACACACAAACCTAATAAGGAAGAAATACCATGGCACACGAACTCCCCCCCTTACCCTACGCTCAGGACGCCCTGGAGCCAGTGATTTCCAAAGAGACTCTGGAGTACCACTACGGCAAGCATCATCAGACCTACGTGACCAACCTGAACAACTTGGTAAAGGGTACTGATCTCGAAAATGCCAGCCTGGAAGAGATCATCATGAAGGCCTCCGGTGGTCAGTTCAACAATGCCGCCCAGGTCTGGAACCACACCTTCTACTGGAACTGTCTCTGTCCGGGTGGCTCGGCGCCCAGCAGCCAGCTGAGCGACGCCATCAACAGCGCCTTCGGCTCCATGGATGAGTTCAAGAAGCAGTTTTCCGCCTCCGCTGCCGGCAACTTCGGTTCCGGCTGGACCTGGCTGGTCAAGAACAGTGATGGTGGACTGGAGATCGTCAACACCTCCAATGCCGCCAACCCGATGACTGACGGCAAGACCCCGCTGCTCACCATCGATGTGTGGGAGCACGCCTACTACATCGACTATCGGAATGCCCGTCCCAAGTATCTGGAAGCTGTCTGGAACATTGTAAACTGGGAGTATGTATCGGCTAATTTCGCCGGTTAAACCAACCCGGTAATCCCGCCTCCTCCCCACGTCAAAAGGGGAGGAGGCACCATTCCCCATCCCCCCGAAAAATCGCCCTGCCAACCTCTTGAATCCACCAAAATCCACCTTATATTTTGAGTGGGAATAGCTACACAACAGGAGGTTTCAAATGACACGTTTAACATCTGATCCCTGGCAGTTGATGAAGCTGTGGCAGGATGAACTGAGTCGCGGTCCGCGCAACCCGCTCACCCAGAGCGATGAGTCCGGTGTTGTGGGCGGGGACTGGACCCCCGCTATCGATATCAAGGAAGAGGACGACCGCTATGTACTGCATGCCGATATTCCCGGAGTGGAACCGGAAAAGATCGAACTCACCATGGAAGATGGCATGCTGACGATCAAAGGCGAAAAACACCACGAAGTAACCGAAAACAAGGAAGGTTACAAGCGGGTCGAACGCGCTTATGGCAGTTTCTACCGGCGCTTCAGTCTGCCGGATAACACTGACCCCGAACAGATCCAGGCCAGCGGCAAGGATGGCGTACTGGAAGTGGTCATTCCGAAGGTCGAGCCGAAACGTTCGAAAAAGATTGAAATCCAGCCGAAACGCAGTAGCTGACGACTGGCTGTGCCGCTCCGCCGTATGGCGGGGCGGCCTACTCCGCCTGCTGTAACTCCAGCGCCTGCTGGTACAGCAGGTTTTTCTTTACTCCGGTGATTTTTGCCGCCAGGGCGGCGGCTTTTTTGGTCGGCAGCGCTTCAGCCAGAATCGCGAGAATCCGCAAGGCTTCGGGATCAAGCGTCTGCGTGTCCTGCACAGCCCCCGCCACCAGTATCACGAACTCCCCCTTTTGCTGATTCGGATCTCCACTAACCAAGGTCACCAGTTCCCCCAACGTGCTGGAAACAATCGTCTCATGCAGCTTGGTCAGTTCCCGCGCCATCACGGCCGGGCGTTCAACACCGAAGATGGCTGCCATATCCGTCAGGGAGTGCACAATGCGGTGGCTCGACTCGTAAAACACCAGGGTCATGCCGGCGTCCTTCAGGCGGGTAAACTGATCACACCTGGCAGACGAGGTTCGGGCCGGGAAGCCTTCGAACAGAAAACGGTCGGTCGGCAGGCCTGCCGCTGACAGGGCACAGATCAGTGCGCTGGCCCCCGGCACCGGCACCACCCGCACACCGGCCTGTTGGCAGGCCCGCACCAGCGGAAAACCGGGATCACTGATCAGCGGGGTGCCGGCATCGGATATCAGGGCAATCGTGCCGCCCGCCGACAGCTGCTCCACCAGTCGGTTGACCAGCTTGAGCTCATTATGTTCATGCAGCGCCAACAGGGGCGTGTTGATTCCTAGCGCCTGCAGCAATGGCCGACTGTGACGGGTATCCTCGACGGCAATCAGCTCAACCGCGGATAATACCTGTTTGGCCCGCTCCGTAATGTCATCACGGTTACCGATTGGCATGGCGACGATATACAAGCAACCCTTATCCATTGACACGGCACACCCCAAAAAAAGATACTGTCTGGCTTAATCCTGCCTGCCTGAATGCGACCATGCAACTAAGACATATTAAATATCTCCTCGTACTGTTGATCTCACTGGCCGTGATTGGTTGTGTACCATCACCCGGTGTCAGGAGTACCGACAGTGAGACCGACCTGCAGATGCAACAGGCCGTTGCACTTGAACAGGCTGGGGAGTATGCCGCCGCTGGCGAGCTGTTTGAGCAACTTTCCCTGCAAAGCCAGCCGCCGGAAGACCTGTCGCTGTTGCTGCGCGCCGCCGAGAATTACCTGCATGCACAGCAGGGAGATCGGGCCACCGAGCTACTGACCAGAATCGACACCGGAAGCCTGCCCAAGCTGGATTTCCGCCGGCGCCTGCTGGTGGCCGAGCTGGCCCTGAGCAAGAACCGCCCGGATGAGGCCATGACCCTGTTGAGCGATGGCATCCCGGAAGGCACCGAGTTGCCGTTGCAGCAGCGCTTCCATGCTGACCGGGCAGAGGGATTCCGGCTGACCGGTAACCTGCTGGAGAGTGCCCGGGAACTGGGCGAACTGGATCTGCTGCTGGAAGATATGGACAAACGGCTGCAAAACCAGCTGCTGATCATCCAGACGCTGACCACCCTGACCGATACCGCTCTCGACCTGCTGCAACCCAACCCACCCGGTATCCAGGGCGGCTGGATGGCCCTGGCCAGAATTATCAAGGGCCACACCGGCGACACCAACCGGATACAGCAGCAACTGGAGAGCTGGCGGGAAAAATTCCCCAGTCACCCGGCCATTCCAGGACTGCTGGAAGGTTACTTCCAGAAGCTCGAGAGCCAGTACCAGCGCCCCAATCATCTGGCCATCCTGCTGCCCCAATCGGGACCCTATGCCAATGCGGCCCGGGCCTTGCGGGACGGCTTCATGGCCGCTTACTACCAGCAGCCACCGGAGAGCCGTCCGCAGCTGGTTTTTTATGACAGCAGCGACAGCGCCGACACCTGGCCACTCTATCGCCAGGCGGTGGACTCGGGTGCCGATATGGTGATTGGCCCGCTCAACAAGGAGGGGGTCGCCCAGCTCGCCAGGGCCGGTGAACTGGAAATCCCGGTGCTGGCACTGAATCAGGTCCCCCCGGAGACCACTCCACCCGTCCAGCTCTACCAGTTCGGCCTGGCACCGGAAGATGAAGCACGCCAGATAGCGGAGCGGGCCTGGCTGGACGGCCATACCCGCGCCATCGTATTCACTCCGCGGGATGATTGGGGCGAACGAATCGCCCAGGCATTCCGCGATCGCTGGGAACGCCTGGGTGGCATACTGAGCGAGCAGCAGCGTTATGACGCCAAAGAGAACGACTTCTCCGACGCCATCCGGGCACTGCTCAATCTGGATGAAAGCAGCGCCCGCCGCACCCGGCTGCAACGGCTGATGGGCCAGCGGCTGGAGTTCGAACCCCGCCGCAGACAGGATGCCGATTTCATACTGCTGGCAGCCAATCCACTCAAGGCACGCCAGATCCGGCCCCAGTTCCAGTTCCACCATGCGGCGGATATCCCCATCTATGCCACCTCCAGCATCTACACCGGTACACCAGCGCCGGATCAGGACCAGGATCTGGAGGGGATAAAATTCCCCGACATCCCCTGGCTACTGGTCAATGAAGGTGATCACCCACTGTCACGGGACAATCTCGCCCGTACGCTACCCGACAGCCGGGGCGCCTATCGACGCCTCTACGCCATGGGTATCGACAGCTTCCGGCTGCTACCCCACCTGGGGAGACTGCAAAGCGCCGCACAGGAGACCCTGGAAGGCAAGACCGGCAACCTCTACCTGGACAGCATTCGCCAGATTCATCGCCAACTGGTCTGGGCGGTAATGGAGAAAGGGATACCCAAGGCGATCGGTTATGCGCCCCGCATGGCGAGTATGGCTGAGGAGATGGAAACCCCTGAAGTCAATCCGCTCCAATCGGAACCTGTGGAAACCGAATCCGCCGATACCCCGGCGCCCGGAGCAGCGACCATTACGCCGGCGGAGTAACCGGGTGAAGTCACTTCTCCGGGGCAGGAAAAAAGGTGACGCGGCCGAACAAAGGGCGCAACATTATCTGGAGCGCCAGGGACTGCGTACCCTGCAACGGAACTACAGCTGCCGGGCGGGTGAAATCGACATAATCATGCTGGACCGGGACACCCTGGTGTTCGTCGAGGTACGCTACCGCCGACAAAACCGTTTCGGCTCCGCCGCCGAAAGCGTGACCACCAGCAAACAGAAAAAGATCATTCGCGCCGCCAGCCACTGGCTGCACAGCCAGAACCGGCACAACACCCCCTGCCGTTTTGACGTACTCACCCTGACCGGCGAGGGTGAAGAACAGATCGAATGGATCACCAACGCCTTCCAACAGGAACTTGTGTAGATGAACCTGATCGAACATATCAACGACATATTCAACCAAAGCGTACAACAGCAGATGGAGTCGCTCCCCCTGGTTGCGGGGCCCATTGCCAGAAGTGCCGAGTTGATCGTCCTGCGGCTGCTTGAAGGGGGCAAGATCCTCACCTGTGGTAACGGCGGTGGTGCGGGCAACGCCCAGCACTTTTCGTCGCTGATGCTGAACCGCTTTGAACGGGAGCGGCCCGGCCTGCCGGCTGTCGCGCTGACCGCTGACTCGGCTACCCTGACCGCTATCGCCAACGACTATGATTATGACGAAATTTTCGCCAAGCAGATCCGCACCCTGGGCCATCCGGGCGATCTGCTTCTTGCCATCACCACCAGCGGCAATTCGGAAAACGTCAATGCTGCCATCGCCGCAGCTCATGAACGACAGATGCGGGTGATTGCCCTGAACGGCCGGGATGGCGGACGACTGCCGGGTCTGTTGCAGGAAGGGGACGAAGAGATCCGCATCCCGGGCGAGTCAACGGCCCGGGTATTGGAGGGCCAGCTGCTGGTGATTCACTGCCTCTGCGACCTGATAGATAGACAACTGATCGGTAACTAAGGGAACAACGGAGAACCAAATGAAAAGATTACTCACGCTGATGGTCATCGCCAGTCTCTCCCTGCCGCTGCTGCAGGGCTGCGCAACCGCCGTTGTTGGTGGTGCTGCAACCGGGGCTGCAGTGATACATGATCGTCGTTCAGCCGGTACCATACTGGATGACAAAACCATCGTCCTGAAGATCATGAACGAGATGTCCAATCGGCCCGAGCTGCGGGAACACAGCAGCATGAGTGCCACCAGCTACAACCATGTGGTCCTGCTCACCGGCCAGGCGGAAAACGCCAGCTATCGCGCCGAATTTGAACGCATCGCCGCCAACACCCCGATGGTAAAGCGCACCGTTAACGAGGTGCAGATCGGCCCCAACGCCACCCTCGCCCAGCAGAGTAAAGACAGCTGGATCACCACCAAGGCCAAGGCGGAACTGTTTAATGTCAAGCTGCCCCAGTTCGATCCGACCCGGGTCAAGGTCATCACCGAGAAGGGCGTGGTCTACCTGATGGGTATGGTGACACCAGAAGAGGCGGCAGCAGTGGTGGAGAAAATCCGTTATCTGAGTGGCGTCACCAAGGTGGTAAAGGTCTTTGAATATATCTAGCCAGCCGGCAGAGAAACCGATTCGTGAGGACCTGCAGCAGGAGTTGATCACTATTGTCGGGTCCGAAGCGGTATTGACCGACCCGGGGGACTGCTGGCCCTACGGCTATGACAACAGCCGCCGGCACGCCCTGCCCCAGGCGGTGGTGTTCGCCACCCGCCATGCGCAGATACGGGAGATCGTGGCGCTCTGCAACCGGCGGCAGATTCCCCTGATCGCCCGGGGCAAGGGGACCGGAACCACCGGCGCCACGGTACCGGACCGGGGCGGCATTATTCTCTCTCTGGAACGGATGGACCGCATCCTGGAGATCGACCCGGCCAACCGGATCGCCCGGGTGGAGCCCGGCGTCACCAACCAGGCCCTGCAGCAGGCTCTGCAACCCTACGGTTTCTTCTGGCCACCCGACCCCACCAGCGCGGCAATCTGCACCGTCGGCGGCAACCTGGCCTACAATTCCGCCGGTCCCCGGGCGGTCAAATACAATACTCCCCGGGAGAACACCCTGGGACTGCAGGCCGTTACCGGTGCCGGTACGGAGATCAGGACCGGGGTTATCACCACCAAGGGCGTGGTGGGTTACGACCTGACCCGCCTGTTGATCGGTTCGGAGGGCACCCTGGCCATCATTACCGAAGCGGTACTGAAACTGACCCCCCTGCCGGAAGCCAAGACCACCTTCCGCGCCACCTATCGGGACATGCATGCAGCCGCCCGGGCGGTCTCCGCCATCATGGCTCAGCCGATCACACCCTGTGCCCTGGAGTTCATGGATGGTGCCTCCCTCAACATGGTACGCAGCTACTCCGACCTGGAACTGCCGGATACGGTGGGTGCCCTGCTGATGGTGGAAGTGGACGGACCGGCCCATGGATTGACCGAATCACTGCAGGCGGTAACAGAAGCCGCCCGGGTCGAAGGGGTGATCGATATCGAAGTGGCCAACAGCGAACAGGAGGTTGACCAACTCTGGCGCACCCGCAAGGCCCTCTCTCCCGCCCTGCGCAATATTGCGCCGAAAAAGATCAACGAGGATGTGGTGGTACCGGTATCACGCATCCCGGACCTGATCAGCGGGCTGGCACAGTTGTCACATGAGTACGACATCCAGATCGTCAATTTCGGCCACGCCGGGAATGGCAATATCCATGTCAATCTGCTGACCGATCCGGACGACCCGGAGAAGATGGCCCGCGCCCACGAATGCCTCGGCCGCACCTTTGACCTGGTGCTGCAACTGGGCGGCACGCTCTCCGGTGAGCATGGGGTGGGGCTGGAAAAACGCGACTTTGTCGATCGGGAGATCGAACCCGCCACCCTGCAACTGATGCACGCCATCCGACAACAGTTTGATCCCCTGGGCATTCTCAATCCCGGCAAGATGCTACCGGAGAGCCACACATGACTTTCAAGACACCCCTGTTGGCCGCCTTGTTGCTGAATGCTCTCCTGTCTGCCCCCCTGGCGGCTGATGTACAGATCTCCAACATTATCGACGAGGGACTGGATGGCTGGGAGGAACACACCTTCAAGGGCAACACCCGGTACCGGATCACCGCGCTGGATGGCATTCCTGTGATCAGCGCCCAAAGCCACGGCACCGCATCCGGCCTTTTCAAAGAGATCCGGGTGGATCTGGAGGAGACGCCCTATCTCAACTGGCGCTGGCGGGTGGAACAGCCACTGAATCGGCTGGACGAACGAAGCAAGAGGGGCGATGACTACAGCGCCCGCATCTATGTGGTGAAAAAGGGCGGACTACTGCCGTGGCGAACCAAAGCTCTCAACTATGTCTGGTCCAGCAGCCAACCGGCCGAATCGACCTGGCTCAACGCCTTCTCCAGTCAGGCGCAGATGATTGCGGTCCGCTCCACCGCCGACAGCCCGGGCAAGTTCTATAGCGAGCGGCGTAACGTGCAGTCGGATTTCCAACGCTTCTTCGGCACATCGGTCCGTTACGTGGATGTTGTCGCCATAATGACTGACACCGACAACTCGGGTCAGCAGGCACACGCATACTATGGGGACATTTTCTTCTCCAAATAGCCCCTTCAGCGCCGTCTGAAGCCTCAACCATGCGCACATACCCCTCCACACCAAGGGGCTAAAATGGTATAAAGTTGCACCTGTTTTTCCAGCGGCCAGCGCCGTTTCACGGTCCGGCCCGCCTGTTTACACCCATAGCCCCCATCTTGAGTCGAGGAGCAATCGTTGTGATCCATGCCCTTAAATTCCTGTTTGTTCTGCTGGCAGTCCTGCCCGGCGCGGCCCTGGCCGCCGCATCCGGCGGCCACAATATGGACCTGACCAGTCACTGGGTGGGTTATACAGCTATTGCCATCTTCGCCCTGGCCTACCTGCTGGTGATGGCCGAAGAGTTTACCCACTTGCGTAAATCGAAGCCGGTCATCCTGGCGGCTGGCCTGATCTGGTCAATGATCGCCTGGTACTACGCCAGCCACGGCTTCACCACCGAGGCCGAGGCGGCGGTGCGGCACAATCTGCTGGAATACGCCGAGCTGATGCTGTTCCTGCTGGTGGCCATGACCTACATCAACGCCATGGATGAACGGAACGTATTCGAGGCGCTGCGCTCCTGGCTGGTGGTGCGGGGATTCGGCTTCAGGAAACTGTTCTGGATTACCGGCCTGTTGGCCTTCTTCATCTCTCCGGTGGCGGACAACCTCACCACCGCCCTGCTGATGTGCGCAGTGGTACTGGCGGTGGGTGGCAGCAACAGCAAGTTTATCCTGCTGGCCTGTATCAATATCGTGGTCGCCGCCAATGCCGGCGGGGCATTCAGCCCGTTTGGGGACATCACCACCCTGATGGTATGGCAGAAGGCGATTGAGACTCCCCAGGGCGTAGTTGGCTTCGGTACCTTCTTTGTGCTGTTCGTGCCATCCATGGTCAACTGGCTGGTGCCGGCCTCCATCATGCATTTCGCGGTACCCAATGAGCAGCCCGGTGCCGGCGGCAAGGCGGTGGCCATGAAGCGCGGTGCACGCCGCATTATCGTGCTGTTCCTGCTGACTATCGTGACGGCGGTCAGTTTCCACAACTTCCTGCACATGCCGCCGGTTGTCGGCATGCTCACCGGCCTGGCCTACCTGCAGTTCTTCGGCTTTTTCCTGAAGAAGACCTATCACCGGGAGAGCAACGGCAATGGTGAAGCCGCTATTGAACTGGAGCACGACAGCCAGATGGGCGACCTGGTGGCATTTGATGTCTTCAACAAGATTGCCCGGGCCGAGTGGGACACCCTGCTCTTCTTCTATGGTGTAGTGCTCTGCGTAGGCGGCCTGGGATTCCTGGGCTATCTGTCACTCACCTCCGAACTGATGTATGTACAACTGGGCCCCACCTACGCCAATGTAATTGTCGGTCTGCTGTCTGCCATTGTGGATAACATTCCGGTTATGTTTGCGGTGCTCACCATGCAGCCGGATATGTCCATGGGGCAGTGGCTGCTGGTCACTCTGACCGCCGGTGTGGGCGGCTCACTGCTCTCTATTGGCTCCGCCGCCGGCGTGGCGCTGATGGGTCAGGCACGGGGTCGTTACACCTTCTTCGGCCACCTGAAATGGGCACCGGCCATCGCGCTCGGTTACGCAGCCAGTATCTATGTCCATATCTGGATCAACTCGGCCCTGTTCTGATTCGACACAGAACCACCGGCAGTGACAACTGCCGGTGGCCCCCGTGCCAACATTTCCGTATCATAGGCGCTGGTTCCGTGGCATCCAGCGATAATATGCAGACCACTCGAACAATCGCAAGATGGGTCTTCCCACCACTGCTACTGGGCAGCGGCACCGCTCTTGCGGCCGATATAAATCAATCACTACCCCCCATGACCGCTCACTGGAGCGGCTACCTCGCCCTCATCGTCTTCATCTTTGCCATTCTGCTGGCCAGCCTCGAAGAGTATACCCATCTTCGCAAGTCCAAGCCGGTAGTGGTCACCGCTGGCATTATCTGGGCGCTGATCGGCTGGTACGCCATGGCAACCGGCAGCTCGGTGGAAGCGGAAGAGAGCGTACGGGAAAACCTGCTGCACTACGTGGAACTGATGCTGTTGATGCTGGTAGTGATGACCTACATCAACGCGCTGGGGGAGCGCCAGGTATTCAAGACGCTGCGCGCCTGGGTGGGGAACCGGGGGCTCAGTTATCGCGGACTGTTCTGGAGCAGCGGCATTATCACCTTCGTCCTGTCACCGTTCCTGGATAACCTCGCCAGCGCCATGCTGGTGGGTGCGCTGGTAGTGGCGGTTGCGCCGACCAATGGACGCTTCATCAGCCTGGGCTGTCTGAACGTGGTGATCGCTGCCAATGCCGGTGGTGCATTCAGCCCGTTTGGCGACATTACCACCCTGATCATCTGGCAACAGAATGTCCAGACCAGCAATGGAATCCTGGACTTCTGGAGCTTCTTTAACCTGTTCATTCCATCCCTGATCAACTTCCTGATTCCCGCCTGCGCCATGCACTTCGCGGTTCCCACTGGGCGACCTGAACCCCTGCAGGAAGCGGCCGGTATGCGGCGGGGCGCACGGCGTATCATAGTGCTGTTTTTCTGCACCATCGCCACCGCAGTCTTCTTCCGGGGAGTGCTGCACCTGCCCGCGGTGATCGGTATGCTGACCGGTCTTGCCTACCTGCAGTTCTTCGGTTACTACCTGAAAAAAACCCACCGCTACCGGGAGGCGGGAGTGGCGGATGCGGAGCAGTTGGCGTCGCCCATCCCGATCGACGGCAGGAATCCGTTTGATGTATTCGTCCGGGTCGCCCGGGTGGAGTGGGACACGCTGCTGTTCATCTACGGGGTGGCACTGTCGGTTGGCGGACTCAGTTATATCGGCTACCTGGCTATCACTTCCGATGTCATGTACAACCAGTGGGGACACACCCCGGCCAATATTGCGGTCGGGCTGGCATCATCGGTACTGGAGAATATCCCCACCATGTACAGCGTACTGGCGATGATGCCGGACATGTCCCGGGGCCAGTGGTTGCTGGCCACCCTGGGGGTGGGTACCGGCGGCTCTCTGCTGGCGATCGGGTCGGCGGCGGGCGTGGCGCTGATGGCCCAGTCCAATGGCAACTACACCTTTTTCAGCCATCTGAAATGGACACCGGTGATTCTGCTCGCCTATATCGCCAGCGTGCTTACCCATCTCTGGTTGAATGCCCGCCTGTTCTGACCTGTCCAATCAGTCAACTCCCGAGGCACCAGGGAATCTCCACAGCAGACCAGCCGGCGATCCGGACGGACCACCGGGGTTAATCAGAACAGCAGGTTCATCATACCGATCATCACCACCAGGAACAGCAGGGTCATGATACCGCCGGCGCGCATGAAGTCCGGCACCCGGTAACCGGCCGGCCCCATGATCAGGGCATTCACCTGGTGGGTCGGGATAATGAAGGAGTTGGAGGTGGCAATGGCCACCGTCAGGGCAAACACCGATGGGTCAGCACCCACACCGATGGCGATATTCACCGCCAGGGGAACCAGCAGTACGGTGGCCCCCACGTTGGACATCACCAGGGTGAAGAAGGTGGCCAACACTGCCACGGCGCTCTGTATCACCCAGACCGGCATCTCCCCCACCACCGAGATGGTCTGCTCGGCGATCCAGCGGGCGGTACCACTGGTCTCCACCGCCAATCCCAGCGGGATCAGACTGGCCAGCAGAAACACCGTTTTCCAGGAGACCGCTGAATAGGCCTCCTCGATCTTCAGTACACCGGACAGCACCATGCCGATGGCTCCGGTGAGCAGGGCGATGGAGAGCCGGATATCGCTGAACAGCACCAGGGAGAGGGCGATGAAAAAAAACAGCGCCGCCCATCCCACTTTCTGCGGACGGGTCTCCTCATGGGGGTACTCGGTGGTGACCACCACGAAGTTACGGTCCGACTCCAGGCGCACCAGGGAATCCCAGGTGGTGTGTACCACCAGGGTATCCCCGGCCTTGAGCGGCAGATCCCGGATATGGTCACCCTCCTGCAGGGTTTCCCCATTTCGATGTAACGCCACCATGGCGATGCCATAGGTCTTGCGCAGCCAGACATCACGGGCGCTTTTGCCGATCAGCTGTGAACCGGGTGGAATAACCAGTTCCGCAATACCGGCCTTGGTGGAGGCGAGCGATTCGGCAAACGATTTGAGGCCATTGCGCAACCGCAGTTGAAATTTCTCCACGAAACCGGCCAGATGCTTGGGCGAGGCCAGTACACCCAGTACCATGCCGCTCTCAATGGCAAAATCCCGCGCCAGGTCGCCACGGCCGATGCGCACCCGCCCGCCGCTGCCCTTGGTGGCGATCACCCGGACACGGTACTCGGTCTCCACGTCATCCAGCATGGTGCCGATCAGATCACTGCCCGGTGGTACAACCACTTCAAACAGGGCGTAATCGATATCGTAGATACGCTGAAAATACTCCATGGAATTGGTGCCGCTGGTACCGCTGTCGCCGCCGGCAACCGGCAGCACGAAACGCCCGGCCAGCACAAAATAGATGATGCCGGTGATCACCAGCGCCACACCGATCGGGGTAACAGAGAAGAGTGACCATACCTCCATCTGCTGATCCGCCGGCAGCGCCCGGTTGGATGTGAGTATCAGATCGTTGAGCAGGATCAGTGGGGAGGAACCGACCATGGTGACCGTGCCACCCAGGATGGCACAGAAACCCATCGGCATCAGCAGGCGCGACATGGGCAGGCCGGAGCGGGCGGAGATACGGCTCACCACCGGCAGGAACAGCGCGGTAGCGCCGACGTTCTGCATAAAAGAGGAGATGATCGCCACGGTGCCCGAGATGATCGGGATGATGCGCTTCTCGGTGCTACCCCCCAGATCGAGAATGAGTGCCGCCACCTTGCTCATCAACCCGGTCTTGTCCAGTCCGGCGCCGATAATCATCACGGCGATAATGGAGACCACCGCATTACTTGAGAATCCATCAAACAGGTGGATATTGGATACCAGCCCCTCCGACAGCCCCATCATGGGCGCCAGCAGGCTGGTCAGTCCAAGCAGTACCATGACGGTCAGCGCCGCCACATCCACGCCAACCACTTCAAATGCGAACAGGTAGATAGTAAGGAGTAACAGGGCCGTCACCCAGGCGATCTGGATCGTCGGCACGACCCGGGCCAAGGCGATGGCCACCAGCAGGAAAACCAGCGCCGCGACTATCTTTTTCAGATCCAGCCTGAGCGATTCCTTCTTCTCCAACGAGACCGCAGATTCCATCAACCGTCATACCCCAAATACAAAATTATAATTATTGGTCGCCCGGCAACGGGTCGACACAGCGCGGTTCGGGCGAGAACGCACCGCCGCTGATTTCCCCACCGGGCCACTTCGCCATAGCGGCGCAAGGCCGCCCGTTGGCAACCAACCTCTCCCGGCAGCAAACATGGAACTTAAACTGGGATTAACCGCCTGGCGGCCCGCTGTAGCAGACTGCAGGACGAATCGATAATCAGAGCTTATCAGCAATATCTCCGCCCTATCAAGGAGCATAACAGCGCCCCACTGCACTGTTTAAAGCCACCGACACCATTCATCGTGTCCTTTTTTGCCCCGCTGCAACAAGGCCGGCTCAGATTGCCATTGTGCATGTTTTATATATCACTTATCATATTTTAAGCAGCATTAGTTAACTTTAATATATAAACAATGAGTGATTATCTATGATTACATCCGCTCAGATAAAAGCGGCGCGCGCCCTGTTGGGTATGGATCAGAAACAGCTGGCCCAGGCGTGCGGGCTCTCGGTGCCAACGATTCAACGCATGGAAGGGAGCACCGGCAATGTGCGCGGTAATGTGGAATCGCTGGTCAGGGTGGTGGAGGCGCTGGATGCAGCGGGTGTCATTCTGCTTTCCGAAGGTATGGTCAGCGACACGGGCGGGCGCGGTGTACGTCTGAAGGTGTGATCAGCAATGGTGAATAAAAATGCCTGATTTGTCAGTCGCCACGCTGCTGGGCGCCTCCTTCTGTCTCCTGTTTGCAGCGGCGCTCAGCGCCCTGCTGGTGGGGCGGCGACGCGCCTGGATAACCGGCCTGGTGTTTCCGCTCATGGGGTTGTCCGGACTGGCCACCCTGCTGGCCGCCGGTCCGGTATTGCTGGGTGCGCCCGGCTTCAGCACCACCCTGCCCCTGGGACTACCCTGGCTGCCGTGGCATCTGCACATGGACGCCCTGTCGGCATTCTTTCTCTCCCTCATCGGTCTGGGGGTGTTCGCCAGCAGCCTGTTCGGCCCCGGCTATATACGGGAATACCAACGCGGCCCCTACTCGCTGCGACTGCTGGGCCTGATGACCATGCTGTTTATCATCGGCATGCAGCTGGTCCTGCTGGCGGATGATGCGTTCTCCTTTCTGATCGCCTGGGAGCTGATGTCGGTTTCCAGCTACTTCCTGGTAGCCTTTCAGCACCATCAACCGGCCAACCGACGGGCGGCGTTTCTCTATCTGCTGATGGCCCAGATCGGCGCGGTGCTGATTCTGCTCAGCTTCGGCATCTTCGCCTCATTCGCCCAGGATTTCACTTTTGACGCCTTCCGTCAGATACAGCTCAGCCCGGTCTGGGCCTCGGTCGCCTTCACCCTGGGACTGCTCGGTTTCGGCATGAAGGCCGGCATCTTTCCGCTGCACGCCTGGCTGCCGGAGGCCCATCCGGTCGCCCCGTCCCATATCTCCGCCCTGATGTCCGGCGTCATGCTGAAGGTGGCGATCTACGGATTCGTGCGCATGACGTTCGACCTGATCGGCACCCTGCACTCCAGCTGGGGCGTGGTGCTGCTGGTGGTCGGCAGTATTACCGCCCTGTTCGGTGTGCTCTATGCCCTGATGCAGAACGATGTGAAACGGCTGCTGGCCTACTCATCGGTGGAGAACGTCGGGATTATCTTCATCGGCCTGGGGCTGTCGGTGCTGTTCATCGCCGCCGGACATCCGAAACTGGGCTCATTGGGGCTGATCGCAGCGCTCTACCATGCCCTCAGCCACACCCTGTTCAAGAGCCTGCTGTTCCTTGGCGTGGGCACGGTGCTGCAACAGACCCATGAGCATGACATGGGGAAAATGGGCGGGCTGATCCACCGTATGCCCTGGACCGCCCTGTTCTTTCTCTGCGGCTGTATCAGTATTTCGGCCCTGCCACCGTTTACCGGCTTTGTCTCTGAATGGCTGACGTTCCAGACCGCCCTGCAGGCGACTATTCTGGAGAGCGGCGTCCTGCGGGCGGTCATTCCGATCACCGCCGCAATGCTGGCCCTGACCGGTGCCCTGGCGGCCACCTGTTTCGTCAAGCTCTACGGCGTGGTGTTCCTGGGCCAGCCCCGCTCCCGGCGGGTCAAGCACGCCCGGGAGGGCACCCGGGGCATGCTCTGGGCCCAGGGCCTGCTGGCCGGGCTCTGCCTGGTGTTTGGTGTACTGGGCACCTCCACCGTAACCATCCTGGGCCGTGTGGCAGCCGGGCTGACCGGCAGCCATATCACCGCCGCCACAGCCCATGGCTGGATCTGGCTGACACCGGTAAAACCGGAGGTGGCCAGCTACAGTGGCCCGATGGTGCTGTTTGGCATCTCCCTGGCTCTGCTGACCTGGGGCAGTGTCTACCTGCTGCTGTGCAAACACCGGAAGCTCCAGCCGATCCAGCGCGGCCCCGCCTGGGGTTGCGGCTTTGGTCGGCAGACCGCCAATATGCAGTACTCCGGCACCGGCTTTGTAATGCCGATCAAACGGGTCTTCCGGCCGGTGTGGCGACTGCAACAGCTGCAGCAGCGTGAACTCTCCAACAGACTGGCCAGCTATCCGAAGTCCTTGAGCTATCAGTTGCAGGTGGAAGATATCACCTGGCGCTGGCTGTATCAGCCAGCGGCGAAACTGATTCAGTTCAGCTCGCGCAAGGTGGGCCGACTGCAGACCGGTAACCTGCGGCACTATCTTGTCTACTCCTTTGTAACCCTGGTGGTATTGCTATGGTTGATTTCCTGAATCCTGCCGACTGGTTGTTTGTCTGGCTGCAGACCGCCCTGTTTGTCTTGCTGGCCCCGCTGTTCACCGGATGGATTAAATGGCTGAAATGTCATCTGCAGAACCGTCGTCCGCCCTCACTGCTGCAGCCCTACCGGGATCTGCTGCGCCTGACCAGCAAGACCGTGCTGCTGGCGGATAACGCTTCGCCACTGTTCCGCGGCGCCCCCTATATTGTCTGCGGCTGCATGGTGCTGGCGGCATCGGTGGTGCCGTTGCTGATCCTGAATCAACCGATCAACGCCATGGCGGATGCCATCGTGCTGGTCGGCCTGTTCGCCCTGGCCCGGTTTTTCATGGCCCTGGCCGGGATGGACGTAGGGACCACGTTTGGCGGCATGGGCTCATCCCGGGAGATGACCATCTCGGCACTGGCGGAACCGGCCATGCTGATGGTGGTTTTCACCCTCTCCATGGTGGCCTCCAGCACCAACCTGTCCACCCTGATCGAGTACAACCTGAACCAGGAACTGGTGTTACGGCCCTCCATGCTGTTCGCCTTGATCGCCCTGGTGATGGTGGGTATTGCAGAGAACGCCCGCATACCGATTGACAACCCGGCCACCCATCTGGAGCTGACCATGATCCATGAGGCGATGATCCTGGAGTACAGCGGCCGGCATCTGGCGTTGATGGAACTGGCCGCCCAACTGAAACTGGTGATCTACAGCGTGCTGATTATGGATCTCTTCTTTCCCTGGGGGATCGCTACCGAAGCCTCGTTTGCCAGCCTGGGTATCGCCCTGGTGGCGCTGGCCATCAAACTGCCCATCCTGGGCGCGCTGTTGGCGGTTGGTGAAACGGCGGTGGCCAAGATGCGTCTGTTCAGGGTGCCCACCTTCCTGGCCATGAGTTTTTCCCTGGCCATGATCGGCATGTTGAGCTTCATCATTCTGGAGTCGGCAAAATGAACGGCTACCTGGACACATACAGCCACCTGACCCTGACCGAGCAGTCGATCCTGACCCTGGCCGCCATGGTGCTGGTTTCATCCTTTGCACTGCTGGCCCAATCCCGGGTGGTGGCCACCATCCGGCTGTTCGCCCTGCAGGGGTTCCTGATTGTGGTGGTCACAACACTGGTGGCGCTGGATACCCATGAGTACCACCTGCTCTATTCCGCCGCCATGACCCTGCTTCTGAAGGTCTGGTTTATCCCCTGGTTGCTGACCCGGCAGGCGAGGAAGCTGGGCATCCTGCGGGACCTGGACAGCGTGCTGCATCCGGGCGTGGTGCTGATTGCCGCCGGGGCACTGGTGATTTTCTGCTACAGCGTCGCCCTGCCAATCCAGCGCTTTGCCGAATCGATCTCCCGGGACGCCATCGCCATCAGCCTGGCGGTCGTCATGCTGGCCATGCTGATGCTGGTCACCCGGCGCAAGGCGGTAACCCAGGTGGTGGGTTTCATGTCACTGGAGAACGGCCTCTTCTTCGGCGCCCTCACCGCCACCCAGGGCATGCCCATGGTGGTGGAGCTGGGGGTGGCGTTTGACGTGCTGATCGCCGCCGTTGTGTTCGGCATCTTTTTCTTCCATATCCGGGACAGTATCGAATCACTGGATGTGGATATGCTCAATCAACTGACGGAGGTGGACGAATGAGTGCCCTGCTCTGGACACTGATCACCCCGTTACTGGGCAGTCTCCTGCTGGCGCTGCTTCCCGGCACCAGCCTGGCGTCCCGGCTCAACATTCTGATCAGTGGAGTCGCGTTCCTGTTGTCCCTCTGGCTGGCCGACGTGGCACTGCGCCAGGGCGCATTTGGCAATGAACATTTCTATATCGATGCATTCAATGTCTACCTGGTGGCCCTGACCAACCTGGTCAGTTTTACCACGTCGGTTTTCTCCCGCACCTACATGATGCACGAGTTTGAAATCGGTCGGGTCTCGGCGCCACAGATGCGCCTCTACCACGCCAGTTTTCAGGCCTTCGTGTTTACCATGCTGCTGGCCCTCACCACCAATAACCTGGGGGTACTCTGGGTGGCACTGGAGGGAGCCACCCTGGCCACCGTGCTGCTGGTCAGTCTCTACCGGACCCCGGCCTCGGTGGAGGCAGCCTGGAAGTATTTCATCCTGTGTGGTGTTGGTATTGCCCAGGCGCTGTTCGGCACCGTACTGGTCTACCTGGCGGCGGCCAAGGTGACACCGGATCCGGATCAGGCGATGCTGTGGAGTACTTTGATCGAACATGCCACCGAGCTTGAACCCACGGTGATGGCCATCGCCTTTGTGTTCCTGCTGGTGGGATACGGCACCAAGATCGGCCTGGTGCCGCTGCATAACTGGCTGCCGGACGCCCACTCGGAGGGACCGACACCCATGTCGGCGGTACTCTCCGGCCTGCTGCTCAACGTGGCGCTGTACGCGGTGGTACGTGTCAAGGTACTGGTGGACAGTGCCCTGGCGGGGGGTGAACAGCACACACCCCACCTGGCCGGTTACCTGATGATGAGTTTCGGCCTGCTGTCATTTATCGTGGCCGCCCTGTTTCTGCATCGCCAGCGGGATATCAAGCGACTGTTCAGCTACTCCTCCATCGAACATATGGGGCTGATGACTTTCGCCTTTGGTCTCGGTGGGCCACTGGCCACCTTTGGCGCCCTGCTGCACATGACGGTTCACTCCCTGACCAAGTCAGCCATTTTCGTCACCGTCGGCCAGGCCAGCCAACTATCCGGAACCCAGACCATCGACCACATACGCGGCGTGATCCAGACCCAGCCATCGATCGGCTGGGGACTGCTGATCGGCACCCTGGCGATTGCCGGCTTTCCTCCGTTTGGGGTGTTCACCAGCGAGTTTCTGCTGCTCAGCGCCACCATGCAGCAGTGGCCCTGGTTGACCGTTCCCCTGCTGGTCGGTCTTGGCGTGGCATTCGCCGGGCTGTTTCGTCACCTCCATCCCATGGTGTTCGGCAACAGGCCGGAGGGGTTGGCACCGATCAAGGTGACGGTCTGGCCGGTGGTTCTGCATCTGGCCCTGGTACTCTGGCTGGGGCTCTCCATCCCCGACTTTCTGGCCCACTGGTTTGACCAGGCCACCGTACTGATTTCCGGGAGCGGTCTGCTATGAGTGATACCTGGCTGAGTGATGTGAAGGGCCGCTTTGCGGAGGCCCGGATCCAGTTGATCGATGAGGATGAACAGCGTCTGGCACCTGCCCATCTGCTGCGGGTGGCGCCCGCCGCCTGGACTTCCGCGGTAGCGCTCTGCAAAGGGCTGTCGATGCGCTGGGCCGCCTTCTGGGCGGTGGAGCAAGCCACGGGCTTCGATGCCTTCACCTGTCTGGAACAGGAGGGGCACTACCTGTTGCTGGTGACCAGTTTGGAGGAGCCGGAACTGGACTCCATTGCCCATATCTATCCGGCCGCCGACCGCCCTCAACGGCACACCCATGACCTGCTCGGGATCGGTTTCCGGGGCCAGTTGGATAACCGCCGCTGGACCCGGCACCAGGCCTGGAACGAGGACGACTATCCGTTGCGTCGTGACTGGCAGGCGCCGAAGTCCCCCTCCCCAACCCCGCCGGATGACAGCTATCCGTTCCTGCGGGCCAGCGGCAACGCAGTCTACGAAGTGGCGGTGGGGCCGGTGCATGCGGGCATCATCGAACCGGGGCATTTCCGCTTCCAGGCGGTGGGTGAAAAGATCATCAACCTGGAGAAACACCTGGGTTATGTACACAAAGGCATCGAAAAGCTGGCCCAGGGTCGTACCCCTGACCAACTGACCCGCCTGGCGGCCCGGGTCTCCGGGGATTCCACCGTGGCACATGGCTGGGCAGCCTGCATGGGAATCGAGCGGGCATTGGGGGTCGAAATCCCCCCCAGGGCGGCCCTGCTCCGGGCCATCCTGGCGGAGCGGGAACGGATCGCCAACCACCTGGGGGACATTGGCGCGATCTGTAACGATGTGGGTTTCTCCTTCCCGCTGTATCAGCTAGGCCGACTGCGGGAGCTGCTATTGCGGGAGAATGACCGGCTGTTCGGCCACCGGCTGCTGATGGACCGGGTTGTTCCGGGCGGTGTGGCCGTGGATCTGGACCAGGCAGGGCAACAGGAGATGCTCGCCTGCTGCCGTGAACTGGAGTCCGAAGTGGCCCACCTGATCGAGATTATGGAGCGCTCCGAGTCCCTGGAGGATCGACTGATGACCACCGGCCGGCTGACCCCTGAATGGGCCGCTGAGCTGGGTTGCCTGGGCTATGTAGGACGCGCCTCCGGGCTCGATTTTGATGTACGCCGGGATGCCCCCTATGCGCCCTATCAGCAGGTCAAGGTGCGCGTGCCGGGCTACCGGGCCGGGGACGTAGCCGCCCGGGCCAAGATCCGGGCCGAGGAGATCACTGCCTCCCTGGAGCTGATCCGGCAATTTATCCAGCGCCTGGAGCCGGGCGAACTTCGCAGCCCGTTACCCGAAGGCCGGGGTGGCCAGGGCATCGGCATAGTGGATGGCTGGCGTGGAGAGATCATCAGCTACCTGGCGCTGGATGAGACCGGACGGGTCAGTCGCTTCTTCCCCCGTGATCCCAGCTGGCTCAACTGGCCGGCCCTTGAACAGCTGATCCAGGACAACATCGTGCCGGACTTCCCGGTCTGCAATAAATCGGTCAACGGCTCCTACTCGGGGCAGGATCTGTAATCATGTTGGGTATGTTTTATAAAATTCTGAAAACCGGCATCGTCACTGAGAAGCCGGCGGACGATAGCGAGATTGGCCAGTTGGCACCCGAGCTGAAACGCATGGTGGACAGGCAGTTTCGCGGCAGCCTGGCCATCCGGATGGTGGATGCCGGCTCCTGCAACGGGTGTGAACTGGAGATCCACGCGCTAAACAATCCCTACTACGGTATCGAGCAGTACGGAGTCCATTTTGTCGCCTCGCCGCGCCACGCCGACGCCCTGCTGGTGACCGGGCCGGTCAGCCGGCATATGGAGTCAGCACTGATCGATACCTACCAGGCCATGCCGAAGCCATCCTATGTGATCGCCAGTGGTGATTGTGCCTGCGACGGTGGTGAGTTCGGCGTCAGCTACGCCTCCTGCGGGGCGATCGAAAATGTGTTGCCGGTGGATCTGAAGATTCCCGGCTGCCCCCCTTCCCCTGCCCAGCTGATGCGCGGACTGCTGCTGCTCATGGGGCAGAGAAACCCGACCACCCTCCGCTGACAGGCCCCCTGCCACGGCGGATCCGTTGCAGCCGCCTGGTCAACGCCCCATACTCACCGAGCTAAAATCAGTATATGCAGACTGATAATAACAACGATAAGCATAATAGCAGCTTATAGATAAGGAAAAATATTGTTACTTCTCCTGACGCTTCGCCACTGTCAGAATTGGTGGGATCTGGAGAATAAGTCAAAGACTCAGGGGATTATTATGTCCAAACAACATCCGATCGTTGCCGTTACCGGCTCATCCGGCGCGGGGACCTCAACTGTCAAGCGCGCCTTTGAACACATTTTCTACCGTGACGGGGTGACTCCAGCCATAATCGAAGGCGACAGCTTTCACCGTTACGACCGCTTCGCCATGCGCGAGGCCGTCGCCGAGGCGTCAAAACGGGGCGAGAACCTGAGTCACTTCGGCCCCGCCTCCAACCTGTTTAACGAACTGGAGAACCTGTTCAAATCCTACGGCGAACACGGCACCGGCAAGAAGCGCTACTACCTGCATAGTGAAGAGGAAGCGGCCGAGCACAACGCCCGCCTGGGGACCAACCTGGGACCGGGACAGTTCACCCCCTGGGAGGATATTCCCAGCGAGACCGACCTGCTGTTTTACGAGGGTCTGCACGGTGGCGTGGTAACCGATGAGGCCAATGTGGCCCAGTATGTGGATCTGTTGATCGGGGTTGTGCCTATCGTCAATCTGGAGTGGATTCAGAAGATTCATCGGGACAATGCGGAGCGCGGCTACTCGGCAGAAGCGATCGTGGACACGATCCTGCGACGCATGCCCGATTACATCAACTACATCACACCGCAGTTCTCCCGAACCGACATCAACTTCCAGCGGGTCTCCACGGTGGATACCTCGAATCCGTTCATCGCCCGGGATATCCCCAGCCCGGACGAAAGTTTCGTGGTGATCCGCTTCCGGGATCCGAAGAAGTTCCACATCGACTTCCCCTACCTGCTCTCCATGCTGCACGACTCGTTCATGTCGCGGCGTAATTCACTGGTGGTCCCGGGCGGCAAGATGGGGCTGGCCATGGAGATCATTCTGACCCCGATCATCGAGCAGATGATGGGCGAAAGAAACCGCTGAAAGCCTAATCAGTAAGGATCGGCTCAGGCCCGCCGGAGTATCTGTCCGGCGGGCCTGAGCCCTATGGTGAAGCGGTTATTGGGGCGCCTGGGGCAGGGGGATGGTCTTGCCGTTGACGTTCAGCAAGCCGCCGGACAGGGTTGCCCGGGTGGAAATCATACCGTCCTGGGCCACCACAATCTCCTGGCCCAGCATCTGGGTCAGCTGACGACTGCCCAAAGAGTCGGCCATCTCGCTGATCTGTTCCGGGCCCGGCACCTTGCTGTCGGGATCGATCAAGCGGCGCTGTTCAAACTGGCGCAACAGATCAGCTTCCAGCTTCTTGCTCAGCAGCAGCTCCAGCAGTGGCCGGGGCATCTGCAGAGAGGCCTCCGCCACCAGCTTGTTGAGCAACGCGGGGCCATTACCGATCTCCTTCAACTCCAGGCCCACCGACTGCAAGGAGAGATTTCCGGAGATCTGTCCATCGGGAGTCTGTATAGACAAATGGTCAATCGTCAGTAGCGGATCGCCCTTCAACAGAGCCGGCGCATTACCCATCAGCACACTCAGCACTGCCCGTCCCTTCTCCTGCTCCGATAACTGCTGGGTGTTGATCTCATCCATCGCCTGCTGTATCTCCAGCAGCGCCGGTGACGACAGGTTACCGACGCCCAACTGGATACGGGCCGGCCCATAGCGGGTTCCATTGACCTCCATCTGCTCCAGCTGGTAACTGGCTGAGGCAGCGACCCCACTGCCGGTCATCTCGCTCTGCGCATCAATGTCCAGCTGACGTATCTCCAACCGGGTGTCATCCTGCTGACCCCGCAGGCCGATATGACTGATCGACAGACGTCCGCCGCCCAGCATCAGACCGGAAGCATCCAGTTGGGAGCCGGTATCGACCGTCACATCACTGATTTCCAGAAATTGCCCGTCCGCCTGCTCCATCCGCAGCGTGGGCATAGCCATATTGGCCTCCACCTGCGTGAACTCGGCGTTGAATCGCATCTCCCCCTGTATGCCACCAAAGTGAATGGTCGGCCGTTCCCCACTGGCCGGAATATCACTGGCCGGCAGGTCGATCCGCGTCACACCGTCGCCCATGATGCCCACCAGGGTGGTGATAGTAGCGTCATAATCGGCCGGCAACAGCGCCTCACCATCCACCCGGATATCGCTCTGGATATCGGCCAGATGCAATCCACTGCTGGTCAACGGGCCGTGGGTGATGTGACTTACCAGGGAAAAAGTGAGCTGCTCCGGTTCGCCGCCCTCCGGCCCGGCCGGCAGGGTGATGACAAAATCGGCCCGGCTCTCGGCACCAAACCAGTTGCGCTGGTACTCCTGAGACACCAGGTTAACCCCACCTTTTGCGAACTGCTGCATCAGGCCCTGGTAATGGGGTTCCACCTGATACCCGATGACGCCTGGTGCCGCCAGCAGAACCGCACCCAGCACCACGAACAGGGCGATAAAACGCTTCATAATTTCCCTCACGTTATTTTTTAATCCACCGTGCCCGGAACCGGACACACTCCCCACAGCCACCAGGCCAATCGCCCAGGCAACCTGAATCGCCGCGTCGGATCAGATCACGACAGCACGAACCATCCCTAAATCTAAAATGCGCTTAAATGCCGACTTCAGCCCACCGCCCGGTTGCTGTCTGCTTCCAGCGCCCGCTCGATAACGGCCAGGATTGAATCCGGGTCGAGACCCGCTTCATGCAGCTGTTCGGCCGGGGAAGCGTGTTCGATGAACTGGTCAGGCAGGCCCAGGTTGATGGCGCGCACCTGGTGCTGAATAGCCGCCAGATATTCATTCACAGCCGACCCGGCCCCACCCTGGATGACATTCTCCTCCAGGGTGATCAACAACCGATGGCCATCCGCCAGCTGCCGCACCAGCGCCTCATCCAGCGGTTTTACAAAACGCATGTTGGCGACCGTGGCATCGAGCTTTTCCGCCACCTTGAGCGCCGCATCCAGGGGACTACCGAAGGCCAGGATCGCCACCTCCTGTCCGCTGCGTCGAATCTCCCCTTTGCCCAAGGGCAGGGTCTCCAACTCCTCCACAACCTGGGCGCCGCACCCGCCACCACGGGGATAACGCACCAAGGCCGGCCCCTCATGCTGGTAGGCGGTCTGCAACAGTTTCCGGCACTCGTTTTCGTCGCCCGGCGCCATCACCACCATGTTGGGGATACAACGGGCATAACTGAGATCGAAACTGCCGGCGTGGGTGGCACCGTCGGCACCCACCTGGCCGGCACGATCAACAGCGAAGGTAACGTCCAGATTCTGCAGGGCCACATCGTGGATCAGCTGATCATAGGCGCGCTGCAGAAAAGTGGAGTAGATCGCCACCACCGGTTTCACTCCGTCACAGGCCAGACCGGCCGCAAAAGTGACGGCGTGCTGTTCCGCGATACCCACATCGTAGTAACGATCGGGAAACCGCTCGGCAAACTGCACCATGCCGGAACCGGAGCACATGGCCGGGGTAATCGCCACCAGCCGCTTGTCGGCGCTGGCCGCATCACACAACCAGTGACCAAATATCTCCGTGTAGCTGGGACCGGCACCACTCTTCTTGTCCATCTTACCGGTCTTGGGATCAAACGGGGTGACGCCGTGGTAGGCGCGCGGGTTGCCCTCTGCCGGCTTGTAGCCCCGGCCCTTCTGGGTTACCACGTGCAGTAATCGGGGACCCTGCATCGCTTTCATGTTCTGCAGGGTAGCGGTCAGGGTCTCCAGGTCATGCCCGTCGATCGGACCGATATAGTTGAATCCCAGCTCCTCAAACAGGGTGCCGGGCATCACCATACCCTTCATATGTTCTTCCCAGCGACCCACCAGTTCAGAGATTTGCGGCAGGTTACTGAGGGCCGACTTGCCCCCTTCCCGCACCCGGGTGTAGACCTTGCTGGAGAGCAGACGCGCCAGGTGATTTCTGAACGCACCCACCGGATCCGAAATGGACATGTCGTTGTCATTCAGCACCACCAGCAGATCCAGATCCAGTGCACCGGCATGATTGAGCGCCTCAAACGCCATGCCGGCACCCATGGCGGCATCGCCGATCACCGCCACCACCTTGCGCTTCACCTGCAGCCGTTTGGCAGCCGCCGCCATACCCAGTGCGGCACCGATGGAGGTGCTGGAGTGGCCGGTACCGAAGGTATCGTAATCACTCTCTTCGCGACGCGGAAAGCCGGAGATGCCACCCTGCTGGCGCAATGTGTTCATGCGCTCGCGACGGCCGGTCAGAATCTTGTGGGGATAGGCCTGGTGGCCCACATCCCAGACCAGCCGGTCTTCCGGTGTGTTCAGGACGTAGTGCAGGGCGATGGTCAGTTCCACCACCCCGAGTCCGGCGGCCAGGTGGCCACCGGTGCGGGAGACGGTGTCGATCAGGAAGCTGCGCAGCTCGGTGGCCAGCAGGGGCAGACGTTCAGGCGGCAGCAGGCGTAAATCACCCGGATATTCAATACTGTTTAGCAATTTGAACGTTCCAGGCGCTTCCGACCCACTGCTCTGTTGCTGTTCTGACATGCCCTTACCCGTTAGTTCCACTGGAGACCCCGGCGGTCATTCTAGAGTATAGACGCCGGTCAATATCCACCCGTTTTACGGTGAAAGCAGGCTTCCACGCCGGGTGATCGTACTAATTGAATAGTAAAGCGGGTAATTTTAGCGCATCCGGCAGTATCAAGTCCCTACCTAATTTGCTGGATCTCCTCCAGACCATCACCCAGCAGAAAATCGTGGAAAGCCTGCGCCGAAGGAGAGAGTCGCTTGCCCCGGCGGTGCACCATGAACCATTTTTTCAATAACGGGAAACCTTCCACATCCAGGGTCACCAGTCGGCCGGTCTCCAGCTCCAGCTCGATGGTATGGGCCGATACCACGGCAAGGCCCAGACCAGCCCGTACCGCCTGCTTGATCGCCTCCCCGCCATTCAGTTCCATGCCACTGTGCAGTTCAAGCCCCTGTTCCTGGAAAAAGCGCTCCAGTGCCAAGCGGGTTCCCGACCCCGCTTCCCGCATCAGGAAGGTCTCCTCGGCCAGGGTCTGCAAAGCGATATTGGACTCCCCCACCAGCGGGTGATCGGGTGGCGCAATCACCACCAGCGGGTTATCCATGAACTCTTCGTAATCCAGGTCGAGCGCTTCCGGCGGCTGTCCCATCAATACCAGATCCTTCTCGTTCTGCTCCAGCATCCGCATCAACTCCTTACGGTTATTCACCGAGAGACTGAGCCGTACCCCGGGATAGCGGCGGGAAAAGGCCCCCAGCGCCCGGGGAGCGAAGTAGTTGACGGTACTGGCCACAGCAATATCCAGACGGCCACGGCTCAGCCCTTTCTGTGCCTCCATCACCTCCTCCATCTCATCCAGTTGACGGAAGATCGCCTTGCCATAGGTGTGGAGTTCCCGACCGGCCGCTGTGAGGTGAATTTTCTTGCCCAGCTTTTCAAACAGCGGCAGGCCCACGTTCTCCTCTAACTGTTTGATTTGCATGGAAACCGCTGGCTGACTAAGATATAGTTCATCGGCCGCCCGGGTAAAACTCAAATGCGTGGCTACTGCCTCGAATACTTTCAATTGCCGAATTGTGAAATTCATACCGATCACCCCATACTTACTTATAAGCGCCACCTTATCACAACAATCAAAAAGTTTGAGTTTTATTTATAGTGATCGCCCGATATAGTCTCCCCACCTTCTCCGGGAGAAGCCGAACCGAAAACCGCACTGTACGCAGACCGCCAAAACAAAATTTGAGAGTAGTGAGGTAACTACAGATGTCCCTTGACCAAACCAGTCGCTATGCCGACCTGAGTCTGAACGAAGACAAGCTGATCGCTGACGGTAACCACATCCTGGTTGCTTACACCATGGAACCTGCTGCCGGTAACGGCTATCTCGCTACTGCAGCACATTTCGCGGCCGAATCATCCACCGGCACCAACGTGGAGGTCTCCACCACGGACGACTTCACCAAAGGGGTCGACGCACTGGTATACGAGATTGATGAAGCCAACGGCATCATGAAAATCGCCTACCCGAACGAACTGTTCGATCGCAATGTGACCGATGGCCGGGTCATGCTGGTCTCCTTCCTCACCCTGACCATTGGTAACAACCAGGGCATGGGCGACGTGAAGAACGCCCAGATGCAGGACTTCTACATTCCGCCCAAGATGCTGCAACTGTTCGACGGCCCGTCCAAGGACATCAGTGATCTGTGGCGCATCCTCGGCCGCCCGGTGCAAGATGGCGGTTACATTGCCGGCACCATCATCAAACCGAAACTGGGTCTGCGCCCCGAACCGTTTGCCGAAGCTGCTTACCAGTTCTGGTTGGGTGGTGACTTCATCAAGAACGACGAACCCCAGGGTAACCAGGTGTTCTGCCCCATGAAGAAGGTCATGCCGCTGGTGGCTGACGCCATGAAACGGGCCCAGGACGAGACCGGCCAGGCCAAACTGTTCTCCGCCAACATTACCGCGGATGACCACTACGAGATGATGGCCCGTGCCGATTACATTCTGGAAACCTTCGGCGAAAACGCCTCCCATGTGGCGTTCCTGGTGGATGGCTACGTGGGTGGCCCCGGTATGATCACCACCGCCCGTCGCCAGTATCCCAACCAGTACCTGCACTACCATCGTGCCGGCCATGGAGCGGTCACTTCGCCTTCCTCCAAACGCGGCTACACCGCCTTTGTACTGGCCAAGATGGCCCGTCTGCAGGGTGCCTCCGGTATCCACGTGGGTACCATGGGCTACGGCAAGATGGAAGGTTCACGGGATGACAAGGTAATCGCCTACATGATCGAGCGCGACAGCTGCGACGGTCCGTTCTATCACCAGGAGTGGTACGGCATGAAACCCACCACCCCGATCATCTCCGGTGGCATGAACGCACTGCGCCTGCCCGGCTTCTTCGAGAACCTGGGCCACGGCAACGTGATCAACACCTCCGGTGGCGGCTCCTACGGCCACATCGACAGCCCGGCGGCTGGCGCCATCTCCCTGCGTCAGGCCTACGAGTGCTGGAAAGAGGGTGCCGATCCGGTCGAGTACGCCAAGGAGCACAAAGAGTTTGCCCGCGCCTTCGAGTCGTTCCCGCAGGATGCGGATACGATCTACCCCGGCTGGCGGGATCGTCTGGGCGTGCACAAATAAGCAGCCGCTCCTAGTTGTGCAGACTAAAAACCCCGTACCAGAGTACGGGGTTTTTTAATGGACAAACGGTCCCTTTGCGCCGGGTTGCAAAACTGGCGTGGGTAAGCCTGTTGGCAGGCTGTCCAGGGAAGGCTTTTGGGCAGTTTTGGCCACAAAAGTACCTCGCCAAAGACCGCCAGGTCAGGCGAAACCCCCTTCGCAGCTTAATCGTCTCTTCCCCGTTCATCTGTGAAACAACATTTTTGGCATCACTGAATCGGGCCTGAGGCGGCCCGCTGAAACGGTGGATAAGCAGAAGCCCCGCGTCACTTACGCAAGAATCTGCCTCAACGCCTCCAGCAGCAGCCGGCTCTGCTCATCAGTCCCTACGGTGATGCGCAGGAACTGGTCGATTCGGGGCTGGCGGAAGTGGCGCACAATAATGGACTGCTCCCGCAGACGGGCCGCCAACTCTGCCCCATCCTGTTCGGGATGGCGCACAAACAGAAAATTGGCTGCGGAGGGAAGCACCTGGAAACCGAGTTCGCCGAGCCGCTCCGCCAGTTGCTCCCGGGTACTGATTACCCGTTGACAGGTGTCGCTGAAGTAGGCCCGATCCTCCATCGCCGCCACTGCTCCGCTAATGGCAAAACGGTCCAGTGGATAGGAGTTGAAGCTGTTCTTGATCCGCTCCAGCGCCTCGATCAATCCCTCATCCCCCACCGCAAAACCGACCCGCAAGCCAGCCAGGGAGCGTGACTTGGAGAGAGTCTGGATCACCAGCAGGTTGGCGTAACGATCCACCAGGGCGACAGCTGACTCGCCGCCGAAATCGATATAGGCCTCATCCACCACCACCACTGAATCCGGGTTGTTCTGCAGGATGGTCTCGATAGCAGCAAGCGGCAGCAGGCGGCCAGTCGGGGCGTTCGGATTGGGGAAGATGATCCCGCCATTGGCCATTTGGTAATCCTGCGGATCGATCTCGAACGCCTCGGTCAACGGCACCTGTACGAAGTCAATTTCGTAGAGGCCGCTGTAGACCGGATAGAAGCTGTAGGAGATATCCGGGAACAGCAGGGGCAAATCGTGTTTCAGCAGCCCCAGAAAGGTGTGTGCCAGCACCTCGTCAGAGCCGTTGCCGACAAATACCTGCGCCGGTGTCACACCGTGGAAGTCGGCAATCGCCTGCTTCAGCCGGTCGGCATTCGGGTCGGGATAGAGCCGCAGGCTCTCTGCCGCCTCCGCCGCCATTGCCTGCAGGGCCCGGGGTGACGGGGGATAGGGGTTTTCGTTGGTGTTGAGCTTGATCAGATCGGTCTGTTTGGGTTGCTCCCCCGGCACGTAAGGGGTGAGGGTCTGAACGATCGGACTCCAGAAACGATTCATAGCGGGACCTGATGCCATCCTGTGGGGTTTTGTAAGCAGCAGATCATACCGCTAACGGGACGCCGTTCCCATAGGCGACAGACCAGCCAATCACGCATCGACGCTACCGGGGATCTCTGTCAGAATCCAATGCTGGAAGATTATCCCTAGCCCCTAAGGAGAGCACTATGTCCGTCCGTTATGCCATGCTTGCCAGTGTCCTGCTATTCACCATGACTCCGGCAGCTGCCGAAGATATGCAGATCTCCCCGGGCCTGTGGGAGGTTCAGATCACCTCGAAGATGCCCATGCTGCCCCAACCGACCGTCAAGAGCATGCAGCACTGTTTCACCACCGGCCAGTTATCTCCCGACAAGATCATGGAAAACTCCAGCAACTGTGAATTCAGCGACGTGCAATCGAGCGGTTCTGAACTGAACTGGAAAATGAGCTGCACCGGGCATGGCGGCAGCATGAGCGGTACCGGCCACTTCGAGTCCGCAGGCACCAGTATGAACGGCACCCTGCTGATGACCATGCAGATGCAGGGCCAGCAGATCACCATGGAGCATCAATGGTCGGGTAAACGGATCGGCGACTGCCCCTGATCAATCCGGCTCTTCAAACAAGCCCCTGCAGCCTTGTTCAGGCTTAACACGGGCGACCCGAACGGGTCGCCCGTGTCCCCACTACCGCCTCCAATCACAGACACCTGCAAGAAGTTAGATCCACTTCTTAAAAAAAATATTATAAAACTATTGCAATCCTATGATATTGCGTTATTTTTACAATAAATCGCGAAGGAGGCACTACTATGTTGAATAAACTGGATAAAGAGATCTGCCATCGCTGCCCCCATGAAGTGGTGACAGGTGTAGCCTGCGACTGGCGCCCCATGGACCAATGTCCTTACCTGGCGTCTGAGACATCACCCAGGCGAAGCCGCGGTGTGCATCTGGTGCCGCTCCCCCTCTCCAGCGAAACCGACGCGATACGCAGCATCGACTGATCAGCCGGCGAGCCGGGAGCGACGGCCCTGCTGGCTTTGCGACAAACCCGGCGGGCGATGCAATTGCCGTTATACTGTTAGCTGTGCGCCGCAATCAGCGGCCCGCTAGCAGAGTTATCAGCGCAATTATCTCTCTATGTTGCCACCGCCACCCGACCCCCACGCCATTGCCGTTCTGCTGCTGATCGTGGTGGCCCTCTACCTGTTCACGCGGGACAAGATCCCGTTAGAGACCTCCTCACTGCTGATCCTGATCAGTCTGGTGGTGGGATTTGAAACCTTCCCCTACAGCCGTGACGGCATCACCCTGCAGCCCGGGGACTTTTTCAGCGGCTTCGGCAACGAGGCGCTGGTGGCCATCTGTGCCCTGATGATTATCGGCCAGGGCCTGGAGAGCACCGGTGCCTTGCGCCCCCTGGCCGCTCTGCTGTCCAGGCTTTGGGCCACCCGGCCACTGATCTCATTCCTGGCCACCCTGCTGTCCGCCGCTCTGCTCAGTGCGTTTCTCAACAACACACCGATAGTAGTGATGCTGCTGCCGATCCTGATCAGCGTCTCGATCCGCAACAAACAGTCCGCCTCCGGCATCCTGCTCCCGATGGGTCTGGCCACCCTGCTGGGCGGCATGACCACCACCATCGGCACCTCCACCAACCTGCTGGTGGTGGGTATCGTAGCGGACCTGGGCCTGCACCGGTTCGGTATGTTCGACTTTGCCCTGCCGGTACTGGTGGCGGGTAGTGTCGGGCTGCTCTACCTCTGGCTGCTGGCACCGCGCTTGCTGCCGCCGCGCCAGGCACTGTTGTCCGATATGTCGCCCCGGGTGTTCGACGCCCAGCTCTACATCAACCGGGAGAGCTTCGCCAACGGCAAGACCCTGGCCGAGATACTGGAGAAGACCGACCGGCGCATGAAGGTGGAGAAGATCCAGCGCGGTGACGGACTCAATGTGACCCGTCTGCCAACCGCCGTACTGCACGAGGGTGACCGCCTGCTGGTGCGGGACACGCCGGAGCTGCTGAAGGAATATGAACAGCTGCTGGGCGCCACCCTGTATAACACCAGCGACATCGAAAATCCGATTGACGAGGAGCACCCCCTCTCGTCCGAAGGCCAACTGCTGGCCGAAGTGGTGGTGACGGAAGGCTCCCCCCTGTACCGTCGCACCCTCAAGGAGCTGCGCTTTGCGGAGCACAACAACCTGGTGATCCTGGCCATTCACCGCACCCAGACCCAAGGCCAGCAGATCATCAAGCGCGGCATGGGGGATATACGCCTGGAGAGCGGCGACGTACTGCTGATGCAGGGGGCAGCGGAACGTATCGAGGCGCTGAAAAGCAGCGGCAAGCTGCTGGTACTGGATGCCTCGATCTACCTGCCGGAGACCCGCCGGGCCCGTCTCGCCCTGCTGATCATGGCGGGCGTGGTGATCGGTGCCGCCAGCGGACTGCTGCCGATCGCCACCAGCGCCCTGTGTGGTGTCGGACTGATGCTGCTGACCCGCTGCCTGGACTGGGAGGATGCCGCTTCGGCCCTCAGCACCCGGGTGATCCTGATCGTGGTGGTGAGTCTGGCACTCGGCATGGCCCTGATGGAGACCGGCGGGGCTGACTATATCGCCAGACTCTATGTGGCACTCTCCACCGGACTGCCGATCAGCGCAGTGCTGGGGGGACTGATGCTGATGATCGCCATCCTCACCAACGTGGTCTCCAACAATGCGGCGGCCGTAATCGGCACCCCCATCGCCATCAGTATTGCCGGTCAGTTGGGCCTGCCCACCGAACCTTTCGTCCTGGCGGTCCTGTTTGGTGCCAACATGAGCTACGCCACCCCCATGGGTTATCAGACCAACCTGCTGATCTTCAGCGCAGGCGGCTACCGGTTCAGCGACTTCCTGCGCGTGGGCATCCCCCTCACCCTGATCATGTGGGCCGGCCTGCTGGGCATGTTGATTCTGCTCTACGACCTTTAAAAACCACGCCACCGCCCTTACTATGGGGAGCGCTATCCGTCGTTGTAGAAATCAGACTGACCTGAAGGATCATCCATGATTGAAAAGAGCCTTGAACGGGCAATGTACGCCATGCGCTGGGCACTGGCACCCATCTACCTGGGGCTGAGTCTCGCCCTGCTGGCCCTGGGCATAAAGTTTTTCCAGGAGGTGTTCCACCTGCTGCCCAGTATTCTCACCGTATCCGAGACCGACCTGGTACTGGTGGTACTGTCGCTGATCGATATGGCCCTGGTGGGCGGCCTGCTGGTGATGGTGATGTTCTCCGGTTATGAAAACTTTGTCTCACAACTGGACGTGTCGGAAGATACCGAAAAGCTCGCCTGGCTCGGCAAACTGGACACCAGCACACTGAAGAACAAGGTGGCGGCCTCCATTGTGGCGATCTCCTCCATCCATCTGCTGAAGATCTTTATGAACGCGGTCAATATCGACAACGAAAAGCTGCTCTGGTATGTGATCATGCACTTGACCTTTGTCGCCTCCGCGGTGGCCATGGGCCTGCTGGATACCAAGACCCGCCATCACTGATCTTCTTGGCCAGCATGATCAACCTTCATTTGATGACGCTATTTAGGGTAAAATCAGCCGGTTATCGGAGTGCCGGCGGCTGTCCGCCCGCATACCCCCTCCCCCACCTTGCCTGACTATTTGGAGTTAAAATGACCCAGCCGGAAACGCAAATCGAGGCACCGTCCAAAACCGTGGTCACGGTGACCAAAGCCGATCTGCCGCTCACCTGCCCCCGGGCTGACGATCCCACCACCGGCCTGCATCCGCGTGTCGCCATTCCACTCAAGAATCCCGGTGACGAGGCCAGCTGCCGCTACTGCCGGACCCGTTATCGCCTGGTGGAGTGAGTCCGCTCAATCCGCAAGTATAAAATCCACTGCCGCGGCGGCATGCAGCGCGGTGGTGTCGTAGAGCGGCACCGCTGTCTGCGCCTGCTGTACCAGCAGGGCAATCTCGGTACAGCCGAGAATGACCGCCTCGGCGCCGGCCTGGCGCAATGCTTCGATAATCTCCAGATACGTCTGGCGGGAGGCGTCACGGACCCGACCCAGACAGAGCTCGTCGTAGATGATCCGGTGCACCCGCTCCCGCTCATCCCGACCCGGCACCAGTACATCGATGCCGAAGCGCTGTTCCAGCCGCTGCCGGTAAAACGGCTGCTCCATGGTGAAGCGGGTACCCAGCAGGCCAACCCGCCGCACACCGTCTGCCGCCAGCCGGCGGCCGGTCGCATCGGCAATATGCAGTAACGGGATAGAGAGCGCCTGCTCAATCTGTTCCGCCACCCGGTGCATGGTGTTGGTACAGATGATCAGGCCATCCGCACCACCCCGCTGCACCGCAAGGGCCGCCTCTTCCAGGATAGTCGCTGTGGCGGCCCAGTCGCCCTGGTGCTGCAGCCGTTCGATCTGCTGAAAATCCACGCTGTAAAGCAGGATCCTGGCCGAATGAAGTCCGCCCAGGCGCGCCTTCACCCCCTCATTGACGGCCCGGTAGTAGCTGACCGTCGACTCCCAGCTCATGCCGCCCAACATGCCTATCATCTTCACGTCTGATCACCTTCAATTTTACTAACAGTAGCCAGCTCACCCGCCCGACAAACACTACAATTCAAACTGCGGGTGGGACAAACAACCCTTTTATTCATCACTATAATGTAATGTGATAATCGATTTAGATAATATTTAGATTATGCATCCAATCAGCAAATACTATTTTCACTCCGCCCGAATACCAACTACTCTGGCGCATAATTTTGGCTATCGCGTGATGGGGTCATCATGACAGAAATCAGTGAACAGTACCGTATAGAACAGGAGCCATTCTACCACCCTCAGGGGGATGAAATTGCGCTCTACCAGGCCGCTTACCAGGCACGCATGCCGGTGATGATCAAGGGCCCGACCGGGTGCGGCAAGTCCCGTTTTATCGAACATATGGCCTGGCGTCTGAAACGACCGCTGATCACCGTGGCCTGTAACGAGGATATGACCGCCTCCGATCTGGTGGGTCGATACCTGCTGGATGCGGATGGTACCCGCTGGCTGGATGGGCCGCTGACCGTGGCAGCCCGTATCGGTGCCATCTGTTACCTGGATGAAGTGGTGGAAGCGCGTCAGGACACCACCGTGGTGATCCACCCCCTCACCGATCATCGCCGCACCCTGCCCCTGGACAAGAAGGGCGAAGTGGTGGCTGCACACCCCGATTTTCAGTTGGTGATCTCCTACAACCCCGGCTACCAGAGCCTGATGAAGGATCTGAAACAGTCCACCAAGCAGCGCTTTTCCGCCCTCGACTTCGATTATGCGCCAGAGTCAGTCGAGGCGGAGATCATCTGCCGGGAGACCGGCATCGACGCCGACACCGCCAGCAAGCTGGTCAAGATCGGCCATGCCGCACGGAACCTGAAAGGCCACGGTCTGGATGAAGGGATCTCCACCCGGTTGCTGGTGTACGGCGCCCAGCTGATCGGGCAGGGGGTTGAACCCATCGCCGCCTGCCGCATGGCACTGGTGCGCCCGATCACCGACGACGGGGATATCCGGGCCACACTGGATCACGCCATCGACAGCCTGTTCGCCTGATCCGGCCCACTGCTGTGACAGCCACGGGAAGCACATTGTGACTATCGAGGAATCCGCTCTCCAGGCCTACCGGGAGCAACTGACCTGCAATTTCCAGCAGTTGGACCTGGTGTTCGCCGACTGCATGGAGGAGGCCGCCGACAGCCTCACCGAGGCAGGCATCCAAGCCTACCTGGAAGGCGCCTCCCTGATCTGTATGATCGGCCGGGGCTTTGAGCCGGTACTGGTCTACCTGGAGGAGATGCCCCAGGTGGCGGCACGCCTGGGTGAGCCGGTCCTTGGTCTGGTGTCGCAAACTGTCTGGAAAATCTCCCGCACGCCCAACGGCGCCATCATCCTGCCCTTCCTGCAGACCCTGGCGGAGGCGGCGCGCCGACTCGGCAGCGAGACCCAGCTGACCCGCTATATTGAACTGCTGCTGGAGATGCTGGAGCGGACCAGCAGCTCCATCCACGGCGGCCCGGCCACCATTCCCAGCCCCGGAGCTAAAGCGTACCTGGAGCAGATGCCCTACCTGCTCAACCAGCTCTCCCTGGAGGGTATCCGCAACTGGACCGAGTACGGGATTCGCAACTACTCGAACCACCCCGAACGGCAGATCGACTTTTTCAGCCTGCAGTCGGCGGACAGCCGTGCCATGCTGCAACGGGAACGGCACGGCACCCTGTTTGCCGACCATGAGCGCCAGCTCGACCTCTACCTGCGCGCCCTGTGGCAGGACAAGGATCACCTGGTCCCTTACTCCACCGCCTTCGACGAGCTACGCAAGCCGATCCCCTACTACGACTCCCTGGGTATCCGGGTGCCGGATGTGTTTGACGACACCGACAGCGGCGTGCGCGGTATCGACCGCTACCGCGCCGTGCTGGCCCATATCGCCGCTCACCGACGCTGGAGTCAGGCGATCTTTGCCGACAACTTCAGCCCCTTCCAGCGCATCGCCATCGAACTGCTGGAGGATTCCCGGGTGGAGTACCTGGCGATGCAGTGCTATCCGGGATTGCGGAAACTCTGGCTGGCCCTGCATCCGGTGCCGATCGAAGGGGAGTGCGACCCGCAGAAAGAGTCCTGTATCCGTCACCGGCTGGCCATGCTCTCCTATGCCATACTCAATCCCCAGCACGGCTACCGTAACCGGGATATCCTGGACGCGGTGGCCCAGTTTCACCAGCTGATGCAAGGGGGCGAGAGCAGCACCCAGGGTATTGTGCAGCTGGCCATCTCTTTCATCGCCCGCACCCGGATACAGAACGACCAGGCACCCAATGTCTACTTCAAGAACACCGTGGTGGAGTACCGGGATGATAACCGTCACCTGTGGAAGTTCATCGAAGAGGGGGACGAGGAGGAGCAGTTCGAAGTGGAGCGCAAGAAGATGGAGCAGGAGCCGCTTAACGCCCTGCCCCCGCGCCACTACCCTGAGTGGGACTACAAGACCCAGACTTATCGCCCCGACTGGGTAAGCCTGTACGAATCGCTCCATCCACCGGGTGACGCCCGCTTGATTGATGACCTGCTGACCAAGCACAGCGCCCTGGCCAAGCAGCTGGAACGGATTCTCGACCTGCTCAAACCCCAGCAGTATGTCCGGGTACGCTACCAGGAGGAGGGCAGCGAGCTGGATCTGGATGTGGCGATCCGTTCCCTGGTGGATTTCAAGGGTGGTGCCACCCCGGACACCCGCATCAACATGAGCCACCGACACGACGGCCGGGACATCGCGGTGATGCTGTTGCTGGATCTCTCCCAGTCCCTGCACCAGGTGCCGGAGGGGTGTGACCAGAGCATCCTGCAACTGAGCCAGGAGGCGGTAGCCCTGCTGGGCTGGGCCATCGACCGGCTGGGCGACAGCTTCGCCATCGCCGGCTTCTCCTCCAACACCCGGCATGAAGTGCGTTACCAGCACATCAAGGGCTACAGCGAAGCCTGGAATGAACCGGTCAAGGGGCGCCTGGCGGCCATGGAGGCAGGCTACTCCACCCGCATGGGAGCGGCAATGCGCCACGCCGGCCACTATCTGGGGGCCCGTCAGGCGGAGAAGAAGCTGCTGCTGATACTCACCGATGGTGAGCCATCCGATATCGACGTACAGGACGAGCGGCTGCTGATCGAAGACGCCCGTAAGGCGGTTCAGGAGCTGGATCGGGACAACATCTACACCTACTGCATCAACCTGGATCCCCGCGCCGACGACTATGTAAGTGACATCTTCGGCAAGCAGTACAGCGTCATCGACCGGGTGGAAAAACTGCCGGCCAAGCTGCCGGAACTGTTCCTCTCCCTGACCCGCTGAACCACTCACCCCAAAACGACCCAGCCCCACCGGGAGCTACCCGATGGGGCTGGATCAATCAGCTGCTCACCCGCAGGAGGGAGTACTGCCCTGCGGATATCGGCGACTGATCAGTTGGCCGGTGTGGTCGTCACCACCTCAAACTTGGCAAATTCAGCAGGATCCAGCTGACCGTCCTTGTTGGTGTCCAGGGCGTCCCACTGCTCGCTCAGTCCCGGAATGGCCTTGGCCTCTTCCTGGCTCAGGGTACCGTTGTTATCGGTATCCAGTGCCACATCGGTTTTGCTTTCAGCAGCGATCACAGCGGCAGCGGCCAGGGAAGCAAACAGCAGAGTCATAATCTTCTTGGTCATAGGGAACTCCATTCATCAATAAAATATAGGTTCGGGCTGCCTACCTTGGAAGCAGTCAGCTATCCGGTACAGAGCAAGCCCGATGCCAACTTTTTATTTACCCTATTTTTCAGTCACTTATGATGAAACGATCAAAACAGTGGCGTCCTGTACCGAGCCAGCTGTCGCCAATCGGCAACAGCCGTTCAGGCTTACCGGCCCAGGTGCTTGATATACCGCCATTGTTAGCTGTTGCCGATAGGCGACAGTGGGTATGGACCCTGTCGCCCGGGGGGATCAATCGCCGCCCGGATCCTGCTTGAAACGGGCCGGATCCAGGTGATGCCGCTTAAGCAGCTTGTAGAATTCCGTGCGGTTACGCTTGGCCAGCCGGGCCGCCTGGCTGACGTTGCCGTTGACCCGTTGCAGCAGTTCCACCAGGTACTCCCGCTCAAACTGCTCCCGCGCCTCCTGGAATCCCGGCAACAGGGCCGACTTCTCCTTCAATGCCTTCTCCACCTGCTGGACCGGTATGATGGGGGTAGTGGAGAGCGCCGTCAGCCGCTCCACCACATTCTGCAGCTGGCGCACGTTGCCTGGCCAGTCATACTGCACCAGGGCACTGAGCGCCTCGGCGGAAAAGCCCTTCACCCGGTTACCGTAGCGGGGAGTGAGCCGGGCAAGAAAATGGTTGGCCAGCAGGGCGATATCCTCCCGCCGCTCGCTGAGGGCCGGCAGACTGAGCGTCACCACATTCAGTCGATAGTAGAGGTCCTGGCGAAACTCGCCCCGCTCCACCAACTGTTCCAGGTCATGGTGGCTGGCCGAGATGATGCGCACATCCACCGGAATATCCTGGTTGGCCCCCACCGGTCGAATACGCTGTTCCTGCAGGGCGCGCAGCAGTTTGACCTGGAACAGGGGCGGCATGTCACCGATCTCGTCCAGAAACAGGGTACCGCCGTCGGCGGTCCGGAACAGTCCATCCCGCGCCGACACGGCACCGCTGAAGGCCCCCCGCACATGGCCAAACAGTTCCGACTCCAGCAGGTCGGCGGGAATGGCGCTGCAGTTCACCGCCACAAAGGGCGCGGCGGAACGGGGACTGATCCGATGCACCGCCCGGGCGATCAACTCCTTGCCGGTGCCGCTCTGACCGTGAATAAACAGGCTCGCATCCCCCTGGGCGACCCGTTGCGCCTCCTGCAGCAACTGCTCCATGGACTGGCTGCGGGTGATAATCTCTGCACGCCAATCCTCCTGCTCTGCCTGTTCCGACTCCCGCTGCGGCCAGCCACCCAGCTCCAGCGCCTGCTCCACCTGGGCGATCAGCTCCTTGCTGTCGAACGGCTTGGTGAGAAAACCGTATACCCCCTGGCGGGTCGCCTCCACCGCCTCGGCTATGGTGCCGTGGGCGGTGAGGATAATCACCGGCAGCAGCGGATAGTGCTGTTGCAGGTAGCGGAACAGCGCCAGTCCATCCATCTCCCCCATGCGCAGGTCGGTCACCACCAGCTGGGGTTTGAACTGGGGCACCAGGCCGACCGCCTGTTCACCGCTGTCGGCGCACTCCACCGATAATCCGATCGCCGTCAGGCGCAGCGACAGCAGCCGCAGCAGGCTCGGATCATCATCGACCAGGAGTACGCGACGGCTCGGCGACCCCGGGGTCTGTTCCTTGCTCTTTTTCATCTAGCCTCTGATTGATACTGGTTTCGATTCGCTTCAGGTCGCGCAGCTGGTTTTCCAACAGGCGCCGGGTCTCCGCCAACCGGGTCAAGCGATCCTGCAGTTTGCGTTGCTGCACCTGCGCCTTGTTGAGCTTCTGCTCCTGACTCTGCTGGCGCTGTAACAGTCGTACCTGGTAATAGGCCAACCAGGCGGTCTGGCGCGAGACAAAACGTTGCTCCAGCAGTTGGTTGATCAGATCGATCGCCTCCTGCGGTTCTCCACAGCCATTTACCTGGCTGATGGCGGTGGCCAGATACCAGCCGGTCAGGGGATCCCCATCCCGACCCAGCGAAGCGCGCAGCTCGCTGCAGAGCGCCAGCTGATCCTCCGGCGTATGGGCTTCGAAACGGCTGGAAAAGTCGATCAGATTCAGCAGCAGATCCCCGGAGGACTCCTCGCCCGTAGCCACAGCTCCTGCTGTGGCGATGCCATCGTCCCCATCGGCGCGGGTCAGGGGCTGCTGACAGCCGGACAACAGCAGCAACAGGCAGATAGGCGTCAGCCATTTCATTGGGCCACCTCCAGGGTCGCCTGCCCGGCCATGGGCAGCTCCAGGCAGATCCGGGCCCCGGGGTAGTCGCGGGTAGCCGGTAACAGCATGATTCGGCCCCGGTGGCGCAAAACGGTATCATTCACCAGTGCCAGGCCGAGACCCGATCCCTTGACACTGGACCGGCCACTGCTCTTGCCCTGGTAGAACTCCTGGAACACAAAAGGCTGGTCCTCAACGGAAATCCCCTCGCCCTGATCTTCAATCAAAAAGGTCACGCACCCCTGATCGGCCGACAGGGTGAGACCGATCTGCCCCCCGTCCGGGGAGAACTTGATGGCATTGCTCAACAGATTACCCAGCATCATCCTGATCGTCTCCCGGTCACCCCGCAGGGTCACCGATGCCAACGCCTGCACAATCTCCAGTCGCTTGCTCCTGATCAGCAAACGGTAGTCATCCAGTACCTTTCTGAGCAGTTCCGCCAGATCCAGATCACTGGGTTCCGCCAAGGTACGCTGGTTGGCCAGGCGCTGATACTCAAGCAGATTCTCCACCAACCCGTTCAGCTGCAAAGTACCGATAGTCATCAATTGCACAATTTCCCGTTGCTCCCGGTTCAGCTCACCCACCACCTCATCCTCCAGCAGATCAGCACCTTCCCGCAGTGTCGCCAGGGGGGTTTTCAGTTCATGGGAGATATTGCGGATAAACTGCTGCTTCTCTCCCTCCAACGCCCGCAGGCGGCGGCGCATCCAGTCCAGCCGATGCCCCAGATCCGCCAGATCACTGGGGCCGTTAATCACTATTGGCTGATCGAAACGCCCGGCACCCAGTTCCGTGATCACCCGCTCGATACGCTTGATGGGACGGGTCATCAGGTAGACAAACAGCAGCCCCAGGATCAGCGCCAAGGGTAGCGCCAGCAGCGCCCACAACAACATGGAGCCGCGCACCCGGTCCGCTTCCCGGGCCAGCGCCTCCGCCTCAACCCCCACCTGCCGGCCACCGGTCTGCAGCAGCGCCCGGGCCTGCAACGTCAGGGTCGCATAACCCTGCAGGTCATCCGCACTGAGTTCGCTTTCTGCCCGGCTGACCCGGCTCTGTATGTCCTGAAACAGCTCCCGTTCGGCGGCCACCAGACCACGTAACGGGATCAGCAGATCGTCCGACACGCCGTCAAACCGCAATCCCTGGGCCACCGCCACGAAGGCGTCGTGATGCTGCCGGTAGACCTCAAGCAGTTCCGGATCTTTCAACACCTGGTATTGCCGGATGCCCCGCTCCATGGAGACCAGCCGATCAAGCAGTGAACGGCTGCCTTCGTTGGCCCGGACGGTCTGGAACAGGGCCTGCTGACTCTTTTCCGTGTACTGGCTCACCGACAGCACACCCCATATCAGCGCCACCACCAGGGGCAGTGTCACCAGCAGAAACCCGGTCAGGGCCCAGTAATAGAGTGACCCGGCCAGCTTCCGGCGGCCTGTCTCAGATAGCATGGGTTCAACTTCCGACATCAGCTGGGTCTGCCTTCAATGACCGGACGGTCGATGGCCGCAGCGCCAGACTCCATTCAAGGGAACTCCCTGCCACTTCCGTGGCCTTATCAGACCGTGCACCCAGGGAGAAAAGCTGGCAGCATAGGGAATACTCAACAGGATGAGTATAGAGCAGTTCGCAGTTCCGGCTATTGCCGGTATGAATAAATCAGGGTAGATATGAAACCGAGAACCGGTTCACTTTCCGCACTGTCGTCTCATAAGGTAAAAAGTGGTCCATGAGTAGAACTAAGACCCTGTTGCTGGGAGCAGTCGGGTTACTGCTGATTTTGATGCTCGCCTATTACAACGGGACAGCGAAGATCGAGCAGGACCTGAAGTTCCGCGGCGAGACCCTGTTGGCAGAACACCAACTGCAATGGGTGGATATTGAGGTCGAGGGACGTGACCTGCGTCTGTTGGGAGAAGCACCATCCAACAAGGCGGCCAACCAGGCCATCGCCCTGATCAAGGGACTTGACGGGGTCGACCAGGTCATCGACCGGTTCACCCTGCCCGCCGGACATCCCGCCAGCGACGCCTCCTGGTCAAGGGTAATCGAGGTCGATTGATGCCGGGACGGACTGAAATCGAACCAAATGGAGAGGCGCGCCGGTGGGTGGAGCCAGGGGAGAGGTAAATGGGTTATCTATTTTTTCAGATTCTGGTCTGGATACTGCTGGCGTTCGGGCTGGGCGGTATTGTGGGCTGGCTGCTGCGCGGTTTCACCCACACTTTCCAGGAAGATGAAAATGGTGACCCGCAACCTCTGGGACATGGCGATGATCACACCGTGGTGTCACTGCTGAGGGCGGAGCTGAGCGACTACAAAAAGCGCCTGCGGGAGCTGGAAGCAACCACCCTACCCGCCAAGCCGGAGCCGGAGCCGCAAAAACCGAAACGGGAGATTGCCGACGAGTGGCGGCCGGCAGCCCTGGCAGCACCCAACGGCGAGGCCGATGATCTCAAGCGGGTGCGTGGCATAGGCCCGAAGATTGAAAAAACCCTGAATGAACTGGGCATCTTCCACTACGCACAGATAGCCAACCTGAGTCGGGAGAACATCCTCTGGCTGAACCACCACCTGCACTTCCCCGGTCGCATTGAGCGGGAAAAGTGGGTGGAGCAGACCCGGGAGCTGGCCGAACAGTCCCTGGAGCAGGCTGAAAGCAGCTGATCCGGGACGGTATCACCGGCGCTGCCAGCAGAGGATGCGGTTGTTGGCCGGCATTTCAAAATCATCCATCAGCAGCATGCCCGCTTCACGGGCCAGACCGTCCAGCGCTTCGAAATCCCGCACTCCCATGGCCGGATCCCGCTGTTTCAGCCAGCCATCGAAACGGGCGTTGCTGGCGCTGGTGAAACGACCCTGGTAGTTGAACGGGCCGTATAGCGCAAACCGACCGCCGGCCGGCAGCAGAGCACCCACCCCGGCAAACATCGCCTCCACCTCAGGCCAGTGCATGATGTGGGCCGTGTTGGCGGAAAACACCCCGTCCACCCCCAGTGTCGGCCAGTCGGAACGGGCCACATCCAGGTGCAGTGGTGGCCGGACATTGGGCAGGGCCGCCTCCTCCAACCAGAGCCGAATGCCCGCATGGTACTCGGCACAGTCGCTGGTGTGCCAAACCAGGTGGGGCATCCGGGCGGCGAAATAGACCGCGTGCTGACCGGTGCCACTGCCGATCTCCAGAATCTGGGTCAGGTCGGCAAACAGGGGCTGGATCACGGAGAGGATCGGTTCACGATTCTGCTCACAGGATTCGGAATAGGGTTTCATTGCTGCTCCTCAAACCGGCCGATCATGCTGCCGGTCACTCACGGTAGGGGTTCGACGCCTGCAATTGCGCCAGGTACTCGGCAATCGCCGCCTGTTCATGCTCGGTATAGCGGGCGATGGGTTCACGAAACCCATCATCCCTGATCCAGTGACTGGAGCGGGTCAGGGTGGGGAGGAAGCCCCGGGGCAGCTTGTGTTCCCCCTGGGCACCTGGCTCAAACAGCGCTAATCCCTGTTCGATGCAGTGTTCGATGCCCTGGTAGTAACAGGCCTCGAAATGGAGCCCGTCCACCCACCCCTCAGCCCCCCAGTGACGACCGTAGAGGGTCGTATCACTCTGGTACATCAGGGAGCCGGCAATGCACTGCCCGTCCAGGTCCGCCAGTACCAGCAACACCTGGTCGGGCAACTGTGTCGCAACCTGGCGAAAGAACGGATAGTTGAAGGTTGCCACGCCCCATTTTTCATTGAAGGTTTTGTTATAAAAAGCGGTGAACTGTCGCCAGTCCTCATCGCTGGCGCTGTGACCATTCAGGCGGCGCAGGGTTACGCCTGCCTCCACCACCCGGCGGCGCTCCTGCCGAATGTTCTTACGCTTCTTGGCGGTCAGGCTGGCCAGAAATGCGTCGAACTCCGGGTAGTTGTGGTTATGCCAGTGGAACTGTATATCGTGGCGGGTCAGCAGCCCCTGCCCGGCCAGATAGTCGAAGCTGTCCGGGCTCGGAAACAGGCAGTGGAACCCGCTGGCGCCCATCTGCCCGGCCAGTTGCAGGGCAGTTTCCAGCAACAACGGATAGAGTTCAGCGACGTCTTCGGGAGCGGCCAGCAGACGCTGTCCGCTGGCGGGGGTGTAGGGTACCGCGGAGACCAGCTTGGGGAAGTAGGCCATACCGGCGCGCTGGTAGGCGTCCGCCCAGGCGTTATCAAACACGAACTCGCCATAGGAGTTGTACTTTTCGTACAGCGGCATGGCCGCCACCAGGCGCTCATCACGATACACCGCGATATGCCGGGGCAGCCAGCCGAAGCGTTCACCGACACAACCATGCTGCTCCATGGCATGCAGGAACTCGTGGCGGATCAGGGGATTGTTATCCCGCACCAGCCCATTCCACTCGGCAGCGGCTATTTCACTGATACTGCTATGAATGGCTATCTGCAATCGGACCACTTCCCATATATTTTCAATATGCGGAATTTAACAGGGAGGCCGGTAATTAAATACCGGCGAATCCTGGTGGATATCGACGCCGGATCAGAACGGCACGCTCGGCCACTCCGCCTCATCCTCTTCGATCACTTCCACCTCCGCAGCACCCGCCCTGACCCACTGCTGCATGGCCGGACTCTCATACAGGGTCCGGGCATAGCGGGTGGAGACCGGATCGAGCGAGATTTCATAACTCAGCAGGCGCATCACCACCGGTGCGTACATACAGTCAGCCACGCTGAATTGACCGAACAGCCAGGGGCCGGCAGCACCATAACGCTCCCGACAGAAGTTCCACAGCCCCAGTATCCGGTCGATATCCCGCTCCGTCTCTGCAGACGGTCGAAAGCCCGGGAAGCGGCGCCGGCAGTTCATCGGCAGTTCACCGCGCAGGGCAAAAAAACTGGAGTGCATCTCGGCGCAGACCGAGCGGGCCACCGCCCGGGCTGATCGCTCCTCCGGCCAGCCCCGGGTCGCGAGAAAGAGTTCCGCCAGGTATTCCAGGATCGCCAGGGAATCCCACACCTCCAGCTCCCCATGGATCAGCACGGGCACCTTGCCGTCGGAAAAGTGCGCCGCCAGATCCCGCTCCATGCGGTCGGTAAACAGTTGTACTTTGCGGGTCTGGAAGGGTATTCCGTGATGGGACAGAAACAGCCAGGGTCGCAGGGACCAGGATGAGTAGTTCTGATTGCCGATTACCAGCGTCAGATCGGTCATAAGCTTTCTCCTTTTGCAGTTGACCCCGTTATTGGATTACCGATGGCGATCCCTGAAAGCCGGCAGGCACCTGTCACCCAGGGGTATTACGCTATACAATAAACCGTTTACTGAACTTTTTGACCAGAGTAGAGAGATAATGCGCCACAAAACCGACGACCTGCGTATCGAAACGATCAAGGAGCTGGTGGCTCCGGCCGACCTGCTGGCTGAATTACCCGTGACCGACGCGGTGGCCGACACGGTTTACCAGGCGCGCCGGGCCATTCACCGCATCCTGCATGACGAGGATGATCGGGTACTGGCCATCGTCGGCCCCTGTTCGGTGCATGACCCGGCCGCGGCGCGGGACTACGCCGCCCGGCTGAACAAACTGCGTGAAGAGCTGGCCGACGATCTGCTGATCGTGATGCGGGTCTATTTCGAAAAGCCCCGCACTACGGTGGGCTGGAAAGGGCTGATCAACGATCCCGATCTGGACGGCACCTTCCATATCAACAAAGGGCTGCGCATGGCCCGCCAGCTGCTCCTGGATGTCAACAGTCTGGGCTTGCCCGCCGGCACTGAATTTCTGGATCTGATCAGCCCCCAGTACATTGCCGACCTGGTGAGCTGGGGCGCCATCGGCGCGCGCACCACCGAGAGCCAGGGACACCGGGAACTGGCCTCCGGTCTCTCCTGCCCGGTGGGCTTCAAGAACGGCACCAACGGCACCCTGCGCATCGCCCTGGACGCCATCCGCGCCGCCTCCCAGCCGCACTGTTTCCTGTCCGTGACCAAGGAGCGTCACTCGGCCATCTTCACCACCCGGGGCAACGAGGATTGCCACGTCATCCTGCGGGGTGGCAGCCGTCCCAATTACGACACCGAGAGTATCAACATCGCTTCCGCAGAGATGGAGCAGTGTGGCTTCAAACCGCGCCTGATGATCGATTTCAGCCACGCCAACTCGCGCAAGCAGCACCAGAAACAGATCGACGTGGGCCACGACGTGGCCGGCCAGATCGCCCGGGGCGACCAGCGTATCAACGGCGTCATGATCGAGAGCTTCCTGGAAGCGGGACGTCAGGATTGGCGCGCGGACGAGGAGCTGGTCTATGGCCAGAGCATCACCGATGCCTGCATCAGCTGGAGCGACACCGAGCCGTTGCTGCGCACCCTGGCCGAAGCGGTCCGGCAGCGCCGCACACGCCGCAACGGCTGAAGCGTCCGACTATTTTTCGTCGAAACCGGCGGCGTGATACCAGCGCCGCGCCTCTTCCATATCCTGCTCAACCCCCTCGCCGGTCTCATACATCATGGCGAGGGTGGTCTGGGAACCCACCAGCCCCTGTTCGGCCGCCTTGGTGAACCACTCAACCGCCTTGGCACCATTTTTATCCACACACTCACCCTCCATGTACATAAAGCCGAGGCCGTGCTGGGCCAGCGCCAGACCGCTCTCGGCCGCCGCCTTCATGTACTTGTAGGCCATCAGCTGGTTGACCGCCATGCCCAGTCCGTTCTGGGCCATGATGGCCATGCGGTACTGGGCCTCCGGATTGCCCTTTTCGGCCAGGCCAGAGAGCAACTTGGTGGCGCTGGCAAACTCCTTGGCCTCAAATGCCGCGATACCACTGCCCAGTTCCATTTCCAGTTGTTGGTCATTACTGCTCATTGTTTACCTCCGGTATCCAGGGGCACGGCCCCTGATTATTTTAGTAGTCGTGCAATTTCCTCAGCCCGCTGCGACTCTGTCCTGGTCAGGATGGAGGGAAGCCGGCCTCCTGCAGCCACGCCTGCCAGTGCCGATAAAGCGGTTCATTGACCGCCCCCAGGGCGGGGCGCACTGTCAGCCCGAGCCGTTCCTGATCGGTCAGATCCTGATTGGAGACCCCGCCCGCCTCGCTGAAGATCAGCTGCCCGGCAGCGTAGTCCCACAGCTTCTGTCCGCCATGCAGGTTCAGATGGGCCCGCCCCGCCGCCAGCCAGCACCACTCCAGCGCAATGGCACCAAAACAGCGTTGCGAACGGTACGGTGGGCAGTTGGATAACCGTATCGCCAACTCCGGCGTAAGCCGTTTCAGGTCCACGATAGCGATACACTCCTGCAGCGTGTTCGGCCCCTGCGGCAGAGTCAGCACCTCATCATTGAGCCAGGCCCCGCGCCCCCGTTCGGCCCGGAAGCATTCACGGCGAACCGGGTCATAGACGATACCCAATACGGCGCGACCCTCCACGATCAGGGCCAGAGAGAGGGCAAAAAAGGGCAGCCCGGCCGAGTAATTGGTGGTGCCGTCCAGCGGATCGACACACCAGTAACAGTCCCGTTCCGCCACCACCTGCTGCTCATCCGGTCCCATCTCCTCACCCAGCAGGGGGATGTCAGGCCAGCCCGCCGACAGCTGCTCGATCAGGCGGGCCTGGACCGCCAGATCGGCATCGGTCACCAGGGAGCCATCCCGCTTGCGGGTGATATCCGGATGGTGATAACGGGACACCACCTCGGCCTCGGCGATATCGATCAGAATATGCTGCAACTGCCTGCTGTCAGGCCATGCCGACCGGTTTTCCGATTGCTTGCTCATGCCGGTATCATCCCGTATTCATGGCGGCCGGGCAATCGACTGCGCCCACGCAAATCAGAGGGTTTTCCCCCTTGCACCTTGCCTGCGCCACCCCTAAGCTTCCCCTATGCCTCATGTTTCAAGTTGTAACAAGGAGTAACAGGCCAGTGGGACACTCAAGTATCGGACGGCGCCTGCTGTGGCTGCTCACCCTGCTGCCCATACTCTGCCTGGCAGATACGGACCTGGATCGGCAGCGTAGTGACTTTCTCGCCGCGGAGCGCAGTCTGGCCGCCGGCGACATGGAAACCTACCAGCGTATCAAGTCCACCCTGCTGGACTACCCACTACTGCCCTATCTGGAGTTCAAAGCACTGCAGCGGGAACTGACCGGCCTGAACAGCAGTCAGGTGGATGATTTCATCACCCGTTACAGCGACTCCCCGCTGGCGCAACGTATGCGCCGGATCTGGCTCAATGAACTGGTCCGACGGGGGAAGTGGTGGACCTACCTGGTGTTTTATCAGCCGAAACTCGGCGTAACTTACCGGTGCCACTATCTGACCGCCCTGCTGGAGACCGGGAAAAAGGACAAGGCGCTGAACGAAACCGCCCCGATCTGGCTGCACGGCAAATCCCGCCCCAAAGCGTGCGACCGTATCCTGGAAACCTGGATCGATGCCGGCAGGTTGACCCCGGCACTGGCCTGGAAGCGGGTGGAACTGGCCATGCAGGCCTCCCAGAGCGGCCTGGTCAACTACCTGAAACGTTATCTCGATCCGCCACAGCTGGCTCAACTGGAGGCCTGGCAAGGGTTACAGCGGAATCCCCAGCAGATCAACACCATTGCCGCCAGCCTGCCGGCCGGGAATATCCGCAAGCGCATCCTGCTGGACGGTTTCAAACGGCTGGTTCGTCGGGATATCGACAGCGCCATGATCACCTGGCAGCAGCTGCAACAGGAGCTCCCGTTAAATGACCAGGAGCGTTATCAGGGTGAGCGCGCGCTGCTGCTGGGCCTGATACGGGAGGAGCATCCGGACACCCTGAAGGCCCTGGCTGCATTCACTCCCGCGGACAAGGATCAGCGTCTGCATGAGGCCCGACTCCGAATAGCGCTGAAAAAACGCGCCTGGCCAACCCTGCTGAAGTGGATTGGGGAGTTGCCGGAAGAGCTGCAACGCTCAGATCGCTGGCGCTACTGGCAGGCAAGGGCACTGGCGGAAACCGGTAATCCGGCGGACGCCAAGGCCCGCTTTACCGCTCTGGCGAAAGAGCGCAGTTATCACGGTTTTCTGGCCGCCGACCGGCTGGATCAACCCTATCGCTACGATTCAACTCCCCTGGATCTGGAGCAGTCGACCATCGACCGACTGGGACAACGACCGGCGCTGCAACGGGCCCGGGAACTGTTTCAGCTGGGCCGCTTCCTGGATGCCAGGCGGGAGTGGAATGTGGGGGTGCACAACCTGAAACCGGCGGACCTGAAACGGGTTTCCAAGCTGGCCCAGTCCTGGGGCTGGCACGACCGGGCCATATTCACCCTGGCACGCACCGGTTACTGGGATGATCTGGAGCTGCGCTTCCCGCTGGAGCATCAGACCCTGGTGACAGAGAAGTCGGCGGAGACCGACCTGGACAGATCCTGGGTGTTTGCCGTCATCCGGCAGGAGAGCGCCTTCGCCAGCGACGCCCACTCCCCGGCCGGGGCGCGGGGCCTGATGCAGCTGATGCCGAACACCGCCCGCTTTATCGCCCGCAAGGCGAAGTTGAAGAAACCGCGTCTGGCCCACCTGATGCGACCGGAGATCAATATCTCCCTGGGTACCGCGTACCTGAACCACGTTTACCAGCAACTGGGGGAACACCAGGTGCTGGCCACGGCGGCCTACAACGCCGGACCGCGTAATGTGATGAAATGGCTACCGGAAGCCGCACTACCGGCGGATATCTGGGTTGAGCTGATTCCGTTTAACGAGACCCGACGCTATACAGAACGGGTACTGAGCTATGCGGCAATTTACGACCAGCGCCTGCATCAGCCGTTACAGCGACTCTCGGAGCGCATGTCGCCGGTAGGTCCGCGGGAGCAACTGGCAGCAAAAAGCGTCAATGGACGTGACGTGACGTTATAGGGGGCTTGCCCGGTTGGTTACCGGCGACACCGGGCAGCGGCCGACGCCGTTGATTGGTCTGCTCCACCGCATAGCTGATCAGCTCCGGATCAGTGATCACCTGGTAGTAGCAGCGGCCGTCCGCCGCCAGCCGCCCGGCCTTTTCACCGTCCCAGACCGTCACTGCCGCCTCCCGGATCACCAGGGTGTGCATGTGTCCCTCCAGATCGGGATAACGACCCACCAGCAGGTGATCATTCCGTGACCGTTTCCCGCTGTCCAGTTCGACCCGGCGGAAGGAGAGCTCCGATTTCAGTTTGTAGTAAGCGGGGAAATCGAGTTCGATGCCGTTCACGTTGTAGCGCATCAGTTTGTCCGAACTCTCCTTGTTAATGATCTCATCCGCCGGCGGGGCCAGCACCATCACCCCGCGCCCCAGCTTCTTCCCGAACTCGGAGCGTTTCAAGGTGGCCGAACAGGAGGAGAGCTGGTCGGCCCGGTTGATAGCCGGTGAGATCATGATCTCGCGTCCCTCGTCGTACAGGAAGGTGGGTGCGGAATCACTGAAGGCGATGCCCAGGCCCAGTTCCAGTTCCGGCAGATCGTTCTGGCGATTGATCACATTCTGGTCATCCACCACCTGGAGGATCTTGCGCGCCAGTCCACAGGCGTGGGACACGCAGAGCCACTGGTAGGGGGTATCCTCATACTCGAAAATACTCAGGATCACCGCATCCCCCTCGATAAACACCTTCTTGGCCCCGTAGTTGTCCAGCAGCTTGTTGATCGGTTCAAAAAAGTTGAGACTGAAATGGGATGCGGGGTTGAGGTTGCGGTTACGCAGTTCGCTGGTCATGGTGGTGGAACCACGCACATCGGCCTTGATAATGACATGGTTGCGGATACGGTGCTGCTCCGGCTTCAGCTCCACCCGCAGCGGAAACTCAAGCAGACTGCCGTTGCGACGCGACAGCTCCACATCCTCGGGCCGAACCAGCAGGTGGATCCGGTTCATGGCCACGTGGGCCTGGTAGGCCTGTTTCAGGTCGCGCCTGAACAGGGCGAAGTGACGCAGGAAGCTGAAGATGCGGCGCCGCCGACGGGAAGCAGGCATCCCCTTGATGATCGTCACCATCCGATCCAGCACCGGGATCACCTTGACCGGCACCGCCTTACTCTGCAGGCTGTTGAGCTTGCGTTTCAGCTCCCGCCGGGTCATTCGCCCGGAGAGATAGAGGCAGATGATGCGCACCGGCACCTGGCGGTTCAGCTCCTGGTAGATTCCGGGCGCGGCGTGACAGGCCAGCAGATCCCGTTCTATGCGGGTGCCCTGAAACGTCTTCAGAATCCGTTTCATCAGGCGATGATGAAAACCGGGCCACTTGTCATTCTCCCAGGTGACCCGCAGCCGGGGATCGTCCACATCGGTGCGGATGGTACTACGGTGTTTGACCGAATAGACAATGCGGTCGATATTGTCCGGAATGTCCAGCCAGGAGCAGTTACCGTTCTCGTACTCGTCCGGTTGCAGTGAGCGTTTCAGCAGCATCAGGGTCTCGGCATGGCCAACCAGGCCACCCTGCTCCCCCTTATGGCGACGCGCCGTATTCTGAATATCACTGCAGGTGACATCAAATGACTCACCCGGATCCACACTCCAGCACCAGGCCGGCAGGAATTCCGCAAACAGCTTGGTGACCATCCGATTGACCCGATCGAACCCATCCTGCTCGTCCTTGTCGGTACAGACCAGGGAGTAGTGGTTCATCACCTGCTCATCGGCCCACAGGGAGGGCAGTTGCAGCATCGGGTTGAACAGCAGGGGTTTAGGCACCGGCCAGGAGTGGCCAAGCACCGATTTACGCAGTTTACTCAAGCGCATGTTCTCGATCTTCAGGATCTCGCGGAACAGGCGACGGGTAATTCGATAGCGGATAGCGGCCTCATTTCTGGCCAGCAGTACCAGCCGCTCATGCAACTGGACCGAACGCCCGGTGGATTGGTGGCTGTCCACACTCTTGGCGCGCTGCATCTGGTTGCGCAACCGTTCGTACTCCTGATCCACCAACTGCAGCAGGTATTTCACCACGCTGAACTGCAACAGCTGGACCATCTCCAGTCGATTGTGTTTCCTGGCCCGATCGACGGTCAGCTCCATCAGTCCGGCATAATCTTCACGCAACACCTGCAGATCTTTATTGTCGGGTGGCGGCGGGGGCTCTCCCCAGTAGTTTTCCGTCACGTCGTGCAGCATATAGCGACGCACGAACTGTCGACACCGGTTCATGAACTCCGGGCTCAGGGTGACATCGATCCGATTGTTATCAATACCGATAGGCAACCGGTCAAACAGCAGTTTGAACGGTTTTTTCAGCTGCAGCGGTTTGGTGAACTCTTCCGCGTCGGGGGACCAGCGAAACAGATTGCTCAACTTCATGGCTATTCCGATCCCCGGCTGGTTGTCATTGACCGCATCATTGCAGCAGCGCCTGGACCACCCTGTCTTCCAGTTCAATCCGGCTCGCCAGGTCCTCCCCCAGGCGGGAGAGATCGCGGGTCAGACTGTCCAACGGCTGGGGGTGATCATTGAAGTCGTACTTGTCATTGAACTCCACCACCGTCTCGGTCACTTCAGCGATTTTCGGATAGGCTGCCTGAGCCACCTTGATGACTCGACCCCGGCGTTCGTCACCGCTGCTGATCCGGTCAAACACCTCGAAGTGTCCAAAAGCCACATAGTCCACCAGCATTTGACAGAAGTCCTGCAACAGCTGTTTCTCAGGCTTGTCCGGATCGAAGGATTCGATACCGGCCAGCTTGCAGTAGAGCACCAGCATCTGCTGACGCTCATCCAGCCAATTCTCCACCATCGCCTTTGTTCGGGTGCGCCGTTCCGGTCCGCCACTATACTGACTTGCCATGATTTCCCGACCCTTGTTATCTCTATTGCGCTCAAAGATGGCTTAAGATAAACACCATTTAAGAGAACAGGCAAGTATCTCTATTCTATTGAAAATTCTTATAGAATCCTCCAGTACGACCGGCCTGTTCCAGAACGACGTAAAAAAAGGGGTCCAAGGTGAGTAAAAAACGGCTGTTCAGACTGCTGCTTGTGCTGACACTAATTCCGCTGCAAAGCGCTGCCCTGGAGTATCCCAATCGCTACAACAGCATGGCAGAAACCCTGTTCGACATGATGGACGCCTTCTCTAACGCCTACCAGAGAAGACTGCACGAGCGGTCGCGGGATTACTCTGGCTTCCAGGGCGGCTATCCACCATACCCGCCTCCCGGTTACGGTCAGCCCCTGCCGCCGGCAAACCGGTCGATACTGGAAGGCAGCTGGCAGGGTGAGAGTGGCGAGGTACTGGTGATCCGCAACGGGCTGTTCAGGATCTATCTGGATCGGGACAATTTCCGCGAGGGACGCCTGAAGCAGGTACAACCCCAGGTGATCCTGCTTCAGGATCTGCAAAGTGGTCAGCTGCGCACCTACGCATTCGCCGAATCCGAAGGACGCCTGCTGTTGCAGGATCCGACCGGTAATCTGCTGCGTTATCTCCGCATCGGCTGGTAAGTGGCTTCCGCCTCCGCCGCCTCAAGCAGTTGTTGCAGGCGCGCCTCCCGTTCCGCCAGCGGGAGCTCACCCAGCGCCCGACTGGCGGTATAGAACGCAGGCAGATCCCCGCCGTTCTGTTTCAGCAATTGCCTGAACGCCGGCACCCGGGCCTCGTAGGTGGCGATGGAAGCCAGGTGTGCGTTGTTCAGCTTCTGTTCAAACCAGCCATCAAAACCGGCATATCCCTGCCACTGCTGCTTCAGCCCGGCATAGCGATCCCGGAGCTGCTGAAACAGCATCGCCTTGCGCCGGGCCATCTGTTTCCGATCCAGTGGCTGCTGGTAGAGCGCTGCTAACGCCCCCCTTGTCTCCAGCAACAGATCGACAAACTGGCGCTCCCGGCGCTGCGATTCCCGCCAGCGGGAAAGATCCTGGCCGGGCTGATCCTGTAACCAGCGCGTCACCCCTTCCTGCTCCACCAGACTGGCGAATGCCTCGTTGAACGCGCTGTCATCTTTTACATAGAGCTGCTGGTGCGCCAGCTCGTGGAAAATCAGACCGGCGATTCTGGCCTCGGGCCAGTTGATCACGGTACTGGGCAGCGGATCATCAAACCAGCCCAGGGTCGAATAGGCCGGTACCGGCAACAGCGCCACATCCATACCCGTGGCCTGCAGTTCATCCGCCACCTGCTGCGCACGGCTCCGGGAGAAGTAACCGCGGTAGCTGGTACAACCGACAAACAGGTGGCACCACTGCTTCGGTTCCATCGAATAGGCGGGCGTCGCTACCACACTCCAGACCACCGCCTCCCGCTCCAGTGCCGCATAACTGCGATAGCTGTCATTATCGGGTAGCCCCAGTTGGCTGGTTGCAAAGGTGCGCATCGCCTCGATCTGTTGTAGCTTCTGTTTCAATCCCGGTGGCGTTTGCGGATCCCGCACCAGTTGCGCAATCGGTTGCCGCTGCCCCATCAACTGCAGATGACCACTGACCGACTGGCTATAATAGCCCAGGCTGCTGCAGCCCTGAAGAAGAGCCAGCAGAAGGAGCAGCAGCAGGCCGAGTGGTCGAAAAGGAGCCCGGCCAATCATCGGAACAAGAGAGGTTTCAGCATAGTCACATGGATGATTCTAACAGCTTCAGCAGTCACACCTACCTGGTTGGCGGCGCCGTGCGTGATCAACTGCTCGGGCTACCGATCAGCGACCGGGACTGGCTGGTCACCGGCGTCACCGCCGAGCAGCTGGCGGCCCGGGGCTTTCACCAGGTGGGCAGGGATTTCCCGGTATTTCTCCATCCCCGGAGCAAGGAGGAGTACGCCCTGCCCCGGGGTGACATCCACGGCAAAACCGAGCAGGAACAGGTGTGTGATGACCTGATGCAGCGGGATCTGACCATCAACGCCATCGCCCGCGCGCCGGACGGCCACTATATTGATCCGTTGAACGGCCAGCAGGACCTGCAGGCACGCCGCCTGCGTCACACGCCCACTTTCCGACAGGACCCGATCCGGGTCCTGCGGCTGGCGCGGCTCGCCGCCCGGCTGCATCCACTGGGGTTCCGGGTGGCGCAACAGACCCGGCAACTGGTGGCTCAGATGATCCGCCAGGGCGAACTGGATCAACTGGTGCCGGAGCGGGTCTGGGCCGAGATCCTGCGCGCCCTGCAGGACAGGGATCCGGTGGTTTTTTTCCAGACCCTGCATGAGCTGGGTGCACTTCGGGTGATCCTCCCTGAGCTGGATCGCCTGTTCGGCGTCCCGCAACCGGAACGGCACCACCCGGAGATTGATACCGGCCTGCACTGCCTGATGGTTCTGCGCCAGGCATGCGCACTCAGCACAGAGCCGGAGACCCGGCTGGCCGCCCTGCTGCATGACCTGGGGAAAGGCACCACGCGCCCGGCGGAGTGGCCCAGTCACCACGGCCATGAACAGCGCGGCGCAAAACTGGTGGAACAGCTGTGCGACCGGCTACGGATTCCCAACCGTTTCCGTGACCTGAGCCGGCGGGTGGCGGAATTCCATACCCACAGCCATCGGGCCTTCGATCTGAAGCCGTCCACACTGCTGCGTACCCTGCTGAAGATCGACGGACTGCGCCGGCCCGAGCAACTGGAGCAGTTTCTGATCGCCTGTGAAGCCGATGCACGGGGGCGCAAGGGTTTTGAACAGCAACCTTACCCCCAGGCCGACTGGTTCAGGGCGGCACGTAACGCTGCCGCAGCCGTCGATACCGGGGCGCTGGCGGCTTCAGCAACCGACCCGCAGGTAATTCCGGAGCTGATTTTTCAGGCCAGGAGTCGCGCCATCGGCCAAGCCAGAAAGGAGTGGCAGACACAACAGGAAGGGGTAATTAAGTGAAGCAGTACTCAATTTCCCCCATTCACGGACGATACCCCCAAGCAAGGGGGTAACCTCTTTCCGAGCAGATGACTGGCCAGATCGCCAGGCGTCAGACCAGTTCCGACAGGACCAGTAATGAACCATAGCCTGCAGATCAAAGTCCCCGGCTATCGTATCGAGCGTATTCTCGGCAGGGGTGGTATGGCGACCGTCTACCTGGCCACCCAGATGTCGCTTGGCAGACCGGTGGCCCTGAAGGTCCTGCATGATCCGGACACTCCACAGTTTTTTGAGCGTTTTTTCAACGAAGGACGCTATATCGCCCGGCTGAACCACAGCAACCTGATCGCCATTTTCGACATCGGACAGGGTGACGGCTTCTACTATATCGCCATGGAGTACCTGCCAGGCGGTGACCTGAAAGCCCGCATAATGCAGGGACTGAAACCGTCCCAGGCACTGAAGATATTGAGCCGGCTGGCCAGTTGCCTTGCCTATGTGCATGGGGAGGGTGTGATACACCGGGATATCAAACCGTCCAACATCCTGTTCCGCAACGACGGCACTCCGGTGCTGACCGATTTTGGCATCGCCAAGCTGATCCAGACCGACAATGATCTCACCGTCACCGGCACCGTGATGGGCAGCCCGCACTATCTCAGCCCTGAGCTGGCCCAGGGCATCCGCCGGGTGGATGGCCGTTCCGATCTCTACAGCCTGGGCATTATCCTTTACGAGATGCTTACCGGTCGGAAACCCTATACCGCAGACAGTTTTGCCGCCACCCTGATGGCCCATATTCAGCACCCGATTCCGAAACTGCCGGAGCAGTTCGCCGAACTGCAACCACTACTGGAGAAGTTGCTGGCCAAGAAGCCGGAAGATCGCTTCCAGAACGGCGTCGAACTGCTGATGAATCTGCAGGCTGTGCGCAGTCGGTTAAAGGCGGAAAAAGCCAACTCTGCCGAACCGGCGCAGCCCCGGACACCATCCCCCCAGACTACCCGGCGCCGCCGGTTGAACGGACTGGCCTATGGCGGCCTGGCCGGACTGACCCTGCTGGCCGGACTGGGACTGGTGCTGGGCCAGCGCACCGCTGAGACACCGGCAGCCCCCCCGGAAACCGTGCTGGAAGTGCCTGCCACAGCTATGCAACCGGTCGCGGTGGTAGCCCCCGCCGACATCCAGGCAGAGCCTCCCGACTCAGGGGAATCCCCGACCGAAAGCGAGGAACAGGCAGAGCAGCTATCGGAGCTGGCGACCCCGGTAGAACCTGAACCGCAGCCGGAACCTGAACCGCAGCCGGTCGATCCTGAGATCAAACAGTTACTGGAGAAGGCCGGGCAACGGCTGGCATCGGATCGTCTCAGCTATCCCGAGGGGAACAGTGCCCGTTTCTACTACAATGCGGTGCTGAAAAAGGACCCGGACAACGCTGAGGCGCGCCGGGGGATGGTGAAAATTGCCAACCGTTATGCCGATCTGGCCCAGGCCAATATTAACCGGGGACGCACCCTGGCAGCCCGGCGTCAAATCTCCCAGGGACTCTCGGTACAGCCCCGGCACGAACGGCTGATCAGAATGCTCAACCAGCTCAACCGTCCGACCCCCACCCGTTCCATCGAGACCATCTTCGACCGGTTAAATCCGCAGAATCAACGTTAGCCGGGAATCGGAAGTCAGGCAAACTGGCCGGCGGTATAGCCGGAAGACCAGGCCCATTGGAAATTGAACCCACCCAGATGCCCGGTCACATCCACCACTTCACCGATAAAGAAGAGCCCGGGCTGGTGTCTGCACGCCATGGTTTTTGAAGAGAGCTCATCGGTATCCACACCCCCCAGGGTCACCTCCGCCGTCCGGTAACCTTCAGTACCGGCCGGTTTCAGTTTCCAGCCGTTCAACTGCTCACCGATCTGACCCAGCACCCGATCCGGGATCTCCGCCATAGGTCGTTCCTCCCACTCAGGCCACTCCAAACGGATCCATTCTATTACCAGTTTTTTGGCCAGCCGCTTTGCCAGCAGATTTTTCAGCAATCCCCTGGGATGGGCCTTTTTCAGCTCCAGCAACCAGTGATCAGCCGTCAGATCGGGGAGCAGATCCAGCCTTATCGGCTCCCCTGCCTGCCAGTAGTTGGAGAGTTGCAGGGCAACCGGGCCACTCAGGCCCCGGTGGGTGAACAGCAGCTGCTCGGTAAAGGAGCGATCAGCAGTGCTCATGCTCACCGGCAGGGAGATCCCGGCCAGGCGTTCGGTCAAGACCTTCATACGGTCACTGAAAGTGAACGGCACCAGGCCGGCCCGCTGCGGCAACACATTCAGACCGAACTGGCGGGCAATGGCATAACCGAACCCACTCGATCCCATGGTGGGAATGGAGAGTCCACCGGTCGCCACCACCAGGGATGGAGAACAGAACTCACCCTCACTGGTGGTCAGGTGGTACTGCTCATCGTAACTGATCGAGAGCACCTCGCAACCGGCACGCAGGGTAACACCGGCCTGGTTACACTCCGCCAGCAGCATGTTGAGAATCTGCCGGGAAGAGTCGTCACAAAACAGCTGGCCATGATCCCGTTCGTGATAGGCGATCCCGTACCGCTCCACCAGGGCTATGAAATCCCACTGGGTGTAACGGCTGAGTGCCGACTTGCAGAAATGGGGATTGTGGCAGACGTAGTTATCCGGCCCCACATAGAGATTGGTGAAGTTGCAGCGCCCGCCACCGGACATGAGTATCTTCTTGCCCACTTTGCGGCTGTTGTCCAGCAGCAGCACATCACGGCCCCGTTGCGCCGCCGTGGCCGCGCACATCAGGCCGGCGGCACCGGCTCCGATAATTGTTACATCGTATTGCTTCACCACGTCATCCCGGCTGGAAAAGAGCTCACCACTGACTGTCAGCGGCGGATTATCGCATACAACTGCCGGGCGGCGAGCGACGTGATTTATACCACTATTCCGGCGGCAATGGATTACAATAGTGGGCAGTTTTGTTCTCTCGCTACCAAGGTGATTCCGTTGTTATCCAGTTTCCCACTCCATCCCCGACTGCTCCAGACGCTCGACGACCTGGGACTGAACCAGGCCACCCCGATCCAGCAGCAGGCGATACCGGTGGCACTGGAACGGCAGGATCTGATCGCCAGCGCCGAAACCGGCAGCGGCAAGACCTTCGCCTTCCTGCTGCCGACCCTGCACCATCTGCTGAACACCTCGGCACCGGAGAGTGGCACCCGGGTGCTCATACTGGTACCGACCCGGGAACTGGGTCACCAGATCCTCAAGCAGGGCCAGAAACTGATCAAGGGTACCCGCCTGCAGATCGGACTGATCACCGGCGGAGAGTCATTCAAGTACCAGCGCGCCCTGTTTCGCAAGAACCCGGAGATGATAGTGGCCACACCGGGCCGCTTGCTGGAGCATCTGGAACAGGGCACCCCCGATTTCCGCGACCTGGAGGTACTGATCCTGGATGAGGCGGACCGCATGCTGGACATGGGATTCAGCGAGGATGTGCTCAACATTACCAGCCAATGTAATCCGGCCCGCCAGACCCTGCTGTTCTCCGCCACCCTGAGTCACCGCGGTCTGAAAGCGATCACCGACACACTGCTGCGTGATCCGGTCAGCATCAGTCTGAATACCGTGCGCGACCGGCATCAGAACATCACCCAGCAGATCATCCCGTCCGATGACAAGCTGCACAAACAGCGGCAACTCGCCTGGCTGCTGCTGCATGAGACGTTTGACAAGGCGCTGGTGTTTACCAACACCCGGCTGCAGGCCGACGCCCTGGGCCCGGAACTGCGCAAACAGGGGGTGCGGGCCGGGGTTCTCCACGGTGACATGGGGCAGGATGAGCGTAATCAGATCATGGCCCTGCTGCGACAGGGAACCATCAAGGTGCTGGTGGCCACCGACGTGGCCGCCCGGGGCCTGGACATCAAGGGTGTGGATCTGGTTATCAACTTCGATATGGCCCGCAGCGGCAAGGATTATGTGCACCGGATCGGGCGCACCGGTCGGGCCGGACAACCGGGACTGGCGATCTCCCTGGTCAGCCATCAGGAGTGGAACCTGATGAGCGGTATCGAGCGCTACCTGAAGCATGAGTTCGAACGGCGCCTGATCAAGGAGATTGCCGGAAAGTACCGGGGCCCGAAAAGACTCAAGACATCGGGCAAGGCCGCCGGCGGCAAAAAGAAAACGGCAACCGACAAGCCGGCAAAGAGCGGCGCCAGAAAACCCAAGCAGCGGCTGCGGGATCGGAAAAATATCGGCAAACGCCGTAAACCGAGCAGTAATCCCGGTGACAGCAGCCCCCGTGAAGCGGGCCACAAACCCCTGACCCGAAAAAAGTAGTCTTGTCCGGATCAGACCATCACGACTCCTCCCCCACCATGTTCGACAAGCAGCAGCTCGTCAAACTGGCCAAGCTGAAGATGCCGTTTGGCAAGTACCAGGGAACCGCCCTGATCGACCTGCCGGAGGCCTATCTGATCTGGTTTGCCAATCGGGGCTTTCCGGAAGGGGAGCTGGGGCAGCTGATGGCCCTCACCCTGGAGATCAAGATCAACGGTCTGGAGAGCCTGATAGAACCACTCAAACGTATCCCCACCGTGCACTGAGGAAGTGCATCAGACGATGTGGAGATGATTCTCCCGCAACAGCTGGTTGGTGAGATTGATATCGAACAATTCAGGGGAGAACTCGCCACCGATCCAGCGCACCATGTAATCATGCTCGGGATGGGAGCGGTCCACAATGGCTTCCAGAAACTCGTCGTAACCGGGCGGGCCACCCACATCCTCAGGCGGGCAGGCCCGCGCGCCCCCCGAGCAGGTCGGCAGGCGCTGGGACAGGTCGTAGGGCAGTACCTCCTCCAGCACGACCCGGTGCTCCCAGGCATCGCCGAAATCATAGATATAGAGCAGGCTGTCACCTGGCTTTTTCAGTACCTGGCGCAAACGGACCTGCTGTTCATTATGGGTATCATCGGGAAACTGGTCGTCCGGGACGCCGTACTTCTCCTGCCCCTTGATAAACATGTGCATATGAATATTGGTCCAGCCCATGGCGACCTGCAGGGTCTCATGCAGGGAAGCGAGCGTATCACTATCGGCAACCCGCACCTGCCGCCACACCTCCGGCACCACTCCCAGGAGACTGATATTCAGTTGGTAGACCTTGCGTAGATAATCCATAATCGAAGTGTAGTTTCTTCTCGCCGCGGCTATTCATAGTAACAATCCATCGACAGAGTAAAACCCCTACCTGTAAAAATCATGACCTCGCTCAATAGCACCCGGCGAAAGGATCGCCTTACTACCACCTTGATTATAAGGCTGTTTATCTACGTTGATGGGTAACGGACGCAGACTCAGGACCTTATTCAGCCCCCCAATAAGGTGTGCTGAGCGCCTCGCCCAGGTCCGCCTCCACCAGGCGGCGGCGCACTTCCAGCAAACGCTCGATCAACTGCGGCTCTTTCGCTTCATAGGCTTCGGCATCGGGAACCCGTCTCACCACCACACCCAGTAGCTCGGTAATGGCATTACCGATCGAGTTCTGGCTGATGGTGACGATCAGACGACCACTGTCATCCCGGTAGAGCAGCTGTTTAAAGGCCGGCTGCCAGCGGATGGCATTGGCATACTTGGCATCCTGTACACACTGGTCCCGCACTTTCTTGGCAACTCTGAGAAAGTCGTTGTTATACAGCAGGGTATTCTCGATCTGCTCAGGGAAGTAAGCGTCCTTGGGAATCGGCGCATTACGCGTCGAGACCTGAGTAAAGAAGGTGCGGTAAAAATCGATAAAGCCCATCAGAATGGCATCATACTCGCGCCAGAAGCGGATGCTTTTCAGGATCTCCACACCCCCCTGCACCTCCCAACTGGGCAGGCCCTGGGGATAGCCGGTCAACTCAAGCCGGCAGCTGCCATCCGTGACCGGGCGGAGGATATGCAGATCCAGCTGGGAGAAAAACTCCCGGTAGACATCATTCATATAGGCCTGGAACAGGCTGTGCTGACCGCCATCAGTCAGGTTCGGGTTGTCCGGATCGGCCATGGGCGCCTGGCGCAACTGCCGTTTGTCGAACACGATGAAGTGGTTGTGCAGCATGCGGATGCTGGGCACGCCGGGCGAGGTAAGGGGCCAGGTGGCGTCCAGGCTCGCCTCTCCCGCCAGGATCAGCGCCTCGTCCGGATCGGGGTACTGCTCCAGCATGTAGGCAATCACCACCTGGTTCATCCGGTTCCAGACATGCTTCACCCGGTCCGGCACCTGGGTGCGGCGCACCGGCCGCCCCAGCGGATCGAGAATCAAATTGGAGGTGTTGTAGATGATCGACGCATCAAATTCGTTACTGTGACCCAGCGCCTTGCGGTAGAGCAGCAGGTTCTCCGGATTCACCAGCAGGCCGTTGTTGTGCACCAAGTCGTTGAGGTTTTCGGTGCTGTTGAAAAATTCGTTCGGCTTCATCCCCTCCGGTACTTCCAGCGGAATGGGGCGGAACGGGGTTTCGATCTCGCGCGGACCTGACTGCATAACCTGAACCTCAGATGCAATATTCTATTTATACCTATATAAGTTATTGAAATAATTAACTATTTATAGAGTCTAGACACATCATAGAGGAACTAAAGAGATAAGCAAGTAGCCAGGGGAAAAGACGGAACAAACAGAGGATGGCTTAAGGAGTATTAAAATCGCAACCTGGACTAGGCGTTTTAATCTTAATTGAAGTTTAGTACTCTCATTAATGAACCAGCCCACCGGACGATAAAGGGCTATGGAAAACACACTAATTTCCAGAATATAAAAACCCGACATGCAAGCAGCAGAGGTCGGGTCGGGTTCGGTTCTATTTAAAGACCTTATTGTAGTAACGGCTCTCACCCCGGATAACCACAACGCCATAAAGAATACACAATAATAAGCCGAGAAGGAAGACCATGCCTAAATCCGCCAAGCCACAACAAGCCTATACCCTCGGTCTCGATATTGGAATTGCATCCGTTGGAGCCGCCCTGTTAGGGCAACAGCATATTATTGGGCTCCATGTGCGCACATTTGACCGGGCTGAAACAGCAAAAGAGGGCGAGCCACTCAACAAGATACGCAGGGATGCTCGTCTCACCAGACGGCGGCTGCAACGGCGAGCCCATCGTCTACTGCGCTTGCGTCGGTTATTCAAGCGCCACAACCTGATTCCGGACACCGACACATCCACTTTTATCAGTGGCCAGTCCCCCTGGGAACTACGCGCCCAAGGGCTAGATCGACAACTTACATCCGCCGAGTGGACCACAGTTCTATACCATATCGTCAAACATCGCGGCTTCCATTCAAATCGAAAAAGTGAGGTGAAAACTGACGAAAAAGCGGGCCAAATGCTTAGCGGAGTCAACCAGAACCAGGCGTTACTGAAACAGTCGGGGTTACGCACCATGGGTGAGTTAGCCGCCCGTCATGAGGCTTTCAGAGAGGCAAAGCGGAACAAAAAAGGTGCGTACAACCATACTTTCTCGCGCCACGATCTTGAAGATGAGCTTCACTTACTTTTTTCCCGTCAACGGGAACTCGGCAACCCCTATGCCACACCGGAACTGGAAGATGCTGTTCACACGCTGTTGATGCAGAGACGCCCCGCACTATCGGGAACAAACCTGTTAAAAATGGTGGGGCATTGTACTTTAGAACCGGATGAGTTCAGGGCTCCAAAGGCAAGTTACACTGCAGAACGTTTTATCTGGCTGACGAAACTGAACAACTTACGCGTAAGCGGATCGGGGGAAACACGCCCCCTGAACGAATCCGAACGCCAGGCACTCCTATCAAAGCCATTTAGCCAGAGTAAACTGACCTACAAGCAGGTTCGTAAAATCCTGGAACTTCCCGACAACATACGATTCGTCGGTCTGCATTATCACCCCGCCCAGGACAATGGAAAAAGTCCGGAAAATAGAGTCTTCTTCGAGGCCAAAGCATTCCACGCACTGCGTAATGTCTATAAAAAAGCGGGGTTAAATCTGGAGTGGCAGCGTGACAGCCAGAACCCGGAAAAACTGGACAACATTACCTACGCCTTGACTGTATTTAAAGAGGATAAAGAGGCAAAACAGTGGCTCATCGAGAAAGGCGTTGAGGCCTCCGTTATAGAAGCTGTACTGAATGAGTCTTTTAGTGAATTTGTCCGACTATCCATCAAGGCATTACGCAAAATCATACCCCATATGGAGATCGGCCACCGGTATGACGAAGCGGTAAAGCTGGCAGGTTATTCCCATCACAGCCACTTACCACAACCAAGCAAAACGCCCTATATCCCCCGCTTTAGCAAACAGTCAATTGCCAACCCGGTGGTCTCCAGGGCCCTTAACCAAGCGAGAAAACTGGTCAATGCTATTGTCCGGGAATACGGTCCACCTGACGCGGTGCATATTGAGCTGGCTCGCGATCTGAACAAACCATTTGACGAACGACGCAAAATAGAGAAAGACCAGGAGAAATATCAGAAAGACAAGGCCAGGGACATTGAAACTTTCCAGGAAAACTTTGGCTTTACCCCAAAAGGTTTACAACTTACCAAGTGGCGCCTTTACCGCGAACAGAGTGGAAAATGCGCATACAGTCTGAAGCCGTTAGACATCAATCGTCTTTTTGAAGATGGCTACGTAGAGATTGATCACGCACTGCCCTACTCGCGTAGTTTTAATGACGGCATGAACAATAAAGTGTTAACGCTCACTACCGAGAACCGAAACAAAGGAAACCAGACACCCTATGAATATCTCGACGGGGCGAGTAACAGCGCACAGTGGCGAAATTTTGTGGCATGGGTTAACAGCAACAAGAGCTATCGAGCAAGCAAACAACGTAACCTGTTGCGCAAAGATTTTGCTGCACAGGCTGCTACTGAATTCCGCGAGCGGCATCTTACCGACACCCGTTACATCGCCCGTGAATTCAAACGCATGGTCGAAACCCACTTAAAGCTGAACAAACCGAATCAGCGTTGCGTTGTAGTATCAGGCCAGTTAACTGCCTATCTACGTGCTCGATGGGGCTTGATCAAAGTTCGTGAAAATGGCGATCTACACCATGCCCTTGATGCAGCTGTTGTGGCAGCCTGTAGTCACGCCATGGTGAAACGGCTGGCAGACTACTCCCGCAGAGGGGAATTACAGTACGCACGGGGCCATCATTTTGATCCGGAAACTGGGGAAATAATCGATATAAACGCCCTTCGCAAACTCGACGATCACTTTCCTCAACCCTGGACCGACTTTCGCCGTGAACTGCTGGCCTGGTTATCACCTGACCCGGCCCAACAACTGAAAAACCTCGCCTACTACACGGATGAGAGGCTGAAACAAGTAAAACCGATACGGGTCTCACGAGCCCCGACTCGGCGCGGGCTTGGTGCAGCACACCAAGAGACCATCCGATCTGCAAAGTATCTTGGCGAGAATAGAAGTACCGTCAAGACACCCTTGGAAAAACTGAAACTGAAAGATATACCCAACATCGTGGGTTATGAGGATCCGCGTAACCACCAGCTGATCCAAGCCATTTCACAGCGTTTAACCGAACATGGTGATGATGGCAAAAAAGCTTTCAAGGAACCGCTGTATAAACCCGGTAATAATAAATCCACCGCACCTGTAGTCCGCAGTGTCAAACTATTCACAGTACAAAAAAGTGGCATTCCGGTTCGCGGCGGGATTGCCAATAACGGCAATATGGTGCGAGTCGATATTTTTACTAAAAAAGAGCGGTATTTTGCCGTACCTGTTTACGTCTCAGACGCGGCAAGAAATGAACTACCAAATAAGGCCGTTGCACGGGGAAAAGATGGATGGATAGATATTGATGATAGTTTCAGCTTTTTATTCAGTCTCTATCCCAACGACTGGGTATCGGTGGTAGTTAAACCACACGAGGCGCCATGCGAAGGTTATTATGCCGGCCTCGATATATCCACCGGCGCCATCCATATTTGGGCGCATGATCGCAACCGTTCGGTTGGCAAAAACGGCCTGATGCGCAGTATCGGGATAAAAACCGCCCACAGTGTGGAGAAATATCACGTGGACTTACTAGGTAACTTGTACCGGGTAGTCCACGAAACCCGGAAACCTTTACGGGCCGGAAAGTAGCAGAATGGCCTGGCGAAGCGTGATGATCAGCCGCCCATCCTACCTTAAGCTCAGGCATGGGGCGTTGAAGGTGGTGCAGGATGATGGTGAGGTCAGCATCCCGCTGGAAGATATTGCGGTTCTTCTTATCGATTGCCCACAAATCACCCTGAGTGCGCAACTGCTCTCGGCATGCGCTGAAAGGCAGATCGCCGTCATAACCGTCGGCTTAAACCACCACCCAAATGGGGTTTTAATTCCCTATCTGCCACACAGTCGCGCACTGAAGGCCATGAAGATGCAACTGGCCATGAGTTTGCCCCAACGGAAACAGTTGTGGCGTTCAATTGTAAAGCAAAAGATCAGGAACCAGGCATTGGTCCTACAACACATGGGCAGGACCAAGGAAGGGAGCAAGCTGCTCGCGCTGATAAAGGAAGTCAAGTCGGGTGACAGTGGCAATGCCGAGGCGCAGGCAAGCCAGCTCTATTTTCCGGCGTTATTTGGCGGTGGTTTTACGCGAAAACAGATTCGCTTTCACAACGCGGCTCTCAACTACGGCTACGCCATAATCCGCGCGGCACTGGCACGTAACCTGGTTTGCTACGGCTTCATTGCCGCTTTTGGTCTGCATCATCGCAACGAGCAAAATAGTTTTAACCTGGCCGATGACCTTATAGAGCCCTTTCGTCCATTACTTGATGCCTACCTGCTCAAGCATTTCCCCCATGAAGAGGATGACCAGCTGTTACCGAGTCACAAATCGACCCTTGTCAACATACTGAACCAGGACATACCCATGATTGATGTGGACGGAGTAATGACGCGAAGTACCGTGCTTAACGCCACTGAGAGCATGGTGGTCAGTCTAACCCAACGACTCCATGATGGCGGCCACAAGCTCCACCTCCCGCTATTCGAATCGACACAGATGTAGATCCCCATGAGCCAAGAGACCCGAAGATTTATGCGACTACTGGTATTCTTCGACCTCCCCACTATTACCCGTGAAGACAAGCGGGCCTATACCCTGTTCCGTCGTTTCCTCCTTAAAGACGGATACGACATGATTCAATGGTCGGTTTACGGCAGGGTAATAAATGGCTTCGACAATATGGAAACCCACTTGAAAAGGCTCTCCGCCAACCTGCCACCAGAGGGCTCCGTGCGGTGTTTGCAGGTAAGTGAAAAGCAGTTTGTACAGATGAAACTGCTGGTAGGCGAACCCAAAAAGCAAGAAAAAACTGTCTCATCAGCCCAATTGGTCTTGCTCTAAACGCAAAAAAATCACCCTGGAACCCCCTGTTCTCCAGTACTGGCGGGGGTTCCAGGGCAGGGTATTGTAGTCATCCGGGGTGAGAGAGGGAACTACAACTGGATCGCGAGAAGCAGTTAAGCGCTGTTTATTGTAGTCATCCGGGGTGAGAGAGGGAACTACAACACGATCTCGACACCGGGCAGACGAACAACAATTGTAGTCATCCGGGGTGAGAGAGGGAACTACAACTTGGGGACCTGGGGTATTTAACCTAGATCAATTGTAGTCATCCGGGGTGAGAGAGGGAACTACAACTCCATTGGGTTCTCCTGTGTGGATTGAGCGATTGTAGTCATCCGGGGTGAGAGAGGGAACTACAACAGTCCAGGTGCATTAAGTAATCTATACCAAATTGTAGTCATCCGGGGTGAGAGAGGGAACTACAACGATTAGCCTGAGAGAACGCCACCAACGCATATTGTAGTCATCCGGGGTGAGAGAGGGAACTACAACCAGCCGCTGCACCAGGGCGTCACGCCGTTCATTGTAGTCATCCGGGGTGAGAGAGGGAACTACAACCATGCCCATCCAGGCATAGTGCGCACACCTATTGTAGTCATCCGGGGTGAGAGAGGGAACTACAACTTTATTGCGCATCAGGTAGTCACAGAGCTTATTGTAGTCATCCGGGGTGAGAGAGGGAACTACAACTCCTCCGGCAATCACCACCTCTTCATCAGTATTGTAGTCATCCGGGGTGAGAGAGGGAACTACAACAATTCAGCTCGGCAATCGGACCGTCGGCGATTGTAGTCATCCGGGGTGAGAGAGGGAACTACAACGCGGTACAGCGCCGCCAACACATCCCACTCATTGTAGTCATCCGGGGTGAGAGAGGGAACTACAACTTCCATTACCGATACGTTTGAGGCGGTCATATTGTAGTCATCCGGGGTGAGAGAGGGAACTACAACCACAAACGTGGTGTAGCCGTCCAACGGTGCATTGTAGTCATCCGGGGTGAGAGAGGGAACTACAACTCGGTGGCATCCGGATCCGGGCCAGCTTTCATTGTAGTCATCCGGGGTGAGAGAGGGAACTACAACTCGTGCCAACGACCGACCGGACGTATATTAATTGTAGTCATCCGGGGGGAGAGAGGGAACTACAACGGATCTCTTTCTGTGGGTCGCGGTCGTTGAATTGTAGTCATCCGGGGTGAGAGAGGGAACTACAACTGATCCGCTGGTGGCGCTGCCAGTTGGCGAATTGTAGTCATCCGGGGTGAGAGAGGGAACTACAACTGTCTTATACTCACTCGCTAGGTATTTTAAATTGTAGTCATCCGGGGTGAGAGAGGGAACTACAACCAGGGCATCGTCGTGATTGACGAGGCCGCAATTGTAGTCATCCGGGGTGAGAGAGGGAACTACAACCTGCTGGTCTGTCACGGCCCTCTGGCTCCTATTGTAGTCATCCGGGGTGAGAGAGGGAACTACAACCATGATTGTTGAAGCCATCCACTACGAGGTATTGTAGTCATCCGGGGTGAGAGAGGGAACTACAACAGTCAGCGTCATGCTGGCCTGTAGCACTGGATTGTAGTCATCCGGGGTGAGAGAGGGAACTACAACTCGACATCGACATCCATGCCCAGAGCAATGATTGTAGTCATCCGGGGTGAGAGAGGGAACTACAACCGAAATGCGGCAGGCGAGCTATCAGCACGAATTGTAGTCATCCGGGGTGAGAGAGGGAACTACAACCTTCGGACGGATGCGCAGATCCTCGACACCATTGTAGTCATCCGGGGTGAGAGAGGGAGCTACAACAAATGCAGGCACGCGAATCTCGCCCCAGCTATTGTAGTCATCCGGGGTGAGAGAGGGATCGCCACCATAAAAAGCATTTCACATTAGCGAGCTCGAAAGCCATTCGTAAAACCAATAAAAACCTCTTCTAAATATAACACTCCGGGTTCAGTAGTTGACGTTAATGGCGGTACAGAGATAACCCATCAGGGCATCGGCGCAGCGAAAGTCCTGCAACACCGACCGGCACAGATCGGCCGAATGGATGGCCTCCGCCGGGATCGGCTTGAAGGCGATGAAATCCTTTCTTTTCAGATCCTCGATCAGCGGGTGATCGGCAGCATATCCCCGGGGTGGCCGCTTCAGGGTGTCACCATCCAGGCTGAACTGCCCGGCAAAACCCGGCGACTGCAGGGCCTTTTTCCAGGCCGCCGGGTTGTCATCCATGAAGCTGCGGATCTGGTTAAGGGTCTTTCCATCGGGACGCCAGATGCCGGCCCCGACAAAGCAATTTTCCGGTTCGATATGCAGGTAAAAGCCGGGGGCGTGCACATCCTTGCCCAGCTCATGGCGGAACTGGATGCCGATATTGGTTTTGTAAGGGGTCTTGTCCCGGGCGAAGCGGGTATCCCGATAGACCCGCATCAGCGAGCCCCCCACCTTCTTCGGAATGGCACGGAAATGGGGCGAGATCTCCGCCAGTCCGGGGGCCAGAGATTCTATAAAAGCGAGCGCCGGCTCCCTGACCAGGGCCTCGTAACGGGCCTTGTTGTCATGGAACCAGGCTTTGTTGTTATTCGCCTTCAGTTCGCTGAGGAACCGCAGAGTGTCCTGGGGGAAACCGTCAAACGGGGCCATCATCGTCTCCTGGCGTGAGTTGTCTGAAGGGGTTCTGGGTAATCCGGGCAGGCGGTCGAAACTAACCGTACATGGGCGCGTCCCGGTGCCCGTTCTATACCGACAGCCAGATCATCACCGGCAGGGTCACTACCGCCATCACCACCTGTACGGTAATCAGGTTGGCCATCAGCGGTGCATCCCCCCCCATCTGCCGGGCCAGTATATAGCAACTGGATCCGGTCGGTACGGCAGCGGCGATTACCGCGACCGTTCTCGGCACCCCGTCAATACCAAACATCCAGGCCCCGAGAAACATCAGCAGCGGCATCCCCAGCAGCCGGATCGCGACACCGAAACCGACCACCAGGCGATGATCCAGCACCAGGCCGAAATGCAGTCCTGCACCCACTGTGAGCAGCCCCAGCCCCAGGGCACCACCCCCCAGAATATCCAGCAGGGAGAAGAGCTGGGCGGGCAACCCGATACCGGTGAGATTGAGGGTCGCGCCAATCACACTGCCGATGATGAAGGGGTTCTTCAACAATTTGCGGGTCACATCAGCCAGGCCACTGCTACCCTCGGCATAGCGAGCCAGCACCAGCACGTTGATGATGTTCAGGGGGGGTATGATCACCGCCATGATAATCGCCATATAGGCCACCCCCTCGTCGCCATAGAGCAGACCCACGATGGACAGGGCGATAAAGCCGTGCCAACGGGTCGCTCCCTGGAACAGGCTGGTAAATGCCGGGCCGTCGATACCCAGCAAGCGCCGCATCAACGGTTGGAACAGCAGCAACAGCAGGCTCATGGCAAGAATGGAGAACAGCGCCAGGCTGGAAAACAGGAGCAGCTCACCGGAAGCGATCCTGGCGCTGGCCAGCGTCTTGACCAGCAGCGCCGGAAACAGCACGAAATAGCAGAGATTTTCCATGCCGAGCCAGCTCTCGTCGTTAAACAGGGTGGTTCGGCGCAACAGCATGCCCAGCAGGATAATAGCCACAACCGGCAGCAGCGCATTGAATACATCGATCATCTGACGGGGAGGTTCCTCAAAAACGGAGCAGCCCTGCCACGCAAGGCGGGCGAAGGGATAATGTTAAGCCAAACAACGATCGCTACGAAAGCGCCGCTGCCCCAGGCCAGCCCCCTCCCACCGGGGGCCAATCAGCCGGGGCGAATTCAGATCGGCATAAAGACCGCCGAGGCAACCGACTGGATAATGGTCTTGATGCGTCGATTGGTACTCTGGGCGATCACCCGGGCCATGCCGTCCTGCAGGGCGATCAGCTTGCCGAACAGACGCTCGTAACTGAGATTGATGACCGGGCCTTCGGTCTGGTTGCTGACCAGGAACAGGCGACCGGCGCTGTCCCGGGTATGGCTCAGTTTCCAGGCGGCAATCTCCAGATTGCGGGCCGCATTGTAGAGCTTCTGGGGATCCAGTTCATCGGTCAGATAGAAACTCTGCTTGCCGTTGTGCGCCTCCAGGATCATACCCCGCAACCCTTCGACAAAGGCCAGTACCCGGTCCCCCTGATAGGCCTCGTCAAAGGCCAGCATCACTGCGTCGGTGCCCCGCTTCTGCTGCAGTTCGGGAAACTGATCCGTTCGGCCATTGCCGAAAACCCGCTCAACCGCCTGCTCCAGGCTCTCGGCACCACCGGCGCGCCACTCCCGGGGATTGCGCCGGTAGAGCTTCTCCATCAGCTCCTGCAGATACTCCATGGTGAACCGAAGCTGGCTCTCCGCCACCATATCCACGTCGCTCCGGGCGATATCATCCACCTGGAACTGGCGCGTCTTGATCGGCGAGTCCCGATCCGGTGCCGAGCCGCAGCCTGACAGCAGCAGCGACAAGATCAACAACATCCATCTAGAGCCGGTCACGCATATCCCTCAGAGCAAAGCCGTTTAACGGGCCATCCCAGCCCCTGGTCAACCCCAGCACCTTGAAACGCTCCCCCATCTCGGTGGGCAGGGTCAGTTGTTTGACCCCCTGCACCAGATCCAGGTGGGCCGCGACATCGTTCGGATCCGATGCGGCAACCAGCTCATCCAATCCGCTCCCCATCAGGAAGAAGGCCTGGGTGGTATAACCAACCACGTTGAATCCGCTCGCCACTGCCGCCTCGGCAATGGCACTGAAATCCACATGGGCGGTGATATCCTGCAGCCCCGGATAGACCAGCGGGTCACTGTGGGCCCGGTGCCGGTAATGGCACATCAGGGTGCCCCGGTTACGGGCCGGATGGTAATACTCGGCACCGCTGTGTCCATAATCGATCAGCAGTGCGGCACCCCGTTCCAGGCAGCCGGCCAGGGCGGCCAGCCAGGGTCCGGCCCGCAGGTTGATCTCCGATTCAAACTCATCCACCCCCGCCAGTCGGGCCAGGGGGGCGGCCAACTGCCGGGCAAAATCGGCCGACGCCGGTGCGTCCCAGACCAGCTGGAACTGCTCCCCGTTCCAGCTCACGTACTGCTCCTGCAGGACCTGGTCGGCATACCTGAAACGGTGCACCGGCATGGCGTCCAGCAGTTCATTGGCAATCACCACGCCGGACAAGCAGGTATCCGGAAAAGCGGTCAGCCAGTCGACCCGCTCCACCAGATGGGCGGCCCGCTGTTCCAGGGTCTCGCGCTGGCGCTGGCGCAGATCGGGGCTCAGGTCCAGAATCAGATAACGCTCCGGCAGACAGTTGAGCCGCTCCAGCTCCAGCAGCAGCTCGGCCGCCAGAACGCCGGAACCGGCCCCCACCTCCAGGATCACCCCGCCGCCCAGATCCTCCAGCACCTGCCGACACTGCCGGGCCAGGCAACGGGCGAACAGGGGCGAGATCTCCGGTGCGGTGACAAAGTCCCCCGCCCCGCCGAACTTACGCGACCCGGCGGTGTAGTAACCGAGGCCGGGCGCATACAGCGCCAGCTCCATGTAGCGGTCAAAGGGAATCCTGCCGCCGGCTGCGACGATCTCATCTCGGATCAGCGACACCAGTTGCAGACTGTGAGCACGGGCTTCCGCATCGGGCTCCGGCATCCGGGCCACTTCGGCCTCGACTGCCCGGGGGTTGATCCGTTCAATCATGAATTTCGTAAACTCGTCGGTTCGGTATAAAGTGACCGCTTATCTGTCGCGGCCTGTTCCCGGCTAGTTTAGCAAGACCGGGGAAGGAGCAGAAATCGAGGGAGTAGCCAACGTGAGTCAAGACCATCCACCCGTCGCCCTGATTACCGGCGCAGCCCAGCGGATCGGCGCCACAATCGCCCGCCACCTGCACCAGCGCGGCCTGGCTATTGCCCTGCACTATCACCGCTCCCAGGCACCTGCCGCCGCCCTTAAAGAGGAACTGGAACAGGCGCGGCCGGACTCCGTGCAACTGATTCAGGCCGACCTGAACGAGTCCCGGCAGCTGGCGCGCATCATTCAGCAGGTCGAACAGTGGCGCGGCCGGCTCGATCTGCTGGTCAACAACGCCTCCAGCTTCTACCCAACGCCCTTGTCACAACTGACCGGCGAGCAGTGGGATGACCTGATGGGAACCAACCTGAAGGCGCCCTTTTTTCTCGCCATCGAAGCCGCGCCCCTGCTCCGGGCAAGCCGGGGAGCAATCATCAACCTGGTGGATATCCATGCCGAGCGGCCGCTGAAAAACCATCCGGTCTACAGCATGGCCAAGGCGGGCAACGCCATGATGGTGAAATCCCTGGCCCGGGAACTGGGCCCGGAGATTCGGGTCAACGGTGTGGCCCCGGGCGCCATACTCTGGCCGGAACAGGCGATGAGCGACCCGGTCAAACAGGAGATTCTCGCTCGAACCGCCCTGGAGCGGACCGGCACGCCGGCGGATATCGCCGGAGCGGTCTGTTTTCTGGCGCTGGAGGCCCCCTACGTCACCGGACAGATTCTTGCGGTGGATGGTGGACGCACCGTTCAGCAGTGAATGCCTGTTACAAATCCGGAGTCAGTCCGGTGTCAAACGGCACTGGCCAGAGTCGCTGGGAGTCCCGATCGAACCCTTGCCAGATCTCATTGTAGGTCTGCCCCAGTTCCGGGTGGCGACTGTCACCGGCCAGCTCGGTCAACGGCAACAGTACAAAGGCGTAGCGGGTGATCTCGTCCCGCGGCAGGTGCATGCCATCCAGATCGACAATCCGGTCACCATAGGTCAGCAGATCGATATCCAGGGTACGCGGCGCAAAACTGCCCCCCTCCCGGGTTCTGCCATGGGTCGATTCAATGGTCCGGAACAGCTGTACCAGCTCGGCTACCGGCAGTTCGGTATCGGCGCCCACCACCAGGTTATAGAAGGCGTCGCCGCTAAATCCCACCGCCTCACTCTCGTAGACCCGGGAGATCAGCAGGTGACCGAACTGAGCCTGCAGATCCCGCAGCGCGGCGCGGATATTGCGCTCCCGGTCGATATTGCTGCCAAGACTGATCCAGACCCTGGCCATATCAGAACCGTTCGCCCCGTTCGATAATCACCCCCACGTCGGTGGCGGCACTGACGGCACCGATCTTGTTCACGGTCAGGCGCACCCAACGCACATCGAACTCCTGACGAATAATCTCCGCACAGCGTTCCGCCAGGGTCTCCACCAGCTGGAACCGGCTCTCCTGCACAAAACTGATCAGCCGCTTCGAAACGGCCTTGTAATCCACCGCATCGGCAATATCTTCGGAAGCAGCAGCCCGTTTCACATCGGTACTCATATCAATATCGAGCACCACGGTCTGTTTGATCTCCCGCTCCCAGTCATAGATGCCGATCACCGTATCGATCCTGAGATCGCGTAAAAAAACTATATCCATGGTCATTCCAATTTCCTGTCGCAATAGCGGACCATGGTAAAACAGCCACGCCGCAGAACAAATACCCTTGACCCTGAACCCCCACTGCCGGGAAAATCCCGCAGACCCGCTGGGCACCGGCTCACCGTACAGGATTTGCCATGATCAATGCCTTACTCATTATTGCAGCCTATCTATTGGGCTCCCTCTCCAGCGCCATCATTGTCTGCCGACTGATGGGGCTGCCCGACCCGCGCACCCAGGGCTCCAACAATCCGGGAGCCACCAACGTGTTGCGCCTGGGTGGAAAAAGAGCGGCCGCCATCACCCTGCTTGGGGACAGTCTGAAAGGCTTCCTGCCGGTGTTGGCCGCCAAGCTGATCGGGGTCCCGCCACTGGTGCTGGCGGCGGTCGCCATGGCGGCCTTTCTGGGGCATCTCTATCCGCTGTTTTTCCGCTTCCAGGGTGGTAAGGGCGTGGCCACCGCACTGGGAGTTCAATTTGGCATCCACTGGCAGATCGGTGGTTTGGTGGCCCTGATCTGGCTGCTGATGGCGAAGGGGCTGAATATCTCGTCCCTGGCGGCCCTGGTCTCAATGGCGCTGGCGCCCCTGGTGGTCTGGTTGATCTGGCCGGTACCAGCACTGATCGGTATGCAGATAGTGATGAGCCTGATCCTGTTCTGGCGCCACCGCAGCAACATCCGTAACCTGCTGGCGGGGTCAGAGGGCAAGATCAAACAGTAACAGCCGCCCGTCCCGGCCTGGCGGCGATGCCGGGATCAGTAGCCGGCCAGGGAATCCATCGGCCAGCGGGCACGGACTCCGAACCCCAGATCCTCATGGGCACCCTGGCGCAGCCGCTGCCAGCCGGCATAGGCGATCATCGCCCCGTTATCGGTGCAGAACTCGGTTCGTGGATAGAACACCCGGGCACCCTCTTTGCCCATCGCTACCTGCATCCGCTCGCGCAACTGCCGGTTGGCACTGACGCCACCGGCCAGCACCAGGGTGGCGGCACCGCTGTCGCGCACGGCTCGGCGGCACTTGATCACCAGGGTATCCACCACCGCCTCCTCGAAGGCCCGGGCGATATCCGCCCGGGTCTGCTGTTTGGTCGCTTCGCTGTCCTGTGGAGTAATCTCCCGCTGCAGGGTATTCAGGGCAAAAGTCTTCAGGCCACTGAAGCTGAAATCCAGGCCGGGTCGATCGGTCATGGGGCGGGGGAAACGGAACCGCTTTGGATCTCCCGATAACGCCAACGCCGCCAGCTCCGGACCGCCGGGATAGGGAAGCCCCATCATCTTGGCGGTTTTGTCGAACGCCTCACCCGCCGCATCATCCAGCGACTCCCCCAGCAGCCGGTATTGACCGATGCCTTTTACCTCCACCAGTTGGGTGTGTCCGCCGGAGACCAGCAGGGCAACGAAGGGGAACTCGGGCCGTTCCGGCTCCAACATCGGCGCCAACAGATGACCCTCCATATGGTGCACGCCCACCGCCGGCACGCCCCAGGCCCAGGCCAGAGTACGGCCAATAGCGGTGCCCACCAGCAGGGCGCCCACCAGACCGGGACCGGCGGTGTAGGCAACACCATCGATGTCGCTTTTTGCCAGGCCGGTTTGTGCCAGCAGGTTGTGCAGCAGGGGCAGAGTCTTGCGCACATGATCCCGTGACGCCAGCTCCGGCACCACGCCACCATAGACCGCATGCAGATCAATCTGGCTGTGCAGCACATGCCCCAGCAGCCCCTGCTCGCTGTCATAAATGGCTAAACCTGTCTCATCACAGGAGGTCTCTATTCCCAGTACCCGCATCTGTATCTCGAACTCCGGCGGCGCGGCCGCCATACCTCTAGCTAATAAAACCGAGGCTCAGATTGAGCCGACCATCTCCAACGTCGCCGGCTCATCTCCCCACCCGATCCCCGGCAAGCCAGCCGGGATGGGCTACAATTCCACCACAACCCAGGAATAATCCATAATTTTTTTGCAAAACGTCTCCACAGTGCGTAGAATTCGCGCTCTTATATTTCCAGCATTCCGTTGGTACGATTTTTGAGGTGGGAAATGCCCAACGTACGAGTTAAAGAAAACGAGCCCTTTGAAGTTGCAATGCGTCGCTTTAAGCGCGGCTGCGAAAAAGCCGGCGTACTGGCTGAAGTGCGTCGCCGTGAGCACTATGAGAAACCGACCACCGAGCGTAAGCGCAAGGCGGCCGCGGCAGTGAAGCGTCACCTGAAGAAAATCTCCCGCGAAAATCGCAAGTGGGATCGTCAGTACTGATCTCACCACTTCGGTCCGATACTCATGCTCAAACAACGCATCCAGGATGACATGAAGTCCGCCATGAAGGGGGGCGATAAAGCCCGCCTTGGCGTGATCCGTCTGCTGATGGCTGCCATAAAGCAGCGGGAAGTGGACGAGCGCGTCGAGCTGGATGACGAGCAGATTCTGGCCGTACTGGACAAGATGGTGAAGCAGCGCCGCGACTCCATCAGCCAGTATGAGCAGGCGGGACGCGCCGAACTGGCCGAGCAGGAAGCCTTCGAGATCACCGTCCTGCAGGATTATCTGCCGGAGGCCCTGAGCGAAGACGAGATCAGCAACATGATCAGTGAAGTGATTCAGGCCACCGGGGCCACATCACTGCGTGACATGGGTAAGGTGATGGGTCAGCTGAAGCCCAAAATGCAAGGCCGTGCCGATATGGGAGCCGTTAGCGCCCTGATCAAACAGAAACTCGGCAACTGATCCTCCCTGACCAGCAAGCAAACGGAGCTCTGGCATCTTGCATGACCGGGGCTTTTTTTGTATCTGTTGATCAGATAACTCAGGGTACTATAGCAGTATGGCCGGAAAGATCCCCGCGCACTTCATCGACGAACTGCTGAACCGGATCGATATCGTCGACCTGATCAACAGCCGTGTGCCGCTGAAAAAGGCCGGCAAGGATTACCAGGCCTGCTGCCCGTTCCATAACGAAAAAACCCCGTCATTCACCGTCAGCCGGGAGAAACAGTTCTACCACTGCTTCGGCTGTGGCGCCCATGGCACCGCCATCGGCTTCCTTATGGAGTATGACAATCTGGGATTCGTAGACTCCATTGAGGAGCTGGCCAGCAAGGCCGGGCTGGAGGTTCCGCGCGAGGGCAGGGACGAGAGCGGCCCCGACTACCGGCCACTCTACGCCAGCCTGGAAAAAGCGGCCCGCTATTATCAATGGCAACTGCGCAAACACCCGGACGCCGGTAAGGCGATCAACTACCTGAAACAGCGCGGGCTGACCGGCGAGATCAGCGTCGATTACGGCATCGGTTATGCCCCACCCGGATGGGACAACCTGATCCGGCACATGGGACAGACCCCGGAGGCACTGGAACAGTTGCGGGTAACCGGCATGATCTCGGAACCGGAAGCGGACAAATGCTACGACCGCTTCCGGGAGCGCATCATGTTCCCGATCCGCAACCATCGCGGTCACACTATCGGCTTTGGCGGCCGACTCCTGGGGGACGGCAAACCCAAATACCTGAACTCGCCCGAGACCCCGGTATTCCACAAGGGCCGCGAGTTGTACGGCCTCTACGAGGCCCGCAAGGCGCTGCGTAAAATCGAGCGCCTGCTGGTGGTGGAAGGCTACATGGATGTGGTGGCCCTGGCCCAGTTCGGTATCCGCTATGCCGTGGCAACCCTGGGAACCGCCACCACCCCGGAACACCTGGAGCGGCTGTTTCGGACCACGTCGGAAGTGATCTTCTGTTTCGATGGTGACCGGGCCGGCAGCGAGGCCGGCTGGAAGGCGCTGGAGACCGCCCTGCCCCAGATGCGCGATGGACGGGAGGCGCGCTTTCTGTTCCTGCCGAACGGGGAAGACCCTGACAGCCTGATCCGCAAGGAGGGGCGCGAGCAGTTTGAACAGCGCATTGCCCAGGCCACCCCACTCTCCAGCTTTCTGTTCGACAAGCTTGAGGAGGAAGTGGACATGACCTCTCTCGGCGGACGAGCACGCCTGGCGGAACTGGCCAAGCCGCTGCTGGTCAAACTACCGGGCGGCCTGTTCCGGGAGATGATGTACCAGCGACTGGCCCAGAAGGTGGGTGTGGCAACCGAACAACTCGGTGCTCAGCCGCAAGACCAAGGCAGCAACAGACGACGGCAGCCAGTACGCAAAAAGGCCGGCGCACAACAGATGCTATCGCCGGTTCGCCGTGCCATCACTCTGCTGCTGCTGAAACCGGAACTGGGGCAACTGACTGATCTGCCGTCACAATGGCGCGATTATCAGGCCCCGGGCATCGATTTATTAAGCCAACTCCTTGAAATTGCGCAGAATCAACCTAATCTTAGGACTGCGCAAATCATTGAACGCTGGCGGGCCACACCAGAATATCACCACCTGGAGAAGATCTGGAGTACAGCCACCGAGCTACCCACCCCCGAAGAAGGCATGGAGACGGAATTCCGTGGAGCCCTGCAGCGGCTCGTGGAACAGCAGCACGAACAGGAAACCACCCAACTGCTGGAGAGAGTCAGCACGGGAGATGCTTCCGAACAGGAGAAGCAGCGCCTGCGCCAGCTACTTTCTGAAAAACAGAAATTCGCTGACTCGCACAGACATTCGGATTGAAGTGGCCGGCAGCAGGTGAGCCAGCGCACATCGAATCGAACTTTTTGTAGTGCACGTATAGAAAGCAAGCGATATACAAGTTATACTTCGCCGCTTGACATTCGAGCACGCCCCTTAGAATTTAAGGTAGGAAATGGATAAGGTACAGCAGCAATCCCAGCTCAAGCAACTGATCGCGAAAGGTAAAGAACAAGGTTTTCTCACCTACGCCGAAGTAAACGACCACCTACCGGACGGCATCGTAGAACCCGAGCAGATCGAAGACATCATCCGGATGATCAACGATATGGGTATCCAGGTGCATGAGAGCGCCCCTGATGCCGACGACCAGGTGATGAGCGACTCCGCCGTTTCCGCCGATGAAGATGCGGCAGAAGAGGCCGCGGCAGCACTGGCAAGCGTGGATAGCGATTTTGGTCGCACCACCGACCCGGTGCGCATGTACATGCGTGAAATGGGCACTGTGGAACTGCTCACCCGCGAGGGTGAACTGAAGATCGCCAAGCGCATCGAAGAGGGACAGAACCAGGTTCTGACAGCCCTCTCCACCTATCCGGATACCATCAACACGGTTATCGAACTGTTAGAGAAGGTAGACGCGGAAGAGATGCGCCTGACCGACGTGATTGTCGGCTTCGCCCAGACCGAAGAGGAAGAAGCGGCACTCGCCGCCCCCGCCCCCAGCCCGAAAAGCAGTGATGCGGACGCCACAGATAAAGATATCGACGACGACGAAGACGACGAGACGGAAGAGGAAGATCCCAACCGCGGCCCCGATCCGGAAGAGGCAGCACGCAGAAGCGAGGCACTGAAGAAGGCGTTCAAAACCCATAATACACTGCTGGAGAAACACGGCCGCGAGCACAAGAAAACGGCCGCCGCAGCCGAAGCGCTCACCACCGCCTTCATGGACTTCCGCTACAGCCCCAAAGTGTTCGCCACGCTGGTGGAGAACCTGCGCGAAGCGATCGCATTCGTGCGTAGCCAGGAGCGCGCCATTATGGATCTGTGTGTCAACACAGCCCACATGCCGCGCAAAGAGTTCATCACCTCCTTCCCGGACAATGAGACCGACATCAACTGGATCGATCGACAGATCGAGAAAGGTCAGGACTATTCCGCCAACCTGGAAGAGTTCAAGGAAGAGGTATTGCGGGCCCAGAGAAAACTGCTCGAACTGGAACAGCGCTGCAAGCTGACCATCTCGGAGATCAAAGAGATCAACCGACAGATGTCCATCGGCGAAGCCAAGGCGCGCCGGGCCAAAAAAGAGATGGTGGAGGCCAATCTGCGTCTGGTGATCTCTATCGCCAAGAAATACACCAACCGCGGTCTGCAGTTCCTGGACCTGATTCAGGAGGGCAATATCGGCCTCATGAAGGCGGTGGACAAGTTCGAGTACCGCCGCGGCTACAAGTTCTCCACCTACGCCACCTGGTGGATCCGGCAGGCCATCACCCGCTCCATTGCGGATCAGGCCCGTACCATTCGTATTCCGGTACACATGATTGAGACCATTAACAAGCTCAACCGAATCTCCCGCCAGATGGTGCAGGAGATGGGGCGCGAAGCTACACCGGAAGAGCTGGCCGAGCGTATGGACATGCCGGAAGACAAGGTCCGCAAGGTGCTGAAAATCGCCAAGGAACCGATCTCCATGGAGACCCCGATCGGTGACGATGAAGATTCACACCTGGGTGACTTTATCGAGGATTCCGGTGTAATATCGCCCATCGATTCCGCCACCGGTGAAGGCCTGCGCGAAGCGACCCAGAACATGCTCTGCGGACTCACCTCACGGGAAGCCAAGGTGCTGCGTATGCGTTTCGGTATCGACATGAATACCGACCATACCCTGGAAGAGGTCGGCAAGCAGTTCGACGTGACCCGCGAGCGTATCCGGCAGATCGAGGCCAAGGCACTGCGCAAACTGCGCCACCCCTCGCGTTCGGAAAATCTGCGCAGCTTCCTGGACGGAGATCTGTAACCAGATCGATTTACGGGCCTATAGCTCAGTTGGTTAGAGCAGTGGACTCATAATCCATTGGTCGTAGGTTCGAGTCCTACTGGGCCCACCAATATTAATCAGTAAAAACAAAGGGTTACGCTATTTGCGTAGCCCTTTTTTGTTGCGACCAAAATTTCTCTGTGTGCACTAGAAACAACGACTTAGCGCAGACGTGCACAGAAAAATACGATAGAGTGCACACATAGTGCATACGAATCAGGAGCTTATAGAGCCCTTACCCATAAAGTTCATTCAGCATCTCACGTACAATCTGTGTGCACTCTGAAAGGGAGAACTCATGGCATCATTCACTAAGCTCAAGTCCGGAAAATGGCGCGCTCAGATCCGCAAGGATGGCGTCTATACCAGCAAGACATTTACCACCAAGACGGCAGCCAGGACTTGGGCGCAACGAATCGAGGTAGCTATTGAGACAGGCGAATACCAAGCGGAGCAGGTCCAACTGCCGACTCTAGGCAAGCTCCTGGATCGATATGAAACCGAAATCACCTCAAAAAAGAAAAGTAACAAGGCCGAGCGTTCACGGCTGCGGACCCTGCATGCCGATGAACTGGCCAAGCAGCCGCTAGAACGAATCACAGCGCCTGATATTGCCGCCCTACGGGATCGCCTTGCCAAAACCCGCTCCAGCGGCACGGTGCGTCTTATGATCGCCCTGATCAGCCACATCTACACGGTAGCGCGCAAGGAATGGGCGATACCGGTGGCTAATCCGGTGATGGACATACGCAAGCCTCCACCTGGTCGAGCCAGGGATCGTCGCCTGTCCTACGCTGAAACCGCCCAGCTATTTCGCCTGGGACGGCAGCACAGAAACCCTGAGCTGCTAATCATCATCCGTCTAGCGATTGAAACCGGCATGAGACAAGGGGAGATACTGGGGCTTACCTGGGAGGCTGTCGATTTGGATAGCCGCATCATACACCTGAAGGACACCAAGAACGGCTCAGATCGCGGGGTTCCGCTATCCCGTAAAGCTTTGCGGATGCTACGCCACCATAAACCAGATAATGCCAAAGGGAGCTTATTCTCCTATACCGGCGATGGGTTGAGAGCCTCCTGGAAAAAGCTCCTGAAGAAAGGGAGCATTGAAGGCCTCCGTTTCCATGATCTGCGCCACGAAGCGACTAGTAGGCTGTTTGAAAAGGGCTTGGACAGCATGGAAGTGGCCGCCATCACCGGACACAAGACTTTACAGATGTTGAAGCGGTATACCCATTTGAATGCTGGGAAGTTGGCGGATAAGTTGGGATAAGGCACCCTCTTAGCCCTTGCTGTCCTCGAGGATCGATTCGTAATCCTGGCCACCATAGAACACCCCAAGGATGTTCACGCTTCCTTCGTTAACTGTGAAAGCGATTGTTACCCACCGACGGGACACAAAGCGTCCCGGCCAACCCCGGGGTCAGGTCTTGATTCTTGAGTTCTCCAGCCTTCGAATGATTTTACTGACCGATGAATAATGCAGACTAAAGTACTCCGACAACACCGCCATCTTGTATCCTCCACTTCGACAAGCTTGATAAATTGCTTGATCACATGGTCGACATTGCACTTGATAGTCGCCTAACGTCTTGGCCATCTTTCTTTTTTGCCCCTGAGGAATCTCTTCTAAAGACTTCTCGGGATCGATCAGCGTTTGCATTTCAGCAACAAACTGCTCATTACCTAAAAACACCTGAAGAATCAGGTGTTCCCACGGTAAGGGTTGCCCCTTTCCCTCCAAGACAAATGCACGGAAGCGCTCACACGCCGTCTTGCGCAGTTTGGCGAACTGCACTCAATATCCAGTCTGTCTGCAGCCAGACGGGTGCTGTTATCCAACCGGCTGTTGCCCGGTAACCGCTCCAGGGCCAATCTTTCGCCGAGCGCACCATCGCCGCCCGTACCGGGAGAGCACGATATAACGGGCCAACTCCAAGAGGTAACTGTTTTTATCCACCAAAATGGATTTGTAACGGCCTTGAAAACATCACCGGTGCGTCCATGGAGACGATTGAAGTGTTGAGTATATACACCATTGAGTTGGCGCATTCCCGGAGATTAGTTGCCCTCTGGCGTCTCCACCAGCAGGTGGTAATAATTATCCATCAGACAATACGTGTGACAGGACCAATTAAACCGACAACATACTTCTGCGAACACTTCCAGCTAGATATCCCTATGGCTGTCTGAAAGATAAATAGCTTCGCGCTGATTACCACGGGAGGTAACGTGATAGAGCGCGCTTGGTAATGCTATTCGAAGTGGCCTCGCCATGGGGGTCGATTATAGTTAAGAGGATTCAAAATTCACGACCTGACCCTTTTGTTGTGCTTTCACGACCAGCATCTGATAAAGCAGAACAATCAATGACTCTGACCCCATTGATCGGCTATTTGTCTTGCCAGGATTTTCTTAAGGACAGTGTGGAGATAACCGAATTAGCATATTTGCGCAATAAGGCATTAAGTTTAACTTAGTATCATGCCCAATAATTATCATATTTTTAGATTGTTTAGCAGCTGAATCAAATAGCTTTCTTGAGGATGGATTTCTAGATAAACCATCTATTAATACCTGCCTTGCATCTTCAACTTTATCCATTCTTAGATTTAACATAGAGTACTCCACATAAAATTCTTCTTCTTCTGGTGAAAGTCTCACCTTTCTTGGTTCAAGCTGAACTGGATATACAGCCTTTAAATGTTGATTTAGAACATCGTAAACCTTGCCTGCTTGATTCAATAGTCCTTTCTGCGTAAGAATTCGACCTAGCAATAGGCGCACGTCTATATCAAATTCGTACCTTTCAATAGCTATGAGTACTGCGTTGTATGCTATGTCAACATTCCCCGCCTCATAATATGCTTTAGCAATAAAATAATTTATGAATTCAATTTTTGGATTTAACTTACGCAACATAACTAAGTTACCCGCGGCCAATTCATGATTGCCGAATCTAGTATGACATTCATATAACCTACGATAGCGCAAAATCGGATCAGAAATAGCTTTTACTTTTTTCAGAATGACTTGTTGATCTTCACGCGATACTATTGTTTTACCCTTGTCACACAAGGGCTGTGATTCATATCCTGGAGAGGCATAGCAAACGCTGAATACAGTCCATAACAAAACAGCTAGCGAAATATATGTCAAAAGCTTGAACCTAAAAACCAACATAGCTATTTCTTCCCCGGAGTTGACCCACGGTAAAATGCCCAAGTACGTCTATTAGGATGATTATACCAAGGAGCTGAGAACATAATAGGCTTCCATGCTTGATTCTTGTCGGTACTTAACCCACTCAGCACATGATTCGATTTGCATCCAGAAGGTCCAATTAGGTAATCAATTTGCCAATAAAGGGCCTCACATTTTGAAACCTCTTCCGCTGCGTTATTTATCTGTTCAAGTATCGTGATTAAGTGTTTATCCGATTTCCATCCACAAAGAAACGTGAGGGAATCGTTAATCAACCCCAAAACATCTGCTGCTTTGCTTCCTTTGCTTCCTTTGCTTCCTTTGCTTCCTTTGCTTCCTTTGCTTCCAGGAATAGGGGAACCTGGCATCATATGGGTTCCATCTGAAGCCCCATCAAGAAAGCTTTTCGGTGCAAGCCCATAATTATCATTTAGACCCAACGCATCATTTTCCGCATAAGCATAAATATTTAGCCCCCCTCTTAGGCCAATGGGATCCGACTCCAGGTATCTTCCGGTAGATGGATCATACGTCCGATAGTAGTTGTAATAAGTCCCCGTCTCCTGATCATAATACTGCCCCGGGAACCGCAACGGATTGGCCCACGCCTGCTGGGTTTCGCTCACCTCCCCGAACGCCCGGCACTCCCCGGCCCACACCGTCGCGCCGTTGCTATGCTGCCTGAACTAGCCAAGGCCCTAGCCGTATCCATAGAAGATCTGATGGATACACAGCCAACAGCCACTAAAGGTAAGCGCGGCCCAACCCCAACCCTGCAACGCCAAATTGAACAGATCAGTCAGCTGCCCCGCGCCAAACAGAAGTTTGTGATGGAGATGCTGGACACCGTCATTCAACAGACAGAATAAGCAAAAATAAAGCCCCGCATGGCAGGGCTTAGAGGGTATTTTTTACCGCTTATTAAGCTTCAATCAATATCAATCGAGTCTGACCCCATTGATTGCGCGTGCTTTCCTTGCCATAACTCTCCTGTAACAGCATTCAATCCATTGAACGGCTGGTCTATCCCGGCTAAATAGTTACGTCCCCTTTAGTTCAACCGGATCAGATTCCAGATATCTACCCGTACTTGGATCATAAGTCCTAAAGTAGTTGTAGTCTGAAGAACAGCATCAAATTTGGTGAATCGTACTTCGTTTCACTTCTGTTACAACCAGTTAGCAACCAGCTCTCCCTTAGATGGCAGTACGACCAAAATCTTGCCTTAGTGCAGCAAAAAGCCCCTCATAGAAGGACTTTATTCAGAATTATTCTTGATTCGATTATTTCTGCTATTCCATGCAATCTAAATCCTTTGGATCAAATTCTTCTGGATCAATGCTTTCATTTGTGGATACCTCATCGAATACTATGGACTCCACAACGCTTGATCCATTAACAACTCGTTTCCTTTTTATCTTCCTAATTAATAGCCTGTTTTTATCAATATGAAATTCATCGGTCAAATTATCGTCATATATAATTCGCACGACACTTAGTCCAACCTTATTAGCAGCCCTATTTTCTATCAATTTGGCTCTAAAATTACGTTTTGACAAACGAAGATCACCGCCAAGCTGAACTAGCCTAGGAGTTATATTTGTATAGTGCCAGACACCCCAGTCAGTGCGGTTAGGGCTCCATCTAAAGAATCGAATTTTTCGATCTGCCCACTTGGTGATATTGCATGAATACCACATGAGTTCTCGAGTAGAACAGACACTCTAGGTTTAACAACAGGAAGATACTTTACCCATTCCAATTTAAGTTTATTGGGATTAAATATATGGGTATGAAATTTTATCTGCTCCTCAAATTCCTCTACACCATTTTTAGTAAACCTAGTTATAACTCTTCCTTGGTCTTTATAAGTTCTCAATTTGTTGTATTTGTTTACAACAGACTGAATTAATTCCTCTGCGACATCATTCCCCCCGCCTGATGCGGTACCATAGCAGAAAAACACTAATAAAGAGACCAAGACATTAAGGATACACCGAGAACAAGTTTTCATAATTTTTGATCTTACATTTTAGAAAATATTCAAAAAGCACCGTCGACTTGAGATACCCTCGCTTACCATTGCATTCCATATTTAAATATATAGAGAGGATCCATTTTGTACTTTTTGAGCAAATCACGATTTCTATCTTGTATTAAAGTCAGCTCATCCATGATAGACCTATAGTCCTCCCAGCACTTTCTCCAACAGTCTTCAAAATTGAAGCATTTGTTCTTTTCCCTCTCTTCCATACAACGTCTATCACAATTTAATCTAGATGTCTCCGCAGCATCCATAGCATCAGCTATTGAGTCAATCTGCCTCTCTAGATTAGCAATATTGTTAAGAAGATCATTTATCATATTCTCTTGAACCTGTTGTGCACCCATTTCTACAGTAGCTTCTTCGGCGAGTTTTCTTGCCAATTCTGCTAAATAACTCCTCATACCTTTCAAACCGAGCGGATCTATATCATTGATTGGGTTTCCCCGAACGTACGCATAAGTATTCAACCCGCCTCGCAATCCAATCGGGTCGGATTCCAGGTACCTCCCAGTGGATGGATCATACGTCCGATAGTAGTTGTAATAGGCCCCCGTCTCCTGATCATAATACTGCCCCGGGAACCGCAACGGATTGGCCCACGCCTGATTCGTCTCATTAACCTCGCCGAACGCCCGGTACTCCCCGGCCCACACCGTCGCGCCGTTGCTATGCTGCCTGAACTAGCCAAGGCCCTAGCCGTATCCATCAGATCTTCTATGGATACACAGCCAACAGCCACTAAAGGTAAGCGCGGCCCAACCCCAACCCTGCAACGCCAAATTGAACAGATCAGTCAGCTGCCCCGCGCCAAACAGAAGTTTGTGATGGAGATGCTGGACACCGTCATTCAACAGACAGAATAAGCAAAAATAAAGCCCCGCATGGCAGGGCTTAGAGGGTATTTTTTACCGCTTATTAAGCTTCAATCAATATCAATCGAGTCTGACCCCATTGATTGCGCGTGCTTTCCTTGCCATAACTCTCCTGTAACGGCATTCAGTCCATTGAACGGCTGGTCTATCCCGGCTAAATAGTTACGTCCCCTTTAGTTATTTATTGATCGGTGAGACATTAATATCCAGGGGAAGTGGTGCATGGAATGCACCCTACCTGGCTGGCTAAATACCCCTATTTAATGTCATGTGAAAACGAGTAGCGCACACCCTACAAAACCACCTATCTTTTTCCTTTTGCCACACAGTTTGTTCAGAAAAGGTTATAGTGTTATTGTTCTCTAGATTCATTTTTTCCTTAAAAACATTAGGCGCTTGCTCGACAAACTCGATAACTACAATGGTCTCTGAATTTTGTAGCTTTTCTACCTTTAATATCTCCCACTCAATCAATTTCCAGCCCAAGCTATCTTGTTCCATTCGGGTAATATAGTATTCTTTTTCGGTAATCTCCCTAAATTCACTTACCCTTTCATTATATGCCTTGTCCCATTGCGAATTTTTCTCAAAAGCATAGTATCTATTAATAGCTTGGACTAGTAACTCATACTCAGAGCCAACGGCAATGCCCTGAACCATTACCAGCATAAACAGTGAACCTAATTGCAATTTTAGCCTATTCATTTTGTGCCAATTCCAGAGGAAATATCGCGAATGTATTTAAATAGATCGTATTCCTTGTATTCATCCCGAGAAAATTCGGGCTTGCATTCCTCATTACATCCATCCTCACTATAAAACTCAAAACGCGTGGCGTAGTACCAAAGATGACTAACTCCTGTTGAGCCAGCAATCCCATCTTTGTCAAAATGCAAACCCACAGAGGGTTCGAAGCCTCCCATTGGGCCGCTAAGATCGCCCGCGACCCTTCTTTTACATGTCTCTTCAACCATTACGTAAATTTTATAATCATAGACCGGTTCCACACCTCCTCCCGCTGAATAATTCCTGAACTCTCCAGAGTACTCAACAACACTTAACACATATATCAGCCTCTCAATTTTTTCTAATCCATATGGATCGAAAAATCTAGTAGAATTCGCATTAGCATAGAGATATGTGTTAAACCCACCCCTCAGCCCAATCGGATCCGCCTGCATATATCGGCCTATTGCCGGATCATAATCCCTAAAATAGTTGTAATAAGTCCCCGTCTCCTGATCATAATACTGCCCCGGGAACCGCAACGGATTAGCCCACGCCTGCTGGGTTTCGCTCACCTCCCCGAACGCCCGGTACTCACCCGCCCACACCGTCGCGCCGTTGTTATGCTGCCTGAACTAGCCAAGGCCCTAGCCGTATCCATAGAAGATCTGATGGATACACAGCCAACAGCCACTAAAGGTAAGCGCGGCCCAACCCCAACCCTGCAACGCCAAATTGAACAGATCAGTCAGCTGCCCCGCACCAAATAGAAGTTTGTGATGGAGATGCTGGACACCGTCATTCAACAGACAGAATAAGCAAAAATAAAGCCCCGCATGGCAGGGCTTAGAGGGTATTTTTTACCGCTTATTAAGCTTCAATCAATATCAATCGAGTCTGACCCCATTGATTGCTTCCTAAAAATTCTCAATCTTTGGAAGAATTCAAGCAGTCACCAGTCAGGGATGACTCTGAAAATCAAAGGGCGAGAAACTGGATTGTTGCGTTAGTGAAGGCCGATGGTAGGGTAATCCCCCCGAAAAATAGTGGCGTTTATAAGTAGAATTTTCCAATATAGAGATTGAAGGAGAATCTACATGAAGAAATCCCGCTACAGTGAGTCCCAGATCATCAGCATCCTGAAGGAAGCCGAGAACGGTATACCAGTTGCTGAACTCTGCCGAAAACACGGGATGAGCGACGCCACCTTCTATAATTGGCGCTCCAAATACGGGGGCATGGATGTCTCGATGATGAAGCGCATGAAAGAACTGGAAGAAGAGAACCGTCGCCTGAAGAAGATGTACGCTGAAGAGCGGCTGAAGGCAGAGATCATCCAGGAAGAGCTTGAAAAAAAGTGGTAAGGCCATCTCGCCGCAGGGAGATGGCCAGGCAAGCGGTTGAACAGCGACAGATTTCGATCCGTATGGCCTGCCGCCTGTTCGGTATCAGTGAAACCTGCTATCGATACCAGGCCAAGCTTTCGGGTGAAAATTCCCATATAGCGGACTGGCTGCTGAGATTGACGACCACTCACCGGACCTGGGGCTTCGGGTTCTGTTTTCTGTATCTGCGCAATGTGAAGGGCTATGGCTACAATCACAAGCGTGTGTACAGGGTCTACCGGGAGTTGGAACTCAACCTGCGAATCAAGCCAAAACGGCGCTTGAGGCGGGATAGGCCGGATGAACTGGCCGTGCCACGCCAGATCAATGATATGTGGTCAATGGACTTCATGCATGACAAATTGAGAGATGGGCGTAGCTTCCGCACCTTCAATGTGATCGATGACTACAACCGGGAGGGGCTGGGTATTGAAGTGGATCTGTCACTCCCGGCGTTGCGAGTCATCCGGAGCCTCGAGCAGATTATCGAATGGCGAGGAAAGCCCAAGGCGATCCGGTGCGACAATGGTCCAGAATATCTGAGCGGTCGACTGGTGGAAGGGGCCGACAAGCAGCGTACCCAGCTCCAGTATATTCAGCCAGGCAAGCCACAACAGAATGCTTATGTGGAACGATTCAATCGGACGGTCAGGCATGAGTGGTTAGATCAGCATCTGTTTGAGTCCATTGCTCATGCCCAGGATACAGCAACGAAATGGCTCTGGAGCTACAATAACGAACGGCCTAATATGGCACTTGGTTAAATACCCCCGATTCAGAAGTTAACCCGAGCTGTATGACTTCTACTTTTGAACGTCATTAAAAATGGGGGGATTACCTACCCCAGGAAGTTTCCGGCATATAGTTACTGATCTGGATCCCGCTCTGGTTTATGCTAGAGACGAGGCCGGAGAATATGCCCCAGTCAGTAAAGGGAGGACAGCATGCAACGCCGGGTCACTATTGACGGCAACGAAGCCGCCGCCACCATCGCCCACCTGACCAACGAAGTTATCGCTATCTACCCCATTACGCCTGCCTCGCCCATGGGCGAACATGCGGATGAGTGGTCAGCCCAGGGACGCAGGAACCTCTGGGGGACAGTACCCAGCATCATCGAGATGCAGAGCGAGGGAGGGGCCGCCGGTGCGCTGCACGGTGCCCTGCAGGCCGGAGCACTCTGCACCAGCTTCACCGCCTCCCAGGGCCTGCTGCTGATGATCCCCAACATGTATAAAATCGCCGGCGAACTAACCCCCATGGTGCTGCATGTGGCGGCCCGTTCGCTGGCCGTTCAGGCCCTCTCGATCTTCTGCGATCACAGTGATGTGATGGCCACCCGTGGCACCGGTTTCGCCCTGTTGTGTGCCAATTCGGTACAGGAGGCGCAGGACATGGCGCTCATTGCCCAGGCGGCGACCCTGGAGGGCCGGGTGCCGATCCTGCACTTCTTCGATGGTTTCCGCACCTCCCATGAAGTGGCAAAAATAGAAACCATTGATCCGGCCATCGTACGGGAGATGATCCGCGACGAGTGGGTGCAGGCGCACCGGGAACGGGCCCTTAACCCGGAACATCCGGTGCTGCGCGGTAGCTCCCAGAACCCCGATGCCTATTTCCAGGGTCGGGAGAGCGTCAATCTCCATTATCAAAAGATGCCTGGCATTGTACAGGCTGCCATGGATCGCTTCGCCGCGCTGACCGGACGGCACTACCACCTGTTCGACTATGTCGGTGCCCCGGATGCCGAGCGTGTACTGGTACTGATGGGCTCCGGTGCCGAGGCGGCCCACGAGACGGTCGACCACCTGCTGGCCCGGGGCGAAAAAGTAGGCCTGCTCAAGGTACGGCTCTACCGTCCATTCGATCCCACCGCCCTGCTCGCCGCCCTGCCGGCCAGCACCCGCCGCATCGCCGTGCTCGACCGGACCAAGGAACCGGGGGCCGACGGTGAACCGCTGTACAAGGATATTCTCACCGCCATCGCCCAGGCCTGCTGTAGCGGAGAGTCACCCTTTGATGAAATGCCCCGGGTTATCGGCGGACGCTACGGTCTCTCGTCCAAGGAGTTCACCCCCGGCATGATCAAGGCGGTATTCGATGAGCTGGAGAGCGCTCAGCCGAAAAACGGCTTTACCATCGGCATCCATGACGATGTCAGTCACACCAGTCTGACATGGGACGAGCATTTCCGCACGGACGCCGCCAGCGAGGTTAACTGCGCCCTGTTCTACGGACTCGGCTCCGATGGCACGGTCAGTGCCAACAAAAACAGCATCAAGATTATCGGCGCGACCACCGATCTGCATGCCCAGGGTTACTTTGAATACGACTCCAAGAAGTCCGGCGCCGTTACCATTTCGCACTTGCGCTTCGGCAAGCAGCCGATCCGCTCCAGCTATCTGATCGGCAGCAACCAGGCGCAGTTTGTCGGCTGCCACCAGACCATCTTCCTGGAACGCTACGACATGCTGGAGAGGGCTGCGCCGGGCGCCGTGTTCCTGCTCAATACGGCCACAGCGCCGGAACAGGCCTGGGACACCCTGCCGCGACCCATGCAGCAGCAGATTATCGACAAACAGATACGCTTCTTCGTCATCGATGCCTACCGGGTGGCCCAGGAGAGTGGCATGCAGCAGCGCATCAACACCATCATGCAGACCTGCCACTTCGCCATCTCCGGCCTGCTGCCCCGGGACCAGGCCATTGCAGCCATCAAGCATGCGGTGGAGGAGACCTACGGCAAGAAGGGCAGCAAGATTGTTGAGCTGAACTTCAAGGCCATCGATGCCGCCCTGGCCAATCTGCATCAGGTGCAGGTACCGGACCAGGTCACCTCCCGGTTTGAGCGGCCGCCGGTGGTCGCCGCCAACGCCCCGCCGTTCGTCCAGCAGGTGACCGCCCGGCTGATCGCCGGCGACGGTAATCAGCTCCCGGTCAGCGCCTTCCCCGCTGATGGCACCTGGCCCACCGGCACCACACGCTGGGAGAAGCGCAACATCGCCCGGGAGATCCCGGTATGGGACGAGACGCTCTGCATCGCCTGCGGCAAGTGCCCATTTGTCTGTCCCCACAGCGCTATCCGCAGCAAGCTGTTTGATCCGGACCAGGCCAGTGACGCACCGGCTACCTTCAAGCACATGCCGGTTAAGGGCAAGGAGTTTCCCGCCGGCGCCCATATCGTCTACCAGGTGGCGCCGGAGGACTGCACCGGCTGCGGACTCTGTGTGGACATCTGCCCGGTCAAGGACAAGGCCCACCCTGGCCGACGGGCCCTCAACATGGCACCACAGCCGCCGCTGCGGGAACAGGAGCGGGTCAATTTCGACTACTTCCTCTCCCTGCCGGAGTTCGACCGGCGCGAGGTGCGCGGCACGGTGATGAAAAGCGCCATGCTGCTGCAACCACTGTTCGAGTTCTCCAGCGCCTGCTCCGGTTGTGGTGAAACCCCCTACCTGCGACTCGCCTCGCAACTGTTCGGTGATCGCATGGTGGTGGCGAATGCCACCGGCTGCTCCTCCATCTACGGAGGTAACCTGCCCACCACCCCCTGGGCGCAAAATGCCCAGGGTCGCGGCCCGGCCTGGAACAACTCGCTGTTCGAGGACAATGCCGAATTCGGCCTGGGTCTGCGCATCGCCATCGACAAGCAGCGGGAGCACGCCAACGAACTGCTGGAGGCGCTGGCTCCCCGGATCGACAACGATCTGGTGACCCAGCTGCTGTCCAACGCGCAGCAGGATGAGGCGCAGATCCAGGTACAGCGCGAACGGGTCAGCGCCCTGCGCGCCCAGCTGCAACCACTCGACCAACCGGAGGCACGGCAACTGGAGAGCCTGGCCGACAGCCTGATCAGGCGCAGCGTCTGGATCGTCGGTGGCGACGGTTGGGCCTATGACATCGGTTTCGGCGGACTGGACCACGTATTATCATCCGGGCGCAACGTCAACATCCTGGTGCTGGATACCGAGGTCTATTCCAATACCGGCGGCCAGACCTCCAAGGCGACACCGCGTGGCGCGGTCGCCAAGTTCTCCGCCGGCGGCAAACCGACAGCAAAAAAGGATCTGGCCATGATCGCCATGGCCTATGGTGACGTGTACGTGGCCCAGGTCGCCTACGGCGCCAAGGACGTACAGACCCTGAAGGCCTTCGCGGAGGCGGAATCCTGGCCCGGCGTCTCGTTGATCATTGCCTACAGTCCCTGTACCGCCTGGGGTACCGACATGGTGCACAATCACGCTATGCAGGATCGGGCCGTACGCAGTGGTCACTGGCCGCTGTTCCGCTACGATCCGCGCCGTGTTGCTCAACAGGAGAATCCGCTGCAACTCGACTGCAAAGAGCCATCCATCGCCTATCGGGATTTCGTCAGCCAGGAGACGCGCTTCAGCATGCTGTGGCGCAGCCATCCGGAGATGGCCGAACAGTATCTTGGCGCGGCACAAAAACACGCCCTCAACAACTTCCGGCACTATCGGCAACTGGCGGAACTCAGTTACGCGAATCCGTCTGACGCTGAACCCAATGGAACAAAGGAGTGACCATGGACCTGCGTACCACCTATCTTGGCCTGCCGCTAAAAAATCCCCTGGTGCCCTCCTCATCCCCGTTGTCGCGCAACCTCGACACCGCCAAACGACTGGAGGATGCAGGGGCCGCCGCCCTGATTATGTATTCCCTGTTTGAAGAGGAGTTACAACACGACCAGGAGGTGATGGACGGCTATCTGCAAAATCAGGCCCTGGGCCATGGCGAAGCCAGCAGTTTCCTGCCGATGCACGCCGCCCTGCCCTCCCGGCTGGAGCACTACCTGGAACAGTTGCAGCGACTCAAGCAGAGCCTGGAGATTCCCGTCATCGCCAGCCTCAATGGCATCACGCCCGGGGGCTGGATCGAGCACGGCAAAGCGCTGCAGGAGGCCGGCGCCGATGCCCTGGAGCTGAATGTCTACTATATCGCCGGTGATATGCAGATCAGCGGGTCGGAGGTGGAGCGACGTTATATCGACCTGCTGCATGAACTGCGTCAGCATGTCACCCTGCCCATTGCCATGAAACTGTCGCCTCAATTCAGCTCGGTTACCAATATCGTCGCCCATCTGGAACGGGTGGGCGCTGCGGGGGTCAGCCTGTTCAATCGCTTCTACCAGCCCGATATCGATATCGACAGCCTGCGGGTGGCGCCCCAGCTGCACCTGTCAAACTCCGCCGAGGCGTTACTGGCGCTGCGCTGGATCGCCATCCTGCACGGCCGGGTCAAACTGACCCTGGCGGCCACCGGCGGGATACACAATCACGAGGATGCACTGAAGATGCTATTGGCCGGCGCCGACGTGGTACATCTGTGCAGCGCCCTGCTAAAGCATGGTCCCGGCAGAGTGGCCGAAATCCTGCGCGGCATTGAAGCGTGGTTGGAGGAGAGCCCCTACGAGTCGATCGAACAGCTCAAGGGCACCCTCAGCCAGCGGCATAACGGAGACGCCTCCGCCTACGCCCGGGCCAACTATCTGCAACTGCTGGATAGTTACACACCACTACGGCAGGGACATTGAGCAGACGCCGAAGTGACCAATCATGCAGCCAGAAGCCGGAACGCAACGCCCCCGAAGCAGTCCAAGGTCTGAGCCACGCCGTTACAGGACCTGTTTTTTGACATGAATCTGAAATCACGCTTCCTCCTGGTCACCCTGCTGCTGATTGCCGTCTCGGCCGCAGCTGTCTGGTGGTCGGTTCGCACCATGGCGGAAGATATTGTCGAACAGTGGGCGATGCGCTATGCCGAGAAACAGGTCCTGTACGACAAGAGCCGCACCCTGCAACCCATACTCCGGGAAGTGGCGCTGGCGCGGCAACTGGCCAACTCCCAGTATATTCGGGAGTGGGCGAGGCAGCCGGCCGACCCGGAGAGCACCCGCCGGGCCGTTGCCGAAATGGAGAGTTTCCGTCTCAATTTCCAGGGCAGGAACTACTTTGTCGGGCTATTGGGGAATGGGCACTACTACTATAACAATGCCGATAATGAGTATGGCGGCCGGGAGTTTCGTTACATTCTCGATCCACAAAAGCCCAAGGACGCCTGGTTCTATAACCTGATCGGACAGGGACGGGATCTGCATATCAATGTGAACCCTGACCCGGAACTGGGCATCACCAAGCTCTGGATTGACGTGCTGATCCGGGACGGTAACGACATCCTGGGCATCGCCGGAACCGGACTGGATCTGACCAGTTTTATACGCAATGTGGTGGAAGAGGGGGTTCCGGGGGTCACCAGCCTGTTTGTGGATCACGCCGGTGCAATCCAGGTTCACCGCAACGAATCACTGATCGATTTCGGTTCAATCAGCAAACAATCCGCGGAACAGAACACGCTTGATCTGCTGTTCGATCAGGACGCGGACCGGAAGGCGATCCTGGCCGCCATGAAAGCGCTGGAAGACCTTCGACAGACGGTGATCACCGAGTTTGTCAGCGTCAACGGCAAGCGGCATCTAGCCGGGGTCACCTATCTGCCGGAGATCGGCTGGTATGAGATCACCCTGATGGACCTGGACGTGGTGCTCCCGCTGAGTCAGTTCAGCGGTCTGCTGCTGGTGTACGCCGCCACCCTGCTGGGTGCGCTGTTTCTGCTCAACCTGTTCCTCAACCACCAGGTACTGACGCCGCTTGGTCAGCTGGACCGGGCCATGACCCGGGTCGAAGCGGGCGAGGATGTTCCGGAGCAGCTGGGACACATGGGCACGGGGGAGGTGCGGCGACTGATGAAGCGTTTTATCCACATGGCACACACCGTCAGCCAGTCCCGCCATGAGCTGGAGAGCAAGGTACAGGAGCGGACCCTGGCCCTGGAGCAACTGGCCAAAGTGGATCCGCTGACCGGGCTGTTGAACCGGCGCGGCATGACCGAACGCATAGAGTCGGAACTGCAACGCCTGCAGCGTGAACCCAATCATGTGGGCCTGCTCTGGCTGGATGTGGACTGGTTCAAGCAGATTAACGACACCTATGGTCATGCAGTCGGCGACCAGGCGCTGAAAACTGTAGCAGACGTCATTCACGACACCCTGCGTCCCTATGATGTGGCGTCCCGTTGGGGTGGTGATGAATTCCTGATACTGATCCAACCGGCGGATTGGGAAACCCTGCACAACATCGGCAACCGGATCTGTCAGCGGATCGCCGCCAATCGCCAGGTGAAAGCGCCCAGCGGGGAGAGTATCCACATGAGCGCCAGTATCGGTGGGCATCTGTCACGAGCGGACGAACCGCTGGACAGCCTACTGCATCAGGCCGACCAGGCGCTGTATGCCGCCAAGGCAGCCGGGCGCAACTGTTTCCGTTCATCCGAGACGCAGCGCAAACAACCGGAACGGATGCCCCCTCCCCCGATCAACAGATAATGATCGCACCATGCCTCTGCCCCCGAACTTCAGGTTCAGGCATCTTCGCGGCCGAGTTGCTGATCAATACCCCGCAGCGTCGGACTGGAGGAGCTGACCCGGCGGATTTTAAGATGTGCCCGCCGGCGCTCCTTGCGCGGGCCCTTCGCCCGACCACCGGAACGGCGCTCCATGAACTTCCGGGCGGTGAGACGCTGTCCATGCAGGCGTTGTTCCCGGAAATGGTCAATCAACCAACTCCCCGCTTCATCAGGATGTATGGAGACCAGACCGTGGTACTCAACCACACCCTCCCCGTCCCGAAACTGGAGCACCTCACAACTGCCCACCACGGGCCAGCGGGTAAACGGGAAGTGAAACCGCCGTTTCAGCAGATCGTCAATCAGGCGTTTTAACTCCCGACTGGTGGTGCTACTGGATAACCGGGGTATAAAAATCTTCATAACGCCAAATCCCTGTTGGTTTTTGCATTATAGCGGCTACAGATTAAAGCGATTCGCAGGAAAAGGACTCTCTGGCTATAATCATTACCGCTGCCGCAGGCAGGGGCGCTCCCGCCCCGGCACCATTATCCATCACAAAGGACAGAATAAAAAACGTATGGCCACACCAACCATTAAAGATGACCCACTCTATCTGCTGCTTCGCGAGGGACGTATCGAGGAGTTCAATCAACGCCGCCAATCCGGCGTAGCCTGCGACCTGCGGGGTGCGGATCTGCGCTCACTGGACCTGCGTAACCTGGACGCAAAGGATCTGGACATGCGGGACGCCTACCTGCGCCAGGCAGACCTGCGCGGGGTGGATCTCTCCCAGACCAACCTCAACGGAGCCAGTATCAGTGGTGCAAAAATCTCCGGCACCCTGTTCCCCTTACAACTGACAGCGGATGAGATCACCCTGTCCCTGGTGCACGGCACCCGTTTGCGCTACCGCTAGGCAACCCGGCCGGCATACCCTGGTGACGCCGTTCAGCCAAGCGAACGGAACCGGGTATATTGAACAGTTAGGGCGACGCAGGAGGTGCTGATTGATGGGCCGGTGATCCGCGCCAGCGGTTCTCCCTTGTCTGTCAGCAGGAGGTCCGCCAACCCAGGACGCGCCGTTCCAGATCACTGCTCCCGGTGATGAAGGGGCTATCCCGACGGGGTCCAGCAGAGGTTTGCAACAGGGGGTGATGCCCCTCAATAATCCTCATCTAACTGGGCGAGAATATTCCGGGCCACCTTGGCCTGTTCCGGTCCCGCTTCGCCGAGGATCTCATAGAGTAATCCGCGTGCCTTCACCGGTTCATCCTGGTCACGCAACTGCTGCACCCGCCGCAACTTCTCATCGATCGCCGGGTCATGATCTGCCTGATCCGCCACTTCCGGGTCATGATCTGCCTGATCATCCGCCGCTTCCGGTTCCTGCTCCGCTTCCTCGGCAGCCTCAATGATATCCAGCTCCGCCTCCAGCTCCTCTTCTGTCAAAGGCTCGAAGCGCTCAGGATCGGAGGGGTCTTCCACCATATCAAACGCCGGATCAACACCTGCCACCGCAGCAGCAGCACCTGGACCCGATTTGTCGGGGCCAGACGGCGGGGTATCATCCACACCGGCGGCAGCGTCCTCATCACCGGCCGCTTCCGCCTGTTCACGCCGCTCCTTGTCACGCTTGATAATGCGGGAGAAGAATACGCCAATCTCAAACAGCAACCACATCGGCAACGCCAGCAACGTCTGGGAGATAACATCCGGCGGAGTCAGCAGCATCCCCAGGGCGAAGGCGCCGACGATGATATAGGGCCGTTTCTGTACCAGGCTCTCCGGCGTCGTCATGCCCATGGAGACCAGAATAATGGTGGCGATCGGCACTTCGAAAGCGATACCGAAAGCAAAAAACAGACTGAGCACGAAATCGAGATACTTGGCGATATCGGTCGCCATCACCACACCCTCCGGTGTGGTACTGGCCATGAACGCGAATACCAGCGGGAAGACCACAAAGTAGGCGAACATGACCCCGATATAGAACAGCAGGGCACTGGAAGCGACCAGGGGGATCATCAGCCGCTTTTCATGCTTGTAGAGCCCCGGCGCGATGAAGGCCCACATCTGGTAGAGAATAAACGGCATGCCGATAAAAATCGACGACATCAGGGTCAGTTTGAACGGCGTCAGGAAGGGCGATGCCACCTCGGTGGCGATCATGGACGAACCTTCCGGCAAATGGGCCATCAGGGGCCCGGCCACCATCTGGTAAATGTCATTACTGAAAGGGAACAACCCGGCAAAAATGATACCGACGGCGATCAGCGCCCGCAGCAGTCGATCGCGCAACTCCAGCAGGTGGGAAACAAAGGGCTGTTCTGTCAGGGCATCTTCCCCTTGGTTATCTGTCGTCATGGGGTAGGTTCGTTGCGGCTATTTGGTGGAATCAACCGATTGCTTCGGTTTGGTATCGGCATCTGCGGAATCACGTTCAGCCTCGCGCACCGTCTTTTGGGCTTCAGCAGTAAAATCCCGCAGGGTTTCGCCGGTCTCCTCCACAATCTCTTCCAGTGGATCGAGCTGTTTTTTCTGCTCGGCAAGAATCTCCTTCAGCTCCTCCGCCTTGATCTCCTTGTCGATTTCGGTTTTAACCTGCTGTATCACCTTGCGTCCCTTACCCAACCACTTACCAGCGGTATAGGCCAGTTTCGGCAGGCGCTCCGGCCCAACCACCACCAGCGCCACCAGTGCAATGATCGTCAACTCCCAGAAGCCGATATCAAACATAGTTTAAAAACCTGACAATCTGTTAACCGGACCGGCAGTTCAGGAGTTTTTGCTGTTGGAAGGCTCTTCCTTCTTGGTCACCTCGCCTTCGATAATTTTCTCTTCTTCCGCCTGTTCCAGCCGGGCACTGTCATCACTCTTGTTTTCGTCCTTCATGGCGCCTTTGAAGCCTTTAACCGCATTCCCGAGGTCGGAGCCGATATTCTTAAGTCGCTTGGTTCCAAACAGCAACAGGACAATTACCAGGACAATCAACAACTGCCAGATACTGATTCCGCCAAAACCCATAATATTCTCCACACATATAACAACGGCCTGATTCGGATCGAACGCATGGCCTACCGAGATTACCACTCCAGCCAGCGAATACTGATACACCGGGAGAGAGTGGGTGATAATAACTGAAAAAGCGTTCAGGCGCAGGGTTTTTAACCACCCTGCTCACCGATCACGCCGGGCTTTCTCCTCCAACCCCGAGAGGCCGAATCGACGATCCAGTTCATCCAGCACATCCTGGGGTTTAAGCCCCTGATGGGCCAGCAGCACCAGGCTGTGAAACCAGAGATCAGCCGTTTCGTAAATAATCTTTTCCGGTACACCATCCTTGGCGGCCATCACTGTTTCGGTGGCTTCCTCGCCGATCTTTTTCAGAATGGCGTCCAGCCCCTTGTCATACAGCTTGGCTACGTAGGATGACTCGGGATCGGCATTCTTGCGCGCCTCCAGCACCTCGCCCAACCGCTCCAGCACTTCACTCACAACCGCACCTCCACACCCTGGTCGGCCATGAACCGCTTGGCCTGTTCAATACTGTATTCGGCAAAATGGAAGATGCTCGCGGCGAGCACCGCGTCCGCCCCGCCCTGGGCTACACCATCCACCAGATGCTGCAGATTGCCCACGCCGCCGGAGGCGATCACCGGTACGCTCACGGCATCACTGATGGCGCGGGTCAGTTCCAGGTCGAAACCGATCCGGGTGCCATCCCGGTCCATGCTGGTCAGCAATATCTCGCCGGCGCCGTAATCGACCATCTTACGCGCCCAGTCGATGGCATCCAGGCCGGTCGGCTTGCGCCCGCCATGGGTAAAAATCTCCCACTTGGCGGGTTCCCCCTCGCCACTGGTGCGCTTGGCATCGATGGCCACCACGATGCACTGGGAACCGAACCGGCTGGTGGCCTCCCGGACGAACTCCGGATTGAACACGGCGGCGGTATTGATGGCCACCTTGTCGGCCCCGGCATTGAGCATGCGGCGCACATCTTCCGTAGTGCGGATACCGCCGCCCACAGTGAGCGGGATAAACACCTCACTGGCCACCTGCTCCACCACATGCACGATGGTCTCCCGGTCATCGGAGCTGGCGGTAATATCCAGGAAGGTGATCTCGTCGGCCCCCTCGCTGTTGTAGCGGCGCGCCACCTCCACCGGATCACCGGCATCGCGGATATCCACAAACTTGACGCCTTTCACCACGCGTCCGGCGTCCACATCCAGGCAGGGTATGATTCTCTTGGCCAGCATCTTGTCTGATCTCTGTAGTTGTTCCCGGCGTTCAGGCGCTGAGCCGATCCGCCAGTGACTGTCCAGCGGCAAAATCCAGGGTACCCTCGTAGATGGCCCGTCCGGTGATCGCCCCCATGATGTTACGGGTATCTGCCTGGCACAGCGCTTCGATATCCCCAATGTCAGTGATGCCACCAGAGGCAACAATGGGGATGTTGACCGCGTTGGCCAGGGCGGCGGTGGCGGTCACGTTGGGGCCGGTGAGCATGCCGTCCCGGCCGATATCGGTATAGACGATGGCAGAGACCCCGTCCTGCTCGAAGCGACGTGACAATTCGGTCACCTCCTGATCGGTCACCGTGGCCCAGCCATCAATCGCCACCATTCCATCCTTCGCATCCAGTCCAACGATCACATGACCGGGAAAGGCACTACAGGCACGACCCACAAAGGCCGGCTCCTTGACCGCCTGGGTACCGATAATGACAAAGCTGACCCCGGCATCCAGATAGGCCTGGATAGTCTGCTCGTCGCGGATACCGCCGCCCACCTGAATCGGCAGATCGGGATAGGCCCGGGCGATCGCCCGAATCACCTCACCATTGACCGGCTCACCGGCAAAGGCGCCGTTCAGGTCCACCAGGTGCAGCCGACGGGCACCCGCCTCGACCCAGCGACCGGCCACCTCGACCGGGTCATCGGAAAAGATAGTCTCATCATCCATACGACCCTGGCGCAGCCGGACACAGCGGCCATCTTTCAGATCAATTGCGGGTATCAGTAACACGTTCAGTTCCTAAAGTAGCGAAATTAATGACAACAGGCGTTGCCCTCAGGGTTTCCAGTTAATGAAGTTGGCCAGCAGCCGCAGGCCGGCATCGGCGCTCTTTTCCGGGTGAAACTGGGTAGCAAACAGGTTGTCCCGGGCAATCACACTGGTAAAGGAGATACCGTAGTCGGTGGTGCCCGCTACCAGGTCCGGCTCTTCCGGATCCACGTAATAGCTGTGTACAAAGTAGAACCGGGTCTGGTCCTCAATACCTTCCCAGAGTGGGTGAGCTTTAGCCTGGATAACCTGGTTCCAGCCCATCTGGGGGATTTTCAGACGCTTCCCCTCGGCATCCCGGGACTCGGGAAAGTGCCGGACCTGCCCGGGAAACAGCTCCATCAACGGCGTGCCCTGGTTCTCTTCACTGAAGCTCATCAGCACCTGCATACCCATGCAGATGCCGAGAAAGGGTTTGTTTTTGGCCGCTTCCAGCACCGCCTGATTCAGATGATGGCTGGAGATCGCCGCCATGCAGTCCCGGGCCGCGCCCTGCCCCGGAAATACCACCCGGTCCGCCTGCTGGATCAGTACCGGATCATCGGTCACCAGAACCCGGGCATCAGCGCCGGCTACATGCTCGATCGCCTTGGAGACAGAGCGCAGATTGCCCATGCCATAATCAATGACTGCAATGGTTTTCGACATAACTTAAAACTGCCAGCAGATAGTAAGGTTAAAGGCTGCCCTTGGTGGACGGAATGACCCCTGCCATGCGCGGGTCGGGTTCCAGCGCCATGCGCAGCGCCCGGCCAAATGCCTTGAAAACGGTTTCAGCAATATGGTGGCTGTTACGGCCACGCAGATTATCCACGTGCAGGGTCACCCCGGCGTGATTCACAAAGCCCTGGAAAAACTCGTAGAACAGGTCGGTATCGAACGCCCCAATCATAGCGCGGGGAAAGGTCACCCCGAACTCCAGACCGGGTCGACCGGAGAAATCGAGTACCACCCGGCTGAGCGCCTCATCCAGCGGGACATAGGCGTGACCGTAACGGCGGATGCCCTTTTTATCACCCACCGCCTGGGCAATCGCCTGGCCGATACTGATACCGATATCCTCCGCCGTGTGGTGCCCATCAATGTGCAGATCACCCTTGGCGATAACTTCAAGATCGATCAGGCCATGCCGGGCCACCTGATCCAGCATGTGCTCCAGAAACGGCATGCCGGTCTCCAGGCGCGATTCACCACGCCCGTCCAGGTTCAGACTGACCCGGATCTGGGTCTCCAGGGTATTGCGTTCGATTTCAGCTTGACGCTGCATGGGTCGACTCCAGCGGGTTCAATTCAGGTCCAGGGATGGACGGCCCCATCGGGACACGGGGCTCACTCACATCACGACAGCCAATTGGCCATTCTATGGGAAATGCCTGTTTTGTCCAAGGATGGACTTATGCCGCGAAGGCCAGGGATGGCCGGGAGCGGCTTTGCCAAGGATGGACTTATGCCGCGAACAACTCCAGGGATGGAGGAGGTAGAGCGAAGCAGGAGGCCAGAGCCGAGGCCAGGGATGGCCGGGAGCGGCTTTGCCAAGGATGGACTTATGCCGCGGACGACTCCAGGGATGGAGGAGGTAGGGCGAAGCAGGAGGCCAGAGCCGAGGCCAGGGATGGCGGTGGTATGCCATGTCGGAACATATTGCCGAGGGGGCCGAGACTGGGGAGGACCGATATTCAGACCTGCAACCAGAAGGTGACCGGGCCATCGTTAACCAGACCCACCTGCATATCCGCACCAAACTGCCCCAGGGCAACCGGCGCATGTTTTGAATCGGCCTGTTCGCACAGGTACTGGAACAGCTGCGCGCCCGTTTCCGGATCGGCCGCCGTGGAAAAACCGGGCCGGGTCCCTTTGCGGGTATCCGCCGCCAGGGTGAACTGGGGTACCAGCAGCAGACCGCCGTCAATATCCCGGAGACTCAGGTTCATACGTCCGTCGGCGTCCGGAAACACCCGGTAACCGAGCAGTCGCTCCAGCAGCCTGTCCGCCTGCTGTTCACTATCCTGGCGCTCAACCCCCACCAGTACCAGCAGGCCCCGAGCGATCTCCCCGACCCGTTGGCCGGCGATATCCACATGGGCAGCCGAGACCCTTTGTAGCAATCCGATCACACTCCCTCCTGCTGTTGGATGACGCTGGCAGCCGACAAAAGTGGATGTCCCGGAGGCCGGGCGCCAATATTCAGATTATTCCTACACGGCACCGGGATTCGACTCACAGTACTGTCGAGGCGATAGTGGCAATCTATAGCTGTCGCCAAACAACGGAAGCCAACGGACCGGCACTACACTTCACGGACGATTCCAAGGACTGGAACCCTTTGCCAACCAAGCCCGGCGACATACCCCGACAGCACGGACAGCTGGCGGGGTTTTTTATTGCCCGGTCGATATCGCGGCGGCCGGTCGCCGACCTGACTCCACCCAATCAGCGGCCTGTACGACATGAGGTGCCCGCAGTGGAGCGCGCGACCTGCTCAGTCCGATTTGGTATCCCGGGAAGCCCGCTTGCGCTCGTGCTCCTTCAGATGCCGCTTGCGGATGCGAATCGCGCTGGGCGTCACCTCCACCAACTCATCACTCTCGATAAATTCCAGTGCCTGCTCCAGGGAGAATCGTACCGGCGGCGTCAGCACGATATTCTCATCACTGCCGGCGGCCCGGATATTGGTCAACTGCTTGCCCTTCAGCGGATTGACCGTCAGGTCGTTGGCCCGGGAATGGATGCCGATCACCTGGCCCTCATAGACTGACTGGCCATGTTCGATGAACAGACGGCCCCGCTCCTGCAGATTGAACAGCGCATAACCGAGCGCCTTGCCGGTGGAGTTGGCGATCATCACCCCGTTGGTGCGTGGCGCAATCCCCCCGTGCTGGGCCGGGCCATAGTGATCAAATACATGGTAGATGAGGCCGGAACCGGAGGTCAGGGTCATGAACTCTGTCTGGAACCCGATCAGCCCCCGTGACGGAATAATATAGTCCAGTCGCACTCTGCCCTTGCCATCGGGCACCATGTCCTGCAGATCGCCCTTACGGCTGCCCAGGGCCTCCATTATGCCGCCCTGGTGATCCTCTTCCACGTCCACCGTGAGCTGCTCATACGGTTCACACACCTCCCCATCCACTTCCCGGAAGATCACTTCCGGCCGGGAGACGGCCAATTCGTACCCTTCCCGACGCATGGTCTCCAGCAGAATAGAGAGATGCAGTTCGCCACGGCCGGACACCCGGAATTTCTCCGGATCGGTGCCCTCTTCCACCCGCAGCGCCACGTTGTGGATCAACTCCCGCTCCAACCGCTCTTTCAACTGCCGGGAGGTGAGGTACTTGCCCTCCTTGCCGGCAAAGGGGGAGGTGTTGACCTGAAAGGTCATGTTTACCGTCGGTTCATCCACCGTCAGGGCAGGCATGATCTCCGGATGTTCCGGGTCACACAGGGTATCGGATACGTTCGGCGCGGCAATGCCGGACAGGGCGATAATGTCGCCGGCCGTGGCGCTATCCACTTCAACCCGCTCTAGCCCGATGAAACCGAACACCTTGCCGATCTTCTCCTTCCGCTCATCGCCATCCCGGGTGATCAGGGTGATCGGCATGTTACGCCGTACCGTGCCCCGGGTGATGCGCCCAACCGCAATGGCCCCCACGTAGCTGTTGTAGGCCAGGGTGGTGACCTGCATCTGGAACGGTGCATCCGGATCCACATCCGGGGCACGGCAGTTGTCCACAATGGCCTCGAACAGCGGGGTCATATCCCCTTCCCGCGCATCACTGTCGAGACTCGCATAACCGTTGATGGCGGAGGCGTAGATAATGGGAAAATCGAGCTGCTCGTCGCTGGCACCCAGGCGGTCGAACAACTCAAAGGTCTGGTCAATCACCCAGTCCGGGCGGGCGCCCTCCCGGTCGATCTTGTTCACCACTACAATCGGTTTCAGACCGTGCTGAAACGCCTTCTGGGTCACAAACCGGGTCTGGGGCATCGGTCCTTCCACCGCATCCACCAGCAGCAGCACCGAGTCGACCATGGAGAGTACCCGCTCCACTTCGCCGCCGAAATCGGCATGTCCAGGGGTATCAACTATATTGATCCGGTAGTCATTCCAGGTGATCGAGGTGTTCTTGGAGAGGATGGTGATACCCCGCTCCTTCTCCAGGTCGTTGGAGTCCATCAGGCGTTCAACCGGACCAAACCGCTCACCGAGTGTGCCCGACTGCTGCAAGAGCTGGTCGACCAGAGTTGTTTTTCCATGATCGACGTGGGCGATGATGGCGATATTACGTAACTGTTTCATGTGTGGGACCGGAACCAAGATGGAATAAAGGCGGCGCATTATATACAACTTAACGTCGCGTGGCTCATCTATCATTATGGAGAGGATGATTTTTCTCCGCTTCACATTACATGTCAGTGAGTTATGAACCTTTTATGAAGAAAAGCATGCAACAGAAGTGACATCCGCTTGTCATAAAAGCGGTTTGCCGGTTATTCACAGAACCTGTGGATAACTTTGTGGACAAATTAGGGGAAAACCGCCCAAACCCCCAAGAATACTGTGCTTTGGTTAAATTGATAATTTTTCATACAGTTTGTTATTTTCAATATTTTCAATGACTTAACAAATCACCAAAAAACGAACACCGGACTATTGACATCATTTTTCATCTAAGATATGGACACCACGCCGATGTGTATAACAGGCCTGAAAACAGTCTGAACGGGAAAAAATATGTGATCTCCGGCTTGGACAGATTGGAGTCGATCTGAAAGAATGCCTGAAAAAATCCCCACCCCAAATCCGAGGTACCTGTGAAAAAGATCCTGATTCTTTTGCTGTTGCTGTGTGCGGCGGCAAACCTGCAGGCTGAATCCCGTTATGTAACGGATCAGTTTAAAGTCACCCTGCGCTCTGGAGAGAGTTCTTCCCACAAGATCATCCGCATGCTGCCCAGCGGCTACCAGCTGGAACTGATCAGCAGCAATCCGGACAACGGCTACTCAAAGGTGAAAACCCGGGACGGAACCACTGGCTTCATTCTGACCCGTCAACTGATGAGTATCCCCAGCGCCCGTGACCGCCTGGTGGCGGCGGAAGCAAAACTGGCGGAGTTGCAGGAGGCGCCGGAACTGTTAAGCGCCAAACTGAGCAAACTGCAGGACGCCTACAAGAGCCTGGAGGGCGAACACAAGAGACTGCAGCGGGAAAAGGCGGCACTGGACGACGAACTGCAGGCCATCAAACGCACGGCGGCCAACGCAGTCAGAATCTCCAACGAGCGCAACGAGTTACGCAAACAGGTGGCCACCCTGACCCGGGAAGCGGAAGAGCTCAAACAGGCCAATCGGGAGCTGGGTAATGACAGCGCCCAGCGCTGGTTCCTGATCGGCGGCGGTGTGGTGGTGGGCGGTATTATCCTGGGACTGATCCTGCCGAGTCTGCGGGTGCGCAAACGCAAGAGCTCCTGGGGTTCACTGTAACAGCCGACCTGAAAGCATCCGGTAGCGGATGCTGTGATCCCGTGCGGCGCCCGATCGGGCGCCGCGTTTGATTTACTGGCGAAAAATCCCTTCTCAGCGCTTCAACTGATCCAGGTCCCGCACCGCGCCGCGGGCGGCACTGGTGGTCAGGGCGGCATAGGCCTGCAACGCCTTGGATACCACCCGCTCCCGGTTCACCGGCTTCCAGGCCAGATCCCCTTTGGCATTCATCGCCTCACGGCGGGCCGCCAGCTCCTCTTCGCTTACCGCCAGTTGGATGGTACGACCGGGGATATCGATCTCGATCCGATCCCCCTCCTGCACCAGCCCGATGGTTCCCCCCTCGGCCGCTTCCGGTGAGCAGTGACCAATGGAGAGGCCCGAGGTGCCGCCGGAGAAACGACCATCGGTAATCAGGGCGCACGCCTTGCCCAATCCCTTCGATTTCAGATAACTGGTGGGGTAGAGCATCTCCTGCATACCCGGTCCGCCTTTTGGTCCCTCGTAGCGGATCAGCACCACGTCACCGGCCTGGATCTTATCCCCCAGAATCGCCTCCACGGCGGCCTCCTGGCTCTCGAAGATACGCGCCGGACCACTGAACTTGAGTATCGACTCATCCACGCCGGCGGTTTTGACAATGCAGCCGGCTTCCGCCAGGTTGCCGTACAGCACCGCCAGTCCGCCATCCTGACTGTAGGCGTGTTCAATATCCCGGATACAGCCACCGGCCCGGTCCAGATCCAGGTCCGGCCAGCGGGTCGACTGGCTGAATGCGGTCTGGGTCGGGATACCACCCGGCCCAGCCAGATAGCGGGAGCGTGCTGTTTCATCCTCACTGCGGCCGATATCCCACTTCTCGATCGCCTGTCCCAGGGTGCCGCTGTGCACATTGCCGGCATCGGTGTGGATCAAACCGGCTTTCTCCAGTTCACCCAGAATCGCTAGCACACCCCCGGCACGGTGCACATCCTCCATGTGGTACTGCTGGGTGGAGGGGGCCACTTTGCTCAGGTGGGGCACCTTGCGCGACAGCCGGTCAATATCGGCCATGGTGAAATCCACCTCGGCCTCATGGGCAGCGGCCAGCAGATGCAATACGGTGTTGGTGGAGCCGCCCATGGCGATATCCAGACACATGGCATTTTCGAACGACTCGAAACTGGCGATGGAGCGGGGCAGCACCGCCTCCTCGTCCTGTTCGTAATAGCGGCGGGCGATATCCACCGCCAGCCGGCCCGCTTCCAGGAACAGCTCGCGCCGGTCCGCATGGGTGGCCAGCAGGGAGCCGTTGCCCGGCAGGCTCAATCCCAACGCCTCGGTCAGACAGTTCATGGAGTTGGCGGTGAACATGCCGGAACAGGAGCCGCAGGTGGGACAGGCGGAACGCTCGATGGCGGCTACGTCGTCGTCCGACTCGCTGTCATCCACCGCCATCACCATGGCGTCCACCAGATCCAGCTTCAGATCCTTGCCATGCAGGCGGGTTTTACCTGACTCCATGGGACCTCCAGAGACAAACACCGCGGGAATATTCAACCGCAGGGCGGCCATCAGCATGCCCGGAGTGATCTTATCGCAGTTGGAGATGCAGACCATGGCGTCGGCACAGTGGGCGTTGACCATGTACTCCACGGAGTCGGCAATAATATCCCGCGACGGCAGCGAGTAGAGCATGCCACCGTGGCCCATGGCGATACCGTCATCCACTGCGATGGTGTTGAACTCCTTGGCCACGCCGCCGGCCTTTTCGATCTCCCGCGCCACCAGCTGGCCCATGTCCTTCAGGTGGACATGGCCCGGTACGAACTGGGTGAATGAATTGACCACGGCGATGATCGGTTTGTCGAAATCCCCGTCGGTCATGCCGGTGGCGCGCCACAGGGCGCGGGCTCCGGCCATGTTGCGTCCATGGGTAGTAGTACGGGAACGGTATTTGGGCATGCTCTTCTCCAACTGAATTTCGGTAAATATCTGGCCCGATTATCCACCATTTGGACCCGGTCGACACCCCCGGCCGCATGGCAAGGGAGATCAGGGAGTATAGGTGATACGGTAGACCACCCCGGCATGATCATCCGACACCAGTAGCGCGCCATCCGGCATCACCAGCAGATCCACCGGCCGGCCACTCACCCCGTCCGCACTGAGCCAGCCCTCGGCAAACAGGCTGTAGTCGATGACCCGATCCCCCTCAATGCGGGCCAGGCCGATGCGATAACCGTCCGGCACAGTCCGGTTCCAGGAGCCATGCTCGGCGATAAACAGTTGACCGCGGTAATCGGCCGGGAACTGTTCGCCGCTGTAGAAGCGCACACCCAACGCAGCCACGTGAGCTCCCAGTTTCAGTGCCGGCGGCGTGAATTCACTACAGGCACGTTGTGCGCCATACTCCGGATCGGGGAGATCACCGGCGTGACAGTAGGGATAGCCAAAGTGCAGCCCGGGCTCCGGGGCACGGTTGAGCTCATCGGCGGGCAGATCGTCACCCAGCCAGTCGCGGCCATTGTCACTGAACCAGAGCACCCCGCTATCGGGCTGCCAGTCAAAACCGACCGAATTGCGTACCCCCTCCGCCATCACCTGCCGTTCACTACCATCCGCCCGCATGCGGATAATGGTGCCGTATCCCGGCTCACTACAGCTATTGCAGGGCGCGCCAATGGCCACGTAGAGCCGGTCGCCGGGACCGAAGGCCAGATAGCGCCAGCCATGGTGTGTCTCACTGGGAAGTCGGGCCAGCACGACCGCTTCAGGCGGCTGATCCAACTGCTGCTCGATCCGGTCGTAGCGGACAATACGGTGATTCTCCGCCACATAGAGCGCCCCATCACGGTAGGCGATGCCGTTCGGCATACGCAGCCCGTGCAACAGAACCCGGGGCGGATCGAAACGGCCATCGCCATCCCGATCGGTCACCGCATAGACCCGTCCCGAGCGACGTGTCCCGATAAACAGGGTGCCCTGATCACCCAACGCCATGGAGCGGGCATCCGGCACGCCGTCAATCGCCACCTCGATCCGAAACCCGTCCGGCAGCCGGATCTCCGGCAAACCTTTCGCCTCGGCAAAGCCGGCCAACAGCAGCAGTCCGGTGATTGTTATCAGTCGCATCATTCAACCCCGCCATCATGCATAATTAATTAGCATAGTAGATTCCATTTCCGACAAAAATTTAGGACTATAATCCAAACCACAACTTGAGCACTCGTCAATACTATGGCTACCAAAAGCGAACGCACCCAGCAACGGATCATCGACGCCGCCAATCAGCTCTTCTACCGCAAAGGCTACAACCGCACCTCCTTCACCGACGTGGTGGACGAAGCGGAAGTGCCGCGGGGCAACATCTACTACTATTTCAAGACCAAGGAGGATATGCTGCGGGCGGTCATCAAACACCGTATGGAGACCACTCGGCTGATGCTGTCGGAGTGGGAAAAAAGCATCAAGACCCCGCTTGATCGACTGGAGCGGTTCGTGCAGATCATGTATGACAGCACCCCCGCCCTGCTCCGTTCCGGCTGCCCGATGGGATCACTCAATGTGGAGCTGGCAAAGGATCAACCGGAGCTGAAAAATGACGCCAAACAGCTGTTCGACCTGTTCCAGCAGTGGCTGGCCAAACAGTTCGCCCAGATGGGTTACCCGGAAGAGGCTCGGGAACTCTCCCTGGAGCTGATGGCCAGAGGTCAGGGTATTATCGTGATTGCCCAGGTCTACCAGGATCCCGGTTTTCTGGAACGGGGTACCAAGGAGATCAACCGCTGGCTGGAGAATCTGGACCGTTACGCCTGATAACGGCCACCCGGAGGGTGCAGCAGCTAAGCCCGCCGACTGCCTGGCGTAGCGATCCTGTTACAGCCTTTAACTTATACCCGAGCCACCAGAGAGTCTATGTCCACACCCGCCCTGATACCGATGATTCAACAGCTGATTGCCGCCCCCTCGGTGAGCAGTATCAGTCCCCAGTGGGATCAATCCAATGAGCAGGTGATCCAGCATCTGGCCGACTGGTGTCGCAGTGCCGGATTTCAGGTGGAGGTGGTACCGATACCGGGCCAACAGAACAAGTTCAACCTGATCGCCAGTGCCGGCCGGGGGCCTGGCGGGTTGGTGCTGTCCGGCCATACCGATACGGTCCCCTATGATCAACAGCGCTGGCAGAGCGATCCGTTCCGACTGGTGGAGCGGGACAACCGACTGTACGGATTGGGCACCTCGGACATGAAGGCGTTCTTCGCCCTGGTGCTGGAGGCGGTGCGGGAGCTGGACCTTGCGCAGCTGAAACACCCCCTGACCCTGCTGGCCACGGCGGATGAAGAGAGCAACATGTGTGGTGCCCAGTCCCTGCTGGATACCAACCGCCGGCTGGGCCGCTACGCGGTAATCGGCGAGCCGACCGGCCTCAAGCCGGTACGCATGCACAAGGGAATCACCATGGAGATCATCCGCCTGCAGGGGCGCTCAGGCCACTCCAGTAACCCGGCCCTGGGGGTGAACGCCCTGGAGGGGATGTACCGGGTGATCGGCAACATCCTGGCCTGGCGGGACGAACTGCAGGCGCGCCACAACAATCCACTGTTTGAAGTACAGGTACCGACCCTCAATCTCGGGCACATCCATGGCGGGGACAATCCCAACCGGATCTGCGCCAGTTGCGAACTGCAGATCGATCTCCGCCCCCTGCCGGGCATGCCGCTGGAGGCGCTGCGTAACGAGCTGACGCAACGGCTGGAGCAGTTGCTGGACAATAGCGAACTGACCCTGGAGATCATCACCCCTTTCCCCGGCATCCCCCCCATGGAGACCGCCGCCAACAGCCAGATTGTCCAGATTGCCGAGCAGCTGACCGGCCACAGCGCCGGCTCCGTTGCCTTTGGTACCGAGGGCCCCTATCTGCAACAGCTGGGCATGGAGACCCTGATTCTCGGACCGGGGGATATCGACCAGGCCCATCAGCCAAACGAGTTTATCGGGCTGGAGCGTATCCAGCCGATGATCAACCTGCTGCAGGGCCTGATCCGTCGTTTCTGTCTGTGAGCTGGCGATCGGCAGAATCAGGCAAAACGCCTCACTCGCCGGTGATGGCATAGGGCAGCCGCAGGCTGGCCCCGGGTTGCAAGGCGTTGCGCTCAAACCATCCCTGCTTCATCTCCAGGGCGTAAAGCGTCCCGGGCGGTGAATGATAGAGCCGCTCCCCCCCATCCGGCTGCATGGGGAGTACCGAGCGCAGAACTCCCTGCTGATCGAAAAACCCCACATCCAGCGGCAGGGGGGTGTTGAGCATCCAGAGGCTGACCTCCTTGGGCTCCGCAAAGATCATCAGCAAACCCTCGTCATCCCCCAGCTGCTGCCGGTACATCAGACCAAGCTGGCGGCTGTCGGGGGTGGCCGCCACCTCTACCTGGGCATCGACCCCATTCACCTGGACGGTTATCCGGTCAACTTCCCGGCATCCGGCCAGCAAGTTAACCAGCAGGAGTGCAAGCAGATATAGGCGGGATCTATTTGGTTCAGGCATCGCCGTTTCGGCCCCATCAGACCGGTCAACCAGACATTGACCGGGATTGTAGTCTCCGACGCGGCCAGAAAACAATCATCTCTCCGTCCCGGCCATCGCCCGATCCGCCACCCGGTGCAGCAGGGCCAAGGTGGGTGTTATCAGTGGATTCTTAGCCGATTCGGGATAGACCACATAAGCCGGCAGCTGGAAACTGGGGGCATCAGCCACCCGGTACAGCCGCTCCTGCCCGATCAGATCCTGCACCAGGCGACGGGGGAAATAGCCGGACCCGCCTTCGCTCATGATCAGTTGCAGCGCCAGCCAGCTGATACCGACAATCAGTCGGGGACTGCTCAGGGTCGGCAGACTGCCACTCAACTGGGCCAGGAACTCCGGCCCCCAATCGACGTGAATATAGCGGTCCGGATCGGGCGTTGTCGCCGACCCGGGCCCGCTGGCCACCAGTACCAGCTCCTCCTCCAGCAGCCGCTCGACCCGCAGGGCCGGACGGTTCTGGGGCGTGTACATAATGGCGATATCCAGGCTGCCGTCCACCAGCGCCTGCATCAACCCCTCCTCAAAACCGATCTCGGCACGGATCTGGATATCGGATCGCTCTCCACGCATCTCTTCCAGCAGCCGCAACAGCAGCCCATCCCACAGACCGAAGCGACCACCAATAGTCAGGGAGCCATTGAACTCCCGCGCCACACCAATCTCATGCCGTGCCCGCTCCAGGGTCTGCACCATGTTGGCGGCATGCCGGAGAAAGCGCCGGCCACTGGGGGTCAATACCGCACCGGCCCTGTTGCGCACAAAGAGAGCACAGCCCAGGTACGCCTCCAGGGTACGGATTCTGCGACTTACGGCCGCCTGGGTCACATGCAGGGTCCTGGCTGCCCGGATGAAGCTGCCGGTATCCACCACCTTCAAGAAAGTACGGGCCAGTTCAATATCCATCAGCACGCTCCATAAGCGGGGTCTTAAAACGGGTTAAAACAACCAAATGTTATATTAACCTTAATTATTTATCGTTTGTGTAATCTATACTCCCGCTATAAAGTGCCTAGTACAACCGCCAGAGAACACTGCCCGGTTGGTGCCGGTAATCCGGACATAGCACCCCCGGCAAAACGGGTCGACCGCGACAGAGAGAGGAGCAACAGACCGTGTCCCATAAACCATCCCCGCTGATCACCCGGAAAGCTGCCCAGACAGTTGAACAGCGCCTGCATAACCTGTTCACCGGTTATGACGGCTTCGGCATAATCATCTATTTCTGGACGCTGATCGGCTCATTTATTGCCGCCGTGACACTGATCGTTGCCGGCCTCGCCTTCTGGAACTGGTGGATACTATTTCTCGGATTGCTAGCCCTGCGCAGCTACGCCTACCTGGGCAACATCGGCCAGGATCTGCTGGACAAAATCTCCCCCCACGACAGCTGATCCCGAGACGTTCCCCGCCAGTCCATCAGGTCCACTCACGGCCCCGGCGGCGGACTGCACCCACTCTGCTTCACGCTGATTATCTGATCACTACAGCCCTTTTTACGGGCCTGTAACCCGCTCAATCAGCCGTTTTTGCGGCTTAACGCTCGAATTATTCCCGAATGCGGTTTACAGTTAGGAGCTTCAGACCGGGGAATCTGAAAGCGCCACCCCGGACGTTGATCCATCGGGAACAAATGCGTGACAAACAGAAGTAAAAACAGGCCTGATCCTTTCGTCGACTGGTTTCGCAATGCGTCACCCTATATCCATGCCCATCGCGGCAAGACGGTGGTTATTCTGTTTGGCGGTGAAGCGGTCGCCGAGGAGAGTTTCGCCGACCTGATCCACGACATCTCCCTGCTGCACGGACTGGGCATCAGACTGGTACTGGTGCACGGCGCACGCCCGCAGATCGAAGAGCGACTCGGGCTGCACCAGACCGAAATGCAATACATCAACGGCCTGCGGGTTACCGACGAAGCGGCACTGGCCTGTGTCAAGGATGCGACCGGTGCGGTGCGGGTAGAGATCGAGGCGCGTCTCTCTATGGGGCTGGCCAATTCACCCATGGCGGGGGTGAACATCCGGGTGGTGTCGGGCAATTTTGTCACCGCACAGCCGATCGGCATCCATGACGGCGTCGATTACGGCCATACCGGCATGGTGCGGCGCATCGATGCGGAGGCGATCCAGCGGGTGGTGGATGCAGGCGCCATCGCCCTGGTTCCCTCGCTGGGCTACTCACCCACCGGGGAGGTGTTCAATCTCGGCGCCGCCGATGTGGCCAGTGCCGTGGCTATCGCCCTGGGTGCCGACAAGCTGATCATGCTGATCGAGGGTAAGGGGGTCACCGACACCCGTGGCAGGGTGCTGACCAATGTGATCCCCCGCGAGGTAGAGGCGATCATACAGCGGCGCCGGAGCCTGCCGGAGGAGTTGGTCCAGCAGTTGAACTGCGCAATCAAAGCCTGCCGGGGTGGGGTCAAACGGACCCACCTGATCGGGCGCCAGATGAACGGCGCCCTGCTCAAGGAGCTGTTTACCCGGGACGGTGTCGGCACCATGCTGACAGCAGAGCCTTACGAAGAGATCCGTGGCGCACGTATCGACGACATCGGCGGTATCCTGGAACTGCTCGGCCCGCTGGAAGCCAACGGCACCCTGGTGCGCCGCTCCCGGGATCTGCTGGAGACCGAGATAGACAGATTCACCGTGGTGGAGCTGGACGGCACCATCATCGGCTGCGCCTCCCTGCACCCCTATCCCGAGGAGCAGATCGGCGAACTGGCCGGCGTCGCAGTGCATCCGGATTACCGCAACAGCGGGCGGGGCGACGCCCTGCTCCAGCATATGGAGAAACGGGCCCGGGCCGCCGGTATCAACCGGCTGTTCGTACTCACCACCCAGACCGCCCACTGGTTCCGGGAACGGGGTTTTGTCCCCACTCCGGTCAGCAGCCTGCCCATGGCCAGACAGCAGCTGTACAACTATCAACGAAATTCGAAAGTCTTCATCAAGGGGCTCTGAACAGGATGGCACACGGTTCCAGAACAGCGGTACTGACGGCTATTGTCTCCAACGGCATTGTCACTGTAATCAAGTTCATCGCCGCCCTGATCAGTGGTTCAGCCGCCATGATGAACGAGGCGGTTCACTCCCTGATGGATACCCTCAACCAGCTGTTCCTGCTGCTGGGTCTGCGGGAAGGGACAAGACCGGCCGACCAGCTCTACGCCTTCGGACATGGCCAGAAAAAATACCTGTGGAACCTATGGAGCGCTATCGGCCTGTTCTCCATCGGTTCCGGTCTCGGACTGGCCCACGCCTGGCACTCCTGGCATGACCTGGGGCATCCGACTCCGGTGGAACCGACCGTCTTTTTAGGCGTTACGCTGAACCCGCTCTGGATTAACCTGGCGGTGCTGGCCATCGCCTTTCTGCTGGAGGGTTACTCCTTCCTGGTGGCCCTCAAAACATTCCTGCAGAAGATGCGCGGCGCCGGAGTCAGAAATCCGTTCCGATATCTGCTTGTGGCAGACGACCCGACTTTGGTGGCGGTGGTACTGGAGGATTCGGTCGCCATGCTGGGCCTGGTGTTTGCAGCGCTGGGCGTCGGCCTCTCCGCCCTGACCGGCAACGGTATCTGGGACGTCAGCTTTTCCGCCCTGATCGCCGTCATGCTCGGCATGATCGCCTTCTACCTCGGTTTCACCAATATGCGCTTTCTGGCCGATATGCGGGACAACGAGGCGGAAAAGCTGTTCATGGAGGTCGCCGAGTCGCACCAGCAGGTGGAACGCTGTCACGATCTGCGCTCCATTATCATCGACGAGACCCACACCATCCTGGTGGCCGAGGTGGAACTGCGCGAGGAGGCGGTGATTCCGGGACTGTATGAACGCATTGAGGCGGAACGTAACGCCATTCTGGAACAGCTCCCGGCCGAGCAGAGAGAAGATACCCAACAGCACTGCTATGCGGCCGCCAGAGCAGCCGTGATTGTCAGCCTGCTGCGCACCGAAGAGATCATAGATGAACTGGAGGCAGCGATAAAAAGCCAGCTCCCCCGGGTCAGCCACATCACACTCGAAGTGGAAGGCCTCAGCCAGCCCAGCAAACCTCCCTCCTGAAGCTGATCCCGGGTCCGTGATTATCCGGACCCGCTACACTCTGTAGACCACCCTCTGTTGACAGACGGATGCGCCTCGCTGTTTCCGCGCAGCCCGACAAGAAGCCCGAGCCATGACCAGCGAAAACGAAACAACCCCATCCCAGACCCAGTTACTGGATCAGGTCATCGCCGACCTGGAGACCGGTCGCCAGGAGGCACTGGCCCAGACCCTGTTGACCACCCATCCGGCCGACGTGGCCAGCCTGCTGGAGTCGCTGCCCCCGGAACAGCGCAGCGAATTGTGGGAAGTGGTGCCGGTCGCCCAGGAGAGCGAGGTGCTCTCCTTTCTGCACGATGAGGCGCGCACCACCATCGTGGACGAGATGGACCAGGGTGAACTGGTGGCAGCGGCCGGCTCCATGGCCCCGGAGGACCTGGCCGAGTTTATTGATGAACTGCCCGAGGATCTGACCAACCACCTGCTGCTGGCCCTGGATGCGGACCACCGGAAACGGCTCGACAACGTACTCAACTATGAAGAGGGAAGCGCCGGCCGCCTGATGAGCACCGATGTGATCAGCGTGCGCAAGGACGTCACTATCGCAGTGGTACTGCGCTGGTTGCGCCGCCATGAAACGCTGCCGCCCCATACCGACAGTTTGATGGTGATCGACGATGCAGGTGAAGGGCTCTACCTGGGCAAGCTGGATGTGGCCGATCTGCTGATCAGTAATCCGGACATCATGGTGGAACAGGTCATGCAACCGGAAGCGGTAACCGTGCGGGCCGATCTCAGCGAGCATGAAGTGGCCAACCTGTTCGAACGCCGCGACCTGATCTCGGTGGCCGTGCTGGATGACGCGGGCAAACTGCTGGGGCGCATCACCATTGACGATATTGTGGACGTGATCCGGGAAGAGTCCGACCGCACCCTGTTGCGCAGCGCCGGCCTGAATGAAGAGGAGGATATGTACGCCCCCGTGCTGCCCAGCGCCCGGCGCCGGGGCCTGTGGCTGGGAATAAACCTGATCACCGTGTTCGCGGCGGCCTGGGTGATCGGCCGCTTTGAAGCGGCCCTGAGCCAGATCGTGGCGCTGGCGGTACTGATGCCGATTGTGGCCAGTATGGGCGGCATCGCCGGCAGCCAGACCCTGACCCTGACTATCCGCGGCCTGGCCCTGAACCAGATCGCCAGCGCCAATGTGCGCTGGCTGACCATCAAAGAGTTGCTGGTGGGTGGCGTGAATGGCGCGGTCTGGGCACTGGTGGTCGCCCTGATCACCTATTTCTGGTTTGGTGAACCGGGCATCGCCATCATCATCGGCGCCGCCATGGTGCTCAATCTGCTGGCTGCAGCCCTGGCGGGTATCGCCATCCCCCTGTTGCTGAACCGCTGGGGTATGGATCCGGCCCTCTCCGGGGCGGTTGTTCTCACCACCATCACCGATATCATCGGCTTTCTCAGTTTCCTGGGACTGGCCACCCTGTTCCTGCTGTAACGCGGAAAACAACTTCCGGCCGCAGCCCCTCGCCACGCTGTACAGCACCGCCGGGCAGTAGCCATTCCGGCACCACAACGCCAACCAGCCATCTGGGGCATTAACCACCCTGAGGCCCAATCTCGGCCCCTGCACAACGACGGCTCAGGTGGTAAGAACCAGCAAACTCCGGCCAGCAAAAAAGTTCTCAAATCAGCCGGGTATATGGGCAGGGAATTTGACATCGCCTGACGGCCGTCAGCGAGGCGCTTTTGTGGTCAAAAGCCCCCAAAAACCTCTTCTTGGCCAACCCTGTCACCCTGTTTTACTGATCAGAGTGATGTAACGGGAAGTGCGGGAGACCGGTTCCCCGATAAAAAAAGGGTTGCCGGATCAATCCGACAACCCTTTCCGGGTAGCTTCGCAAGCAGTGCTTCTATATTTTTTATTTAGGCCTGCAGTGCAAGACCTGAATCTCCCTGGCCTGCCTTTCGGGCACGCATGGTCATGATCAGGAGCGCGCCACCCAGCAACAGCAGGGTTGAAGGTTCCGGCACAGAGGTGCTGGGCGGTGGTGGGGGAGCGGCAAATCCGGCAACGCTTTTCAACTTGAAGAAGTCATTAGCGTAAGAACCTGAGCTGCTGGTCCCGCCAAGAAACGGGTTAAGCGCACTGATCAACCAGTAACTGGAAGCCACTTCGCCACTGTTGACCGACGCCGTTCCGCTGCCGTTGTTGTAGTAACTACCTACGGTGGTCCAACCATTGCTGGTCAGGTCACTGTACTCCATGCTGGAGAGGTTGGTGCTACCGCCGCCGGTGTAGGCCGCCATGGAAAAGTCGGAATCGTACTGGTACCAACCTATTCTGAGCTGATTCAGGGTCACTGCGGTTCCGCCAAAATCCAACAGGATGGAGTCGATGCGATACTCGTTATCCATCGCGTGCTCCGGGCTCCCCTTCCCTATATCATCAGAGCTTTCCACCCCCAAGCCACCGGAATACCGCTTAAGCGACCGTTGTACCAGGTTACCCGTACCGTAATTGCTTGATGCACTCGATGCGTAATTTGCATTGGACCAGGCGGTAGCCGTGACACTGGGCGCTCCGCCGCTGCCACTGAAGGTCATGCCGTTGCTATTACCGGAGTACGAGCTGTTAAAACTCCAGGACCAGTCAGCCATTGCAGAACCGGAGACCACCAGGGCCAGCAATCCAAGAATTGAACTCTTCATAATGCTTGTTCTGTTTTTCATCTGTCCAACCTGATTTGTTGCGAATTGTTGGGCTTGGCCTAAACTCCCCCGCCAGCCCTTTGCAATACACACAAGCAATCTATATGCCATATTTTATTGCACTTTTAATTCAAACAGTTACATCTGTCACAGTAAGCTACAGAGATCACAGTGTAAAAAAAACCGACACTATTCACTCGCTTTCAGCTCAGTCAGCAACGCCTTAGCCTGTGCCAGGTCGGCAAACGGCTCCCCCGACTCAATCAGGCTCTGCAGCTCCCGTCGGGCCTCATCCTTGCGATCCAGTGCCGCCAGCGCGACGGCGATATGAAACCGGATGCTCTTGTTCGAGGCTTCCCGCAGACTGGCATTGCGCAGATAACGCAGCCCCTCGGCTGGCCTGCCTGTTTTTACCAGAATCCAGCCCAGGGTGTCATTAATGGCCGGATTTTCCGGTGCCAGCTCATGGGCGGTCTGTGCCAGACCCAGGGCCTCTTCGTCACCCCGCCCGAAGCGAATCATGGCCAGGTTGTTGAACAGCTGCGGATCTTTGCTACCGGTATTGATCAGTGCTTCGTAGATCTGTTCCGCTGCCGGCAGATCCCCCAGCCGCAGGTATCCCTCAGCCAGGGCCATGGTTAATGGGCGTCGATCGGGACCTTCCGGGATGGCCTCGATCCGCTGTTTCAGAAACCGGACTCCGGTCTGTATGTCACCGCTGGAGAGATAGGCCTGGTAGAGCCGCAGCATAACCGCTTGTCCGCCGCCCATGGCGAGTGCCTTTTCGTAACCGGCAACAGCCTGGGGCAACTCACCTCGCTGCATGGCCAGATCCGCCTGCAGACGGTGACTGTCCGGCTGATCGGCGTGGAACTGCAGCAACTGATCCACAACCTTTTCCGCAGACTCGGTTTTCCCCGATGCCAACAGCACCTCGCCCAGGGCGATCTGGGCCGGAACAGAGCGGGGATTGTCTTCCAGTATCTTGCGCAACGCCCAGGCAGCACCCTCCAGATCGCCAGCCGTGCGCAGCAGGCTCGATGCATCCAGCAGCAGTGGCGCCCGGTAACCGGCCATTTTGGTCATGCGTCTGAACAGGGTTCTGGCCATATCCAGATTCCCTTGTGCCAGATGACCAACACCGATCAGACGCATCACCCGGATATCATCCGGGAACAGTCGTTCAAGGGTCTGCAACTGCTGATTGAGCGCCTCCTGCTTACCCAGCCGGATATAGAGCTCCCCCAGGTAAAGCTGACTCTCAACAGACTGTTCATCCAGGGCCACTGCCTTAAGCAGCAGATCCAGTGCCAGCTCCGGGTTGCCGTCAGCCTCCTCCAGCCGAGCCAGTTCCAGCATCGCCAACGTATTTTTGGGATGATGGATCAGGGCCTTGTCAATACGCGCCCGGGCCTCTGCCATCCGACCGGCCGCCCGATCGATCTTGGCCAGATTCAGTGCCGCACCGAGAAACTGCTCATCCTGTTTCAGGATCTGCTCCAGATGACCGGTGGCGGTGGCTATATCCCCCGCCGCGATCTCGGCCGAGGCCAGCAGATTGAGCAACATCAGGTCGTTGGGATTGCGCTGGCTGAGCAGTTCAGCGATCTTGACCGCCTGGCTATTCTCACTCCTCCTCAGATGCTCCAGCACCAGGGTCATCCCTGCCAGGCGTGCCTCTTCGGTGGTGGCAAATACCTCACTGAGCTGCTCCACGCCCAGATCACTCTGCCCCTGCGCCAGGTGGCTCAAGGCGATCTGGGTACGGGCATCGACCGCATCACCACCCACGGCCACCGCCCGATCCAGCAACTCGATGGCGCGCAGATGGCGCCCTTTTTTGCTGTAGGCGGTGCCCAGCATGGTCAACAGCCTGTAGTCATTGGGAATCTGCGCCAGTGCCGGTTTGAGCACCTGGATCACCCGATCATACTGGCCCCGCTTGAACAGTATGGAACCCATCAGTTTACGCGCCCCCGGATTATCCGGATCACGCCGGATATAGAGCTCCAGGTTGGCATAGGCTTCATCCATCCGGTTCAGGCTGTAGTCGATCAGACCGGCCAGCAGCAGGGTCTCCAGATGGGCCTGCTTCAACTCGGTCGGCAGCTTCGCCATGATGCCATCGGCCTCCAGCATCGCCTCCCGGGACGCCTCCCCATTGCCAAGACGGGAGTAGGCGACGCTGCGCAGATAGGCGACCTGGGGATCGGGCACCTGGGGCTCACTGACCTGGTTTAACACTTCGATCGCCAGATCGTACTTGCCCATATCCATATAGGTGCTGGCCATGGAGACCTGCGCCTTATAGTTGCCGGGGTCAAACTCCAACGCCTTGCGGTAGGCAGCGATCGCCTCATCAAACCGGGCCCGGGCATGGGCAACCGCGCCTCTGGTACGCCAGACCGCCGGATCTTCCGGCCCCAGATCCATCGCCTTTTCCAGAATGCCGTCCAGGGCCTCGAACTCCCCCCTGCGCATCAGCACGTTGGTCAGCCCCAACAGGGGCCGGGTGGCAATCGGGTCGTAACCAGAGGCGTCCCGGTAGGCCTGCTCCGCTTTCTCCAGATCACTCAACTCCAGGTAGGCGTCGCCCCGTAGCACCATGATTTCCGCATTCAGGTCAGGTAGAAACTGCCCCGTATGGATTTCATCCAGGATCTCCTGGTACTTCCGTTGCAGCGCATAAGCCTGCCCCAGGGGTACAGAAACCAGCGCACGGTCGGCACCCAGCCGCAAGGCCAGGGTCAGTTCCCGCTCCGCCAGCGCGGCTTCCCCCTGTTGCAGGTAGGCCCGCCCCAACAGCAGGTGAGCCGCCAGGAACTCAGGATCTTCACTGAGGGCATTTTTCAGATGAATGACCGCCGTTGACAACTCATTGCTCTGAAACTTGATCAGCGCCTCTTCATACAGGGAGGCCACTCCCGACCGTTCCACCACGGCAAAAGCCGATACGACAGGCAAAATCCCCAGCAGACACCCGATTCCAACCAACTTGAAAAATTTCTCTCTATTCATAACTGATACTGACTGCACCCCGATCAAATTGATTATGCGCTATACCGCCAGGCCGTCCGACAGCTGTTTCATCCACACCATAAACACCCCGCCCCCAACAGGCAACCATTCGGCTGATTAGTGGTCTGTTAATCCGAGATCTCCCCATTATCTTCAGGAAGACCACATGGCAACACACTATCCCAGTCTGTTTATCTCCCACGGAGCGCCCGACTTTATCCTGACCCGGGATCCGGCCATCGCCGCCCTGCGGATGCTCGGCAAGCGCTTTCCCCAACCCCGGGCCGTGGTGGTCATATCCGCCCACTGGATCCGGCAGCCCATCGGGGTCACCAGCGGCGAGACGCAGCCGACCATCCATGACTTCAGTGGTTTTCCCGATGAGCTCTATCAACTCACCTACCCGGCCAAGGGCGATCCGTTACTGGCCCGACAAATAGTCGAGGCAGTCACCGCCGGAGGTATGGAAAGCACTCCAGTAGCGGACCGGGGACTCGATCACGGCAGCTGGATACCCCTTCTGTTAATGTACCCGGAAGCGGCAGTTCCGGTCATTCAGGTATCACTGCCAAGCGAAAATCTGCAAGCCAGCGCAGACCTGGGTGCGGCACTCATGCCGTTACGGGAACAGGGTGTTCTGATAATCGGCTCCGGCAGTTCGGTACACAACCTGGGGGCACTGAACAGAGAGGCGCGCATCGCCCCCTGGGCCAGCAGGTTTGAAGACTGGCTGCAAACCACGGTGGAAGGCAACCGGTTTGACGAGCTGCTGGACGCGCAACAACTGGCACCGGAGTTTGGTACCGCCCACCCGACTCCTGAACACTTTGCTCCACTGGCTGCAGCCTGGGCAGCGGGAAATCAAACCAGTCCGGGCCAGCGTTTTCACCACGGTTTTATGTACGGCAATCTGGGTATGTCGATGTTCGAATTTCACTGATACCCGGTAAGAAAAAACCAGCCGTCGGAAAACGTCTCCATTCAGGTTGAAAATCCACCTTGAGCACACAATCCTCGAATTGAGGACAAACGTTGTTGATACGAAGAGATCATGCATCAAAGTCTGACCACTGCACAGAAGTTACGTAATCTTGGCCACACCCTGCTCCTGATCGGCAGCATGGCGCTGTTACTGGCGCTGATCAGCGAATTGTTATTTGGTGAAGGGATCTGGCCCTGGGTGTTTGCGGGAGTATTCCTGGCCATGAGCACCCTGCCGGATATTTCACCACGCTGGATACTGCGCCTCTACCAGGCGCGCCGCATCTACCCCAACACAGCACCGGAGCTGACCCGCCTGATGGAGCATATCGGCCGGCGCGCCGGGGTCAGCCCGATCCCGGATCTCTACTGGATACCCAGCAGCACCAGCAACGCCTTCTCGGTGGGCAGTGGCAACAATGCCGCCATCGCCCTCACCGACGGTCTCCTGAGACTGCTCAACACCCGGGAGCTGGCTGGCGTGCTGGCCCACGAAGTCAGCCATATTGTCAATCATGACATGCGCCTGATGAATCTGGCGGATCTGATCAGCCGCCTCACCCACATGCTCTCCATGATCGGCATCCTGCTGGCGATTATCTCCCTGCCCCTGGCGGTGTTGGGCAAAGCCCCTGTGCCCCTGTCCGGTCTGCTGCTGTTGATCGTTGCCCCCACCCTCAGCGCCCTGCTGCAACTGGGTCTCTCCCGGGTTCGGGAGTTCCAGGCCGACCTCAGCGCGGTGCGCATTACCGGCGATCCGGAAGGACTCGCCTCCGCCCTGGGCAAGATCGAGCAGCGCCAGACCAGCCTGTGGCAGCAGATTCTGCTGCCGGGTTATCGGGATCCGCAACCCTCCCTGCTGCGCACCCACCCCGACACCGCCGAGCGGGTGCGCCGACTGCTGGCACTGCGGGACCACACCAACCCAACGGCTCAGCCCTTCCTGGGGCGGGCGCGCAATCCCCGGCTGCCGGGCACTTTCCGGGTGGTACGGGCACCCCGGCACCGGCTGTTTTTCCGAACCTGGCATTGAGTGTAATTGCCAGCTTCAGGACTGTGTTCACCCTCCGACCGTGGAGTGACCAGCCGCCAACCCATATAGCGAAGCAGACGGACATCGCCAGGCGATGTCCGTTATCTCCCCGCGGGGGTCAATTCCCCTCTGCCGAGTCGGCAGAGCCGGCGGTTCGCGCTGCCACCGGTGTCTTACCGGCCTCAATGCGGGTCAGAAACTCCAGCATGATGGTTTCATACAGGGTGTCACCCAGCACCTCATCCTCGACGCCCGCCTCAATACTCGGGTTGTCATTCACCTCAATCACCACCACCCCCGTATCGGTCTCTTTCAGATCCACCCCGTACAGACCATTGCCGATCAGGTTGGCCGCCTTGAGCGCCGTTTCAACAACACGCTTCGGCGCAGCCTGAATGGCAAAGGTACGAAAATCGCCCTCCTTCTCCTGGCTGGCATGGTCATAGATCTGCCAGTGATTTTTGGACATGAAATATTGACAGACAAACAGCGGCTGGCGATTCAGCACACCCACCCGCCAATCAAACCGGGTATAGGTGTAGGCTTGACCCAGGAGCAGATCGGAATCCTTGAACAGGCGCCGTGCCACCTGCTCCAGCTGAGCCCGATTCTCCACCTTGTAGACCCCCCGGGAGAAGGAGCCGTCCGGCACCTTGAGCACAATCGGGTAATCCAGTCGCTGCTCCAGCTCATCCAGCCCGCCGCCACGCACCACCACCGTCTCCGGCGTGGCCACACGGTTGGACTTCAACAGCTCCGCCAGGTAGATCTTGTTGGTACAGCGCAGGATCGAATCGGGGTCGTCAATCACCACCAACCCCTCCGAGGCGGCCTTGCGGGAGAAGCGATAGGTGTGGTGATCAATGGCGGTGGTCTCGCGGATAAACAGGGCGTCAAACTCACCCAGGCGGGCAAAGTCCCTGGGCAGTATCAACTCCGCATCCAGGCCATGTTTTTTCGCCGCCCGGACAAACCGCTTCAAAGCCCGGGCATCCGAGGGCGGCATCTCTTCGTTGGGATTGTGCAGGATCGCCAGGTCATAACGACCCTGACGTTTCTGCCGTGGCGCCCGCCAGCGCCTGCTCAGGTAACCCTGTAACGCCTCACCAAACTCACTCTCCTGTGCATCGGAGAGATCCTGAATACCCAGCGAGCGGATAGCAGTAATACGCCACTCGCCCCGCTTCTCGAACGAGACCCGCAGCAGGGGCGCGCGAAACAGCTCGAACAGCTCCCGCCCCAGTGACTGGAAATCCCGCAGCGGCGAATTACCAAACATCATGGTGACACTGAACGAAGTGGTCTCAACTCCTTTGTGACGCCGTCCCAGAATCCGTTGCACCTGTTTATCCAGATCCTCGGTCGCCAGCGAATAGAGGGACTTGCGGCTCAGATCGCGCAGGGTACGCACCGACGGGATCACCTTATGCCCCCGCGCCTCCGCCAACAGGGAGCAGTAGTAACCCTCTCCCAGATAGCGCTGGGAACGACACAGGTTGACGATGCGCAGCCCCTTCTTCTGCTGCCACACCGGGTCGGTCAGGTACTCCGCCGCTGTCACCACCGGATAGCCATCGATCGGCCCCTTCCAGTAACTGGCGCGTTCCACAAGCAATAGATGTTCAGGCATGGTTGTTCTTATCCTTTGGGACGCTGTTTATGCACGGTACAACACCACCATCGCCTGCAGGCCAACCCGGCCATAGCGGGTCATGCTGGCAAATTTCTCTTTCAGAATCGGCATATGGATCGAGTCGATCTGGGTCTCCCCCTCTTCCCGATCCACATAGGGGTCATTGACGTAAATGAAATTCTCATCCGAGCCGGTCACCACCACCCAGTGGGGTACCCGCGCCTTGTAGATCTGCCAGGAACTGATCAGCACCAGGGGTATGCCGCCCCGCCCCAGACAGGCCTCGATCTGTTTCACACTGACCCCACCCCGGGTGATGGACACCCCCTGTGAGCGCAACTGCTGGAACATATCCTGCTGTACCAGACGCATCACTTCCCGCTTGTGTTCGCTGCGCACCGAATCACCCAGATGAGTACCCTCACCAGAGACAAAAACATCCACAGGGTAATGACGTTTAACCGCGGCCAGCGCCAGGCCATAGGGCCCGCACCCCCCGTGACCGGAGGTCATGAAAATGGTGGTCGCCTCGCGCCACAGACGTAACTCCAGGGTGCGGGAAAGATCCAACGTCGGGGTAAGCGTCTGCATCGCCATCATCAGGGCTGCGGCACCACAGGTAAACTCCAGGCTCTGTTCGTAGTAAGGAACCGGCGCCAGCTCCGGGTGCTGATCGGGCGCCAGCGACTTCTCCAACCGCCAGGCGTCCATGTGGTCATCGTAGTAATCGGGGGATTCACCCAACCGACGATAGCCCAGGGATTCATAGAGATTGACCGCCGCCAGGTTATCCTTGCGCACTTCCAGCCGCAGATAGGCACGCTGGTGAGCCCAGGCCTCCCGCTCCGCCGCCTTCATCAGATGGCGCCCCAGGCCCTGTTTCCGGTATTCCCTCAATACCGCTATCGAGTAGAGCCGGGCCACCGAAGTGGCGCGGGAGAACAGCAGCACCACATCACCGCGAAGTTCATTGTCCAGTTCAGCAACCAGGATCGCGGCGTTGCCCTTACTCAACAGATAACGAAACTGGCGACGGGATATCCGGTCGGTGTCGAAACAGCGCTGCTCCAGGGCCACCAGATCGGAAAGGTCGGCAGATCGGGCCAGCCTGATCTTGCTGCCGGCGGCAAGGTCCTCACCGGTCATGGCGTATGCCTGAAAAACAGCTCGTACAGGGTCAGGACAATCTCAATCACGATCAGGATAACGATGTACCACTCCACCCGCAGGGTGCGGCGATCCTGCAACAGTCCCAGCAAAGTCTCGGCAGTACCGCTAATCAGATCCAGCTTACGCTCCAGGGCGATCTGCCGCTCACCGATCTCGTACTCGTTTTCCAACCGCTGCCAGATACGCTCCAGCTCCGGGTGATCCCACAGGATAGCCGGCTTCTCCCCCACCTGGGCACGGCCCACCATGCGATGCTGGATCTGCAATATCTCGCCGATATGGGCAAGCAGGTGATTGGCCTGCCGGGGCAGTCGTCCACCGGACTGCATACGCTCCGCCAGCGGCTCGATCCGTTCAAAAGCGCCGGCGGCCCGCTGCTCGTAATCGTCCAGCACCAGGCTCTTGGCCAGGATATCCGCCACCACCTGTAACAGGGACAACTCCGCCACCGGCAGGATCAGTCTGCCCTCCTCCAGCCGTTCGGCGGCATCCGGGATCACCGCAATCTCCAGGGTCTCAACCGTGGGGGTGGCAAAAGGCTCGATAACAAAGCCATTCAGCCGTTGCAGGAAAGTGGCCTCGGCCAGCGCCGGCACGTTGAACAGCACCACGACGCCAAAGCGGAACAGCACCCCGTAGCCACCCTCTGCAACCTCGATGGTGGTGGGATCGCGGGAGAGAATTTTCACATGGCTGAGCCTGCGCAGCTCAATGCCCTGGCCAATCAGCAGCGAGCGAGCCGTGGTGATGGATTGCAACATGGGGAGATCCTGGTCAAAACAGTGGCGGTGCACCCCGGCAGAAAACAGCACTTGCCGGTGGTAGATGGGAGTCGATCTATCCCTGAATCCGATCCGGTATTCCGCTGGGCATGGGCAGGTGCCCCACTCCGGCAGGGGATAGATCCGGGTCCGACTTTAGCAATCTGAACGGGACCGGTCCGGCAACGAACAGTGACCCAGGGGGAGGGGTTATCCTCCCCCTGGGGTGTCAATATTCCTGATGACCACGCCGAGCAGTTCGGGCGCGATTGCGGTTTTTGACTTGGGGCGTCTCCTCATCAACAAAGCGGCTTTTCTCCCGCCCATTGCGATTCCGGCTGTGTGACCGATATTCCAGCTGGTCGAACTCGTCAACAGAGCCATTCCGAAATCTTTTACTCACGACGGCAATCTCCTGATTCAGCCAATGATACCCAGCGGGTATCTGGCGCAGAGATTTAAACCATAGCGGGGCATTTGGAAAACAAATAATTTTTGTCGCCAGTGGCAAGATAATTTGTCGTGGAACACTTCCTGTAAACGCACCCCGGACGCAACATAGCTAGACAGCGACGCGCTGTTCAAGCGCGCCCGAAATCCAACCGATCCAACCGTTGTGTCCGGGAGAGTCCCATGTCTGAAACTGCAAAACTGCTCTACCAAGGGAATGCCTATGAACTGCCGCTGATCCATGGCACGGAAGGCGAAAATGCCATCGATATCCGTAACCTGCGCAACCAGACCGGCCTGATCGCCTTTGATCCAGGCCTGGGTAACACCGGCAGTTGCGAGAGTGCCATCACCTTTATTGACGGTGAAAAAGGTATTTTGCGCTATCGCGGCATCTCGCTGGATGCGCTGCAGAACCACCCCAATTTTGTCGAGGTGGCGCTGCTGCTGATGTTCGGCAAACTACCCGGCAAGGCACAATACCAACGCTTCAGCACCAGCCTCACCAATAACGCCAACCTGGATGAGGACATGAAACACCACTTCGCCGGCTTTCCCCGTTCCGCGCCTCCCATGGCGGTACTCTCGGCCATGATCTCCACCCTCTCCTGCTTCCATCCCGAATTCCTGGAACTGGAAGATGCCACCCAGGTGGAGCGGGCCGCCGCCCGGTTGATCAGCAAGGTGCGCACCCTGGCTGCCTACGCCTACCGGCGTTCACTGGGCCTGCCCTACAACTACCCGGATCCGACCCTGCCCTATGTGTCCAATTTTCTGCACATGATGTTCTCCGAGCCCTATCGACAATACAGCATTGATGAAGATGTGGTGGCCGCCCTCAACATGGTGTTGATCCTGCACGCCGACCATGAACAGAACTGCAGCACCTCCACGGTACGCATGGTTGGTTCCAGTGGCGCCAATCTGTTTGCCTCCTGTGCCGCCGGAGTGAGTGCCCTGTGGGGGCCGCTGCACGGCGGCGCCAATATGGCGGTGATCGAGATGCTGGAGGCGATCCACAAGGGCAACATGACGGCCCAGGAGTATGTGGCGCTGGCCAAGGACAGGGATAGTCCGGTGCGCCTGATGGGTTTCGGACACCGGGTCTACCGCAACTTCGATCCCCGCGCCACCATTCTGCGCGAGGTGAGTGAAAAACTGCTGCAGCGAATGGGCAGAAAGGATCCGCTGCTGAGTATCGCCCGCAAGCTGGAGGAGATTGCCCTCCAGGACAGCTATTTCATCGATCGCAAACTCTACCCGAACGTGGACTTCTACAGCGGCATCATCCTGCGCGCCATCGGCATCCCCACCAACATGTTCACCGTCATCTTCGCCATCGGTCGACTGCCTGGCTGGATCGCCCACTGGTATGAACAGAAGCGGCAGTCCGATGGCAAAATCTGGCGTCCTCGCCAGGTTTATGCCGGTAACCGGCAGAGCGCCTACACCGCTCGTACAGAGCGTGGCTGGTAGCCTTTCAGGACGGGCCGGTCAACTGCACCAAAACAGCTGACCGGCTCCCTGTTGACGATCACTTTTTGCGATCGTATCGACAACAAAAATTATCTCGTCAGGGACCGCCTGATCCCTTATAACAGGCGCCGGACATGCGGCTTGCCCATGATCCGGAACCTGTTTCAGGTCGCTTGCCAGCCAGGCTATCACGCCGGCAACTGACCACCCTGTTTGCATACCGAGGACATTTGCGTATGAAAAGAGCTTCGTTATACAGCCTGCTGATGCTGTTGTTCGCCTGCAGCATCAGCGGCACTGCGTTTTCAGAAGAGTCCCAGGATAACCTGGAACAGCGCTGTCGCGAATTCGCCAAGGAAGATGGCGTACCCGCCGCAGAACTGGCTGATTACCTGAAAGAGTGTATTGAGTCCCTCAAGGAAGAGGATGCCGACAAACCGGAAAAGAGCGACTGACATCAGACCACTCCAAAGCGGGATAAAGTGATTCAGTCCGGCACCGGCCAGCCACCAGGTTGGCCGGTTTTTTTAGCGGGGAGGGTCCGGCATCCTGCACCGGGTTAGTTTTACCGGTAAGAGTACCTTGCCAAAGGCCGTTAGACCGGGCGAAATTCCTTTAGCTGGTCACTCTTTTCTGTCCCACAGATCTGCGATCAACTCTTTCGTGGTTCTATCCGACGCCAACAGTGGCCGCTGTCGCTTCAGCCGGATCAGCATCAATACACGCCCTTCACAGGCGTTGCAACGTTGGGCTAAACTGCCCGGTCACGGCGGAGGGGAGACTCCGCATTACCGTTCTTATCCTGGAGTAACCCATGGCTTACGATTCCAATAATATTTTCGCCCGGATTCTGCGAGGCGAAATCCCCTGTAACAAAATCTATGAAGATGATTACGCCCTGGCATTTCATGACATCAACCCCCAGGCACCGGTACACGCACTGGTCATTCCGAAGGGCGAATATGTCTCCTTTGATGATTTCTCCAAAACCGCCCCACCTGAAGTGATCACCGGCTTCTATCGGGCCGCCCAGAAAGTCACCGAGATGCTGGAACTGCAGGAGGGAGGCTACCGTGTGCTGGCCAATACCGGGGCCGACGCACACCAGGAGGTCCCCCACTATCACCTGCATATCTTCGCCGGTTGCGACCTGGGCCACATGGTCAAACAGGGACTGGTGTAAATCCCCCATCACACAGCGTCCCCTCCCGTATGGAGGGGCGCAGCCACTCCAGCTCCGTTACTGTCATCGGGCAATCCCACAAGCAAACAGAGATGGGTCAGTCAGAAAAACGGACTTGTTCTCCGCTTGACCGGCAGGAATCTCAACCCCCGGCAGTGGCGTGGTGGAGCGGTCTTCTGGCTACTCTTACCGGCAAACCTAATCCGCCCCCGGAATTCAGATCCCCCGTTCATAAATAAACCTGCCGCCGGTCATGAATTGAACTATATTTACAGAAACACCCGCTTTTGAATCAGGCGCTTAAGATGGCCGGGACTATAATCCGCCCCCGGTGAACGCCGTGCCGCCCCCGGTTAAAAGGGCAACCCGAATGACCCGGCGCTGCGGTCATTGCCGGGCAAATAATAGATCATGGGGCTTCTGCCATCGGCAACTGTTATCATGGTGGCCGGGGAATTGGGGGAGCAATTCAGGTCACACCGCCCCTGCCACCCGGTTATATTGAATCGGCGCCCTGTCTACCCTGCCCATCTCCGGCCGGTCCGGCGCAGGCAGCCGACGCACCATAGCGATCGCCGGACAAACCACTGACATTCAGGATATGACATGCATCTGACCCATTATAAAACCACCCCTACCGGAGATACCGTGATCACCTTTCCCCGACTCGAATGCTGGAACGCCAAGACCAAGGTCGCCACCGTCGCCGCAGACGTCAACAAACGCCGGGTACTCTGCCGTATACCACTCACACTGCTGCGGGAACGGTTTGGCGCCACCCCGGAAGAACCGATGCAGGCGGTCACCACCCATCGGCTTGTCATCCAGGAGGCAGCCCGTCGCCTCATTGAAACAGAGTCATTCGAAGAGGATGGGTCGGTCCTGATTGGCGCCCAGGACATCTAATCTCCCCAATCCCGCCACGCCAGTTGTAGTTCCGAATCAGCAGAAACGGGCTCTTTCCCACTGCCCGGATTCCGCTCTGTCTGCCTGTGGGCTATCCAGTTATCGCCACCCCTTGCCACTCCTATCGACAGGTGGCTGTTAAGGGGCTGTGACTCTGCCACGGGTAACGGCAAACTGAACAGATCATAAAGAAATCACACCAGGATTTGTCCGGGAACTTTTTATCCACCCCTACGGTCTCCTTTAGCGCGTCTGGAATATCGCTTTTCCCTAACAGTTTTCATTACGGTAAACGATGTCCTTCAGAACAGTAACCGACAACAGATCTATCCTGACCCTCAGTCGTCCGCCCCCCGGATGACCCGGCGCTTCCCGAGCCAGCCAAACGTGTCCGGGAAACCAGCCAGTTGCGGCGACTCCCATCCATTAAACGCAACAAACGCTACAACAAGGAGAACGATACATGATTCAGGTGGAACACCTGACGCGTCGCTATGGCGATTTTACCGCCGTGAACGATGTCAGTTTTACCATCAATCGAGGTGAAGTGGTGGGCCTTCTGGGCCATAACGGGGCCGGCAAAACCACCATTATGAAAATGCTCACCGGTTTTCTGGAGCCCACCGCCGGAAACATCCGCATCAACAATCTGCAGGTCGGCCCCGATACCGCTGCCATCCAGGGACAGATCGGTTACCTGCCCGAGAACTGTCCGGTCTGGCCGGAGATGACGGTTATCGACTATCTGGACTACCAGGCCGCACTGCACGGCGTACCCGGCGCCAGACGCGGCCGGGCAATTGCCCAGGCGATCCGTCGCACCGCACTGAATGACAAGGCAACCGCCCCCATTCAGACCCTGTCCCGGGGTTATCGCCAACGGGTCGGCGTGGCCCAGGCACTGCTGCACGATCCCGACATCATCATCCTGGACGAACCCACCAACGGTCTCGACCCCACCCAGATCAGCCACATGCGCGAGCTGATCCATGAACTCTCCAGCCACGCCACCCTGATCATCTCAACCCACATCCTGCAGGAGGTGCAGGCGGTGTGCGAGCGGGTGTTGATCCTGCGGGCCGGCGAGCTGGTGGTGGATGCCCGCCTGGAAGAGCTGCAACAGACCAAGGGGCTGCTGGTATCGGTTCAGGGTGATGCGCGCCAGGCACTCGATGGACTGGAGGGTGTTGAATCGGTCACCGAATATGGCGGCCACGACGGCCTGCACCAGTACCGCCTGGCCGCTGAGCAGTCGGCGGCACCGAAAGTGGCCAGCGCCATCGCCGAGGCGGGTCTGGCGCTCTACTCACTACAGCCTGAATGCCGCGACCTGGAAACTCTGTTTGCCGAGGTCAACGGGGAGGTGGCCCATGCCTAAACTGCTGTCTGATACCGCCCGGGTGGCCCGCAAGGAGTTTCGCGGCTTCTTCGCCAGTCCCGCTGCCTACCTGTTCCTGGGTTCCTTCCTGGCGGCGGTACTGTTCGCTTTCTTCTGGGTGTCCACCTACTTCGCCCGTAATATTGCCGATGTGCGCCCCCTGTTCCAGTGGCTGCCGCTGCTGCTGATTTTTCTGGTGGCGACACTCACCATGCGCAGCTGGTCAGAGGAGCGGCGCGCCGGCACACTGGAGAGCCTGCTGACCGCACCACTGTCGCCCAGCGCGCTGGTGCTGGGCAAGTTCGCCGCCGCCCTGGCACTGGTGGCCATCGCCCTGTTGCTGACCCTGCCTCTGCCGATTACGGTCTCCCTGATCGGACCGCTGGACTGGGGACCGGTTATCGGCGGTTACCTGGCGACGCTCTTCCTGGCGGCCGCCTACGTCGCCATCGGGGTCTACATGAGTGTGCGCACCGACAACCCCATTGTGGCGCTGATTCTCACCGCCCTGGTTTGCGGTCTCTTCTACCTGGTTGGATCGAACACCCTGACCAACCTGTTCGGCTATCCCATCGGCAGCCTGCTGGCCCTGTTGGGAACCGGCACCCGCTTTGAGTCCATCACCCGGGGCGTGCTGGATCTGCGCGATCTCTATTACTACCTCTCCATTGTGGGGGTGTTTCTGGTCCTCAACCGGTTCAGCCTGGAGCGTCTCAGCTGGTCCGGCAATCCGGTGGGCCGGCAACATCGGCTATGGGGCTGGGTGGCCGGGCTGGCGGTGGCCAACTTCTTGGCCGCCAACCTGTGGCTGGCGCCGATCGGCTGGGCCCGGGCCGACATCACCCAAGGTAAACTCTACTCCATCTCGGATGCCACCCGTCATCAACTGGAACAGCTGCGTGAACCGTTGTTGATCCGTGGCTACTTCTCCGCCAAGACCCATCCGCTGCTGGCGCCGCTGGTACCCCGTATCAAGGATCTGCTGGAGGAGTACGCGGTGGCCGCCGGTGGGCAGGCCCGGGTCGAGTTCATCGACCCGACCCGTGACCCGGCCGCGGAAGAGGAGGCCGCCTCCCACTACGGCATACGACCGGTGCCGTTCCAGACCGCCGACCGGTATCAGGCAGCGGTGGTGAACTCCTACTTTGATCTGGTTATCGCCTATGGCGATCAGTTCGAGACCCTCGGCTATCAGGATCTGATCGAAGTGAAGGCCAGGGGTGAACGGGATCTGGATGTACTGTTGAAAAACCCGGAATACGCCATCACCCGGGCCATCCGCAAGGTGACCAGCGCCTACCAGGCCGGTGGCAATCCGTTCGAGACCCTGCAACAGCCGGTCACTTTCAAGGCCTACATGTCACCCAGCGAGCGTTTGCCGGAGCAGCTGCGCAGCCTGCGCGGGGATCTGGACAGCCTGCTGGATGAGCTCTCGAAACAGGCGAACGGCAAACTCAAGGTGAGCTTCGAAGATCCGGACGCCAACGGCGGCGTGCTGGGCGAAACACTGGCAAAGCAGTACGGTTTCGGCCCCCAGGTGGCCAGCCTGCTGGATCCCGATCCGTTCTGGTTCTACATGGTGCTGGAGGGCAAGGATGAACATGTCCAGGTACCCCTGCCCGATCCCCTGGACAAGACCGCGCTGAAGCGCTCCATCGACGCCGCCCTGCAGCGACTGGCGCCCGGTTTCCTGAAGACCGTCGCCCTGTTCAAACCGGCCGGCTTCGGTCCCGGCGCAAAAAGCTACAGCCAGCTGAGCAAGGCGCTTGCGGAAGATGTCCGGGTGAAAGAGACCGACCTCAAGAACGGACAGGTACCGGATGAAGCCGACGCCCTGCTGGTACTGGCGCCAAGGGACCTGGATGAGACCCAGCGCTTCGCCATCGACCAGTTCCTGATGCAGGGTGGCAGTGTCATCCTGGCCACTTCGCCTTTTGATGTGCAGGTGGCCACCACCCTGAACGCACAACGCCAGACAACGGGACTGGAGGCGTGGTTGGAGCACCTGGGTGTGGATATCCAGACCAGCATGGTGCTGGATCCGCAAAACGCCGCCCTGCCGGTACCCATGGAGCGCAATATCGGCGGTCTGACTCTACGGGAGATCCGCATGCTGCCCTATCCCCATTTCCCGGACCTGCGGGGCGACCAGTTGAACAGCGAGAACCCGATCACCGCCTCGCTGGGGCAGTTGACCCTCAACTGGGCTTCCCCCATCGAACTGGATGCAGAGAAGAATCAGCACCGGGTGGTGACCGAACTGCTGCACAGTTCGCCGGATAGCTGGCGCTCCGATGCCCTCAACCTGGTACCGGACTACCGCAACTATCCCGACAGCGGTTTTGCGGTCAGCGATGAACGCCAACCAAGCCTGCTGGCGGTGGCGCTGGAGGGGAAATTCGACTCCTACTACCAGGGCAAGCCTTCGCCCCTGGCCCACGCCCCGACCGATCCCGAGACAACCGGAGATGACAGCCAGGCGGAGGAAACAGCGGATGAGGAGGAGAGCCCGCAGATCACCGGTGTGATCAGCCACTCCCCGGAATCGGCCCGGCTGGTGCTGGTGGCCAGCAACACTTTCGCCTCCGATTCCGCGCTTGACCTGGCCTCCCAGGGACTCAACACCCTCTACAGCAAACCGGTGGCTTTCCTGCAGAACGCCCTGGACTGGTCCCTGGAGGATAGCGGCCTGCTGGCCCTGCGTGGACGCACCCAACTGGCCCGCACCCTGATACCGATGCCGGAATCCCAGCAGCGGCTGTGGGAATACCTGAACTACGGCCTGGCACTGGCCGGCCTGTTTGGCGTCTGGTTGTGGCGCCGTCGGGTGGCCGTCGCTGATCGTCGGCGTTATCAGAAAATTCTCGCGGAGATTTGAAGCATGCAGAAGACTCTACGACTACTCGCCGTCCTGCTGGGCGTACAGCTGCTGATGGCCCTGGCACTCAGCCAGTCCGGTCCGGGACTGGCCACCGCCAACGACAGGGAGCCACTGATCCAGCTTGCCTCTGAGCGTATCAACCGGATCACGCTGGAAGGGCCTGATGATGCCCGGCTCACACTGGCCAGGGAGGCGGACAACTGGCAGCTGCCGGAATTGGAAAACTTCCCGGCTGATTCACAGCGGGTCAAACGGCTCATCGAGCAACTCACCACCCTCCGTCCCGGTCTGACTGTCGCCTCCAGCGGGGGCGCCCGGGAGCGCTTCAAGGTCAGTGAAGAGCGGTTCGAGCGGCGGATCACCCTGGCTGACGGTGATGAGACCCTGGCCACCCTCTACCTGGGCAGCTCCCCGGGACGCAACCGCATCCATGCCCGGCTGGCTGACCAGGATGAGATCCGTACTCTCGAACTGGCGGCGTATGAGGTTCCGGTCAGTCGCAGCGACTGGGAGGACAAAACCGTCCTGCAACTGCCCGAGGAGCAGATCAGCACCATCCAGCTGGATGGTCTGAAACTGGAGCGGCAGGCATCCGACTGGCGCGCCAACGACCTGAAAGAGGGTGAAGTGCTGGATACCGAGGCGGCGGACAAGCTGGCCCGACAGCTGGCCAATCTGCGTATCGGTCAGGTTCTGGGGCAGACGCCGCAACCGGAGTACGGACTGGAGGAACCGGCCCTGGACCTGACCCTCACCCGCCAGGACGGCACCCAGGTGACCTATCGGCTGGGTAAGCAGTCGGACCAGGATAGCTACACCCTCAAGGTCTCAAACCGGCCGGAATACTTCAGCATTCCCAGCTTCACCGCCAGCTCCCTGATCGAGGTCGCCAGCCAGCGGGACAAGCTGATTACACCGGCCACCACCGCCGACCCGGCTGACCCGGATCAGCAAACACCAACCCAGGAGGCCTCATGAAACAACCCGGCCCGGCACCGGTGATGCCGGCGGATGACACGGCCCGGAGCGCATTCCGGGACCTGCTGGATTACCTGGAGAGCCGGGTCATCGGCCAGCGCGCCCTGGTCGAACGGCTGTTGATCGCCCTGTTGAGCGGTGGTCACGTGCTGGTGGAGGGCGCCCCCGGCCTGGCCAAGACCCGCGCCATCAAGGCGCTGGCGGGCGGGCTGGAGGCCGATTTCCACCGGGTTCAGTTCACCCCTGACCTGCTGCCGGCGGATCTCACCGGCAGCGATGTCTATCGTCCCGCTGACGGCAGTTTTCAGTTTCAGCCCGGACCGATATTCCATAACCTGCTGCTGGCCGACGAGATCAACCGTGCCCCCGCCAAGGTGCAGTCGGCCCTGCTGGAAGCTATGGGTGAGGGACAGGTGACGGTGGGTGCCCGCAGCTATCCTCTGCCCCCTTTGTTCCTGGTCATGGCGACCCAGAATCCGATTGAACAGGAGGGCACCTATCCACTCCCGGAGGCCCAACTGGACCGCTTCCTGTTTCACCTGCTGGTGGATTACCCGGCCCGCGAAGCAAGTCGCCAGATCCTGCGCCTGGTGCGGCAGGAGAGTCGGGGCGACAACGGGCCGCAGGAGAACCCCACGCGCCTGGCCCAAAGCACCGTGTTCAGCGCCCGCGGCGAACTGCTGCAGCTGCACCTGGCCGATGTGGTGGAGGAGTACATCATTGAGCTGATCGAGGCCAGCCGCAACCCGGCCGATTACGGGCCGGAACTGGCCGACTGGATAAGCTGGGGCGCCAGTCCCCGGGGCGCTATCGGTCTGGAACGGGCGGCCCGGGGCCACGCCTGGCTGGCCGGACGCGACTTCGTCACCCCGGAGGATGTTCAGAGCATGGCGCCCGATGTGCTGCGCCACCGCATTCTGCTCAACTTCGAGGCCGAGGCCGACGGTATCACCCCCCAACGCCTGATCGAGGAGTTGCTCAACCGTGTTCCCGCGCCCTGAACCGGTCTCACCGCTGTTCTCCCTGGCCGAGTTGATCGCCCTGCGCGGTGCCGCCCGGAGATTGGAACTGGGCGCACAGCGCCTGGCACGAGCCAGCCAGGCCGGTGGTTACCGCTCCATTTACCGCGGCCGTGGTCTGGAGTTTGACGAGGTACGGCCCTACCAGCCGGGCGATGAGGCCCGGGATATGGACTGGCGTGTCACCGCCCGGCGCGGTCGCCCCCACACCAAGCTCTATCGCGAAGAGCGGGAACGCCCGGTACTGCTGCTGGCTGACCTGGGTCCGACCATGCTGTTCGGCAGTCGTCACCTGAAATCGACCCGGGCCGCCCACTGCGTGGCCCTGCTGGCCTGGGCGGCGGTTCAGGGGGGAGATCGGGTCGGCGGCGTCGTGACGGCTGCGGCAGGCAGCGGTATCTGTCCGCCCCGGCCACGCACTGATGCGGTACTGGCACTGCTGCATCGACTGGTTGAAGCGCAACCCCGCGCTCCCCAGCCCCTGGTGCCGGGGCTGTTGGATCAGGGCCTGGCACGCCTCGAACAGATCAGCCGTCCGGGTAGTCTGTTACCCATTGTGAGTGACTTCCAGTTGCTGGATGACAGCGCAGAGCGGCGACTCGGCCGTCTCTCCCGCCACAACGACCTGCTGATGATTCAGGTCTACGACCCGCTGGAGGCCGAACCGCCCCCGGCGGGACGTTACCGCCTGGGCATACCGGGACAGCTGCTGGAGCTGGACAGCCGTAGTGCCGCCCTGGCCTGGCGTCAACAGTTCGCGGACCGACAGGAGCAGTTGGCGCAGATCGCCCGTCGACTTCGCTGCCCACTCATACCGCTCTCCACGGATGAGACGGTGGCAAGGGTGCTGGCACGGGACATGGGTCGCTACGGGAGCGCCGCATGAACGGCCCTGACGATCCGCTGGCTGCCCTGCGTCCGCTGCATCTGCCGGAAGCGGTGAGCTGGTGGCCGCCGGCCCCGGGCTGGTGGCTGCTGACACTGGTGGTAGTAATCGCCGGCGGCGGCTGGTGGTGGTGGCGACGCACGGCCCTGCGCCGCAGCGCTTTGGCTGAACTGCGGCTGCTGTCCCGGTGCCAGCTGGACGACCGGCAACTGGCCGCCGGGCTGAACCGGCTGTTGCGGCGGGTCGCCCTGGCCCGCTTCCCGCGCCGGCAGGTGGCCCCCCTAAGTGGTGAGGCGTGGCTGCAATTCCTGGATAGCCGGATCAGCGGCAGCCCGTTTAGCCATGGGCCGGGCCGGGTACTGGCCACACTCCCCTACGGGGCCGGCGGCAACATTGACCGGACGGCGCTGCTGGCGGTGGTGCGGAACTGGATCCGTCAGGTCGGACGGAGGCAACCATGATCCAGTTCGCCTGGCCCTGGCTACTGCTGTTGCTGCCCCTGCCGTGGCTGTTCAGACGCCTGCTGCCGGCCGCTCCGGGGGCCACTGGCGGCGCCCTGTATGCCCCCTTCGCATTGGAGATCGGCGCAGCCGGCAGCACCGTTCAGACAACCGATGACAATCGCCGGCAACTGGTTGTGGCCACGCTGGTCTGGCTCTGCCTGTTGCTGGCCGCAGCACGGCCCCAGTGGTTGGGCGAGCCGGTCAGTCTGTCCCAGACCGGACGCAACCTGATCCTGGCGATTGATGTTTCGGGCAGTATGGAGACCCCGGACCTGGCCCTCGATGGCAGCCAGGCCACACGCCTTGATGTGGTCAAGCAGGTGGCGGGCGACTTTCTACAGCGACGCGATGGTGACCGGATCGGACTGATCCTGTTCGGCACCCAACCCTATCTGCAATCACCCCTCACTTTCGACCATGTCACGGTGCGGCACTTTCTGGGCCAGGCGGTGATCGGCCTGGCGGGCCGGGAGACCGCCATCGGGGACGCCATCGGCCTGGCAATCAAACGGCTGCGCACCGCCCCCGGCAGCGAGGCGGTGCTGATCCTGCTGACCGATGGACAGAACACGGCGGGCAAAGTACCACCCCGGGAGGCGATGCAGCTGGCCGCCCGCAGTGGCCTGCGCATCCACACCATCGGCATTGGCGCCGACGCCATGCAGGTGCAGGGACTGTTCGGCAGCCGGCAGATCAACCCCTCGGCAGATCTGGATGAAGCGACCCTCAAGGCGGTGGCGGAGGCCACCGGCGGCCACTACTTCCGCGCCCGCAGCCGCCAGGACCTGGAACAGGTCTACCAACGCCTGGACCAGCTGGAACCGGTGGCGGATGAGGGACGGATGGCCCGCCCGGTCAGCGAGCTGTTCCCCTGGCCGCTGGGGGTGGCACTACTCATCAGCCTGCTGCTGGCCGCTCAACCCCTGCTGCAACGGCGGGTGCTCCCATGAACGGGGTCCACTTCCTGCGCCCCGCCTGGCTGCTCGCCCTGCTGCCGGCGCTCCTGCTGCTGATCCTGGCCTGGCGTCACCAGGCGCGTTCCAGCGACTGGCGCGGCATCGTGGCGCCGACACTGCTGCCGGTTCTGCTCCTGCAGGCGGGTCGGCCACTCAGCCGTCTGCCCCTGGTTCTGCTGGGAATCGGTTGGCTGCTGGCCATCACCGCCCTGGCCGGCCCCACCTGGGAGCGCCAATCCCTGCCGCTCTACCGCGCCCCGGTGGATCGGCTGCTGATTCTGGATATGTCCCCCTCCATGGGCACCCCCGATCTGAAACCGGATCGGCTGACCCGGGCCAGATTCGCTATCCGGAAACTGATGGACACTGCACCGGAAGGCCGTTTCGCCCTGCTGGTGTTCGGTGCCGAACCCCACGTAGTGGTGCCCCTCACTGATGATGTGGCCACCATTCAGGCACTGCTGCCGGCACTGTCGCTGGATATTATCCCCGCCCCCGGTAATCTGGCCGGCCCGGCCCTGCGGGAGGCGGGCAAACTGCTGCAACAGGCCGGCAGTAGACAGGGCCAGATCCTGCTGTTGAGCGATGGTATCAGTGATACCGCCGATACACTGGGGGCCATCCGGACACTGCGACAGCAGGGCTTCCGAACCTCGGTGATCGGTGTGGGCACAGCCCAGGGCGCTCCCCTGGCCACGGCCCGGGGCGGTTTCAGGAGCGGGCCGGACGGTGCCCCGGTTGTGCAGCGACTGGACGAGCGTGGACTGCGCGAGCTGGCCAACAGCGGCGGCGGACAGTATCGACGGTTGGCATCGGGCCCACTCACCGATCTGCTGCAACCGGGTGACGCCCGGGATCTTTCCCGGGCGGCCCGGCAACGGGGCGATCTGGAACGTTGGGTGGAGCGGGGCCCCTGGCTGCTGCTGCCGCTGCTGCTGATCGCCGCCGGGGGATTCCGCCGCGGCTGGTTGGGCGCACTGGCGCTGTGCATGACCCTGCCTCCCCCGGTGCACGCTTTCAGCTGGCAGGATCTGTGGCAACGGCCCGATCAACAGGCCAGCCGGCTGCTGGAACAGGGCGACGCCAGGGCTGCCGCAGAGCGCTTTCAGGATCCCCGCTGGCGGGCCACCGCACTGTACCAGGCCGGTGACTATGCCGCTGCCGCCCGGGCCTTCTCCGGTCAGGACCCTGACAGCCTGTTCAACCGGGGCAACGCCCTGGCCCGGGCCGGCCAACTGCCACAGGCGCTGGCGGCCTACGACCAGGCACTGCAACAGCAGCCGGACCATCAGGATGCCCGCTTCAACCGGGATCTGGTGGCAAAACTGCTGGAGCAGAGACAAGCACAGCATAATCAGCCCGGCGCGGCACAACAGCAACCGCCTGCCGGCCAGAGCGACCAGCCCCGGAACGCTCCCCCGCAACAACAGAGTGGCCGGGCCGCCGGCGGGAAACCGGATAACGCCACCGCCCCACCGGGGGCCACCGACAACCCGGGGGGCGATGCTGAAACGGAAAGCACGCCACAACCAAACCCCTCAAACAGTCGGCAACAGGCTGAAAACGAGCCCGACGGGGCTGAGCAGCGACCCTCCAGCGGGTCGCACACCGCACCCGCCGACACCCCGGAGCAGGCACGGGCCGATGTAAGCCCCAGCGGGCAACCAGCCGATAGGGGACAATCGGGAACAGTGGCGGAAATCAACAGCCGGGACCCGACCGCTTCAATGCCGTCCCAGCCCATGAGTGAAGGGCAGATCGCCCTGGAACAGTGGCTGCGGCAGATCCCCGATGACCCCGCCGGCCTGTTACGGCGTAAATTTATGCTGGAGCACATCTTGCGAGAGAACGGAGAGCGCACACCATGACCCATCGACTCGGTTATGTCGCACTGCTACTGATTCTGCTGTCGGCAAACAGCCTGGCAGCCACCGGTTTGAGCGCCCGGCTGGACCGTGACCGGATCAGCGAGGGTGAAACCGTACAGCTGATTCTGGAGGCACCCGGGCAGGTGGCTGGTCGACCGGATACCGCTCCGCTGGAGAAAACCTTCGATGTGTTGGGGATCAGCAGTGGCAGCCGCATTCAGATCATCAACGGAAAGACCGATGCCCGCACCACCTGGACCCTGACCCTGAGTCCGAAACAGCCCGGCAAGCTGACCATTCCGCCGCTCCGGATCGGCAACCGGGAGAGTCAGGAACTGCTGCTGGAGGTGACCGATGCGCCTGTCGCCGATTCGACCAGCGGTGCCGATATCCTGATCGAGAGCGAACTCTCTCCGCAACAGCCCTATGTGCAGGGCCAGGTGCTTTACAACCTGCGCCTGCTGCATGCGGTGCCGATCCAGTCCGGCACCCTGTCCGATCCCAAACCGGACAACACGCTGGTGCAGCGACTCGGTGAAGAGCGGAACTACAGCACCCTGCGGCACGGCCGGCGCTACCAGGTGATTGAGCGGCGCTATGCGCTGTTCCCACAGAAGAGCGGCACACTGAAGCTGGCGCCGCCGCTGTTTGACGGCGAAGTCCCGGATAAGCGTCAGCCTGGCCGCTCTCCTTTCGGCCGTCTGTTTGGCCAGGATCCTTTCTTCAACTCCTCACCCCTGGATAACCTGATCACGCCGACCCGGCGGGTACGCATTCGCGGCACCGCCCGGGAGTTGCAGATCCAACCCCGGCCCGGCAACGCCCGGGGCAGCCACTGGCTGCCGGCCAGGCAGCTGCAGCTGCACGGCAGCTGGTCACCCGATGCCAACCAAGCGCAGGTGGGGGAGCCCATCACCCTGGAGCTGGAACTGCAGGCCGAGGGTCTGACCGCTGGACAACTGCCGGACCTGACACCAGCAGCGGTGGCGGGGTTCGATCTCTATCCTGATCAGGCCCAACGGCACACCGATACCGGCTCAACCGGAGTGACCGGGCGACTGCGACAGAAGATCGCCTTTTTGCCCAAACAGCCGGGCAAACTCTCCCTGCCAGCCATCCAGCTGCACTGGTGGGACACCACAGCGGACCAACCCCGGCTGGCCACACTGCCGGGACGCGAAGTGGTGGTGACCGGCGCAGCGCCACAGCCGATTCAGACGCCCGCTGTCCCCGCCCTGGACAGCCCCCGCACCCCGCAGGCCCCGGCTGTTACTACCGGCCAGGCGATCCAGCCGGGCATCACCCCGCTAGAGTCCGGGAACCGCTGGCTGTGGCTCAGCACCCTGTTGGCGAGCGGTTGGCTGGTCACCTTGCTGCTCTGGTGGCGACAGAGCCGGCGAACCCGGGCAGACCGGCCCGCGACCGAGCCCGCGTCGCCACCCCGTGCCGGAACCGCCCGACGTCGGTTCCAGAGCGCCTGCCAAAACGGTGATCCGGTTGCGGCACAGCGGGCGCTGCTCGACTGGGCCGCCGCCCACTGGCCGGAAGATCCACCACGGGGGCTTGAGGCACTGGCCCGGCGGCTGTCCGACCCGGCTGCCTGTGCCGCGCTGGAGGAGCTGAATCGGGCGCTCTACCGGGAGCGAACAGGCTGGAACGGAACCTCACTGGCAACCGCCCTGCAACAGCTGCCCAAACCGTCACGTGGCGGGGATAACCGCCCCCGGGTTCTGCCGCCGCTGTATCCCCGGTCATCATCCTGACCCTGCCCGGATTGGTATCCCGGCGGCAAACGGCTACAATCCCGCCATTCACACGCCACAGCACGACACCCAATGATTGACCGCCGCCTCTGCATTGCCCCCATGCTGGACTGGACTGATCGCTATTGCCGGTACTTCCTGCGCCTGATCTCCCGTCACACCCTGCTCTATACCGAGATGGTGACCACCGGTGCGCTATTGCATGGGGACCAGCCGCGCCACCTCGATTTTGATCCGGCGGAACACCCGCTGGCCCTGCAACTGGGCGGCAGCGATCCGGACGAACTGGCGGCCTGCGCCCGCCTGGCGGAGCAGTGGGGTTATGACGAGGTGAACCTGAATGTGGGCTGTCCATCCGACCGGGTGCAGTCGGGGCGTTTCGGCGCCTGCCTGATGGCCACGCCGGAACTGGTCGCACAGGGGGTGGCCGCCATGCGCGCCGCCACCCGGCTGCCGGTGACGGTCAAGCACCGCATCGGTATCGACCAACTGGACAGTTACGAAGCCCTGACCCGGTTTGTCGCCACGGTGGCGGAGGCAGGCTGTGAGACCTTTATTATCCACGCCCGCAAGGCGTGGCTCAGCGGCCTCAGCCCGAAAGAGAACCGGGAGATCCCCCCACTGCGCTACGATCGGGTATACCGGATCAAGCAGGAGTTCCCCCGGCTGGAGATCATTATCAATGGTGGAATCGCCAGCCTGGACCAGGCGGAGGAGCAGCTGCGGCATGTGGATGGGGTGATGATCGGTCGCGAGGCGTACCAGAATCCCTGGATACTGGCGGAGGCAGATCGGCGCCTGTATGGCGATGAGCATCCGATCCCCACTCGGCATGAAATTATTGAACAGCTGATGCCGTTCGCCGAACGGGCCCACGCCGCCGGCACACCGGTCAACCGGATCAGCCGCCACATCCTGGGGCTGTTCCAGGGCCAGCCAAGGGCCCGGGCGTGGCGCCGGCACATCAGTGAGAATGCGCACCGGGCGGGTGCCACCCCCGAGGTGATACGGGAAGCGGCCCGGCAGGTGCCGGCGACATGATCACTGCAAAAAAGTCACTGGCCCCTTACCGCACCAAGGACGGCTCCCTGATCCGTGAACTGCTGCACCCGGATCACCAGGCAGTGAAAAACCAGAGTCTGGCCGAAGCCACTGTTCCACCGGGAGTAACCACCCACTTACACCGGCATCTTCAAAGCGAGGAGATCTACCACATCACCCAGGGAGAGGGCGTGATGCGGTTGGGAAACGAGGAGTTCCCGGTCGAAGCGGGGGACAGCATACTGATCCCACCCGGTACCGCCCATGCCATCCGCAACAGGGGTACCGATGACCTGCTGATCCTCTGCTGCTGCGCCCCAGCCTACCGGCACGAAGACACCGAACTGTTGGAGTGACTACGGGTCGGTCCTTGTTAAAAATCGATCGCTTTGGGCACAGCGGGTTACATCGCCACTCAGCTGGTTGAGCCGCTACAGCTCCACGGCACCGTGCTGCAGGCGGTCCCGCAACTCATCCATGGGTAAGTGATCACTCTCAACAGCCAGTGCCTGTTTAAGCTCATCCCCGGACAACGGCTCGGCGCTAACCAACTGCCGCTCCAGCACATCCAGGGTTGCCTCGGAGGCATCACCGCCCTGTTGGTGGCGCTGCCTGACCCGCTGGCGCAGCAGTGACTCGGGCACCCGGAAGTCGAGAATCAGAAAAGGGACACCAAGGGCCCGGGCCTGCTGCCGGAAAGCCTGTCGGTCGCTCCGGCGCAGGAAAGTGGCGTCCACGATCGCCACCATCTCCGCACCGATGATCTGTGTTGCCAGCTGCAGCAGTCGCCCATAGGTGCGTGCCGAGAAATCGGCCCGGTAGATCCCGTCTCCCAGGGCGGAACCACTGGATTGGTCACTCTCCATGCCCGCCAGCCGCTTGCGTTCCACGTCGGACCGGACCCGCAACGCCGGCAGCTGTTCGATACAGGCCAGGGTCTGGGTGCTCTTACCGGAGCCGGAGAGACCGTGGGTAATCACCAGTGCGCCCTGTTTCGTCCCGGTGTAGCCCAGGGCCAACTGCAGATAGTTATGCAGATCGCCGGTGAGCTGTGCCTGATCTTCTGCCGGGATATCCGGCTGGGCAAGACGGATCGCTGTCACCTTGGCCCGCACCATGGCCCGGTAGACCTGGTAGAAGCGCAGCAACCGCAGCGCGGCATAGTCACCACTCAATTCCAGGTAGCGGTTGAGCAGACGCTGAGCCAGCGGCTGCAAACCCTTCTCATCCAGATCCATCAGCAGGAACGCCAGCTCGCTGATCACGTCAATCCAGCGCAGTGCCGGATTGAACTCGATACCATCAAAAATCAGCAGTTCATCCCCATCCAGTGCCATATTGCCCAAGTGCAGATCGCCATGACATTCGCGGATAAAACCACCGGCCTTGCGCTCGCTTAGCAGCGGCGCCAGCTTTTCCGCTTCCAACTCGGTCCAGTCGGCGAGCCGGTCCAGTGCCTCGCTCTCCCCGATCAACTCCCGCAGTTGCAGGAAGTTCTCCCGCATGGGTGCCTCCACCGCTTCCGGATCTCCCCAGTCGGCATCCACAGGCGCCCGATCAACGTCGGCATGGAAGCGGGCCAGCCGTTCAGCCAGCTGATCCACCAAGCCGGGAGTCACCAGCTCCAGATGTTCCGATAACAGACCGGACTGATCAAAACGACGCATGCGCACCGCATACTCGATGGCGGGGCCGGTGGTGAAGGGTTCGGGAGCATCGGGGGTGCCGCCGATCGGGATCACCTCCAGGTAGACATCCGGGGCCAGGCGGCTGTTGAGGCGGATCTCCTCCTCGCAGAAGTGACGCCGGCGCTCCAGGGTGGAGAAGTCGAGAAAACCGAGATCCAGCGGCTTTTTGATCTTGTAGGCATAGTGACCCACCAGTAAGACCGTGGAGATATGGGTCTCGATCACCTGATCCGGTCCGATACCATCCGGCCAGCAGGCTGGCTCCCGCAAACCCGCCACCAGTCGCGCGTGATCATTCAACGGTTTCAAGCTGCGTAGCTCCTTGGGTTAATTGACATAATATTAGAATATGCTAATGTCATTTCATTTTTCCGGGCCCATTCAGGTGCTCCGGTCAGACAAATTGCGTTAGAGGAAGGTATAACATGACTGTTGATCGCATGATTCTCGCCTTTGCCGGCTTCTTCATTCTGCTCAGCCTGGCACTCGGCTGGGAGAAGAGCCCCCTGTTCCACAGCAGCAACTGGCTCTGGTTTACCGCCTTTGTGGGACTGAACCTGTTCCAGTCCGCCTTTACCGGCTTCTGCCCGCTTGGCAATATTCTCAAGGCATTGGGCGTTAAAACCGCCTGATCTGCTGATTTACCGGATGACGGATGGGTTTCGTTCCGCCCATCCGGCTATATCACCGGCTCCGCGTACAGATCGTGTGCGTCCGAGCCGGTGATCTTCACCTCAACAAAATCCCCCGGTTCCAGATCCCAGCCACCACCAATCAGCACGTTGCCATCAATCTCCGGCGCATCGGCGTAGCTGCGGGCGATCACTGCATCTTCGGTCACTCCGTCCACCAGAACAATCGTCTGGCTGCCGACCTTGTCCGCCAGGCGCTCCCGGCTGATCTGCTCCTGCACCGCCATGAATCGCTCCAACCGCTCCTGCTTGAGTGACTCCGGTACTTGATCCGGCAAGGCATTGGCGGTGGCTCCTGCCACTGGTGAATAGGTGAAGCAGCCGACCCGATCCAGCCGCGCCTCCTGCAGGAAGGCCAGCAATTCGTTGAACGACGCCTCGGTTTCGCCAGGAAAACCGACGATAAAGGTACTGCGCAGGGTCAGATCGGGGCAGATCTGGCGCCAGCGGCGAATCCGCTCCAGCACCTTTTCACTGGCGGCCGGACGCTGCATCGACCGCAGAATGGTGCGGTCAGCATGCTGCAGGGGCATATCCAGGTAGGGCAGGATGACGCCTTCCGCCATTAGCGGAATCAGATCATCCACGCTTGGGTAGGGATAGACATAGTGCAGCCGGGTCCAGGCCTGCAGATCGCCCAGGGCGGTGGCCAGTTCCTTGAGCCGGGTCTTGAGAACTTTTCCACCCACCAGATCGCTGCGATACTTGAGATCCACACCGTAGGCGCTGGTGTCCTGAGAAACCACCAGCAGCTCCCGCACCCCGGCATTCACCAGGTTCTCGGCTTCCCGCACCACCTCCCCGACCGGACGACTCACCAGATCGCCCCGCAGTTGGGGGATGATGCAGAAGGTGCAGCGGTGATTGCACCCTTCGGAGATCTTCAGGTAGGCGTAGTGACGGGGGGTCAGCTTGACTCCCTGGGGTGGCAACAGGCTGGTATAGGGATCATGGGGGGCCGGCAAGTGGTCATGTACCGCCGCCATCACCGCTTCGTAGGCGTGGGGTCCGGTCACCGCCAATACACCGGGATGTTCAGCGCGCACCTCGTCCTCCCTGACACCGAGACAACCGGTCACAATGACCCGGCCATTCTCATTCAGTGCGTCACCGATGGTCTCCAGCGACTCTTCCACCGCCGCATCAATAAAGCCGCAGGTGTTAACCACCACCAGGTCGGCTCCCGCGTAGCTATGGGCTATACCATACCCTTCGGCACGCAGTTGGGTAAGGATACGTTCGGAGTCAACCAGATTTTTGGGACAGCCAAGACTGACAAAACCGATCTGGGGAGCCGGGTTGTTCATGCCGATCAAGCTCAGTGACGGGCCAGCAGATCGGTCAGCGCAACCGCCTGGCCTTCATGGCGCACCTGGAGCACAATCCGCTCTTCCAGGGCCAATTCGCCACTGAGGATATGGGGCAGGAGCTGTTCGGCAAACTGGTAGATAATCGCCATGCCCGCCCGGTTTCGCTCATCAACCTTATCCTTGGACTCAATATGGCTGGCCAACAAGCGCATGTAGTCCTGGAACTGCACGCCCTGCTCCTCCAGGGAGAGGGCCTGGAACTCCGGGGTGAACACGATAACCAATACCTTGCCCTGACCGTCGGCTGGATCGGATATGGTGATATTCATAGGGCCTTCGATCAGCATGTCATACTCCTCACTACAATTCTGCTCTGCTTTACCGCTCAGCGGTAACAAGCTGCCAATTCTACCCCATCAGGCTGGTGATAATAGCCCCGTAGCAGCTAAGGACTTAGCCATTACGGCAACTATCCCTGCAGATTGCATTAACCATGCTTACCCGGAACACAGTTGAAACCAATCAATAAGGTCTATTTAAGGACAGATTTTATCGTTGATTAGGAACATCTTCCGATGCGAGAGGATGACACGGAGTGTCTGGTCAACCGCCCCCGTTATGGAGCGACGCGAGCGTAAAGCTGATGCAGTCCGGGGGATTAATTGAAGAATTGTAAGCTATGCGGTTTCAGTAAAGTGTGCAACAGCCTCCCGGGCATCTGTATTATCCTCCAGTATGCCAGTACTGCTGTTCTGCTCAGGGTAGTCGGCTATCTCTTGGTAACCCAGGAACTGTTTTCCCGGCTACATCGCCCCGCCCCGTCAGGCGGCGGCTGAGTCAGCTGAGGCCAACCCCGACCAGGCGCAATGCCGCACCGAATCACCGGTCTCTGGAGGCATCTGTGGCCGCATCGACTCCTTGTCCGCAGCCAGCACCAGCAGCGCCTCCTCCATGCTGAGTTCTTTGACCTCGTAAACAGGAAGGATCGATGAACGGGTATTATTTTTAATAATCATGATCTTATCTAACATAGGTGATTTTTTGGATTAAAAAAATCATACGCCTTATTGAAAATAATGCAATAGTTCGAATAGATGTTTCCCTCACCCAGCACTAAACCGATCACAGTACTATCCAAGACGCCCACTCTCCCAGTTGTTATACTTTCTCTTTTCTCCCACCAAAGATATTGAACATGGGCTACAGATTATCCAAGATTTATACCCGCACCGGTGACAAAGGCACCACCGGCCTGGGTGACGGTCGCCGCGTCGACAAGGACAGCGCTCGTATCGAAGCGATCGGCACTATCGATGAACTGAACTGTCTGATCGGCATCCTGATTACCCACAGTCCGCCAGCAGAGATCGAGCAGCTGTTGACCGCAATCCAGCATCGCCTGTTTGACCTGGGTGGCGAACTGGCCATGCCCGGACACAACCTGATGAGTGACCAATCAGTGACTGACCTGGAACAGGAGCTGGATAAATTGAATGAAAACCTGCCTCCTTTGCAGGAGTTCATCCTGCCCGCAGGAAACCGGCTGGCCGCCAGTTGTCACCACGCCCGTGCGGTATGCCGCCGCGCCGAGCGGCGTCTGACACAACTCGCCCGGGATGAAAACGAAGCGGTCAACCAGACCGGGCTGAAATATCTCAATCGACTTTCGGATCTGTTATTTGTGATCGCGCGCGTGCTCGCACGACAAGATGGTGGTAACGAGGTCTATTGGCGCAAGGATATTTAACGCCACCATATCACCCCCATTTAAGTTAAAGAATAAGAGAATCACCACCTTGACTGAAGCACTACAGGAAATCACCAGCAATGGCGAAGTCACCTTGCACTTTGCCATCGCACTTTGTGACGGCACGGTAATAACCAGCACCTTTGAGGAGGAGCCGGTTACCCTGACCATGGGCACCGGCAATCTGGCAGAGAATCTGGAGAAAACCCTTTATGGCCTGAAACCGGGGGATAAACAGTCAGTAATCCTGGAGGCGGAACACGCCTTCGGCCCGCATGATCAGGAGAAGTCCTACTTTATGCCCCGCAGTTCATTCCCTCCGGAGATGGAACTGGAACCGGAGCTGGTGGTCAGCTTTGCCACACCCGCAGGTGATGAACTGGCCGGTATTATCAGAGAACTGGAAGAGTCGCAGGTCAAGGTCGACTTTAACCACCCGCTGGCTGGCCAGGATATTGTCTTTACCGTACAGATTATCAGCGTTAACAACCCATAAAACCGGACCAATATTCCCATGGAAATTCTGCTCGCCAATCCCCGTGGTTTCTGTGCCGGCGTCGATCGCGCCATCGAGATCGTACAACGGGCACTGCAGATATATGGCGCTCCAATCTATGTCAGGCACGAGGTGGTGCACAATCGCTATGTGGTCGACAGCCTGAAACAGGCAGGTGCTATCTTTGTCGACGAACTTGATGAGATCCCCGAAAACAACACTGTGATCTTCAGTGCCCACGGAGTTCCGCAAGCTGTCAGGGAAGAGGCTGAACGACGCACGCTACAGGTGTTTGATGCCACTTGCCCTCTGGTCACCAAGGTCCATCTGGAAGTGGCCCGGCATAGCAGAAACGGCCATGAAGTGATCCTGATCGGGCATCGAGGTCATCCGGAAGTGGAAGGCACCATGGGTCAATATCGAACGCGGGACGGCCAGGGCGGTATCTACCTGGTGGTCACTGCAGATGATGTGGCGGGGCTGCAGATCAAGGACCCAAACAATCTGGCGTTCGTCACCCAGACCACCCTTTCAATGGATGATACTGCCAAAGTTATCGCAGCACTGAAATCCCGCTTTCCAAAAATACAGGGCCCAAAACAGAACGACATTTGTTACGCCACCCAGAACCGACAGGATGCGGTCAAAGAGTTGGCCAAGCAGTGCGATTTAGTTTTGGTTGTGGGCTCGCCCAACAGTTCAAACTCCAACCGACTGCGGGAGCTGGCCTTGCAATCGGATACACCGGCTTACCTGATAGACAGGGCCGATGATATCGATCCAAGCTGGTTGAACGGCATCAAAATGATTGGCCTGACCGCTGGCGCGTCGGCTCCGGACCTGTTGGTGAATGAAGTGATAGAAAAGCTCAAGGAGCGTGGTGCCAACTCGGTGCGCACACTGAGCGGACAAGAGGAGAATGTGACCTTTTCCCTGCCGAGACAATTGACAGAACAGTAGCTAAAGACGTGTGCATAAAAATATACCTACTCTATCTGCCTACTAGAAACAAACTATCATGCCAATTAATTACATGATTTTTCCCAGCAGCCCTCATCACCATCAATAGCACCATTATTATTTCTATCCCACCCTTTGTTACCAAGATTGTCGATAGTGAGCATTCCATCCCCAGCCTGGGCTCCCTTAGGCGTTGCCGTTAAAAGGAATGTCTGGGGATCCCCACCAACAAGCGACGGTACAATATCATAAAACTTGTCACCCGTATCCTTCGGTGATTCTTGCAAACCAGCAGGCAAAGGGGTAACACCAGCACCCGCAGTGAAACTAAAATTATTGGAATAATAACGATGCATCCACTGATTCGCCTCACTCAGTACAGCCTTGGCATCGGCGCGGCGCCCCTTTTTGACTTGCTCCGTATACGACGGGTAGGCGATTGCCGCCAGAATCGCGACAATCGCTACCGTAATCATTAATTCGATGAGGGTGAATCCGCTTTGCTTGCTCATTATTATCTCCGTACCTCTCCGGTAACCAGTATTCCCAGAGCTGTTATCGGGAACTCTAACTCTTCCGCCTCCATGGCAGCCGGAGAAATATAAATAGTGACGCCCAGCCCTTTTTTCAGCGCACTACGCGACAACACTCCACCACCCCGGTTACGCACCAGCATGTTTTCTGAGAACGTAAAAACCGTATCGTTAGCTACAAATGTTTTATTACCTTGTGTTATCTCATCGATCACTGCTGGCATCGGGTAAAGCCCCGGAAACCACCTGTTGTCAGCCTGCTCATTCTCTTGGGCATGCGATACATAGCTTACAGCCAAGACAGCAATAAAGAGCGTTGCTTTGATCAGTTTGCTTTTCATAACTTCCACCTATCGAAGTTCACGCCAGGAGCGCACTTGATTAAGCCCGGAATTCTCACGAACTGATTCGATAGCACCCGTCGAGGTACTCATAATCTTATCCTCAGAGACATTATCGGGATGCAGTACAACAGCCGGGGTGGTATAGATACCCGCGTTATCGATACGAATACCACTACCAGGCGCTACGTCACCAGAATCAATCGACCCATCTCCGTTAATATCAACACTTGCCTGTACGTAATCATCAATCGAAAACACACCATCATTGTTATAATCAAACGGAGTGGTTTGTAAACGACCGCCACTGGCCGCATCGACTTCCATCAGCCAACTCGTGCCGCCGGACTCACAGGGATCATCAGAGGGAGTCGCTGTTACAAAAATAATATTTCCATTGCGAATGATTGGCGTTTGGTGCACCCGTTCACCAGATTCAGGAAGGTCCATATACCAACCCAACACCTCATCGGAGTCAGTGGGACTTGAATAATCATCCCAACGAATCGGGTAATCAGAGACAATACGCGCATCATAGCCGGCAAACTGGGTAAGATTGACAGTTATAATCTCCTGTTTAAGAAGTTGATTGCGCTGGGCACCTATCTTTGGAGTTATATTATTGACGCTATTAATCGCGTCCCAGATCCCATAGAAAGACTGGGTGGAAGTATCAACCAAATCCCCCGTTCCGTAATACTTACCGGTACCAAAATAGACCATAACACCCATTCCCAAGGGGTGGAGATCGACTTGCGGTGCAGTTGTAATTGGTTGCGCATCGCCACTGTCGTTCACCGCAGTAAACAGGGGAACTCCGTTACCATATGCAGCTGCCCATTGAGATTTATTAGAACTGGACAGATCCCATACCCACATATTTCCAAACAGGTCACCTGCATAGAGGCGATCAGTGATTGAATCACCATCCAAATCAACAGGACGCACATCCACAATCCCATTCGGTCTTGAATTACCCGTTGGGTCGTTTGATTTGCCCGTGTTGGTATCCAATTTTTTAATCACATTACCGGTGGCGATATCCACAATAAATACCACAGCATTACCGGTAGCACTGACATTTCCGTCATTGCCTTCAGTATTATTGAAACCATTCCCAAATACAGCAGCCCATGAACCGTCATTTAAACGAACAATAGCCGGCTTACCGAAACTGTTGCCCAAATCCGGGTCATCTGCATCTGTGAACTCCCATAGCACCATATTGGCAGCATTAGCTTCACTGAAACTGGACGGGTCGGTGATATCCAGGGCGTAGAAACCTTGTCCACCAAGCCCCAATCCACCTACAAGAACGGTATGCCAGTCATTATTGTAGAACACATCACCCTCTGCTATCGGGCCATCTACATAGTTGGTATGAGAGTAGTCAGTAAGCGACAAACGCCACAGATTGGAAAAAACCTCACTAGGGATAAAGGCAAATTTCTCATCACCACTTATCGCATCAAATGCATGCAGCATTCCGTCGTTCGCACCAACATAAACCATTTCATCCCTGCCGCTATAAGCGGTTTTAAATGTCGGGTAAGAAGATGCCTCGAGAAAGCTAGATGACGACTGGTAATAACGACTCGGCGCCCCTACGTAGGTAGGGTTGGAATAGATGATATCGCCAAGTTTGCTCGTACGATTACGAAAACCCCCTCCGTTTGCCGCTATATTTGTGTCATCACCGCGCAAAAAATCAAGCCGATCCATTCCATACTGATCCGATGAGTTTGGCAACGGGCCAAGGGGACCATCAGGATCTTTCAGCATATCCTGTTGAGTACTGGATAATTGGGACCAGCGGAATCCTATGCCAGAACCATTAGCATTATCGACGGTGATAATATGACGTAAATCAGGCGATTTAGGAGTATAACTGACCCCGTTGGCGGCACAGACACCTCCATCAAGAAGGCATGCTGCATCCCACTCAGGTGAGCAGATATCACCAATCGGCACGCTACCACAGTTGCTACCATCGGAAACTTTACTCGCAATTAGATGGCCGGCCCATCCAGAGGTCTCAAAACGTGCCTGGTAGAGCATGGTATTCGAGGTAATACTGCCCATATTCAGCGAAACTGGAGCAGAAGAACCGGTTCGGTCAATAATGTTTTGGATCACATCTGTGAACGATTGCACCAGCGTGTCCGCATCATCAGCAGCGAAATACTTGCCGCGACTATTTATTGCTGCGTGCCAAAGATCATCCACCTGATTACTACTCCAGCTTTTGACACCAGTTAAAAGATCTGCGTAATCCGCCGGATAGGAGAGATTGCCGTTAACTCCCAAGCCGATGGTATAGGTAACCATGTGCTGCCATTCAGCAGGGTCGTTAATTGGATTCCAGAACTGATCGAAATCATCAACGCTGCCGTCATTGTTGATATCTGTTGAGCTATCGACAATATGGGGAGGCACTTTGTTATCAAGAGATGGCCGCAGATCACGATACCAGTAATAAAAAGTGTTATCGGCCAAATAGCTTGAATTATTATCCTTGTAAGGTGCAGCAGGCGTATAGCTGGTAATGTTCATGCTATTGTTAGGCAACGTATGCGACTGGTTATCTCTGTTACCGCTCACACCAGCTGCACTATTCCAATAACCATCAGTCATCAGCACAAGAAAGTTTTGGCGGCACTCTCTTTCCGGAGTAGAAGCATCCGCCGGATCATCGCGATATGGCTCTGCTGTACTCAAGTACTCTCCGGCACGATAAACTGCGCGACGTAGTGGCGTATTACCAGTAGCGTCAACATTGAACAACCAGTTGTAAAAGTTTGTACGCTGCGTACCTGCAAATTTCGTGGCTTGGCTAACAGCATTGGAGGAGCTATCATTAATCAGTTGCATGGAAAGGCGGAAATCGTCGCTCAGGTTGGCAAACGAACGAGAAGCTGCAGCCTTCATCGCATATATGCGCTTACGATAATAGGAGTACCAGTTGGCGAAGTTGGTGGTTTCATCCGTCCCCCCAGGTCCGGATGTACTACTCACTACCACTTTATCGTAGCAGTCATCATCTGTAGTTTGCCCATTACAGTTGTTATTGGTGCTATCAAACAGGTAATAATAGGCGGCTTCTGTAGAATTGTGCGCATACTCATTTGAAGAGTTGTAACTGTCACAATGGTTCCCATAATACCAAGTTGGCCGGTAATGGTTGGAGAGATTTACTGTACAAGTGTTTCCCTGGTTGTAACCATCATTCCAAGCCGAAGTAAACGAAGCATCACCCAGTGAGTTGCCATCATGATCGACAGGTGGCGTATAGGTGACATTCGGGTTGTAGTACATTTTATTGTAAACATATGACTTGGCACGTTTAGTATTCTTTTTCCCAGAGATCCCGTCAGGCATAAAGGACCAATACATACTGCCGGAATCATCCAGTGTCAGGATAATATTGGGATCCACACCCTGCATTACATAAAGTGGGGCGTCACTGACATCAACAGGCGCCGCCTGTATATGCATGACGGGAATAGCGGTCAGCAAACAGGTAACAAGCGCCGTTGAGAAATGTTTATATAGACTGGTCTCCATCTTATTCTCCGGTGACATCAGTTAAAGCGTTTTTCGTAGACGACTTGCAAAACCGATTCCGCACTATCGGAGCCGCCTCGGCCTATCGAAGATATGGTGTAATAATTAACACCTTGCCCTTTCGCTCTCGCCTCAGGATCTAGTCCATCCGGTATAAAAGCAGTCTCTTCGACAACAAAAGAGGGAACGGCATAATGAAAACTAAATTCATTGGGGTTGTTATTGGTCTTATCGCCATAATCAAAACCTTTCGACGCCCAATCAAACTGAGAGTCAGCTGGATCAGCAGCAATAGTACCGGCAGTCCAAATCCCACTGGAGCCGTCTGACGTGGCAGTGGGCTTGACCAGGAAACTCTGAACCCACTCACTGGCATCACGCAATCCCGATTCTGCTGCCTGAAACGCCATGTTACGATCAGCGAAGTTCCCCGCCATCCGCTCTTCAAGAGCCGTATTTTGCATCGCGGAAACCCCAATCAGGGTCATCACCAACAACATCACAAGAACAATGACCAGTACCGTGCCTTGCTGTGTATCAAGAGTAATTTCACGTATTGTTCTCATGGCAGCCTATTCCTGACTCCGACAGATGACCAGAAAGCTTTCCGCAAACGTAAATCCCCAGAAGGATTTCCATCAACGCCATTAAATGTGATTGCCTGGGCTTCAGCGCCGACATTATTCTCGGTTCTTAGCAGCATGCCGATTCGAACCCCAAGTACCGACCCCCAATCCGTGACGGCACCGGCATCGCGAAAATCATCAGGAACCAGGTCCCCGTTTGTATCCACCTCGTAGATCAACTGCATATCCTGAACGCCCGAAACCAACTCGACGGCTGGATTGGCTGAGTCAAGATCAAGCCAGTAAAGCGCGGGAATACCACTTGGATTCAGGCCAATAAAATAAAGCGATGATTCAAAAGCCATCAACTGCGCTGACTCTGGGTAAGCCTTTGAAAGGTTATCTGTTGTATTGGCCGAACTACCGTGGGCGATAGTGTATTGCCCCGAACTCTGAGAGACGCTGGTGGCGCGAAAAAGATCCGCGCTCTGGCAATCAGTAATATAGACAAGATCACCAGCCTGCAACTGGTCAGGATTACCATTGACCACGATATTTGCGTTATTGGTAGCCATATCTCCATCAAGCTTAGTTCCAACACCCGCTGCAAAATTAACGCGGATCACATCGGTACCAGCCACATGAGCAATTCCGGTAGGATTGGCCCATCCAGACCCAGAATCCCACCCCTCTATGGCATCTTCTATTGAGGCAAAATCGGGCGGGTTGTTTGCTATTATTGTTGGCGCGATACTCATTAAGGTACGGCAACCTGAGTAACCAGCCATGCGAATACTTCGCTGTAAAACGTCTATAGCATAACGGCCATTTTCCTGAATCCTTGCAAACTCCGAGTCAGTACGATAAACCGCCTTTGACGATACAAAAAGACTGAGAACAGCAGCCATAATAAGCAGCATCAACACCATGCTGATCATCAACTCAACGAGGGAAAAGCCCTGTTCTTTTAGATCTCTATACATAGATTACAGCCTGGCGGTAATATTAACTTGTTGCGTAGCAATACCTTCTGTTGCACGCGTATCATCCCATTGGACGACAATCGAACAAAGACCCGAAACGCTCGTACAATCCACTGAACCGTCACCGGCAGGGAGCGCTTCAGCAAGGTCAGCAACCCAAGCTGTCAGGTCTTGCTGGTGGACACCCGAACCACTTGATGGGGTTGCGTTAAGCGCCAGATCATAGGATCCATTAATTGCCTGATCACGGTTGATCCGCATGCGATCCATAATGTCATAAGCGAGAATGGTAGCCTGCGAACGCATGTAGGCACTCTGGCCGTTTTGCAGCGTAACAGTCTGAAGCCCGGCCATTCCAAGCAGGCCAATCGCCAGAACAATAACAGAAACCATTACTTCTATTAAAGTAAAGCCCTGCTGATGCTTTTTTATCTTGAGTGTATTCATCTGGTCGCCTACGGACATGCGGAACGCGTAATTGAAGGTCTGCCGGTCGTTGAAACAATCAGAGTTCTTTTTTGATCCCCCGTACAGCCCGGATCAGAAATAACCATCGAGAACACATCTCCCCTGGGCACAAGAGCACCACGAGAATCAAATACAACCACACCAGGAATAGTCAGACTGTTACTGCCACCCGCAACCACCGTGGATTTCGGGAATGGCGCCAAAACGCTCAAAACGTCTCCAGCGTCATTGAAGTCGCCATCCTTATTATCATCTACAAGCACGTTCCAACCTTTTGTCCAGTCATTGGCATCCTGCGCCGCGACACGCACCTCGGCACCACGCTTGGTGGCTTCACTCCTGGCCAGCGCAAACAGGGCGACCATCTCATTGGCCTGCGTGTTCAAGCGATTATTAATCAACATGGAGGTGAAAGAAGGAACAGCGATAGCTAATAGTATGGCTACCACAGCGATAGTGATCATTAGTTCGATCAGGGTAAAACCCGAATTTTTGCTGCCTTTTCTTTTCATATCTGAACGTATAGCAGGTCCTGGTTGAGAAATTCATCTATCAAAGGACAAGTGGTCAATCCTGTCCGACCAACGGCCGATCAGATGACAGGCGTCAAAATTTTGGATTGGACTTAAAAAACAACCAACGTCTATAATGTTAAACCTATGAGCCGGAACGAACTCAAGCAAAGTGAACAGCGCAGGAAAATCGTACACCTGCTGCGTAGCCATGGCATCAGCCCCACGGTTCAGCGGGTCAAGATCGCGTCCGCCATACTGGCGCGCCCGCAGCACCTCTCCGCTGATCAGGTACTTGAACTGACCAACCGGACAGGACGTCCGGTCTCTAAGGCCACGGTCTACAACTCCCTCGGCCTGTTTGCCCGCAAGGGATTGATCCGGGAACTGTTCGTCGATCCGGAACGGGCCTTCTACGACTCCAGCACCCATCCTCACCACCACTTCTACAATACTGAAACCCAGGAGATCTGCGATATTGACGACGATGCGATCCAGATCAACCTGGATGCGATGCCGCCAGCAGGTACGGAAATCAGTGGCGTTGAACTGGTGGTTCAGATCAGACCAAAGAAGTAACCCCGAAACCGCCTATTTTCCAGCCACTTACCGGGATCAGTAACGGCTTGTGCCCGGACCAACATTTCTTTATACTCCCGATCCCTTATCCGCTATGCCCTATTCCAGCGCGGCGGAAGACCCTGAATACGCCACCCTAGCTCAGTTGGTAGAGCGCGTCACTCGTAATGATGAGGTCGCCGGTTCGATTCCGGCGGGTGGCTCCATCCCCCAATAACCATATCTCTCATGCGGTTATAGCCGCCCGGTGGAATTAAAGTTCCCGCAATTCCTGCCGTTAGAACTCCTCACATAACAGAGATTCGGCGCTGAAAGCCGGACCAGCCAAATGAATCATCAAGATTCTTCAGGGGGATTTCTTCGTGTTTAGCATTCTTCAAGTCCGTCACAAAATCTGGATAGGTTTTGCCGCGTTGCTGATTATCATAGCGGCCATTTCCATCCAGACCCTGACCAGCCTGAAGAACATGGAGCGTTCTGTCATAGAGATGGTACAGGTTCGGCAGCCAACTGCCCTGCTCTCCAAGGAGCTCTCCGCCAGCGTCCACCAGACCGCCAGCGCGCTCGGCTTCTTTCTGTCGACCCGGGAGGAGGATCACAGGAACGGTTTTCTGCAGGGACTCGAACACTCTGAAACACTGGTTAAAAAACTCAAAGCACTCAAGGCGGTCGCTTCAGACGAGGAGTCTGCCGCATTGGTGGAAGGACTCGCTACGGACCTGGAGCGATTTCGCAGCCTTGGCAACCGCCTGCTGGAGACAGCCACCAGCTATGAGAAGAATTTTCCCGGTATCGCCTTCGCCAACTCCGATCTGAACCCCACCAGCCGGGTGATGGTGCAGCTCACTTCGCAAATGATCGCTGCTGAACAGGAAGAGGATGTGACCCCCGAACGACGTACTCTACTGACCCTGTTCGGCGATCTGCGTTACGCCTGGAGCAACGTGATGAGCAGCATCCGGGGTTATCTGGCGTTCCGCTCCGACACTGTGATTAACGATCTCGATCTCTACCTGGAGCGGACTGAACAACTGGTGGACCAATTATTCGAGTACGAAGATGAGCTGACCCTGGATCAGGCCGATTCACTGGAGCAGTTCCGGGAGCAGTTGGCGACCTACAAGACCAACATCACTAAAATGATGGCGATTCACGGTGGTGATCAATGGCGCACCGATGCCTGGTTGGTACGTAGCGAAGCGACCCCCTTGTTCAAAGAAATTGACGATAGGCTGATTGCCCTGGAATCACTCCAGTCCGACGCGATCAGCCAAACCAACGGCCACCTCATTGATGAGACCAGCCGGACCACCCTGACCGTCGCCATCCTGATGGTTGTCGGCCTGCTAATGGGCCTGTTAATGGCCTGGTTAATCGGCCGTTCAATCTGTAAACCACTGGGCGAAGTGGTCCATGCCCTGGATGATATCGCCCATGGGGAAGGGGATCTGACCCGCCGCCTGACCTGCCGCACCCGGGATGAGATCGGTCAGCTGGCGCAATCATTCAATACCTTTATCGACAAGATTCAGGCACTGGTACAACACACCGCCAGCGCCACCGGCGAGGTCATCAACGCGGTCTCCGAAACCACCGAAAGTGCCCGTAATATCAGCAACATGATTTTGGCCCAGGAACAGGAGACCGAACAGGTGGCCACCGCCATTAATCAGATGTCCGCCACCATCAGTGAAGTGGCCGGCAACGCAGTCAACGCCTCCCAGGCCACCCGCTCCGCTACGGGTGAGGCTGCCAATGGCCGTCTGACCATGGAACAGACCGCCAAATCAACCCAGTCCCTGCATGACGAAATCACCAATGCGGCCACCATCATCGGCCAGGTGGAGAAAAGCAGCGAAGGCATAGGGAGTGTGCTGGATGTGATCAAAGGCATCGCAGAACAGACTAACCTGCTGGCCCTGAACGCGGCTATTGAGGCAGCCCGGGCCGGTGACCAGGGGCGGGGATTTGCCGTCGTGGCCGACGAGGTACGCAACCTGGCAAACCGTACCCAGGAGTCCGCCGGCGAAATCGAGGAGATGATCCATAATCTGCAGCTGAACGCCCACCAGGCGGTAGACGCCATGGAGAAAGGGTGCAGCACTGCCGAGGAGAATGTTCAACAAGCCAACAACGCATGTGCATCCCTGGAGGCGATCAATGCCGCCATCGAAACCATCAACGACATGAATCTGCAAATCGCTTCTGCTTCTGAACAGCAAAGCGCCGTCTCTGAAGAGATCAACCGGTCCATTATCTCGATCAGCGAGGGCAGCAAGAGCACCGCCACCCTCTCCCAGCAGTCGATGAACACCACCATACACCTGGGAGAGCTGGCCCGGGAACTGCAGCAGGTGGTCCGGCAGTTCAAAATCTCTTCAGGCGCCGACGACTAACCCCCGTTCACCCATGTGGGCAGAGATGCCCCACCCAGACCGGCTGGCCGGTAGAAATCCAGTGAACATCGCTGGATCAGCCTGAGTCGGCGAGGCGTGCGGGCTTGCCTCAACGGGCAAAGCCTGCAAAGATGCTCGACCTCCAAGGGCAGACCCACAACCATCCATGACCACACTGTTCGTTAACCGGCTGACGGTTATAGACTTCTCCCTCCTTGATCCCGTCGCCGGCCTGCTGGGCGAAAGCTGGCTGGTGGATATCGAACTGGACGGTTCACTCGATCACCAGGGCATGGTGCTTGACTTCAGCGAAGTGAAAAAGCAGGTTAAACGCTGTATCGACCTGGAGTTTGACCACCGCCTGCTGGTACCGGCCCAATACAGCGGCTGCCAGACCGAAAAGCAGGAGCACCGCTGCGATATCCGTTTTCAACTGACATCGGGTGAAACCCTGCTGCACAGCAGCCCGAATAGTGCCGTAACCCTGATCGAGTCAGAGACGATCAATGAACAGAGCCTGATTCAGGCCATGATGGAAAAGCTGCAGCGGGAGTTGCCCGATAATATTCAGGAGTTGCGTTTAAGGCTCTACGCAGACTCCACTGCAGGCGCCTGGTATCGCTACAGTCATGGACTGAAGCATCACGGGGGAAACTGTCAGCGTATCGCCCACGGCCATCGCTCGCGCATCGTGATCTACCGGAATGGGACACGGGATCAAGCCCTGGAGGCGGATTGGGCCGACCGTTGGAGGGATATCTACATCGCCACCCGCAGCGACCTGCAAGCGACCATACAACGGACCCACCAGACCTTCTACCGATTCGGGTACACGGCCAATCAGGGACTTTTCAGCCTGGAGTTGCCCAGCCAGCGCTGCTATCTGGTGGACAGCGACACCACGGTGGAGAATCTGGCCCAGCATATCGCCGACACCCTGAAACAGGAGCATCCGGAAGCGCATTTTCGGGTTGAAGCATTTGAAGGTGTGGACAAGGGCGCCATCGGCTACAGCTGATGTCGGCCTGCCTGGCTGAAATGGCGGGCCGGCATCACTTTTCCACAGCCTGTCAGCGGTCGAACTCCAGCCGCTGCCCCCGCACCGCATCATTGACCCGGCCACCCCGGTAAGCGACCTGACCATTGACGATGGTGGCGATGATCTTGGATCGCAGCCGCTCACCCTCCATTGGCGACCAGCCGCACTTATAGAGCACATCCCGGCGCTCCACCCGGGTAGGACTGTTCAGGTCAACCAGGGTAAGATCGGCCCAATAGCCTTCCCGCAAATAGCCACGCTCCATGACATTGAACAGGCGCGCCGGTGCGTGGCTGGTCTTCTCCACCAGCTGCTCCAGACTGATCAGTCGGTCATGATAGAGTTCGAACATCATCGGCAGCGCCCACTGCACCAGGGGTAGTCCGGCAGGTGCCTTGAAGTAGCTGTTGAGCTTCTCCTCCAGGGTATGGGGCGCATGATCGGTCGCCACCACATCGATCCGCCCGTCCAGCAGCGCTTTACGCAACGCATTCCGGTCGGATTCGCTCTTTACCGCCGGATTGCACTTGATAAAACTCCCTTTGCGGGCGTAATCGCGGTCATCGAAATAGAGGTGATGGACACAGGCCTCGGCGGTGATCCGCTTGCCATCCGACGGACCAGGCTGGAACAGCTCCATCTCCCGTTCCGTGGTCAGATGCAGCACATGCAGCCGGGCATCATGTTTTTTGGCCAGCTCCACCGCCATGGAGGATGAAAGATAACAGGCCTCGGCACTGCGGATCAGCGGGTGGCACTCGATGGGTACATCCTCGCCGTACTTGTCCCGATAGCTCTCTTCCAGCCGCTGGATGGTCGGCGTATCCTCACAATGGGTAGCAATCAGCACCGGCGCATCCCGGAAGATCGCCTCCAGTGCCGCTTCGTTATTGACCAGCATGTTACCGGTCGAAGCCCCCATGAACACTTTGACCCCACAGGCCTGTTTCGGGTCCAGGGCGACTATCTCATCCAGATTGTCGTTTGTGGCGCCCAGGTAGAAGGCATAATTGGCCAGCGCCCGGTCCGCCGCCAGCGCATATTTGGCCTCCAGTGCCTGCCGATTGGTGGTCTGGGGATTGGTGTTGGGCATATCCATGAAACTGGTGATACCACCCGCCACCGCCGCCCGGGATTCGCTGTACATATCCCCCTTGTGGGTGGCTCCCGGTTCACGAAAATGGACCTGATCATCGATCATACCCGGAATCAGGGTATGACCCTCCGCATCCAGCACCCGGGCCTGTTCCGGTACGGAAATCTCCGGGGCAATCTGTTCAATCCGGCCATTCCGGATTAACAGATCCCCTTCGAGAATCTGCCCATCATTCACCATGGATGCATTTTTAATCAGGATTTGCTCGGCCATTGATTACTCGATCTGTCGGGTTAATGAAAGCTCTGGAGTTCCCGCCAATCCGGAGAGACTAATCGTACTCCCGGTCTTTCCAGAGACGAATGGCGGTAAACACCTCGGCACCGCTGGACAGCTCATGTCCGGCATAGCGTTCAGCAGCCGCCTTCACTTCAGGTACGGACACCCGCAGGAACGGGTTGGTTGCCAACTCTGTCTGCAACGTGGAGGGTACAGTATTCTCCCCCCGGGACAGTTGCGCCTGCGCCTCCTGTTCACGCTCCAGGATAGCGGTACTTTCCGGCTCCACCCACTTGGCGAACCCCAGGTTTTCCAGGGTGTATTCATGGGCACAATAGACCAGCGTGTCCGCCGGCAGCGCCGCGATTCGCTGCAGCGATGCATGCATCTGCTCGTGGGTACCTCCAAAGATACCGCCGCAACCGGCCGAAAACAGGGTGTCACCACAAAACAGCTTACCTTCTCCGTAGTAGGCAATATGGCCTTCGGTATGTCCGGGTATTTCCAACACCGTAAAATCTACATCCAGGCCCGGTATCTGCGGCTGATCACCCTCCTTTAGTTTAACCTTGATCCCCCGTATCGCCTCATGGGTCGGCCCCATAACCGCAATACCCGGAAAAGCAAACTGCAGATCCATCACTCCGCCGGTGTGATCGATATGCTTATGGGTAATCAGGATCGCGCTCAAACGCAAGCCGCGCTCTTCCAACCAGGCAAGCACCGGTGCGCTCTCGCCCGGATCAACGGCAACCGCCGTCTCACTGCCTGGATTGTGCAGCATCCAGATAAAGTTGTCCTTGAATGCCTTGACTGGTGTAACTTCCAACATAGCCTAAATTCCGTCGATTATTTACCGTAAAGCGTTTCCGGATCGATCAGTGGCTCGCTCACTACCTCCACCCGGTCACCACGCACCGCATTGTAGAAACAGCTGCGGCGACCAGTGTGGCAGGCGGGGCCGGTCTGATCCACCAGGAGTAAAATCGTATCGCCATCGCAGTCGAAGCGCATATCCTTCAACTGCTGTATCTGGCCGGACGACTCCCCTTTACGCCAGAACTTCTGACGTGAGCGGGACCAGTAACAGACCCGCCCCGTTTCCAGGGTCTCATCCAACGAAGCCCGGTTCATCCAGGCCATCATCAGCACTTCTCCGGTATCGTGCTGTTGGGCAATCGCCGGTATCAGGCCATCGCTGTTGTACGGGAGCGTATCCAGAACTTGTTTCAAGGGCAGGCTCTCACCCAGCTTGAACTTTTCACTCGCTTTCATTTTCTGATCTCATCGGTTTACCTAGGCTTCGCAGGGAAATCATACCACCGATGAGAGGAATTCCTGTACCCCGCGCCTGCGGAGTGTGATTAATGCCTTATCAGGAACCGGAGTGGTATACTGATAATCGGATTACTTGAGCAGGAATCAAAGCAGTGACCGAATACACAGCAAAGCTAAAAGAGGCCGGACTCAAGGTCACCCTTCCGAGACTTAAAATCCTGGAAATCCTGAGCCAGGGTGAATTGCAACACGCCAGCGCCGAAGACATCTACAAAATATTGCTTCAGCATGATGAGGATATTGGCGTCGCCACCATCTACCGGGTGCTGACCCAGTGTGAACAGGCCGGCCTGGTCAAGCGCCACCAGTTCGAAGGGGGCCGGGCGGTGTTTGAAATCGCTGAAGGCGATCACCATGATCACATCATCTGTGTACGCTGTGGTGTGGTCAGGGAGTTCCATGACGATATCATCGAAGCCAGGCAGAGCGAGGTCGCCAAGCAGGCCGGCTTCGAGATGGCAGAGCACAACATGACCCTCTACGGACTCTGTGAAAAGTGCCGGCAGCTGCCGCCAGAGAAGTAGCTCAGAGAATTACATGCGCATATTCAGAATCACCTTCATCAACCAGGGCAAAGTCTACCAACTCTATGCCGAGTCTGTCGGACAGGCTGATGTGCTGGGCTTTCTGGAGATTCGTAACCTTATCTTTGGCGAGGCCAGCACCCTGGTCATCGACCCCGCCGAAGAGAAGCTGAAAGCGGAATTCAGTGGCGTAAGCCGCACCCTGGTTCCGATGCACGCAGTAATCCGGGTGGACGAGGTGGAAAAACGTGGCCAATGTAAGATCATGGATCTGGACGGCAACGCCAATATCACCCCATTTCCCAATCAGTATCTGCGCCCAGACAAGGGGCCGGGAAGCTAGCGATCAATGATTTATTGAGATTAATCATTGTCGACGGGCCTCACCGACAGTCAATATAAGATAATTATAATGTTCGGTGATTCAAATGAACTCGAAGCACCTATTGATTACTCACTTTCTGCTGTTGGCCGCTTTGTGGTTGCTGGCGGGCTGTTCGCCCGACACTGCCGAGCAGACCGACATCCCGCCCTTGGTTGTTGCCGCCGAACAGGGAGACACAGAGAAGATTAGCGCCCTGCTTTCGGCTCAGACGCCGGTAGACAGCCGGGACAGCTGCCAGTGGACGCCACTGATGAAGGCGGCACTCTACGGACACACCGAGGCGGCCATGCAGTTGATCGAGGCAGGCGCCGACATGAATCTGGTCGACAACGGCGGCTACACCGCGCTGATGCTGGCGGCATCGAACAACCACACCGAGCTGGTCAGGGCGTTGCTGGCGCGGGGCGCCGATCCCGATATACAGGAGGCCACCAAAGGCTGGACGGCACTGATCTGGGCCGCCAAACGGGGCCATCTGGAGAGCGTCAAGGCACTGATCGAGGGGGGTGCCCGCCCCGATCTGGCCGATTTTGCAGGCGAGACCGCCCGTTCTTGGGCGGAACAAAAGCAGCACCTCGAGGTAATTCAACTACTGGACCGTTCATAAGATCGGCGCAGACCATATCCGGGTGGCGCCGACCCGTGACACCTGACAGCCATGGCAAGGGAGACCCATTATGAAGATCAGCAATGACCAGGAATTCAAGGCGGCTTTGAGCAATCTATCTGCAACGCAGCAGCGCCAGCTGGGTGCCCGGTACAGCGAGCGCGTGTCCGGCTCACTGGATAATCCGCGACTGGCGGCGGTGCTGAAGACAGCCCTGGCGCCGGACAGCTCCGAGCAGGAGCTGAAAGACGCCTACAAAGTGGCCAAGTCAATCGCAACCAAAACCTATACCGCCTGCGGCCGGGACGCCGACTGGGGCCTGCAGGCAGAGCATTTCGCCGCTGCCGCCTGCGCCGCAGCCCTGACGCCCGCAGACCAGGCAGGGGAGAACTTCAATGCGGCATGGAAAGCTGCCATACAGGCACGTATGGCCAACAACTGCCTGATGATCGAGAGTGACTCCGGTGAAGTGGAAAACGAGGCCGACAGGCAATACAGGCTTACCGAGGCGTTTCTGGCGGAGTAGCAGCGGCGGCGCAAAACCCCGCTATTGCCGTTGATTATCTGACGCCCCCCAGGTGTATGATCCACCGGGTGAACTTATCCCGGACGGGCGTCTATTCAAGAGAATAGAGCGCCCGCGCAACGAACATCAGGCAGGCCATAATGAGAGACCGATTAAGCGCACTGATTACGGATGCCCTGCATCCGCAACATCTTGAAGTGATAGATGAAACCCATATGCACAATGTGCCCAGGGATGCCCAGTCCCATTTCAAGATCGTGGTGGTCAGCGACCAGTTCGAGGGCTTATCCCTGGTAGCCCGTCACCGCAAGATCAACAGTCTGGCCAAACCCCTCTTTTCCGGCAGTCTGCACGCGCTGGCACTGCACACCATGACACCGGCGGAGTGGGAAGCGCGGGGCGGCTCGTTCCCGAAATCCCCGCCCTGCATGGGCGGATCCAAGTAATATCGGTGCGGAGGCGGTCAGCCGACCGCCCCAACACCAGACCCCGGCTTGCACTTTGCCCGGTTTTTCCTTACTTTCGGTAAACCATAATAAAGAGCGGGGGATGGGTATGACGATCTGTTCAAGAATCAAGGGCTATGCACGCAACCATGAGCGGATTGCCGATCTCTCATCACTCCTGGCCGTCGTCCTGCTGTTTACCACCATCTGGTTCGTCATCGATTACCAGGCCGGCATTTTTCACTGGACCCACGAAAGCGTCCTGCTGCGCGGTCCGGCGGTGATACTCCTGCTGGTGCTGGATGTGTTCCTCATCTTCGTGCTGCTGAACATCGGCTCCACCCGCCTGGAAGGACCTGACGATATCCGGTCCGAGCGCTGCTTCGGCACTTTCCGTGGCCGACGACACGGGGGATCCAGCCTGGGTACGGCACTGCGCAACTGGGTGCACCATATTGAGCAGGTCAACAAAAGCCATCGCTGAACAGGTGCTTCCCCCCAGACCACAATCACCGGCTGCATCCCGGGCCCTGTATCGGCTATTGGTTATCGGGCTGCTGCTGACCCTGGTGACCGGCTGCGCTTCCCTATCCCGGGAGCGATTGGCGGCCAACCTGACCAGCGCCATGCTGAACCAGAACGACCCGGATATTGTGCGCGATGGCGCGCCGGCCTATCTGCTGCTACTGGACAGCATGATCCGTGACACCCCCCGGGACCAGACCCTGTTGATGGCCGGGGCCCGGCTCTATGGCGCCTTCGCCAGCGGATTAATCCGGGAACCGGTGCGGATCAAGCGCCTGACTCAGCGTTCATGGGAGTACGCTCAGCGGGCTTTCTGTCCCCGCTATGGGGCGATATGCGCACAGTCGGATGCCCGCTTCGATCAATTCACCGCCACCATCGACCGTATCGCCCCTGATGACCTGGGCCTGCTCTACGTCTATGCCACCAGTTGGGCCGGCTGGATCGCAGCCCGCAGCGACGACTGGAGTGCCCTGGCGGACCTGCCCAAGGTGGAATACCTGCTGGAACGGGTCGTTGCCCGGGTACCGGATTACGATCATGGCCGGGCCCAACTCTACCTGGCCGTCATGCACTCCCAGTTGCCGCCCTCCATGGGTGGCAAACCGGAAATCGGCAAACAGCACTTCGAGCTGGCAATCGCCTATTCAGACGGACGCGACCTGATGGCCAAGGTGGAGTATGCCCGACGCTATGCCCGACTGGTGTTTGACCAGTCCCTGCATGACCGGCTGCTGACGGAGGTGCTGGCGGCTCCCGCCGAGGCCCCCGACCTGACCCTGAGCAACATCCTGGCAAAACAGCAGGCAGAACAGCTCCTAAAGGATGAGTACTTCTAGTTCTGGTGTGGCAAAATAGGCAGTCAGGATAGACCTATCAATAACAATACCCGGATATCCCATGCCCAAATACCTGCCCATACTGCTGCTTCTGCTGCTCCCCACTCTCCCGACACACGCCACCACCCTGAAGATTGCCACTCTGCTGCCGGACGGCACCAGCTGGATGAACATGCTCAGATCCGGTGCCGAAGAGCTGGAACAGCGCACCGAAGGACGGGTGAAACTGCGCTTTTATCCCGGCGGCGTAATGGGCAACGACAACAGCGTGCTGCGCAAGATCCGGGTCGGGCAGTTGCATGGCGGCGCCCTGACCGCCGGTGGGCTGGCTGCGATCTATCCCGATATCCAGATCTACAGCCTGCCGTTCCTGTTCCGCTCGCTCGACGAGGTGGATTATGTCCGCAAACGGATGGACCCAAGGCTGGTGGCCGGGCTGAAAAAGGCCGGATTTATCAGTTACGGCTTCAGTGAAGGGGGCTTTGCTTACCTGATGTCCCAACTACCGCTGGATAACGTCGATCAGTTGTTACAACGCAAAATATGGAGTCCCGAGGGGGATCAGATCAGTCTCAGTGCGTTCCGCAGTATCGGGGTGTCCCCGGTTCCCCTGCCACTCACCGACGTGCTGACCGGTCTGCAGACCGGGCTGATCGATACGGTCGGCTCCTCCCCGTCCGGTGCTATCGCCCTGCAGTGGCACACCCGTATCAAGCACGTGGCGGATATCCCCCTGATCTATCTCTACGGCACCCTGGTGATCCGGGACAAAGCGTTGAATAAAATCTCCAGCAGCGATCGGCAGATTCTCCGGGAGATCATGGAAGAGCGCTTCCGGCAGATCAACCAGCAGACCCGGATCGACAACCAAGCCGCCCTTAAGGCGCTGAAGAAACAGGGTATCCGGTTCTTCCGCCCCGAAGAGGGAGAGCGCGCAAGCTGGCAGCATCTGATCGACAAAGTGGAGGCCAATCTCAAACGGGAACATCAGCTCGATCCGACGCTGTTCCAGCAGATCCAACAGTTGCTGGCCGATTTCAGGAAGGGCCAGAGATAAACCATGCCGACCCGTCACCTGCTGACCGATCTGCCCCACGTCATCGGGGAGGAACAGACCGATCTTCTGGCCGCCAACCGCCACGCCAGACTGCTGCGCATTGTCAGCCCACCACGCTTCAGATCCGAGCCGTTTCTGCAGCAGGAGGATGAATGGGTAATGGTTCTGCAGGGAGAAGCCACACTGGATCTGGCGGGGCAACCGATACGGCTTGTCGCCGGTGACAGCCTGCTGATCCCGGCCGGCACCCCCCACCAGGTCACCGATACCTCAATCGACCCGCCCTGCACCTGGCTGGCGCTGCACCTGGAGCGCGACATGCCGGACTCCGGAGCAGGACCTTGAGCGCGCGGCTGAAACAGCTGGTTATACGCCTGCGGCAACTGGAAGATCTGCTGCTGGCCCTGCTGCTAACCGCCATGATTCTGCTCGCCACCGGCCAGATTCTGCTGCGCAACCTGTGGGACTACGGCCTTAGCTGGGGAGATCCGACCCTGCGCCTGATGGTACTCTGGGTCACCCTGCTGGGGGCCATGGCGGCCACCCGGGACAACAACCATATCCGCATCGACCTGCTGACCCGCTACCTGCCCGACACCGCCGGCCGTATCGCACGGCGGCTGACGGACGCGTTCACCGCCCTGGTCTGCGCCCTGCTGGCCTGGCATGCGGCGCGCTTCGTCGGCTTTGAATACCAGGACGGCAACCGCTTTCTGGATCTCCTGCCGATCTGGCCGTTTCAGCTGGTGATGCCGATCGGCTTCGGCATCATCGCCCTGCGCCTGCTGCTCTGCAGCCTGGCCCCGCAACCGCCGCAGGAGAAACAATGATCCTGACCGGCCTGCTGTTACTGCTGCTCGCCCTGCTGGGCGCCCCGCTGTTCGGCATTATCGCCGCCAGCGCCATGCTCGGTTTCTACCGCTCCGAAATCGATCTGTCGGTAGTCGCCATCGAGTTCTACCGTATCGCCGAGATGCCGGTGCTGCTGGCGATTCCTCTGTTCACCTTTGCCGGCTATCTGTTGAGTGAAAGCGGCGCTCCCCGCCGCCTGGTGCGCCTGACCCAGGCGCTGCTCGGCTGGATGCCGGGCGGCCTGGCACTGGTCTCCCTGATCGCCTGCGCCCTGTTCACCGCCTTTACCGGGGCATCCGGCGTCACTATCGTGGCACTCGGTGCACTGCTCTATCCCGCCCTCACTCGTTCCGGTTACCCGGACAACTTCAGCCTGGGACTGGTCACCACCTCCGGCAGCCTGGGCCTGCTGTTCGCCCCGGCACTGCCGCTGATTCTGTACGCCGTGATTGCCCAGCAGCTGGGTATTGCCCACAACATCACCGTGGAAGCGATGTTCCTGGCCGGCATTCTGCCCGGACTGCTGATGCTGAGCCTGCTGGCGGGCTGGTCTGTCTTCTCCAACCGATCCCTGCCCCTGACGCCCTTCTCGGCCCGCGAGGCAGTGGCCGCCATGCGGGACGCCATCTGGGAACTGCCATTGCCCCTGGTGGTGCTGGGTGGTATCTACAGCGGCTACTTCGCCATCTCTGAGGCCGCCGCAGTAACCGCCTGTTACGTCCTGCTGGTGGAAGTCGTTATCCTGCGCGAAATCCCCTACGGCAGGCTGCCGCAGGTCATGCGGGAATCCATGGTACTGGTCGGGGGAATACTGCTGATCCTGGGGCTGTCACTGGCCTCCACCAATTACCTGATCGACGCCGGGATACCCAGCCTGCTGTTCGACACGATCCGGGAACTGGTGGACGACAAACTGACCTTCCTGATACTGCTGAATATCTTTCTGCTGATTCTCGGCACCATGCTGGATATCTTTTCCGCCCTGGTGCTGATGGTGCCGTTACTGCTGCCGATCGCCATCGGCTACGGTATCGACCCGGTGCATCTCGGCATCATCTTCCTGGCCAATATGCAGATCGGCTACTTCACCCCACCGGTGGGAATGAACCTGTTCATCGCCAGCTACCGTTTCAAGAAACCGGTATTGCAACTTTACCGGGCCACCCTGCCCTGGTTCCTGATCCTGCTGGCGGCACTGCTGCTCATCACCTACTGGCCCTGGCTCTCCCTCGCCCTGTTGTAGCCACATCGCCACAGTGCACGACTATATCTGCCTGCCAAAATGCAGAAACGAGCCAATTCCAGAACGGCAAAACTGCAGACAAGGTAACGGTCGTCATCCGACCGGCTAGCGCCCCCCTAACAGGGCATCCAGGTGGGCCAGTACGCTGCGGGCCAGGGAACCCAGGTCATAACCCCCCTCCAGGGTGGAGACAATGCGCCCCTCCGCATACTGGTCGGCGACCCCCTTGAGCAAACCGGTCACCCAGTCGTAATCGGCCTCGCGCAATCGCAGGTGGCCCATCTCATCGGCGATATGGGCATCGAAACCGGCTGAAATCATCACCAGTTGGGGCTTGAAATTGTGCAGAGCAGGAATCCAGTGCGCTTCCACCTGCTCACGGAACTCGGCACTGCCGGCCCCCGCCGGCAGTGTGATGTTGACGATATGGTCGGTATCGGTCTCATGGCCGGTGAAGGGGTAGAAGGGGTGTTGAAAACTGGAACAGAACAGCACCCGGGGATCGGTGGCAAAGATGTGCTCGGTACCGTTACCGTGATGCACATCAAAATCGATAATGGCGACCCGATCCAGGCCGTGCTTATCGATCGCATAGGCCGCACCTACCGCCACGTTATTGAGATAGCAGAAACCCATGGCCCGATCCCGCTCTGCATGATGGCCGGGGGGACGAACGGCGCAGAATGCCGCTGTCGCCTCTTTGCTCATCACCAGATCCACACCCATCACCACTGCCCCGGCGGCACGTAGCGCCGCATCCAGGGTTTTCGGCATCATGAAAGTATCACCGTCCAGTTCCAGAATCCCTTCATGGGGCGCATCGGTATAGAGCATTGAGATATAGTCCGGATCGTGCGCCAGCTCCAGATGTTCACGCCTGGCCCGTGGCGCTTCGTACATACTCATGACAAGCTCCATGCCTGTGCTGATCAACTGATCCTGGATGGCGCGGAGGCGTGCTGGCTGCTCAGGATGATCTTGACCAACATCATGCAACAGGCAATCGGGATGCGAAATATAGGCTATAGACAAAACTCAACCCTCAAAAAAATGTAAAATCCCTCTCATACAAATACTCTATTCCTTTCCATCGCAACAGGCAAAAAGAACCATGGGCCCACACCATCTCGACACCCTTTTCTCGCCAAAGAGCATCGCCGTATTCGGTGCCAGCGAAAAATCCGAAAGAATCGGCACCCGGGTGTTTAAAAACCTGCTCCAGGCCGGTTTCAAAGGCGAGCTCTATCCGATCAACCCCAGCCACAAGTCGGTTCAGGGGCATGCCTGCTACAAGAAGATTGGCGATATTGAGCTGCCGGTAGACCTGGCGGTAATCACTTCACCCGCGAAGACTGTACCGGGCATCATCCGTGAGTGCGGGGAACAGGGCGTACGCGCCGCAGTGATCCTGACGCCGGGATTCCGTGAAACCGGCCCCGCCGGGGCGAGGATCGAGCGATCCATACTGGAGACCGCCAAACACTACAATCTGCGCCTGGTGGGTCCCAACTGTCTGGGGCTGATGCGTCCCAGCGTCGGGCTAGACGCCACTTTTCGGGAAACCCCCGCTCCAGCCGGCGGCCTGGCCCTGGTATCACAGTCCGGCGCGCTCTGCACCGCGATTCTGGACTGGGCCAAGCCGCATCAGCTCGGTTTTTCCACCGTGGTCTCCCTGGGCAATGCCATCGATATCGATTTTGGCGATGTGCTGGACTACCTCGCGTCTGACTACAAAACATCCGCCATCCTGCTCTACATCGAAGGTATTCATGACGCCCGCGCCTTCATGAGTGGATTGCGTACGGCCGCCCGGGCAAAACCGGTAATTGTGTTGAAGGTGGGGCGGCACGCCAAAGGCTCCCAAGCGGCCAGCACCCATACCGGCGCTATGATCGGCTCTGATGATGTGTTTGATGCCGCCCTGGAACGGGCCGGTGTGGTGCGGGCCATGACCTTCGGCCAGCTGTTTGCCGCGGCGGAAATACTATCGGCGGGGAAAAAAGTCAACGGCAACCGGTTGGCCATCATCACCAACGGCGGCGGGCCTGGTGTATTGGCTACCGACCGGGCTGAAGACCTGCGGGTCGAGGTCGCCCAGTTGAGTGACGAGACCATTGTGAATCTGGACAAACATCTGCCCGGCAACTGGTCTCACGGTAACCCGATCGACATCACCGGCGATGCCAGCGCCGAGGCTTATGGTGAAGCGGTCAAGGCTTGCCTGAAGGACCCTGGTGTGGACGGCATACTGACCCTGTTCACCCCGCTCCCCATGAGCAATCCGCTTGATTCCGCCCAGGCGGTGATTGAGGCCGCCAAGAACAGAAAGGGCAAACCGGTGCTGGCCTGCTGGATGGGTGAAACCCGTATCCGGGAAGCCCGGGAACGGCTTTCAGCTAACCACCTGCCCAGCTTCATCACCCCGGAACGGGCGGTGGAGGCATTTGCCTATCTCTCCCGTCACTGCCGGAACCAGAAGCTGCTGCTGCAGACGCCAGGGCCGATTTCAGACGAACGGGAACCGGATGTGGAAGGGGTCCGGCTGATCATGGAAGCCGCATTGGCTGAAGGTCGGGAAATACTCACCGATCTGGAGTCGAAAGCGATCCTGCGCGCTTTCCATATCCCCTGTACCCAGACCATCGAAGCCAACTCACCGACCCAGGCACTGGTGGCAGCGGAGACGGTCGGCTTTCCGGTCGCCATGAAGATCAACTCCCCGGACGTGAGCCACAAATCGGATGTGGGGGGTGTACGGCTGAATATCACCAGTGCGCCGGACGTACACAGCGCCTACAAATCCCTGGTGGAATCGGTACATAAACGCCACCCCGAGTTGAACATTCTGGGCGTAACGGTAGAACCCATGTCATCCAACCTGAATACCCGCGAGCTGATGGTGGGGGTGAAGCGTGATCCGGTCTTCGGCCCGGTCATCGCCTTCGGCTCCGGCGGCACGGCGGTGGAGATACTGCGTGACAGCGCCGTTGCCCTGCCGCCACTGAACAGCCTGCTGGCCCAGCGCCTGATCGCACGCACCCGGGCCGCCAAGCTGCTGGAACCGTTCCGCCAGATGTCCGCTGTCAACCCGGAACATGTGGAGCATATCCTGTTACGGGTATCCGACATGGTGTGCGAACTCCCCCATATCGTGGAGATGGACCTCAATCCCCTGCTGGCGGACGAGAATGGGGTGGTGGCGGCGGATGTCCGTATCCGGGTGGGTCGCCCCCCCACGGCCCCGATCCCCTACGCCCACATGGCCATCCACCCCTACCCTTCCGAGCTGGTCTCGCGCTTTCTGCTGTCGGACGGCACCGCACTGACCATACGGCCGATCCGACCGGAGGATGCGGATACGGAGCAGGAGTTCGTGCGTAACATGTCACCCGAAGCGAAATATTTCCGCTTCATGCAGACCATTGACGAACTGACACCAGAGATGCTGGCACGCTTCACCCAGCCCGATTACGACCGGGAGATGGCGCTGATCGCGGTAATTAACGAGAACGGCAAACGCACCCAGTTGGGTGTGGCGCGCTACACCGTCAATCCTGACAGCCAATCCTGCGAATTTGCCCTGGCGGTACTGGATACCAAGCGGCGCATGGGTATCGGCTCAAAACTGATGGAGGCGTTAATGGAGGCGGCCCGCACCCGGGGCATCCGCATGATCGAAGGGGAGGTGCTGTCGGACAACAACCGCATGCTCTCCCTGATGCGCCGACTCGGCTTCGCTATCCGCAATTCTCCAGAGGACACCGGCATACGGATAGTGGAACGCTGGTTGTAGCAAAAGCAGCGGGAATTGAACCGTGCCAGAACAAAAAACCCCAGCCGGGTGGCTGGGGTTTTCCCATGGATGGATCGGCCAGCTGGTTCAGCTGGGCTGATTCACACCTCTATGGCGTGTTTCTGGATGCGGTAGAGCAGGGTATCCCGGGTCAAACCCAGCAGACGCGCCGCCTTGCTGCGGTTACCGCCACTCATGCAGATCGCCTGCCGGATAATATCCCCTTCCAGTTCAAACAGGTCGACGCCCTCCTCCGGCAACGAAAACAGCCCCCGATTGGTTGCAGTAGCCGAGTCGCGGCGCATCTCCAACGGCATATCATCCGGCTGAACGATCGCCCCTGGCAGCAGAATCACCATACGTTCACAGAAATTACGCAACTCACGCACATTACCGGGCCAGCGGTACTGCTTGACCAGATTGCGCGCGGTAACCGAGTAACGCGGAGCCTTGCGGCCATGCCGCCGCGCCAGATCGGTGGTGAACTGTTTCAGCAGCAGTACAATATCATCAGCCCGTTCGCGCAGTGGCGGTAACGCCAGCGGCACTACATGCAACCGGTAGTAGAGATCTTCCCGGAATTCACCCGACATCTGCAACGCCAGCAGATCGGCGCCTGTAGAGGCCAGCACCCTGACATCCGGATAGCCGGTGTGGCGAGCCTCAACCGATTCAAGAAAGTGCAGCAGCTTGGCCTGCGCCTCTGCCGACAGGTCCGCCACCTCATCCATATAGAGGGTGGAACCACTGGGAGTCGCCATCAGTTCCGCTTCCAGCTGACGCTCATCGATGCCGGCACAGCCGATCATCCGGAATTCGCCATTGGAGCGTCGACTGGTGGCGTGGATCTCATGGGCCATAGACGCCTTCCCCGACCCTGGTTCCCCGGTAATCAGCACAGGCGCATCGGTTCCCGCCACCATACGGGCAGCATTTAACGCCCGACTGAATACGGGCGAGCTGCCATACATTTTCTCTGCAACACTGTTCATAACGGTATCACTCACTATTGAATGTTTGTCTGTTGATAGGTGGTCATATCCAGCAAACCCGGGTACCAGAGCGTCAACAGACCCATCACTATAATAATCAACCCCACTGCCACCTTCAAATAGGAATTCTGTGCGTAGCGGTATAGCCGCCCCGCCAACATACCGGTCGCCAGCACCGAAGGCAGGGTACCCAGGCCGAATGCTGCCATATACAGAGCCCCATCCAGCGGGCCGACCTTGGTTGCGGTGGAGATCAACATAGTGTAGACCAAACCGCAAGGCAGCCAGCCCCAGACCGCCCCATAGGCCAGGGCCTGAAGCACCGATTCAACCGGCATCATTCGCCGGCCCAGCGGCTCAAGCAAGCGCCACAGCGGGGCACCAATCCGTTCCACCTGGGCCAGACGCGGTAGCCAACCTGCCACATGGAGGCCGATCAGCACCATGATCAGCGCCGCAAACCACTGCAGCCAACGATGTCCCTGCCCGGGGCCAAGTGCCTCCAGCAGCGCGCTCCCCAGTAAGCCGATCAGGGCACCGGCAACGGCGTAACTCAATATCCGCCCACAGTTGTAGGCCAACAAAAACAGCAGAAATCGCGTACTGTTCTGACGTAGCGCCGGCGGCAAGCCGTAGCTCAACGCCCCCATAATACCGCCACACATACCGATGCAGTGCACCGCACTAAACAGCCCGACAGTAAACGCCAGTGGCAATGACAGGTCCAATTATATTCCACCATCTGTATTCAGGCCGCAGGAATGAAACACAGCCTGCGCATCCAACCGATGTGATGACCCGTCAGCGCCATCACCTGCATGGTAACTCTTCTTCCCGTTATCATATGCCATTCTATCCCGACATGTATTGATCAATAACAATTGGCGACATTTTGCCAGCAGCCCCACTACTGCAGCACTGCTGAAAGATTGCTAAAGTGCGCAGGTCGCCTATGCACAGGAATAACCATGAAAGAGCTGCATGACCTTGAACTGATTCTGACCTCCCACACTCCGGTGATCGTGATCGAATCCCTGGAGGAGGTCAGGGTGACCCAGATGCTGGCCCAGCTCGGCCTGCGCATGGATCATCCGATGTACCAGTGGACCGTCACCGAGGGTCTCAGACGACTGGAGGCGGATTTCGGCGCCCAGAAATTCACCGCAGAGCCGCGAGAAGTACTCAAGCACATCAAGGCGCTGTCCCAGCCCGGCTATTTCCTGCTGCTGGATTTCCACCCGTTCCTGGACGACCCGATCCATGTGCGCCTGATCAAGGAGATTGCCCAGGAGTATGAACAGATCGGCAAGACCCTGATCTTCCTCAGCCACGATATCTCCATTCCGCCGGAGATCAGACACCTGACCGCCCGCTTCAATCTGCGCCTGCCCGATCGCGCCACGATCAAGCGATTAATCAAGGAAGAGGCGCGGCGTTGGCAGTCACAGAATCGTCGCAAGGTGCAGGCCGATCAGCTGGCGGTGGATCGCCTGGCCTCCAATCTCACGGGAGTGACCGCCACTGACGCCCGCCGGCTGATCCGCTCCGCGATTGAAAACGACGGCGCTATCAGCCAGGAAGATCTGCCCGGCCTGATGAAGAGCAAATACGAACTGATCAACCAGGACGGCGTGATCGCCTTTGAATATGACACCGCCAGCTTTGCGGAAGTGGCCGGCCTGGCCAATCTGAAGGAGTGGCTGAGCCATCGCCACCGCGCTTTTGCCGGCAAGGCCAGCAGCCTGGACCAGCCCCGCGGCATCATGTTGCTGGGTGTCCAGGGGGGCGGCAAGAGCCTGGCCGCCAAAGCAGTTGCCGGCACCTTTGGCGTCCCCCTGTTGCGGATCGACTTCGGGGCGCTCTACAACAAGTACATTGGTGAAACCGAAAAGAATCTCCGAAATGCCCTGGAGATCGCCGAGAGCATGGCCCCCTGCGTGCTCTGGATGGATGAGATCGAGAAAGGCGTCTCCGCCGGTCAGTCGGATGACGGCGTCTCATTGCGCATTCTCGGCACCCTGCTCACCTGGATGGCGGAAAAAAGGCAATCGGTATTCCTCGTGGCCACCGCCAACGACGTCCAGCGCCTGCCTCCCGAACTGCTGCGCAAGGGCAGATTGGATGAGATCTTCTTTGTAGATCTACCCAGCGAGACGACACGTCGCAAGATCTTTGATATCCACCTGCGCCGCCGCAACCAGGCGCCGAGTGGCTTTGACCTGACTTTACTGGGCAGCGCCAGCGAAGGTTTTACCGGTGCCGAGATCGAGCAGGTTATCGTCTCCGCCCTCTATGCCGCCCAGGCGCAGGAGAGCAAACTGGATACTGAACATCTGCTGGAGGAGATAGAACGGACCCGTCCGCTCTCGGTGGTGATGGGGGAAAAGATCGCCCAGCTCCGGGAATGGGCAGCAAACCGCACCGTAGCGGCAGACTGATGCCCACAAACCGGCTACCATAATCCACCCGATGAAGTCGCAACCAAAGTTATCCTGCTAATCATGTCGCCTACTCACCCCCTCGGGCAGCTCAGTGCCCTGCAACAGCTGATGACCCAACTGATCGAACCGCTCAGCGAACAGCAGTGCCGGTGCAGCCATCCACCCTCACAGCCCCCCCTGCTCTGGTACTACGGTCGCGCCGCCTACCTGGAAACCTGGTGGTTACGAGATCAGGTTCAGGGAGAGAGTGACCTTACCGACCGGGTAGCGGAGATATTCAGCCCCGGCGCACTGCCGCCGGAAGTTCAGTGGGAGCGCCTGCCCCCCAAGGATCACCTGATGAACTGGGCGTTGGAGCTGCAGGAAGAGAACCTGATGCGGCTGGCTAACAGGGACCGACTGCCGCGCCACCCCCTGTTGGCGGACAACCGGTTGGTACTGCTGATCAACCAGGCCCGGGCCCTGCTCTACGAGCAGATGCTGCAGTGCCTGCTGGAACAACGGCTGCAAATGGCGGAACCCTATCGGGTAGGGCGACCACTGACCGCCCAAGCCCCGTCGACCGAACTGGTCGGCATCTCCCAGGGCCACTACCGGGTCGGCGCCAAGGATGACCCAGCCGCCCGGGACAATGAGCTGCCTCCCCAGATCGTCAACCTGAGCAACTTCCGTATCGACCGGCAGCCGGTGAGCAACGCGGCCTGGCTCGCCTTCATGGAAGCCGGTGGCTACACCACCCGGGACTACTGGAGCGAAGATGGCTGGGAATGGCGCCAGGAGAGGGAGGAACACCCCTACCACTGGCGCCGTGACGACCAGGGCGCCTGGTATGGCGTTAGCCTGAACGGCCCGGCCGATCTGCCGGCCACTGACCCAGTGATGGGTATCTCGCAACATGAAGCCCGGGCCTATGCCTGCTGGGTCGCCTCCCTGGGCGGCGAGCTGAGTGGCGCGGTACTGCAACATGAATACCAGTGGGAAGTGGCGATGCGCACCCAGGCACTGCAACCAACCTGTCGTGTCTGGGAGTGGTGTGCCAACCGTTTTGAGCCCTACGATAAGTTCCAGCCTGATCCAGCCCCGGACGCAGGTCCGGGGCAATTCTCCCAGGACCACGCTGTGCTGCGGGGTGGCTGCCTGCACAGTCAACCGGCGGTTCGTCGAATCAGTTTCAGACACCATGCAGCCCCGGAATCCCAAACCCTGTTCGCCGGCACCCGGCTGGTCTATCCGCCACAGGAGTCGTGAACCGATGTTCAATTACGATATGCCGCTCTACCGCCCGCCCAGCGAGGGCAACAACCTGATTATCCAGGCCACCCTGGGGTGTCACTTCAACCAGTGTTCGTTCTGCTCCATGTACAAGCAGAAGCAGTACACTGTGCGACCACTGGAGACGGTGTTTAACGAGATAGCCCAGGCCGCCCAGGCCTGGCCGGACGCCCAGCGGGTGTTCCTGGCCGATGGGGACGCCCTGACCCTGCCCAGCGATCATCTGCTGGCCATCCTGGAGCGACTGAATGACACCTTCCCCCGATTAAACCGGGTCTCCTGCTATGCCAATCCGAGCGATATCCTGCGCAAGACGGAGAGCGAGCTGGCACAGCTGCGACAACATAAACTCAACCTGCTCTATGTGGGTATCGAATCCGGTTCCGGCACCATTTTAAAAAAGATCACCAAGGGGGCGAGCCCGCGCAGTATCCGGGCCGCCCTGCAGAAGGCCCACGACTGCCGACTGAAGGTTTCCGCCACCGTCATTCTCGGCCTGGGGGGTGAGACACGCTCGGACGAGCACATCCGGGGCACTATAGAGCTGCTGAACCAGACGCCGGTCACCTACTTGTCAACGCTACAGCTGTTTCTGGAACCCGATGTACAGCAGGAGTTTCTGGAAAAGTTTGACGAACCCTTCATTCCCCAGGATGACCAGGCCCTGTTGCGGGAACAGCGTCAGTTAGTGGCTGGCATTGAACCGCCCAAACCGGTAATTTTCCGTTCCAACCACGCCTCCAACGCCCTGGCCCTGGCGGGCAACCTGCCCAAGGACCGGGAACGGTTGCTGGACAGTATCGATCGGGCCATCCTCCATGGTGAGCAGCTCCGTCCCCGGTTTCTGCGCAGCTTGTAGCGGCAGTTGACCAGCTAAACAGGATGTTCGAGCCGAATTGATGGTATGACAGGGTCACCCACTTCAGGCGTCCCTGTCATACCGGGTAGCATTATTCCGGCTTACCTTGTTCCAAGGCCTTGGGCGCCTCGAAGGAGAGCAGTTCAACTTCAAAGATCAGGGTTTCATTGGGTCCGATGGCACCAGGAGCACCCACTTCGCCATAACCCAGGTTGGAGGGAATAAACAGTTTCCACTTGGCACCCGGCTTCATCTGGCTGATACCTTCCCGGAATCCGGGAATCACACCATCCAGAGAAAAACTGGTGGGCTCCCCACGGTCATAGGAGCTATCGAACTGTTTCCCGGAAATCAGCGTGCCGCGGTAATGCACCGTGACGGTTGCCCCTGCCATGGGCTTTTCACCCTCACCCGCCTTCAGGATCTGATACTGCAGCCCACTGGGCAACACCACGACACCGTCCTGCTTGCTGTTTTCCGCCAGGAATTTTTCTCCCGCATCCTTAGCTGCGATGGCCTCTTGTGCCTTGGCCTTAGCCATCTCTTCCTTGGTCTGACTGAATGCTTCGGACATCTCCTTGGAACTCAGCTTCGGGGTCCTGCCTTCCAGCACGTCATCCAGCGCAGCACCGAAGGCGCTGCCATCGACGGTCACACCCTGCTGCTTCAGCTGCTGGGCAAATTGAAAGCCCAGCGCATAACTGAACTTCTGCTCCAGGCTGGTCAGTTCAGCCGCCTGGACAGAAAAGGCAGCGGCTCCCAGGACCGCCGAAACAATAATGGGTTTTATGAACAGAGACATTGATCTTCCTTTGTGTGGTTAAAATGAGCCCGCAGGGCCTGTCGGATACAACCGGACATCACAGAACAACCACCTGCGATGCGTCAATCTATTGCAAAAAGTCACTTTATTGACTATTTTATCTTTTACTAAGCGGAGACAGTGCACTCAATCCGGAACCCCATATGGCTATCAACCCGATTTCGGATACCGCCCTCCAGGGCATACAACGCGGCATGCGCCAGATGCGTCGCAACGCGGCCAGTATTGCCAGTGCCAGCCAAATGACCGCCAAGACACCCACCAAGGATGCCGTTCGCGCACTGGTGGAACTCCACCAGAGCAGCCTGCAGACCAGCGCCTCGGTGAAGGCATTCAAGACCAGCGACACCCTGGTCGGCTCCCTGCTTGATGTAAAGGCCTGAAGTCATTAATCGTCAATAAAGCGCATCGACAGGTCGACCGCCTTCACATCCTTGGTCAGGGCGCCGACGGAGATATCATCCACGCCGGTTTCGGCAATACCGCGAATCGTCCCCAGGGTGACACCTCCTGACGCCTCAAGCCGGGCCCGCCCCTGGACCCGTTTCACCGCCTGACGCAACGACTCGAGACTGAAGTTATCCAGCAGAATCCGCCGGGCGCCGGCGTCCAGAGCCTCATCCAACTCATCGAGCGACTCCACTTCCACTTCGATCTCAATATCCGCCGCCTGCTGCTGGGCCGCCTTGATCGCCGCCCGGATGGATCCGGCCGCCTTGATATGGTTCTCCTTGATTAAAATCGCGTCGAACAGGCCGATTCGGTGATTATGTCCACCGCCGCAGGTAACGGCGTATTTCTGTTGCAGCCGCAACCCGGGCACTGTCTTGCGAGTATCCAGGATACGCACCCCGGTACCGGCTACCGCATCGACATAGCGTTTTGTCAGAGTAGCCGTTCCGGAGAGGGTCTGAAGATAGTTCAACGCCGTCCGTTCGCCGGACAGCAGGGCGCGGGTATTGCCACTCAGCTCGCAGACCAACTGATCAGCCGCTATGTCACTGCCATCCCGGCAATGCCACTGGATGGCTATGGCCGGATCCAGCTGGTGAAACACCGCCTCAAACCAGGCGGTACCACAGATCACGGCCGCCTCCCGGCAGATCACCCTGACCCGGGAGCTGGCATCGGCCGGAATCAAACCGGCGGTGCGATCCCCTGAGCCGAGATCCTCCGCCAGCGCCAGACTCACCTGCGCCCGAATATCATCCCGATTCGGTAGTGCCAACTCAGCCGATCTCCAGCAGCTCGACCTCGAATACCAAGGTTGCATTGGGCGGAATCACACCACCGGCACCCGTTGCCCCGTAACCAAGCTGAGGCGGTATAGTGAGCTTGCGCTTGCCACCGACCTTCATCCCCTGGACACCCTCATCCCAGCCGCGGATCACCCGGCCGGCACCCAGAACAAAGGAGAACGGATCATTGCGATCCAGACTGGAATCAAACTTGCGGCCGTCGGTCAGCCAACCGGTATAGTGCACCACAACCCGCTGGCCAGCGGTGGCGTCCGCGCCTTCCCCTTCGATCAAATCGTCATATTTGAGACCGGAGTCGGTCATCTTTTCCGCCATCGCAGTGTCCTCGAAGTTGTTATCAATCCGGATAAAAAAACAGCTATTGTATATGCCGGCAGAGCCGACCACCAGCCGGATGATGGCGTCAGCAGTTACCCTGAAAAAATCGATTACGGATAAAAAACACCCCCGCAGAACGGGGGCATTAACCGCACAGTAAATCGATTCTCAACTACTTTTTCTTCGTCGTGCCCGGCTTACTCGAAACCGCCCGGTTAAGACTCGCCATCATGGAACTCAGCGCCCGGTCCATCAGTGGCTCATCCACTGCAGGCAACACAACCGCTTTTCCGCTGCGCAGCCAATCGCCGAGCCCCTGCTGGGTCAGTTCTGCCACCTTCATGCCCTTGCGATTCACAAACAGGCAACTGCCGCTGATGTTACTGCGCCAGGAGAGCTTGGCACGAATCACCTTGTCACCCTCTTCCTTCAACTCCAGCCAGGTACCCACTTCCAGCGCCTTGGCCTGTTCGTCAAACTCATCTGCTTCGTGCTCAACTGGCGCCGGCGCTTCCTGTACCAGAGGTTCAGGCGACTCCAGAACAATCTCCTCCATCGCACCGGATCGAGTATCAGCACCTTCCTCCGCTACCGGATTGCCATCCACTCCATCCAGGGCCCGCCCGCCCCGCAGACAGGCCAAATGACGCGCCTGCAGTCCCTTGAAGGCACGGGTCATCTTGTGCTGGTTATAGGAGATACCGGCCAGCCCGGCCCGTAACTCTTTCAACAGACCGGGAATGAAACGCAAAAGCTCCTGGCGCTCGCTGTGAGTCGGCTTGGGCATCACGCTCCAGACCAGACGATCCATCAGGTTAACCGCATCGGCCCACTCTTCACTCTCCCGCCCCTTACGCAGATAGATCAGCAGCAGTACATCATTCCAGCCATCCCGGATCAGATTCTGCACCACATCGGGGACAGTACCGTAGCTGGACAGACAACGCCCTATCTCGTTCGCCACATGCCGTTTTGCCTCGACCAGCGCCTCTTTTCCCTGGGTGACCTGGGCAGCCCGCTCTTCGGCGACGTGAGCCCCCCGTTGTTCCCGCTCCAGGAAGGCGACAAACTGCTCATACAACTCATCGAACAGGGTGAGGTCATCATCAAACTTGGTGAGTATGCGGTTGACCGCCGATTCAATGTGGGCATACAGGCCATCACCGCTACGACCTGACTCCTCGGTCCAGCCGATGGCCGCCTGTGCCATGGTGTTGAGCAAACGCCGCGCCGGGTGATCCTTGCGACTGAAGAAGCTCTTGTCCAGGATCGCCACTTTCAGCATGGGGATCTGCAGCCGCGACAACAGGGCTCGCATCGCGTCGGAAAGACCGGGATCGTCCAGGATGAACTCAAACAACATGGAGATGACATCGATGGTATCTTCATCCGACCGGTCAATTGCCACCTTTCCTGACTCGGCCGCCTGGCCGATCTGCGGCATACTCATCAATGCGGACCGCATTGATCCGGCATCCAGTACCTGCCCCCCATCGGCCACCTGGCCGCCCTGGTGCTGCAGCGCCGAGAGCGCCGACAACAGGCTGGCTGAGTCCACATACTGGACCGGCGTGCTGGCGGGTTGGGGAGCGGCCGGACGGCGTTGGGTCAGTAACTGCTGGAGTGTGGCAAACACCTCTGCCTGCAACTCCGGGTTGTCGCCAGCAGCATAGCCGCCCGCCTCTTCGGCAGCACCATAGCCGGCGCCGGCGGGACTGGCCGGACGATAGGCCGGATTGCGACGCAGCGACGGCTTGATCTCCGGCTGGATACCGGCTTTGGCCAGAGTCCCGTTAATCTGATCATAAAGCGGCCCCAACTGGCCGACGACCTCTTTTTCGAACTGCTTGTAAATCACCAGTTTGACCGCAAGTGTCACTTCCAGCTTGGTGATCGACTGTTTGAAGGCGGTGGCAAAAGAGGCCGGTGCCACCGGATTGCCGTCCTGTTCTATCTCGACCCCATTCAGCAGGTAGCTGAATCGCTGATCCAGGGCGTACAGATCCCGGTAAAAACTGTTGTTACCCTTGGAGACCATACCGGAAATCGCCAGCCCCTCCTCCAGGTCATCGCTCTCCACCAGCCCCAGCTCTTCGCTGGTAAACGACGCGTCCGGGGCCTCGCTGGGGACAGAACCCGGCCCATGGGTCCAGAAGCGGTCGAAACGCCCCAGTACGCCCTTATTGAAAGAGCTCTGTATCTGCTGGCGCTCCCGCCGCAATATCCGCATCGCCTCAAAGTAAGCCGCTTGGCTCTTGTCTGTACCCGCCTTATCTGCATGGGTGTACAAAACATCATCAAGCCGTTCGAACAACGCATCCATGCTCTGCGGCAAAAACTTCACCAACAGCTGCCGACACGCGTTGATCGTGCCGTGATACCCCTCACGAAGAGTCACCGCCTGATCACCCGAGCGCTTACCACCAAATGAAACAATATTTCCGACCTTCATAGTACTGGGTTCCAATCGTCACTGTGCTCTGCGAATGCAGGAAAAAGCCGTCAACCAGAGGGCCCGCCACACTGTAAAGTCTCCACGTCACCCGCAGGGACTGTCGTGAGAGGCGTCACATTTAACCATAAGTCAAAAAAACGTCATGTTAAAGCGTGATAATCATCACAAGCCACGTCCGAGCTTCTGCACATTCTCTACGACCTGGCCGATAACAGACTGATATAACAGCAGTATTTAAAGTCATCGCCCTGCTCAGTTAACATCAAATTCCCTGTCGTGTATGGTAACTGCGTGACCAGACTCATCCGCCATTTTAGCAAGGCTCTGACAGAAAGCATCCGTGACTTACTGCCTATTGTAGTCGTAATTGCCTTTTTCCAACTACTGGTATTCAAACAACCTCTACCCGACCAGGGTAAGCTTCTATTCGGCACATTACAGGTTGTGATCGGCCTGACCCTGTTCATCCAGGGGCTGAAAATGGGCCTGTTCCCGATCGGCGAGTCGATGGCGCATGATTTTGCCTCCAAAGGCAGTATCCTGTGGCTCACCCTGTTTGCCTTCGCACTGGGGTTCGGCACTACAGTAGCCGAACCTGCGCTGATCGCCATTGCCGACGAAGCGGCCCGGGTGGCCGCCAACGGTGGCATGATCGACACCAGCCTGCCGGCCAGACAGACATACGCCGACGGGCTGCGCCTGACGGTGGCGATCTCGGTAGGGCTGGCCATCGTTATAGGCGTGATACGGATCATCAAGGGATGGCCGGTGCAATATCTGATCATGGGCGGTTACGGGGGAGTGGTACTTATGACCACCCTGGCGCCGCCGGAGATCATCGGCATCGCCTATGATTCCGGCGGCGTCACCACTTCCACTATTACTGTTCCACTGGTTACCGCACTGGGTGTCGGACTGGCCAGCAGTATCCGGGGCCGCAACCCGATGACGGATGGTTTCGGCCTCATCGCCTTCGCCTCACTCACTCCGATGATCTTTGTCATGGGCTACGGAATGCTGCTGCAATGAGCTGGGTGCCCGACTTTCTGGCAACGCTCACCTCGACAATCACCGATGTCTTGCCCATAGCCGCCATTTTGTTCGGGTTTCAGCTGTTTGTTCTGCGCAAACGGGTACGCCATCTCGGCCAGGTACTGACCGGCTTTCTACTGGTGGTGCTGGGCCTCGCTTTCTTTCTCCAGGGGCTGCAGGAGGCCCTGTTCCCTCTGGGCAAGTTGATGGCCGAACAGCTCACAGCCCCCGAATTCCTTGGCACCAGTCAGACGGCGGAAGCAACCGACAGCAACTGGCAACACTATCTCTGGGTCTACCTGTTCGCTTTCGCCATCGGCCTCTCCACCACCATTGCCGAACCCTCCCTGATTGCCGTCGCGATCAAGGCCAACCAGGTCTCCGGCGGCACCGTGGGCACCTGGGGCCTGCGCATTGCAGTGGCCTTCGGCGTGGCGATCGGAATCGCCCTGGGCGCCTACCGGATCGTTACCGGAACGCCGCTGCACTACTATATTGTTACCGGCTATCTGGTGGTGTTGATCCAGACCATTTTCTGCCCCAAAGCGATTATTGCGCTGGCCTATGATTCAGGTGGCGTCACCACCTCCACGGTAACCGTTCCGCTGGTGGCCGCCCTGGGATTGGGCCTCTCCGGCTCGATTCCCGGCCGCAACCCGTTGCTGGACGGCTTCGGGCTGATCGCTTTTGCCAGCCTGTTTCCCATTATGAGTGTTATGGGCTACGCCCAACTGAGTGAATGGCTTGCCCGTCGGGCAAAAGAGAAACAAGCGAAGGAAGAACAATGCATTTCAAACTGATCATCGCACTGATTGAAGACAGCAAAACCCCTACCGTGGTGGATGCGGCCAGAAATGCCGGCGCCACGGGCTCTACGGTGCTGACCCAGGCCAGGGGTGAGGGATTGCAGAAGAGCAAGACCTTTTTCGGGCTGAGCCTGGAGGTGCAGCGCGACATGGTGCTGTTTCTGGTGGAAGAGCATTTGAGTCGCTGTATTCTTGAAACCATCGCCGAAGTGGGCGAGTTTGACGATAAGCCGGGTACTGGCATCGCTTTCCAGATTGACGTGGAAGACGCCGTGGGCGTCAGCCACCAGATCAGGCAGCTGACCCCTGTGGTGGAGGAAGAGTTGTGAGAAAACAGGATATCGTCCGGGTTCGGGATGTGATGAAATCCGAAGTGGATACGGTGGACGGCATGGACACCGTGGAGGCTGCGTTGCAGAAGATGGTGCACGTGGAGACCAAGACACTGATCGTCAACAAGCGGGACGAAAACGACGCCTTTGGCATCGTTATGTTCTCCGATATCGCCCGGAAAGTGTTGGCCCGGGACCGCCCACCGGCCCGGGTAAACATCTACGAAGTGATGACCAAACCGGTCATTTCCGTCGAACCGGACATGGATATCCGTTACTGCGCCCGACTGTTTGACCGGCTGCATCTGTCACGGGCCCCGGTAATCAGCCAGGGAAAGGTGCTGGGGGTAGTGAGTTTTTCCGATATGATTCTGAAGGGTATCAAGCAGTGAATTCGACCACCTGTTCCGGCTGGCTGGAGTCAGTACGCCGATGCCCGTCACCCAATCAGGATCAACGCCCGGCAGCCTGTGAAGTGGACCTGCTGGTGATTCACAACATCAGCCTGCCGCCGGACCAGTATGGCGGCCCCTGGATCGACCGGCTGTTTCTCAACCAGCTACCACCGGAGCAGCACCCCTATTTTGCTAAAATTCATCAGCTGCGAGTCTCGGCCCATCTGCTGATCCGCCGGGACGGCGAGCGGGTGCAGTATGTTCCGCTGCACCGGCGCGCCTGGCACGCCGGTCAGTCCTGCTTTGACGGACGGGAGCGCTGTAACGATTTTTCCATCGGCATTGAACTGGAAGGGAGTGATGAGACGCCCTACACGGAGGCCCAGTACCGGGCGCTGGCCCGGACCATCCGGGAGATCCAGCGCCGCTACCCCGCTATCAGCGATGATCGCATCACCGGCCACTGTGACATCGCTCCGGGACGCAAGACCGACCCGGGTCCGGCCTTTGACTGGCAGCGACTGAGACGACTGCTGTCCCGAATTGCCTAGTCCGCTTCCCGACCGGGCCCGAACAGGGCGTCCACGAACATCAGCACCACCCCGAGGGTGATGGCCATATCCGCCACGTTAAATGCCGGCCAGTGGTAGGACTGATAGAAGAAGTCCAGGAAATCGATAACATGGCCGATAAACAGACGGTCCAGCAGGTTCCCCACCGCGCCCCCGATCACCAGGCTGAGCGACACCGCCAGCACCCGCTCATCCCTCAGCCGGGCCAGCCACACCACCAGGACCACCACCACCACGGCGGCCACCAGGGCAAAGAACCAGCGCTGCCAGCCACCCTGATCGCTCAGAAAGCTGAATGCGGCACCCTCGTTATAGGCCAGGGTCAGATTGAAAAACGGCAGCACCGGAATGGTCTCGTAGACCATCAGGGAGGATTCCACCAACTGCTTGCTGAGCTGGTCCAGCAGCACGACACCCAGCGATAACCAGAGCCAACGGTACATAGATTCGTCCCTACTGCTGCCGTCTGTCCTGCAACCGGATCAGGCGATGCGCCTGACCTCGCCTGCACCATCCACATTCTCCACGCAGCGACCACAGAGTGTCGGGTGGGCCGCATGACTGCCCACATCCTCACGATGGTGCCAGCAGCGGCCGCACTTCTCATGCTCCGAAGCACGGGCCAGCAGATAGAGGCCGGCCAGATCGGTCTCAACCGCCTCGGCGGTTTTCTCCTGCAGGGGGTGCACACGGGCATAGGAGGTGATCATCACGAAACGCAGCTCCTCGCCCAGCTTCTCCAGGTCGGCTCTCATCTGGTCATCACAGTAGAGATCCAGTTCGGCATCCAGGGAGGATCCGATCACCCCATTGGCCCGCAACTGCTCAAGCTGTTTACTCACCGCCGTGCGGATACCGATCACCCGGGCCCAGAAGTCGCGGTCGAAGCTGTCATTCTGATCAAGAGCAAACAGCCCTTCGTACCAGGTCTCGACAAACACCGTCTCACTGCGCTCGCCGGGAATAAATGGCCAGATTTCATCAGCGGTGAAGCTGAGAATCGGCGCCAGCCAGCGCACCATCGCCTCCATCACGTGGTAGATGGCGGTCTGACAGGAGCGGCGCGCCTGGCTATCGGCCTGGGTGGTGTACTGACGATCCTTGATAATATCCAGGTAGACACCACCCAGTTCCGGTCCGCAGAAGTTGTGGATCTTCTGCACGATCAGATGGAACTGGTAGCCCTGGTAAGCCTCGATGATCTCCTGCTGCAACTGCAGCGCCCGATCCACCACCCAGCGGTCCAGCTCCACCATCTCGGCCGGCGGCAGCATGTCCCGGGCCGGATCAAAACCGTTCAGGTTGGCCAGCAGGAAGCGTGAGGTGTTGCGGATACGGCGATAGGCGTCAGCGGTCCGCTTCAGAATCTCTTCCGAGACCGTCATCTCGCCCCGGTAATCGGTGGCGGCCACCCAGAGCCGGATAATGTCGGCACCCAGCCGCTTCATCACATCCTGGGGACTGACCGTGTTGCCCAGGGACTTGGACATCTTGTGGCCCTTGGCATCCACGGTAAAGCCGTGGGTCAGCACGCCAGCATAGGGCGCCCGGTCATTGATCGCCACCGAGGTAAGCAGGGAGGACTGGAACCAGCCCCGGTGCTGGTCGGAGCCCTCCAGGTAGAGATCTGCCGGAAAGCGCAGCTCCTTGCGTGGTCCCAGCACGGCGAAGTGGGTAACGCCAGAGTCAAACCAGACGTCCAGGGTATCCTGAGCCTTCTCGTAATCACCGGCCTGGTCACCCAGCAGTTCGACCGGATCCAGGGAGAACCAGGCCTCGATACCGTCCTTCTCGATCCGTTTCGCCACCTGCTCGATCAGTGCCGGGGTATCCGGGTGAAGTTCACCGGTTGTCTTGTGTACGAACAGCGCGATCGGCACACCCCAGGTGCGCTGCCGGGAGATACACCAGTCCGGCCGGCCTTCCACCATGCCTTCGATCCGGGCGCGCCCCCAGGCGGGGGTAAAGGTCACCTTGTCGATCTCCTTCAACGCGGTCTGGCGCAGCCCTTTCTGCTCCATACTGATAAACCATTGGGGCGTGGCACGGAAGATAATGGGCGTCTTGTGGCGCCAGCAGTGGGGATAGCTGTGGGAGAGTCGCGCCTCCTGCACCAGGGCACCCCGGGACTTCAGGACCTCGATCACCTTTTCATTGGCATTGAACACGTGTTCGCCGGCAAACAGCGGAGTTCCCTCCACAAAGCGACCATCACTGCCGACCGGGTTATCCACCTCCAGGCCGTAGCGCTGGCCCACGATATAGTCATCCAGACCATGCCCGGGGGCGGTATGTACTGCACCGGTGCCGGCTTCGAGGGTGACGTGCTCACCCAGAATCACCGGCACGGTGCGATCGTAAAAACAGTGTTTCAGCTTGAGTCCCTCAAAGGCATCGCCGCGACCGTAGGCGATCACTTTGTACTCCTCGATGCCCCAGCGCAGCATACTGTCCTTGAGCATCCCCTCGGCCAGAACCAGGCGCTCCTGACCACGCGGACCATCCGCCTGCACCACCACATAATCGAGCGTCGGATTGAGCGCCACCGCCTGGTTGGCCGGCAGGGTCCAGGGCGTAGTGGTCCAGATCACCACCGACATCGGCCCGTCACCATGACCACCGGGCACCGAGTGACAGCGGGCCATCAGGGTCTCGGGATTGAGCACCTCGAAGCGCACATCGATGGCGAAGGACTCTTTGTCCTTGTACTCCACTTCCGCCTCGGCCAGCGCGGAGCGACAGTCGGTACACCAGTGCACCGGCTTGGAGCCCTTGTGCACATGGCCATTCTCCACAATACGCCCCAGGGCGCGGACGATATCCGCCTCGGTCTGGAAGGCCATGGTGAGATAGGGATTCTCCCAGTCACCCACCACGCCGAGACGCTTGAAGTCGGTCCGCTGCCGGTCAATCTGTTTGCCGGCGTATTCCCGACAGGCGACACGAAACTGGGCCGCGGTCACCTTGCCGCCCGGCTTGCCCACCTTCTTCTCCACCTGCAGTTCAATCGGCAGGCCGTGGCAATCCCAGCCCGGCACATAGGGGGAGTCCATCCCATCCAGGGTGTGACTCTTGACGATAATATCCTTCAGCACCTTATTGACCGCATGACCGATATGGATCTCGCCGTTGGCGTACGGAGGGCCGTCATGCAGGATGAACTGGGGACGCCCGGCAAAGGCCTCGCGAATCTTGTGATACAGCCCCATGCTCTCCCACCGCTTGAGCATCTCGGGCTCGCGATTGGCCAGGTTGGCCTTCATGGGGAATCCGGTCTTGGGAAGGTTCAGGGTACTTTTATAGTCAGTCACTATCCAATGCCTTGTCGCCGCCGAGTCCAGCTGGGCGATCTGTCTAGTCAAATTTCCGGTGATTATCGCCGAACCGTTGCTTGGCGATGTTGCTGTAGCAATTACACCACTGATTTAAATACGATTCACTTACTTAATCGATACTGAAATAGTTCCGGGCCTGCTCAGCGTCCTGCGCTATCTGCTGACGCAGGGCATCGAACGACTCGAAGCGCCGCTCATCCCGTAACCATTTGCGGAACTCCACCTGCACGTGCTCGCCATAGATAAAGCGCGAAAAGTTGAACAGGTGCACCTCCAGCAGGTAACGGGAGTCCCCCGTTACGGTCGGACGGTTGCCGATATTGGCCACCCCCGGCAGCGGCCCTTCCGCCAGACCGTACAGCATGACGGCAAAAACCCCATGTACCGGACTCACCTTGCGGTGCAGGTCAATATTGGCGGTGGGGAATCCGATGGTCCGACCGCGGGCATCACCGTGGGCGACCCGACCGCAGATCCGGTAGGGACGTCCCAGATTGCGCTCCGCCAGATCCAGATCCCCCTGGGCCAGCGCCTGGCGGATACGGGTGCTGCTGATCCGCGCCTCACCATCCATAAGGGTATTCATGTTGGCCACTTCAAAACCGTGCTGCTCACCGGCCTGGCGCAGCAGATCAATATCACCCACCCGCTGGCGGCCAAAACGGAAATCATCACCAACATAGAGGAACTTGACATCCAGCCCATCCACCAGCAACTCCTGGACAAACTGTGCAGCCGACATGGCAGCGAGCTTGTGACCGAACTCCAGCAACACCACCCGGTCGATGCCGGCATCCTTCAGGGCCTGTAACTTTTCCCGCATCCGGGTCAGTCGCGCCGGCGCCCCATCCGGGGTAAAGAACTCCTGCGGTTGCGGCTCAAAGGTAACCACGGTAGTCGGCAGGCCGAATGCGGCCGCCCGCTCCCGCAGATGCCGAAAAACGGCCTGATGGCCGAGGTGCACACCATCGAAATTTCCGATCGTGGCAACACAACCCCGGTGTTCAGCGCGCAGATTGTGGAGACCGCGTATAACCTGCATCGAAACCCGCCCAAAAGTTTCCAAAACGGTGCATTATAGGCAATGTTTTACCACAAGTCCCTGTTTCCGGAGCAGATCAGTGACACCACTCCCGCTGCCTCGCCGCTGTCAGGAAGCGCTGTTGCGGAAATGGCGCGGACCGATCCCCAGCAGAGCCAGCACCGCAAAGTAACTGGCCGCCCCCGCCAGCACCCAGATCAGCAGGCGCCACACCTTGTCGACAGTAGCCATTCCCAGCCAGGAGGCGAGGTCACCCACCCCCCAGAGAAGCACACCACCCATCACCGCAGAAGCAGCGGCACCGCGCAGAATCAGCAACAACCAACCCGGTTCCGGCCGGTAGACCCCCGCCTTGCGCAGCCCCCGGAACAGCAGAAAGGCGTTGAGCGTGGCCGAGAGCGACGTGGCCAGCGCCAGGCCGGCATGGGCCAGCGGGAACACCAGGATGATATTCAGCACCATGTTGGCAAACATGGCGATCACGGCGATACGCACCGGTGTGCGGGTATCCTGCCGGGAGTAATAACCCGGCGCCAGCACCTTGATCAGAATGAACGAGAGCAGTCCCAGGGCGTAGGCCATCAGGCTCTGCCGGGACATAGCCACGTCGGCGGCGTCAAACACCTCAGACTGGAACAGGGTGGCGATCATCGGACCGGCCAGCACAAATAGCCCGACCGCAGCCGGCAGCCCCAGCAGCAGCCCCCAGCGCAGGGCCCAGTCGATCACGTGGGAAAAGCCCTGAGGCGATTCGGTGGCATGTTTTTTGGACAGATTGGGCAGGATGACCGTTGCCAACCCTACCCCCAGAATACCCAGCGGGAACTCCATCAGGCGGTCCGAATAGTAGAGCCAGGAGATACTGCCGGAGACCAGAAACGAGGCGATCAGGGTATCCAGCAACAGGTTCAGCTGGGTCACTGAAACCCCGAACAGGGCTGGCAGCATCAGCCGCCCGATGCGCCGCACCCCCTCATCCTTCGGCGCAGGAATAAAGCGCGGAAACAGCCGTATCTGGCGCAGAAACGGGTACTGAAACAGCAGTTGCAGGATGCCGGCGAACAGCACGCCCCAGGCCAACGCCATGATCGGGCGCTCTAGCAGGGGCGCCAGCCAGAGCGCACAGCTGATCAGGGACACATTGAGGAATACCGGGGTAAAGGCCGGCACACCGAACCGACCATGGGCATTGAGAATCCCCCCGGCAAAAGCGGTCAGGGAGATGAAAAACAGGTAGGGAAAGGTGAGCCGCAGCATATCCACGGCCAGATCCAGCTTGCCTTCCGAGCCGATGAAACCGGGCGCGAAGACCATTGCCAGGACCGGTGCCCCCAGCACCCCCGCCAGGGTGACCGCCAGCAGAATCGCCCCCAGGGTACCGGCCACGTGATCGACAAACAACTTCAGTTCTGCAAAACTGCGCCGCTCCTTGTACTCGGTCAGTACCGGCACAAACGCGACCGCAAAGGCCCCTTCGGCAAACAGGCGGCGTAGAAAATTGGGTATCTTGAAGGCGACGAAGAAGGCATCCGTACCCGCGTTGGCACCAAAGGTGTGGGCCACCACCAGATCCCGGACAAATCCGAGGATACGCGACAACAGGGTATTGGAGCCCACCTTGGCCAGTGATCTGAACATGCGTCTGTCTGCAACCTGAAAAAATTAAGTTACCGCGGGCGGCGGCCAAAAGGCGGATTATAGGCTTTTTAGCGCGGGTTGGTCAGGAGAATCCGGCCACGCCCCACCGACCGGAGCCAGATCGGTCCAGGCAACCGTAACGACAAACCGGCCGACAATTAGCTGTTGACAAACCAGGGTCCAGCCATCAAAATACCGCGCTCTTTAACGAGACACTCAATTTTACTGAATTTTTGGAGACAGACCTTGGCCAATTCACCACAAGCCCGCAAACGTGCGCGTCAGGCCGAAAAGCATCGCCAGAACAATGCGTCGCGTCGCAGCAACATGCGCACCTACCTGAAAAACGTAGTGAAGGCGTTGGCGACTGGCGATAAGGAAAAGGCCACTGAGGCTTACAAACAGGCGGTACCGGTGATCGACCGTGCGGCAAATACCGGCCTTATCCACAAGAATAAGGCTGCCCGTCATAAAAGCCGCCTGAATGCGCAGATCAAATCGCTGTAAACAGTAGCACCTGCGTATCCAGAAAAAACCGGCCAAAAGCCGGTTTTTTTCTGCCTGCGATTCCCTCCGGCAATATACAAGCCCTGCTAATACAACAGGCTGACTCTGGTTTTACCCGACTCTGCCTGGGTTATACTCCACCCCCTGAAGCACAAGAGCAACCGCAAAGGGACGAGCCAGCATGACCGAAGCACCTGACAATAAGCATAAACGCCGTCACGGCCTGATCATCACACTCTCCATCCTGTTAATCCTGGTTATCGCCACCCTCTCCCTGCTGCCACTGGGCATCAACTACGCACTGAAGGAGTGGATCAGGCAACAGGGCGGGGAACGGGTCTCGGTCGCCAATGTGGACTTCAACCCCTTTACCGCCACCCTCCGGCTGGATGAACTGAGAGTAACCAATCAAGGGGAGGAGCAACTGACTCTGCCCCGGCTCGATCTGCAACTGGCCTGGGCTCCGCTGTTCAGCAAACAGCTGGTCATTACCGGACTGGAGCTGTCGGGCGTGACGTTGAAACTGATTCAGAACGGCACCCAGAGCCAGATCCAGATTGGCGGTATGCTGTTCCCCCTATCCACAGAAAAAGCCCCCACCGAGACAACCCCTTGGGCCGTCCACCTGAACCGCTTCAGCCTGCAAGAGGCGCTCGTTGACTACCAGGCGCCCCAACTGACCACCCGGATCCAGGTCACTGATCTGCTGTTGACGGATATCGCCACGGACAATCCGACAGGCATAGCCCAGGTGGCGTTACAGGGCAGTATCGACCAGGCGCCGATCACCCTGCAGGGCAACTTCACCCCGTTTGCCGACACCCCATCGTTTGATGGCGAAGTCCGGATCGATTCCCTCGCCCTGGATGGCTACGCCAAGCTGGCAGCGTCACAGTTGAACCAGTTAACGGGAAAACTGAGCATGGATGGAACACTGCTCCTGTCGATCACACCATCAGGCACTCCCCAGATCACCCATAACGGCAACATCAGCCTGGCCGATTACCAGATCGGCGATCAGAAACAGGCCATTGCCGGCAGCAGTCTTGCCTGGCAGGGCCAGCTGAAGCAGAACGCTGACAACCTCTCAATCGACGGCGGCCTCACTTCATCAGCACTCCGTTTCGACATGCCGAACGAACAGATCAGCTACAACCACCAGGGTCTGGAGTGGCAGGGCAGTCTGACCCTGGCATCGGATGATATCGCCCGAAAGATTCTCAGCAGCAGCCGTCTCCATATTCAGTCGCCGGACATCCAGCTCGCCGACAACCAAGCGAGCCTGAAACAGATCGAGCTGTCACTGGAAAAAGCGACTCTCAGTCTGGCCGGAGAGAGCATGGCGGCGCAACTGCCAGGCAGCCTGAAACTGACCGGAACCAAGCTGACCACCCCCACACAGGAACTGACCAACGCATCGTTCAGCTGGCAGGGTGACGCCCAGTTAAACCGGGACGAAAAACAGACAGCCGTTACCCTTGACGGCACTCTCAGCGACGGTCCGGCCCAGCTCAGACTGCTGGAGAAGCAGGCCGCTGCCGGGCTGGGGGATATCAACTGGCAGGGCAGGCTGGAGCTGGTTCAGAATGGGCACGATACCCGTATCAGTCCGTCGGGCGATCTGAGCGCCAACGCCCTGGAGGCGAGCGATCAACAGACCGGGTTGCAACTGCTGGCCCTGGATTCCCTCACCATCAACGGCCTTGCGGGTGACAGTGCCGATGGCTTGACCGCCACCCACATCGACGCCCGGGCGATCACTATCGGGGGAACCCCAGCGTCCGATAAAGCCTCCACTCCCGCCATGCTCGCCCTGCATGAACTGCAGATCCGCCAACCCAGCTACTCGGCCAGTCACGGATTACAGATCGACCGGATCGAAGCCAACGGCCTGACCCAGGTGGTGATCCGCCAGTCCGACAAGCAGCTCAATCTGCAACGGCTGGCCGATGTGATACAACGCATGACCGGCCAAACACCCACACAAAACGAACCGCCAGCGAGCCAACCAAGCCCGATCACTATCGGACAGGTCACCCTCACCGGCGAGAACCGTATCAGCTTTGAGGATCGCACCACAGACCCGGTATACCAGCTGCTCATCAAGCCGGAGCAGTTCCGCCTGGAGGGCATCACCAATACCCCGGCAGACCAACCCGCCACCCTGGTGCTGAAGGGTATTTTGGATAAAAACACCACCCTGAACCTGGATGGGGATGTGGCCCTGTTCGCCGCCCAGCCAACTTTCGCAGTAAAGGGGCGTATTGAAGGCCTGGAGCTACCACCGCTGTCCGCCTACACCATCCCATTGCTGGGTTATCAGCTGCAGAGCGGCGAGGCCAACAGCGACATCCAGCTCAGCGCCAAGGCGGGCCAGGTGGATGGCAACAGTGACCTGACACTGAATCAGCTGGAGGTGGAACCTCTCGATGCAGACAAGATGGCTGCCATGCAGCAGCAGTTGAGCATCCCGCTGGAGACCGCCCTGGGCATGCTGAAGGACAAGAACAACCGGATCCAACTCTCCCTGCCCATCAGCGGCGCCATGGATAACATCCAGGTCGATCCGAGTGACGCCATCAACCAGGCTATCGGCCGGGCCATGAAAAAGGGCGCCAAAACCTACCTGGCAACGGCACTTTTCCCCTTCGGCACCCTGCTCACCCTGGTGGAGATAGCCGGAGACGCCGCCGCCAAGATCCAGCTGGACCCGATCCCGTTCGCCCCGGGTTCAAGTCGACTGAACCCGGACCAACACGCCTATCTGGACAAGATAGCCGAACTGCTCAACGAGCGGCCGGAGGTGTACGTGCGACTCTGCGGTGTCACGACAGCCAGCGATATTGAAGCCCTGCAGGAGATCGAGCGGGAACGCCTGCTGGCGGCAGCCAAAAGCGCGCAGGAAACTTCCGATGAGAAAGAAAAGAGACCCGATCCAATCGATCCAGCACCGATAGAGATCAGCCAGCAGCAACTGAATCAGCTGGCCGGCGAGCGCACCAGTAGCATTGAGCACTACCTGTCAGAAGCACACCAGGTGAAAGCCGAGCGCCTGATCAGTTGCCAGCCACGCATAGAGAAGGGAGCAGAGAAGGAACCCGCGCCGCGGGTCGACCTGTTGATTTGACAACAGGGGAGGACTGATTAAACCAGCACCAGATTGTCCCGGTGGATCAGCTCCTCCTCATCCACGTAACCCAGGATCTCCTGGATGCGACTGGAGGCGACACCCTTGATGCGATCACTCTCAATGGAGTTGTAGTTGACCAGGCCCCGCGCCACTTCCCGACCCTGCTCATCTACACAGGCCACCACTTCGCCCCGGGAGAACTGGCCAACCACCTGTTTCACACCGACCGCCAGCAGACTGCGCCCCGACTCCCGTAACACCCGCACCGCACCGGCATCCACCACCAGACGGCCGCGCACCTGCAGGTGGCCCGCCAGCCAGCGCTTGCGTGCCGCCTGCGCCTCCTGTACCGGCAACAACAGGGTGCCGACCGGTTCAGCGGCAGCTATCCGGGTCAGGATCTGCTCGCCCACTCCGGGAGCGATAATAGTGGCAGTTCCGGACCGCGCCGCCAGTCGGGCGGCCCGTATCTTGGTGATCATACCGCCCCGACCCAGCAGGCCCGAACTGCCACCGGCCACCCGGTCCAGCTGGGGATTGTCCACTCGACTTTCACTGATCAGCACCGCATCGGGGTTTTGCCGCGGGTCGCTGTCATACAGACCCTGCTGATCGGTCAACAGCACCAGCAGATCCGCCTCCACCAGATTGGCTACCAGCGCCGCCAGGGTATCGTTGTCACCGAAACGCAACTCCTGGTTTGCCACCGTATCATTCTCATTCACCACCGGCACCACACCCAGTTTAAGCAGCGTCCGCAAAGTACTGCGGGCATTCAGATATCGCCGCCGGTTGGTCAGGTCATCATGGGTCAGCAACACCTGCGCGGTGTGCAGATTATGGGAGCGAAAACAGGTCTCATAGGCCCGCACCAACCCCATCTGGCCGATGGCAGCGGCCGCTTGCAACTGGTGCAATGTGGTGGGTCGCGTAGTCCAGCCCATGCGGCTCATACCCTCGGCCACCGCCCCGGAAGAGACCAGGATCAGCTGGTTACCGGCCAACACCCAGGCAGCCATCTGCTCAACCCAGCCAGCCAACGCTTCCCGCGCCAGCCCCTTTCCATCATCGGTCAGCAGGGCGCTGCCGATCTTCACCACCCAACGCCTGGCCGAGGTAAATTTCTCCCGGGACATGTTCATAGGCTGCCTGCTACTCCTTCAAGGGGTCCCACGGCTCTTCGGTTTTCTCTTCCGGCTTGGCCGGCGCATCCAGTTCACGCAGCAGCTTCAACCGTTTCATCAGGTCCTGCATCAGTTCCCGGGTTCCTGCACCGGTCAGTGCCGAGATCGAATAGACCGGCCCCTGCCAATCCAACTCCTGCAACACGGCGGCACGTCTTTCGGCAAACTCTTCGGCGGGCATCAGGTCCATTTTGTTAAGCACTAGCCAGCGCTCCCGCTCGTACAGATCATCGCTGTACTTCTCCAGTTCGGAGGCGATCAACCGCACCTCGTCTGCCGGTGACACCCCTTCGTCCATCGGCGCCATATCCACCAGGTGCAACAGCAATCGGGTCCGGTTCAGGTGCTTCAGAAACTGCAGGCCCAGTCCGGCCCCTTCCGCCGCCCCCTCAATCACACCCGGGATATCCGCAATCACAAAACTGTTGCCGGTACCCAGACTGACCACCCCCAGATTGGGGTGTAAGGTAGTAAAAGGATAATCCGCCACCTTGGGCGTGGCACTGGAAACCTTGCTGATCAGACTGGACTTCCCGGCATTGGGCATCCCCAGCAGGCCCACATCCGCCAGCAGGATCAGTTCCAGGCGGATATCCCGCTCCTCACCCATTGAGCCGGGGGTAAATTGGCGTGGCGCGCGGTTAGTACTACTCTTGAAGCGGGCATTGCCGATACCATGGAAACCACCCTTGGCCACCAGTAGCCGCTGTCCGTGGCTGAGCAGTTCACCCATCAGTTCCCCGGTCTCCATGTCGGTCACCCGGGTTCCCACCGGCACCTTGACAATCAGATCCTCGGCACTGCGCCCGGTGCAGTTACGCCCCATCCCCTGCTGACCACTGTGTGCCCGGTGACGACGTTGATGCCGGAAGTCCACCAGGGTGTTCAGCCCGGAATCAGCCACCAGGTAGACACTGCCACCGTCACCTCCATCGCCGCCATCGGGACCACCCCGGGGGATATATTTTTCGCGTCTAAAGCTGACGGCGCCGTTACCACCCTTGCCGGCTTCTACGCGGATCGTGGCTTCATCAACAAATTTCATGGACGCCTGACACCCTGTAATTAATCAATCGTCATAACGTAAAAAGCCCCGTCATTATGACGAGGCCTTTTATAGCTGTTAGAGCGGTGGCGCGATCAGGCCGGAATCACGCTGACGTAGCGACGATTTTTCGGACCCTTGGTTTCAAACTTCACCACACCATCCACCTTGGCAAACAGTGTGTGGTCCTTGCCCAGACCAACGTTCACGCCATTGTGCACAGCAGTGCCACGCTGACGAATGATGATGCCGCCGGCGTTGATGGACTGGCCACCGAACACTTTGACGCCAAGACGTTTTGACTCTGAATCGCGGCCGTTACGTGTACTACCGCCTGCTTTCTTATGTGCCATTGCCTAACCCTGCCCTCAGCCTGCGCTGATTCCGGTAATTTCGAGTTCCGTGTACCACTGACGATGCCCCTGACGTTTCATGTGGTGTTTACGCCGCTTGAATTTCAGGATCGTCACTTTCTTGCCCCGCCCATGGGATTTAACCGTGGCGGTAACCTTGCCACCGGCCACATAGGGGGTGCCAATTTTTATATCTTCGCCGTTGGCGACCATCAGGACCTTATCAAGGTCAAGCGTAGCACCCTCTTCGGCACTCAGCTTTTCGACTTTAACCGTGTCGCCTTCGGAAACCCGGTACTGTTTACCCCCGGTCTGAATTACGGCATACATACCAAATCCCCGCAAAAATCTGCTAATTTCGGCGCGCAAATAGACAGACGCGCCAACGAAAGAGGCGGAATTCTACCCGTGCCAGCGACACAGGTCAATCACTCCACAGAAAAAAAGACTAAAATCACCGCCCAGCCACCCTGGCATTTAACGACTATCAGCGGCCGTGCTTGACAGCACCATGGTAGGCTCCTAGCATGCTCCACTCCTGAAATATTACCCTAAAACTAAAGCAGTTTAAGACATCCCCATGGAAATGAGCGCAATCCGCGAGCTGGCAGCGGAAGACATGAAGGCGGTCGACGCCCTGATCCTGCACCGGCTCCAGTCGGACGTGGTACTCATCAATCAGGTGGGCCACTACATTATTAACAGTGGCGGCAAACGGCTGCGCCCGATGATCGTACTGCTGGCTGCCCGGGCGCTGGGTTATCAGGGTAAGGAACATGTGGACCTGGCAGCGGTAATCGAGTTCATTCACACCGCCACCCTGCTGCACGACGATGTGGTGGACGAGTCCGATATGCGGCGCAACCGGGACACTGCCAACGCGGTCTGGGGTAATGCGGCCAGCGTGCTGGTGGGAGATTTCCTCTATACCCGCTCGTTCGAGATGATGGTGGATATCAACCGGATGCGGGTAATGGAAGTGCTCGCCCGCGCCACCAACCTGATCGCCGAGGGTGAAGTGCTTCAACTGCTCAATTGCAACGACCCGGACACCACCGAAGAGAAGTATCGGGAGGTTATCCTGCGCAAGACCGCCACCCTGTTCGAGGCCGGCGCCCGGCTTGGCGCGGTGCTGGCGGATGCCACACCAGAGCAGGAGCAGGCGATCGCCGATTATGGCCTGCACCTGGGAATCGCCTTCCAGATTATCGATGACGCCCTCGATTACAGCACATCCAGCGAAGAGATTGGCAAGAATATCGGCGACGACCTGGAAGAGGGCAAACCAACCCTACCGATTCTGCGCGCCATGCAGGTAGGCACCCCCGAGCAGCGCGCCACGCTGCGGGAAATTATAGAAAAAGGTGGCCGGGAACATATACAAACTGTCATGGCGGCCATTGAATCAACCGATGCTATCGAGTACACTGCGCGCCTCGCCGCGGAGGAAGCCGACAAGGCCAAGCAGGCCCTGGAAGCAGTTCCCGAATCTCCTTTCCGCGACGCACTCGCTGCCCTGGCCGACTTTTCTGTCAGACGCAGGAGCTAAAAACGATTACGGGGTGTAGCTCAGCCTGGTAGAGCACTGCCTTCGGGAGGCAGGGGCCGGAGGTTCGAATCCTCTCACCCCGACCAGATATAGCAAGGCCTGCGCATGCAGGCCTTTTTATTACGCAGTATTGCAGTTCCCCGCCCCCCTGTACCCACGCCACAAAGCATGCCCTCTGCACGGGGCAAATTAGCGGATATTTAACGCCCCTTAAAATCCGTCGAAAAACCCAGCAATAGTCCGATATTGCGGGATTTGTCCTATTTTTCTCACTCTGTAGGACTCCCAGCCCGGTTATCCCCCTATTTATGCTATTAAAGGCTCCCCGGATCATCTTAAATTCCACCACTGCGATCTGTCAGACAAGACATCCCTGGAGGTGGAGTATGAAAATTATAACAGCCGGTTACCGACACCTGGCCCTGTCCCTTACGCTACTGATCTTTGCATCCACAACCATGGCGGCCCCCCGGGTCGTGGTTAGCATCCCCCCTCTGCACTCCCTGGTCAGTGGCCTGATGACAGGCGTCGCTGACCCCGTACTCCTGATGGAGGGCGGAGAAGTAGACAAGGCCAGCCTGACCCCGTCCCAGAAACTGCAGCTGGTCGCAGCCGATATGGTGATCTGGGTTGGTGCCGGCCTGGAAAAGCAGATCTCCCGTGCCGTACAGAATGAATTTCCCGCCATGGAGCGGAACATGTATGCGCTGTCAAATCATCTTCCCTTGTTGCCGAAATCGGCCGATATCCCCGGGCAACTGCTGATGCCGGATGCCCGCCAGGATTACAGCGATCTGGGCTTCTGGGCAGACCCGAAACTGGCGGCAATGGCGGTACGTCACATTACCCCCAAGCTGGTGCAGTTGGATCCGGACAATGCCGATACCTATCTGAAAAACGAAGTGAAACTGCTCACCCGAATCAAGGAGATGGGAAGGCAGCTGGCTGAAACACTGGCTCCCTATCGCGGATCCCTGGGCATTAACGACTCCGTGCCGACCTATCTGGCCTGGCGCTACCACCTGTATGGTAGCCAACAGATCACCCTGGCTAGCGCCGATGCAACGGAGAGCTACATCGCCGGTTGCCAGAACTTTATGAAAGTAGGCCAGGACCAACCGGACGCCGGCATATCTGACCTCTACGGCAGCAACCTTAAACCGGGCGCGGAGCTCTATTTCCAGATGATGCAGCGTCAGGCGGGCTTTATCACCAGCTGCGATCAGAAGACAAAAACGATTGCAGATAGAACGGCCCAGCAGAAAAACCGGACCTGAATCGTCCACCACCGCATCCATAAACCGGGCTTATCAGATCACAGCAGTTATCAAGCCTGCACGTTGTCACCGGCGGTCACCGCCGGTTTTTTTTGCCCGGAAAAATCTGCCAGCCGATCAAAAAACAGAAAAATGCTCACCGATCGCCTACCCACCTGCGGGAGAGTCGGCAGCAAAGCGGGCAGATCCGCATAAAAATAAAAATCTGCTACAATCACTACTCTAATCGAAGTGAGTACTGACTCCTTAGCGATGTACTTTCTTGATTACTGTCATCGGCTCATCCCGGAACAGACCCGGTAATCTGCAACGGGTTCAGCCATCATCGAGCGCACAAACGCAGCCCCCGGGGCTGATCCAGGACAATCATCTCTTATCCTGATTTGCCCGGATCGATACATCCACGATACCCTCTATATAGTTCAAGGTTCGCTCAAGATTGACGCTATATTGGGCAGCCTTGAATACTTTAATTTGTCAGTCGGGGCCCATGAATGACGAACAATAACGACCAGGCCCCATCAGTACCCGTGACAACTACAACGGCTGCCAGGGCGGTCCCTATACAGATCAGTGATAAACGGACGCGCTGAACCGCCCCAGCAATAGAATTAACTTCGGGCAATACACGTTAAAAAATAGGATTACAGTTGCCCTTTTACAGGCCTATTTTCGCTGCATGAAATCCGAACAGCGTTACACCAACCTCCGGGAAAGCAATCTCAGCGGTGCAGGGGTCATGAAGATTGTCCTGATCTACGCCCTGCTCTCCATGCTCTACATCCTGTTTTCTGACATGTTGGTGAGCAGGCTGCTGGAGACACCGGAGGCGATCAATATCGCCAGCACCCTGAAAGGCTGGCTGTTCATACTGGCCACTTCACTGCTGCTTTACCTGCTGATGAGGCGACTGGTGGGCCAGGTGGCCATCTCCATGCAACGGGGTCAGGCCTTGCAGGCGGACCGCGTCCGCACCCTTAGGCTGTTGAATTCAATCACCGAGAACTCCAGTGACGTCATTTTCATCAAGGATCTGGAGGGGCGTTATCTGGTGGCCAATCCGGCGTTGTCGAGGCTGCTGGACATGCCGATGGAGCAGATCATCGGTCAAAATGATTTCCAGCTGTTTCCGGAAGATCTGGCACAAAGGTTCCGCCAGGATGACCAACACATTCTGGAATCGAAGGAGACCCGAACTGTCCATGAAACTCTGTTCACCAGAGACCAGTCCCGGCCCTACCTGACCACCAAGGGACCATTGATCATCGAGGGCAAAATCGAGGGGGTTTTCGGTATAGGGCGAGACATATCCCAGATCAAACAGGCAGAGGAGGAGATCAAGGAGGGGCTGCGCAACCTCCAGGCACAAGAACTTGAACTGCAAACGCTGTTCCAGGCCTTGCCGGATATCTATTTCAGACTGGCGCCGGATGGGACCGTGCTGGACTACCGGACACAAAGCGTCGACGAGCTCTATGTTGAACCAGAGGTGTTCCTTGGCAGACCGTTACGGGAGAGCCTGCCAGAGTCCCTGTCCCAACTGCTGGAAGACAGGATCAACCAGACCCTTAGAACCAACGAAATGCAGGTGTTCGAGTATGACCTGACCGTGAGGGGCGTGGAACATCACTACGAAGCCCGCCTGATAAAACTTCCGGACAAGGAGCAGTTGATCCTTATTATCCGCAAGATCTCCGATCAATACCGGGCACGCCAGGAACTGTTATTAAGTGAAAAGCGTTTTCGCACCATTTTTGAACAGGCGGCGGTAGGGGTCGCCCTGATCGATTCCAAAACCGGACGTATTCTGCGCATCAACCAGCGTTACTGCGACATGCTGGGTTATACAAGCGAAGAGATGACCGGGGGCAAGACATTTCCACAGATCACCCACCCCGAAGACCATCAACGGGATGAAAGTAACCTGGATCTGCTGCTGACCGGCGAGATAGACCAGTTTGAGATGGAAAAGCGCTACATCCACCGGGATGGCTCCATCATCTGGTGTAATCTCACCGTATCCCCGACCTGGCACCCCGACGAGGAGCCAACCAATCACATCGCTGTAGCGGTCGATATTACCGAACGCAAACAGGCAGAGGCGGCACAACAGGAGAGCGAGTCGCAGCTACGCACCCTGATTAACGCCACCCCGGACATCATCTGTTTCAAGGATGGCCAGGGGCGCTGGCTGCAAGCTAACGACGCCGACCTGGAGCTATTTGCGCTGACTGGTGTGGATTACCGGGGCAAGACCGATTCGGAGCTGGCCGATTTCACCGCCCCCATGTATCGAAAGGCATTCCTTGCCTGCGAGGAGAGTGATGAAAGGGCCTGGAGAAACAGGAGGACGTTACGTTGCGAAGAGGCCATTCCCAGGATGGACGGCACTACCGCCATCTACGATGTGATAAAAGTCCCCCTGCACCTTGATGACGGCACACGGCGTGGACTGATTATACTGGGACGGGATATTACTGATCGAAAACGGGTGGAACAGAAGTTGGCGTTGGCCAACTCGGAATGGACCCAGGCCCTGGATCAATTTGACGATGCCGTCTATCTGCTGGATACGGATCTTCAGCTGTTAAAGGCGAACAAGGCGTTCTACCAGATGACCGGGCTGGAGCCGGAGCAGAGCCTGGGCCAGCCCATCACCGAAATGTTGCATCCGGACGGTGGGGCCCATAGGTGCCCCATCTGCAGTAAACTCATAGACGGCACCGAAAGCATCTTCACCCTGGACGAAAACGACACCCGCAATCCGGACAAAAAACCGGTCGAGGTCAAAATAAAACGGCTGCGGGACGAATCCGGCACCAGCACCGGCATGTTAATCAGCATGCATGACCTGACCCATACCCGACAGATAGAGGAACGGCTGCGCCTGGCCGCCAGCGTGTTCGAGAACACGGACGAAGGCGTGATCATTACCGACGCCAATGCCAGGATTCTGGATGTGAATAAAGCTTTCACCCGTATTCAGGGTTACTCCCGGGAAGAGGTGATCGGCAAGAATCCCCGTATTTTCAAATCCGGACACCATGACCAGAGCTTCTTTCGCGACATGTGGCGCAACCTGAATGAGACCGGCCACTGGCGTGGCGAGATGTGGAATCGCCGCAAGAATGGTGAGCTGTTCCCCAAGTGGCAGACCATCAACCGGGTGGTGGACGCCGAAGGGAACCTGACCCACTACGTGGGCATCTTCGCTGACATTACCCATATCAAGCAGTCCCAGGAGAAACTGGACCACCTTGGTCACCATGATGCACTGACTGACCTGCCCAACCGTCTGCTGCTCAATGAGCGACTGGAACAGGCCGTCAAGCATGCACAACGCCACAACTCCCTGCTGGCGGTGATTTTCCTCGACCTGGATAACTTCAAACACATCAATGACAGCCTGGGCCATCCGGTAGGGGATCAGCTACTGCAGGAGGTATCACAAAAGCTGTTACAGGCCACCCGGCAGGACGACACAGTGGCCCGGATTGGCGGAGACGAGTTCGTACTGCTGCTGGAGGATATCGGCAAACCGGAGAATGCGGGTATCGCGGCGGAGAAGCTGACGGCCATTTTTGCCGAGCCATTCCAGCTGGTTGAGCACTCGATACGTGTCACAGCCAGTCTCGGCATCTGCATCTGCCCACAGGATGGCGAGGACCCCAGCACCCTGCTGCGCAACGCCGACTCGGCCATGTATCGGGCCAAGGAAGAGGGGCGTAACACCTACCAGTTCTACACCGAGGAGCTGACCCGCAACGCCTTCGAACGGGTGCTGCTGGAAAACAACCTGCGCCAGGCGATAGATGAAAAGCAGCTTTGCCTGCTTTATCAGCCCCAATACGATCTTCAAACTGACCGGGTAATCGGCCTGGAAGTCCTGCTGCGCTGGAACCACCCGGAACTGGGGACCATCTCACCCGCCAAGTTCATTCCGCTGGCGGAGGAGTCCGGTCTGATTCATCCGATTGGCGAGTGGGTGCTTAAAACCGCCTGTCAGCAGGGTCAGCTGTGGCAGCAGCAAGGGCTCGACTTTGGCCGCATCGCAGTCAATATTGCCGGTCCCCAACTGCAACGGGGAAACCTGGTCAATGAAGTGATGGCCGTACTGGACGAGACCCAGCTACAGACCGAGCACCTGGAGCTGGAGGTCACGGAGAGCTTTATCATGCAGCAGGGTGGAGCCGCCATTCCCCAGTTACAGGCACTACGTGACCTGGGACTGACCCTGGCGATCGATGACTTCGGCACCGGCTACTCCTCGCTCAGCTATCTCAAACAGCTGCCGATCCACAAGCTGAAGATCGATCAGTCGTTCGTGCGCGATATTCCCGGTGACCGCAATGACATGGCTATCGCGGACGCCATAATCGCCATGGGCAAGAGTCTGGGACTCACCGTCATTGCCGAAGGCGTGGAGACCGAGGCACAGGCCAGTTTTCTGAAACAGACCGGTTGCCAGGAGGGACAGGGCTACCTGTACAGCAAACCGGTTTCTGCCGACGTGATAGAACTCATGCTCACCAGTGGCCTTACCCGGCTCGACCAGCTCGTGAGCCAGCGGCCTGCCCTTCCGGATGCCCCCCTGGGCTGATGGCCCATCGGACCAGACGGGAAAAACCGACCCACTGGGCAGAACCCTCCTGGAGGCGTATTCACACGCCTCCAGGGCGCACACAAGGCCAGCAAACCGGCCATCTGCCCCCTAGAAGTGAATTATTTCACCCAGGGTCGGAATAGAGGCGTCCCAGTTGAACTCTTCAATGAACCGTTTCTGCAGGGCCAGCATGCTTTCACTCTCCCCGTGCACCAGGTAGAGACGCGGCATGGATTTACGCATATGGCCGGCCCACTCCAGTAACTGGGACTGCCCGGCGTGGGCGGAGAAGCCACCCAGGGTGTGAATCTGGGCCTTCACGGCTATCTCGCTGCCGAGAATCTTCACCTTCTTCACCCCATCCACCAACAGTCGCCCGAGGGTGCCCCGGGCCTGGAAACCGGCGATGATCAGGTGGGTGTTCTTGCGCCACAGGTTGTATTTCAAATGGTGACGGATACGCCCACCGTGGCACATACCGCTGCCGGCAATAATAATGGCGCCGCCGGCGATCTTGTTCAGCGCCATCGACTCCTCCACGCTGCGGGTAAAGCGCAGGATCGGCAGCCACTGCTGCCAGTCATGGGTCATGATCTGGCGGAACTCCGGATCATCCTTATTGAACAGCCGGGTGTTCTGTTCATAGATCTCACTGATACTGGTGGCCATGGGGCTGTCGATGTAGATATTGTTCTGCTTCAACTGCCCTGCGTGGTAAAGCTGCCCCAGGTGATAGATCAGATCCTGAGTACGGCCCACAGCAAAGGAAGGGATCAGCACATTGCCACCGCTATCGGCCGCCTCATCCAGAGCGGCGCGGAACTCATCCAGGGTCTGCTCCAGGGGCTGGTGATCCCGATTGCCGTAGGTGGATTCCATCAGTAACAGATCCGCCTCGGTGATGATGGCCGGATCCCGCATCAGCGGTGCCTGACTGTTCCCCAGATCCCCCGAAAAGACCAGTTTGCGGGTATCCCCCTTGTCATCGAACCAGAGCTCCACAATGGCTGAGCCCAGAATATGCCCCGCTTCACGAAAACAGAGCCGGATACCGGGCAGAATCTCTGCCTCTTCGCCGTAGGCCATGCCCTGACACAGCCCCAGTTCCAGCTCCACGTCCGCCGTATTGAAGAGAGGCTCCACGGCCTTTTTACCGGCCCGGGCCCGGCGCTTGTTCTCCCACTCCGCATCCTTCTCCTGCAGGAAAGCGGCATCCTTATGCATGGTCGGCAGCAGCGCCTGGGTCTGCCGGGTCATATAGATCGGGCCTTGATAGCCCTGTTTGGCCAGCAAGGGCAGCATACCGGAGTGATCCAGGTGGGCATGGGAGATGACGACCGCATCGATATCCGCCACTTCAAACGGAAAATGGCTCCCGTTGTTCCCGGTTGTGTTGGATTTTTTTCGCTTGCCACCCCGCTTGCCGTTGCTGTTTTCCCCCTGCAGCATGCCGCACTCCAACAGAATCTGCTGTTGCCCGTTTCTGATCAGGTAGCAGGAACCGGTTACCCGTTGTGCCGCACCCAGAAATGTCAGTGTCGTCATACATCCGCCCAGGGGTCATAAACCAAGAACCAAAACCATTTAAAACAATCTTATACGAGATACCGGATGCCGTCCGACAACCAGGACCAAATGTTGACGCCTGTCAATCCGTAATGGCGGCAGTTGTATCATCATTCGGGTAGGCCATTTTAGCCCGCCACGTAAAGAATCCATTTATCTGATCATTGGCACCAAAATATGACCGTCGATACCAAGCTGAAAAAGAACACTGAAGTTGACGCAACCCCCACCACCTGGCATGCCAAGCCGGTGAGCGAAGCCTTACAGGAACTCTCCAGCTGTGAACAGGGTTTAACCGCCGCGGAAGTGGAGCAGCGCCTGGAGAAATATGGCCCCAACCGACTCAATCCACCGGCAGCACGCAGCGCACTGGTGCGCTTCCTCGAGCAGTTCAAGAACGTATTGATTTACGTTCTGCTGGTCGCCGGGGCAGTCACTACTGCCATGGGTCATTTTATCGATTCCGGGGTTATTTTCGGTGTCGTTATCATCAATGCGATTATCGGCTTTATCCAGGAGGGTAAAGCCGAGCGGGCCCTGGAAGCAGTTCGTAACATGCTGTCACCCCAGGCCATGGTAATCCGGGACGGGAAACGTTTTACCCTGCCGGCGGAGCAGATTGTCCCCGGCGACCTGGTATTCATCCAGTCCGGTGACCGGGTTCCGGCCGACCTGCGGCTGATCAGCGTGCGCAACCTGCGCGTCGACGAAGCGATGCTCACCGGTGAATCCCTGCCAGTGGAGAAGAGCGTTGACCCCGTGGATATCGATGCTTCTCTGGGTGACCGGGACTGCATGGCCTATTCCGGCACACTGGTTACCTTCGGCCAGGGAACCGGCCTGGTGGTGGCTACCGGCGAACTGAGCGAGATCGGCCGAATCAGTACACTACTGGCCCAGGTGCAGGTACTGAACACCCCGCTGACCCGACAGATGGCCCAGTTTGCCAGCCGGCTCTCCATCGCCATCCTGGGCATCGCCCTGATAGCCGCCCTGTTTGGCGTACTGGTACATGACAACTCCCTGGAGGAGATGTTCCTGGCTGCAGTCGGCCTGGCGGTAGCCGCCATACCGGAGGGACTGCCCGCCATTATCACCATCACCCTGGCTATCGGCGTACAGCGCATGGCGGCCCGGAACGCCATTATCCGGCGCCTGCCGGCGGTGGAGACCCTGGGCTCGGTGAACGTGATCTGCTCGGACAAGACCGGCACCCTGACCCGCAATGAGATGATGGTCCAGTCGCTGGTATTTGCCGACGGGAGCTGCGAGGTGGAGGGCAACGGCTACGACCCACACGGCCAGTTCGTTGACCAACAGGGCAACCCCATGGATACAAACCATCCCCTGCTGAGCAGTTGCTGCCGGGCTGCCATGCTCTGCAACGATGCCACCCTGACCGAGGAGGAGGGCAACTGGAAACTGAATGGCGATCCCATGGAGGGAGCACTGGTGGTGCTGGGCATGAAGGGAGGATTTGACCAGACACTACTGCTTGAACAGATGCCGCGAACCGACGTAATCCCGTTTGAATCGGAACACCGGTTCATGGCCACCCTGCACCATGACCACACCGACCAAGGCTGTATCTACATCAAGGGGGCCATTGAGGCGATCCTGCCCCGCTGTACCAGCCAGATCACCACCATGGGCACACAACCGATAGACCCGGCCTTCTGGGCTACCCAGACCGAGTCCATCGCGGCCCGCGGACAGCGCACCCTGGCCATCGCCATGCGGCCGGTTGACCGGGTACAGCAGTCGCTCAATTTCGAGGACGTGGACGGCGACCTGATCCTGATCGGGCTGATCGGTATTGTCGATCCGCCACGCCCGGAGGCTATTGAAGCGATCGCACGCTGCTACTCCGCCGGCATCCAGGTCAAGATGATCACCGGAGACCATGTAGCCACAGCGCGAGCGATCGCCGGCAACATGGGCATCAGCAACCCCGACCGGTCACTCACAGGGGCCGAGCTGGAATCGATGGACGAGGCGATGCTCAGCCAGAAGGCCCTTGATAACAATGTATTTGCCCGCACCAGCCCGGAACAGAAGCTGCGCTTGGTAAAGGCATTGCAGGGTAATGAACTGGTGGTGGCCATGACCGGTGACGGGGTCAATGACGCCCCTGCCCTGAAGCGTGCCGACATCGGCGTAGCCATGGGCATCAAGGGGAGTGAAACCGCCAAGGAGTCCGCCGAGATGGTCCTGGCGGATGACAACTTCGCCTCCATCGTCAAGGCGATCGAAGAGGGTCGGACGGTCTACGACAACATCAAGAAATCGATTCTGTTCATCCTGCCCACCAACGGCGGGGAGGCACTGACTATCCTGGCCGCAATCGCCATGGGACGCTTGTTACCGGTAACCGCGGCACAGATCCTCTGGGTCAACATGATTACCGCTGTCACCCTGGCCCTCTCCCTGGCATTCGAACCGGCGGAAGCCAATATCATGCGGCGCCGCCCCCGTGACAGCCAGGACTCCTTACTCTCCCCCTTCATGGTGTGGCGCATCCTGTTTGTCTCGGTACTGATGGTACTGGCCACGTTTGGCCTGTTTATCTGGGAGCGGGAGAGCGGTGCCAGTATCGAGGTGGCACGTACGGTGGCGGTCAACACCCTGGTGGTGGCGGAGATTTTCTACCTGTTCAACACCCGCTATATCACCGCCCCCATACTGAACCGGAAAGGCCTGCTGGGTAACCGTTATGTGCTGATTGCCGTGCTGATCGTCTCCATATTCCAGCTGCTGTACACCTACCTACCGGTGATGCAACTGTTCTTCCACTCCGCCCCACTGGACAGTGACGCCTGGCTGCGGATTCTGGCCGCAGGCGCAACGCTGTTCTTCGTCGTGGAGATCGAAAAGTGGGTGGTGAGGCGATTTTTCCAGTAGCCGATAAAACCTGGCAGAACCGGTGCTTCGGCACCGGTTCAGGCCGCTGAGGAGTTGCCCAGATACTCCAGCCGGTAGCCGTGCTGATAGATCGCTTTCAACTGCCAGCCGTGTTCGGGCGTCAACTGCAGTTTCTGGCGTAACCGGCTGACGTGGGTATCCACGGTTCGGGTGGCGATATCAGCCGAGATACCCCAGATATCCTCCAGCAGATGATCCCTGGAGATAATTCGGCCCAGGTTGTTGAACAGCATCACCGCCAGTTTGAACTCCCGCTCCGTCAGTTCACAGCGGCGTCCGCCCTGGAGAATCTCACCCTTTTCAACATCAATGGAAATATCATCAAAGGAGAGCAACGTCTGCAGACGTTCCGGATTGCCCAGACGGCGCGCCAAAGCGTTAATGCGCGCCAAGGTAACCACCTGGGAGGCGGGCTTGATGATATAGTCATCCGCCCCCTGTTCCAGGGCATGCACAATATCGGCCTCTGAATCCCGCGCGGTCATGAACAGGACGGGAATGTGCCAGTCGATGTGCTTCCTCACCCAGCCCAGCACCTCAATACCGGACGACACGGGCAACTCCCAGTCGATCATCAGCAGATCGAAACTACTCCGCTTCAGGGTGCGTAGAAAATCGGCCGCTTCTGTATGGGGGTGACAGTGATGCCCCGCCCCTTCCAACCAAAGCTGGACCACCTTGAGCTGATCCTCATTGTCTTCCAATACGGCAATACGCACGGCTGACCTCGCAAAACGGTAACCTGGTTTAACAGAGTATTCAGCCCATCTTATCACTTCACAGGGGGCAGGCTAAGCCACCCCCCGCAATTACCCGCTTAATAGTTGTAACCGGACTCTTCATGACTGACGATATCCAGGCCCTGAATCTCCTGCTCCTCGGTCACACGCAGGCCGCCGGTCACCAAGGAGACCAGCCGCAGAATGAGATAGGAAGCCAAGCCGGTAAACAGGATAGCCACCAGCACACCGGTCAGCTGGACACCGAACTGCCCGCCCATGCTGCTGATTCCGTCGGCAAAACCAAAACCGCTGAACACCCCCAGATCCGGTGAGGAGAGCAGCCCGGCCAGCAGCGTTCCCATGATGCCGCCTATACCGTGCACGGGAAAGACATCGAGAGAGTCATCGATCTTGAGTACCCGCTTGATATATTGTGTTGCCGCAAAACAGACACTTCCGGCCAACAGACCGATAATCAATGCCCCGCCCGGCCCCACAAAACCGGACGCGGGGGTGATGGTGCCAAGCCCTGCCACCATACCGGTCACCGCCCCCAATACGCTCGGTTTGCCGAACTTTTTCCACTCGATCATGGACCAGGTCATGGCACCCGTGGCCGCAGCGATATGGGTAGCCAGCATGGCCATGGCAGCGTCCCCATTGGCCGCCAGGGCACTGCCGCCGTTAAATCCAAACCAGCCCACCCAGAGCATGCCGGCCCCGGTGACAGTCATGGGCAGATTGTGTGGCGGCATGGCGGTCGTGGGAAAGCCCTTGCGCGGCCCCAATACCAGGGCCGCGACCAGGGCGGCCACGCCGGCGGTGATATGCACCACCACACCACCGGCAAAATCGTATAGACCCATCTGTTGCAGCCAACCACCGCCCCAGACCCAGTGAGTAACCGGTACATACACCAGTAACAACCAGATACAGCTGAACAGCAGCATGGCGGAGAACTTCATCCGTTCGGCATAACCACCGATAATCAGTGCCGGGGTAATCACCGCAAAGGTCATCTGAAACAGCATGAAGAGTGATTCGGGAATATCGCCGACCAGTGACTCCCGACCGATACCGGCCATCATCACCTTGCTGAAATCACCAATCCAGGCGTTACCCTCGCCAAATGCCAGACTGTAACCCAGGATCAACCAGAGGATGGAGGCCGAGCCGGCTATGGCGAAGCAGTGCATCAGCACCGAGAGCACGTTCTTGGTTCTCACCAAACCGCCGTAGAACAGGGCCAGGCCAGGCAGGGTCATGAACAGCACCAGGGCCGTTGATGTGAGTATCCAGGCGGTGTTCGCATCATTCAGGCCGGTATCCGCCGCCTGAACCAACCCCGGTAGTAATACTGAAAGAAACACGACCCATAGTGGTTTTCTCATTTTCTCACTCCACGCTTAAAGCTCGGCCCTATCGCCCGGGATTATCAACACCCCGGACTCGGCCACCGTCAATAGAATTTCCGGCGGTTATTGCACGATTCATGCCCACAAATAATCACTTTAATAAACAGTAAGTTAGACATATGACGCCCCAAAATCAGGCGATCAACGCACTGTTAGTGGGCGAGCCGGCCGGATTGACGCACCAGAAGCGTGCGCAGAACCAGGCTGGTGCAGCGCACAGTTCTCCCCCGACCGATAGAAGGTCATGGGCAGATTGACGGGAAAGAAGGAATTGGCATACTAAAGGGAGTTCAGCCGGCAGGCCGACCTTCGACGAGGCACTTTGGTGGTCAAAGGCCGCCCCCTGTCGCTGCTGAAGAACACTGCACCTTGCAGGGGTGGCGTGGTGGTGCGGGGATCGAATCCCCGTCCAAAAAAAACCGCCCAACAAGGGCGGTTACAAGTCAGACATAGTGCCTGAAGCGGAGTCCTAAACGAACAAACGTACACGTCAATCGCTGATGCCCACTGCACATCGTTGGCATCAATAGTAGTGACCCGACAAATCGTGAAAAGTTTCCATCCCTGATTATTCAAATCGTTCAGATTACTGTTCACGAATGAGGTGCCTGCACGCTGCATCCCCGCCATTCTGTGTTAATAATGGCGAAACTAATCAGAACAACACAGGATAATGGTTTATGAATCGTAGAAAGATCTCCACGCTTTGTACCCTGATCGCGCTGATCCTGGCGCCACTGTTCCAGCCTCTCCAGGCCGGCTGGGACCCTCATAAGGAGAGTGGCGTCAGCAAGAGTAGCACCGGTAACCGGGGGGTAGACGAGGCGATTTTCCGGCTCAAGGCCCGGGATCCCGGCCTGAAACTGTTCTTCGACAAAGCCTACGGCTATGCCGTATTCCCCACGGTGGGCAAGGCCGGCTTCGGATTGGGTGGAGCTTATGGAGAGGGTGAGGTATATCGGCAGGGTCGTTTCATTGGTACCTCGACGCTCTCCCAGGTGACCATCGGGCTTCAGATCGGTGGCCAGGCCTATACCGAGATCATATTTTTCAGAAACAAACGGGCCCTGGATGATTTCACCAGCGGCAACTTTGAGTTCAACGCCCAGGCATCCGCCGTTGCAGTGACTGCCGGCGCCTCCGCCGACGCGGATTACAATAATGGCGTGGCAATCTTCACCCTGCCCAAGGGGGGCCTGATGGCCGAGGCCAGTGTTGGCGGACAGAAGTTCAGCTTTGAACCGGGCCGTTAAAGACGGCACCTATCTGCGCCCCGGTCAGCAAGCAAGCCGGAGTTAAAGAGAAACATCCGCATCCGGATATAGAAAGGCCCCGCGACAGTAACTGTCGCGGGGCCTTGATATGTGGTGGCTACGGGTGGAATTGAACCACCGACCTACGGGTTATGAGTCCGTCGCTCTAACCGACTGAGCTACGTAGCCAGAAGGCGGGGAAATATACCGGGGCTTCCGCCAACTGTCAATTCCAAACGTGCATCAAAGGATAAAATTTATTCAGCCAGCCACCAACCGGCTGAACAACCGCAACGCTGGCAGACCAGACCCTGGGCGTTCCTGGCTGCGCCATCACCCCATCACACGTTGAATCGGAAATGGATTACGTCGCCATCCTGAACCACATAATCCTTCCCCTCCAGGCGGAGTTTACCGGCCTCCTTGGCCCCCTGCTCCCCCTGACAGGCGATGAAATCGTCATAGGAGATCACCTCGGCACGGATGAATCCCCGTTCAAAGTCGGTATGGATCACACCCGCCGCCTGGGGCGCGGTGGCCCCGACCGGTATGGTCCAGGCCCGCACCTCCTTCACGCCGGCGGTAAAATAGGTCTCCAGCCCTAACAGGGCATAACCGGCCCGTACCACCCGGTCAAGGCCCGGTTCGTCGAGACCCATGTCCGTCAGGAACTCCTGCCGCTCGTCATCATCCAGTTCCGCCAGTTCGGCCTCTATCGCCGCGCACACCGGCACTACACCGGCCCCCTCACGTTCCGCCAGTTCCTGCACTGCGGTCAACAGGGGGTTGTCGACAAATCCATCGTCGGCCACATTGGCGATATAGAGGGTCGGCTTGATAGTCAGCAGGTGCAGATCCCGTAACGCCAGTTTCTGGTCGTCATCCAGGGACATGGAGCGCACCGGCTCACCTGAATCGAGGTGCGCCTTGACCGACTCCAGCAACTCCTTGAGTGACAGAATCTGTTTATCACCGGTACGGGCCTGCTTGACCGCCTTCAGCAGTGCTTTATCCACCGACTCCATATCGGCCAGGGCCAGTTCGGTATTGATGATCTCGATATCGGACAGCGGATCGATTTTGCCCGCCACGTGCACCACGTCATCATTTTCAAAACAGCGCACCACGTGACAGATGGCATCGGTCTCGCGGATATTGGCGAGGAACTTGTTACCCAGTCCCTCCCCCTTGGAGGCCCCTTCCACCAGCCCGGCAATATCCACAAACTGCATGGTGGTCGGGATAATATTCTGCGGCTTGACGATCTTCGCCAGCTCTTTCTGCCTGGGATCAGCAACCGGTACCACGCCCACATTGGGATCAATGGTACAAAAAGGATAGTTTTCAGCCGCGATCGTGGCTCGTGTCAATGCATTGAAAAGTGTCGATTTGCCCACGTTCGGCAAGCCGACGATGCCACATTTAAAACCCATGCTGTGTCGCCCCAACAGAAAAAGGGCAAGGATAGGGTAATTGGCGGCCAGTTGCCAGTCCATACCACGGGTTTATCACCCCGTCTGCCACTCGCAAAAGCGTTACAGATCCGGTTCTGGAGGTGCCCGTCACCCCTGCCAGTCCTAACCGTCGGTCTGTCCCATGCGCTTCACCAACTCCTGGGCAAGCAGCCTGAAATCCTCCGCCGAACGACTGTTGGGCCGGTATTCAAACACCGTCCTGCCGGCGCTCCTGGCCCGGTCAATCAGATCTGATTGGCAGATGACAGATCTGAGAAAATGGTCAGGGGCCAGGCTGCAAAACTTTGACGCGGCCGGCCCGGTGAGTCGGCGTCGTTGGGGGATACGATTCATCAGGACCGCATAATCCAGCGGCCGCTCTCTGGCCGAGCGAAACTGCCGAATAGTCTCCAGCAGACGGGGCAGCGCGGCAGCGCCCTCGTCATCGCCGGGCACCGGCATCAACACCATATTCACCCCTAACAGAAGATTGGCGGTCAAGGCGCCGGATCGGGATGGGCAGTCGAATATCATCACCGACTGGTCAGGGGTTTCACCTGTAATGGCCTGGCGCAGCCGCAGACCACTTTCCGATTCGGATGGTTGCTCCCGCTCGAATTCCGCCAGCCCGGCTCCGGCCGGGATCAGGTGCAGGGTATCCCGGGTACTGATGGTTACCGAATCAAGCGTGGCGGTTCCCTGCAGCACCTGGTCGATGCCCTGGGTCGGTGGCCTGAACAGTCCCAGGCCGCTGGAGAGATCACCGGCAGAATCGAGATCCACCAGGGTCACCGGGTAGCCGGCCAGAGACAGGGCGTGTCCGAGATTGATCGTTGTGGCCGTTTTACCGGCACTTTTCTGGTCATTGAAAACGGCTATGCTGTACATGCTCAACCCGTGTTAATTTCACCGGCAGGCCGAGCCGGCAACTGCACCGGGGTAGATACGGATCACGCCGCTTCATCCAGGCGTTTCCTGACCCCCTCTGCCAGCATGGTCAGATCGTTTAACGGCTTCAGATAGACATGTTCTTCCCTGATACCCAGCCGCTTCAATTCGTCGCTGAGATAAAACTCCACCGAGCCGGTATGAATCAGAAAGCGCAGACTCGGTAACACCCGGATCGCTTTGGTGATGAATATATCACCACTCATGCCTGACAAACGCATATCCACAATGGCCAGGTCAAATATCTCGTGCCGCAATCGTTCAAGAGCTTCCTCGGCACTCTCTGCCGACTCGACCTGATAGTCGTAATCTTCCAGAAACGCACACAGGCTCTCCCGGATGGAGATCTCATCATCAATAACCAGGATGCGGCCCGACTCAGACAAGATCGCCCCCTCCATGAGTGTCGTTTCGCTCAGCCACGTAGGCCTCGAACTCGTCAATCGGCAACGCTTCGCTGAAATAGTAGCCCTGATAACGCCCACATCCCTTCTCCTGGAGGAATTTCAACTGCGTCTCGGTCTCCACACCTTCAGCAATCACTTCCAGCCCGAGATGGTCTGCCATCGCGATGATCGTCTCCACAATGGCTGCATTGCTCTCGTCCTCCTGCAGCTCTTCAACAAAGCTCCGGTCGATTTTCAGAATATCCAGCGGCAGCTTCTTCAGATAGGCGAGCGACGAATAACCGGTACCAAAATCATCAATCGATATCTTCACGCCCAGCGCCTTGAAAGAGGCCATTTTCTCCACTGTGTCGGCAACATTATCGATCACCACGCCCTCGGTCAGTTCCAGGCCCAGCAAGCGGGGATCCGCACCGGTGTCGGCCAAAATCCGCTCCACCCGCTCAGGGAAGTCCGGCTGGCGGAACTGCCAGGGGCTCACATTGATGGCGATATGCCGCAGCAGAGTGCCGAAATGGTCGTCACTCCAGCGGGTGATCAACCGACAGGCAGTGCGCAGCACCCAGTCGCCGATGGGCAGGATCAGGCCGGTCTCCTCGGCTACCGGGATAAAGCGGTCGGGCATAATCATCCCGTGTTCCGGGTGCTCCCAGCGCAGCAGCCCCTCCGCACCGCAAACGCTGCCGTCACTATCGATTTGTGGCTGAAAATAGAGCCTGAGCTGATTGTGCGCAATGGCCAACCGCAGATCCTTCTCAAGCCCCAAACGCTCATCCGCCTCCGCCTGCATATCCGGCAGAAAGAAGCGTATAGTGTTTCTGCCCGACGATTTGGCCCGATACATAGCGGTATCACTATGCTTCAGGACCGCATCCCCATCCTCCTCCTGCATCGGAAACAGGGTGATGCCGATACTGGGCGTAATGTACAATTCATGATCACGGATCAGGATCGGAAACGACAATATCTGCATGATCCGTTCGGCAATGGCCTGGACCTCTCTTTTCGTCTCGGAACCGTTTTGGCCCAGGTTGGCCAGCAGCACCACGAACTCGTCGCCGCCGATTCTTGCCACTGTATCGCCTTCCCCAAGCACCCCTTTCAGGCGTCTGGAGACTTCACACAGCAGTTGATCACCAACACTGTGGCCGAGTGAATCATTGATTGTTTTGAAGCGATCCAGATCGATCAGCAGGAGGGCGCCAGTGTAGCCGTGGCGCCGCGACCGGCTAAGCGCCAGTTCCAGTCGATCCAGTAGCAGGCTCCGGTTGGGCAGATCGGTCAGGATATCGTAATACGCCTGATACTCAATTTTTGCTTCTGCCTGCTTGCGTTCGGTGATATCCCGGAATACGCCGTAGATGCGCCCCTTACCGGTCGGTGATTCAGCCTCCCGGGTTGCAGAAACGGCGCAGGGTCGTTTCGATCCATCCTGTTCCAGCAACAGCACTTCGAAGTCGCTCACCGTACCAGACTGTTCCAGTCGATCCAGCAGACTGTCACAATGGGCGGGATCCGCAAAGGAGTCCCAAAACAGACGTCCCAGCAACTGCTCCCGCTCATAGCCCAGATTGTCAGCAATGGACGGGGACAGCTCTTCAATTACGCCTTCCAGGTCGACCTGGAAATAGACATCAGTGAGGCTGTCAAATATTGAGCGGTACTTCTCTTCACTCTGTTTGAGCTGCCGATAGGCCTCCCGCATCTCTTCATTGGCATGCTGCAACTCTTCTGTCCGGATCGCAACCTGCTCTTCGAGGTGCTGCTGGTATGCGCGGTTTTCCCGCATCAGCCGGCTTCGCTCCAGGTTCCGCTTCACCGCATGCAGCAGTACCGAAAGATCCTGAACCGGTTTCAGCATGTAGTCCCACGCGCCCAGGCGCAGTGCCTGGATAGCGTCATCAATAACGCCAGTGCCGGATACGACAATAATCGGCGTGTCGGGTGAGTGGCTTACGATGAAGTTGAGCACCTGAAGACCGTCGACTTCAGGCATGCGAAGATCAACCAACACCAGATCGGGATGGTGGGATTCGAACAGCGCTATACCGGCCCGGCCATCCCCTGCCTCCAACACCCTGTAGCCGTAATCTTCGAGGTAAAGGTGGAAACTCTCCCTGATCGCAGGCTCATCATCAATGGTCAGAATTGTGGCGGAAGCGTCCAACTCGTGATTCATAAAAGACGTCCCGACGATACCCGCATCCTAATCAGGCCGTTTGTTAAGATGATGGTTATAGCGGTCAAAATTCGTATCCCCAAGGCCTCCCCACGACCCAGGCGAATCACGGGAAAAACAGCATGCTATTTATCAGCCGGACGCAACTGCCGGTGTATCACCAAGATCCGGGTCCGCCTCTGCAAGCTTATGGCTCATCATATCCCGAACCCATCCAAAAAATCTTTAGGGATTTTAACACCCGCGCACGGACATGCCACACATAAGCAACGGATAGCATCAAATAATAGTCGAATGGTGTGGGCACACCGAGAGAAGGTTAACAATTCCGCTGGTACAGGTCATCAACCATAACCGGGCTGCCGGAAAAGGCCGCTTTCGAGCCAAATGGAGCACCACCATCCCGGCACATGGGGTATAAACCAGTCCGATAGCAAAAACCTACTGACAATAAAAAGCCGGGCGATGGTGACCACCGCCCGGCTTGCTGGGTGTCGCTGATTATTTCTTTCTTTCCAGCGTCTCCTTGATTACCTCTTCGGCCACATTCTTGGGGCACGGCAGGTAATGGGAGAACTCCATCGAGAACTGGCCACGACCGGAAGTCATGGTACGCAGGTCACCAATGTAGCCAAACATCTCGCTCAGGGGCGCCTCGGCCTTGATCCGGACACCGGTAGGCGCGGTATCCTGGGACTTGATCATACCGCGGCGACGGTTGAGGTCACCAATCACGTCACCGACATGATCTTCCGGGGTATAGACATCCACCTTCATGATCGGCTCGATCAGCTGCGGGGCAGCCTTCGGTATGGACTGCCGATAGGCACCCTTGGCCGCAATCTCAAACGCAACCGCCGAGGAGTCCACCGCGTGGAACGCACCATCCACCAGGGTCACTTTGACATCCAGACAGGGGAAGCCGGCCAGTACGCCTTTCTCCATGCTGTTGGCAAAGCCTTTCTGGATGGCAGGCCAGTACTCCTTGGGAACGTTACCACCCACAACCACTGACTCGAACTGGAAACCACTGCCGGGCTCGCCGGGCTCGATGATGTAGTCGATTTTACCGAACTGACCGGAACCACCGGACTGTTTCTTGTGGGTGTAGCTGTCTTCAACCCGCTGGGTGATGGTTTCGCGATAGGCCACCTGGGGCTTGCCAACGGTCACATCCACGCCATGGGTACGACGCAGAATATCGATTTTGATATCCAGATGCAGCTCACCCATACCCTTGAGGATGGTCTCACCACTCTCTTCGTCAGTCTCGACATAGAAGGAGGGATCCTCCTGAACCATCTTGTTCAGGGCGATACCCATCTTCTCGACAGCGGCTTTGTCCTTGGGAGTAATGGAGATGGCGATAACGGGATCCGGGAACACCATGGGTTCCAGGGTAGCCGGGTCTTTCGGATCACACAGGGTGTGACCGGTTTTGACATTCTTCATGCCCACGACAGCAACGATATCGCCCGCCTGCGCCCGGGTCAGCTCCTGACGAGAGTCCGCATGCATCTCGACGATTCGGCCAATTCGCTCGGTCTTGCCGGTGAAGGAGTTCATCACCGTCATACCCTTCTCCAGTACGCCGGAGTAGATGCGGATAAAGGTCAGGGCACCAAAACGGTCATCCATGATCTTGAACGCCAGGGCGCGCAGCGGTGCATCCGGGGTCACGATAGCGAATTTACCGGTCTCATTACCTTCCAGGTCAACTTCTGGCTGCGGTTCAACTTCCTGCGGATTGGGCAAGTAGTCGACAACCGCATCCAATACCAGCTGCATGCCCTTGTTCTTGAAAGCGGAACCGCAGTAGGTGGGGAAGAAGTCCAGCTTGATCGTACCTTTGCGGATGCAACGCTTCAGGTCTTCGATAGAGGGCTCCTCACCATCGAGGTACTTCTCCATCAGCTCATCGTCCTGCTCGACAGCGGTCTCCACCAGCATCTCGCGATACTCTTCAACTTTGTCCACCATATCAGCAGGGACATCCTGCAACTCGTAATTCATCGGATCGCCGGACTCATCCCAGACCCAGGCCTTGCGGGTCAGCAGATCGACAACACCCTTGAGCTCATCTTCCACACCGATCGGCAGCACCATGACCAGCGGATTGGCGCCCAGCACGTTCTTGATCTGGTCAACCACGCGATAGAAATCGGCGCCCATACGGTCGAGTTTATTCACGAAGATGATACGGGCCACTTCCGACTCATTGGCATAACGCCAGTTGGTCTCGGACTGGGGCTCCACACCACCGGAACCACAGAATACGCCAATGCCGCCATCCAGTACCTTCAGGGAGCGGTACACCTCGATGGTGAAGTCCACGTGTCCCGGGGTGTCGATGACATTGAAGCGGTGATCTTTCCAGAAACAGGAGGTAGCAGCAGACTGAATGGTGATGCCGCGCTCGGACTCCTGGTCCATAAAGTCCATGGTGGACTCACCGTCATGCACTTCACCGAGCTTATGGATCTTACCTGTCAATTTCAGGATGCGCTCGGTGGTGGTTGTTTTACCAGCATCTACGTGAGCGAAGATACCGATGTTTCGGTAATGGCTTAGATCTGTCATGTTCGTACTCTAGGGTTAGACATTAAATATAGTATCTGGCGACCACCTATACAGACTCCCCGGAAGAGTTGGATAGCGGTACTCTCCGCCAACCAAACCGCCCCAACTGAGTTATAGGCCCGGGTGATCTGCAGGCCAACAACAAATTGTTCAACGAGCCAGATGCTGGTGGTAGCATGAGATGAATCGCCTAAATCCCTGCCATTAAGGCAGCACAAGGCGACCCAGCCATAAATAGCCGGCTATTCTAACCTGAAACTCTGGCTGAGTGCTAAAGTTTCCTGCGCGATTTGGAAGATTTTTTCGACAATGGCGTTACGCCCGACCCGCCGCACTTCGGCCGGAAGTGAATTTACCGACTAACCTGGCCAGATCACACCAACAGTCGCTTCAAAACCTTTCTTTTTACAGGAAAATAGATATGGAGCTGGCGACAGGAGTCGAACCCGCGACCTGCTGATTACAAATCAGCTGCTCTACCAACTGAGCTACGCCAGCCAAAATAGCGAGGGGCCTATTCTAGAAGATCCCACCTGATGTGACAACGCGGGAGCAGGGGTATTGTTCATTTTTTATCTCCCCCTCAGACTCCCTGAGCCGGGCTTCCGCCCGCTCGACCCCGGACTGATCTGAGCGATAGTCAATCCAATAGCTGGGAACTGTGATCAGCCTTGGTACCACGTCGGCGCGATGCCCTTTGTTGGCGACCTCCTGTTGGCGTTTCTGGGCGTTACTCTTGTTGGAAAACACCCCCAGGGAGATCCCGTCTTTCAAATCGCCTTTCACAAAACGCCGAATGTCTTCAATGCCGCTGGCTCGCAGCTGTTTCACTTTTTCAATCGCTGCTTGCTGACTGGACAACGGCGGAATCAACACCCAGAACCCTATGGGTTTCTCCATGGATTCCCGACGCAGTGAGGCATCCATACCCTGACCAACCAAGGATTCCGCTATTGCACGGGCTTCTGCGCCCCGCTCGAATGGCCCAAAGGCACCACAAACTGGCGGAGGTGGCTCTGTCGGCTCCTTGCGGTCTGAACTTTGACTGACAGCGGCATCCGCTTTGCTATCAACCACCGGTACATCGAGTGACTTTTCGGGAGCAGGGATTGCCGCCAGATCCTGTTTCGGCGCCAGACCGGGTTGAGGATCCACGGTTTTCTCCTCCACAATCGGATTTGGCTGTTCGGCCTTAACCTCACTCAGCAGCTGTAAATCACCAATATCTCGCGATACTTTGGTGGTGGCCATTGCCCGGTCTGGGTCCCGCTGCAAACCCCAACCGAGGATGGCCAAGTTTGTCAGTAACAGCAGAATAAAAAGCCATTTCATGATATCAAATCCATCCGCTCTGCTATTGCCGCCAACCCTTTCATAACCAGCTCCCGGTCGAGCTGGTAAGTTACTGTTAATCGCTCGGCCACCTGCACCGCATCGCTTCCAGTGAGGATCAGCTTCGGGATCCCATGGCCGTCAGATTCCGCTTGCGCAACGGCCCGTTCGATCAGTGCCGCCGCCGAGTTGATGGCCGCGGAAGCCACGCCGGACGCGGTATCCCGACCAAACAGGCTGTCGGGCGCGATATGGGAAACTCTGGGTATCCGGGTCTGCTGCAGCAGGGACTCCCGCATCAGGGAGAGTCCGGGCAGGATCATTCCCCCCTGGTGCAGGCCGTTGCCATCCATCAGATCCACAGTAATCGCGGTGCCGCAATCCACTATACAAACCGGCCCGGGCTCCTGTCGACGCACAGCCAACAGGGTCAACCAGCGGTCCACACCCAACTGGGCGGGATCCCTATAGCCATTGGTAACGCCACACGCCTCAGCAACCGGCTGCACCAGGGACGGTAACTTGCCCCAGCGGGTCTGCATCCAATCACTCAGACCCGATGCCAGCCCGGCACCCGCAACGTTGGCCAGGTAGATGGCATCAGGCGGCGGTATATCGGACCAGCACTGATTCGCCAGCAGATTGAGATCATCCCCAACCGCACGGTGACTTTTTGTACCGACAGGTGATAGCTCTCCCGCCTGCAACAGCGACCATTTCAGATTGGTATTGCCGATATCTATGAGTAGTATGCTGTTGCTTTTCATAAAGCATCCATCCAATCTGTCAGCGATTCAGGCCGGCCGGAGCGAGACCTCGCCACCATGGTACGCACGCACACCATCCGCGGTCTCAAGCAATAGTGCCCCACTCGCCTCCACACCCCGGTGTACCCCTTCGATCTGCCGTGAGCCCATCTGTAACAGCACTTTTCTACCGTCATACAGATCATGTTTCCGCCACTCGGGAATCATGACGTTAAAGCCCTGCTCTTCATACCTGGACAGCACACTGACCAGATCATCCAGCAGCACGGCCACCACCCGGTTCCGGGACAGTCCGGCCCCACCAGGCAGTTGATCGAGGCTTGTCCAGGGCTGATCAATCCCATCGGCTTCATCCTCGGAGAGGCGCAAATTCATACCCAGGCCAAGAACAACACGACTGGGCCCGGACTGCTCTCCAGAAACTTCGAGCAGCAGACCGGCCAGCTTTCGATTATTCCACAAGATATCATTTGGCCACTTCAGGCCAACCTCTTCGATTCCCAGTCGATGCAATGCGCGGATCACCGCCAGACCTGCCGCCAGACTGAGCCCCGACAGGGCCGCGGGGGCAAGGCCATACTCCCAGAACAGAGACAGGTAGATGTTACGGCCAAATGGCGAAATCCAATGTCGACCCCGTCGTCCCCGGCCCTCACTCTGCTGCTCCGCAAGGCAGACATGCCCTGCCTTTAACTCACCGGCGGCCTTTTCCATCAGGTAGCTGTTGGTGGAAGGAATGGTGTCGTGAATCTCCAGATGACGAATCCAGTCATGGCTCGGCTCTGCCAACTGAGCGCGAATTTGTCGTGCATCCAACAGCTCCAACCTATTCGGCAGTCTGTATCCCCGCCCGGGTACGGAGTGAATTTCCAGTCCAAATTGATCCCGCAGGACAACCAAATGTTTCCAGACCGCTGCCCGACTTATCCCCAGGATCCCGGCCAGGTCCTCCCCGGAGTGCCACAGACCATCAGCCAGCAGCGCCAGTAGCTGTTGTCGACTGTTCATCATACTATCGGCTGACAACTTTGCTCAGACATTGCCGGGCAAGCCGTTTAACCACTCGTGCCGACGCTTAAGGGTTTGTTCATCTACACCCTCTTTGAGCCAGAGCTCGCAGATATTCGCGCTAGCGGGTAGAGGCGTGACGTCAAATCTCATCAATTCGTCACGCCTAAAAACCACTACTTCGAGCGGCTCGCCCTTACTGGCACAATTAATTGTGTTATCCATGTTAGCTTCAGACACCCTCAACCCATCTATGGCGACCAACACATCGCCCGCAGAGATTCCGGCAAGCTGGGCAGCTCCCTGATCAAATACATGGGTTACTACCACATCCTTTCCGTCAGTCCGGGTTGCTACGCCTAGCACCAGTCGCGGAGCTGTAGCAGGCGTTTTATCTCTAGATACATCCCGGACTCCACCCTGGTCCAATGCGCCACGGGCCTCTCGCAACTGAAAGCCTACACCGACCTGATCCAGGTAATCGGCCAGATCCAGATCATCGTATCCTCTGACTGCCTGATCAAAGAAAGTCTTCAGATCAATACCGGTAAATTCCTCGATAAACTGTTCTATCTCCTGCTCCCCCAAGCCAATGTCCTGCCGCCCATAGCGCAGCCACAACGCCCTCATAACCTGGTCAAGGGTCAGACGCCCAGCCGTTTCAGTTCGAATAAGCAGATCGAGAACCAGTGCAACCAAGGCGCCCTTGGTGTAGTAACTGACCACGGCATTTGGGGCGTTTTCATCCTGCTTGTAAAACTTGGTCCAGGCATCGAAACTGGATTCTGCCACCGATTGCTTAAACCGACCCGTACCTCGGTAGACTCGACTCAGGGATCTGGCCAGCAACTCCAGATAACTGTTCTCATCAATGCGGCCAGAACGTAGCAAGCCCAGGTCGTCGTAGTAAGAAGTTACCCCCTCAAAGAACCACAGCAGAGTGGTGTGGGTCTCCCGGGTTAAATCACTCTGCATCAATTTTAACGGCCGGATACGTTTAACATTCCACAGGTGAAAATACTCATGGCTGCATAAACCCAAAAACTGCCGATAACCTTCGTTAATCTCAGTCATGCCAGTTTGGGGCAAGTCGTCCCTTTTGCAGATCAGAGAGGTAGAACTGCGATGTTCCAGACCGCCATAACCATCGCCCAAAGCCGTTACCAGAAACAGATACCGGTCCATCCGGGGTAATTCACCAAACATCGAGATATGCTGACCACATATCTTCTTCAGGTCTGTGCAGATACGTTCCAAATCAGCGTAATGTTTCCCGGTTATCACCAGATCGTGCGGTACACCGGCTACCTCAAAACTTGCGTGACTGAATTCACCCATCTCAACCGGGTGATCAATCAACTCCTCATAATTGCCTGCCCGGTAACGTCCAAACCCGTATGGCTCAGCACCACGAGACGGCAGCGTGGTGGCCACACGCCAGTGGGCATATTGGTTACCGTCGGGCGCTGTTATATCCACCTGACAGACCTGATCTTCCTGACCATGCACCCGCAAAAAAACACTGGTTCCATTAAAAAAGCCGTGAGTGGTATCCAGGTGCGCCCCCCGGACAGAGAGATCCCAGGCGTATACCAGATAACGGAGAGATACCGGTCCATCAATCTCCGGGAGCTTCCAGGTCTGCTTATCCAGCTTAACCAGGTCCAAACGCTTTTCGCCGGCAAACGCACTGATTGAGACAATATTTTTGGCAAAATCCCGGATCATGTAACTGCCGGGTATCCAGGCGGGCAAGGAAACCACCTGGCCCGCGGGATCCGGCCGGTGAATTGTGATGTTAACCTGGAACTGATGAGTCTCAGGAGAAAGTGGCTTGATTACATAATCGATCATTGAAGGTTGGCCCGTGGCAGTCACTGCTGAACTCTATCAAAATAAGTGCTTAAAGAAGAGGTAGAAGTATAAAGTATAGGAGTAGCCAGCCCTAACCCGGCAAGCAGCGTTTTCGACCAAGTTATCGGCGCGGAGACGCAGTAAATCCCGATCGCTAGTTTGGAAGAATAAAAAAACCCCACCCGAGTGATCGGATGGGGTTTTGGGATTAAAGCTTGGCAGTGACCTACTTTCACATGGGGAGGCCCCACACTATCATCGGCGATACACCGTTTCACTTCTGAGTTCGGGATGGGATCAGGTGGTTCCAGTGCTCTATGGCCGCCAAGCAAACTGTTGGCAAGCCGCTTACGCGACTTTGCATGCATTCGGAATAGATTGTAAATAGTACATGGGTTTGTTGCGTTCTCAACCAGCACCCAGCACAAAGTACTTGGGTGTTATATGGTCAAGCCTCACGGGCAATTAGTACTGGTTAGCTTCATACATTGCTGCACTTCCACACCCAGCCTATCAACGTTGTAGTCTTCAACGGCCCTTCAGAGACCTTAAAGGTCTGGTGAGATCTAATCTTGGGAGGGGCTTCCCGCTTAGATGCTTTCAGCGGTTATCCTGTCCGAACATAGCTACCCGGCAATGCCACTGGCGTGACAACCGGAACACCAGAGGTTCGTCCACTCCGGTCCTCTCGTACTAGGAGCAGCTTCCCTCAAATCTCAAACGCCCACGGCAGATAGGGACCGAACTGTCTCACGACGTTCTAAACCCAGCTCGCGTACCACTTTAAATGGCGAACAGCCATACCCTTGGGACCGACTTCAGCCCCAGGATGTGATGAGCCGACATCGAGGTGCCAAACACCGCCGTCGATATGAACTCTTGGGCGGTATCAGCCTGTTATCCCCGGCGTACCTTTTATCCGTTGAGCGATGGCCCTTCCATACAGAGCCACCGGATCACTAGAACCTACTTTCGTACCTGCTCGACTTGTCTGTCTCGCAGTCAAGCACCCTTATGCTCTTGCACTCATTGCGCGATTTCCGACCGCGCTGAGGGTACCTTCGTGCTCCTCCGTTACTCTTTGGGAGGAGACCGCCCCAGTCAAACTACCCACCACACACTGTCCCCGACCCGGATAACGGGTCTGGGTTAGAACTCCAAACATACCAGGGTGGTATTTCAAGGTTGGCTCCACCGAAACTAGCGTCTCGGTTTCAAAGCCTCCCACCTATCCTACACAAGTAGGCTCAAAGTCCAGTGTGAAGCTGTAGTAAAGGTGCACGGGGTCTTTCCGTCTAGCCGCGGGTACGCTGCATCTTAACAGCGAGTTCAATTTCACTGAGTCTCTGGTGGAGACAGTGTGGCCATCATTACGCCATTCGTGCAGGTCGGAACTTACCCGACAAGGAATTTCGCTACCTTAGGACCGTTATAGTTACGGCCGCCGTTTACCGGGGCTTCGATCAAGAGCTTCTCCGAAGATAACCCCATCAATTAACCTTCCGGCACCGGGCAGGCGTCACACCCTATACGTCCACTTTCGTGTTTGCAGAGTGCTATGTTTTTAATAAACAGTTGCAGCCACCATTTTATTGCAACCTCCAACAGCTTAAAGAGTAAATCTCATCACCGTCAAAGGCGTACCTTCTCCCGAAGTTACGGTACCATTTTGCCTAGTTCCTTCACCAGAGTTCTCTCAAGCGCCTTGGAATTCTCATCCAGCCCACCTGTGTCGGTTTGGAGTACGGTCTCTTATTACCTGAAGCTTAGAAGATTTTCCTGGAAGCAGGGCATCAACCACTTCACATCCAAAGATGTTTCGTCGTCACGTCTCAGGATTGTGAGTCCGGATTTGCCTAAACTCACTCCCTACTCGCTTAAACCGGGACAACCAACGCCCGGATGGCCTAGCCTTCTCCGTCTCTCCATCGCAGTAATAAGAGGTGCAGGAATATTAACCTGCTTCCCATCGATTACGCATTTCTGCCTCACCTTAGGGGCCGACTAACCCTGCGCCGATTAGCGTTGCGCAGGAAACCTTGGGCTTTCGGCGAGGGGGCCTCTCACCCCCTTTATCGTTACTCATGTCAGCATTCGCACTTCTGATACGTCCAGCATGCCTTACAGCACACCTTCAACCGCTTACAGAACGCTCCTCTACCATGCGTGTAAACACGCATCCGCAGCTTCGGTACACATCTTAAGCCCCGTTAAATCTTCCGCGCAGGCCGACTCGACTAGTGAGCTATTACGCTTTCTTTAAAGGATGGCTGCTTCTAAGCCAACCTCCTAGCTGTCTATGCCTTCCCACATCGTTTCCCACTGAGATGTGATTTTGGGACCTTAGCTGGCGGTCTGGGTTGTTTCCCTTTTGACGACGGACGTTAGCACCCGCCGTCTGTCTCCCATGATTGCACTTCGCGGTATTCGGAGTTTGCATCGGTTTGGTAAGTCGGGATGACCCCCTAGCCGAAACAGTGCTCTACCCCCGCGAGTGATACATGAGGCGCTACCTAAATAGCTTTCGAGGAGAACCAGCTATCTCCGAGCTTGATTAGCCTTTCACTCCGATCCACAGCTCATCCCCTCATTTTTCAACATAAGTGGGTTCGGGCCTCCAGTAGATGTTACTCCACCTTCACCCTGGCCATGGATAGATCGCCCGGTTTCGGGTCTACTCCCAGCAACTAAACGCCCTATTAAGACTCGGTTTCCCTACGCCTCCCCTATTCGGTTAAGCTTGCTACTGAGAAGTAAGTCGCTGACCCATTATACAAAAGGTACGCAGTCACCCCGTAGGGCTCCCACTGCTTGTACGCATACGGTTTCAGGTTCTATTTCACTCCCTTAAAAAGGGTTCTTTTCGCCTTTCCCTCACGGTACTGGTTCACTATCGGTCGGTAAGGAGTATTTAGCCTTGGAGGATGGTCCCCCCATGTTCAGACAGGATATCACGTGTCCCGCCCTACTCGATTTCACTGTTGAATAGTTTTCGTGTACGGGGCTATCACCCTGTATCGCCAAACTTTCCAGATTGTTCCACTAACAACATCAACAGCTTAAGGGCTAATCCCCGTTCGCTCGCCGCTACTAAGGGAATCTCGGTTGATTTCTTTTCCTCCGGGTACTTAGATGTTTCAGTTCCCCGGGTTCGCCTCTTACACCTATGTATTCAGTGCAAGATAACCCGCTTACACGGGCTGGGTTTCCCCATTCGGAAATCCACGGATCAAAGTCTGTTTGCTGACTCCCCGTGGCTTATCGCAAGCTACAACGTCCTTCATCGCCTCTTACCGCCTAGGCATCCACCATATGCGCTTATTCACTTGACCATATAACCCCAAAAACTCTGGAGCCATGGTGCCGGTTTTAACTCGTTTGAATGCAACATACCCAAGTAACTAATTTTTGAGAAAATTAGTACTTTTTCGTAGATAAACTCTCCAGCCACTTTCGTGACCTTCAAGTCATCACCTATCTACAATCTATATCCGAATTGTTAAAGAGCATGCACTTTGCATAAATACAAAGTGGCGAACATCTCTGCTCGACACTTGGCACTCATACTGGACACAAAGTTGGTGGAGCCAGGGAGGATCGAACTCCCGACCTCCTGCGTGCAAGGCAGGCGCTCTCCCAGCTGAGCTATGGCCCCGATAACCTTCATCTTCCGCCTTAACGAAAAACTGGTGGGTCTGGGTGGATTCGAACCACCGACCTCACCCTTATCAGGGGTGCGCTCTAACCAACTGAGCTACAGACCCGTGTCCGTGCTACTTGATCAGGTAATTTGTGTGGGAGCTCCGAAAGCGCTTAATCCGCTATCTTAAAGGAGGTGATCCAGCCCCAGGTTCCCCTAGGGCTACCTTGTTACGACTTCACCCCAGTCATGAATCACAAAGTGGTAAGCGTCCTCCCGAAGGTTAGACTACCTACTTCTTTTGCAACCCACTCCCATGGTGTGACGGGCGGTGTGTACAAGGCCCGGGAACGTATTCACCGCGACATTCTGATTCGCGATTACTAGCGATTCCAACTTCACGCAGTCGAGTTGCAGACTGCGATCCGGACTACGACCGGTTTTGTGAGATTTGCTTCCCCTCGCGGGTTCGCCGCCCTCTGTACCGGCCATTGTAGCACGTGTGTAGCCCAGCCCATAAGGGCCATGATGACTTGACGTCATCCCCACCTTCCTCCGGTTTATCACCGGCAGTCTCCCTAGAGTTCCCACCTTTACGTGCTGGCAACTAAGGACAAGGGTTGCGCTCGTTACGGGACTTAACCCAACATCTCACGACACGAGCTGACGACAGCCATGCAGCACCTGTCTCTGCGTTCCCGAAGGCACCAATCTATCTCTAGAAAGTTCGCAGGATGTCAAGGGCTGGTAAGGTTCTTCGCGTTGCATCGAATTAAACCACATGCTCCACCGCTTGTGCGGGCCCCCGTCAATTCCTTTGAGTTTTAACCTTGCGGCCGTACTCCCCAGGCGGTCAACTTATCGCGTTAGCTACGTTACTAAAAGCCAGAATGCTCCCAACAACTAGTTGACATCGTTTACGGCGTGGACTACCAGGGTATCTAATCCTGTTTGCTACCCACGCTTTCGTACCTCAGCGTCAGTGTTGGTCCAGGAAGTCGCCTTCGCCACTGGTGTTCCTCCGGATATCTACGCATTTCACCGCTACACCCGGAATTCCACTTCCCTCTACCACACTCTAGTTCAGCAGTTTCAAATGCAGTTCCCAGGTTAAGCCCAGGGCTTTCACATCTGACTTACTAAACCGCCTACGCACGCTTTACGCCCAGTAATTCCGATTAACGCTCGCACCCTCTGTATTACCGCGGCTGCTGGCACAGAGTTAGCCGGTGCTTCTTCTAAAGTTAACGTCAAGACTCGGGGCTATTAACCCCAAGCTTTTCTTCACAATTGAAAGTGCTTTACAACCCGCAGGCCTTCTTCACACACGCGGTATTGCTGGATCAGGCTTGCGCCCATTGTCCAATATTCCCCACTGCTGCCTCCCGTAGGAGTCTGGGCCGTGTCTCAGTCCCAGTGTGGCTGATCGTCCTCTCAGACCAGCTATGGATCGTCGCCTTGGTGAGCCATTACCTCACCAACTAGCTAATCCAACGCAAGCTCATCTAATAGCGTGAGGCCCGAAGGTCCCCCACTTTCCCCCGTAGGGCGTATGCGGTATTAGCTCGAGTTTCCCCGAGTTATCCCCCACTACTAGGCAGATTCTTACGCGTTACTCACCCGTCCGCCACTCGTCAGCCAGGAGCAAGCTCCTGCTGTTACCGTTCGACTTGCATGTGTTAAGCATACCGCCAGCGTTCAATCTGAGCCAGGATCAAACTCTTCACTTGAAGTGTTTTAGTCACTTTTTGGGTGACAAATCCGTGCTCGACTTTACGTCTAAAAAAGGAATTTCTTTTAGATGCTTCGTCGAAATTTTTGGCTTCATAAGCCACCGACGGAGCACCCACACAAATTACCTAACCTGATTGTTAAAGAGCCGCCAGATTTACATCCGGCCGAGACATTCAATTATGATTGCCTCCGATTTTTATGTCAATATCTTCGACCAAAAATCTTTCCGCTTGACGCTAACCATTCCTGCCGTTCGCCCCAAGCGAGGCGCGTATTCTACGCCTCATTCCGAACAGGTCAAGTACTATTTTTAACCTCTCCGTAACACCCTCTCCCTGGGCTTCCGATCGATACCAAAACAACTCAACAACAGTCGCCTCAGCACCCAACGAGCGGCGCATTATACGCACTCATCCACAACACGCAAGTACTATCTTTGCATTTTTATGGCACAGTTAATAACAGCCTGCCCCTTCCAGTAAATTCCTGCAAATTTGCGTATAAAACGATCTGCAGAGAATAAGTCTGCCTTGTGATTCGACTGGCCGTTTACGAATTGGCGGACATGATCATGCCCGGCTAGTAACATCCCCGACAGTGACCCTCCCTGGCGCCCCGCTACCTAATTGTATGCTTACACGAACAGAGCATATGTTACTGGACCGTCGCGATATTTATGTGGGTACTGTTGTTATCAAACGCGCCCAAGCCAGGGAGTTGTCGCCTGACTCGTACCCGGTGGATTGAGATCGGATAACTACTGGAAAATTCCCGCTGCTCGGGATGGTCACGTGAAGGACGGAAACGGTTTCGATCACGCCCACTCTCCGGGAGTTTGTGGGTTCCAAATTAAGAGAAGAGCACGTCACCAGCTCCGAAAAGACACCCTTGAAGCTCAAGGTCTGGATACCCCAGGTACGGCTTAACCAGATAAGGAAAAATCGTTTTCACACATTTAGAAGAACAGTGGCCTCGTTGGTTAGATGGTAAGTAACCAACCGGATTAAAAAACGGCGGAGGCCCAATTCCACACGCACAGACACCGAAAGCTTGATAATAGTTATACCGATTCATAATCGGCATAATCAGGATCGCCTAGGTGAATTAATCGGGGGGACGACCGAAGAGACCCTGCATTCCATGCTGGATGAGGAGACCAAAGTTCATTGTTGTCTCCAGCACTACAAGCGCAGCCCGGAATAGATCGATACCCGACCCAGAAACAATGAGCAAAAGTTCCACACCAAGGTGGCGAGGTTAGGCTGAAGATCCCCAAGTTACGCAAGCAGACCTTTACGGCGGCTATTATCGAGCACTACCGCAGCCGCGAGACCGTATTGAGTAGTCCCGGAACGAGATATACCCAGGCGCCCGATCGTTGCTGAACCTCCTCATCCTTACCTGGTAGGTATCGTTGTGAAGTGGAACTGGGACCGGGCGGCAGTGAATATCTTGGTTCCGGTGGCGGTGGGAGTAAGATCAGACGGTTACCGACAGATCGCCTGGATCCAGGAGCGCCACACGGAAGATAAGACAAGCTGGAGCGGCTTCCTTGTCTATCCGAAACGACGAATGTTCGGGGCGCACGCCTGATAATATCCGACGCTTGTGTGGGGCTGGTGGAGTCGATAGCCGAGTACTACCCGGAGGCCGACTGGCAGCGCTAGGTGGTACACTTCACTTCTATCGGAATATTTTCAGCCATGTGCCGTCAAACAAGGTAAAGCAGGTGGCGTTGATGCTGAAAGCGATCCATTCACAGGAGAGCTTGGAGGCCGCCCGGGAGAAGGCCGGTCGAGTTACCGAGCAACTTCGAGCTATACGCCTGGGAAAGGCTGCTGAGTGGGTGGAACAACATATCGACAAGACGTTGAGCTACTACTGCTATCCACAAAACCGCTGGACCCGGATCACGATTAACAATCCGCTGGAGCGGATCATGCGTGAGATCCGACGACGTACCCGAATAGTCAGGGTCTTTCCGTAAATCCCGATCGCTAGTTTGGAAGAATAAAAAAACCCCACCCGAGTGATCGGATGGGGTTTTGGGATTAAAGCTTGGCAGTGACCTACTTTCACATGGGGAGGCCCCACACTATCATCGGCGATACACCGTTTCACTTCTGAGTTCGGGATGGGATCAGGTGGTTCCAGTGCTCTATGGCCGCCAAGCAAACTGTTGGCAAGCCGCTTACGCGACTTTGCATGCATTCGGAATAGATTGTAAATAGTACATGGGTTTGTTGCGTTCTCAACCAGCACCCAGCACAAAGTACTTGGGTGTTATATGGTCAAGCCTCACGGGCAATTAGTACTGGTTAGCTTCATACATTGCTGCACTTCCACACCCAGCCTATCAACGTTGTAGTCTTCAACGGCCCTTCAGAGACCTTAAAGGTCTGGTGAGATCTAATCTTGGGAGGGGCTTCCCGCTTAGATGCTTTCAGCGGTTATCCTGTCCGAACATAGCTACCCGGCAATGCCACTGGCGTGACAACCGGAACACCAGAGGTTCGTCCACTCCGGTCCTCTCGTACTAGGAGCAGCTTCCCTCAAATCTCAAACGCCCACGGCAGATAGGGACCGAACTGTCTCACGACGTTCTAAACCCAGCTCGCGTACCACTTTAAATGGCGAACAGCCATACCCTTGGGACCGACTTCAGCCCCAGGATGTGATGAGCCGACATCGAGGTGCCAAACACCGCCGTCGATATGAACTCTTGGGCGGTATCAGCCTGTTATCCCCGGCGTACCTTTTATCCGTTGAGCGATGGCCCTTCCATACAGAGCCACCGGATCACTAGAACCTACTTTCGTACCTGCTCGACTTGTCTGTCTCGCAGTCAAGCACCCTTATGCTCTTGCACTCATTGCGCGATTTCCGACCGCGCTGAGGGTACCTTCGTGCTCCTCCGTTACTCTTTGGGAGGAGACCGCCCCAGTCAAACTACCCACCACACACTGTCCCCGACCCGGATAACGGGTCTGGGTTAGAACTCCAAACATACCAGGGTGGTATTTCAAGGTTGGCTCCACCGAAACTAGCGTCTCGGTTTCAAAGCCTCCCACCTATCCTACACAAGTAGGCTCAAAGTCCAGTGTGAAGCTGTAGTAAAGGTGCACGGGGTCTTTCCGTCTAGCCGCGGGTACGCTGCATCTTAACAGCGAGTTCAATTTCACTGAGTCTCTGGTGGAGACAGTGTGGCCATCATTACGCCATTCGTGCAGGTCGGAACTTACCCGACAAGGAATTTCGCTACCTTAGGACCGTTATAGTTACGGCCGCCGTTTACCGGGGCTTCGATCAAGAGCTTCTCCGAAGATAACCCCATCAATTAACCTTCCGGCACCGGGCAGGCGTCACACCCTATACGTCCACTTTCGTGTTTGCAGAGTGCTATGTTTTTAATAAACAGTTGCAGCCACCATTTTATTGCAACCTCCAACAGCTTAAAGAGTAAATCTCATCACCGTCAAAGGCGTACCTTCTCCCGAAGTTACGGTACCATTTTGCCTAGTTCCTTCACCAGAGTTCTCTCAAGCGCCTTGGAATTCTCATCCAGCCCACCTGTGTCGGTTTGGAGTACGGTCTCTTATTACCTGAAGCTTAGAAGATTTTCCTGGAAGCAGGGCATCAACCACTTCACATCCAAAGATGTTTCGTCGTCACGTCTCAGGATTGTGAGTCCGGATTTGCCTAAACTCACTCCCTACTCGCTTAAACCGGGACAACCAACGCCCGGATGGCCTAGCCTTCTCCGTCTCTCCATCGCAGTAATAAGAGGTGCAGGAATATTAACCTGCTTCCCATCGATTACGCATTTCTGCCTCACCTTAGGGGCCGACTAACCCTGCGCCGATTAGCGTTGCGCAGGAAACCTTGGGCTTTCGGCGAGGGGGCCTCTCACCCCCTTTATCGTTACTCATGTCAGCATTCGCACTTCTGATACGTCCAGCATGCCTTACAGCACACCTTCAACCGCTTACAGAACGCTCCTCTACCATGCGTGTAAACACGCATCCGCAGCTTCGGTACACATCTTAAGCCCCGTTAAATCTTCCGCGCAGGCCGACTCGACTAGTGAGCTATTACGCTTTCTTTAAAGGATGGCTGCTTCTAAGCCAACCTCCTAGCTGTCTATGCCTTCCCACATCGTTTCCCACTGAGATGTGATTTTGGGACCTTAGCTGGCGGTCTGGGTTGTTTCCCTTTTGACGACGGACGTTAGCACCCGCCGTCTGTCTCCCATGATTGCACTTCGCGGTATTCGGAGTTTGCATCGGTTTGGTAAGTCGGGATGACCCCCTAGCCGAAACAGTGCTCTACCCCCGCGAGTGATACATGAGGCGCTACCTAAATAGCTTTCGAGGAGAACCAGCTATCTCCGAGCTTGATTAGCCTTTCACTCCGATCCACAGCTCATCCCCTCATTTTTCAACATAAGTGGGTTCGGGCCTCCAGTAGATGTTACTCCACCTTCACCCTGGCCATGGATAGATCGCCCGGTTTCGGGTCTACTCCCAGCAACTAAACGCCCTATTAAGACTCGGTTTCCCTACGCCTCCCCTATTCGGTTAAGCTTGCTACTGAGAAGTAAGTCGCTGACCCATTATACAAAAGGTACGCAGTCACCCCGTAGGGCTCCCACTGCTTGTACGCATACGGTTTCAGGTTCTATTTCACTCCCTTAAAAAGGGTTCTTTTCGCCTTTCCCTCACGGTACTGGTTCACTATCGGTCGGTAAGGAGTATTTAGCCTTGGAGGATGGTCCCCCCATGTTCAGACAGGATATCACGTGTCCCGCCCTACTCGATTTCACTGTTGAATAGTTTTCGTGTACGGGGCTATCACCCTGTATCGCCAAACTTTCCAGATTGTTCCACTAACAACATCAACAGCTTAAGGGCTAATCCCCGTTCGCTCGCCGCTACTAAGGGAATCTCGGTTGATTTCTTTTCCTCCGGGTACTTAGATGTTTCAGTTCCCCGGGTTCGCCTCTTACACCTATGTATTCAGTGCAAGATAACCCGCTTACACGGGCTGGGTTTCCCCATTCGGAAATCCACGGATCAAAGTCTGTTTGCTGACTCCCCGTGGCTTATCGCAAGCTACAACGTCCTTCATCGCCTCTTACCGCCTAGGCATCCACCATATGCGCTTATTCACTTGACCATATAACCCCAAAAACTCTGGAGCCATGGTGCCGGTTTTAACTCGTTTGAATGCAACATACCCAAGTAACTAATTTTTGAGAAAATTAGTACTTTTTCGTAGATAAACTCTCCAGCCACTTTCGTGACCTTCAAGTCATCACCTATCTACAATCTATATCCGAATTGTTAAAGAGCATGCACTTTGCATAAATACAAAGTGGCGAACATCTCTGCTCGACACTTGGCACTCATACTGGACACAAAGTTGGTGGAGCCAGGGAGGATCGAACTCCCGACCTCCTGCGTGCAAGGCAGGCGCTCTCCCAGCTGAGCTATGGCCCCGATAACCTTCATCTTCCGCCTTAACGAAAAACTGGTGGGTCTGGGTGGATTCGAACCACCGACCTCACCCTTATCAGGGGTGCGCTCTAACCAACTGAGCTACAGACCCGTGTCCGTGCTACTTGATCAGGTAATTTGTGTGGGAGCTCCGAAAGCGCTTAATCCGCTATCTTAAAGGAGGTGATCCAGCCCCAGGTTCCCCTAGGGCTACCTTGTTACGACTTCACCCCAGTCATGAATCACAAAGTGGTAAGCGTCCTCCCGAAGGTTAGACTACCTACTTCTTTTGCAACCCACTCCCATGGTGTGACGGGCGGTGTGTACAAGGCCCGGGAACGTATTCACCGCGACATTCTGATTCGCGATTACTAGCGATTCCAACTTCACGCAGTCGAGTTGCAGACTGCGATCCGGACTACGACCGGTTTTGTGAGATTTGCTTCCCCTCGCGGGTTCGCCGCCCTCTGTACCGGCCATTGTAGCACGTGTGTAGCCCAGCCCATAAGGGCCATGATGACTTGACGTCATCCCCACCTTCCTCCGGTTTATCACCGGCAGTCTCCCTAGAGTTCCCACCTTTACGTGCTGGCAACTAAGGACAAGGGTTGCGCTCGTTACGGGACTTAACCCAACATCTCACGACACGAGCTGACGACAGCCATGCAGCACCTGTCTCTGCGTTCCCGAAGGCACCAATCTATCTCTAGAAAGTTCGCAGGATGTCAAGGGCTGGTAAGGTTCTTCGCGTTGCATCGAATTAAACCACATGCTCCACCGCTTGTGCGGGCCCCCGTCAATTCCTTTGAGTTTTAACCTTGCGGCCGTACTCCCCAGGCGGTCAACTTATCGCGTTAGCTACGTTACTAAAAGCCAGAATGCTCCCAACAACTAGTTGACATCGTTTACGGCGTGGACTACCAGGGTATCTAATCCTGTTTGCTACCCACGCTTTCGTACCTCAGCGTCAGTGTTGGTCCAGGAAGTCGCCTTCGCCACTGGTGTTCCTCCGGATATCTACGCATTTCACCGCTACACCCGGAATTCCACTTCCCTCTACCACACTCTAGTTCAGCAGTTTCAAATGCAGTTCCCAGGTTAAGCCCAGGGCTTTCACATCTGACTTACTAAACCGCCTACGCACGCTTTACGCCCAGTAATTCCGATTAACGCTCGCACCCTCTGTATTACCGCGGCTGCTGGCACAGAGTTAGCCGGTGCTTCTTCTAAAGTTAACGTCAAGACTCGGGGCTATTAACCCCAAGCTTTTCTTCACAATTGAAAGTGCTTTACAACCCGCAGGCCTTCTTCACACACGCGGTATTGCTGGATCAGGCTTGCGCCCATTGTCCAATATTCCCCACTGCTGCCTCCCGTAGGAGTCTGGGCCGTGTCTCAGTCCCAGTGTGGCTGATCGTCCTCTCAGACCAGCTATGGATCGTCGCCTTGGTGAGCCATTACCTCACCAACTAGCTAATCCAACGCAAGCTCATCTAATAGCGTGAGGCCCGAAGGTCCCCCACTTTCCCCCGTAGGGCGTATGCGGTATTAGCTCGAGTTTCCCCGAGTTATCCCCCACTACTAGGCAGATTCTTACGCGTTACTCACCCGTCCGCCACTCGTCAGCCAGGAGCAAGCTCCTGCTGTTACCGTTCGACTTGCATGTGTTAAGCATACCGCCAGCGTTCAATCTGAGCCAGGATCAAACTCTTCACTTGAAGTGTTTTAGTCACTTTTTGGGTGACAAATCCGTGCTCGACTTTACGTCTAAAAAAAGGAATTTCTTTTAGATGCTTCGTCGAAATTTTTGGCTTCATAAGCCACCGACGGAGCACCCACACAAATTACCTAACCTGATTGTTAAAGAGCCGCCAGATTTACATCCGGCCGAGACATTCAATTATGATTGCCTCCGATTTTTATGTCAATATCTTCGACCAAAAATCTTTCCGCTTGACGCTAACCATTCCTGCCGTTCGCCCCAAGCGAGGCGCGTATTCTACGCCTCATTCCGAACAGGTCAAGTACTATTTTTAACCTCTCCGTAACACCCTCTCCCTGGGCTTCCGATCGATACCAAAACAACCCAACAACAGTCGCCTCAGCACCCAACGAGCGGCGCATTATACGCACTCATTCACAACACGCAAGTACTATCTTTGGAATTTTCTCAGCACCCACATAACCACCCATTTAGGAGGCGCTTTTAGGTCACTGAAACCCTGGCGAAACGCCGCTTCCCAACCTGGTAAACCTGGTTTGTACCCACCGGCACAACCAGATTGCGATCATCGACTTTTTCTCCATCGATTTTCACCGCTCCCTGCTTGATCATGCGGAACGCCTCGGAAGTGCTGGACACCAGCCCCGCCTCTTTCAGCAGGTTGGCAATGGGCATTCCATCGCCGCCCCCAAGGGAGTACTCCGGCATATCGTCCGGCATGGCTCCCTGCCGGAAGCGTGCTACAAAGTTCTCATGGGCACTGGCTGCTGCAGATTTGTCGTGGAATCGCTCGATCAACTCTTCCGCCAGCATGATCTTGGCATCCCGTGGATTCATCCCCTCGTCGACCCGCTTGCGCAGATCATCAATTTCTGCCATCGGCCGGAAACTGAGCAGTTCGTAGTAGCGCCACATCAAATCATCAGAGATCGACATGACTTTGCCGAACATCTCATCCGGCTGATCGGCGATACCAATATAGTTATTGAGCGACTTGGACATCTTCTGGACACCATCCAGCCCCTCCAGAATCGGCATGGTAAGAACCACCTGCGGTTCCTGACCGTAAACCTCCTGCAGCTGCCGCCCCACCAGGAGATTGAACTTCTGATCGGTACCACCCAGCTCCACGTCCGCTTGCAGCGCAACCGAGTCATACCCCTGCACCAGCGGGTAGAGGAACTCGTGGATTGCGATGGGCTGGCCACTTTTGTATCGCTTACTGAAATCGTCCCGCTCCAGCATACGGGCCACGGTGTGCTTGGCGGCCAACTGAATCAGCCCCGCCGCACCCAATTCGGTCATCCATTCGGAATTGAACCGGATAACGGTCTTTTCCCGATCCAGGATCTTGAAGATCTGCTCCTGGTAGGTTTCGGCATTCTTTAATACTTCCTCCCGGGTGAGCGCCTTGCGGGTCACGTTCTTGCCGGTGGGATCGCCGATCATCCCGGTAAAATCACCGATCAGGAAGGTAACTTCATGGCCCAACTCCTGGAACTGCCGCAGTTTATTGATCAGAACGGTGTGCCCCAGATGCAGATCCGGCGCCGTGGGATCGAAACCCGCCTTGACCTTGAGCGGTTTTCCCCGCTCCAATTTCTTAATCAGCGACTCTTCCAGCAGAATCTCATCCGCACCTCGCCTGATTAGCTCCATCGACTCTGCGACTGACGCCATTACCCACCTCAAAAAAACAAGAATATGTCGGGGCGCACAATTTACAGGATGAAGCAAGAAAAAGTAACCGTTTCGCTATATATTGAGGCTCTCCCGACCCTATCATCCCTGGATCGCCCAGCTACCCGAGCATCCACACCCTGAAACCACTGGGAAAACTGGAAGTTTTGGGCAATAATTACCTGTATTTTCCGAAAATTAGCGGACAAACATGATAAAAGACTATAAATCCCGGCACGAATTTCTCAAGCCAGCATCACGGCGAGGCCCGTGGCGAGCCCGATTATTCGTCCTGCTCGGCGTGGCACTTTGTGCCTCAGCCATCTATGCCACACTCGGAATGTCTGCGCCTCCCGCTCCCATCGACACGGTAGAGAAGAGTTCCGCACCTGTCGTCGTAGCAGAGAAGCAGGTTGACGAAACCCCGGCCGCCCAGCCCCTGACCCGGGTCTCGCTGCAGTTACCCGGACAGATACCGGAACAGCAGGCGGCTTCGCAATCTCCAGCAATCAACTCCGGCAGCGCCGACCAGGAAGCTGTACTGGAGGATAGTACAGCAACCACGCCATCCCAAGCTGAAACAACACCGCTTCAGGCCGCTTCAGAAGAGGTCGATAGCACCGAAACAGTCCCGGTAGAACCGGACATCAGCGACACGACTGAACCAGCAGACGAATCCATCGAGATCGTATCCATTGATCATGGCACTTGGCATGAAGAGAAGGTCAAATCCGGTGACTCCCTGGCGCGGATATTTTCGCGCCTGAAGCTTTCTCCCACTCTCCTGCACCGCATCGTCAACAGCAGTGAGGAAGCTAAAACACTGGCCAATATCCGCCCAGGGGAGAGCATCAAGGTGCGCCTGGACCAACAGGGTGAACTACTGGAACTGGTGCATAAGCAGAGTGCTATCCGCAGCCTGCAGATCCTGCCCCACGAAGAGACTTTTACCGCTCAGATCAACGACCGGAGCCTGGAGAAACGGATCGCCACCGCCTCCGGCACTATTACCAGCTCACTCTATATGAGTGCACAACGGGCCGGTCTGTCCGATTCTCTCACCATGGAGCTGGCCAACATTTTTGGTTGGGACATCGACTTCGCTCTGGAGATTCGCGCCGGCGACCAGTTCAGCCTGATCTACGAAGAGGAGTATCTGGACGGCAAGAAATATCGCAACGGCCCGATCCTGGCCGCCGAGTTTGTCAACCAGGGCAAGGTTTTCAGAGCCATCCGCTTTGAGGATGACGAGGGCTACGGCAGCTACTACTCCCCCAAAGGCGAAAGCATGCGCAAGGCGTTCCTCCGCGCCCCGGTGGATTTTCGCCGCATATCCTCCCGCTTCACCAAAGCACGCTACCATCCGGTGCTGGGAAAGAAACGGCCCCACAGAGGCGTCGACTATGCCGCGGCCATTGGCACCCCTATTAAGGCTGCGGGAGATGGCCGGGTGATTTTCCGGGGCACCAAGGGTGGCTATGGGCGCACGGTGATTATCCGCCACGGCAGCAAGTACACTACCCTCTACGCCCATATGTCCAAGTTTCGCAGCAGTGTAAAAAACGGCACCCGGGTACGTCAGGGCCAGGTGATCGGCTATGTTGGCAAAAGCGGACTGGCCACCGGCCCCCATCTGCATTACGAGTTCCGGGTCAATGGGGTGCATCGCAACCCCTTGACTGTCAAATTGCCCGCGGCAGAACCATTGCCCAAAGCTTACCGGGAAAAATTCAATCAGATCAGCCAGCCGTTGCTGGCCGAGCTGGACCTGATTTCGAAAACCATCGTCGCCGATGCCCGATAGGGAGGCCCGGTATAGGGAGGCCCGGTACAGGGAGACCCTCTTCCCGGACGACCTGTATATCGGCCTGATGTCCGGCACCAGTATCGATGGCATCGATGCGGCACTGGTGGATTTCAGCCCGGCCCGGCCAACATTGATAGGGCACTGCTATCAGCCCTGGCCGGAAGATCTCCGGGATAAGCTGAAGAAACTCGCCCACCCGGGGGAAAACGAAATTGAGCGTCTGGGCCAGGCAGATATTGCGGTGGCCCAACACTTCGCCGATGCGGTATCCGAGCTACTGCGGCAGACCGGCGTTGACACCGCCCGGATCCGGGCGATCGGCTCCCATGGGCAGACCATCCGTCATCGCCCCGATGCCGCCTCCCCCTTTACGCTACAGATCGGTGACCCCAACCAGCTGGCTGAACAGACCGGCATAACGGTAGTGGCTGATTTCCGCCGCCGGGATATGGCCGCTGGCGGTCAGGGCGCCCCACTGGCACCGGCTTTCCACGCCGCATATCTGCGTCGCCCGGATGAGAATCGCGTGGTTCTGAATCTGGGCGGTATAGCGAACATTACCCACCTGCCGGCCGACCCAACCCAGCCGGTTATCGGGTTTGACACAGGCCCTGCCAACACCCTGATGGACGCCTGGATTCTCACCAGTCTGGGGCGTGCGTTTGATGCCGGGGGAAGCTGGGCCGCCCAAGGCGAGGTGGTGGATGAATTACTCCAACGCCTGCTCAAGGAGGATTATTTCCAACGTTCTCCGCCGAAGAGTACCGGACCGGAACTTTTTAACCTGGAATGGCTGAGACAGCAGTTGGTCAACAGCCCGGAAATCGCCCCAGAGGATATCCAGGCGACCCTGTGCGCCCTCTCCAGTCAATCGATCATCCGGGCGATCGACCAGTACGCGCCCGACTGTGACCGGGTAATCTGCTGTGGTGGTGGGGTAAAAAATCCGCTCCTTATGAAACAGCTTCAGCGCGGTCTGGAACTCCCGGTTGAGACCACCGCTGCACACGGCATCGACCCGGATCAGCTGGAGGCCATGGCATTCGCCTGGTTAGCCAGACAGACCCTGCAGGGCCTGCCAGGAAACCTGGCAGATGTGACCGGGGCCAGCCATCCGGTGATTCTGGGTGGCATCTATCCGGCCTGATTGGGACCAGCCGCCCCGCCCCACGGAAGCACCCCGCCCAAGCCCGCTTGATTGATATCAAAGCGGCAAATCCCACAGCGGTTAAGCTAGTCCATCCTATTGTCTTGTAACGGAAAAACCCTAACGATCATGTTGAAAGTCCATTCCGAACCACCCAAGCCCGAGCTACAGCAGGCGGGCCCCGCAATCCTGGCATTGGGATTCAGACCCTTCTTCATCGCCGCTGGGGTCTCCGGCCTGATCCTGATGCTGATATGGCTCGGTGCCTGGTCAGGCGCCTATCCACTCCCGACTTATTACGGATCGATCGGCTGGCACAGCCACGAGATGCTGTTCGGTTATGCGGTCGCGGTGATCGCCGGCTTCCTGCTTACCGCGGTACGGAACTGGACCGGCATCACACCACCAACAGGAGCCGCTCTGGGCCTGCTGTTTCTACTCTGGTTGGCGGGCCGGATTGCCCCCTTCATGGCCAGCGCCATTCCAGCCGGGGTCATCGCCGTTATCGATCTGGCCTTTCTGCCGGCCGTGGCTGCCGGCATCATGCCGGCCCTCTGGAGAGGCGAGCAGAAGGCCAACCGGGTTTTTGTCCCCTTGCTGCTGATCATGGCGCTCGCCAACCTTTACGTTCATCTTCAGTCACTGGGGATATTCAACAGTGCCACCCAGGGCACCGATGCCATGCTGTATCTGGTCGCCTTCCTGATCACCCTGCTGGGCGGCCGGGTTATCCCTTTCTTTACTGAAGCGGTGATCGATGGACACACCTCAAAGCGCAACAGCAGCATCGAACTGGCAACTGTGATCTCCCTGGGCGGACTGGTCGTGGTGCAGCTCATCTATCCCAACAACTGGCTGAATGGCTTGCTGGCCTTTGCCGTTGCAGCAACCCAGTTGATCCGGGTTATCGGCTGGTACAACCGGAGAATCTGGGGGATTCCCATCCTATGGGTGCTGTTCAGCGCCATGTTCTGGCTGATCATCGGCTTCACCATGACCGGGCTGGCCTATTTTGGCGTCACCCCACTCAACCTGGCAAAACACGCCATCACGGTTGGCGGTATCGGTCTGCTCACCTACGGCATGATGGCGCGGGTAGCACTGGGCCACACCGGCCGGGAGATCTCATCCCACTGGCTGATCAATGGCAGTTTCATCCTGCTGAACCTTGCTACCCTGCTGCGGGTGTTCGGCCCGCTGGCGCTGGCTGATAAATACAATCTCTGGGTGCACCTGTCCGGCGGGTTGTGGATGATCAGCTTCCTGCTGTTCAGCGTTATCTATGTCCCCATGCTGATCCGCCCCCGGGTCGATGGCAAACCGGGTTAAGCCGATCCTTGCATCGAACGTCACGACATAAAAAACCCCATGTTCAGACATGGGGTTTTTTATTGATTCCCGGCTAAACGTCAGAATGGAATATCGTCATCAAACCCGTCATCCGGCATGGGTGCCGCTGCCGGAGCAGAACCGGCCGCAGGGCGTGACGCGGAGCCGGAGTCCTGGCGATTAGAGTCAAACCCAGCGCCACCGCCGCCGCCCCGGCTGTCCAGCATCTGCATCTCATCCGCGACGATCTCGGTGGTGTAACGGTCCTGGCCGCTCTGATCCTGCCACTTGCGAGTCTGCAGCTTGCCCTCGATGTAAAGCTTTGAACCTTTCTTGACGTACTCGCCGACAATTTCCGCCAGACGCCGGAAGAACACCACCCGGTGCCACTCGGTGCGCTCCTGGGTTTCACCGCTGGTCTTGTCTTTCCAGGACTCGGATGTCGCCAGGGTGACATTGGCTACAGCATTTCCATTCGGCATATAACGAACATCCGGATCCTTCCCGACGTTTCCGACCAAGATTACTTTATTGACGCCTCTGGCAGCCATATCTCCTCCGATTCAGATCTAAGTGGTTCCCTGGCCCTGGGGCCTGAACAGTTAATTTTACGTCTCTGCGACCGAGAATTCATCCAGTAATGCAAAATCCACCGACTGGGTATCCACTTTCAGATAGGCGACGCCCTCCTGCCCCATCACGACGGCTTCGCCTACACCCGGTATCTCCCGCAATTGCATCTGCAGCTCCTGGGCAGTTAACGGATCGAGCGTACCCACATGGATCAGATAACTGCTCAGGTAGCTGGGCTGACGCATGCCGCTGGCCACCAGCAACCAGAGCAGGGAGGCCCCGGCGCCGAACAGAAACACGCCCACCAGATGGAACTGTCCGTAGACCCATCCGCCGAGCATGCCGCCCAGGAATGCGCCCACAAATTGGGACGTGGAGTAGACCCCCATGGCGGTCCCTTTGCTCTCCGCCTGGGCCATCTTGGAGATCAGCGACGGCAGGGAAGCCTCCAGCAGGTTGAATGCGGTGAAGAACAGCAGCAGCGCTGCGGTAAATCCGACAATTGACGCCTGAAACAGGATGAAACCCAGTTGGGACAGGCAGATCGCCGAGATCGCCAGCAGAAACACCTGACGCATCTTGCGGCGCTTCTCGGCAATCACGATAAACGGCACCATAAAGATCATGGCCAGCAACACCACGGGGAGATAGACCATCCAGTGGCTTTCAACCGCGATCCCGGTGATATCCCGCAGGGTTACCGGCACCACAATAAACACCGCAGTGAGCATCATGTGCAACAGCAGGATGCCCAGGTCGAGACGCAGCAGGTCGGGATTGCGCAGCACCCGGGCGAATTGATCCCGCACCGGGCTGGTGTCCCGGTGAGTTGAGGATCTGTCCGGATTGGGCACCAGGAAGATCACCACCAGGATGCCGGCTATCGCCAGCGCAGCGGTCAGCCAGAAGATGCCGGAGACGCCGATCCAGGTATTCAGCAACGGCCCCAGCACCAGGGAGACAGCGAAGGCCAGCCCGATACTCATGCCGATCACCGCCATCGCCTTGGTTCTGTTCTGTTCCCGGGTCAGATCGGCTGCCAAGGCCATCACCGCGGCGGCGATAGCGCCGCTACCCTGCAGGGCGCGACCAGCGATTACCCCCCAGATGGTGTCGGAACCGGCCGCCACCACACTACCCAGGGTGAACAGCAACAGCCCGCCAACAATCACCGGCTTGCGACCGATGCGGTCGGACAGCATGCCAAAGGGGATCTGTAGCATGGCCTGGGTAAGACCATAGGCGCCGATGGCTACGCCGATCAACAGCGGGGTGACACCGGCCAACTGCTCCGCATAGATCGCAAACACCGGCAGGATCAGAAACAGTCCCAGCATGCGCAGGGAGAAGATGCCGGCAAGCGAAAAGGCTGCCCGTATTTCGGTGGGAGTCAGCCGATGAAGTTGTTGCGCTTTCTTGTTCAATTACTGGTTCACTGTACTAACGGCCAACCCCTGGCATGCAGGGGCACACCCAACATTCACCTTTGGTCGGGAAGCATATCCCGAACCCTGTTCAATCATTGTATTGCCCCGGTTTGTTTGGCCCGAAACCATAAGACAGCGTATAGTAACAGGTTCGCCAATTTGCTGGTATGTAGATGGATACAATACGCTTACGTGGGGCCCGCACCCACAATCTGAAGAACATTGACCTGGATCTGCCCCGCGATCGATTGATCGTTATCACCGGTCTTTCCGGCTCCGGAAAATCATCCCTGGCTTTTGACACGATATATGCCGAGGGCCAACGGCGCTATGTGGAGTCACTGTCCGCCTACGCCCGGCAGTTTCTCTCGATGATGGAGAAGCCCGATATCGACCATATTGAGGGGCTCTCTCCAGCCATCTCCATCGAACAGAAGACCACGTCCCACAATCCCCGCTCGACAGTCGGCACCATTACCGAGATCTATGACTATCTCCGCCTGCTGTACGCCCGGGCAGGTACACCCCGCTGTCCGAACCACGGCCAGACCCTGGAGGCCCAGACCATCAATCAGATGGTCGATCAGGTGCTGACCCTCCCCGAGGGCAGCAAGCTGATGCTGCTGGCACCGGTGGTATCGGAACGCAAAGGGGAGCACCATAAACTGCTGCGGGAGCTGAATGCCCAGGGTTTTATCCGGGCCCGTATTGACGGTGAGATCTTCGAACTGGATACCCCCCCGGAACTGGAACTGCACAAAAAGCACACCATTGAAGCGGTTGTGGACCGATTCAAGGTGCGGCCTGGACTGGAGCTTCGCTTGGCCGAGTCGTTTGAGACGGCTCTTGGCCTCTCTGGCGGACTGGTTCGTATTGCCTCCATGGATAACGAACCGGCGATGGATGAACTGGTTTTTTCCGCCAACTTCGCCTGCCCGCAATGTGGTTACAGCCTCCCGGAACTGGAACCCCGACTGTTCTCTTTCAACAACCCGGTTGGTGCCTGCCCCACCTGTGACGGCCTTGGTGTGGAACAGTTTTTCGATCCTGAGCGGGTGGTTGCCCATCCCCACCTCAGCCTGGCAGCCGGCGCAGTGCGGGGATGGGACCGAAGAAATGCCTACTATTTCCAACTCATCAGCTCACTGGGGAAACACTACAAGTTTGACGTGGAAACCAGCTGGGATGAGTTGCCCAAAAAGATACGCGACACCATCCTGTTTGGCAGTGGTCGGGAGAAGATCAAGTTCACCTACTTCAATGAACGGGGCCGTACCACCACCAACACCCACGTCTTCGAAGGGATTATCCGCAATATGGAACGGCGCTACCGGGAGACCGAGTCGAACGCCGTTCGGGAAGAGTTGGCCCGTTACATCTCCACCCATCCCTGCCCCGACTGCGGCGGCACCCGCCTGAATGAGGCCGCCCGCCACGTATTCGTGGATGACCACAACCTGCCCGCCATCACGACTATGCCGATTGGCAACTGTCTGGAGTTTTTTCAGCAGCTGAAATTGCCGGGCAAGCAGGGCAAAATCGCCGAGAAGGTGATCAAGGAGATCGCCCAGCGACTGCAGTTCCTGGTCAATGTGGGTCTGGATTACCTGACATTGGACCGTAGTGCGGAGACACTCTCCGGCGGCGAAGCACAGCGAATCCGACTGGCCAGCCAGATCGGCGCCGGCCTAGTGGGTGTCATGTATGTGCTGGATGAACCCTCCATTGGCCTGCACCAGCGGGACAACGACCGGCTGTTGAAAACCCTCACCTATCTGCGCGATCTGGGCAACACGGTCATTGTGGTGGAGCATGACGAGGAGGCGATCCTCTCCGCAGATCACGTGATTGACGTAGGGCCCGGTGCCGGCATCCATGGCGGGCGGATCATAGCCCAAGGGACACCGAAACAGATTGCTGCCAGCGTCGACTCCCTCACCGGGCAGTATCTTTCACGGCAACTCAGCATCGCTATTCCCGCCGAGCGCCACCCACCGGACGCGGATCGCATGCTGACTATTTCGGGGGCACGCGGCAATAATCTTAAATCGGTCGAACTGAATATACCCGCCGGCCTGTTTACCTGCGTCACCGGTGTGTCGGGTTCCGGTAAGTCCACCCTGATCAACGATACACTCTATCCACTGGCAGCCACCCAATTGAACCGGGCATCCCTGGACGCAGCGGAGCACGACAAGATCAGTGGCCTGGAGCATTTTGACAAGGTGGTGGATATAGACCAGAGCCCGATTGGTCGTACACCCCGCTCCAACCCGGCCACCTATACCGGCATCTTCACCCCGGTGCGGGAGCTGTTTGCCGGTACCCATGAAGCCCGTTCACGGGGCTATACGCCCGGACGGTTCAGTTTTAATGTCAAGGGTGGTCGTTGCGAGGCGTGCCGCGGTGACGGGGTAATCAAGGTGGAGATGCATTTTCTGCCGGATATTTACGTCCAGTGCGATGTCTGCAAAGGCAGTCGTTATAACCGGGAAACCCTGGAAATCAAATACAAAGGGAAAAGCATCGACCAGGTTCTGGATATGACCATCGAGGAGGCTTTGCTGTTCTTTGACGCTATTCCGGCCCTGAAGCGCAAGTTACAGACCCTGATGGACGTGGGACTCTCCTATATCACCCTGGGGCAGAACGCTACCACCCTCTCCGGCGGCGAGGCGCAGCGGGTAAAACTCTCCCGGGAGCTCTCCAAACGGGATACCGGCAATACCCTCTATATCCTGGATGAGCCAACTACCGGTCTGCACTTCCATGACGTCAAGCATCTACTGGAGGTGCTGCACCGACTGCGGGATCACGGTAACACCGTGGTGGTGATCGAGCACAACCTGGATGTGATCAAGACCGCTGATTGGATTGTCGACCTGGGGCCTGAAGGTGGTAACCGGGGTGGTGAAATCGTTGCAGAAGGAACGCCGGAGCAGGTCAGCAAGGTGAAGCGGTCACATACCGGACACTATCTGAAGAAGGTGCTGAAAGGTTAGCCGAAGTGACACTGAGGCGTGGCCTCAGGCGCACCACTCAACCCGCATACCGATAGACAGATCCAACTGTTGCGCAGCATTGCCACAACTGACTGCGATCTCCACCAGACCATTGGCATTCACGTACCAAAAAGGTGTCCCAGGTGAAACGCTGGAGAAAGTATCAGCATGTTGCAGCGTCCGGCCGGCAATCCGTAACCCGGTATCGCCCGCCAGTCCCCGCCCCGATAACCCGGTGACAGCATTCCCATAACTGTCCAGGTAGATCACCTCCGGCAACTGGTCCGGCCAATCTGCCCCAATCACATTATCCGGCTGTACCGGCTTCCCCGGGACAGCTGCGCCGTTGCATAGTAGGGCGGCGGCCGGTGCAAAATAGTCTCGACCGTCGAATGTCCTCGACCGGTCGCTCAACTCCGGCAGTTCAACGGTCTGAATCTCCGCATCGGTCAGATGCGTTACCACACGAGAGAGCAAACCGTTGTCCGGTCCCAGGAACCAGAAAAAACTATTCTTTACCAACAACGCGCGCCGATCACTGCCCACTCCCGGGTCGACAACACAGAGAAAAAGAGTAGCCGGCGGTATATAGGGAAGAAAGGATGCAAGCAGATAGGCCGAGGCCCTGGGATTAAACACCGGGGCATCGGAACAGAGATCGATGACGGGTTGCTTGACCCGTTCGGACAGGAGTCGCGCTTTTAACTGCCCCAGATAGTGACTACCGATACCGAAGTCGGTAAACAGGCTGATCAGTTCAGGTCGCTTCTGCATGGAGCGGACACCGCTGGTTTAACTCGTCCAAACCCCTTTTTCAGGGCGCTGTAAATATCCTGTATCCTAATAGCAGAAAACCGGGCCACGGCCCGGTTTTCCAGTCACTGCCTGAATAGTGGCGACAGCATCAGTCAGCTTCGACTGCTGCTCCATCCACATCGGGGCGATCGACCAGTTCAACATAGGCCATCGGGGCTTTGTCGCCTGGGCGATAACCGCACTTCAGAATACGCAGGTAGCCACCGGGACGCTCCTTATAACGGGGCCCCAGTTCATTAAACAGTTTTCCGACAACCTCGTCGTCACGCAGACGATCGAAAGCCAGGCGACGTTTGGCTACAGAGTCGCTTTTTGCCAGAGTAATCATCGGCTCTGCTACACGACGCAGCTCTTTAGCCTTTGGTAATGTGGTTTTGATCAGCTCATGACGCAACAGTGAGCAAGCCATGTTACGGAACATTGCCTTGCGGTGTGAACTGTTGCGGTTCAGTTGCCGTCCTGATTTGCGATGACGCATGGATCGACTTCCCTAAACTTAGATTAATACGATGATTTACGATTCTGAGTCGAGATTATCGACCGTTATCTTCCATACCTTCCGGCGGCCAGTTTTCCAGCCTCATGCCCAGAGACAAGCCTCTGGTGGCAAGTACATCCTTGATTTCGGTGAGTGACTTTTTACCCAGATTCGGGGTCTTCAGCAGTTCAACCTCTGTCCGCTGAATCAGATCACCGATCATAAATATGTTTTCCGCCTTGAGACAGTTGGCAGAACGCACCGTCAGTTCAAGGTCGTCTACCGGACGCAGCAGGATTGGATCGATAGCCGGACGATCCTCTTCAACCTCTTTCTCTGCCGTGGCGGTCTCATCGAGCTTAACAAAAGCCGACAACTGATCCTGAAGGATGGTGGCCGCTCTGCGGATCGCCTCTTCCGGATCAATAGTACCATTGGTCTCGAGATCAATGACCAGCCGATCCAGATCGGTACGCTGCTCTACACGGGTCGCTTCGACTGCATAAGCGACACGGCGGACCGGCGAGAAGCTGGCATCCAACTGCAGGCGACCAATGGGTCGATCTTCCATGCTGTCGGTTTGCCGATTCGCAGCGGGCTGGTAACCAATACCGCGTGCCACTTTCAGGGTCATGCTGATCTCGCCATCTTTGGTCAAGTTGGCGATCACGTGGTCCGGGTTGGCAATCTCCACATCGTGATCAAGCGTGATATCGCTTGCCAACACCGGGCCGGGACCTTTCTTTTTCAGCGTCAAAGTGGCCTCATCACGAGCGTGCATGATGATCGCCAGTCCCTTCAGATTCAGCAGAATCTCCAGGACATCTTCCTGAACGCCTTCGATACTGGTGTACTCGTGAAGCACACCGTCGATTTCAGCTTCGACCACCGCACTCCCCGGCATGGAGGAGAGCAGGATTCGACGCAATGAGTTGCCAAGTGTATGACCAAAGCCACGTTCCATCGGCTCGAGTGAAACCTTGGCATGCAATTCGCTCAACGGCTGTACACTGACGAGTCGCGGCTTAAGAAAATCGGTAACAAACTCCGGCATTTCGACCTCTTGAAGGTAATCCTTACTTGGAGTACAGCTCTACAACCAGCTGTTCATTGATTTCAGCAGGCAATTCGGATCGATCAGGCAGACGTTTGAAAGTACCGGTCATGCCTTTTGCATCGACCTCAATCCAGTCAACGGTCCCGAACTGCTCAGCCAGGGACAACGAACTCTGAATGCGTAACTGCTTTTTCGACTTTTCGCGAACGCTGATTACATCGTTAACCTGGACCTGGTAAGAGGGGATGTTGACCACCTTACCATTCACTTCAATCGACTTATGGCTTACGAGCTGACGAGCTTCTGAGCGTGTGCTGCCGAAGCCCATGCGGTAAACCACATTATCCAGACGCGTCTCCAGGAGGCGCAACAGGTTATCGCCTGTGGCACCCTTGGTCTGAGCGGCAGTCTTGTAATAGTTACTGAACTGCTTCTCCATGATTCCGTACATACGACGCATTTTCTGCTTTTCACGCAGCTGCAGTCCGTAATCGGAGAGGCGGCGGCGGCGATCAGTCGTCTGACCGGGCTGCTTTTCCATATTACATTTGGATTCCAGGGAGCGAGCGCGGCTCTTCAGAAACAGGTCAGTGCCTTCCCTGCGGCTCAGCTTACACTTGGGACCGATATATCTTGCCATGATTATCTATAACTCCGGATTATACGCGACGCTTTTTGGGCGGGCGGCAACCATTATGCGGGATTGGGGTAACATCGGAGATGCTGGTGATCTTGAATCCCGCATTATTCAGTGCGCGCACAGCGGATTCACGACCAGGACCGGGGCCTTTGACGTTTACATCGAGGTTTTTGACACCATAGTCCTTAGCCCGCTCGCCGGCGCGATCAGCTGCGACCTGCGCCGCAAACGGCGTGCTTTTACGAGAACCACGAAAACCTGAACCACCAGCAGTCGCCCAGGACAACACGTTACCCTGGCGATCAGAAATGGTAATGATCGTATTGTTAAAAGAGGCGTGTATATGAGCGACACCATCGGTAACGCTCTTTTTTACCTTCTTCCGCACGCTGCTCGGCTTTGCCATCTTGAATGTTCCTGTGAACTATATCGCTGTAAACTGCCCGTCTGCCGGACTGATATTATCTCTTGATCGGACGACGCGGCCCCTTACGGGTGCGCGCATTCGTTTTGGTACGCTGACCCCGCAACGGAAGCCCGCGGCGGTGGCGAATTCCACGATTACAACCAAGGTCCATCAGACGCTTGATATTCATGGAAACTTCACGTCGAAGGTCACCTTCAACAGTAAACTTGGCAACTTCCGCACGAAGTGCCTCGACCTCGCCTTCGGTCAGGTTTTGAATTTTTGCATCTTTCGCAACACCCGCAGCCTCGCAGATACGAGCGGCACGAGTAGAACCGATCCCATAGATCTCGGTCAACGCAATAACTGCGTGCTTACGATCGGGAATATTGACGCCTGCAATACGGGCCATCAGGTAACTCCTAAAAATACAATAATCAGCCTACGTTGGGCGCGGTGAACGCACAACTTTAACTGGATTTCATCAACAAATCAAGCGAAATGCTTAACCCTGCCTCTGTTTATGCCTGGCTTCTTTGCAGATAACCCGCACCACGCCATTGCGGCGGACAATCTTGCAGTTTCTGCAAATCTTCTTAACAGACGCCCTTACTTTCATGACTCAATCTCCAAAATTCCGTAAAACCATCCAGGGACTAGCGCAACAGACCAGCACCGCCACCTTTCAGATTCGCCTTTTTCATCAGACCTTCATACTGGTGAGACATCATGTGCGCCTGCACCTGTGCCATGAAGTCCATGACGACTACAACAATGATCAGCAAGGACGTTCCGCCAAAGTAGAACGGTACGTTCCAACCGACAATCAAAAACTCCGGTAACAGACAAACCGCTGTTATATAAATCGCTCCAGCAAACGTGAGTCGGGACATCACCTTGTCGATATATCGGGCGGTCTGATCACCGGGGCGATAACCCGGAATGAACGCGCCAGAACGTTTCAGGTTGTCCGCAGTCTCTTTCGAGTTGAATACCAGGGCCGTGTAAAAGAAACAGAAGAACACGATAGCCAAGGCATACAACAACACGTAGAGCGGCTCTCCCGGCGATATTTTACCCACGATATCCTGCAGCCAGCGCATATTCTCCTGAGTACCCAGCCACTGCCCCAGCGTGGATGGAAACAGAATAATACTGGATGCAAAAATCGGCGGAATCACACCAGCCATATTCAGCTTGAGCGGCAGATGACTGCTCTGGGCGGCAAACATCTTGCGCCCCTGTTGCCGCTTGGCATAGTTGACCGTGATGCGACGCTGTCCTCGTTCCACGAAGACAACAAACGCAGTCACTGCTACTGCCAGGGCAAACAGCACCAGCACCGTAAGCGCATTCATTTCACCGGTACGTACCAGTTCCAGTGTTCCACCAATAGCGGACGGCAGTCCTGCCACGATACCCGCAAAAATGATCAGCGAAATACCGTTACCCAGGCCCCTTTCGGTGATCTGCTCGCCTAACCACATCAGGAACATGGTGCCTGTTACCAGCGAAACAGCAGCGGTGAGGATAAAGCCAGGTCCCGCATGGGAAACCAGCGACATACCACCGGACTGCTGGGACTGCAGTGCGATGGCAATACCAACCGCCTGGAACGTAGCTAACAGCACCGTGCCATAGCGGGTGTACTGGGTAATGGTCCGACGCCCCTGCTCACCTTCTTTCTTCAGCTGTTCCAGCTTGGGGACCACTGCCGACATCAGCTGCATAATAATGGATGCTGAGATGTAGGGCATGATTCCCAACGCAAACAGACTGGCCCGCTCCAGCGCACCACCCGAGAACATGTTGAACATATCCAGGATGCTTCCCTGCTGCTGATCGAATAACGCTGCAACAGCCGCAGGATTAACGCCAGGTACCGGAATGAACGTGCCGATGCGAAATACCAGCAACGCGCCGACTACAAACAGCAGTCGCTGGCGCAATTCGGTGAATTTGCCTGCACCGGCAAGTCCGCCGGCCTTTGCACCCTGACCAGCCATTTATTCCTCGATCTTCCCGCCAGCCGCTTCAATGGCAGCACGAGCACCTTTGGTAACACCCAAACCGCGAATCGTTACCGCCCTGTCGATGGTACCGGACAGCATGATCTTGGCACGCTTGATGTTCATCGGCAGTACGTCAGCTTCGTGGAGCGCCTTCAAAGTAATCTCATCGCCCTGTACCTTGGCCAGCTCACTCAACCGGACTTCAGCAGTAAATCTGCCTTTCCGGGAACTGAATCCGACTTTCGGCAGACGACGCTGCAGCGGCATCTGACCGCCTTCGAAACCTACTTTGTGAAAACCACCGGAACGGGATTTCTGCCCTTTGTGGCCGCGACCGGCTGTTTTGCCCAAACCACTACCGATGCCACGACCAACACGTTTCGCGTCAGTTGTTGCGCCTTCAGCGGGCTTAATGGTATTTAAACGCATATCAAGCCTCCTCAACCTGGACCATGTAGCTGACTTTATTCACCATGCCACGGGTCGCGGGCGTATCTTCTACGAGCACGCTATGCCGAATGCGCCGCAGGCCCAGGCCCCGGACACACGCCTTATGACTCTCGAGCCGACCGTGAACACTACGGGTCAGGGTCACCTTCATCATCTTTTTCTCACTCATGACTTACCCCAGGATCTCTTTAACCGATTTGCCACGCTTGGCCGCCACGGTTTCAGGATCAGTCATTTCGGTCAGCGCGTTAACGGTAGCGCGAACCACGTTTATGGGATTGTTCGTTCCAATGCACTTGGCAAGAACGTTGTGGACACCGACCGCTTCGCAGACAGCACGCATCGCACCACCTGCGATAATGCCAGTACCTTCAGAGGCCGGCTGCATGTATACCTTGGCTGCGCCATGACGACCGATCAACGGGTACTGCAGGGTATCCCCATTCAGCTTGGAAGTACGCATGTTCTGCCGCGCGTTCTCCATCGCCTTCTGAATAGCGATCGGAACCTCGCGAGCCTTACCGCTGCCGAAGCCGACTTTGCCATTGCCGTCGCCAACCACTGCCAGCGCCGCAAATCCAAACACGCGACCACCCTTAACCACTTTCGCGACCCGGTTGACGTTGATCAACTTCTCAATCAGATCGTCACCTTCCGGCTTTTCATTGAACTTTGACATAGCCTGCCCCTTAGAACTTAAGACCGTTTTCGCGGGCAGCGTCTGCCAACGCCTTGACCCGGCCGTGATATTTGAAACCGGCGCGATCGAAAGCAACACTTTCGATACCAGCAGCCTTGGCGCGCTCGGCGATAGCCTTACCGACGACTGCTGCAGCTGCGCTGTTACCCGCTGCGCCCTGCAGTTGCGCTTTCACTTCCTTATCCACAGTGGACGCGCTGGCGATCACTTCGGAACCGTTAGGCGCAATCACCTGGGCATACATATGCCGCGGAGTGCGAAAGATGGTCAGACGATTGACCGCCAGTTCGCGAATCTTAGCGCGTGCTCTGCGAGCACGGCGTAAACGTGTAGTTTTCTTGTCCATCTCAGTATGACCTATTTTTTCTTGGCTTCTTTACGGGCGACATGCTCATCCGCGTAGCGAACACCCTTGCCCTTATAGGGCTCAGGCGGACGGAAGGCACGAATCTCCGCAGAGACCTGGCCGACACGCTGCTTGTCACATCCAGACACGACAATCTCAGTCTGACTGGGGGTTTCAATCGTAATACCCTCCGGCACGGGGTAATCCACCGGATGGGAAAAACCAAGATTCAGATTCAGTACTTTACCCTTGGCCTGTGCACGATAACCGACACCGATTAACTGCAACTTCTTTTGGAAACCGGTACTTACACCAGTCACCATATTTCCGACCAACGCCCGGAAGGTACCAGCCATCGCCCACTGCTCGCGATTCTCTTTGACGGGTGCTACGGTAATCACACCGTTATCGTTCTTGAGAGTCACAAACGGATGCAGGTCCAGCTGCATGGTGCCCTTCGCCCCCTTAACGGTCAGTTCACTACCGTTCAGGTTCACATCCACACCGGATGGCAGGGTTATCGGATTCTTTGCTACACGAGACATGTCATTTCCTCCGATTAAGCGACGTAAGCGACAACTTCGCCGCCTTGGCCGTTGGAACGGGCGACACGGTCAGTCATCAACCCCTTGGACGTGGAAATGATCGCAACGCCAAGACCGCCACGCACCTTCGGAAGCTCTTTGCTGCCCTTGTAGATGCGCAATCCAGGGCGACTGACGCGCTGGATCATTTCAATGACAGGTTTACCCTGGAAATACTTGAGATCAATGTGAAGTGTGGGCTTGTTGCCGTTGGACTCGACATTGAAACCGGCAATATAGCCTTCATCGAGAAGCAGTTGCGCGACGGCAACTTTCTTCTTTGAAGATGGCATGGAGACAGCCACCTTGGAAACTTGTTGACCATTACGAATACGCGTCAGCATATCCGCGATCGGATCAGACATACTCATTTTTAAATCCTCAGGGTCAGCCATCCCTACCGGATGCGATACCCAAACGATTGAACAGAAGCCCGCCGATAAGCGAGCCCACCCCGAAAAGGGTGGTGTATTCTACATTACCAGCTGGCTTTTACAAGCCCTGGAACATCACCACGCATGGCTGCTTCACGGAGCTTGTTTCGACACAGACCGAACTTACGATATACGCCGTGCGGACGCCCGGTAACCCGGCAACGGTTCCGCTGACGGGAGCGACTGGCGTCTCTCGGCATTTTCTGAAGTTTAATCACTGCCTCGTCGACCTGCTCGGGAGTGCTTGCAGGATTGTTGATAATAGCTTTCAGCTCTTTGCGCTTTGCACTGAACCTCTCAACAATTTTTGCCCGCTTTGCTTCGCGCGCGATCATGCTCTTTTTTGCCATGCGATTCTGCTCTGTTTCAGTTCTTGAAAGGGAAGTTGAACGCTTCGAGAAGCGCGCGACCTTCCGCATCATTCTTAGCTGTGGTGGTGATAACGATATCCAGCCCACGCAACGTGTCGACCTTGTCGAAATCGATCTCAGGGAACATGATCTGTTCCTTTACGCCCATGCTGTAGTTGCCACGCCCATCGAATGACTTCGGATTAAGTCCGCGGAAGTCACGGATACGGGGGATGGCCACATTGATCAGGCGATCCAGAAACTCATACATCCGCTCCCGCCGCAGGGTAACTTTGCAGCCGATTGGCCAACCTTCACGCACCTTGAATCCGGCAACCGATTTCCGCGCCATAGTGACAATCGCCTTCTGACCGGCAATTTTTTCCATGTCGGAGACTGCAAATTCAAGTACCTTCTTGTCGCCAAGGGCCTCGCCAACACCCATGTTCAGGGTGATCTTGGTGATCCGCGGGACTTCCATCACGCTCTTGAAGTCAAACTGATCTTTCAGCTTGCCCACGAGCTCGTCGCGGTAGACCTGTTGTAATCTTGCCATCTTAACTATCCGCCTCAGATATCCACGACTTCGCCATTAGACTTGAAGTAGCGCACTTTGCGACCATCCTCCAAAATCTTTATACCCACCCGATCGGCCTTGCCTGTATTGGGGTTGTATACGGCAACATTGGAAGCATCGATAGGCATCTCTTTGTCGAGGATGCCACCCTGCTCACCCTTTTGCGGGTTCGCCTTCGTGTGCTTTTTGACAATGTTGATATTCTCAACAATAACCTTGTTGTCGATTACCCGCAGAACCGTACCCTGCTTACCCTTATCCTTACCGGCAAGGACGACGACCTGGTCACCTTTTTTAATCTTACGCATAGCCATGATTCACCCCTCAGAGCACTTCTGGCGCGAGCGAGATGATTTTCATGAATCGTTCGCTGCGCAGTTCGCGGGTAACCGGCCCGAAAATACGGGTACCGATCGGCTGTAGTTGCGTATTCAGGAGAACGGCGGCATTGCCGTCGAAGCGGATCAGCGATCCGTCCGGACGACGAACACCCTTCCTGGTACGCACAACTACTGCGTTATATACATCACCTTTCTTCACTTTGCCGCGGGGAATGGCGTCTTTGACGCTCACTTTAATTATGTCCCCGATACCAGCATAGCGACGGTGTGATCCGCCCAGCACCTTTATGCACTGGACTCGCTTTGCGCCGCTGTTATCGGCGACGTTAAGCATTGTCTGCATCTGGATCATTGGTCTATTCCAATTAAATAATCACTAAACCGAAATCGTACGATTTACCGGTGCCTACTTCAGGTTGCCTTCGCGACAACCTTGACCAGACGCCAGGTCTTGCTCTTTGAGAGCGGGCGGCACTGCTCAACCACCACTAGATCGCCGATACCACACTCGTTGGTTTCATCATGAGCGTGAACTTTGGTGGACCGCCGGATAAACTTGCCGTAAATCGGGTGCTTCACCTTGCGTTCAACAAGAACGGTGATGCTTTTGTCCATCTTATCGCTCACCACGCGGCCCTCAAGTGTGCGATTGCTGTTGTTTTGATCGCTCATGATGCTTCACCTACACCCTTCTCATTCAGCAACGTCTTCACCCGGGCAATCTCTTTTCTGACCCGTCTCATTTCTGACGGACGCGACAACTGTCCAGTGCCCTGCTGCATACGCAGATTGAACTGCTCCTTGCGCAATTCCAGTAACAAGCCCTCCAGTTCAGAAGGCTCTTTTTGACGAAGTTCACTCGCATTCATCACATCACCGTCCTTTTAATGAAAGCAGTCTTGAACGGCAGTTTTGCGGCTGCCAACTGGAAAGCTTCACGAGCGACTTCCTCAGACACACCTTCAATCTCATAAAGTACGCGACCGGGCTGAATCAGGGCTACCCAGTATTCGACACTACCTTTACCTTTACCCTGACGCACTTCCAGAGGCTTCTTGGTAATTGGCTTGTCCGGGAACACACGAATCCACATCTTACCGCCACGTTTAGCAGTACGGGTGATCGTGCGTCGTGCAGCCTCAATCTGGCGAGACGTCATACGTCCCCGGTCGACGGCCTGAAGACCATACTCACCGAAGCTAACCTTGTTGCCCCGGTTGGCCAGGCCACGATTGCGGCCCTTCATTTGTTTACGGAATTTAGTCCGCTTTGGCAGTAACATGACTTAATCCTTCTTACGCGGTGCTTTACGACGCGCGGGTTTTGGTGCAGCTTCTTCCGGCGCTTCGTCACCGAAGACTTCGCCCTTGAAGATCCAAACCTTGACACCGATGATCCCATAGGTGGTTTTCGCCTCGGCGAAACCGTAATCAATGTCGGCGCGCAGTGTGTGGAGTGGAACGCGGCCTTCCCGGTACCATTCGTTACGGGCGATCTCCGCACCGTTCAGACGACCGGAAATATTCACTTTGATGCCGCCGGCGCCCAGGCGCATGGCTGTCTGCACTGAACGCTTCATCGCCCGACGGAACATCACACGACGCTCCAACTGCTGAGTTATACCTTCAGCAACCAACTGGGCATCCAGTTCAGGCTTACGGATCTCTTCCACGCTGATGTGCGCGGGGATACCCATGCGTTTGGATACCTCTTCACGCAGCGTGTTGATATCTTCGCCTTTTTTACCGATCACAATACCAGGCCGCGCCGAGTGAATCGTCACATGGGCGTTCTTGGCAGGACGGTCAATCTGAATGCGGCTTACTGAAGCCTGGGAGAGACGCTTTTTCAGGTACTCCCGCACTTCAAGATCGGTGTTGAGCATATCAGCATAGTCTTTGGAGTCGGCATACCACTTCGACGTCCACTGCTTGACAATACCAAGACGAATTCCAATTGGATGTACTTTCTGACCCATAACTCTGCCTTACTTGTCCGACACAATCACGGTGAAGTGACTGGTACGCTTTAAAATACGGGCCGCACGACCCTTGGCTCGCGCCCTGATCCGTTTCATTGTCGGACCCTCGTCGACCATAACAGAGGCAACCTTCAACTCGTCGATATCCGCGCCTTCGTTGTTTTCCGCATTTGCAATGGCGGAATCCAGCAATTTCTTCATAAGGTCCGCGCCCTTCTTGTTACTGAAGGAGAGGATGTTCAGAGCCTGCTCCACAGGCAGACCCCTGATCTGATCGGCGACCAGACGACCCTTCTGGGCCGAAATACGCGCAAAACGCAATTTAGCAGCAGCCTGCATGGTTCCTACCCCGATTATCGTTTTGATTTCTTGTCAGCTGCATGCCCACGGAAGGTGCGGGTCAATGCGAACTCACCAAGTTTATGACCAATCATGTTTTCCGTGACCAGCACTGGAATATGTTGGCGTCCGTTGTATACCGCAATGGTCAGGCCGATCATATCCGGCAGCACCATAGAACGGCGGGACCAGGTTTTAATCGGACGTTTGCTATTGCTTGCCACTGCTTCATCGACTTTTTTCATCAGATGATGGTCGACGAACGGGCCTTTTTTGATTGAACGTGGCACTTTAAATTACCTCAGTTCCATTTACTTGCGATTGCGCCGACGCACAATCATCTTGTCAGTACGCTTATTGGTACGTGTCTTGTAGCCTTTTGTCGGCACACCCCAGGGACTGCAGGGATGACGCCCACCGGAGGTACGACCCTCACCACCGCCGTGCGGATGGTCAACCGGGTTCATCGCCACGCCACGAACGGTCGGCCTGACACCACGCCATCTGGAGGCACCAGCCTTGCCCAGTTTGCGCAGACTGTGCTCCGTGTTACCCACTTCACCAATGGTTGCCCGGCATTCGCTGCGAATCTTGCGCATCTCACCAGAGCGGAGGCGCAGGGTAGCATATTCTCCCTCACGTGCAACCAATTGTGCAGAAGTTCCGGCAGAGCGGGCGATCTGCGCACCCTTGCCGCGCTTCATTTCAATGCAGTGCACGTTGGTTCCGACCGGTATATTCCGCAGCGGCAGGCAGTTACCCACTTTAATACTGGAATCTTCCCCGGACATGATCGTCTCGCCTGCCACCAACCCTTTGGGGGCGATGATGTAACGACGCTCGCCGTCCAGATACTTTACCAAGGCAATGTTGGCCGTACGGTTCGGATCATATTCCAGACGTTCCACAACACCTGGTACGCCTTCCTTGTTGCGTTTGAAATCGATCAAACGATAACGCTGCTTGTGACCACCGCCCTTGTGCCGGGTGGTGATACGGCCGTTATTGTTGCGACCGCCCTTCTTGCTCTTCTGCTCCAGCAGTGGGCCGTACGGCTCACCCTTATGCAGCTCAGGGTTTACCACCTTAACCACAAACCGGCGACCTGCTGATGTTGGTCTGGTTTTTACAATAGCCATACTCTTAATTCCGCTCTAATTCGTTGCGATCAAGGGCCTGTTCAGGCACCCGCACCGAAGTCGATGTCACTGCCTTCAGCAAGCCTGACATAGGCTTTACGAACGCCGTTACGACGACCTTTAATCTGACCGAACCGTTTGCTCTTGCCCTTGATATTGACAACACGAACGTTATCAACCGTGACATCAAACATCAGTTCTACAGCCTTTTTTATCTCAGGCTTCTTGGCATCGGGAACCACCTTGAATACAAACTGGCGATTCACATCGGCCGCGATTGTGCTCTTCTCGGAAATAACCGGTCCCAGCAGCACCTGCATCAGACGCTCTTTATTCATGACAGGTTTGCCTCCAGTTGCTTGAGTGACTCAGAGGTAATCACAACCTTGTCAAAGCCGATCAGGCTGACCGGATCAACTTCACGCACCTCACAGACGTCCACACCATACAGATTGCGCGCCGCCAGGTAGAGATTCTCATCGGCCTGGGTGGTAACGATCAACGCCTCTTTCAGACCCAGTGCGTCCAGCTTTGCCACCAGCTCTTTGGTTTTAGGCGCTTCTACTGCGAAGTCAGAAACCACCACCAGCCGCTCGGTGCGCAACAGCTCGGACAGGATTGAACGGATAGCGCCGCGATACATCTTGCGGTTAACTTTCTGCGAATAGTCCCGCGGCCGTGAAGCGAAAGTCATGCCGCCGGCACGCCAGAGCGGACTCCTGCTGGTACCCGCACGGGCCCGACCAGTACCTTTCTGACGGAACGGTTTGATACCGCCACCGCTGACATCAGAGCGGCTCTTGCCTGCTTTGGTGCCACTGCGCGCGGCTGCCATGTAGGCGGTAACTACCTGATGAATCAGTGCTTCGTTATAATCAGCTGCAAAAACCGCGTCGGAAACCTGGATGGTTTCGGTGCCGCCGTTTCCAGCCTGTACATTGAGGTCCATTTTTTATTACCCCTTGTTCAGCTTCTTGATCGCCGGTGTGATGATCACATCACCACCACGCGAACCAGGCACAGCCCCGCGAACCAGCAACAGATTGCGGTCCGCATCCACTCTCACTACCTGGAGGTTCTGGATGGAACGCTTTGCGTTGCCCATGTGGCCAGCCATCTTCTTACCCTTGAATACACGCCCCGGCGTTTGACACTGGCCGATCGAACCCGGTGCCCGATGGGACAGCGAGTTACCATGGGTAGCATCCTGCATCCTGAAACCATGCCGCTTAACACCGCCCTGGAAACCCTTACCCACGGTGGTGCCCCGTACGTCCACGATCTGGCCGGCTTCAAACATGTCGACTTTGATCTCGCCGCCCAGCTCAATACCTTCCTGCTCGCCCTCGGCAAGGCGGAACTCCCACATACCACGGCCCGCTTCCACACCGGCCTTAGCCAGGTGTCCGGCCTCCGGTTTGGTGACGCTTGAAGCCTTACGGCTGCCCGTGGTTACCTGCACGGCGCTGTAACCGTCATTTTCGACGGTGCGCAACTGGGTAACACGATTAGGCTCGACTTCAATAACCGTCACAGGTACTGAAACGCCTTCCTCGGTAAACACCCGAGTCATGCCGACTTTTCGTCCTACTATTCCTAACATCGTCATTACCTCAGTTCAGCTTGATCTGAACGTCAACACCTGCCGCCAGATCCAACTTCATCAGCGCGTCCACCGTCTTATCGGTCGGATCAACGATATCCATCAGCCGTTTGTGGGTACGAATCTCATACTGATCACGGGCGTCTTTATTGACGTGTGGTGAGATAAGTACCGTGAACCGCTCCTTTTTGGTCGGCAGCGGGATCGGTCCGTGGACCTGCGCCCCGGTGCGCTTGGCGGTATCGACAATCTCTCGTGCGGACTGGTCGATCAGACGATGATCGAACGCCTTCAGTCGAATACGAATTCTCTGGTTGGCCATATTAATTACTCTATGATCTTGGCAACGACGCCGGCGCCGACAGTACGGCCACCTTCACGGATCGCAAAACGCAGACCCTCTTCCATTGCAATGGGGGCAATCAACTTGACTTGCATCTTCACGTTGTCACCCGGCATTACCATCTCCACACCTTCCGGCAGATCACACGCACCGGTCACGTCGGTGGTACGGAAGTAGAACTGCGGACGATAGTTATTGAAGAACGGCGTATGACGCCCACCCTCGTCCTTGCTCAGTACGTAAACCTCTGCCTCAAAGTGGGTGTGCGGGGTAATGGTGCCCGGCTTCGCCAGCACCTGGCCGCGCTCAACCTCTTCACGCTTGGTACCACGCAGCAGCACGCCCACGTTGTCTCCCGCTTCACCCTGATCCAGCAACTTGCGGAACATCTCAACTCCGGTACAGGTGGTCTTGGTGGTATCCTTGATACCCACAATCTCCACCTCGTCACCCACGTGGATAATGCCACGCTCAACACGTCCGGTAACCACCGTGCCGCGACCTGAGATCGAGAACACGTCCTCGATCGGCATCAGGAAGGATTTGTCGGTGTCACGCTCCGGCGTCGGAATGTAGCTATCCATCGCTTCAACCAGCTTGATGATGGATGGCGCACCGATCTCAGAGGTATCACCCTCCAGCGCTTTCAGTGCAGAACCGACAATGATCGGGGTGTCATCACCCGGGAACTCGTACTGATCCAGCAGCTCCCGGATCTCCATCTCCACCAGCTCCAGCAGCTCTTCGTCGTCCACCATGTCTGCCTTGTTCATGTAAACAAGGATGTAGGGAACGCCAACCTGACGGGACAGCAGGATGTGCTCGCGGGTCTGCGGCATCGGACCATCTGCGGCAGACACCACCAGGATCGCGCCGTCCATCTGCGCCGCACCGGTGATCATGTTCTTCACATAGTCAGCGTGCCCCGGGCAGTCTACGTGCGCATAGTGGCGCGTATCCGACTCGTACTCCACGTGCGCCGTCGCAATGGTGATACCACGCTCACGCTCTTCCGGTGCATTATCGATGTCAGCGTAGTCTTTAAACTCACCACCACGCGCTTCCGCCATCACTTTCGTGATCGCCGCCGTCAACGTGGTTTTACCGTGGTCAACGTGACCAATGGTTCCCACGTTTACGTGGGGTTTTGTACGCTCGAATTTTTCCTTGGACACGGTTCTACCCCTTCCAGATTACTGTTTCTTCACGGCCTCAGCGATATTCGCCGGGACTTCACTGTATTTAGCAAATTCCATGCTGTACGTTGCACGACCTTGCGTAGCTGAACGGAGATCCGTCGCATATCCAAACATCTCGGATAGCGGAACCTCCGCCTTGACTTGCCGACCCGCCGGACAGTCATCCATGCCCTGAACGACACCACGTCGCCGATTCAGGTCACCCATCACGTCCCCCATGTACTCCTCGGGCGTGATGATCTCAATCTTCATAATGGGCTCCAGAAGAACAGGACGGGCTTTCTCCGCCCCTTCTCTGAAGCACATGGATCCAGCAATTTTGAAGGCCATCTCGCTGGAATCCACATCGTGGTATGACCCGTCGTAAAGGGTCACTTTCACATCCACTACCGGGTATCCAGCAATAACGCCATTTTGCATCTGTTCCTGGACACCCTTGTCGACCGCGGGGATGTACTCCCGTGGCACAACACCACCCACAATCGCATTGACAAACTCGTAACCGGCACCCGGTTCCTGCGGCTCGATCCGCAGGAATACATGACCGTACTGGCCGCGACCGCCGGACTGCCGGACGAACTTGCCTTCCTGCTCGACCGTCGAACGAATGGTTTCCCGATAGGCCACCTGGGGTGCGCCGACGTTCGCTTCCACATTGAACTCGCGCTGCATCCGGTCAACGATGATCTCCAGATGCAACTCACCCATGCCGGCAATAATGGTCTGACCGGACTCCGTGTCGGTGGTGACACGAAATGAAGGATCCTCGTGCGCCAATTTACCCAGCGCCACGGACATCCGCTCCTGATCCGCCTTGGTCTTCGGCTCGACCGCTACCGCTATAACCGGCTCGGGAAACTCCATCCGCTCCAGCGTGATGTGGGCATCCAGGGCGCACAATGTATCGCCGGTAGTCACGTCCTTAAGGCCAACAGCCGCTGCAATGTCACCCGCGCGCACTTCCTTGATCTCTTCGCGCGAGTTGGAGTGCATCTGCAAAATCCGCCCAACCCGATCCTTCTTACCCTTAACCGGGTTATAGACGCTGTCTCCGGAGTTAAGCACACCGGAGTAGACGCGGAAGAACGTCAGATTACCAACAAACGGATCAGTTGCTATTTTAAATGCCAACGCCGCAAAGGGCGCGTCATCATCGGACGGCCGCTCGGCGACGGTCTCCTCGTCATCCAGCACGCCCGTTATCGCCGGCACATCGACCGGGGCCGGCATGTATTCGATAATCGCATCCAGCAGGGCCTGCACACCTTTATTTTTAAAGGCGGAGCCACACATCATCGGCGTTATCTCGCTAGCCAGGGTTCTGGCTCGCAAACCGGACTTTATCTGTGGTTCGGAGAGCGTACCGCTATCGAGATACGTCTCCATTAATTCATCACTTGCTTCGGCGGCCGCTTCAATCAGCTTCTCCCGCCACTCTTCCGCCAGGGCAGTAAGCTCTGCAGGAACCTCTTTTTCCTCGTAGGCCATGCCCCGGCTGGCTTCATCCCAGTAGATCGCCTTCATGCGGATCAGATCCACTACACCCTGGAAATCCTCCTCAGCGCCGATAGCAATCTGAAGCGGCACGGGCTGAGCACCCAACCGTGTGCGCACCTGCTCTACAACGCGCAGGAAGTCCGCCCCCATGCGATCCATCTTGTTGACAAAGGCGATGCGCGGGACACCGTATTTATCGGCTTGCCGCCACACCGTCTCCGACTGCGGCTCGACACCACCTACCGCGCAAAATACCGCACAGGCACCGTCCAGCACTCGCAATGAACGCTCCACCTCAATGGTGAAGTCGACGTGCCCCGGGGTATCGATAATATTGATACGATGCTCCGGAAATTGCTGATCCATTCCTTTCCAGAAGCAGGTGGTTGCCGCGGAGGTAATGGTAATACCGCGCTCCTGCTCCTGCTCCATCCAATCCATAGTCGCCGCACCATCATGCACTTCACCGATCTTGTGAGAGACCCCGGTGTAGTACAAAATGCGCTCGGTTGTGGTGGTCTTACCCGCATCAATATGCGCCATAATCCCAACATTCCGATACCTATCAATAGGTGTGCTTCGCGCCACGACTCAATCCGATCAACAATGTAAAAGAGCAAAAAAAGAGAGAACAGCCTAGTTAGGCGTAACTCAATAACTTACCAACGATAGTGCGAGAATGCCTTGTTCGCTTCAGCCATACGATGAGTATCTTCACGCTTCTTCACAGCCGAACCACGCTGTTCCGCAGCATCCGAAAGCTCTCCCGCCAGCCGGTGGGCCATCGACTTCTCACTACGCTTGCGGGAGGCTTCGATCAACCAGCGCATGGCCAGCGTATTACGACGATTAGCGCGAACCTCAACCGGCACCTGGTAAGTTGCACCACCCACACGGCGGGACTTAACCTCCACCATCGGGCGCACATTCTCCAGCGCCTTCTCAAGCACATCCATCGGCTCGCCACTTGCGCGCTCGCTGACACGATCCAGCGCATCATAAATGATCTTCTCGGCAACCGACTTCTTACCATCAACCATGATCATGTTGATGAATTTCGCGAGCAACTGGCTTCCGAATTTCGGATCAGGCAGGATTTCGCGTTTTGCTGCAACTCGTCTTCTTGGCATGACTTATTAACTCAGTCCTGTTAGTGAACCCAATCAGCTCTTAGGCCGCTTGGCACCGTATTTCGAACGACCCTGACGACGCTTATCAACGCCGGAGGTATCCAGACTGCCGCGCACCACATGGTAGCGAACACCAGGCAAATCCTTCACACGACCACCACGGATCAAAACCACCGAGTGCTCCTGCAAGTTATGCCCCTCACCACCGATATAGGTGCTCACCTCATACCCGTTGGTCAGGCGCACACGGGCAACCTTACGCAATGCGGAGTTCGGCTTTTTCGGCGTAGTCGTATAGACGCGCGTACAGACGCCACGCTTTTGCGGACACGCCTCCAACGCAGGCACGTTACTTTTTTCTACTTTGCGCGCGCGTGGCTTGCGCACCAACTGATTGATTGTAGCCATTAAATCCCGTCTCCAGAGATGCGCACCATGCGCCCTCTATCGCACCAGAAAAGCGCGCAATCGACACCCGACTGGTAAACCGCCGGTACATATCGACCACAAGCTTAAAACCTAGTCCCCACGACCCAAACTGGCCGAGGAATAATCCTGAACCCCAAGCAAAAGCAGCACTTCAGCTCGAGTGAAGAGCGCGCATTCTACGCGCCTAATTTAGAGGTGTCAATACCAGCCCGGCCACCTGTTATCCGTTCGGTCGCCGTCCCCTAAATCAACAAATGTATCGGGGGCGCTTTACGCGCCCCCTTCCATGACAACTACTCGCTATCGGCAGTGTTCAGGGCCTGCTTGATAGCTTCTGCAACCTCATCCGCATCCATTTCGACTTTGGCGTCAGCAGATTCGGCATTCAGTTCCTCGTCCCGGCGTTTATGCCGCTCGTTGTGATAGGAGAGTCCGGTACCTGCCGGTATCAGTCGACCAACGATCACGTTCTCCTTCAATCCGACCAGGGAGTCGCTGGAACCGCGCACTGCCGCTTCCGTCAGCACCCGTGTAGTCTCCTGGAACGAGGCGGCAGAAATAAACGACTCGGTAGCCAGCGATGCCTTGGTGATACCCAACAGGATCGGCTCCCACAGCGCCGGCTGCTTGCCTTCCGCTTCGACGCGCTGGTTCTCTTCCAGCACCCGGGCTTTTTCAGCCTGCTCACCGCGCAGGAATCGGGTGTCGCCAGGTGCGGTGATCTCCACCTTGCGCAGCATCTGGCGAATAATCACCTCGATGTGCTTGTCATTGATCTTCACACCCTGCAGGCGATAGACATCCTGGATCTCCTTCACCAGGTAGTCGGCCAGGGCGGTTACACCCTTCAGACGCAGAATGTCATGGGGATTGTACTCACCATCGGACACCACTTCGCCCTTGGCCACGTGCTCGCCCTCGAAGACGTTGACATGACGCCACTTTGGAATCAGGTCTTCATGCTGCTCACCATCCGCATCCGTGATGACCAGTCGTTGCTTGCCCTTGGTATCCTTGCCGAAGCCGACCGTACCGGTCGCTTCCGCCAGTATCGCCTGATCCTTCGGCTTGCGCGCCTCGAACAGATCGGCCACCCGGGGCAGACCACCGGTGATATCACGGGTCTTGGAAGACTCCTGCGGGATACGCGCCAGGGTGTCACCGATCTGAACCCGTCCACCATCGGTCACGATGACCACCGCGCCAGCCGGCAGGTAGTAATGGGCCGGGATATCGGTTCCGGCGATGTTCAGGTCGTTGCCCTCATCATCCACCAGCTTGACCATGGGGCGCATATCCTTGCCCGCGGTTGGCCGCTGCTTCGGATCGATAATCGCCAGCGAGGAGAGGCCGGTGACATCATCCACCTGCTGCTGCACACTGATACCGTCAGCAAATTCGACGAACTGTACCGTACCGGCCACCTCGGTAATCACCGGATGGGTATGGGGATCCCAGTCCGCCACCAACTGGCCGCCGGTAACCTCTTCACCGTCGGCGGCGCGAATATTCGCACCGTAGGGCACCTTATAGCGCTCGCGCTCGCGGCCCACCTCATCAACCACCGTCAGTTCACCGGAGCGGGATACCGCCACCAGGTTGCCTGAATGATGTTCCACGGTTTTGATATTGTGCAGACGTACAATACCGGCGGTCTTGACCTCGATACTGTTCACCGCTGCTGCCCTGGATGCCGCACCACCGATATGGAAGGTACGCATGGTCAACTGGGTTCCCGGCTCACCAATCGACTGGGCGGCAATCACACCGACCGATTCACCGATATTGACTTTGTGACCACGTGCCAGATCACGGCCATAACACATGGAGCAGACGCCCACCTTGGATTCACAGGTAATGGCAGAGCGCACGCGCACATGATCCACACCCAGTTTTTCCAGCTTCTCGACTGACGTTTCGGTCAGCAGGGTGCCGCGGTCAAACACCATCTCATCACTGCCAGGCTTGTAGACCGCCTCGGCCAGCACTCGACCCAGGATCCGCTCGCGCAACGGCTCGACCACATCACCACCTTCAATGATGGGATGCATGTCCAACCCTTCCTCGGTACCACAGTCGTCTTCCAGCACCACCATGTCCTGCGCCACATCGACCAGGCGACGGGTCAGGTATCCGGAGTTGGCGGTCTTCAGCGCGGTATCCGCCAGACCCTTACGGGCGCCGTGGGTCGAGATGAAGTACTGCAGTACGTCCAGACCCTCACGGAAGTTTGCTGTAATGGGCGTCTCGATAATGGAACCATCCGGCTTGGCCATCAGGCCACGCATACCGGCCAGCTGACGAATCTGTGCCGCCGAACCTCGAGCACCGGAGTCAGCCATCATGTAGATCGAGTTGAAGGAGTCCTGCTTGACCTCGTTGCCTTCACGGTCAATCACAGTCTCCTGGCCCAGGTGGGCCATCATGGCCTTGGCTACCTGGTCATTGGTATGGGACCAGATATCCACCACTTTGTTGTAGCGCTCGCCATTGGTCACCAGACCGGAGGCGTACTGGTTCTGGATCTCCTTGACCTCTTTTTCCGCCGCCGCCAGGATCGGCCCTTTCTCCTCGGGGATGATCATGTCGTTCATTCCGATGGAGACACCGGCACGGGTGGCGAAACGGAAGCCCATGTACATCACCTGGTCGGCAAAGATAACGGTCTCCTTGAGACCGACACGCCGATAGCAGGCATCCACCAGACTGGAGATCTGGCGTTTACCCATAGCCATGTTGACCAATTCAAACGGCAGACCCTTGGGCAGAATCTCGGACAGCAGGGCTCGACCGACAGTGGTGTCGACCAGACGTCGCACCGTCTGTTCCTCACCATCTTCATCCTTCACCTTTTCAGTCAGACGCACTTTGACCTTGGCCTGCAGGTCGACCATGCGCGCCTCATAGGCACGGTGCACTTCAGCGAGGTCGGCAAACACCATCCCCTCACCCTTGGCATTAATGCGTTCCCGGGTCATGAAGTAGAGACCCAGCACCACGTCCTGTGAAGGTACAATGATAGGCTCGCCATTGGCCGGGGAAAGGATGTTGTTGGTCGACATCATCAGGCTGCGCGCTTCCAGCTGCGCCTCGATGGAGAGCGGTACATGGACCGCCATCTGGTCACCATCGAAGTCGGCGTTAAAGGCGGTACAGACCAACGGATGCAGCTGAATAGCCTTGCCTTCGACCAGCACCGGCTCAAACGCCTGGATACCCAGACGATGCAGTGTGGGTGCACGGTTCAGCATGACCGGATGTTCCCGGATCACCTCTTCCAGTATATCCCACACCTCACTGGTACCACGTTCGACCAGCTTTTTGGCCGCTTTGATGGTGGTGGCCAGGCCGCGCAACTGCAACTTGGAGAAGATAAACGGCTTGAACAGTTCCAGCGCCATCTTCTTAGGCAGGCCGCACTGGTGCAGCTTCAGGGTCGGACCGACCACGATCACTGAACGACCGGAATAGTCCACGCGCTTACCCAGCAGATTCTGCCGGAAGCGACCCTGCTTACCCTTGATCATATCCGCCAGTGATTTCAGCTGGCGCTTGTTGGTGCCGGTAATGGCGCGACCGCGTCGACCGTTATCCAGCAGGGCATCAACCGACTCCTGCAGCATGCGCTTCTCGTTACGCACGATGATATCCGGCGCATTCAGATCCAGCAGTCTTTTGAGACGATTGTTACGGTTGATCACCCGACGATACAGATCATTCAGATCCGAGGTGGCGAAGCGGCCACCGTCCAGCGGCACCAAGGGGCGCAGTTCGGGCGGCAGCACTGGCAGTACGGTCATCACCATCCACTCGGGGCGGTTGCCGGACTCGTGCAGCGACTCCACCAGCTTAAGACGCTTGCTCAGCTTCTTCAGCTTGGTTTCCGAGTTGGTACCCTGAATCTCCTCCCGCAGAATTTCGATCTCTTTCGGCAGGTTCAGGGAGCTGAGCAGTTCGTAAACCGCTTCAGCACCCATACGGGCATCAAATTCGTCGCCGTTCTCTTCAATTGCTTCCAGGTACTGGTCGTCATTAAGCAGCTGACCACGCTCCAGCGGGGTCATGCCGGGATCAACCACCACAAAGGACTCGAAATAGAGTACCCGCTCAATATCCCGCAGGGTCATATCCAGCAGCAGACCAATCCGGGATGGCAGTGATTTCAGGAACCAGATGTGAGCAACCGGGCTGGCCAGTTCGATGTGGCCCATCCGTTCACGGCGCACCTTGGCCAGAGTCACTTCCACGCCGCACTTCTCACAAACCACGCCGCGATGTTTCAGGCGCTTGTATTTTCCGCACAGGCATTCATAGTCGCTGGTCGGGCCAAAGATCTTGGCACAGAACAGCCCTTCGCGCTCCGGCTTGAAGGTCCGGTAGTTGATCGTCTCAGGCTTTTTAACTTCGCCATAGGACCATGAACGGATCATGTCGGGTGAAGCCAGACCAATTTTGATCGCGTCAAAATCTTCAGTCTGCCCTTGCTGCTTCAGAATTTTTAATAGATCTTTCAAGATCGTATCTCCTGCTGTCGGGTTCCGGTGTTTGTCTCGGTATTCGCTACGTTACGACGCGTGATGCCGGACCCTATTCCCGCTCCAACTCAATATTGATGCCCAGTGAGCGTATCTCTTTGACCAGCACGTTGAAGGACTCGGGCATACCGGCCTCCATCTGGTGATTACCATCGACAATGTTCTTGTACATCCGGGTACGCCCGGTGACATCATCAGATTTGACGGTAAGCATCTCCTGGAGAGTATAGGCGGCGCCGTAGGCCTCCAACGCCCAAACCTCCATCTCACCAAAGCGTTGTCCACCGAACTGTGCCTTACCACCCAACGGCTGCTGGGTAACCAGACTGTAAGGTCCGGTTGACCGGGCATGCATCTTGTCATCCACCAGGTGATTCAGTTTCAGCACATACATGTAGCCGACCGTCACCTGGCGATCGAAGGCCTCTCCCGTTCTGCCGTCAAACAGCGTTGTCTGACCACTCTCCGGTAGATCCGCCAGCTTCAGCAACGCGCGGATCTCTTCTTCAGACGCCCCGTCGAACACCGGCGTCGCCATCGGCACACCTTTTTTCAGATTGGTCGCCAGCTCGATGATCTCATCGTCGCTGAAACTGTCCAGATCTTCCGGCTTGCCGCTGGTGTTATAGACCTGATCCAGGTATTTGCGCAGCTCGGCAATCTTCGCCTTGGCTTCCAGCATCTTGCCGATCTTTTCGCCAACACCTTTTGCCGCCCAGCCCAGGTGGGTCTCCAGTACCTGTCCCACATTCATACGTGACGGTACGCCGAGGGGGTTCAACACGATATCCACCGGCTCACCATTCTCATCAAACGGCATATCTTCGACCGGCTGGATCATGGAGATCACACCCTTGTTACCGTGTCGACCAGCCATCTTGTCACCCGGCTGAATACGACGCTTCACCGCCACATACACCTTGACCATTTTCAGCACACCGGGGGCCAGATCATCACTGGTGGTGAGCTTGCGCCGCTTCTCCTCGAACTTCTCACGGAACTCTTCGCGCTGGGCCTTGACCTGTTCGGCAATGGCCTCCAACTGGGCAGCCGCCTCTTCATTGTGCAGGCGAATCTCCAGCCAACGGTCCTGATCCAGCTCGGCCAGGTAAGCCTTGGTGATCTTGGCACCGGACTTGAGCTGATTCGGACCACCATCGGCCACCTTGCCCAGGAGCATCTTCTCGACACGCTGGAAGGTGTCCTCCTCCATGATGCGCAGCTGATCATCCAGATCCTTCTTGACCCGTTCCAGCTCGGCATTTTCAATCTGCAGTGCGCGGGCATCTTTCTCCACACCATCACGGGTGAAGACCTGAACATCGATAACCGTACCCACCCGTCCTGAGGAGACACGCAGTGAGGTATCCTTCACGTCCGCCGCCTTCTCGCCAAAGATGGCGCGCAGCAACTTCTCCTCCGGAGTCAGCTGGGTCTCACCCTTTGGTGTTACCTTGCCGACCAGGATATCGCCCTCTTTCACTTCGGCGCCCACGTAGACGATACCGGACTCATCCAGCTTCGCCAGCGCCGCCTCCCCCACATTGGGGATATCGCCGGTGATCTCTTCAGAACCCAGCTTGGTGTCCCGGGCCATGCAGGTCAGCTCTTCGATATGAATCGTGGTGAAACGATCCTCCTGAACCACCCGCTCCGAGACCAGGATGGAGTCCTCGAAGTTGTAGCCGTTCCAGGGCATAAAGGCGACACGCATATTCTGACCCAGCGCCAATTCACCCAGATCGGTGGAGGGACCATCCGCCATCACATCGCCGCGGGTAATTTTGTCCCCCGGTTTGACCAGCGGACGCTGGTTGATGCAAGTGTTCTGGTTGGACCGGGTGTACTTGGTGAGGTTATAGATATCCACACCGGACTCACCGGCAACCGTCTCTTCGTCGTTGACACGTACCACAATACGGGCCGCGTCCACTTCTTCGACCAGGCCGCCACGCTTGGCTACCACCGTCACACCGGAGTCGACCGCTACGGCCCGCTCCATACCGGTTCCCACCAGGGGTTTTTCGGCCCGCAGGGTCGGCACAGCCTGACGCTGCATGTTCGATCCCATCAGGGCGCGGTTGGCGTCATCGTGCTCCAGGAACGGAATCATGGAAGCCGCCACCGAGACAATCTGCTTCGGCGACACATCCATATACTGAATCTGATCGGGACTGGTGAGCATGGTCTCGTTCTGGTAGCGACACGGGATCAGTTCATCAGACAGATAACCCTTCTCGTCCACCACCGCACTGGCCTGGGCAATAACGTAGCGCCCCTCTTCAATGGCCGACAGGTAGTCGATCTTGTCTGTCACCAGACCATCCTTCACCACCCGGTAGGGAGTTTCCAGGAACCCGTAATCATTGGTACGGGCATACACGGCCAACGAGTTGATCAGACCAATATTGGGGCCTTCAGGGGTCTCAATCGGGCAGACACGACCGTAGTGTGTCGGATGCACATCGCGCACCTCGAAGCCAGCCCGTTCCCGCGCCAGACCACCCGGGCCGAGCGCCGAGACACGACGTTTGTGCGTCACTTCCGAGAGTGGATTGTTCTGATCCATAAACTGGGACAGCTGGCTGGAGCCGAAAAACTCCTTGATCGCAGCAGAAACCGGCTTGGCGTTGATCATCTCCTGGGGCATCAGGCCCTCGGATTCCGCCAGGGTCAGACGTTCCCGTACAGCCCGTTCCACCCGAACCAGACCTACCCGGAACTGATTTTCCGCCATTTCACCCACGGAACGGATGCGGCGGTTACCCAGGTGATCGATATCATCAACAATGCCGTGGCCGTTGCGGATATTGATCAGCTCTTTGAGCACATCCACGATGTCCTCGTTGGAGAGGACACCTTCGCCGGTCACTTCGTCCCGACCCAGACGCTTGTTGAACTTCATCCGGCCAACGGCCGAGAGGTCGTAACGATCAGGCGTGAAGAACAGGCTGTTAAACAGTTTCTCAGCCGCTTCCTTGGTAGGCGGCTCGCCGGGACGCATCATGCGATAGATCTCCACCTGTGCCTCCAGGGCATTGGCGGTGGTATCGATGCGCAGGGTGGTGGAGAGATAGGGTCCCTGATCCAGATCGTTGGTGAACAGGGTTTCGATCTTCTTGACACCGTTTTCGATCAGGCTCTCCAGCACCTCTTCATTCAATTCGTCGTTGGCAGAGACCAGCACTTCGCCGGTATCCTGATCCACCACGTCGTGCGCAATGGTTTTGCCGTACAGAAACTCAAACGGCACATCGAGCGACTTCACTTCGGCCTTTTCAAGTTCCCGGATGTGGCGAGCGGTGACACGACGTCCAGCTTCCACGATGACCTTCTTGCCCACCTTGATATCGAAGGTCGCGGTCTCACCACGCAGACGCTCCGGCACCAGGGTCAGTTTCCCGGACTTTTTGCTCAAAGCGATCTTGTCGGTTTCGAAGAACATGTCGAGCATCTGCTCGGTGTTGTAACCGAGGGCGCGCAACAGCACCGTGGCCGGCAGCTTGCGGCGCCGGTCAATACGGACGAATACGTTGTCCTTGGGGTCGAACTCGAAATCCAGCCAGGAGCCGCGGTAAGGGATCACCCGGGCCGAGAACAGCAGCTTTCCGGAGCTGTGGGTCTTGCCCTTGTCATGGTCGAAAAACACACCGGGAGAGCGATGCAGCTGGGAGACAATGACCCGCTCGGTACCGTTGATAACGAAGGTACCGTTGTCAGTCATCAGAGGCATCTCGCCCATGTAGACTTCCTGCTCACGGATATCTTTCACTACTTTGGATTTTGCCGGCGCATCTTTATCGTAGATAACCAACCGGACCAGAACCCGCAGCGGCGCAGCATAGGTGGCGCCCCGGAGCTGACACTCCCGCACATCGAAGACTGGCGTACCGAGACGGTAGCTGACGTACTCGAGCACCGCATTTCCAGAATAGCTTTCAATAGGGAAAACCGATTTGAATGCGGCGTGCAATCCCACGTCCGCGCGGTCCGCTATCGCGACACCTTCCTGCAGAAATCTGCGATAAGAGTCAATCTGTGTCGCCAAAAGAAAAGGCACTTCCAGGATACTCGGACGCTTGCCGAAATCCTTACGAATACGCTTTTTCTCAGTGAAAGAATAGGCCATGTTGCCGTCCCTCGATTTCTTGAGATCCTGTGGATCTTCGAAAAGATACTCTTAATATTGTGGTTCCAGCCAACTCCTTGCCGGAATACATCCCTGTCGCTGTGTTCCTACCCAACGCCCTCATTAGGTATATGCTTACACCCATACATTTCTCCGTTCGGCGGAATCGCCTGCGGAGGCAGTGGTTTACTGTTTCATAAACCTGCTTTCCAAACAGCATCTCGTATTGCTTGGAAAGCAAGTCTACAAGCGGGAAAAGGCCGGTGGCGAAAACGCCACCAGCCCTGACCTCACGAGTATTTGCAACTGTATGAAATCAAGAATTATTTGATCTCTACTGATGCACCCGCTTCTTCCAGTTCTTTCTTCACGCTCTCAGCCTCATCCTTGGAAACGCCTTCCTTCAGAGTGGTGGGGGCGCCTTCAACGGCTTCCTTCGCCTCTTTCAGGCCAAGCCCGGTGATACCGCGCACTGCCTTAATGACGGCAACCTTGTTGGAACCGAACGAGGTCATAACCACATCGAACTCGGTCTGCTCTTCAGCAGCGGCAGCTTCACCGCCACCAGCTACAGGGGCAGCAGCTACGGCAGCTGCAGCGGACACGCCAAACTTCTCTTCCATGGCGGAAATCAGCTCGACAACATCCATAACGGTCATGCCGGCGATTGCCTCCAGGATATCTTCTTTAGAAACGGCCATTGTAAAAACTCCTGATAATGGGTTAACACTTACTACGTGTGTAGATTAAGGGATTAAAGCTATTAAGCAGCCTCTTTCGCATCACGGATCGCAGCTACAGTGCGGACCAACTTACCCGGTACCTCGTTAATGGTACGTGCAAGCTTCTCCACAGGAGCCTTCATGACAGCCATAAGCATACTGACAGCCTGCTCGTAAGTAGGCATCTTCGAAAGCGCCTCGAGATCGGAAACAGCAAGCAGCTTGCCACCGATTGAGACCACTTTCACTTCCAGTTTGCTGTGATCTTTGGCAAAGTCTTTGATCACGCGCGCAGCAGCACCTGGATCTTCCTGGGAGAATGCGATGACAAGCGGACCGGTCAACTCATCCTTCATGCAGGCGAAATCCGTATTCTCGATAGCGCGACGGGCCAGGGAGTTCTTGATAACCCGAACATAGACACCCGCTTCACGTGCCTTGGCACGCAACTCGGTCATCTCGCCCACGGTTAAACCCCGGTACTCGGCGGCTATCGCAGAGTAGGCAGTACTTGCTACTTCAGCGACTTCGGCGACGACAGCTTTCTTTTGCTCAAGATTGAGTGGCACTCGTCACCTCCTAAAAAATGACAACGTCATTTTGTTTACCAGACCCTTGCCCTTGCGGGTTCGGGCACTCTCACTACAACGTGCACCATCATCAGAAAACCGAATCAGGAGCACCGTCTGCGCAGGCGAGTATTAAGCCAGGTGGCGCCTGCGGTCTTTGACGGCTCCGGCCCAGGCCGGTGCCCCAAAGTTCTTTAAATGGCGGGCAGGATTGACCTTACCCGCCAGTGACAATCAGACATCCAGCGAAGAGAGATCCACCTGAAGACCCGGCCCCATGGTCGAGGAGATGGTAACTTTCTTCATGTAGACGCCTTTGGCAGCACTGGGTTTGATCTTCTTCAGATCGGCCAGCAGCGCTTCAAGGTTCTGTTTTACAGCAGCAGGCTCAAAACTGACCTTACCAATAGTACAGTGGACAATACCGCCCTTATCGGTGCGATAGCGTACCTGTCCGGCCTTGGCATTCTTGACCGCTTCCGCCACATTGGGTGTTACTGTGCCCACTTTCGGATTCGGCATCAGGCCACGCGGACCGAGAATCTGACCCAACTGACCGACGACACGCATGGCATCGGGAGTAGCGATGACAACGTCAAAATCCATGTTGCCCGCTTTCACATCCGCTGCCAGGTCTTCAAAACCGACTACGTCTGCACCTGCTTCCTTGGCAACATCGGCATTTGCACCCTGGGCAAAGACCGCCACTCGCACCACTTTACCGGTACCGTTCGGCAATACGGTGGAACCACGAACATTCTGATCCGATTTACGGGGATCGACACCCAGGTTCACCGACACATCCAGGGACTCGCCAAACTTGACGGTGGACAGCTCTTTCAACAGCTGCACCGCATCCGTGATCTCATACTGCTTGCCGATCTCGACTTTTTCCTTGATTGCGCGGGCGCGCTTGCTCAACTTGGCCATGCTCAGACCCCCTCTACATCAAGGCCCATGGAACGGGCAGTACCAGCAATAGTCCGCACAGCCGCATCCATATCCGCAGCGGTGATATCGGGCTTCTTCACAGTGGCGATCTCTTCCAACTGCTCCCGGGTCACCTTACCCACCTTGACGGTGTTGGGAGTACCGGAACCCTTCTGCACGCCGGCCGCCTTGCGCAGCAGTACTGCGGCGGGTGGGGTCTTGGTGATGAAGGTAAAGCTGCGATCCGCATAGACCGTGATCACGACGGGGATCGGAAGCCCCTTCTCAACGCTCTCGGTCTTGGCGTTGAACGCCTTGCAGAACTCCATAATGTTGACACCATGCTGGCCCAGGGCAGGACCTACTGGTGGACTGGGGTTGGCTGAACCGGCAGCCACCTGAAGCTTAATATAAGCTTGGATTTTCTTAGCCATTGTCTACTCCAAATCGGGTGCAAGCGCCTCGCGGCTCCCCGGATAACCAGATGAGAAGCACCCATCCGCCGGCAGGACAGACGGAGGAGATCTTCTCAGCTCTTTTCCACTTGGCCGAATTCGAGATCGACCGGGGTGGAACGCCCAAAAATCAGCACGGAAACCTTGAGGCGACTCTTCTCGTAGTCCACATCCTCAACCACGCCATTGAAATCATTGAAAGGTCCGTCGATAACACGTACCACTTCGCCCGGCTCGAACAACACCTTGGGTCGCGGTTTCTCGACACCCTCCTGCACGCGCTGCAGGATAGCATCGGCTTCGCGCTCAGTGATCGGCGCTGGACGATCAGCAGTCCCGCCGATAAAGCCCATCACTTTCGGCGCGTCCTTGACCAGATGCCAGGTCTCATCGGTCATCTCCATCTGCACCAACACATAGCCCGGAAAAAACTTGCGTTCGCTCCGGCGCTGTTGGCCGCTGCGCATCTCCACCACCTCTTCGGTGGGCACAAGTATCTGACCGAACTGCGACTCCATACCGAAACGCTTAATGCGCTCCTCCAGAGAACGCTTTACCTGCGCCTCAAAACCGGAGTAGGCGTGAACCACATACCACCGCAATGCCATAGCACTCTCCCTATCCGGTTACAGCCTTAACAATCCACATCAGAATCATATCGAACAGCCAGAGCACGATACCGATCAGCAACACCATGGCAAACACAATTAATGTGGTTTGAATGGTCTCCTGCCGACTTGGCCAGACAACCTTGCGTACTTCGCCCCGTGACGCCTTGGCAAATTCCCAGACACGCCGACCTGCGACAGACTGCATGCCTATAAACACCGCTACGCCGGATATCGCCAGCAGTCCAAGCACTCGCACCAGGGTGGAGTACTCCTCAAAAAAATAGAACAGCGCGATGCCAGCCACCAGCAGTACTACTGCCAATAACAGCTTAGCTGTATCCATCCCCGTGCTTTCGACTTCAGCCTTTGCGTTCATTCCTGCCACAGCACTTCTTTGCAGAAGCGCCTTAGATAATGGCAGGCCAGGAGGGACTCGAACCCCCAACCTGCGGTTTTGGAGACCGCTGCTCTACCAATTGAGCTACTGGCCTGTAAAAAAATTGTTAGCTGCCAGACGAAGAGGCGGCTGGACCTTTACGGCCCGCCGCTTCTCACGCCCAGCTACAGGTAACTAACAACGATCACTCGATGATCTTAGACACGACGCCGGCGCCGACAGTACGGCCACCTTCACGGATCGCAAAACGCAGACCCTCTTCCATTGCAATGGGGGCAATCAACTTGACTTGCATCTTCACGTTGTCACCCGGCATTACCATCTCCACACCTTCCGGCAGATCACACGCACCGGTCACGTCGGTGGTACGGAAGTAGAACTGCGGACGATAGTTATTGAAGAACGGCGTATGACGCCCACCCTCGTCCTTGCTCAGTACGTAAACCTCTGCCTCAAAGTGGGTGTGCGGGGTAATGGTGCCCGGCTTCGCCAGCACCTGGCCGCGCTCAACCTCTTCACGCTTGGTACCACGCAGCAGCACGCCCACGTTGTCTCCCGCTTCACCCTGATCCAGCAACTTGCGGAACATCTCAACTCCGGTACAGGTGGTCTTGGTGGTATCCTTGATACCCACAATCTCCACCTCGTCACCCACGTGGATAATGCCACGCTCAACACGTCCGGTAACCACCGTGCCGCGACCTGAGATCGAGAACACGTCCTCGATCGGCATCAGGAAGGATTTGTCGGTGTCACGCTCCGGCGTCGGAATGTAGCTATCCATCGCTTCAACCAGCTTGATGATGGATGGCGCACCGATCTCAGAGGTATCACCCTCCAGCGCTTTCAGTGCAGAACCGACAATGATCGGGGTGTCATCACCCGGGAACTCGTACTGATCCAGCAGCTCCCGGATCTCCATCTCCACCAGCTCCAGCAGCTCTTCGTCGTCCACCATGTCTGCCTTGTTCATGTAAACAAGGATGTAGGGAACGCCAACCTGACGGGACAGCAGGATGTGCTCGCGGGTCTGCGGCATCGGACCATCTGCGGCAGACACCACCAGGATCGCGCCGTCCATCTGCGCCGCACCGGTGATCATGTTCTTCACATAGTCAGCGTGCCCCGGGCAGTCTACGTGCGCATAGTGGCGCGTATCCGACTCGTACTCCACGTGCGCCGTCGCAATGGTGATACCACGCTCACGCTCTTCCGGTGCATTATCGATGTCAGCGTAGTCTTTAAACTCACCACCACGCGCTTCCGCCATCACTTTCGTGATCGCCGCCGTCAACGTGGTTTTACCGTGGTCAACGTGACCAATGGTTCCCACGTTTACGTGGGGTTTTGTACGCTCGAATTTTTCCTTGGACATCGACTCAATCTCCGAAAGGTTCGCTCTAAAACTTAAGACAAATAAGCCCGCGCACAACATGTGCACGGGACTGGATTAATGGAGCCCATGAGCAGATTTGAACTGCTGACCTCACCCTTACCAAGGGTGTGCTCTACCAACTGAGCTACATGGGCCTTGCACTACAATCATAGAAGCCCTAACGAAGGACTTGATATGGAGCGGGTGATGGGAATCGAACCCACGTATTCAGCTTGGAAGGCTGAAGTTCTACCATTGAACTACACCCGCGCTGCCAAGCGACGGAATCGCTTACCAAAACCGCTTCAAATTCTTTGGTGGAGGGGGGAGGATTCGAACCTCCGAAGGCGGAGCCGTCAGATTTACAGTCTGATCCCTTTGGCCACTCGGGAACCCCTCCACGAAGCCCGGCATTCTGCTTGATCATGGGGATGCTGTCAACATCTTTTCTGACAAAATATCCAACAAATCGAACAAATCCATCCGGCAACTTCTTACGGGCACAGAACACTCAAATGTGGTCATATTGACGTGTTACACCAACACCCGAAAGCCAAAGGCACACGGGAGCCATCAGAGGGGCCATGGAAAACCACTATATAAAGAATTCAATTAACCTATAACATTGATTAATAACAATAAGTTACTAATATTCTAATATTTTTTCCAGTTGACATAGATTCACTCCCTCCGCATTATTAGTACTACCGAATAAAAATAGTGTTATTCCAAACCAGACACTTAAAGCAGGACCACAAAACAATAATTATGCCGTCGGCTCCCAACCCACCAGCCGGCATATTAGCGGAGGATTTAACAAATGCATCTCAAGAAACAGCTGCTCACTGCAGCAATATCAACCATTTTCGCATCCAGTGCCTGGGCAACCAATGGCATGAATCTTGAGGGGTATGGCCCTGAAGCCCTGGGGATGGGTGGCGCATCTTTTGCCTATGACAACGGAACTGCCGCCTCCATGAATAACCCGGCCACTCTCGGCCTGATGAATCAGGGCGCCAGACTTGACCTCGCAGTCGGTTTTCTGGGACCTGACGTCGATGCAACCGCAACAGGCATGGGTACTGCCAGTTCTGGCGGCGACGCCTACTACATGCCAGCATTCGGTTATGCGCGTAAAAATGGCGCTCTCACCTATGGCCTAGCAGTATTTGCACAAGGCGGGATGGGAACCGAATACAATAGCAACACCTGGCCTGGGATGATGACGCCGCCAACCGGGCGACCGGAACAGCGATCAGAGGTTGCTGTCGGACGCGCGATGGTACCTGTCGCTTACAACGTAAATGATAAGTTAACCATCGGCGGCACTGTCGACCTGGTCTGGGCCGGCATGGACCTGATAATGAGCATGGGTGGCGGGCAGCTTCAACAGATGACCGCTGGCGGACTTATTACCGGGTCCCTTGCCCCTGCACTTCCAGCCTTTGCCGCAAATGATATCTTCCAATTCGACTTTTCCAACGGAAGTGACTTTACAGGCGAGGCCATGGGGTATGGCGTGGCAGGTAAACTGGGCCTCACTTATGCACTCAGTGAGACCGTCACATTCGGCGCCACCTATCACTCGAAAACCAGACTGAGTGACCTAAAGGCCAACGGCGCCTACATGCACTTCACCGATGCCAACAATGTCATGGGGGGCGTGACCGACATACCCGGTACTGTCAAAATCATTGATTTCGAGTGGCCGGAAACCTACGGATTGGGCGTCGCCTTTCAGGCTACCGATAAACTGATGTTGGCGATGGACGCAAAGCGAATCCGCTGGTCAGATGCGATGAAGAACTTCAAGCTCAGCTTCACCGCAGCCCCTGGATTTGGTGGCGGAACAACCTATATCACCATGCCGCAAAACTGGGATGATCAAAATGTCTTTTCACTTGGGGCGGCCTATGCTGCAACCAAAAACCTGACCTTACGCATAGGGGCCAACATTTCTGACAACCCGATTCCTGATAACACGCTCAACCCACTGTTTCCAGCGATTATCAAGGAGCACTACACCGCCGGTTTCTCTTACCTGCTGGGTGACGGCAGCAGTGAAGTAACCTTCGCCCTTTCCCACGCCCCCGAAGTCAAACAGACCAACACCAACGCCCTTGGCCCAGGTGTTGACTTGACAGCCACCCATAGCCAGACCAGTTGGCAGGTTATGTATTCCATGAACTTTTAACTGTAGATGGGTAAAGCGCAGTACGCCCACCGTTAATAACCCCCCGCCCGGCAACTACCGGCGGGGGTTTTTATATGGAAAACCACCAATCAACCCGAATGCATTGCATTCATCGCCAACTGGAAGCGCCCCTGCAGCAGCTCGGGCAGCACCCGCTCCGCCCCATCCAGCGCCCGTTCAATCGCCTCCCCATCCTGACGGGACGGGCGACCCAGAACATAATTCACCACTTCCCGGGCATTACCGGGGTGATCAATGCCGATCCGCAAGCGCCAGAAATCCCTGCCCCCCATGGCACTGATAATATCCCGCAGCCCGTTGTGCCCGGCATGGCCACCACCGAATTTGAGTCGCACGACACCTGGCGACAGGTCCAACTCATCATGGGCCACCAGGATCTCGTCCAGGCCGATTTTGTAGTATTTCGCCAGACTCGAGACCGACTGACCACTACGATTCATGAAGGTCCCTGGCTTCAATAGCCAGCACTCGCGACCGTCGACCTGAATACGGCACACCTGACCGTGGAATTTTGATTCTGATCTGAAACTGCCACCATAGCGCTCGGCCAGCCGATCGACCCACCAGAAACCGGCATTATGGCGTGTCGCCGCGTAATCAGCTCCGGGATTACCCAGGCCAACGATCAGCCGAATGGATTGTGTGGGATGACTACTCATAGGGAGCTATCACCATAAACGTACAATGGGATTGAGAGTATGCCTGGAGCGGCGGAACGTAAGGAGGGAGAAAGTCAGGGCCGGACAGCATGCCCGGCCCTGTCACTGGAACAAGGGTACGGATTACTCTTCCGCGGCACCCGCTCCCTCTTCGTCCTCTTCCTCATCCTCGACAGCAACATGGGCCGCGTGAATGGAGACAACCTGTACATCCTGCGCATCGTCCTGACCCAATGCGGGCAACTCCACGCCGCTAGGCAGCGAAATCTCGGACAACATGACCGCACCACCCAGCTCAAGAGCCGAGATATCCACTTCGATGTACTCAGGCAGATCGCCCGGCAGACAGCTCACCTCGACCTCGGTCAACAGGTGGGAGACCACGCCACCGGCCTTGACACCAGGCGCCACATCTTCACCCACAAAGTGCAGAGGCACATTGGTCTTCAACTTCTCTTTGGCACTGACGCGCAGAAAGTCGGCATGCATCACAAACGGACGGGCCGGATGACGCTGCAGATCTTTCAGGATCACCTGCTCCGGCTTTCCATCCACATTCAGAGTCAGGATATGGGAGTAGAACGCCTCGTGATCCAGGTGCCGAAGCAGATCGCTGTGCACTATAGAGATCATAGCCGGCTCCTGGTGGGCACCATAAACGATACCCGGCACCAAGCCGGTACGACGCAGGCGGCGGCTCGCACCCTTCCCTGTATCAGTGCGCGACTGCACGTTAATAACAAACATTTCTTTCATGATTTTCTCCAAATCATCAGTTTTAATAATCACCACCTCTCCGCGACCAGAAAGGATGGTGAAGGATGGGCCATCACTCCATAAAGAGCGAGGTCACCGATTCATTCAGGGCGATTCTGCGCATGGTCTCCGCCAGCAGTTCTGCAATGCAGATCTGGCGAATCCGGCTGCAGGCCCGCGCCTCTTTGTGCAGTTGAATGGTATTTGACACCACCAACTGGTCGAGCACTGAATTCTCTATATTGTCAATCGCCGGCCCTGACAACACCGGGTGCGTACAATAGGCCACCACCTGCTCGGCACCCCGATCCTTCAACGCCTGGGCCGCCTTGCACAGGGTGCCTGCGGTATCCACCATGTCATCAATCAGCACGCAGGTGCGGCCGTTGACATCACCGATGATATTCATCACCTGGGCGTCATTGGCCTTGGGCCGGCGCTTATCGATAATGGCGAGATCCGCATCATCAAGCTGCTTGGCCAACGCCCGGGCGCGTACCACACCGCCCACGTCCGGCGAAACCACCATCAGGTTGGGATATTTTTGCCGCCAGACGTCCCCCAGCAGCACCGGCAGGGCGTAGATATTGTCCACCGGAATATCAAAAAAGCCTTGTATCTGGTCCGCATGCAGATCAACCGTCACCACCCGGCTGGCGCCGGCTGCGGCGATCTGCTTGGCCACCAGGCGTGCGGTAATCGGTACCCGGGCTGAACGGGGGCGACGATCCTGTCGCGCATACCCGAAATAGGGGATCACCGCCGTAATGCGCTCTGCCGACGCCCAACGCAGTGCGTCAATCAGCACCAGCAACTCCATCAGGTTATCGTTGGTCGGCTGGGAGGTGCTCTGCACCACGTACACGTCGCGGCCACGTACGCTTTCCCGTATCTCAGCCATCGCCTCACCGTCACTGAAGCGACCGACAACCGCCTTGCCAGTACGCAGACTGAGACGGGAGGTTATTTCGCTAACAAGTTCAGGATTGGAATTTCCTGAAAAAACCATCATGTGGTTATCTGGCATAACTAGCCTCTCCACCTGCCTGACAAACAACGGGATACGAAAACGCCTCTATAAACGGGAATACCCGGCTACCTGTGACACAGATAGCCGGGCCGATATATGGCTGGGGCGGTAGGATTCGAACCTACGTATGCCTGGATCAAAACCAGGTGCCTAGCCGCTTGGCGACGCCCCATCAATCTCTGCCGAACCCCCTGCCATGGCCAGCAACGGTGAAGTATCCAGCCCTCTGGCGATAAACGCCCGATAACATTCGGGCACTTTCCGCAGCAGCTCGCTGGCCTGTTCCGCCCGCTCGAACTCGGCAAATACCGCGCCGCCGGTTCCGGTCAGTCGCGCCTCAGCGTGGTTCCCCAACCAACGCAGCGCAGCGGCGACCTCAGGGTAGTGATTCGACACAACAGGCAGGCAGTCATTCAACCGACCGCCCGCAAGAAAGTCGCGTATTGTCGTTCGAGGAGCGTTCCGTGTCAATTGCGGATCGCTAAAAACTGCGGCGGTGGAAACATGGCAGGCGGGAACCAGCACCAGATACCAGGCAGCCGGCAGCTGCAACGGCGTCAGCGCTTCCCCCACCCCCTCTGCCCAGGCCGCTTGCCCGCGGATAAACACCGGCACATCGGCCCCCAGACGCAGACCCAGTTCAGCCAATCTGTCCAGAGAGAAACCGATCCCCCACAGCTTATTGAGGGCCATCAGCACCGTAGCGGCGTCGGAACTGCCACCCCCCAGGCCGGCCCCCATGGGAATCTGCTTGATCAGTGATATATCCGCCCCCGAGGCAACACCCGATTCGGCCCGTAACAGCTGTGCAGCCCGCACCATCAGGTCATCCGTTGCCGGCACCGAGTCGTTACCCAGGGCACGCCGGATCACGCCATCCGGCCTGACCCGGAACGCGATACGATCTCCATAATCGATAAAGCGGAACACCGTCTGCAGCAGGTGATAACCATCTGGCCGCCGCCCCACAATCCGCAACATCAGGTTCAGCTTGGCCGGTGCCGGCCACCACTCTGCGGCCTTATCCATTGCGATCAGAAACAGTGTCAACCAGCCAAATAGAAGGAACAATCATGGTATGAAATCAGATCTTCAGGCGACGCATCACTTCCAGCACATGTTCATTATCGGGTGACTCCTTCAGAACACCCTGCCAGATCTGTTGCGCCTGCTGATGATCCCCTGTCATCCAGAGCACTTCACCCAGATGGGCTGCGATTTCCGGATCCGGCAGCTTGGCAAAGGCCCGTTGCAGATATTCCAGCGCCTCCTGCAAGCGCCCCATGCGGAACATCACCCAGCCCATACTGTCGAGGATCGCGGCGGAATCGGGTTTCAGAGCCAGGGCACGCTGAATATAGTCCAGCGCCTCCTGATGCCGGTCTGTCTGGTCGGCCAGCGTATAGCCCAGCGCATTCAGGGCATCGGCATTCTCAGGGTCGCTATCGATCACCTGCAGCATGTCCCGCTCCAGGATATCCAGCCGGTTCTGGCTGGCTGCATACAGCCCCCGGGCATAGAGAAGATCACTATTTCCGGGCATTGCGTTGATAGCCTTGTCGAACAGTGCCATAACCTGTTCCGGCGTACCATGATCCCGCAGCAGACTGACTTCAATCAGATAAAGCCTGACCGACTGGTCCGGATATTGAATCCGTTTACGCTGCAGCCACTCCAGCGCCTCTCCAATCGACCCCTGGTCCGCCATCAAGCGGACAACCCGGACTTGCGCCTCGTCGTTAAACTCGCCGCCCTCGGCTCGCTGATACCAGTCGATCGCCTGCTTCGGCTGATCAGCATCTTCAGCAATGCGCCCCAGATAGTAGGCGGCAAGATCGGTGCGCTTATCCAGACTCATCAGATGCAGAAAATGCTTCCGCGCCACTTCATTACGTCCCTGCTCCAGGGCGATCAATCCCATCCAGTAACTACTATCCCCACGCCCCTGCTCGATTTGTTCCAGCACCTGAAACTGTTCGTAGGCCAACTGGTACTTTTTGGCATCCACCAGAAGTCGCGCATAGGCAGAGCGCAACAAAGGATCCTCGGCAAATCGATCCACCGCGTCGGCCAGGAGCGCCTGGGCCTGGGCCTTGTCGCCGCGCGCCAGGTGGATCCGGCTCAATACCAGATAGCCTTTTGGCCAGTCTGGATGGGCCTCAATCAATTGGTTCGCCTCTTTTTCCGCCGTCGAGAAATCCTTCTCCACCAGCGCGGTGATCGCCAGTGCATAGCCACCCCGGGGATCGTCCGGAAAAGCCAGCGCCAGCCTGCGCATCCACCCCATCACCACATCACGCTTCAGCTCACGATTGATCGCCGCCATGGCGTTCAGGAATCCATTCCCATCCTGTTTTTCACTGATCTGAACAATGGCCTTAAGGTGCTCCAGCACCGGGGCATTTTCATCCTGCCGCAACATCAGAATGACGATCAGCTGCCGAGCGGTCAGATCAGTCGGGGCCAGTTCCACCCAGAGCGCAGCGGCTTCGGTAGCCAGGTCATCCCGCTCCATGTGCAGGGCCAGGCGGGTGGCCCGCTCAGCTGACTTGGCATCCCCCGACAACCGGGCCGCCTCCAGCTGATAGTCATAAGCTTCGTCCAAGGCGCCCCGCTGGGTAGCAACCTCACCGGCCAGCAGATTGAACACGATATCCTCGGTCAGCTCGGTAGCTCCTGCCGGGGTGGTTGGCGGGGAATGTTCTGTCACCGACTGGGTCAGCGGCTCGGCAGGCGGCGTCGCAGCGGGCTCAGGCGCCGTTTTATGCGCCATCGACTGGCAACCGGCGAGGGACCAGAAACACGTCAGAATGAGTACCCGTTGAAGCGACTGCAACATGAACCTTACACCTGAAAAACGCCCACCAGGGGCCTGTCATAAAGCATAGATGATAACCGGAATCCCCATCAAAGGACGACATCTAACGCCTGTAAAAAATGGCTGACGACTTGTATTTAACCTTTTGATAATACAAAATTTCACTTTCCAAGGTCCGGCACGCGTGAAGTTTAGTGGTAATTACTCCGCTTGTGGTGGCGCCAGCAGGATTATTAATCCCGAATGGCGGCAGTGATCATTGACGGGCTGACAGCACCATTGACGACGAGCTACTGAGACTATCCTGATACGCGACAAGTTCCTATGGCATTGATTACTCTCGGCCTTAACCACAAGACAGCCCCCATTGATATCCGTGAACGGCTCACGTTTGGTCCGGACATCATTGTGGCCGCGCTGCGCAGTCTGACAGAGCAGCCGGAGATTGATGAAGCCGTAATTCTCTCAACCTGCAACCGGACAGAGCTCTACTGCACCCACAACCGTTCCAGTCGGGAGCAGATCTGCAACTGGCTGGGTGAGTTCCACGGCCTGGAGCCGGAGACCATCTCGCCGTTTCTCTATCACCACCAGGATCAGGAGTGTGTGCGCCATCTGCTGAAAGTGGCCAGCGGACTGGACTCCATGGTGCTTGGAGAGCCGCAGATTCTGGGCCAGGTAAAACAGGCCTTCCAGACCGCCAACGACGCCTCAACCAGCGGTAAGTTCCTCGGGCGCCTGTTTCAGCACACTTTCTCGGTCGCCAAGCAGGTGCGCACCGATACCGCCATTGGACACAGTCCGGTCTCGGTGGCCTTCGCCGCGGTCAGCCTGGCCCGGCAGATTTTCAGCGACCTGTCACAGCTGACCGCACTGCTGATCGGCGCCGGCGAAACCATTGAGCTGGCGGCCCGGCATCTGCACCAGCACGGGGTGGGCAGAATTATCGTTGCCAACCGAACCCTGGAGAAAGCCCATCAGCTGGCCGGCCATTTCGACGGCTACGCCATTGGCCTGACCGAGATCCACAACCACCTGGCGGAGGCCGATATCGTCATCTCATCCACCGCCAGCCCGTTACCGGTGGTGGGCAAGGGCACGGTGGAGAGCGCACTGAAAAAGCGCAAACACCAACCTATTTTCATGGTGGATATCGCCGTACCCCGGGATATCGAAAGCGAGGTCAGCGAACTGAACGACGTCTACCTCTACACGGTCGACGACCTCCAGGAAGTAATCCAGGAGAACATGCGTTCCCGTCAGGAAGCGGCGGAGCAGGCGATGGAGATTGTCGACCTGCACGTGGAAGAGTTCATGGGCTGGCTACGCTCACTGGATGCGGTGGGTATGATTCAGGACTATCGCCGCCAGGCCGAACAGATGCGCGATGAGGTACTCGAAAGAGCACTGAAACAGATCCAGTCGGGCAAATCCCCGGAAGAGAGCCTCAGGTTCCTTGCCCACACACTGACCAACAAACTGCTGCACACCCCCAGCACCCAGATAAGACAGGCGGGATTCACCGGTCAGTCTGAACTTCTGGAAGCAGCAAACACCCTATTCCAGATCAACGACAAAACCACTCAATGAAGGCATCCATACGCAGCAAGCTGGATCAGATTGCCGAGCGCTTTGAAGAGATCACCGCCCTGCTGGCGGAGCCGGAAATTCAGAACAATCAAAACCGCTACCGTGAACTGAGCCAGGAGTACGCCCAGCTGGAGCCGGTGGTGGCGTGCTTTGGTCGTTACCGGGCCCTGGAGCACGAAATAGCCACCGCCCGTGAGATGCTGGATGACCCGGAGATGGCTGATCTTGCCAAAGAGGAGCTGGCCGAAGGAGAGCAGCAGTTGCGACAGCTGGAACCCCAACTCCAGTTACTGCTGATCCCACCCGATCCCAACGATGACCGCAACATCTTCCTGGAAGTGCGCGCAGGTACCGGCGGCGCCGAGGCCGCTCTGTTTGCCGGGGATCTGCTGCGCATGTACCTGCGCTACGCCGAACAGATGGGCTGGCAGACTGAAACCATCAGCGAAACAGCAGGCGAACAGGGCGGTTACAAGGAGGTGGTGAGCCGGGTCTCCGGACGCAATGTCTACTCACGCCTGAAATTTGAGTCCGGCACCCACCGGGTCCAGCGGGTACCGGAAACCGAATCCCAGGGCCGGGTCCACACCTCCGCCTGTACCGTTGCGATCCTGCCGGAAGCGGCAGAAGTGGATAATGTGGAGATCAATAGCGGCGACCTGCGCATTGACACCTTCCGCGCATCCGGCGCTGGCGGTCAGCATGTCAACAAAACCGACTCGGCCGTACGCATCACCCATCTGCCCAGCGGTATCGTGGTGGAGTGTCAGGATGAGCGTTCACAACACAAAAACAAGGCCCGGGCCCTTTCCCTGCTACAGGCCAGGCTGCTGGCCGGCATCCAGGAGAAGCAGGCCAGCGAGCAGGCTGAATCCCGCAAGCTGCAGGTGGGCAGTGGCGACCGATCGGAACGGATTCGCACCTACAACTTCCCCCAGAATCGGCTGACTGATCACCGCATCAACCTGACCCTGTATAAACTGGACGAGATCATGGCGGGCGCCCTTGACCAGGTGATCGATCCCCTGATCCAGGAACACCAGGCGGAGCAACTCACCTCCCTGGCCCACTGACCCGGGCCACCCCCATGAGCGACCAGGAACCGTTGACCATCACCACCGCACTGCGGTTGGCCGAACAGGTCGCGCGACTCACTCCGGTGGACGCACAAGTGCTGCTATGCCATGTGCTGCACTGTTCCCGCAGCCACCTTTATGCATGGCCTGAACAGCGCCTGAGCGCTCAACAGGCCAACCAGTTCCACGCCCTGCTTGACCGCCGCGCCCAGGGAGAACCGATAGCCTATCTCACCGGATACCGGGAGTTCTGGTCCCTGAACCTGCGGGTCACCCCGGATACGTTGATTCCCCGTCCCGAAACCGAACTGCTGGTCGAGTGCGCCCTGACCCTGTTGGAACCGGAACGGAATGGCCGGGTGGCCGATCTGGGCACCGGCAGTGGCGCTATTGCCGCCGCTATCGCCAGCGAATGCCCCCGGGCGCAACTGGTCGCCACGGATATTTCCGGCGCCGCACTGGCAGTGGCCAGGGAGAACGTCCAGGCCCACAGGCTGCACAACATCGAGCTGCGCCAAGGCAGCTGGCTGGATGCCCTGAAGCCTTCTGAGCGCTTTGACCTGATTCTCAGTAACCCGCCCTACGTGGCTGAAAACGATCCCCACCTGGAGCAGAATGGGCTGCCCTGGGAACCGCAGAGAGCCTTGACCGCAGGAGCCGACGGTCTGGCTGACATTCGCCGGCTGATCAACGATGCACCACCCCATCTGGAGCCGGAAGGCTGGCTGCTGATCGAGCACGGCTTCGAACAGGGCAGCGCCGTGCGCCAACTCTTTCAGCAGGCAGGCTATCGGGCCATAACCACCCATCAGGATCTGGCCAAACGCGACCGGTTGACCCAGGGCCAGCGCCCGGAGGATGATGTAAGTTAAATCGTCTCATACCCCGACCGGCAGCTTCACATAGAAGTGAGCAGCGGCAACGCTTGATAATTTCTGCACAGCGTTTAGGATCATTAACATGGAAGGCGAAGACAGCGACCTCATCAAACTCCGGGAAATCGTGTTTACGGAGTTGCATCCCGACCCGGCGCAGGCCCAATCGGCAGCCAGCATGCTGGAGGGGATAGACGGTATCCTTGAAGTTCATGCGGAGACCCGACTGCTGCTCAAGGTGCGGTACCATGTGCTGAAGGTCTCCCTGGAACAGATCGAGACTGCCCTGATCGACTGCGGATTCCATCTCAGCAGCAAACTGATCTACAAGGTCGCGCGCGCCCTCTACTACTACACCGAGGAGAATCAACGGGCCAACAATGGCTGCAGCAGCGAAGACCACAACTGCACCCGCAAAATATTCATCAATCGCTACCAGCAAAAGACCCACGGCTGCGCGGATCCCCGGCCCGAGCACTGGCGAAAATATCTGTAGCAGGACACCTACAGCGGCAATTACCCATTCAGGGATCGGAGAGACGGCCGGAGCTGCCGTTTCGTGCTATTCCTGAGCTAACTGAACTGACCTGCAACCTATGAACGACGAACAACTCCTACGCTACAGTCGACAGATCATGCTCCCCAGCATCGGTATCGAGGGGCAAGAGAAGCTGCAGCAATCCCGTGTGGTGATTTTTGGCCTGGGCGGCCTTGGCTCACCGGCGGCCATGTACCTTGCCGCCGCCGGCGTCGGACAGCTGGTACTGGTGGATTTCGACCGGGTGGACCTGACCAATCTACAGCGTCAGATCGCCCATACCAGCGGCAGTATCGGTCAGTTAAAGGTGGATTCGGCACGCCAGACCCTGCGCGCCATCAACCCCGAGTGCCGCATTGAGACCATCTCATCCAGACTTGAGGGGGAGGAGTTGGCCCGGGAGATCCGGCGGGCCGATCTGGTGATCGACGGCACCGATAATTTCACCACCCGTTTCGCCGTGAACGAAGCCTGTGTGCAGAACCGCATACCGCTGGTATCCGGCGCCGCAATCCGCATGGAGGGACAGGTGTCGGTCTTTACCGGTCAACCCGGAGAGCCCTGCTACCGCTGCCTCTATGGCAGTGCCGCGGAGATGGATGAAACCTGCTCTGCCAACGGCGTACTGTCACCCCTGGTGGGTATCATCGGCAGCGTGCAGGCGCTGGAAGCCATTAAGGTACTGACCAGTGCCGGCACCCCGCTGATTGGCCGCCTGCTGCTGCTGGACGCCCTGGAGATGGAGTGGCGCACCCTGACATTGAAAAAGGACCCCGACTGCAAAACCTGCGGAAATGGCAAAAACAATCCATGAGCCCTATAAAAATAACGCCAGAAACCAACGCCTACCTGGATAAACTGCGTGCCGATATCGTGTTCCAGGATACCCTGCGGGGAGAGACGCTTACCTACCACACCACCTGGGGGCTGTTCTCCCCGAAAGGCATTGACGAGGGGAGTCGCCTGCTGCTCGATCACCTGGATGTAAGGGAAGACGATGACACCCTGGATCTGGGGTGTGGCTACGGACCCCTCGGTCTGACCCTGGCCCGCCTGGCTCCCCGGGGGACCAGTGTGCTGGTGGACAAGGATTTTGTCGCTATCGACTACAGCCGCAAAAATGCCAGCATCAACGGCATCAGCAACGCCGAAATCTTCCTCAGTAACGGCTTCACCGAGGTCGGTGACCGGCGTTTTGACCTGATCGTCTCCAACCTGCCGGCCAAGACCGGCAAGGAACTCTATTACCTGTACTTTTATGACGCCCTGGTACGCATGAATCCCGGCGCCCGCTTCTATGTGGTGACGATCAGCGGTTTACGCAAATTTATCCAGAGAGCCTTCATGGAAGTGTTTGGCAACTATAAGAAACTAAAACAGGGCGGCACCTATACTGTAGCTATGGCTACCCTGCCGGAATAGACAACGCTTCATATCGGTCTGTGTGGTACGGCTTGGGCATCCCGGCTTTATCACTTATAATCCTAAATTGCCGTAGATTACCGGCAGGCTGCTCCCTCCCGCGCATCCTGCCGGGGTCTCCCGCGGGGGACGGGGGAATTTAGAGCAGGGTTTATCCAGAGAGACCATGAAGAAAAACAAGATCCTGGTTGCCGACGATGACATGATCACCCTCACCAGCATTACCAGTGGCCTGAGTGATGCAGGCTATCTGGTGGTGTCGGCCCAGGATGGCCGGAGTGCCGTTCAGCTTGGCCTGCGGGAAAAACCGGACCTTGCCCTGCTGGATATTCGCATGCCCGGCATTAGTGGCATTGAGGCGGCACGTGAGCTCAAGGCAGAGGGCGGCATCAGCACCCTGTTTCTCAGCGCTTACTCGGATCACGACATGGTTGAGTCCGCCACCCGCGAGGGAGCGCTGGGCTACCTGGTCAAACCGGTCAACACCCAACAGCTGATCCCGGCGATCGAGGCGGCGCTGAAGCGTGCCCGGGATTTACAGCAGCTGCGGCAGAAAGAGTCTGACCTGCTGGGGGCGATCCACCGCAATCGGGAGATCAGCGTGGCGGTTGGTATCTATATGCAGCGCTTCGACGCCGATGAGCAGAGCGCCTTTGAGGCGATCCGGCGTTATGCCCGCTCCAGAAGCCTGAAACTGGCCACTCTGTCCAGCCAGCTGGTCAATGAGATCGACATCCGGGACGACCTGTTCCGGGAGATTTATCAGTACGACCTGCAGCATCGCTAAATCGCCCGGCACTTCCCTGTGCACACCACCCGGACGCCCGGCAGCTCTACACAGCGTCGCACGGGGTGATTTTGAAAGGGGCGCTGTCAGAGCTTCTTCAGCAGCAGTTCATTGACCTGTTTCGGATTGGCCTTGCCCTTGGACGCCTTCATCACCTGGCCGACAAAGAAACCGAGCATTTTCGGCCGTTTCTTCTCATCCGCATTGCGGTAATTGGCCACCTGATCCGGATTGGCCGCCAGCACCTCATCCACAACCGCCTCAATAGCCCCGCTATCGGTAATCTGTTTCAGACCACGGGCCTCGATGACCTGGTCGGCACTCCCCTCACCGGCCCACATCGCCTCAAACACCTGCTTGGCGATCTTGCCGGAGATGGTCTGATCGACAATGCGTAACAGCATGCCACCCAGATCGGTGGCGCTGACCGGGCTCGCTTCCAGCTCAATCCCGGCTTTGTTCAGGGCGCCCGACAGCTCGCCCATCACCCAGTTGGCAGCCAACTTGGCATCACCCGCCACACCGGCAGCCTGCTCGAAATAGTCTGCCAGCCCTTTGCTGGCGGTCAGCACAGCGGCATCATAGGTGCTCAGGCCGTACTCCTCGGCAAACCGGCGCCGCTTGGCATCCGGCAGCTCCGGCATCTGGGCGCGCACATCTTCAATCAGGTTCGCTTCCAGCTCCACCGGCAACAGATCCGGGTCGGGGAAATAGCGGTAGTCATTGGCCTCCTCCTTGGAGCGCATGGAGCGGGTTTCGTCCTTGTCGGCATCATACAACCGGGTCTCCTGAACCACTTCGCCGCCCGCTTCGATCAGGTCGATCTGGCGTTCCACCTCGATATTGATGGCGCGCTCCAGAAAACGGAACGAATTGAGGTTCTTCAGCTCCGCCCGGGTACCCAGCGGTTCGCCCACGGGCCTGACTGACACATTGGCGTCACAGCGGAACGACCCCTCCTGCATGTTGCCGTCACAGATCCCCAGATACTGGACGATCTGGTGGATCTTTTTGGCATAGGCCACCGCCTCCTTGGCGGAGCGCAGGTCCGGTTCCGAGACTATTTCCAGCAGCGGTGTACCGGCCCGGTTCAGATCCACACCGGTCATGCCGTGAAAATCCTCATGCAGGGACTTGCCGGCATCCTCTTCCAGATGGGCCCGGGTCACCCCGATCGATTTCACCGAACCGTCATCCAGCGCGATCTCCACACTTCCCTGACCCACAATCGGCAGCTCAAACTGGCTGATCTGATAGCCCTTGGGCAGATCCGGGTAGAAGTAGTTTTTCCGTGCAAACACTGAGCGTGGCGCGATCTCAGCCTGGATCGCCACACCGAAGGTGATCGCCATGCGAACCGCTTCCCGGTTCAACACCGGTAATACCCCCGGCATACCCAGATCGACGCTACAGGCCTGGGTGTTCGGGGCCGCGCCGAATGCGGTGGAAGCAGCGGAGAAGATCTTCGATCTGGTGGCCAGCTGGGCATGGATCTCCAGCCCGATTACGGTTTCCCATTGCATATGCTGTCTCTATTCCTGTCTCTTATTACTCAAAACCGGCCGGTGCCGCCAGGTGCCAGTCGGTCGCCTGCTGGAGCTGATGCGCCACATTCAACAGCCGCCCTTCCTGGAAATAGTTACCGATCAGTTGCAGTCCCACCGGCATGCCGTCCACCGGTCTCACCGGCACCGACATACCCGGCAATCCGGCCAGATTGACCGCAATGGTATAGATATCGGACAGATACATGGTGACCGGATCATCCGCTTTCTCGCCGATAGCGAAGGCCGTGGAGGGTGCGGTCGGTCCCATGATCACATCCACCTGCTCAAAGGCGGCCCGGAAGTCATCCGAGATCAGGTGCCGGATCTTCTGGGCTTTCAGGTAGTAGGCGTCGTAGTAGCCGGCGGACAGGGCGTAGGTGCCGATCATGATACGGCGCTTCACCTCGGCCCCGAACCCCTCGCCCCGGGAGCGCTTGTAGAGATCTTCCAGGTCCCGGGGATCACTGCAGCGATAACCGTAACGCACCCCATCGAAGCGCGACAGATTGGAGGAGCATTCGGCCGGCGCCACCACGTAGTAGGTCGGCACCCCAAGCCGGCTATTGGGCAGACTGATCTCCACCAGCTCCGCCCCCAGGCGTCTGTATTCATCCAGCGCCTGCTGAATGGAATCAGCGATCGCTCCCTCCAGCCCGTCGTCAAAATACTCTTTGGGAATACCAATCCGCAACCCCTTCAGATCGTCATTCAGGGTGGCCAGATAATCCGGCACCGGCTGCTCAGCACAGGTGGAGTCACGCTCATCAAATCCGGCCATGGCCTGCAGCAGGATGGCGGCGTCCTCCGCGCTGCGCGCCATGGGCCCACCCTGGTCCAGCGACGAGGCGAAAGCGATCATGCCATAGCGGGATACCCGGCCGTAGGTGGGCTTCAGCCCGGTGATGCCACAGAAAGCGGCCGGCTGGCGAATCGAGCCGCCGGTATCCGTACCGGTGGCCGCCGCACAGAGTCGCGCGGCCACTGCGGCGGCCGAACCGCCGGAGGAGCCGCCGGGTACGCTGCCCGCCTTCCAGGGATTGTGGACCGGCCCGTAGTAACTGGTTTCATTGGATGATCCCATGGCGAACTCATCCATGTTGGCCTTGCCCAGCATCACTGCACCGGCCTGTTTCATCAGGGAGACCACATGGGCATCGTAGGGGGCGATGAAATTGTCCAGCATGCGGGAACCGCAACTGGTTTTTACCCCGTCGGTACAGAAGATGTCCTTGTGCACAATCGGAATGCCCAGCAGCTGGCCCGTTTCGCCGGCCTGAATCCGACTATCCGCCTGCTCCGCCGCCTGCAGCGCCTCCGTCTCACAGACAGTGACCAGACAGTTCAGCGCCGGATTATGGCCGGCAATCCGCTCCAGGTAGGATCGGGTGAGTTCGACGCTGGTGAACTCACCGGCCCGCAGCCCCTGCGCCAACTCGGAAATAGATTTGTTATGCATGCACTCTACCCATCAATTTCTTACACTTGCCCGCGTTGCGGAGACTATACTCACTCTATCACCCGGGGAACCAGGTAGAGTCCATCTTCGGTCAGCGGTGCGATCGACTGGAACTTGTCCCGCTGATCCACCTCCCGCACCTCATCTGCCCGCAGTCGCTGGGCCATGTGCAGTGGATGGGCCATCGGCTCCACCCCGGTGGTGTCCACCGATTCCATCTGCGCCACCAGGTGCAGAATATTTGACAGATCAGAGGTGACTGCATCCAGCTCCTCCTCACTCACGGCAAGACGGGCCAGGTGGGCAATCTTCTCGACATCGGATCTTTCCAGCGACATGATTTCCTCGACAATACAGACGGTTGATCCCGGAGCATGGTAGCAGCGTGATACACTGGGCAACGGCGTAATTCGGGATCAGCGCCCTGCTCGGGCAGATCCTCCTCCGTACCGGTGATCACAACCGGGATGACGCAAGGGGGGGAAATTAACACATTTAACAGCGTGCGTGCAGGTGCATAAATGATAAACAAGCCCCTAAACAGGCATATTTTCCAGCGGATCGCCTTGCCCAATACCCCTGCTGATTGCTAGATTACGTCTTTTTCCCGGGGCATCACGCTGGTAACGGTGCCCTGCAACAACTAACGACACACCTCACGGGATATCAATTTCGCAATGTTCAGACGCATACGCGGGCTTTTCTCCAACGATTTGTCGATCGATCTTGGGACTGCCAATACCCTGATTTACGCACGTGGCCAAGGCATCGTGCTCGACGAACCCTCCGTTGTGGCAATCCGCCAGGACCGGGGCCCGGGCAGCGGCAAATCGGTCGCAGCCGTTGGTGAAGAGGCGAAGCGCATGCTCGGCCGCACCCCCAACAACATCACCGCCATCCGGCCCATGAAAGATGGGGTGATCGCCGACTTCACCGTCACCGAGAAGATGCTGCAGCACTTCATCCACAAGGTACATGAGGCCAAGCTGATCCGCCCCAGCCCCCGGGTGCTGGTGTGCGTCCCCTGCGGCTCCACCCAGGTGGAGCGCCGCGCCATCCGCGAATCGGCCGCCGGCGCCGGCGCCCGTGAGGTCTACCTGATTGAAGAACCCATGTCAGCCGCCATCGGCGCCGGTCTGCCGGTTAACGAAGCACGCGGCTCCATGGTGCTGGATATCGGCGGCGGCACGTCGGAAGTGGCCATCATCTCCCTGAACGGCATCGTCTACTCCAACTCGGTGCGGGTCGGGGGGGACCGCTTTGATGAGGCGATCATCAACTACGTCCGGCGCAACTACGGCACCCTTATTGGTGAAGCGACTGCCGAGCGGATCAAGAAAGAGATTGGCTCCGCCTTCCCCGGCAACGAAGTGAAGGAGATGGAGATCAAGGGCCGTAACCTGGCCGAGGGTATTCCGCGCAGCTTCACCCTGACCAACAACGAGATATTGGAAGCGATGCAGGAACCGCTCTCCGGCATCGTCGGCGCGGTCAAGGCGGCCCTGGAACAGACGCCGCCGGAACTGGGCGCCGATGTGGCTGAGTGCGGCATCGTCCTGACCGGCGGTGGCGCCCTGTTGAAAGATATCGACCGACTGCTGGAAGAGGAGACCGGGCTGCCGGTGCTCATCGCCGAGGACCCGCTGACCTGTGTTGCCCGCGGTGGCGGCCGGGCTCTCGAGATGCTGGATGAGCGCGGCGGAGAATTTCTGTTCGCACTGGAGTAATCTGCCGTCAGGCACCGATCAGGAAGCAGAGAGGCTGATCCCCTATTAAGCCGATCTTTACACAAGGTCCGTCTATCCGTATCCGCGTTTTGCTGGCCGTGGTGGTTTCGCTCGCCCTGATGATTGTGGATCATCGCCAGCATCACCTGGAAGCGGTCCGCTCACTCCTTTCCACCATCACCTACCCACTGCAGTACGTCGCCAACATGCCCATTGCGGTGGGCTACTGGGCATCAGAGGCGTTCGCCACCCGGGCACGCCTGCAGGAGGAGAACCGGGAACTGCATCGGGAGAACCTGCTGCTGCAGGGACGCCAGCAGAAGCTGGCGGCGCTGGAAGCGGAAAACATGCGCCTGCGCGACCTGCTCGACTCATCGTTCAAACTCGGCGACCGGGTACTGATTGCGGAGCTGATCGCCGTCGACATGGACCCCTACCGGCAGCTGGTACTGCTCAACAAGGGCTCCAGCTCCGGCATCTACAAGGGTCAGCCGGTGCTGCATGCCAATGCCGTCATGGGCCAGGTGGTGCATGTCAACCGCTTCACGGCCTCGGTTCTGATGATCACCGACGCAAGCCATGCCCTGCCGATTCAGGTGAACCGCAACGGCCTGCGTACTGTGGCGATCGGCACCGGGCGCAATGATGAGCTGGAACTGCCCAATCTGCCGAACAATGCCGATATAGAGGTGGGCGACCTGCTGGTCACCTCGGGACTGGGGGGACGTTTCCCCGCCGGTTACCCGGTGGCCACCGTCACCTCGATCCGGCGTGAGCCCGGCGAACCGTTTGCCCTGATCAAGGCCCAACCCAGCGCCCATCTGGAACGGGCCCGGGAAGCACTGCTGGTGTGGACACTCTCCCCACCCGGCCAGGACGAAGCGGAACCGCAGCACGACCAGACCGACGCAGAGATGCCGGGGGAAGAGCCATGACCCTGACGCCGAGAAGCGGTACCACCGTCATCATTGTCACTTTCTGTATCGCCCTGCTACTGACTATCCTGCCGTTGCCGGACTGGGCCCAGATGCTGCGCCCCCAGTGGTACACGCTGGTATTGATCTACTGGACCATGGCCCTGCCGCAGCGGGTTGGCGTGGGGGTCGGCTGGCTGGTGGGTATCGTGGTGGATGTGCTGTCCGGCACCCTGCTGGGACAGCATGCCCTGCCACTGGCACTGATCGCCTATATCACCTTCGAGCTGCATCAGCGCATCCGCCTGTTCCCGCTCTGGCAGCAGTCCCTCACCATCCTGGTACTGCTGTTGCTGGAGAAGTTGCTCTCCTTCTGGGTCATTGGCGCCGTGGGTCAGCCCACACCGCCGCTCAGCTACTGGACGCCACCGCTGGTGGGCATGCTGCTGTGGCCCTGGATCTTCATTGTGCTGCGGGATCTGCGCCGTAAGTTCCAGGTCAGCTGAGGCCATGTACCAGACCACCCTGAAAGATTATCTGCGCGAGAGCCGTCTGTTCCGGGCACGGGCCATCAGCGCCAGCCTGATCATCCTGCTGCTGTTACTGCTTCTGCTGCTGCGCCTGGCCCAGTTGCAGATTATCGATCACACCCACTTCACCACCCTGTCCCGGGACAACCGGGTGAAGGTGGAACCGCTGCCGCCGACCCGTGGTCTGATCTACGACCGCAACGGCGTCATCCTGGCTCAGAACATACCCACACACAGCCTGGAGATCATCCCCGAGCGGGTCAAGGATCTGGAGTGGACGTTACGGGAGCTGGGCAAGATCATCACCATCAGCGACAACGACCGAAAGCGTTTCAAACGGCTGAAGAGTCATCAGCGCCGGTTTGAGAGCATCCCGATTCGTGTTCAGCTTACCGACGAGGAGGTGGCGCGCTTCGCTGTTAACCGCCACCTTTTCCCGGGGGTGGATATCCGTGCCAAACTGCTCCGGCAGTATCCTCTCAAGGACGTGACGGCACACATCCTCGGTTACGTCGGCCGGATCAACAAAAAGGAGTTGCAGACCATTGACAACTCCAGCTACTCCGGCACCACCCATATCGGTAAAAACGGTATTGAGAAATATTATGAGGAGACGCTGCACGGCCAGGTGGGGCTGCAACAGGTGGAGACCAACGCCCTGGGCCGGGTGATCCGCATACTGGAAAGCACGCCGCCGGTGCCGGGGGCCGACCTGCACCTGACCCTGGACTCATCCCTGCAGCGGGTGGCCATGGATGCGTTTGGCGAGGAGAACGGCGCGGCGGTGGCCATCGACCCGCAGACCGGGGATATTCTGGCCATGGTCAGCAAGCCGGGCTTCGATCCCAACCTGTTCGTGGAGGGGATCTCCTCCAAGGAGTACAACGCCCTGCAGAACTCCGACGCCAAACCGCTGTTTAATCGGGCCATCCGGGGGCAGTATCCCCCCGGCTCCACGGTAAAACCCTTCATCGGTCTGGGCGGACTGGAGAACGGCGTCATCACCGCCACGCAGAAAAAGTACTGCCCCGGCTTTTACCAGCTGCCGAACCATACCCACAAATACCGTGACTGGAAAAAAGGCGGCCACGGGGCGGTGGACCTGTATGACAGCATCATCCAGTCCTGCGATGTCTATTACTACGACCTGGCCCACCAGATGGGCATCGACATGCTGGCGGACTATCTGGCCCCGTTCGGGTTCGGCCAGAAGACCGGCGTCGACATCACCGGGGAACTGGGCGGACTGCTCCCATCCCGGGAGTGGAAACAGCGCAACAGGAAGCAGCCCTGGTACCCGGGCGAAACCCTCATTACCGGTATCGGCCAGGGTTACTTCCTGACCACGCCCCTGCAACTGGCCAGCGCCACCGCCACTCTGGCCAGCCGTGGCACCCGTCTACGCCCGCGCCTGGTCAAGTCGATCCAGTTCAACGGTGAGCCGACGCCGAAAGAGCAGCCAATCCACGAGCAGTTGCAGATTGTCCGGCAATCGGAGGAGCACTGGGACGATATTTTCGAGGCGATGGTGCAGGTGGTGGAGGGGCCACGGGGAACCGCCCGCCGCATCCGCAGCGAGCAGTACCAGATCGCCGGCAAAACCGGCACGGCGCAGGTATTCACCATTAAGCAGGAAGAGACTTACGACGAGGAGAAACTGGATAAGAAAATGTACGATCACGCTCTGTTTGTCTCCTTCGCGCCCGCCGAGGCGCCCCGCATCGCGGTTGCGGTGATCGTGGAGAACGGCAGCCACGGCGGCTCGGTGGCAGCACCCATCGCCAAGACTATCATGGATCACTACCTGCTCCCGGGATCAAACTGATGGCCCATTACAAACCGAGTGGCCTGCCGGAATCCAACCCGACCCGTGCCGAGGGTCTGCTGGCCGATCTTCATCTGGACCTGCCCCTGCTGACCGGGCTGATTCTGCTGTGCGGATTCGGCCTGCTGGTGCTGTACAGCGCCAGCGGCCAGGACATGGCGATTATCGAGCGCCAGGTGATCCGGCTGGGGATCGCCTTTGCCGTGATGATTGCCGTCGCCCAGGTACCGCCCACCACGCTGCGCCGCTGGGCGCCCTGGCTGTTTGGCGCCGGCATTCTGATGCTGATCGCGGTGCTGGTGGTCGGCCAGGTGGGTAAGGGGGCACAACGCTGGCTAAATCTGGGGCTGTTCCGTTTTCAACCATCCGAACTGGTCAAACTGGCGGTGCCCATGATGATCGCCTGGTTCCTGGCCGAGAAATCCCTGCCACCCCGCTGGAACCGGCTGATGATTGCCGGCGTGATGATCCTGGTTCCGGTACTGCTGATCGCGCGACAACCGGACCTCGGCACCTCCCTGCTGGTGGCCAGCGCAGGCATCTTTGTACTGTTTCTGGCCGGACTCAGCTGGCGTTTTATTGGCGGCATGATTATCACCGCCATCCCCATCTCCTGGGTACTGTGGGAGTGGGGCATGCGGGACTACCAGCGCAACCGGGTGCTGACCTTCCTGAATCCGGAGCGGGATCCGCTCGGCACCGGCTACCATATCATTCAGTCCAAGATCGCTATCGGCTCCGGCGGACTGTACGGCAAGGGCTGGCTGAACGGCACCCAGTCCTATCTGGACTTCCTGCCGGAGGGCACCACCGATTTTATCTTCGCGGTGCTGGCGGAAGAGTTCGGTTTCATCGGCATACTGCTGTTACTGACACTCTACCTGGTGATTATCCTGCGCGGCCTCTATATCGCCGCCCAGGCCCAGGACACCTTCAGCCGCCTGCTCGGCGGGGCCGTTACCATGGTCTTTTTCGTCTACCTGTTTGTGAACACCGGCATGGTCAGCGGGATTCTGCCGGTGGTCGGTGTGCCGCTCCCCCTGATCAGCTATGGCGGCACATCACTGGTGACCATCATGGCCGGGTTCGGTATCCTGATGTCCATACATACCCATCGCAAGCTGCTGCCGACATGATCGGCAGCCACGGAACAACACCGCATACAGGCAAAAGGAACTAGGCATGCTAAAGACCCTGACAAGAATCGGCTTTCTGGCAATCCTGTCGTGCTGCACCCCGCTCATGGCCTCCACCCCGGCAGCCGACACGGAGGCACTGCTCCAGGAGCTGGCCACCGAGAAGGGCTATGCGATCGAAGACCTGCGCAGACTGCTGCAGGGAGCCAGCCGCAGCCAGCGGGTTATCGACAGCCTCAACCGTCCGGCCGAAACCATCCATACCTGGAAAACCTACCGGCCCATATTTCTCAAGCAGAACCGCATCGACGCGGGCGTCGCCTTCTGGAAGCAGCATCAGGAGACCCTGGAGCGGGCTGAACAGACCTACGGTGTTCCGCCGGAGATCATCGTTGCCATTATTGGAGTCGAAACCTTCTACGGAAAACGGCCAGGCAGTATCAGCATCCTTGATGCCCTCTACACCCAGGCCTACCACTATCCGAAACGCTACCGGTTCGGACGCAACCAGCTGAAGGCGTTCCTACAGATCCTGATGGAGGAGGAGATGGAGCCCAGCATGGCGGTTGGCTCCTACGCCGGCGCCATGGGAATGCCCCAGTTCATCCCCACCAGCTATCTCAGCTATGCGGTCGACTTCAACGGCGACGGCAAACGGGATATCTGGAGTGATACCGAGGATGTGATCGGCAGCGTGGCCAACTACTTCAGCAAACACAACTGGCGCAAAGGCGAGCGGGTCGTCCTGCCGGCCAATACCGTGGAGGCGGGCCAGCCTTTCTACATCGAACCGGCCCAGCGGACGGCAAAACCGGCTACCCCGCTGGCGGATCTGGTGGCGGCCGGCATCCTGACCCAGCCGGAGCCCCCACTCCCGGCCGATACCCTGGCGACCGTCCTGCATCTGCAAGGTGCCAAGGGGTCTGAATTCTGGCTCGGGCTGAATAACTTCTACGTCATCACCCGGTACAACCACAGCAACCTTTACGCCATGGCGGTCTACCAGCTGAGCCAGGCGATACGGTCACAAAAACAGGGGTCCGGGAACTGATGTCTCTGGTCACGACAAACAGATCACTGCTCCTGGCTCTGCTCTGCGCCGGCCTGCTCACTGCCTGTTCAGGTCGTGCACCGGTACTGTCCGGCAGTGACAGCGCGCCGGCCCGTCGACTGGACCCCAACACCATCGCCGATGCCACGCCACGGGCGGAGCCGAAGAGCACGCGGGGCAACCCGGCCTCCTATGTGGTGCTGGGGAAACGCTACTATACGTTGCCCAGCAGTCGCGGTTATATCGAGCGTGGCATCGCCTCCTGGTATGGCACTAAATTTCACGGCCGCTCCACCAGCAGTGGTGAGCCGTATGACATGTATGCCATGACGGCCGCCCACAAAAGCCTGCCCCTGCCCACCTATGTGCAGGTGACCAACCTGCGTAACGGCCGCAGCGCCATTGTCAAAGTGAATGATCGCGGCCCGTTCCATGATAACCGGCTGATAGATCTCTCCTATGCCGCCGCCACCAAACTGGGCATCGTGGCCGAGGGCACCGGCCTGGTGGAGGTGCGGGCACTGGATCCGGGCACCCCGACGACTCCGGCGGAGTCCCCGGTGATCCTGGCCAACCAGGCCAGTCTGCCGGCACCGCCCGCCCTGTTCGTCCAGGTCGGCGCTTTCAGCAGCCGCCACAACGCCAACCAGCTGAGCCAACGCCTGGCGGGATCACTGAGCCAGCAGGTGCGCATCCAGCAAGTCGATAACCAGGGACAGCGGCTGTACCGGGTGCAGATCGGTCCGCTTGCCAGTGTCGAACAGGTGGATGAACTGAGCCAGAGCCTGCCCCGGCTGGGTATCATGGAGACCCAGGTGATCATCGACTGATCACAGGAGCCGGAACGCCCCTGAAACGGCTGATCCGGGATCGTTGTCCGAATCCCTCAATCTTTGGCCGCGATTTTGCGCCGCCATTCGCGTTAGAATAGAGCGCCAACAGACAGAACCTCGTCCGTTTTGTGCTGTCATTAGCTGCTTCAGGCCCAAGTAACTGATAAGGACTACCATGTTTGTACGCACCACCAGAATCAACCTGCTCTCCCTGCTCGCATTTATCTTTCTGACGCTCGCCCTGCTGCCGGTCGCCGCCGCACCGGTGCCGGCGCCCCCAGCGTCGCCGCCACGGGCCACCTGCTGATCGATTTTGACAGCGGCTATGTGCTGGCAGAGAACAATGCGGAGCAGCGACTGGAGCCGGCCAGCCTGACCAAAATCATGACCGCCTACGTGGTCATGAAAGAGATCGAGGCGGGCCAGGTGACCCTGCAGGATCAGGTACTGGTGAGCAAAAAGGCCTGGCGCACGCCGGGCTCGCGCATGTTTATCGAGGTGGGCAAAAAAGTCTCCCTGGAAGATCTGCTCAAGGGCATGATTATCCAGTCCGGCAACGATGCCAGTGTTGCGCTGGCTGAACACATTGCCGGCAGCGAGGAGACCTTCGCCAACCTGATGAACGACCACGCCCGACGCCTGGGGATGGTGAATACCCACTTCGTCAACAGCACCGGCCTGCCGGCCGACGAGCACTACACCACACCGCGGGACATCGCCCAGGTGGCCCGCGCCACCATCCGGGAGTTTCCAGAACTCTACAAGTGGTACGCCACCAAGGAGTTCACCTTCAACAATATCAAGCAGCACAACCGCAACAAGCTGTTGTGGCGCGATGATGCGGTGGACGGGGTCAAGACCGGCCATACCGAAGCCGCCGGCTACTGTCTGGTGGCGTCGGCCCAGAAAGATGGCATGCGCCTCATCTCGGTGGTTATGGGAACCAAAAGCGAGGATGCCCGGGCCAGGGAGAGCCAATCCCTGCTCAACTACGGCTTCCGCTTCTACGAGACCCACCGACTCTACGGTGCCGGTGAGAAACTGACCACCACCCGGGTCTGGAAGGGCAGTCAGGAGCAGCTCCGCCTCGGTCTGACCCGGGATCTCTATATCACCATCCCCAGAGGCCAGTATCAGAATCTGAATGCCGGCATGCAGCTCGAGCCACAAATCATCGCACCGGTCAGCCCCGGCCAACCGTTGGGCAAACTGAACATCTCCCTGGCTGGCGAGACCGTGGTGGAAGAGGATCTGGTGGCACTGGACCCGATTGAGGAGGGCGGTCTGATGCAGACCGTCAAAGATACCGTCCTGCTATGGCTGGAGTAGGCCACAACCGCAGCCCGGCTGGACCGCCGGAGATCTATCTGAATGGCCGTTTTCTGCCCCCCGATGAGGGTAAGATTTCGGTCATGGATCGGGGTTTTCTGTTCGGTGACGGCGTCTACGAAGTGATTCCCTGCTACGCCGGACGCCTGTTTCGGCTGGAGCACCACCTGCAGCGTCTGGACAACAGCCTGCACGGTATCCGCATGCCCAATCCCCTGGACCGGGCGCAATGGCAGGCGATACTGGAACGGCTGATCGCCCAGTTGCCGGGGGCCGATCAATCGATCTATCTGCAGATCACCCGCGGCTCCAGCGGGCGGCGGGAACACGCAATTCCCAGCGGGATCGAGCCGACCGTGTTCGCCATGACCCAACCGGCAGTCTATCCGGACGCCACCACCCTGGCGACCGGTATCAAGGCGATCACCCTGGATGACACCCGTTGGAAACACTGCGATATCAAGGCGATCACCCTGCTGGCCAATGTGCTCCTGCGTAGCGAGGCAAAAGACCGCGGGGCAGCGGAGGCGATCCTGATCCGGGACGGTTTTGCCATCGAGGGGGCAGCCAGCAACCTGTTTATCGTCCAGGCCGGCCAGATCATCACCCCGCCCAAGAGCGATCACTTGCTACCGGGAATCACCCGCGACCTGGTGCTGGAACTGGCACAACAACACCAGCTCCCCTGCCGTGAAAGCCCGATCAGCCGGCAGATGCTGGACCGTGCAGACGAGGTCTGGGTGACCAGCTCCAGCAAGGAGGTGACGGCGGTGGTGGAACTGGATGGGCACCCGGTTGGAAATGGTCGGCCCGGCCCCATATACGGGCGCATGGCCCGCTTTTACAGTGACTACAAGGCCCTGCTTCAGACGGGCCGGTTAGCATCCGGAATGACATGAAACAAGAACGCGACACACTGCTGGAGTTCCCCTGCCAATTCTCCGTCAAGGCGATGGGGCTCGCCAGCCACCCGGACTTCGAGGCCCTGATCACCGAGATCGTTGCCACCCATGTACCGGATCTACCCGGCGATGCCTGCCGCAGCCGGGCCAGCAGCAATGGAAAATACCTGTCCGTCACAGTCACTTTCCAGGCCACCAGCAAGGCCCAGCTGGATGCAATCTATTACGCCCTCACCGACCATGACGACGTGGTGATGAGTCTCTGATGGGCAGTCGTCCTGCCCTGCCGCCGCTGATCCGTGAACTCGGCCGGCAATCCTACGAGCCGGTCTGGCAGGAGATGCAAACCTTTACCAACAATCGGGATGCGGACACCCGGGATGAGATCTGGCTGGTGGAGCATCCACCGGTCTTCACCCTGGGACAGGCCGGCAAACCGGAACACCTGCTCAACCCGGGTGACATCCCGGTGATCAAAACCGACCGGGGCGGCCAGGTCACCTACCACGGCCCGGGACAGCTGGTCGCCTATCTGCTGCTCAATCTGCGCCACTACGGCCTGGGGGTGCGCCAACTGGTCACCCTGATCGAGCAAAGCATTGTGGATCTGTTACAGACTTACGGGATCGACTCCAGGGCGCGCCCGGACGCGCCCGGCGTCTACGTGAACGGCAGCAAGATTGCGGCACTTGGCTTGCGGGTGCGGCACGGCTGCAGTTTTCACGGCCTGAGCCTGAATGTGGACATGGAGCTGGAGCCTTTTAACCGTATCAACCCCTGTGGCTATCCCGGCCTTCAGGTGACGCAACTGCGCGAACTGACCGACCCCGAGCCCCTGTTTACCGTGGGTCAGCGGCTGGCCAGCCACATTTTGGGCCGACTCGGCTACAATCAACACCAACAGACCACAGGCGATAACCGTTCCCATGAGTAAACTTGAAGATTACAACGCCCCATCACGGGCCACCCCGGAGACCCACCAGCGCGGCAGTGAGAAGCTGGCCAGAATTCCCGTCAAAGTCGAACCGACCCGGGAGATGCCCCGTAAGCCGGCCTGGATCCGGGTGAAGATGCCCAGCGGCGAACGGGTCAGCCAGATCAAGCAGATCCTGCGCCAGAGCAAACTCAGCTCGGTGTGCGAAGAGGCCGCCTGCCCCAACCTGGGAGAGTGCTTCAGCCACGGCACCGCCACTTTCATGATCATGGGCGATATCTGCACCCGGCGCTGCCCATTCTGCGACGTGGCCCACGGCAAACCAAAGCCGTTAGATCCCCAGGAGCCGATCGAACTGGCTGAAGCGGTGAAGGCGATGCAGTTGCGCTACGTGGTGATCACTTCGGTCGACCGGGACGATCTGCGGGACGGCGGGGCCGGCCACTTCGTTGACTGCATAACCGCACTGCGTGACACCAATCCGGAGACCCGTATCGAGATCCTGGTACCCGATTTTCGGGGCCGCATTGATGTGGCGCTGGATGCCTTCGCGGAGACCCGGCCAGACGTGTTCAACCACAACCTGGAGACTATTCCCCGACTCTACCGCCAGGCGCGACCGGGGGCCGACTACCAGGGTTCGCTGGACCTGCTGGCCCGTTTCAAGGAGCGCCACCCCGAGGTACAGACCAAATCCGGCTTGATGCTGGGCCTGGGCGAGACTACCGAGGAGGTGCTGGCTGTCATGCGGGACCTGCGCGACCACCAGGTCAATATGCTGACCCTGGGTCAGTATCTACAACCCAGCCGGGACCACCTGCCGGTGGACCGGTTCGTCACACCACGAGAGTTCGACCAGTTGCGTCAGCAGGGCGAAGCGATGGGCTTTTCCAACGTGGCCAGTGGCCCGCTGGTGCGCTCCTCCTATCACGCCGATCTGCAGGCCAACCCACTACTCGACCGCGATCACAAGGAGTAATCGATGGATCAGGAGATTGTCTGGGCCCTGAAAACCCTGTTACTGCCACCCGGCATACTGGTACTGCTGGGGCTACTGGGCCTGATACTGGCCGGCCGACTGATCGGCAAGCTGTTGCTGTTCACCACCCTGGCAGCGCTCTATCTGCTATCAACCCCCTACATTTCCGGCCAGTTGATGGCCAACCTGGAAACCATATCCGCGCTCACCAGAGACCAGATCCGCAGCACGGACGCCCAGGCGATCGTGGTACTGGGCGCCGGTCGCCGGGAAGCGGCGCCAGAGTATGGTGGCCAGGATACCGCCAACTCCCTGCTTCTGGAGCGCCTGCGCTACGCCGCCTGGCTATCCCGTAACACCGGCCTGCCGTTGATCACCAGTGGCGGCTCACTACACAGCAGTGGGCCCAGCGAGGCCACTATTGGCCGGGCCGTACTGGAGGGTGAGTTTGGGGTCAAAGTGATGCTCACCGAGGATCGAAGCCACACCACCCGGGAGCAGGCGCTGATCCTGAAACCGCTGTTGGAGCAACACAATATCCACAAGATCCTGCTGGTGACCCACGCCTGGCACATGCTGCGCGCCCTGGATGTGTTCGAGGCGGCCGGCATCCGGGTTCAGCCGGCACCGACGGCATTCGCCCACGGCCCGAGCGAGCGCGCCAGCTACTACGACTGGCTGCCCACAGAAAGGGCTTTCCGGGACAGCTATTTCGCCCTGCATGAACAGCTGGGACGGGCCTGGTATCGACTGCTGGACTGAGCAGACCGGGATGGCTGTCTGAGCGGGCTGGCTATCTGACCGGGTCGGGCAACTGCCGGACCGCACAGCCGGGCCGCCACAGACGGCCGAACTGGTGCACCGCTGGCAGCACATCGCCACTCACCCAGAGCTGCTCGCCCCCTCCGTGGCAAGCACCCCGACCACACCACTGCGACTCAGGCTGATAGGGGGCTTCAGCCCCGGCTCCACACCGATCACCGGCAGGGCGAACTCCTGCCGCAATGCGGCGATTACCGCCGCCGTGGCGGTATTGCAGGCCACCACGATTGCCCTGATCCACCAGAAACCGGCCGATGGCCGGGGAACGCCGTCGCACAACTTCGGGCGGTTTGCTGCCGTAGGGAAGATAGCCGTTGTCCGCCACGTAGCAGAGTGACGCGGCCGGCAACAGGCGACGGATTTGGTGCAATACCGATAGGCCACCAATACCGGAATCAAATACCCCGATCGGCCCGGATCACGTCAGCTCAATCGTCATCCCGATGGAATTCGCCTTCGATCACCCGGGGATTTTCATTGCGCTGCGTGGAATCAGCATCCCCCACCGGGCGCATGGTGCCCGAGCGCTTCAGGAACCAGACAATCATGGCGCGCCGGACCGGCGGCACCAGGCAGAGAAAACCGAACAGGTCGGTAAAAAAACCGGGCAGCAGCAACAGAATGCCACTGAGCAGCAACACCACCCCTTCCAGCATCTCAATGGCCGGAACTTCGCCCCGATCCATGCCGGCCCGCACCCGCATGGCGGTGGAGAAACCCTGCAAACGGACCAGCGCACCACCCAGTACTGCGGTGAAAACGGTCAGCAGGATGGTTGGCAGAGCGCCGATCTGGGAACCAACTTCAATGAGAAAATAGAGTTCGACTAGCGGGATGCCGACAAACAGCAGCAGAAGCAGGAGTAGAGGATTCATGGGGGCAGAGCTTACGCCCCGAAACCGCACGATTCAAGATAACCACACCCTTATCCGGGCTACTGCACTCTTGGCGCGACAACACGGCCTCCCCGACCCGATCCGGGAGGCCATTACCATGCTAAATATAAGTATTTATTTCGATTTTGCGCACGACCGATCAATCCTGTATCTTCCGGCTCATGCCCGTGGACAAGCTTTTGATCTACTGTACCTGCCCCGACCAGGAAAGCGCCGACAGGATCGCCGGCCAACTGGTGGAACAACGACTCGCCGCCTGCGTCAGCATAACGGCGCCGATCAAATCGATCTATGTCTGGCAGGATAAGCTTGAAAAGTCGGAGGAGTACCTGTTGCTGATAAAGAGCACGCAAGCACGCTATGCGGATCTGCAGCAGACCATAATCTCTCTCCATCCTTATGAACTACCGGAGATTATTGCGGTCCCTGTACAGCAAGGTCTACCCGCTTACCTTCATTGGATTGATGTATGTACACAATAAAAAAATTAAATGCACTGTTTTTGTTACAGATCCTACTGTTACTACCGTTATTCAGCACCGCCCAGGCAGAACAGCCCGACTACCTGACACCCCAGCAGGCATTCAAGCTGAACACCGCTGTCGAGGGTGCTGACAATATCCGTCTCACCTGGCAGATTGCCGAGGGATATTACCTCTACCGCAACAAGCTCAAGTTCACCAGCCAGACCCCCGGCATCACCCTGGGGGAAGCCCGTTTCCCAGCGGGTAAAAACAAGCATGATGAATTTTTCGGTGATGTGGAGATCTACCGCAACTCGGTCTCCATCCAGATCCCCATCCAGCGTGCAGCCGACGCCGGTGACAACCTGGTATTGACGACCGTCTCCCAGGGCTGCGCCGATGCCGGACTCTGTTATCCGCCACAGAAACAGGATGTCTCCCTGAGCCTGCCCCCTGCCGGTGGCCAGGCAATGGGGGCATTGGGCAACCTGGGTCAAACCCTGGGCATCCAGGAAGAGGATGAGATACCCTCCCCGGAGCAGGCTTACCAGCTCTCCGCCACCGTTGAACAGGCCGACCGCATTCGTCTGAACTGGCAGATCGCTCCAGGCACCTACCTGTATCAGGACAAAATCGGTGTAACGCTAAAGTCAGGTGATGGTGTACAACTGGGCCAGTTCAAGCTGCCCCCCGCCGAAATCAAACAAAACGCCCTGAAACCTGATGGCTCCTTCGGTGATCTGCCGGTTTACCACGACAGCATTGATCTGCCATTGCCGCTCATTCGCAGCAGCAGTGACGTTACTGATATCGAGCTGCAGGTAAATTATCAGGGCTGCGCCGAGGCCGGCGTCTGCTACCCACCTGCCCGCAAGGTTTTCGCATTGACCCTGCCGGCCCTGAGCGCCGCCCAGGCCAGCGCAGCGCCGCAGCAACCACAACAGGCCATGGCGGCCACCGCGGTGCAGACCTCCAGTGCCGCAGGGGAACCCCAGTCCGAAATGGACGAGATCGCCTCCACCCTGGCCGGCGGCAACACCCTGTTGATCACGCTGCTGTTCTTTGGCCTGGGACTGGCACTCTCACTGACCCCCTGCGTCTTCCCCATGATCCCGATCCTGTCCGGGATCATTGCCGGACAGGGCACCGGCATCACCACCTACAAGGCCTTCATCCTGTCGCTGGTCTATGTACTGGCCATGTCGGTCACCTACACCGGGGCAGGCGTGCTGGCGGGGCTTTTCGGACAGAACCTGCAGGCCGCCTTCCAGGACCCCTGGATTCTCAGCTTCTTCGCCCTGGTATTTGTCGGTCTGGCGCTCTCCATGTTCGGTTTCTACGAGTTGCAACTGCCCAGCAGCTGGCAGAGCAAACTGACTGAACGGAGCAACAAGCAGTCCGGCGGCAGCCTGGTGGGTGTGGCCATTATGGGCTTCCTGTCCGCCCTGATTGTCGGCCCCTGTGTTGCGCCACCCCTGGCGGGCGCACTGATCTATATCGGTCAGACCGGTGACGCCCTGCTGGGCGGCCTGGCCCTGTTCGCCCTCGCCATGGGTATGGGCACACCACTCATCATCATCGGCACATCCGCCGGCAAATACCTGCCCCGGGCCGGCAGCTGGATGGACAAGGTCAAGGCGGTGTTCGGTGTCGGCATGCTGGCGGTTGCCATCATCCTGCTGGAGCGGGTCGTGCCAGCGGATATCGCCATGTTGCTATGGGGCATCCTGCTGGTGGTCAGCGCCATCTACATGGGCGCAATTGGTGAGCTGCCGGTAGAAGCGTCCGGCTGGGATCGGCTCTGGAAGGGTCTGGGCATGGTACTGCTGATTTACGGCAGTCTGATGTTGATCGGTGCAGCGGCAGGCGGCAAGGATACGGTACAGCCACTGCGCGGACTGTTCGCCGCCGGCACTACCAGTGAGTCGGCCCATCTGCAGTTCAAACGGATCAAGACCGTAGCCGACCTGGAACGGGAAGTGGCCGCAGCCAGCAGCGCCGGTAAACCGGTGATGCTCGACTTCTACGCCGACTGGTGCGTCTCCTGCAAGGAGATGGAACGCTACACCTTCAGCGATCCGCAGGTAATGGCCGCACTCTCGGATGCCGTTCTGCTGCAGGCGGACGTCACCGCCAATGATGAACAGGATGTGGCCCTGTTACAGGGACACTTCGGCCTGCCTGGACCTCCCAGCATCATGTTCTATGGCCGGGATGGCCAGGAACGGAAAGGTTACCGCGTAGTCGGTTTCAAAGCAGCTGAGGAGTTCGCCAACCACGTAAGGAGCGCCCTGCAATGAGAATGCGTTATGTACTGATGCTCCCCCTGTTAGTGAGCCTGGGATTCCTGGCCGGTTGTGAGCAGGAGCCGACGCCGGCCAAGCCAAACCTGACCGGGAATGCCGAAAGCCAAATGCCGGCTTTCAGTTTCCCGGATCTGGATGGCCAGCAGCAGTCCAGCGACCAGTGGGCCGGCAAGGTCCTGGTGGTGAACTACTGGGCCACCTGGTGCCCACCCTGTCGCAAGGAGATGCCGCTGTTTATCGAGACCCAGCAGAACTACCAGGACCGGGGCGTTCAGTTCGTCGGCATCGCTATTGATGATCCGGACATGGTGCAGGATTTTGTCGATGTCTACGATATCGGTTTTCCCATCCTGATCGGCAGCACCAAAGCGATCGAGCTCTCCAACCGCATGGGGAACCGGTTCGACTCACTCCCTTTCACCGTCATATTCGATCGCCAGGGGAAGACCCGGTACATCCAGTCCGGCGAGATGAAGCGTGAAGTGCTGGAGAAGGAGCTGAACGCGGTACTTTAGTTAGAAATGTGGGCCCGGCCCCTGACAAATGTGTCATGAATCACGGCCGGGCCCATTTTAATTGTTTAATTCCTGATTTATTTTCGCCGATCTTGGCGTGATCTTCGCTAAAATCTGGACAAACTAACTCCACTCCGTCAGAATTTACCCCTAGATTGATCTTACATCCCCAGCCGCTTCAGGCGTGCAACGGGGCGAAACACCATCTGTCGGGAAAACTATCATGGCGACCATTCTGGTACTGAACGGCCCCAACCTGAATCTACTGGGAACCCGTGAACCGGAACTGTATGGCCAGGAGACACTGGCCGACATCGAGGAGCACCTGACCCATCTCACCCAGGGCGCCGGCCACAGCCTCACCTTCACCCAGAGCAACGCGGAGCACGAGCTGATCGAGCGGATCCACCGCGCCCGGGATGAGCAGATCGCCTATATCATTTTCAATCCGGCAGCCTTCACCCACACCAGCGTGGCCCTGCGCGACGCCCTGCTTGGGGTGAACATACCCTTCATAGAAGTGCACCTCTCGAACGTTCATGCACGGGAGCCGTTCCGCAAGCACTCCTATTTTTCCGATATTGCTGAAGGCGTCATCAGCGGCCTGGGAGTGCAGAGTTACGAGCTCGCACTGGCCGCCGCCCTCAAGCGTCTCAGCACCTAAGCAACCGAACCGGGATTTACAACCACCATGGATATCCGCAAAGTAAAAAAACTGATCGAGCTCATCGAAGAGTCGGATGTTGCCGAGATCGAAATTCACGAAGGCGAAGAGTCGGTACGCATCAGTCGGGTCAGTTCGACCATGCCGCCCGTCGCCATGAGCGCACCGCAACCCCAAATGGCACCCGCCGCGCCCCCGCCGCCGCTCCGGCGGCCGAAGCCGCCGGCGAGGCAAAACCGGAACTGACCGGTCACGCCATCCGCTCCCCCATGGTAGGCACCTTCTATCGCTCCCCGACCCCCACCTCCAAACCCTTTGTTGAAGTGGGACAGCAGGTCAACGTGGGCGAGACGCTCTGCATCATCGAGGCGATGAAAATCCTCAATCAGATCGAGTGTGACAAGTCCGGTGTAATCGCCAAGATTCTGGTGGAAAACGGCCAGCCAGTGGAATACAACGAGCCCCTGTTTATTATTGAATAAAGGCCCCTGTCGCTATGATTGAAAAAATCGTCATCGCCAATCGGGGCGAAATCGCCCTGCGCATTCTGCGGGCCTGCCGGGAACTGGGCATCAAGACCGTGGCCGTGCATTCGGAGGCCGACCGGGAGCTGAAGCATGTCCGGCTGGCGGATGAGACTGTCTGCATCGGTCCCGCCCCCTCCGCCGGCAGCTACCTGCAGGTCCACTCCATTATCAGCGCCGCCGAGGTGACCGACGCCATGGCCATCCATCCCGGCTATGGCTTCCTGTCGGAAAACGCCGATTTCGCCGAACGCGTCGAGGAGAGCGGCTTCATCTTTATCGGCCCGAGGCCGGAAACCATCCGCATGATGGGTGACAAGATCACCGCCATCGAAGCGATGAAAGAGGCCGGCGTCCCCTGTGTACCGGGCTCCGACGGGCCGCTCGACAGCGACGAGCGCAAAACCCTGAAAATGGCCAGCGAGATCGGTTATCCGGTCATTATCAAGGCGGCCGGTGGCGGCGGTGGACGGGGCATGCGCGTGGTCCACGCCGAAGCCAACCTGCTCAATGCCATCTCCCTGACCAAGGCCGAGGCGGGCGCCGCTTTCGGCAATGACACGGTCTACATGGAAAAGTACCTGGAGAATCCACGCCACGTGGAGTTCCAGGTTCTGGCCGACACCCACGGCAACGCCATTCACCTGGGGGAACGGGACTGCTCTATGCAGCGCCGACACCAGAAAGTGGTGGAGGAAGCGCCGGCACCAGGGATCTCCGAAGAGCTGCGCAACCGGCTGGGGGAGCGCTGCGCCGAGGCGTGCCGCAGGATCGGCTACCGGGGTGCCGGCACGTTCGAGTTCCTGTATGAAAACGGCGAGTTCTATTTCATCGAAATGAACACCCGGATTCAGGTTGAACACCCGGTTACTGAGATGATCACCGGGGTGGACATCGTCAAGGAGCAGTTGCGTATCGCGGCAGGTGAGGAGCTGGCCTATCGCCAGTCCGACATCCAGATCCGTGGTCACGCCGTGGAGTGCCGTATCAACGCCGAAGACCCGGAGAGCTTCATGCCCAGCCCGGGGGATATCACCCACCTGCATATTCCGGGCGGTCCCGGCATTCGGGTCGACACCCACATCTACGACGGCTACCGGGTGCCACCCCATTACGACTCCATGATCGGCAAGCTGATCGCCCATGGTGAAAACCGGGCTTCCGCCATTGCCCGCATGCGCACCGCCCTGTCGGAGATGGTGGTGGACGGAATCAAGACCAACATTCCGTTGCAGCAGCGCATCATGCAGGACGAAGCGTTTGCCCGGGGTGGTGCCAACATTCACTACCTGGAAAAGAAACTGGGTCTCTAACAACCGCGTATCACGGCACTGGGTCTGACATCCCTGCCGACTGGAGTTGATCGTGCCCTGGATACAAGCCCATCTCACCACCGGCAAGGAGCAGGCCCCGCTGATCGAACTGCTGTTCGAAAACCTGGGTGCCCTCTCCACCACCCTGGAGGATGCGGAGGACGAACCGCTGCTGGAACCCGGGCCGGGCGAGCTGCCGATCTGGCAGCGGACCCGGGTCACCGGCCTGTTTGAAGGCGACATCGACAGCGATGATCTGCGCCATCGCATCAACCAGACACTCAACAGTGACGTTACCCTGACCCTGCAACTGGAAGTGCTGGAGGATCAGGCCTGGGAACGGGCCTGGCTGGACAATTTTCACGCCATGTCCTTCGGCCAGCGCCTCTGGGTCGCCCCCCAGGGCAAGCGTCCGGAGCAGCCCGATGCGGTGATCGTGGAGTTGGATCCGGGACTCGCCTTCGGCACCGGCACCCACCCCACTACCGCACTCTGCCTGCAGTGGCTGGACCGGACACCACCGGAGCAGCTGGAAGCGATCGACTTCGGCTGCGGCTCCGGCATCCTGGCGGTGGCGGCACTCAAACTGGGGGCCCGGCGGGTGTACGCCACTGATCACGACCCCCAGGCACTGCAGGCTACCCGGGCCAATGCGGAAAAGAACCAGGTACTGGGACGGCTGCAGCTGTGTGACAGCGGGGAGTTACAACCGGTGGATCTGGTCATGGCCAATATCCTGGCCGGCACCCTGATCGAGCTGCGGGATCTGCTGGCCGGACTGACCCGTCCTGGCGGTCGGATCATTCTTTCCGGCATCCTGAGTGAACAGGCCGAGCGGGTAAGTGACGCCTATGCCGACGCCTTCCACATGCAGCCGCCAAGGCAACAGGAGGAGTGGGTGCTGCTGGAGGGACGGCGAAAATGAACGGAGCGGGTTGAGCGTGTATACCCAGTGTCCACACTGCCAGACCCTGTTTCGTATCAGCGCCGAGCAGCTGCAGGCGGCCGGCGGCCAGGCGCACTGCTGCCGTTGCGACCGGATATTCAGCGCCGTGGCCAATCTTCGGGAACCGGAGCCGGATGAGACGTGGTCGGAGCGGGATCTGGCCGATGCCGATACCACTACCGAACAGCAGAACCTGGAACTGCCCTTTGACGCCCCGCCCGCCGAACCGGAACGGTTTGAGCAGCCCAGCGACCTGTCGGAACTGATGCAGGCACTGAAAATCACCCCTGACCAACCGGTTGACACCGCAGATCGATCCACGGCGGATGATCAACTGGCGATGGATGATGAGCGTGATCCGTTCGAACCCCCCTTTGTGGTGGACGAACCGGAGCTGGATAGTGTACAGATCGGACTCGATTCCCAACTCACCGACAGCAATGCGCCGACACCGACCACTGATGAGCCATCCGAGACGGCAGCCATCAAACCCCTGGATGATTACTGTGTTTCAGCGGGTATCCCCATCGTGCCGCAGGAACACCATTCGGACTCATCGACACCGTTCCCTATCCCGCCAAACCTGCCGGAGCTTCCGCCCACTGAAACCGACCCGCTCTCCCTGGATGAGAGCCTGTCAGAACAGGCGCACAGCGGCAAGCATCTGTTTGGCTGGTCCCTGCTCATTCTGCTGTTGTTGGTGACAGCCCTGGGCCAGCTGGCCTGGTTCGGACGCGATCACCTGCTCCGTTACCCGGCCGGTCGGGAGCTGCTGGAGGCGACCTGCAACCTGCTGCCCTGCCAGCTGCCACCCCGCCATGAACCGGAAAAGCTCCAGGTCATCACCCGCGCCATGACCAGTCATCCGACCCGGGACAACGCCCTGCTGGTAACCCTGACCCTGCGCAACAACAGTGAGTTCCCCCAGGCCTGGCCGCAGCTGGAACTGAGCCTGCTGGACCGGGGTGGCAACCTGGTCGCCCGACGCAGCTTCGGGCCGACCGAATACCAGCACCGGGCCACCGAATTACTGCAGCCCGGCATCCCCCACAACCTGCGCCTGGAACTGGTGGACCCGGGCAGCCGGGTGGCCGGCTTTCAGTTCGACTTCCGTTAACGCCCCCCCGCCACTGCCGCCAACCAGACGGCCCGCCGGGTTAGCGCTTGTCCACCCCCGCCGATCGTCGTACCATAGCCGACTCTCTTTGCGGCCACTCCTGAATCACTCGACTTTGTAACGACACAATGCGCATTGGTCCCTACCAACTCGACAATAACCTGCTGGTTGCCCCCATGGCCGGGGTCACGGACCGCCCGTTTCGCCAGCTCTGCCGCCGTCTCGGCGCCGGCATGGCAGTCTCCGAGATGATCTCATCCAACGCCGCATTGCGGGGCAGCCGCAAGACCGTGCGCCGCCTCGATTTCGCCGGCGAACCCGGCCCCATAGCGGTGCAGATCCTGGGGGCCGACCCGGTCGCCATGGCGGAAGCGGCCCGTGTCAACGTGGCGCATGGCGCCCAGATCATCGATATCAACATGGGTTGCCCGGCGAAGAAGGTGTGCAAGGTGGCAGCCGGGTCGGCACTGCTGATGGATCCCCCCCTGGTGGGGCGCATTCTGGATGCGGTGGTCCGGGCGGTGGAGGTACCGGTAACCCTGAAAATCCGCACCGGCTGGGACCCGCAGCACCGCAATGGAGTGGAGATCGCCCGCATTGCCGAGGGCAGCGGTGTCCAGGCCCTGGCGGTACATGGGCGGACCCGGGCCTGCGGCTTTTCCGGACAGGCCGAGTACGACACCATTCGCTCGATCAAACAGGCCGTCTCCATTCCGGTGATCGCCAATGGCGACATCGATTCGCCGGAAAAAGCAAAAAAGGTACTGGAACAGACCGGTGCCGATGCTATTATGATCGGCAGGGCTGCCCAGGGGCGGCCCTGGATTTTTCGCGAAATCACCCACTACCTGGAAAACGGGGTAACGCTTGCCCCCCCTGAACCGGGGTGGATTCGCGATATCCTGTTGCAACACCTGGAGAATCTGTACCAGTTTTACGGCGAGTTTCAGGGGGTGCGCATTGCACGTAAACATATCGCCTGGTACAGCAAGACCCAGCCTGGGGGGGCGCTCTTCAGACAGCGCGTGAACACGACCGACTCAACGGAAAAACAACAAGCCCTGGTCATGGAATTTTTTGATCAGCTGGCCATAAATAATAAGGAGCGGGCAGCATGACAATGGATGCATTACTGGTGCAGGAACCCAACAAAACTCACTTTTCAGTGGCCAAAAACAAGACTACAGCCCCCCTGCGGGAATGTGTCAGGGATGCCATGACCGGATATTTGAAGCAGCTGGGTGGCCATACGGCGGCCAACATTTACCAGATGGTGCTGGCCGAAGTAGAGCAACCACTGCTGGAAACGGTCATGACCCACACCGAGGGCAACCAGACCCGGGCGGCAGAAATGCTGGGTATCAGTCGCAGCACGCTCAGAAAAAAACTGGCGCTCTACGATCTCGACTGAGCCCGGTCCAGGTATGAAACGAATTAACTACAACGCGGCCCGCCGGCCGCGTTTCCATTAATCATCCAGCAGAAGCAGGTTCAGGATAATGACAGCAATCAGCCGAGCCCTTATCAGTGTCTCCGACAAATCCGGTATCGTGGAGTTCGCCCGGGCACTTCATCAGCGTGGTGTAGAGATCCTCTCCACCGGTGGCACGGCCAACCTGTTGGCCCAGCAGAACATCCCGGTTACCGAGGTTTCGGCCCACACCGGATTCCCGGAGATGATGGACGGCCGGGTCAAGACCCTGCACCCCAAGATCCATGGCGGCATCCTTGGCCGACGGGGTATTGATGACGCCGTCATGGCGGACAACGGCATCGCCCCCATCGACATGATTGTGGTCAACCTCTACCCGTTCGAGCAGACCGTAGCCAATCCTGACTGCGACCTGCCGACCGCTATCGAAAATATCGATATTGGCGGACCCACCATGTTGCGTGCCGCCGCCAAGAACCACAAAGACGTCACCGTCATCGTGGACGCCGCCGACTACGACCGGGTGCTGCAGGAGATGGACGCCAACAACGGCAGCGTCAGCGACGCTACCCGTTTCGATCTGGCGGTCAAGACCTTCGAGCACACCTCCAACTATGATGGCGCCATTGCCAACTACCTGGGCGCCCGGGTCAGCGGCGAAACCGCCGACTTCCCCCGTACCATCAACCTGCAGTATCAGCAGGTCCAGACCATGCGCTATGGCGAGAACCCCCATCAGAAGGCGGCCTTCTTTGTGGAGCGCGAGCCGGCCGAAGCGTGCATCGCCACCGCCCGGCAACTGCAGGGCAAAGAGCTCTCTTACAACAATATCGCCGATACCGATGCCGCGCTGGAGTGCGTCAAACAGTTCCATGAAGCCCCCGCCTGCGTGATTGTGAAACACGCCAACCCCTGTGGCGTCGCCTTCGGCAGTGACCTGACTGAAGCCTATCAGCGCGCTTTCAGTACCGATCCGGAATCGGCCTTCGGCGGTATCATTGCCTTCAACCAGACACTGGACGCCAAGACCGCCCAGGCCATTGTGGACCAGCAGTTTGTCGAGGTGATCATCGCCCCACAGGTGGCCGACGAGGCGGTGGCGGTGGTGGCCGCCAAGAAGAATGTGCGACTGCTCGCCTGTGGTGAATGGAACAAGGAGTCGACCCACCGCCTGGAGATGAAGCGGGTCAACGGCGGCATGCTGGTACAGGATGCTGACCTGCAGCTGTACAACGAACTGAAAGTGGTAACCAAACGGGCACCCAGCGAGACCGAGATGGAAGCGCTGCTATTCAGCTGGCGGGTGGCCAAGTTCGTCAAATCCAACGCCATTGTCTACTGCCGTGACGGCATGACCATCGGCGTCGGCGCCGGGCAGATGAGCCGGGTCAACTCGGCCCGCATCGCCGGCATCAAGGCGGAACAGGCCGGGCTGGAAGTTCCGGGTTCCGTAATGGCCTCGGACGCCTTCTTCCCGTTCCGGGACGGACTGGACAACGCGGCTGCCGCCGGTATTCGCGCGGTGATACAGCCGGGAGGTTCCATGCGTGATGACGAAGTGATTGCTGCCGCCGATGAGCACGACATCGCCATGGTCTTCACCGGCATGCGCCACTTCCGTCACTGATCGCCTGGGGCGGGCGGCGCTGTTCTGTTGCCCGCCCCGGACAGAGCGTTATGAACATACATCCAACCGCCATCATCCATGACAGCGCCCGCCTGCATGAATCGGTTCAGGTGGGCCCCTACTCCATTATCGAGGCCGATGTGGAGATCGGCGCAGGGTGCCGTATCGAGAGCGCCGTGCGTATCTATCAAGGGACCCGTATGGGAAGGGAAAACCGGGTATGTCACGGCGCCGCGCTCGGATGTGAACCCCAGGACCTGGGATTCGTGCCGGAGAAGAGCCGCCCGCTGCTGATCGGCGACCACAATCAGTTTCGTGAGGGGGTCAACATCAGCCGCGGCGTGAAAACCGACGGCGGCACCCGGATCGGCGATCACAACTACTTCATGAGTGGCTTTCACGCCGGGCATGATTGCCGACTTGGCAGTCACAACATCTTCGGTTCCAACAGCACCCTGGCCGGCCACGTGGAGTTGGGGGAACACATTTTCATCTCCGGGCTGGTGGCCATCCACCAGTTCTGCTTCGTCGGTGACTACGTCATGATCGCCGGCTGCGCCAAAGTGGTAAAAGACATCCCCCCCTATGTCACCTGTGATGGCAATCCGGCCCGTGTTGTCGGGCTCAATTCGGTGGGATTACGCCGCGCAGGCGTGCCGGCGGCCAATCGCAGCGCCATCAAGCAGGCCTACAAGCTCCTCTACCACTCGGGGCTGAACACCAGCCAGGCGCTGGCGGAGCTGAAACAGCAGGCTAACAGCCCGGAGAGCGAAGCCATAATGCATTTTTTTGAACAGAGCGACCGGGGCGTGACGGCGCACCGCTGAACGCCGGCAGACGCACCCATCTCTACCCATTTAGTTAGCAGGCAGGTTAAACGCACATGAACATCCTGATTATCGGCGGCGGTGGTCGCGAACATGCACTGGCATGGAAGGCTGCCCAATCTCCCCTGGCGGATAAGATTTTCCTGGCACCGGGTAACGCGGGCACCGCACTGGAGCCGTCCATGGAGAATGTACCGATCGGTGTCGAAGAGATCGACAAGCTGGTCCAGTTCGCCCGGGAAAACCGCGTCGGCCTGACTATCGTCGGCCCGGAAGCCCCCCTGGTGCTGGGGGTGGTGGACGCATTCAACGCCGCCGGCCTGAAGTGTTTTGGCCCGACCCAGGGCGCCGCCCAGCTGGAGGGCTCCAAGGCCTTCACCAAGGACTTCCTGGCGCGCCACCAGATTCCCACCGCTGCCTACGGCAACTTCACCGACGTGGACCAGGCCCTGGAGTACCTGCACCAGGTAGGCGTGCCGATTGTGATCAAGGCGGATGGCCTGGCGGCCGGCAAGGGCGTGATCATAGCCCACGAGATGGGCATGGCCGAGGAGACCGTGCGCGACATGCTGGCGGGCAACAGCTTTGGCGAGGCGGGACACCGGGTGGTGATCGAGGAGTTCCTGAGTGGGGAGGAGGCCAGCTTCATCGTGATGGTGGATGGCCAGCACATTCTGCCCATGGCCAGCTCCCAGGACCACAAAGCGCGGGATAACGGCGACCGGGGCCCCAATACCGGTGGCATGGGCGCCTACTCCCCGGCACCGGTGGTTACCCCACTGATGCATGAACGGATCATGGAGCAGGTGATCCGACCAACCGTCGCAGGTATGGCGGCCGAGGGACTCCCCTATACCGGCTTCCTCTACGCCGGCGTCATGATCGACGCCAACGGCACCCCCAAGGTGCTGGAGTACAACTGTCGCTTCGGTGATCCGGAGACCCAGCCCATCATGTTGCGGATGAAATCGGATCTGGTGGAACACTGCCTGGCCGCCCTGGAGGGCAAGCTCGATACCCAAAAGACCGTCTGGGATGAGCGTGCCGCCCTGGGGGTGGTGCTGGCTGCCGGTGGTTATCCCGACAGCTATAAAAAAGGCGATGTGATCAGCGGCCTGCCGAGCCAGCCCACCGAGGGTGAAAAGGTATTCCATGCCGGCACGGCGGAAAAAGATGGCGAGATAGTCACCGCCGGCGGCCGGGTGCTCTGCGCAACCGCCCTGGGCGAGAGTGTGGCGGAAGCCCAGGCCCGGGCTTACTCGCTGGCCAGACGGATTGATTGGGACAAGGTCTACTACCGTACTGATATCGGTTATCGGGCAGTGGCCCGGGAACAGGAGTGATCTTCAACCCGGATGGTTCCCGGCAGGTTGGGCACGGAAGTCGTGCCCAGCCGACAACCGTCGGGTTCAGCTAGAGCCGCGGCAGCACCCGCTGCCCGATCAGCTCACCCAGGCCGGCCAGCTCCGGGTAGCGACCGGCCACTTCCACGATATAGCCCAGGGTCCGGGGGATCTCCACCAGGTACCCAGACTTGCCATCACGGTGATTGAGTCGGGCAAATATGCCGCTCGCCTTGAGATGGCGCTGCACCCCCATCAGGTCAAACCAGCGCAGAAACCGCGCCTCATGCTCGGCCCGCAGGATCCCCGACTGCACCGCCAGTTCAAAGTAACCCATGGCCCAGGCCTGGACCTGCGACACCGGCCAGGCGATATAACAGTCCTTCAGCAGCGACACCAGGTCATAGGTGACCGGCCCCACCACCGCATCCTGGAAATCGATAATCCCCGGTGTTGGTGACGGGCTGACCAGCAGATTGCGGCTGTGGTAGTCCCGGTGAACACAGACCCGGGGCTGCTCCAGGGCGTTCTCCACCAACCGGTCAAAGCAGCCGGTCAACATGGCCCGCTCAGCGGCATCCAGATCCAGGCCGAGATGCCGGGTCAGCAGCCAATCCGGAAACAGTGCCATCTCCTGCCGCAGCAACGCTTCGTCGTAGAGCGGCAGGCCCTCACAAGGCCCCACCGACTGAATGATCGCCAGGGCCCCCAATGCATCCCCGTAGAGCCGGTCAGCACTGGCGTCATTCAACTGATCAAGATAATGGACTGAACCCAGATCCTCCAGCAGGACAAAACCCTGCTGCGGGTCAGCGGCGTGGATAGTGGGCACATGCAGACCGATTGCACCCAACTGTTCAGCGATACGCAGAAACGGCCCGCAATCCTCCCGTTCAGGTGGGGCATCCATGGCAATCCGGGTACTGCCATCGCTCAGGGTGACGCGAAAATAGCGCCGAAAGCTGGCATCATCCGAGGCCGGTTCCACATGGATATTCTGAAGTCCAACCTCTCCCGTCAGCCACTGGGTCAGGGCCTGTTCTCTTTTCGGCATTACCGGTTCCATACTGCTGCAGGCCCTCCATCCCATCCAGCCCGATGCATCGGGCGCCATGTTGAGGCGGTTGCGGCCATTGAAGAATAGGCGATTCTATGCGATTTTATGCGGTCGTTGCCATGGCTTCTCGCACAACAGAGGCCGAAGCGGGCCGCCAGGGAGCGGTACAGGGTACGATCAGGCGGACAGCGCCCGTGCCAACCCGACCAATCTTAAGAACAATCAGAGTGTTGCCGTGCCTGGAATGAGAAGGATGCTACCGCTAGCCATCAGTGGATTGCTGTTGGCTCCAGCCGCCCAAGCCGCTTCGAAATGGGACTGTCGTATCAGCAGGGACGGCGGCTGGGAGTGTTTTCAGGATGGCCAGCCGGTTCCGACCGAACCGGTTATCCAGAAGAAAGCCGAACCCCAGACACCCGGCACGGGGGCCGTCACCAAATCCGAAACCAGCCCTGATGGGGCAGTTACGCAGGCACTGGAAGAGCCCGCTGCAGAACCCGCCACGGCAGTTACACCTGCGGCGGAGAGCGACCCGGAAGCCACTACTGAAGCCGAGCCGATGGCCGAGCCCGAGCCGATGGCCGAGCCCGAGCCGATGGCCGAGCCCGAGCCGATGGCCGAGCCCGAGCCCGAGCCGATGGCTGAACCCGAGCCAATGGCTGAACCCGAGCCAATGGCTGAACCCGAGCCAATGGCTGAACCCGAGCCGATGGCCGAACCCGAGCCGATGGCCGAACCCGAGCCGATGGCTGAACCCGAACCAATGGCTGAACCCGAACCAATGGCTGAACCCGAGCCGATGGCCGAACCCGAGCCGATGGCCGAACCAGCCGTTACCGACCAGTCCCGCGACAGCCAGGCTGCCGCCCATCAACCGGAAATGGCACGTATTGACCAGGGTCTGAACTGGAACCAGTGCGGCACAATCGACCGCAGTGACGACGACGCGCCCAGGCCGGTTACGAATGAAGATACCCGCATCGTGGCGGATGGGGCCGACCTTTACCGTCGTAATAACCGTGCCGAATTTTACGGCAATGTGCTGATTGAACAGGGCAGTTCCCGTCTGGAAGCGGATCGTGCCATTTACCTGAAAGACGCCAACTCGCTGGACGCCATGGGTAATGTCTATCTGGAGCAGCCCGGGCTGCGGGTCATGGGCGACAGCCTGCACTACAACCTGCTCTCCAAACAGGGGGCGGCAAAACAGACCGAGTTTCGCCTGACCGAGCCGGTGGCACGGGGTACCGCCAGCAGCGTCGAGATTTTAAACGAAGATCAATCCCACTATCAGGATGTCCGTTACACCACCTGTCCACCGGGGAACAACGGCTGGCAGGTGGAGTCCGAAGAGCTTGAACTTGATCGATCGACCGGAGTCGGTGTGGCCCGCAACGCCAAGTTGCGCTTCAAGGGCGTACCTTTTATCTATTTTCCTTACGTCAGCTTCCCGATCGATGACCGGCGTAAATCCGGCTTCCTGCCCCCCACCATCGGCAGCTCTGAAAACTCCGGGGCCGACCTGTCGATACCCTACTATTTCAATATCTCCCCCAATATGGATGCCACCTTTACCCCGCGCATCCTGAGCAAACGGGGCATTCTGCTGGGCGGGGAATTCCGCTATCTGACAGAGGGACACCAGGGGGAGATCCGCGCGGAACTGTTGCCCAGCGACAGCGAGCGGGAGGTGGGGGAAAACGACACCCGGGGCGCCGTCAACATGCTCCTGAACGGAACACCGGCGCCACGCTGGAGTTACGATATCGATCTCAATTACGTGTCGGACAACGACTATATCGATGACCTGGGTGACAGCCTGGCCACCACCAGCGCCAAACACCAGGAGCGGCGCGGGGATCTGCGCTACTATGGCAACGGCTGGAACCTGCTTGGCCGCGTTCAGTATTACCAGACTATCGACGATACCATCGCCGTTAACAACCGTCCCTACAGCCGGCTGCCGCAACTGCTGCTCAACCTGGAGAAACCGAACCAGGCGCTGGGACTCACTTACCACCTGCGCAGTGAGTATGTCAGCTTCGGCCACAGCTCGGATACTGTCGTTAAGGGGGAGCGAATCGATCTGCGACCCGCAGTCAGCCTGCCCCTGCGGCGCCCCTGGGGCTTCCTGACGCCCAAGGCCGCGCTCCGCTACACCCGCTACAACCTGGAGAACCAGACAGCCGGATTGAGTGATAGCCCCGATCGCACCTTGCCGACCTTCAGTCTGGATGGCGGACTCTATTTCGATCGCAGCAGCAGCTGGTTTGGCAACGCCATCACCCACACCCTGGAACCCCGCCTGTTCTACCTCTACACCCCGGAAGAGGATCAGAGCGCGCTACCCGATTTCGATACCGCAGAGCTGGATTTCAGTTTCGCCAACCTGTTCCGGGAGAACCGTTTCAGCGGTGTCGATAAGGTGGGGGATGCCAACCAGCTGACCACCGCCATCACCACCCGGGGCCTGAGCGCTGAGACCGGCGAGGAACTCTTCCGCGCCAGTATCGGTCAGATATTCTACTTCAGGGACCGGGAAGTAGGACTCACTTCCAGCACCACCACCTACAGTGACGACAGTTCATCCATTGTGGCGGAGGTTGCCGGCAAGCTGAGTCGTAACTGGCGGGCCAAGGCAGGGATTCAATGGAACCCCCATGCGGATGTCAACGCCACAGAGAAAAAGGCCTTTGGGCTCCATTACCAGGACGACAGGCAACGTGCCCTGAATCTGACCTACCGCTTCACCGACGGCTCCATTGAACAGACCGATCTCTCCGGCCGTTGGCCGATCACCCACAAACTGCACGCGGTGGGCCGCTGGAACTACTCACTGCTGTACAAACAGAGTATGGAAACCTTTGCCGGTATCGAATATGAAAACTGCTGCTGGATCAGTCGCTTTATCGTGCGTGACTACCGTTCCGATGCCAACGCTGAGGGCAATCTCGCCCTGTTCCTGCAACTGGAACTGAAGGGTCTGACCAGTCTGGGTGATAGAATTGATGAATTCCTGGAACGGGGCATCCTCGGTTACCGCACTTACAACTGACTAATACATACATGACCACTAGACTAAACTTTCCGAACCGTCTGGGAGTGCTACTCCTCGGCCTGATCATTTCACTGGGATCTCCCCTCGTTGCCCAAAGCCAGCAGATAGAGCCGGTCGATGAAATCGTCGCCGTGGTCAACGATGACATCATCGTCCGCAGCGAACTGGACGACGAGATCAGAAAAATAGTCACCCAGTTACGCCAGCAGGGACAGCGCCTCCCTCCCCAGTCCGATATTGAAAGACAGGTACTTGGACGGCTGATTCTGAAAAAGCTGCAGCTGGAAGCCGCCAGCCGGGCGGGGATCAATGTCAGCGAAGATATTGTGGCCCAGGCCATTAATAACATTGCCAGGCGCAACAACCTGAACCTGTCTGAATTCCGGCAAACACTGGAAGAGAGTGGCCTCAGCTTCCGCAGTTTCCGCAAGAACATCAAGGAGGAGATCACCCTGCAACGGCTGTTGGAGCAGGAGGTACGCCGGCGTATCCGGGTGACCGACCAGGAGGTGGAGACCTATCTCGCGCGCCAGGCCAGCAACCTGGGAGATCGCTCCGCCTACCACCTGCAACATATCCTGATTGCCACTCCGGAAGCGGCTTCGCCCGACCAACTTGAGCGCGCCCGTCAGCAGGCCGAGTCGATCGTCCAATCCTTGCGTGAAGGTGCAGACTTTGCCGACATGGCTATCACCAAGTCCGACGGTCGTCAGGCCCTGGAGGGGGGTGATCTGGGCTGGCGACCGGCCGATCAGCTGCCCACCATCTTTGTCGACCTGGTGATCAACATGGAACGGGGCGAAATCAGTGACCCGATCCGCACCGCCAGTGGCTTTCATATCATCAAGCTGCAGGACTACAAGGGAGGTGATCGCAAGATTGTCACCCAGAGCCATGTCCGGCATATCCTGATCAGCACCAACGAGATCACCTCCAATGAAGATGCCCGCACGCGCCTGGAGCAACTGCGTCTGCGCATCCTGGGTGGTGATGACTTCAGCGCCCTGGCCCGCTCCCACTCGGATGACAAATCCTCCGCCATCAAGGGCGGTGACCTGGGCTGGATCACTCCAGGCGCGCTGCTGCCCCGCTTTGAGGAAGAGATTGCCAAGCTCTCCCCAGGAGAGCTGACCCAGCCGTTCCGCACCGAGTTCGGCTGGCATCTGGCCCAACTACTGGAACGGCGCCAGCATGACAGTACCACCGAGGTCCAGAAAGCCGAGGCCCGCAAGGCGATCAGCGACCGCAAGGCCGCTGAAGAGAGTGAGCTCTATCTGCGCCGTCTCCGGGATGAAGCCTTCATCGACATCCGTATCAGCGACTCCTGAGGAGTAACCCGATTGGATATACCGCGCCCACTCGCACTCACACCGGGGGAGCCCGGCGGAATCGGCCCTGATATCTGCATCCAGCTGGCACAGCAGGCGCGGGACTATTCCGTTGTAGCGGTGGGCTCACCGGAACTGCTGACAGAGCGTGCGGCACGACTGTCACTACCGATCAAAATCGAGCACTATGAACCCGGAACTTCGGCAAGCCGGGATGCGGGACACCTGAGTGTACTGCCGGTGGAACTGGGCGCAGCTGCCCAGGCGGGCGTTCTGAATCCGGCCAATGCCACCTATGTGCTGGAGACCCTCACCCTGGCCACCCGGGGTTGCCTGGAGGGGACGTTCAGCGGCCTGGTCACCGGCCCGATCCACAAGGGAGTGATCAATGACGCGGGCATCCCTTTCTCTGGCCATACCGAGTTTCTGGCCCAACTTACCGACGCCTACCCGGTCATGATGCTGGCCTGCCCTGGCCTGCGGGTTGCCCTGGCCACCACCCACCTGCCGCTGAAGGATGTCAGCGCGGCCATAAATACCACCTTACTGGAGCAGGTAATCACCATCCTGCACCGGGACCTGGCTCGGCGTTTTGGCATTCCCGATCCCAACATACTGGTCTGCGGACTCAATCCCCACGCCGGCGAGGGCGGGCATCTTGGTAGAGAGGAGATTGAGATCATCAGCCCGGTGCTGGAACAACTCCGTCAGACCGGGATGCGCCTGGAGGGTCCGTTACCGGCCGATACGCTCTTCACACCGCCCTACCTGGAGCGGGCCGACGCTGTGCTGGCGATGTACCACGATCAGGGCTTGCCGGTACTGAAACACCTGGGATTCGGCAACGCGGTCAACATCACCCTCGGTCTGCCGATCATCCGCACCTCGGTGGATCACGGCACCGCCCTTGACCTGGCCGGCACCGGCAAGGCTGACATCGGCAGCCTGCAGGCGGCCATCAAAGCCGCCCTGGAACTGACCACTGCCGCGGTGAATTGACCCCAGGGGCCGGCGCGCCCTGATTCCAGTGGACAAAAAAAGGCCCGGCGAACCGGGCTAAGGGAGGTATAACTCGGTAAAAGGGCGCACCCTTAAAACTGAGGCCGCCACATAGCGGCGTGGCCGGTGTGCAACCGGCCAGAGAATTATGGACTATCCCAGGTAAGCCCTGGCTTCTTCGCCGGGATTGGGCAGTCCGGCAATACGCCAGACCTGCAGACAACCACCGAACAACCGCTTCACCTCGCTCCTGGAGAGTTCACTGCTGCGGCAGATCCGCCGCATGGGCGGTATGGCTCCAAGGCGCAAATAGCGGTCACGCACAAAGCGGATCACCCGCCAGTGGGCCGCACTCAGGAAACCGATCCCTTCCTGCAGCGCAAGTTGCTCTGCCACCCGGTTATCCCAGTATGCGGAATCACACAGATAACCATTCTCATCAAAAACGAGTCCGGCGAGTGGCGAACCCACACTGTCGGAATCCTTAACAATTGGTAATGCGCCCATTGATCCTGTTTCCTGCAAGGTAAGTAGTTTCCGGGATCGGGGGAAAACGTCTGTTTCACCCGGTCCTGCTTGCAAAAAACTATAGCGCGGCGAGACAATACATCAAAATAACTTTTACGTCTATAGAAATAGTTGATTAATATAACAGTAATAGGAATCACTCTATATATTAGGCCCACTATGAAACTACAACAGCTCCGTTTTCTGCTGGCAGTGGCCCAGAACGATCTGAACATCACCGCGGCGGCCGAGCGTCTGTTCACGTCCCAACCCGGCATCAGCAAACAGATCCGCCTGCTGGAAGAGGAGCTGGGCGTGACCATTTTCGAGCGCACCGGCCGCCAGCTGACCGGTATAACCGATGCGGGCAAGGCGATTATCAGCCATGCCGAGGCGGTGCTGGGGGAGGTGGATGCGATACGCGATGTGGCCAGTGAGTTCAGTGATCCCCGTTCCGGCAGTCTCTCCATCGCCACCACCCACACTCAGGCCCGTTATGTCCTGCCGCCGGTGATCAAGGCGTTCCGGGAACGCTACCCGGAGGTGGATCTGCAGATGCACCAGGGCAACCCGGAACAGATTTCGGAGTTGGCCGCCGGCGGCGGCGCTGACTTCGCCATCGCCACGGAAGCAACAGCGGATTTTGGCAACCTGATCATGATGCCCTGCTATCACTGGAATCGCACCATCATCACCCCCAGTGACCATCCGTTAAGAGCAGTGGCACCGCTGACCCTGGAGGCGGTCGCACAGTTCCCCATCGTCACCTATGTGTTCGGCTTCACCGGGCGTTCCCAACTGGACAAGGCATTCCGTAAGCAGGATCTGGAGCCGAAGGTGGTGTTTACCGCAACAGATGCGGATGTGATCAAGACCTACGTCCGCCTGGGTATCGGCATCGGCATCCTGGCCAGAATGGCCTACGATCCTGATCAGGACCAGGATCTCTGTTCCCTGGACGCCACCGCACTGTTTCCCCCCAGCACCACCCGGCTCGGTTTCCGCCCCGGCCTGTTTCTGCGCTCATACCACTATGATTTCATCCAGCTGTTCGCCGCTCACCTGACCCGGGAAGTGGTGGATAGCGCAGTGGAAGCCGCCTCTGATCAGGAACGAAACGCACTCTTCAGCGACCTGGTTCTGCAGGAGTATTAGCCCTCCCTGGCAACTGCCCGGGCGGGTTTCCGGAGCCCCCTTCAGGAGACAATCCGGGACCGTTCAGGCGTGGCCAATTTTGCCCGTGGAAACTATTGTCGAAACCCCGCTTTTAAAATAATATCAGGCCGTTTCCGGTCCCCCAGAGCCCTGGCTGGCCGGAGGATCATTGTCGGTAATCAGGCGATTCCGGAAGGAACGCGATCAGATAATGCGGGGAATACATGAGTAAAACGAACTATTGGCACGGCTATCTGGAAGCGGGTAAAAAAAGCTCACCGGTCCTGCGGGACCCGAGCTTGGAAACAGGCAATGCGAATACCGTTTACCTCTACTCGCTCAACCGGGACAAGATCCTGGAATTCCAGGCCGCTATTGTGGAAAAGAAGTTGCGGGATCTCGGTGAACATGAATCGGACCTGATCAGTTCCCTGAATGCCGGCTACAAGAAGGCCAAAAAGGAGTTCACGCCGCGCGCCTCCATGCGCCTCAAGCAGGTGGAACTGACCCCACAGGCCACCGCCGATAGCGTCAAACCGGAACTGGAAGATGGGATTGATGATGCGGTTCTGGATGACGACCTGGATATCGATATCGACGTGGATGACGATTAAGCTCACCCGTCCATACAGACCACATAGCCGGCCGCAGGCTGCGGCCGGCCTGCTCCGGCTTCAGATCTCCGCCACCCGCTGACAAACCGTATCCACCTGTTCCTCGGTCATGGCCGGAAAAATAGGTAAGGAGAGCGTCTCACCACACACTCGATCCACCACCGGCAGATCCCCGGGACGATAACCGAGTTCGGCATAGATCTGCTGCAGATGCAGCCCCAGCGGATAGCATTGACTATTGCCGATCTTGTGCTCATTCAGGTGCGCCCGCAGGGCGTCACGCCGGGGATGGCGAATGGTATACAGATTGAAGGCGTGACGCCCGTCGGCGGGACGCCGGGGTGTGACCAGATCCAGGCTGGAAAGTCGCGCATCATACCAATCCGCCACCTGGGAACGGGCAGCGATATCCTGTTCCAGCTTCTCCAGTTTGATACGCAACAGCGCGGCCTGTACTTCATCCAGCCGCGAATTGTAGCCCAGCTCATCATGGGTAAAGGGCGCCGTAGCACCGTGGTTGCGCAACTTCAGCAGGCGATCCCGAACGGTCTCATCACGGGTGGTGATCAGCCCACCGTCACCATAGCAACCCAGCACCTTGGTGGGATAGAAGCTGAAACAGCCGGTATCACCCAGGCTGCCCACGGTGGCCGTTCCAGAGCGGGCACCAAAGGCCTGGGCGGCATCTTCGATAAGTTTCAGGCCATGCTGCTCTGCCAACTGCCGCAGAGCCGCCATGTCCGCCGGGTTACCAAAAATATGTACCGGCAGAATGGCCTTGGTATGGCCATTGATTCTGGCTGCCACGCTGGCCGGATCGAGATTGAAACTTGCCTCATCGATGTCAGCAAACACCGGCGTGGCACCCACTACCGAGATCGCCTCGGCAGTGGCGAAGAAGGTGAACGGTGAAGTGATCACCTCATCACCGGGACCGATATCCAGGGCACGCAGTGAAAGCACCAGCGCATCGGTACCGTTGGCCACCGCCACGGCAAATTCGCTCCCCACATAGGCCGCCGCCTCCTGCTCGAAAGCGCGCACATTGGGACCGAGGATGAAGGCCCCGCTGGCACCAATCGATTCGATGCGACTGAACCACTCCTCCTGCAGCGAACTGAATTCCTGCTGCAGACTAAGGTAGGGTACTCCCTGGGGGGTTGCTTGTTGTGTCATTGTGGTTTCCGATTTCTGTAGCGAAATAAAGAGTGAGTGTAGCCACCGCTGGCCCAGCTGTTGTCAATGGGGCAGCCGGATCAGTTGGCGAGGCGTCCCATGATTTCATTCTTGACCCGCATGGCCACTTCCAGCGCCTCCAGCCCCACACGGCCATCCACCAGGGGTGCCTTGCCGGTCAGTACGCTGTCGGCGAAAGCCGCCAGTTCCGCATCCAGCGGTTTGACCGGTTCGATATCCAGACGCTCAACCACCACTTCCGGCCAGGCTTCACCGGGACGGGGTTTGGGGTAGGCGGTCTCGATACGCTGATCAATAAAATCGAGCGATTCGTAGCGGTTCTCCTCGAACACCCGGATACGTCGCATGCGCTTCTCCGATACCCGGCTGGCGATCACATTGGCCACGGTACCGTTGGCGAACTCAAGTCGTGCATTGGCGATATCCACATGGGGAGTGAGGACCGGTGTCCCGACTGCGGAGATGGCGGTGATTTCCGATTTCACCAGGGAGAGAATGATATCGATATCGTGGATCATCAGATCCGACACCACATCCACGTCGGTGGCACGCTCTACAAAGCCACCCATGCGGTGGGCTTCAATAAAGCGGGGGCGGTTGATCCGTTCCGCCAGCGCCATTACGCCGGCATTGAAGCGTTCCAGGTGACCGATCTGCAGTATAACACCGGCCTCCTCCGCCAACCGGACGATTTCCGCGCCCTCCTTGACCGTGGAGGCGATGGGCTTCTCCAGCAGCATGTGCACACCGGCCTGCAGGAACTGCCGCGCCTCTTCCAGATGGGCCGTGGTGGGTACCACGATACTGACCGCATCCACCTTCCCCAGCAGATCACTGCTGTTTGCAAAGGCGGGGCAGCCACACTCGTCAGCCACCCGGGCAGCGGCCTCCGCATCGATGTCCACCACACCGACCAGCTCCACATTGTCCATCCTGGAATAGATCAGGGCGTGGAAACGCCCCAGATAGCCAACTCCAACGACGCCCACACGTAATTTTTTGCTCATTGATCACCCAGATTGAATCCAGAACAGTCCCGGCATGAGGCCGCGAACCAAAAACCCGGCCAATTCTAAACCATCTGGGCAAGCCATGGCATCTTTCAGGGCAACCAGGCGGGGCAGATCGCCCTGGGAGTGACCCTGATCAGGCAGGGCGAATCAATCAGCTGAAAAAAACTGACTTATCGGATGGTAACTGTCAGGACTGGCCTCAATCATCATCCTCTGCGGCACTGGATGCCTCCTCCAGCAGACGGGTCACTTCGGAATATTTGCCCAGCGCAGCCCGCTGCTGCGCCCCCATGCCTGACTTGTTCTTCAGAGTGGCATCGGCGCCCGCTTGCAGCAGCAGTGTCACCGCCTCCACATGGCCGAAGGCGGCCGCCTCCATCAGGGCGCTGTTGCCGGCACTGTCCACCGCGTTGACATCAGCGCCAGCCGCCAGCAATGCCTTGAGAGTACGGACGTTGCCATTAAACGCTGCCAGCACCAGCGCCGGCCGTCCGGCTCCGTTCCTGGCATTGGCATCCGCTCCCTGGGCCAGCAACGCCTGCACCTGCTGAACCTGACCGAGCCCGGCGGCCGCCAGCAGCAACTGATCGGCATCCGCCGCCCAGGCCGTCAGACTCAACAGCCACAGCAGTAGGAATAGAGATCGTTTGTTCATGCACGCCATCCTCTGGTTTCAGCTCACTGGACAGTATCCGGAATAATCTATTCAGCGACCGACCCACTATTATCTGAAGCGGTCATAATTATCCCACACTCTGCGCTTTTCAGATAAAATCAAACCATACCCGCAATCGAGCCACATACCAGCCCATGAGCAAGCCAGCACAAAACAGTATTGAAGTGGATGTGCGTACAGCCTATGTCGAAGAGCAGTCCAAACCGGCCGAGTCTCACTACGTATTCGCCTACAGTATCACCATACGCAACACCGGTCAGAGCACGGCCCGACTGATCAGCCGTCACTGGTTGATCACCGATGCCAACGGCGGCGTGCAGGAGGTGTTCGGCGAGGGAGTGGTGGGACAACAACCACTACTGCGTCCCGGCGAGGATTTCAGCTACACCAGTGGCACCACCTTACCCACGCCGGTAGGCACCATGCAGGGCAGCTACCAGATGGAGACGGATTCCGGCGAACAGTTCGAAGCCATCATCGCCCCCTTCTCCCTGGCGCTACCCCACATGCTGCACTAGTGGCCCGCACCCGGGTTGTCTGGATGAAGCGAGCCACCCCGAATGAACCGGCCATACTGCTGGCCCTGGTTATCCTGTTCCTGCTGTTCAGTGCCATCGACCCGGTAGCCGACAGGCTCACCTGGTTCCTGGAGACCGTACCGGTGATGCTGGGAGTTGCCCTGGTCATAGGCACCCGTCGCACATTCCCCCTGACACCACTGCTCTACCGTTTGCTGGCGCTGCATGGGGTGATTCTGATTATCGGTGGCTACTACACTTACGCCGAGGTTCCCCTGTTCAACTGGTTACGTGATACGCTTGAGCTGTCACGCAACCACTATGACCGGGTTGGCCATCTGGCCCAGGGCTTTATCCCCGCCATACTGGCCCGGGAGATTTTGCTACGATGCTCGCCGCTGGTGCGGGATGGTTGGTTGCTGCTGACAGTGACCAGTATCTGTCTGGCCTTCTCCGCCTTTTATGAAATGATCGAATGGTGGACCGCCCTGATCAGCGAGCAGGCCTCATCGGCCTTTCTCGGCACCCAGGGCGATGTCTGGGATACCCAGTGGGACATGTTCCTGGCACTTACCGGCGCGCTGCTTTCCCAACTGCTGCTGGGGAGGCTGCACGATCGACAACTGGCTGAACTTCAATAAACGGTGGATTCTGATATGGCGCTGTATGCCATTGGTGATGTACAAGGCTGCTACCGAGAGCTGATGCAGCTGCTGAAAGAGATCAAGTATAACCCGGACCGGGATACCCTCTGGTTCGCCGGCGACCTGGTCAACCGCGGCCCCGACTCTCTGAAGACTCTGCGCTTCGTCATGAAGCTGGGCGATGGCGCCCGGGTGGTGCTGGGCAACCACGACCTGCACCTGCTGGCCATGTCCCAGGGCAACATGAAACATGCCGAGAAAGATCACACCCTGGGGGAGGTCCTGAAGGCGAAGGATCGGGACGAACTGCTGGAGTGGCTGCGTCACCGCCCCCTGATGTACCACTGTGACGACCGGGGATACAGCATGGTTCACGCCGGCTTGCCACCCCAGTGGGACCTGGCCACGGCGCTACAACGGGCGGCCGAGGTGGAAGCCGCACTGCGGGGGGACGGATTCCGGGACCTCTGCCTGCAGATGTACGGCAATGAGCCCCGCCGTTGGTCGGACGATCTGCAAAAGATGGAGCGTTACCGCTTCATCATCAACTGCTTTACCCGCCTCCGTTTCTGCGACAGCCAGGGCAATCTTGCACTGAAAGAGAAGCGCTCCCCTGGCCACCAGGCATCGGACCTCTACCCCTGGTTTGCCGTCCCCGGACGGGCCACCCGTAAAGACCGTATCCTGTTCGGCCACTGGTCGACGCTCGGTTACTACACCAGTGACAACTGCTGGTGCCTGGACAGCGGTTGCCTGTGGGGTGGCAAACTGACTGCACTGCAGGTTCGCCGGGAGAAGCCGCCACGCCCTGTGCAGATCAACTGCAGTGGCTACAAGAAACCCTGAAAACTTACCGGACTGACAAAAACAACCCGACACAATCAAGGAGTTGGTCATGCGCTGTCATGAAATTGATTATGAAATTATCGGATCCGAGATGCAGCTGGTGGAGGTGGAGCTTGATCCGGGTGAGATCGTGGTGGCGGAAGCCGGCGCCATGACCTACATGGAAGATGGCATCACCTTTGAGACCCGCATGGGCGACGGTTCCGAACCGGAACAGGGCTTCATGGGCAAGCTCTTCACCGCCGGCAAACGGATGGTCAGCGGCGAGTCGCTCTTCACCACCCACTTCTCCAATCAGGGCGTGGGTAAACGGCGCGTCGCTTTCTCTGCCCCCTACCCGGGCAATATCATCCCCCTCGACATGGCGGCCCATGGGGAAAAAGTGACCTGTCAGAAGGACGCCTTTCTCTGCGCTGCCCTGGGCACCAAGATCGATATCACCTTCAATCGCAAGATCGGTGTCGGCCTGTTCGGCGGCGAAGGATTCATTCTGCAGACCCTGGAGGGCGATGGCATGGCCTTTATCCAGGCCGGCGGCACTATCATAGAGAAACAGCTGAACGGCGAAACCTTGCGGGTGGACAGCGGCTGCCTGGTGGGGTTCAGTGGTCAGATCGACTACGACATCGAACGTGCCGGCAACCTGAAATCCATGGTATTCGGTGGTGAAGGACTGTTCCTGGCCACCCTGCGCGGCCGGGGCACCGTCTGGCTGCAGAGCCTGCCCTTCTCCCGCATGGCCGACCGGATTCTCTCCCACGCCCCCTCCGCTGGCGGCAGCGACCGGGGTGAAGGCTCAGCTCTGGGCGGCATCGGCCGCCTGCTGGACGGCCGTTGATGCACCACCCCGGGCGGGGGCCTCAGCGCACCCGCTGCAGGGTCAGAAAGCTGTAGGCGAACGGATTGCGCTCATCGGCGGCATGGTCCTCCCGGGCGGTTTCACGCCATTCATCGGCCTGATAATCCGGAAACCAGGCATCCCCGGACACCCGGGTATGCACCAGGGTCAGGTAGAGGCGATCCGCCCGGGGCAGCAGTTGGCGATAGAGATTGGCGCCACCTACCACCATGATCTCATCCACCTCACCGGCCGCCGCCAGTGCCTGCTCAATGGAGTGCACCAGCAGACAGCCCGCCGCCTGGTAGGTCGGGTTGGCCGTGATCACGATATGGGTGCGGCCCGGTAACAGGCCGGGCAGGGACTCCCAGGTCTTGCGCCCCATCACCATGGGCTTGCCCATGGTCAGGCGCTTGAAGTGTTGCAGATCCGCCGGCAGGCGCCAGGGTAACCGGTTGTCACTACCGATCACCCGATTCTCGTCCATGGCGGCGATGAGGGAAAGGGTTGGTTGCTGCTTCATGGCGGAGGAGCATACCACGTCCAGGTCCCGGGCTTTAGTTCAGCCATCTGCAAAAATCCCGGCAGTTGTACCCGGATCATCGCCTCACACCGCCACCGGCGCCTTGATGTGGGGATGGCACTCGTACTGCTGCAGGGTGAAATCGTCGTAGACAAAATCGAACAGCGAACTGACCTCCGGGTTGAGCTGCATGCGGGGCAGTGGATAGGGTGTGCGGGCCAGCTGGGTCGCCACCTGCTCCAGGTGATTGGAGTAGAGATGGGCGTCACCAAAGGTGTGGATAAACTCGCCCGGTTGCAGCCCGGTCACCTGGGCCATCATCAGGGTCAGCAGGGCGTAGGAGGCGATATTGAAGGGTACACCGAGAAAAATATCCGCACTGCGCTGGTAGAGCTGACAGGAGAGCCGGCCCTCCGCCACGTAGAACTGGAACAGGCAGTGACAGGGCGGCAGTGCCATCTGCTCCACCTCGGCCGGGTTCCAGGCGCTCACCAGCAGACGCCGGGAATCGGGATTGTTACGGATCTGCTCCACCAGCTGGGCGATCTGGTCGATATGCCCGCCGTCGGGGGTCGGCCAGGAGCGCCACTGGGCACCGTAGACCGGCCCCAGGTCACCGTTCTCATCGGCCCACTCATCCCAGATGCTGACCCCGTTCTCCTTCAGATAACGGATATTGGTCTCCCCCTTAAGGAACCAGAGCAGCTCATGGATGATCGAGCGCAGGTGGAGTTTTTTGGTGGTGACCAGGGGAAAACCGTCCGCCAGGTCAAAGCGCATCTGGTAGCCGAACACACTCAGTGTACCGGTGCCGGTGCGGTCCTCCTTGCGGGTGCCGTTCTCCAGAACATGGCCCATGAGATCGAGATATTGACGCATAATTCAACCCGTTGTTGTGCGGCGGCGATAGGCCAGCCAGATCAGAATGGCGCCGGCCAGCAACATGGGCAAGGTCAACAACTGACCCATGGTTACCCATCCAAACGCCAGGTAGCCCAGCTGAACATCCGGCATGCGAACGAACTCGATGCCGAAGCGGAACACACCGTAACAGACCAGGAACAGACCGGATACCGCCATGGCGGGTCGCGGCCGGGCGGAGAACAGCCACAGAATGGTGAACATCACCACCCCCTCCAGCAGCGCTTCGTAGAGCTGATTGGGATGCAGTGGTGGTGTCATCAGGGTGCCCGGCGGCAACTGCAACTTGTCTGCACAGAGGGACACGAAGCGCTCGCAGGAGACCTGCATGGCCCAGGGTACCGAGGTCGGCGCACCCCACAACTCGCCATTGATAAAGTTACCGACACGCCCCGCTCCCAGGCCGATGGGAATCAGCGGTGCGATAAAATCGGTGCTCTGGAAAAAGCCCTTGTCGTGACGGCGTCCGAACAGCCCCATGGCCACCAGCACCCCCAGCAGACCGCCATGGAACGACATGCCGCCCTGCCAGATGCGCAGCAGCGAAAGCGGGTCCCGCAGGAATTCGTCGAAGCCATAAAACAGGGTGTAACCGATCCGACCACCCAGTACCACACCCAGCGCGATATAGAACACCAGATCATCCACCTGCTCCACACGCCAGCCGGACCCGGGTCGGGCAGCACGCAACCGGCCCAGCCACCAGCCGGCCGAGAAACCGATCAGATACATGACCCCGTACCAGTGCACCGCCACCGGTCCGAATGACACCAGAACCGGATCAATATTTGGGTAAGTCAACATAGGGCGCTATCTTAGTGAGTAGTTGGAGTCAGAGCAAAAGGGAATTTTCCGCGGCGGCCGGGGTCCAGCTACTTACAGCAGCAACCCTGCCATCACCTTTATGGAGTCAACAGATATGCGTCAAATCCTGATACTCGTGTCACTCTGGTTATTACCGGTTATATCAATCGCCGGTGATGTGGAGATTATCAACGCCACTGCCAACCGGGTCGATGGAAACCGCTACCATATCCAGGTCACACTGCGTCATAACGACACCGGCTGGGACCACTATGCCAACGCCTGGCGGGTATTCGCCCCCGACGGCACCCTGCTGGGTGAGCGCACACTGTACCATCCCCATGTTAACGAACAACCCTTCACCCGCGGACTCACCCTGGCCATCCCGAGCGGCATCTCCCAGGTCGAGATTGAGGCGCAAGACCTCAAACACGGCATTGCCAAACAGCGATTCAAATTACAGCTCCATCCATGACGGGAACTGCGAACCGAATCAAGGGTTACACAAACCAGTGGCACAGTTACCTGGAAAAAGTAAAATTTTCTTCTTCTGACACGGGGACAGCTTTAGGAAAAATGGGTATGCTTACGCCAAGGATGATTTTTCTCATAGAGAAAGATGATCCTTAGTGTCAGTAACTGTATTCGTTGATATTTCATCGATGTGCCAGGACTACACGCATTTGTAACTGGTGCTCCTGAATACTCAGGATTGTTCCCAGTAGCACAAGACAATTCTGCAGTAATTGATCTGTTGGTCGGCCATGCCCCTGCACCCCGGCATGGCTGCGAAGAAATGACGGGGTCTGAAAAAAAGACCCAAGAATTTCAATCGGCCACCCGATCGGGAGCTATACTCAAATTTGGACTAACGACAGGTTGAAGAAAATGACTAATGAGAATCCCCAAAACCCCGGGAATCTGGGTCAACGGATGCGCTTCAGACGCCAGGAAAAAGGCTGGACACAAGAACAGCTAGCGGTACGGGCCGGGACAAATCAGGCCGTGATTCAAAAGATTGAAAACGGCAAGAGCCTCCGTCCCCGCAAGATAGATCAGATTGCAGCCGTACTGGATGTCAATCCGGCATGGCTTATGTTTGGTGATGAGCTGGCAGCATCACTTCCACCTGATGCGATAGCGGTTGCCGAGGCATGGCACGCCATGCCCGAGCCCCACAAATCGCGGATTCAACGGGAAATCCTGGAGAATGCCCCGAAGGGGTGAAAGAGTTGCACATCCCGGTGTACTGCAGAACACCGGGATGTGCCTGTCCCGCCACCCCTAGAAACTGGGCAACACCCGCAGATAGAAAGCCTTCAGGTAAGCAGTTTCGGGAATCGCCGGATGAACCGGATGATCCGGCGCCTGGAAGCCCCGCTCCAGCAATTGGAGTGACCGGTCTGTATGACGAGCAGCCTGCTGAATCTCATGTAGCAACGCTTCTGCACCCATATGGTGCGAACAGGAGGATGAGACCAGGATACCGTCCCTGTTCAACACCTGCAGTGCCAGTTGATTCAGACGCCGATAGGCAAGCACCCCCTCCTTGGTATCCTTCTTGCGCTTGATAAAGGCGGGCGGATCCACCAGCACCACATCAAACCGCTCGTGGGCCTGGCGCAACTCCTTGAGGGCTTCAAACGCATCCCCGTGCAACCCGGCCACCTGTTCCGTCACCCCGTTCTCCCGGGCATTCAGATCCACCGTATCCAGTGCGGCACTGGAAGCATCCACGCAGATCACCTCCGAGGCCCCCTTGACGGCCGCCTGCACTCCCCAGGCACCGACATAACTGCACACATCCAGTACTCGCTTGTCTTTTATATAGGGGATCATGCGCCCCCGATTGGCCGCCTGATCGAAAAACCAGCCGGTCTTCTGGCCCGCCTCGCCGGGCAGATTGAAGCGCACGCCGTGCTCCTCCAGGGTGAGCATCTCCGGCCACCCACCCAGGGCATCCTCCACGTAACAATCCAGCCCCTCCAGCTCCCGGGCCGGTGAATCATTGCGGAACAGCACACCGGCGGGACGCAACACCTTTACAACCGCCGCCAGAATCTCATCCTTGAGGCGCTCCATACCCGCGGTGGTGATCTGGATCACCAGGTAGTCATCGAACCGGTCGATCACCAATCCCGGCAGCCCGTCGCTTTCCCCGAACAACAGCCGATAGAACGGTTTGGCATAGAGCCGTTCCCGCAGGCTCAGGGCCACTTTCAAACGATGTACAATGAGCGACCCGCTGAGCGGATGCCGATGATCACGACTCACCAGTCGCACGCTGATCAGGGAGTGGGGATTGACATAGCCGGTACCGAGCAGTTTCCCCCGGTCACTGAAAACCTCCACCGGCTGGCCCGGCTGCAGGCTTTTCAACGGTGTAATGGCGGTATCGATCTCGTTGCTGTAGATCCAGCAGTGGCCGGCACGCAGACGTCGGTCTTCGTTTTTCTTCAATCGCAGCGGGGCAAAATTCATGGCCTGGAATCCTGGTAACATCGGTAGGCGGAAAGCGGAGGCAAGATTAACAGATTTACGTAACCGACGCCCTGTAAAAACGTTTGTACCAACCGGCAACGAGCGGATATATTGCCCGGCCCGGTGACGCCATCACCACACCGCTGAGCCAGCAACCGTTAGGTAGTGGCCAGCACCACTGGGCATGCTGGGGCCGGTCATATATCGGCAGTATCAGTTGGTCTGTGCAGGGCGCTATGTAACATTCAGACAAGACCACACAAGCTACAGTTTATAGACTGGCGCTCATCGGCCCGTAGCAGTCCGGAGTGGCGGAACATCGATTCAGCAAAGGACCCGAATCAACTATGCAAAACAGCCGCACAACCCGCGCCCGCCTGTGGTGCACGCTTCTGATCCTTACCACCCTGCCCGGCATGGCGGCGGATCGGCCAGTGCAGGTCACTACCGCATCCCTGGCGGAGATTGCCGTCCACCAGCACTATTCCGCCCCGGCCACCACCCTCAGCCTGAACGACAGCCGCATCAGCGCCGAGACCAGCGGAACCCTGTTAAAAATCCCGGTACAGGTGGGCGACCGGGTCCAGCAGGGTGAGCTGCTGACCTCACTGGATTGTCGTGACAACCAACTCAAACTGCAGCGTGCTGAGGCGGCTCTGGCCAGTGCCCAGGCCCGGCTGACCCTGGCCCAAAGGCAGCTGACCCGGACCCGATCCCTGCATAAAAGCAATAGCATCTCCGAGGAGCGACTCAACCAGCAGGAGGCCGAGCTGCGTATCGCACAGGCGGATCAACAGGCTCAGCAGACGGCCATTGCCGAGGCACGGCTGAACCGGCAACGCTGTGAGATCCGCGCCCCCTTCGCCGGTGTGGTCCGGGAGCGGCTAGCCGGTGAAGGCGAGTGGGTCAACCCGGGACAGCCGCTGATCCACCTGATCGACCTGCAACGCCTGGAGATATCGGCCCAGGTATCTGTGGATCTTGTCAGCTCCCTGGAAAAGGCCACATCCATCGTGCTGGAGAGCAACCAGGGGGTCTTTCCGGTCAAGCTGCGCCGGGTCGTCCCGGTGGTGGAATCCCTGGGTCGCAACCGGGAGGTACGGCTCCAGTTCGTTGCAGAACGGGCCATGCCGGGCAGCAGCGGGCGCCTGCTGTGGCAGTCACAGCAGACCTATGTGCCGGCGGACCTGCCGGTACGACGGGGCGACACCCTGGGCCTGTTTACCCTGGAGCAGGGCAAAGCCCGCTTCATCCCTTTACCGGGAGCCCTGGAGGGCCATCCGACCCCGGTGGATCTGCCGGCGGATACCCGCCTGGTCATCGAGGGACGCCAGGCGCTGTCCGATGGCAGTGCCATTAAACTGACCGATTAGGAACAAGCAAGCACATGCTGGGACGCTTTTTCAATAATCATGTACTGGCCAACCTGACCTTCGGGCTGGTACTGGTGATCGGTTTTCTCTCCTACAACCTGATGCCCCGGGAGCAGGACCCCAGCATCAATTTCAACTGGATCGATATCACCACCGTACTACCAGGCGCGGCAGCGGCGGATGTGGAAAAGCGGGTCACCGAAGTGCTGGAGAAACAGATCCGCACCATATCGGATATCAAGTTCGTCTCCAGCGTCAGCCGGGAGAGTATCTCCAGCATCCTGGTGCGGTTCGAGGACATCAAACCCGAGGTGTTCGACAAGCGGGTCGCCGATCTGCGCCGCGAGGTACAGAACGCGGAGGATGAACTGCCGGAAAACGCCACCACGCCATTTGTGTTCGAGATCACCACCGCCAACGCCTTCCCCAGCGCCACTCTGGCCGTGGTGGGGCCGGCAGATGATGAGAACCTGCGCCGCCAGGCGGAGAACATCAAGAAGGATCTGGAGCGCATCAAGGGGGTCGATCGCATACTGGACACCGCCCTGCGGGATCCGGAACTGCAGATCAACTTCTATCCGGAACGGCTCGAAGCCGCCGGTATCACCCCCACACAGCTGGCGGATACGGTCACCCGCAGTTTTCAGGATCTGGCCGCCGGCAGCGCCCGGGTGAACGACCAGAACTGGCTGGTACGGATCATCGGCCAGGACAGCGATCCCGGTTACCTGGCCGCCCTGCCGGTAGCGGGTGTCACCGGCGAGGTGCCCCTGGGTGACCTGGCCCAGGTGGTGCGTGGACGGGAGAAGCAGGACAAGGCGGTGTTCTACCAGGGGCGGCCGGCGGTGATGCTGGCGATCACCAAGAAAGAGAGCGCCAACACCCTGGAACTGGTGCAGGAGATCACCCAGTACGCCAACGAGCGCAACCGCTTCCAGGACCGGACCGGTGTGGAAGTGGTGTTGATCGACGACCAGACCGAGATCACCCGCAACGCCCTCAACATCATGCAGACCAACGCCCTGCTGGGCCTGATCATGGTGCTGTTCGTGGCCTGGCTGTTCCTTGGCGGACGCATCTCCCTGCTCACCACCATCGGTATCCCGTTCATCCTGGCCGGCACTTTCCTGGTGCTCAACGCCCTGGACCAGACCCTCAATGTCATTGTACTGCTGGGGGTGGTGATCAGCCTGGGCATGCTGGTGGATGACGCCGTGGTGGTGGTGGAGTCGATCTACTACCGGCTGCAGCGGGGCATGGCAGTGCTGCCCGCCACCCTGGATGCGCTGCGAGAAGTGGTCGCTCCGGTCACCACCGCCGTCCTCACCACCATGGCCGCGTTTATGCCTTTGATGCTGCTACCCGGCATCCTGGGCAAGTTCATGCTGATTATCCCCCTGGTGGTGACCATCGCTCTGGCCATCAGCCTGATCGAGGCCTACTGGATGCTGCCGGCCCATATGCTCGGGGCCAATGTGCATTTTGAAAACCCGTCCCGCATCCAGCGCTGGCGCGTCGAGGCACTGCACTGGATCCGCATCAAATACACCAAGTTGCTCATTCGCGCCCTGCACTGGCCAAAAACCATCCTGCTGGCGGTGCTGCTGATGTTTGCAGCGGCACTCGGCGCCACCGCCAGCGGGCTGGTGAAGATCGACTTCTTCGCCACCGATCCGATCCGGCTCTTCTATGTCAGCCTGGAGATGCCCGCCGGCACCCCGCTGGATATCACCCGGGACAAGGTGCTGCAGGTGGAGCGGAAGATTCGCCAACACATCCAGCCGGGCGAGACACGCAACATCCTCAGCTACGCCGGCCAGCTGTTCACCGAGACCGCCCCCTTCTTCGGCGATCACTACGGGCAGATACTGGTGGCGCTCAACCCGAAGACCGACCAGCTGCGCAGCGTGGATGAGATGATCGAGTCGATGCGCGCCGATATCGAATCCACCTCCGGCCCGGACAAGATCTCCTTCCTGCGCCTGGCCGGCGGTCCGCCCACCTCGAAACCGATCCAGGTCAAGGTGCGCGGCGACGACATCGACACCATCCGGGCAGCGGTCGGGGAGTTGAAATCCATCCTGCAACAGAACCCGGCCGTGCGGGACATCACTGACGACGACAGCCAGGGTCAGATGGAACTGGCGCTGCGGGTAAACCAGGACGCCGCCCGCCGTGCCGGCATCAGTCCGGCCGAAGTGACCCGCACCCTGCGGCTGCTGGTGGATGGGGAGATCGTCAGCCAGATGCAGGACCAGGGCGAAGAGCTGGAGGTGCGGGTACGGGCCCTGCCGCGCACCCTCAGCACGATCGACGAACCGGGCAACTACACCTTGCCCCTGCCAGACGGTGGACGCATCGCCCTCAAGGAGCTGGTACACAGTAGCACCGGCCCCAGCAACAACAGTATCCGCCACTACAACTTCCGCCGCACTATCACCGTGGAGGCGGACCTGGACAAGCAGCAGACAGACACGGTGACCGCCAACCGGCAGATTCAGGAGGCGTGGGACCGGATCGTCGAACGCTACCCCAGCATCGATCTGGACTTCTCCGGTGAGGTGGATGACATCCAGGAGAGCGTGGATGCCATCGCGGTGCTGTTCCTGTTCGGCATTGGCCTGATGTACCTGATTCTCGGCACCCAGTTCAAAAGCTACTTCCAGCCGCTAATGATCCTGGCCACTGTCCCCATGGCCTTTACCGGCGTGGTGATCGGACTGATGATTACCGACAACCCGCTGAGCCTGTTCACCCTGTACGGCGTGGTGGCCCTGGCCGGGATCGCGGTCAATGCGGCGATTGTGCTGATCTCCGCCGCCAACGAGCGGCTGGAACGGGGCATGAGTGTGCTGCACGCCACCCTGTATGCAGCACGCCGCCGGGTAATCCCGATTCTGATCACCTCGCTGACCACAATCGCCGGGCTCTTCTCTCTGGCCACCGGGCTGGGGGGTGCCTCCCTGATGTGGGGGCCGGTAGCCACCGCCATTGTCTGGGGCCTGGCGGTCTCCACGGTGTTAACCCTGTTCGTGGTACCGCTGCTCTACCGGCTGTTCATGGGTGCCGGCTGGGTGACCCGGCAACGCCTGGCGGCCGCTGAAAAAGCCGCCACGGCACTACAAAGCACCCCCTCCGATCGGCTATAATAACGGTCTCACCCGCCGCACTCGGCAGATGACCCTGACAGCAACGTCCGACACTATCTATAGCGGATTACCATGACCAATCCATTCACCGCCACCTGGAGCGAGCAGGGTCACCTGATCTGTCTCGGACGCTGGGAGATCAGCTATCAGGGCCGGCCACTGGAGGTCCCGGCGCCCAGAAATGAAGAGGACATGGGCACCTACGGGATCTACTCGTTTCTCTACCCGGACGATCCCGAGTTTGCAGAGGGACTGGAAGAGGATGACTGGATGCTGGAGAACATCGACTGGCTCACTGATCTGTTTATCGCCAATGATATCCCGATTGACGAACAGCACGCCCGTTGGTTTTACCAGGCTGTGAACAGCAGCGACTGGCGCTGCGGCAGCTGCGGCGGCTGCACCTGAATGGGTAAATACGCACATCTGCGTCTGCAGCTGGTGGTCTTCGCCCTGGTGGCCGCCTCCTTCACTAACGTCTACATCACCCAGCCGGTGCTGCCGGTGCTGCAGGCGGAGTTCGCGGCCACCACGCCCCAGGTCTCTTTCACCGTGGCGGCGGTGGTGCTCGGCATCGCCCTGGCCAACCTGCCGTTTGGCGTGCTGGTGGACCGCCTGCCGATCCGGCCCATCATTCTCACCGGCGGTATCATGGTAGCGCTGGGTGGCCTGATCTGCGCCATCACCGACAACCTGTGGATCCTGATCGGTGCCCGCTTCCTGCAGGGCCTGTTCATACCGGCCCTGACCACCTGCATCGCCGCCTACCTGGCCAAGACCCTGCCGATTGAACGGCTCAATGTGGTGATGGGCGCCTATGTCTCCGCCACCGTGGTGGGCGGCTTGGGCGGACGTCTGCTGGGTGGCTGGATTCATCCGCCGCTGCACTGGCGCTACGCCTTTGTATCGGCCGCCACCCTGATCCTGGCGGCCACTTTTCTGGCCTTTAAACAGCTGCCGAAACAGCCCAAGTTAACGATCCCGACCGGCGAACAGCCCCGTTTCACCACCCTGCTGCGGCGCTGGGATCTGGTGCGTATCTACCTGGCCGCCGCCGGTGGATTCTTTATCTTCTCATCCGTGTTCAATTTCCTGCCGTTCCGACTCTCGGCGGCTCCCTTCTCCTTCTCCACCGAGCTGATCACCCTGCTCTACCTGGTCTATGTGATGGGGATTTTCATGGGCCCCATGTCGGGGCGTCTCAGCAACCGTATCGGCAGCGGCAACACCCTGATCGGCGGCACCCTGTTGCTGGGCGCCTCGGTGGCACTCACCCTGCTGCCTTCGATCTACGCCATCATCCTGGGACTGCTGGGACTCTGTACCGGCTTTTTCGCCGTGCATGCCGCCGCCGTCGGCTCTCTCAATCGCCGCCTGACCGGTGGCCAGGGCCGGGCCAATGCACTCTATGTGCTGTTCTACTACGTGGGTGGCTGGATCGGCATCACCAGCAGTGGCTTCGCCTATACCGAGTGGGGCTGGCCGGGCGTGGTGCTGACCTGTCTGCTGCTGCTGATCCTGCCCCTGATGGCCGGCGTGGGCGAGCGGAGGGACGCCCGGCGCTGATTTCGGTTATATTATGCGGTCCGTAGATCACAAACCCTTATAGAGAAGACCGCAAATCGTGAAGTTGACCCTGGAACAGTTCCGCGCCTGGAAGAACAAGAGCATCACCCTGCTGGGTATGTCCGGGGTGGGCAAAACCCACCTCTCCAAGACCATGCGCCGTTACAACTGGTTTCACTACTCCGGTGACTACCGCATCGGCACCCGTTATCTGGACGAAGCGATCCTGGACAGCATCAAGCAGGAGGCGATGCGGGTACCGTTTCTGCGCGGATTGCTGCGCAAGGACTGGATCTACATCCGCAACAACATCAAGGTGGATGACCTGGGACCGGTACTCTGTTACGTGGGCAAGCTGGGAAACCCGGAGCGGGGCGGCGTGCCCCTGGAGCTGTTTCAGCAGCGCCAGGCCCAGTATTGCCAGGCCGAGATCAACGCCATGCGGGATGTGCCGGAGTTCATCCGCAAGGCGCGGGAGATCTACGGTTACCAGCACTTCGTCAACGACGTGGGGGGCAGCCTGTGTGACATCGAGCAGCCCGAGGTGATCGAACTGCTGGCGGAGCACAGCCTGATCCTCTACATCCAGGCTACCGGCGTGGAGGAGGAGGCGCAACTGATCCAGCGCGCCCAGGATGATCCCAAGCCGCTCTACTTCCGGCCCGCCTTCCTGCAGCAGCAGGTAGAGACCTACCTGGCGGAACAGGGCCTGCAGTATGCGGCCCAGATGGACCCGGACGACTTTACCCGCTGGGTGTTCCCCCGCCTGTTCCGCTCCCGCATTCCGCGGTATGAAGCGATCGCCAGGCCGCTCGGTTACACCGTCACCTCCCTGGAGGTGAACCAGGTAAGGGACCAGAACGATTTCCTGGACCTGCTGGAACTGGCCATTTCACGTAAACAATGGGACTGACCCGGAGCCGCCATGCCACTGGTATCACACAATAACCTGCCAACTTTCGAGCGTCTGCGAAAAGCCGGACAGACGGTACTGGAGCCGCAGCGGGCCCGGCACCAGGATATCCGTGAGCTGCATATCGGCCTGCTCAACATGATGCCGGACGGGGCACTGGAGCCGACCGAGCGCCAGTTCTTCCAGCTGATCGGTGAGAGCAACCCGATCGCCCAGTTCTATGTCCACCCCTTCACTCTGGACGAGTTGCCCCGGGGCGACAAGGCACGCCGGCATATCGACCAGTACTACGAGCCGCTGGAGAAGATCCAGCAGGATGGCCTGGACGCCCTGATCATCACCGGCGCCACACCAACCCGTCCCCGGCTGGCCGACGAACCGTTCTGGGAACCGCTGAAACGGGTGGTGGCCTGGGCCCATGAGAACGTCACCTCGACCCTCTGCTCCTGCCTGGCCACCCATGCGGTACTGGAAGCGCGCCACGCAACACCGCGCAAACCGCTCGGCTTCAAGCGCTGGGGTGTCTATCCGCACCGGGTGGTGGATCGGGTTCACCCCCTGGTGAACGATGTGAACACCCGCTTCGATGTGCCCCACTCCCGTTTCAACGAGATATCGCGCCAGCAGTTCGAGGAGGCCGGTCTGCACATTCTGGTGGAGAGCGAAGTGGCCGGTGTCCACCTGGCGGTCAGTGAGGACGGCTTCCGCATGGTCTATTTCCAGGGTCATCCGGAGTACGAAACCATCAGCCTGCTTAAAGAGTACAAGCGCGAGGTGATGCAGTTTGCCGCCGGCAAACGGCTCACCTACCCACCCTTCCCGGACAACTACTTCATGCCCCGGGTGCAGGCCATATTCAATGAGTACCAGCTCTACCTGCAGCGCGCGTTGCAGGAGGGGACGGAGCCGCCGGAGTTTCCGGAACAGCTGATCAGCGCGGAGCTGGACAACACCTGGCACGATACCGCGGAAGGCATCGTCGGCAACTGGATGGGTCTGGTCTACCAGGTCACCCATCGGGAGCGTCATCTGCCGTTTATGGAAGGGGTCGACCCGAACAATCCGCTCAATCTCAAGTGGCAGGATGCCGGCTGAACCGACCGGGGCGGGCAAACCCGGCACGACTTCCGGTCCGTTTTCCCGGCAATTCCACCGGGAACTACCCGTTGAAACGTCTATAGTTTCTGTCAGGATTCGAAAGGCCGGGGCTGAATACACCCCCCGGCTGACCGGATCGGGGTTACCCACTTGCACAGGCCGACTCTGACCACTCAAGCTGACGACTGACAACGCTGACCGAATCACAGGAAACTCCATGCCAACCAACCACCTGAGCAACTGCACCAGCCCCTACCTGCAACAGCATGCCGACAATCCGGTGGCGTGGTATCCCTGGGGAGAGGAGGCGCTGGAGAAGGCCCGCCAGGAGGACAAGCCAATCCTGCTCTCCATCGGCTACTCTGCCTGTCACTGGTGCCATGTGATGGCCCACGAATCCTTCGAAGACGAAACCACCGCGGCACTGATGAACCGGCTGTTCATCAATATCAAGGTGGACCGGGAGGAGCGCCCCGATCTGGACCGGGTCTACCAGTCGGCACACCAACTGCTGGCTCAGCGCCCCGGCGGCTGGCCGCTCACCGTGTTCCTGACCCCGGACGACCAGACACCTTTCTTCGCCGGCACCTATTTTCCCCGGGAGCCGCGCCACGGCCTGCCCGCCTTCTGCGATATCCTGCAGAACATCGCCAACGCCTATCAGCAGCAGCGGGCCGACATCCTGACCCAGAACAAGGCCCTGATCCGCGCCATCAGCCAGCTCGACCCGGTGTCCGGTGAGCAGCCGGTGGCGATCGACTCCGCCCCCCTGGAGACTGCCCGGCAACAGTTGGCGGCGGGCTTCGATGAAACCGACGGGGGCTTCGGCAGCGCGCCCAAGTTCCCCCATCCCAGCAGCCTGGAACAGCTGCTCAGACACTGGGCCGCCACCGGCAGCAGCGACCCCCGCTCCCTCTACATGGTGGACTTCAGCCTGACCCGGATGGCCCAGGGCGGCATCAACGACCAGCTGGCCGGCGGTTTCTGCCGCTACTCGGTGGACAACCAGTGGATGATCCCCCACTTCGAAAAGATGCTCTATGACAACGGTCCACTACTGGCCCTCTATGCCGATCTCTGGCAGGCCACCAGCAAGCCCCTGTTCCGGGAGACCGCGCTGAACACCGCCCGCTGGGTAATGGAGGAGATGCAATCGCCCGAAGGGGGCTACTACTCATCCCTGGACGCCGACAGCGAAGGCCAGGAGGGCCGCTTCTACGCCTGGGACAAGCAGGAGATAGAGCAGCTGCTGGACGAGGATGAGTACGCCCACTTCAGCCGCTATTACGGACTGGACCAGGCACCCAATTTTGAAGGCCGCTGGCACCTGCATACCTACAGCGACGTCGCCACCCTGAACCGGGAACTGGGTAGCAGTTCGGAACAGGCGCGCCAACTGCTGGCCCAGGCACGGCAGAAACTGTTGCAGCAGCGCGCCAAACGGGTCCGGCCCGGTCGGGACGAGAAGATCCTCACCACCTGGAACGCCCTGATGATCAAGGGCATGGCCCGGGCCGGCCGGCTGCTGGATGAGCCGGAACTGGTCCACTCGGCCCGCCGGGCGGTGGACTTCATCCGGCAACAACTGTGGCGCGATCAGCACCTGCTGGTCTCCTACAAGGATGGCCAGGCCAACCTGAACGGCTACCTGGATGATTACGCCAACCTGATCGATGCTCTGCTGGAACTGCTGCAGGCCCGCTGGGACAGCCAGTTGCTGACGTTTGCCATCGAACTGGCTGAGATCATGCTGGAGCGGTTTGAAGACCGGGAACAGGGTGGTTTCTTCTTTACCTCCAATGACCATGAAAGCCTGATCTACCGCCCCAAGCCGTTTGGTGATGATTCACTACCCGCCGGCAACGGTGTTGCCGCCTCGGTGCTGACCCGCCTCGGGCACCTGCTGGGAGAACCCCGCTACCTGCGGGCGGCGGAACGCACCCTGCAATGCGCCTGGGACCAACTGAAGCAGATACCCCACGCCCACTGCGCCCTGTTGCAGGCACTGGATGAACTGATCAATCCGACCGAAGTGATCATCCTGCGCGGCGATACCGGAGCCATGCAACCCTGGCTGAAGCGGGCCAACCAGCATTATGCGCCGCGCCGGATGACCTTCGCCATCACCGACTCCAGCAGTGATCTGCCGGAGGCCCTGGCCCTCAGAGAGCCCTGCGGGGCGTGTGTCGCCTATCTCTGCCACGGCGCCCACTGCGAGGCACCCCTCGAGGATTTTGCGGCCTTTGAACAGGCGTTGACGCCCGCTGAAGTGGCGGCGGGAGAGGGCAGCCAGCAGTTCGATGGCCTGGTCGGCTCATTCAAGCGTTTCCGGGAGTAGCCAACTCCGGAGTGAACACCCCAGCGGGTCTGGCAGCAGAAATCTGTGGCCGGAAAAAACATGGAATAAATCCATCGCCCAGTGCGTCTTACCCACAATAACAGCAAAGGGCCCGCTTCATGTTCAGCGCATGGCGTACCGCAAATAAAAATCGACGCCGTTTAGCGGCACTGACCCCCCGCCTGCGGCGACTGGCGCTGGCCTGGTGCGGCGAACAGAGCCTGGCCGATGACCTGGCCCAGGAAGCACTGGTCCGCGCCCTCGCCCGGCTGGAGGCACTCAAGGATGATCAGGCCCTGGAGCGCTGGACCTTCTCTATCCTGGCCAACTGTTTCCGGGATCACTGCCGCCGCCAGAAACCGGTTGATCAGTTCCAGGAGTGCATCGACCCCTCGCTCGCCAGTGCAGATGAACAGTTGGCCCAACAACAGACCATGGACCGGGTGCGACAGGCCATCGGCCGGCTGACACCGGAGCAGCGCGAGGTGCTGATGCTGGTGGACCTGGAGTCCTGCAGCTACAGCGAGGTGGCGGATATTCTGGGTATTCCGGTCGGCACCGTGATGAGTCGGTTGAGCCGGGCCCGGCAGAAGCTGAAGCAACTGCTGGCAACGGCCCCGACACACAGCAGCGGCAAGCGCCCTTTTATGGAGTGTGTAAAATGAGAGCAGCGCAATACAGCGACGAGCAGCTGAATGCCTTTGTGGATCGGCAACTGACCCAACAGGATCGCCTGGAGATTCTACAGGCAGCCACCGGTTCGACGCAGCTACGGGATCGCCTGGTGGAACTGGCGTACACCAAAGAACTGACCCGGGCCGCCTATCCGCTCACCCCGAAACAGACCACGCCACACCCCCGCGCCTGGCGTGGCAAGGGCCTGGCCCGCTACTTGACGGCCGCCGCCCTGGGGGCGCTCTCCCTGTTTGCCATCCACACCCTGACTGACCGGATGACCACCGCCAACCCATCACCCACTGCTCCGCTGGCTGCTCTGGAGCAGACCTCAGAAGCGCAGACCCGGGTGGTATTCCACATCAGCACCGATGACCGGCATGACGCTGCCCTGCTGCTGGATCAGGTGGAGCTGGTGCTGCAGGAACACCGGGCCAGCGGCAAACCGCTGCGCCTGGATGTGGTAGCCAACAATGAGGGACTGCGTCTGATGCAGCAGAATCGCTCACCCTTTCCAGAGCGTATCCACCAGTTGAGCGAGACTTACCCGAACCTGGTGTTTGCCGCCTGTGGCAGCACCCTGGAGCGCCTGACCAAAGAGACCGGCGAGCAGATCCGCATACTGCCCGACGCGGTGATTATCCGCTCCGGTGTCACCTATGTTACCCGGCGCCAGCAGACCGGCTGGGCCTATATCAAGGTCTGACTTAGCATCAGATCATTCACTGCAGTCAACGGCCGCCCAAATAGAGCCGAACCCTGCAGATTTAAACCAAGAGAGAGGATGAAAGATGAAAACCATAAACCACAGCCTGATGGCATTGTTACTCTGTTTCGGCCTGTTTAGTGCCCAGATCCTGCTGGCGGCGGAGGACTCCCCGCACAAGGTGGTGATCCAGGTCAGTACCGATGATCCCCAGACCCAGAAGACCGCCCTGAATAACGCGGTCAACCTGCAAAAGGCCCTGGGACAGGACAACGTGGAGATTGAAGTGGTCGCCTACGGCCCCGGATTGAGCCTGCTCACCAGCAACTCCAGCCAGGGCAAACGGGTTACCAGCCTGGCCATGCAGGATATCAAGTTCAGCGCCTGCGGGAACACCATTCGGGGTATCGAGCGCAAGACCGGCAAGAAGCCCGAACTGCTGGAAGGCGTTACCATGGTGGAAGCGGGTGTGCTGCGCCTGGTGGAGCTGCATGAGCAGGGCTACACCTACGTGAGGCCCTGAGCATCTTGTTCTGACTGGATCGGGAGGCAGGCCTTGGGCCTGCCTCTTTATTTTAAAACCGGGACCCGTCCCCCTGGGCCGGGTTACTTATTACGGGTAAAAGTAACCAAAACCCTCGCTCCACCACGCCACCCCTGCGGGGTTCCCTGGGTTTCTCGCCCGCGACGGGGCGCGCATAACTCGCTGCGCTCAGACAGATGCGCGCCTGTTTCCGTCCCTGGCTGCGATACTCGGTGGCGTGGAAGTCGGATCATCCTGCGGAGCCCAAACCCCGGTGTGCCTGTTTTCTGATGAACAAGCCGATTTGCAGGCTGGACGAGACAGTGCACCCTCCCCGTTCAGCCTGTCGAGCATCGCAGGGCAGGCTGGCCGGGGAAAGGCTTTGGGCAGTTTTGGCCACAAAAGTACCTCGCCGAAGGCCGCCAGGCCGGCGAAATGCCTTTGGCAGGTCAAGCATTGCTTAACTATTAGCTGCCAAAAGTCTTTGTTAAATAGCGGTTCCGGCCCGCTGGGCCGGGTTACTTTTACGGGTAAAAGTAACCAAAACCTCCGCTCCACCACGCCACCCCGGCGGGGTCCCCTACGTTTCTCGCCCGCGACGGGGCGCGCATAACTCGCTGCGCTCAAACAAATGCGCGCCTGTTTCCGTCGCTGGCTGCGATACTCGGTGGCGCGGAAGTCGGGCTATCCTACGAAGCCCAAACTTCAATAGAAGTTTTTATACGCAGAACCAGCGGATTGGCAGGCTGTATGACAGTGCACCCTCCCCGTTCAGCCTGTCGAGCATCGCAGGGCTGAGCGGAATCAAGCGTGAAATTGTCTGAGCCGCGCAGCGGCGAGTTTTTTCACGCGCCGCTCGGACCGAGAAGCGCAGAGTACCCGCAGGGCAGGCTGACCCGGGAAAGGCTTTTGGGTACTTTTGGCCACAAAAGTACCTCGCCGAAGGCCGTCAGGCCGGGCGAAACGCCTTTCGCAGGTCAACTATTTCTTCACCATTAGCTGCCATGAGTCTTTGTTAAAAAGGGGTTCCGGCCCATAGGGCCGGGTTACTTTTACGGGTAAAAGTAACCAAAACCCTCGCTCCACCACCCCACCCCGGCGGGGTCCCCTACGTTTCTCGCCCGCGACGGGGCGCGCATAACTCGCTGCGCTCAAACAAATGCGCGCCTGTTTCCGTCGCTGGCTGCGATACTCGGTGGCGTGGAAGTCGGATCATCCTGCGGAGCCCAAACCCCGGTGTGCCTGTTTTCTGATGAACAAGCCGATTTGCAGGCTGGACGAGACAGTGCACCCTCCCCGTTCAGCCTGTCGAGCATCGCAGGACTGAGCGGAAACAAGCGTGGAATTGTCTGAGCCGCAACGCGGCGAATTTTTTCACGCGCCGCTCGGGCCGAGAAGCGCAGAGTACCCGAAGGGCAGGCTGACCGGGGAAAGGCTTTTGGATACTTTTGGCCACAAAAGTACCTAGCCGAAGGCCGCCAGGCCGGCGAAATGCCTTTGGCAGGTCAAGCATTGCTTAACTATTAGCTGCCAAAAGTCTTTGTTAAATAGCGGTTCCGGCCCGCTGGGCCGGGTTACTTTTACGGGTAAAAGTAACCAAAACCCCTGCTCCACCACACCACCCCTGCGGGGTTCCCTGCGTTTCTCACCAGCGACGGGGCGCGCATAACTCGCTGCGCTCAGACAGATGCACGCCATTTTCCGTCCCTGGCTGCGATACTCGGTGGCGTGGAAGTCGGATTACCTTGCGGAACCTGAACCCCGGGGGGCTGTTTTCTGATCAACAAGCCGATTAGCAGGCTGTATATCAGTGCACCTCCCCGTTCAGCCTGTCGAGCATCGCAGGGCTGAGCGGAATCAAGCATGAAATGGTCTGAGCCGCAACGCGGCGAGTTTTTTCACGCGCCGCTCGGACCGAGAAGCGCAGAGTACCCGCAGGGCAGGCTGATCCGGGAAAGGCTTTGGGCAGTTTTGGCCACAAAAGTACCTCGCCGAAGGCCGCCAGGCCGGGCGAAACCCTTTGCGTTTCTCAAACCTTTCACCCCGGGACCACCTGCTGACGCTGCTCATCCAGGCCCATGGCCAGCAGGAAGGGATCATCCGCCTGCCGCTGCTTGAAGTCGGTCTTGTCGCTCATGCCCAGCCAGCGCTGCCTGATCAGCTCCTGGCCAATGGGAGCCCCAAGATTACTTCCCGGCCCCAGCAGAATCAGCCGGTCCGGAGCGAACTCCTTGATGGCCACTTCGATGGCAGCGGAGAAATTGAACGGCTCCACCACCTGCTTACCCAGGGTGTAATCCCACAGCGCCTTTAGATCGGTTGCCAGGGGCTGCCAGATATGCCCGCGGCCATCGATCAGGGGCAGCCCGGGCCGCTTGAACAGGCTGGCCGGCAGCTGGCTTCGGGCCCGCCGGGACACCGGCGTCAACAAGGGGGTATGGAACGCTGCATGCCGGGCCAGTTGCAGGGGATAGCGTTCCCCGCTGGGCGGCAGGGAGGCCATCAGCGCCGCCAGTGCGGGAGCGTTGGCACCGATCACCCGTAACCCGCCCAGCTGAATGGAGAGATAGGCCTGACAATCCGGGCGCTGATTGACCCGCTCCAGCTGTTCATCAAGCAGCGCCTGCCGGGCCGGATCGGCCCGCCACTGCTCATCCACCACCGGGTAGACCAGCTGCCCACCGATCAGCCCATCCTGCATCATGGAGCCCATGGTGTTGACCAGGGTGATGGCCGCCCTCGCCTCCAGTGCGCCGGCCGCCGCCATGGCCAGGTACCAACCCATGGAGTTACCGGTGACCGCGACAATCTCGTAGCGCTCCCGATCAATCGCAGCAAAGTCGGCCAGGGCGCAGGCATAGATCAGCGCCGATGCGTTCTCCCCCGCTGCATGCCGGTCCGGCGCATAGCGGGGCAGGCGATCCAGCTCGGTCACCGCCGCTTGTCCCTGCTGTTGCCGATAGGCATCAATGGGGGCAAGGAGAGCCTGTTGGTCGGCGTGATGGCGAGCCAGGTAACCCAGCTCCTGGCTATTGTAACTGCCGCGCCCCGGACAGATCACCACGGCAGTCTGTTTCATGCCGATTCCCCCCTCACCAGGCCCAGGGCGGCGGCCACGATCTGCTGCCGGTCCGGCAACACCAGCCGGGCCGCGTCCGCCAGCGGGATAAAGCAGTCCTCGGCAGTGATCCGGGCGATGCGATGGCGCCCGGGGGCCCGCTCGGTCAGCAGGGTCACCAGGGCCTCGCTGATGGAGCCGGTACGACGACACTCATCCACCAGCAGTACCGCGTCACAGGGGGCAACAGCCTCCACCAGTGCCATCTCATCCAAGGGCGCCAGCCAGCGCAGATCGATCACCCGCAGGCTGATCCCGTGCTCCTGTTCCAGCTCCCGGGCCACCTGGCGGGAGAGATAGTAACCGTTACCATAACTGATAATGCAGAGATCGGTTCCATCGCCATGGCAACCGAACTCTCCTGGTGCAATCGGCGTGCTTTCTCCAGGCCCCACATAGGTGGCTGTCCAGCCTTCATCACCCGGCTGGTGCAGGTCCCGGGTCATGTAGAGGGCGATCGGCTCGATGAAGATCACCACCCGGCGCTGTTCATGGGCCAGCGCTACGCAGCTGCGCAGCATCTCCACCGCATCTGCCCCGTTCGAGGGGCAGGCGATCACCAACCCCGGGATATCCCGGAACAGGGCCAGCGAGTTGTCGTTGTGAAAATGGCCACCGAAGCCCTTCTGATAGGCCAGGCCGGCGATCCGCACCACCATCGGGTTGCTGAACTGGCCATTGGAAAAGAACGACAGGGTCGCCGCCTCGCCCCGGATCTGATCTTCGGCATTGTGCACATAGGCCAGGAACTGGATCTCCGGTATGGGCAGGTAACCGAGCTGTCCCAGGCCGATAGCCAGTCCCAGGATACTCTGCTCATCCAACAGGGTGTTGATCACCCGCTGCGGGCCGAACTTGTCCACCAAGCCGGTGGTGACGCTGTAGACCCCGCCCTTCCGGCCCACATCCTCACCGCATACCACACAGTTGCGATACTGCAGCAGGATATCGGCCAGGGCCAGATTGATCAGCCGGGCCATATTCTGCGGTTTGTCCAGTTGCCGCTGCTCCTGCGCCAGCAGTGCCTGCCGGGCCCCATGGTCAGCAGGCGGAACCGGTCTGATGTCGCTCCGCAACGGAGCGATGGATGCCATCACCTCGGCGGCGCTCTGCAGTTTGGGCCGGCGAATCGCCTGTTCGGCAATACGGGACACCCGCTGGGCGATCTGTGCATTCAGTTCGCAGATCTGTTCTGCCGTGAGGATGTTCTGCTCCAACAGGATACGGGCCGAGTGCAGCAGCGGATCCTGGCGCTCGTCCGCCTCCACCTGCTCAAGCGTACGGTACCCCACCTCGGTATCGGAGCCAGCGTGACCCAGCAGACGAACCACCCGCATGTGCAGAAACACCGGCTTGCGCCAGCGACGCGCATAGGCCAGTGCGGCCTGCACACCACGCACGCTGTCCAGCAGATCGGTGCCGTCGCAGTAGAGATAATGGAGCCCGGCACGACCGGAGAAGCTGGCGTGAATCCAGCCTCGGGGGGTGCGGGTGGAGATACCGATACCATTGTCTTCGCAGACGAACACGATCGGCATGGGTGAGTTCTGGTAGGCCGCCCAACCGGCCGTATTGATCGCCCCCTGGGCGGTGGAGTGGTTGGCGGAGGCGTCGCCGAAGTTGCACAGAATGACGCTGTCCTTCGGCAGGGCCATGCCGTCCGGTGGCAGTCGTTGCGCCAGGCCCAGGGCATGGGCCGCCCCCATCGCCTTCGGCAGGTGCGAAGCGATAGTGCTGGTCTGGGGCGGCACCAGCAGAGTCCGGCTACCCAGCACCTTGTGCCTGCCACCGGAGATGGGGTCTTCACTGGAGGCGGCAAAAGAGAGCAGCATGTCATATAGCGGCGTCTCCCCAGGACGCTGTTTGCTGCGCTGGATCAGCAGGGCGCCACTGCGATAGTGCAGGAACGCCATGTCGGTGATGCGGAACAGCTTACCCAGTACCGCGTTACCCTCGTGGCCGGCACTGCCGATGGTGTAGAAGCTTTCGTTTCTGGCCCGCAGCCGGCGGGATTGATAATCGAGATGCCGGCTCATCAGCTGGCTCTCGAACAGATCCACCAGCTCGGTCGGTGCCAGACCCACTGCCTGGGGGGTCAGGTCCACAACCGCCGGGGGCAGCGCCCCCTCCAGCACCTGTTGCGGAAAGCGGGATTCCAGTAGTTCAGCGCGACTCTTCATTGAAAGCGTTCCCGTGTAACGTACCGGATCGCCTGTCCCGACCGGCGGACGACCCATTCAACCAAAGGCCAACCAGATCCCGACCCCGATCATCAGACTGCCGGCGATGCGATTGAGCAGGCGCACATTACCGCGCTGCTGCAGAAACAGGCTCAGGGTGCGCCCGCCGCTGGCATACAGTACCAGACAGCAGAACTCGATCAGCAGAATCAGGCTCAACAGCACCACCAGTTGGGGCAGCATGGGTTGCTGGTCATTGATAAAGGGTGGCAGCAGGGCGATGAAAAACGCCCACCCCTTGGGATTGGCCACCGCAGTGACAAAGCCCTGTACCGCCAGCGCCATACCGGTCACCTGTTGCTGCTGCGGACACTCCAGGTTAATGGCCAGTTTACCCCGGGAGCGCCACATCTGGATGCCCAGAAAAGCCAGGTATCCACCACCCACATATTTGAACAGTTCAAACGCCACCGGATAACGGAGCATCAGGGTCGCCACCCCCACCACCGCGGCGGCGGCCACCAATCCCACCCCAAACAGTTCGCCCGCCATCATCCAGAAGGTGCGCCGCACGCCAATGGTCATGCCGAGAGTCAGGGAGAGCGTCATGCACATACCGGGGGTCAGGGAGACCAGAAAGAAGGTGGGGATAAAAACCCCCAGCAGGGTTGGATTGAGGACGGCGTTCATGATCCCAGTCGGTTGAATCGAGTAATCCCGTCACCGGTTTAGCAGATATTCCGGCATAACAGCAAGCGGGCCCAACGGGCGGTTGACCAACCCCGCTCCGGCAACCTAGTCATGCCCTGCTTCCTGCCCTGTGTACGTAGTCAGCGCGGGGTTCGATGACCAGACTACCAGTTGGACGGAGAGATAGAAATGACTCCCTAGGAGCCGGCCCTTTTCCAGCGCTGTTCCGCCTGCTCATCGGTGTGACGGGCATCGACCCAGCGCTCTCCCTCCGGCGTCTGCTCCTTTTTCCAGAACGGTGCCCGGGTCTTCAGGTAGTCGATAATAAATTCACAGGCCTGGAACGCCTCACCCCGGTGGGCGCTGGCCACCGCCACCAGCACGATGGGATCCAGGGGTTGCAGGGGACCGACCCGGTGCACCACCCGGATACCCAACAGCTGCCAGCGCTCGTTGGCCTCGTCCACAATCGCCTGCAACGCCTTTTCGGTCATGCCCGGGTAGTGTTCCAGGGTCATGGTAGTGACCTGATCACCCTCGTTGATATCCCGCATCTGGCCGAGAAAGGTCACCACGGCGCCGATGGCCGGATTCTGTCGGCGCATCTCTTCCTGGATGGCGGTCAAATCGAACGGTTCCGTCTGGATTTTAATCTGGTTCATGGCGTTGTACCGTGCAGACAGTGATTTGAGAGGTCGGAGTGCCTGGCGGGCCTATCAACGGCCCCGCAAGATCACCCCTGCCCAAATAAAAGAGCCGGTAGGGTGGGCATGTGTTCTGTGCCCACGCTGTTTACCGGCATCCGCGTGGGCACAACAAGCGTACCCACTCTACGATCCGTCGCTTGTAAGACGGTATGCAGCCCGCGGCTTATCCGCCCTACAGAGTATAGATGCCCGGCTAACCGCCGGTCACGGGCGGGAAAAAGGCCACCTCGTCACCATCTTTTACCGCGGCTTCGAGGTCGCACATCTCCTGGTTCACCGCCACCAGCACGGTCTGATTCTCGGCAAACACATCCTGCCAGACACCGCCGCGGGCCCGCAATTGGTCCACAATTGTAGCGACAGTGGTGGAATCGGATTGCGGATCCAGAGTTTCGGAACCGGTCTGCAGCGCTTCGCGCAAGCGGGCAAAGTAGAGCAGATTGATCATTTGAGTAACTCGCTGAAGGGCAGAAATTGCACCATGTCCCCACGTACCAGGGTCTGCTGTTCCGGCAGTATCGCCAGGCCGTTGGCCCAGGTGAGGGAGTTGAGTACGCCGGAAGAGCGGCTGGAGTAGAGACTCACCTGCGCCTCCCCCTGGGCGTCCAGGTTGAGCTGGGCGCGGGCAAACTCACGCCGCTTTTCGGCTTTCGGCCAGTCAAAATCGGCCCTGGCCAGGATCGGAGTCGGCGTCTGTTCCGCCTCCCGGACACCCTGCCGTTTGAGGATAAAGGGTCGGGCAAACAGGCAAAAAGTGACAAACAGGGAGACCGGATTACCGGGTGTGCCGATGAAAGGGGTGCCCTGGATATGACCAAACGCGAGTGGCTTGCCCGGGCGAATGGCGATTTTCCACAGATCCAGGGAGCCGAGCGCCTCGACGGCCGGTTTCAGGTGATCCTCTTCCCCCACCGAGACCCCACCGGAGGTCATCACCAGATCGGCCTGCCCGGCAGCTCGGGAGAGCGCATCACAAGTCGCCTCGAAGGTATCTTTTACAATCCCCAGGCTGATGATTTCACAACCCAGCGCCTGTAACAGCGCCCGCAGGGTGTACTCGTTGGAGTTGTAGATCTGACCCGGCCCGAGTGGCTGACCGGGGCTGATCAGTTCGTCGCCGGAGGAGAACAGCGCCACCTTCAGGCGTCGGTAGACCGTCAGTTCACTCACGCCTACCGAGGCCGCCAGCCCGATGTGCTGGGCACCCAGACGGGTGCCGGCCTGCAACACCTTCTGGCCGATCCGGGTGTCCTCACCGGCATTGCGGATATTGGCTCCCGGAGCAGCAGATTGACGGATAGTGACCTGATCGCCCTGCTGCTCACACACCTCCTGAATCACCACGGCATCGGCATTAGGAGGCACCGGGGCACCGGTAAAGATGCGCGCCGCCGTACCCGCTGCCAGCGGCTCCGGCGCAGCACCAGCCGGGATACGCTGGGAGACAGGCAGGGTGCAGGGCGTCTCGTTAAGATCCGCCGTGTTCACCGCGTAACCATCCATTGCACTGTTGTCCCAGGGCGGCATATTGATCTGGCTTATCACCGGTTCAGCCAGAACACGGCCATTAGCCTCCGCCAGCGAGACCGTATCGTACTCGGGCACTGCCTGGGCATGGGAGAGCAGCAGGGCCAGCGCCTCTTCCAGCGGTTTCATGCTCGGCTCGGCGACGGAAGAACAACCACAATCACTCATCAGTATCTACTCTCGGGTTCTGTTGCAGGCCTGGTGTCAGGCCCGAAACATCTGGGCAAAATTACACGGCCGGGTACGATGATCCAGTTGCGGATTGAGTATTTTCTCCCAGCCGGTACGGCAGGCACCGGTGGAGCCGGGCAGGCAGAACACCAGGGTCTGATTGGTCAACCCGGCGATCGCCCTGGACTGGATGGCCGAAGCGCCAATCTCCTCCAGGGAGACATGCCGGAACAGTTCGCCGAATCCCTCAATGGACTTCTCCAGCAGCGGCATAACCGCTTCCGGCGTACTGTCACGGCCGGTAATGCCGGTGCCGCCGGTGCTGATAATCACGTGTACATCCGGATCGGCGATCCAGCGCGAGAAGATCGCCCGCATCTGGTAGATATCATCCTTGACGATCGCCTTCTCCACCACGTTGTGGCCGGCAGCCGCAGCGCCCTCCTGGAGCACCTTGCCCGACTTGTCGGTCTCCTCGGTACGGGTATCCGATACGGTCAGCACGGCAATATTCAGGGGCACGAAGCCCGATTCGTCATAATGTCCTGTCATGGTCCATTCTCTGGGTTGTTTGGATCGGGATCAAAGCTGTCACTCAAGCCAATAGATTGGCAGGCCCGTGCTACTAGGGCGCCCGCCGGACACGGCGAATCAAGTCTGCTCCGCTCAGAGGGCGTAACCGAAGACAGTCTTGAAGCGCTCGTTAAACTCATCGCGCTCAAAGCGGTGATTCTGCGGTCCCGCCTCTTCGATTTTGATACCACCCATCAGCGAGGCAACACGCCCCGTGGTCTGCCAATCCATATCGTTCATCAAACCATACAACAGGCCGGCCCGATAAGCATCACCACAACCTGTGGGGTCAACGATGCCGGATACCGGCACTGCCGGGATTTCGTACTGCTTGTCCGCTGTATAGATCAGTGAACCCTGGCCACCACGGGTGATGATAACCGCTTTCACCTGCTGTGCCATCTGCTCGGCGCTCATGCCGGTGCGCTCCACCATCAGCTTGGCTTCGTAGTCGTTGAAGGCCAGCCAGTCCGCCTGCTCCACGAACAGTTTCAGCTCCTCGCCATTGAACATGGGCAGGCCCTGGCCAGGATCGAAAATAAACGGCACACCCTGTTCGACGAACTGCTGAGCGTGCTCGATCATGCCTTGCCGGCCATCCGGGGAGATCAGTCCGAGTGTGGCGCCGATGGTCCCGTCAATCCGGTTGAGGTGGGAAAAGTTCATGGCACCCGGATGGAAAGCGTTGATCTGGTTGTCGTCTTTGTCGGTGGTGATGTAGGCCTGGGCGGTGTAGCTGTCTTCGATCACCTTGATATGGTCCCGGCTGACACCTACTTCGTCCATCCAGCTGGCATAGGCGCCAAAATCGGCACCGACGGTGGCCATCGGCTTACCGTCACCCCCCAGCAGCTTCAGGTTGTAGGCGATATTGCCGGCACAGCCGCCAAATTCACGCCGCAACTCCGGGACCAGGAAGGAAACATTAAGGATATGTACCTGCTCCGGCAAGATGTGGTTCTTGAACTGGTCCGGGAAGACCATAATGGTGTCAAAGGCCATGGAGCCACAAATCAGTGCAGACATTCTATCCTCCGTGGGTATCGATCAGGCCGCGAATTCTACTCTGATCAACAGGGAAATGGATAGAAACTGCCAGCAGAAACCGGGTATGGCATTGACTTAGATCAGATGAAGAAATGTCGGATGCCGAATCTGCACCAAATGAAGGCAGATTTCTGTTCTTCAGCGGTATGGAAACAGAACCAACAGCCAGGTGATGATGGCGATAACAATCGCCAGAAATACCGCCGCCGAACCGATATCCTTGGCCCGCCCCGAGAGTTCGTGCTGCTCGCCACCAAAACGGTCCACCACGGCCTCGATGGCCGAGTTGAACAACTCCGCCAAGGGTACCAGTAACAGGCTGCCCACCAGCAGTGCCCGCTCAACCCCGGTCTGACCCAGATAGAGGGCCAACGGCAGCAGCAGGATCAGCCCGGCCAGTTCCTGGCGGAACGCCGCCTCATGGCGCCAGCAGGCGGCGAATCCCGCCAGGGAGTAGCCACCGGCATTGATAATACGTCGAATGCCGGCGGCCTTCTGGTTGGCCATTCAGTCAGACTCCGACGACCAGGCCAGATCCAGCTCCCGGGCCGCTTTCACATCATCCAGCCGTTTTACCGGCAGACTGTAGGGGGCACCCTTCACCATTTCCGGGTTCTCCTTCGCCTCATCCAGAATCCTGCCCATGGCGTCGATGAAGGCATCCAGCGTCGCCTTGTCCTCGGTCTCGGTCGGCTCGATCAGCAGACACTCCGGCACCAGTAACGGGAAGTAGGTGGTGGGCGCGTGGAAGCCGTAATCCAACAGCCGTTTGGCGAAGTCCATGGTGTTGACGCCCAGCTCCTTGGCCTGCTGCTTCAGGGTAATGATGAACTCATGGGTCGCCCGGCGTTCCGGATAGGCAGCCTGGAAGCCGGCCGCCTGCAGCTGTTTCATCATGTAGTTGGCATTCAGGGTGGAGAACTCGGCCACCCGGGGCATGCCTTCTCGGCCCAGCATGCGGGCATAGATATAGGCCCGCAACAGCACCCCGGCATTACCGGCAAAAGCGGTCAGACGGCCGATGCTCTCGGGACACTCCCGCTCGGTCAGCCAGTGATACTGATCCCCGTCCCAGGTCACCATGGGTACTGGCAGGTAAGGGACCAGTCGTTCACTGACCCCCACCGGCCCGGCCCCCGGTCCGCCACCACCGTGCGGGGTGGAGAAGGTTTTGTGCAGGTTCATATGGATCACATCGAAGCCCATGGTACCGGGCCGCACCTTGCCCAGGATGGCATTCAGATTGGCGCCATCGTAGTAGAGCAGACCGCCCGCATCATGGACGGTTTTGGCAATCGCCTCGATATTACGATCGAACACTCCCAGGGTGGAGGGGTTGGTCAGCATGATCCCGGCAGTCTGGGGCCCGACCACCGCCTGCAGTGCTTCCAGGTCCACGTCACCCGCCGGTCCGGTGGGTATCTCCCGCACCTTGTAACCGCACATCACCGCCGAGGCCGGATTGGTGCCGTGGGCCGCATCCGGCACCAGGATTTCACAACGGGCGCTGTCACCCCGCGCATCGTGGTAGGCACGGATCATGGCCACACCGGCAAACTCGCCCTGTGCACCCGCCGCCGGACTGAGCGATACCGCCTTCATGCCGGTCACTTCCCGCAGCATCTCCTGCAGCTCATAAAGACAGGCCATAAAACCCTGGCTATGGCTCTCCGGCGCCTCCGGGTGGCGTGACTCCAGCCCCGGCAGACTGGCCAGGCTGTTACAGGCCCGCGGGTTGTACTTCATGGTGCAGGAGCCCAGCGGGTAGAAATGGGTGTCGATGGAGAAGTTCTTACGGGACAGACGGGTGTAGTGGCGTACCGCCTGCATCTCGGAAACCTCCGGCAGGGCGGCGGACCGCTTGCGGCGGAACTGTTCAGGCAAGCCGCTCACATCAGCCCGATTGAGGGGCGATTGCGCCGGCGCATAACGTCCGGTCTTGGATTGTTCAAAAATTAACATGCTGCAGATTCTCCCGATTACTCTTTCGGCACCAGACCGCAGGTCACACCACCCTGCAGCTGGATCACCCGGGCCAGTTTTTCCCCATAGGCGGCGATCTCGTCAGCGGTCCGCTTTTCCGTGGCACAGACCAGAATCGCCTCGCCCAGCTCCGGATAGTCGCGGGACAGATCCAGCCCACCCAACAGGTTGTGAGCGGCCAGGGAACGCAGCACACTGGCCGCCGGCGCCGGCAGGGTCACCACCCGCTCATGGAAAGCGGGCCGCTGGAAAAGGGTCTCCACACCCGGTATGGCGGTCAGGGTCTGCTCCAGCTGGCGGGTATTCTCATAACTGGCGGCGGCAGCCCGTTCCAGACCTTCACTACCCAGCAGTGCCATATGGATGGTGGCGGCGGTGACCATCAGCCCCTGGTTGGTGCAGATGTTCGAAGTCGCCTTGGAACGGCGGATATGCTGCTCACGAGCCTGCAGGGTCAGGGTGTAGCCCACCTTGCCATCCAGATCTTCGGTCCGGCCGATAATACGCCCCGGCATCTGCCGCACCTGAGCCTGCTTACAACAGAGGAATCCGAAGTAGGGACCGCCGGAAGAGAGTGGCGCGCCCAGCGGCTGGCCCTCACCACAGCAGATATCGGCACCGGTCTCTCCCCACTCACCGGGCGGGGTCAGCAGCGCCAGACTGAGCGGGTTGACCAGACCGATGGCCAGGGCGCCGTTGGCGTGGGCCCAGTCGGTCAGGGCATCCACCTCTTCCAGCACACCGAAGAAGTTGGGTTGCGGAATCACCAGGGCGGCAAAATCCTCACCTGCATACGGTTCCAGCACGGCCGGATCGGTGTGACCGCCCTGCGGGTCGAAGGGCAACTCCACCAGTTCGATCTGCTGGTTCCTGACGATGTTGTGCACCACCCGGCGATAGGCCGGATGGACGGTGCGCGGCATCAGGATACGTTTCGATTTGGACTTGCGATTGGCCCGCACCGCCATCAGCACCGCTTCGGCCAGCGCCGAGGCGCCGTCATAGAGGGAGGCGTTGGAGACATCCATACCGGTCAACGCCACCATCATGGACTGGTACTCGTACAACAGCTGCAGGGTACCCTGGCTGGCTTCCGCCTGATAGGGGGTGTAGGCGGTATAGAACTCACCCCGGGTGGTGATCTGCCAGACCGCCGCCGGAATATGGTGATCGTACGCACCGGCACCCAGGAAGCAGACTGGTTGACCATCCTGCTGGGCGCGCTGGCTCATCAGCCGGGTGATCTCCATCTCCGACAGCGCGGTGGGGATGGCGTCCAGCTGGGAGAGCCGCAGGCTGGCCGGTATCTCGTCGAACAGGTCGTCGGTACTGGCGGCACCAATGGCGGCCAGCATCTCCTGCACCTCTTCTTCTGTGTGGGGGATAAATGGCATCTCTCTAGGAATCCTCTCAGTGCGCTTCCGCTTCCATTACCTCGGTGTAGGCCTCGGCATCCAGCAGTTCATCCAGTTCTGCCGGGGCAGAGAGTTTGACCTGGAACAGCCAGCCGTCACCGAACGCATCCTGGTTGACCGTCTCCGGGGCATCCGCCAGGGCTTCGTTGATCGCTATCACTTCCCCGGATACCGGACTGTAGACATCCGAAGCCGCCTTCACCGACTCCACCACGGCACACTCACTGCCGGCTTCCAGGGTGGCGCCCAGTTCGGGCAGCTCAACAAAAACCAGATCACCCAGCATCTCCTGGGCATGCTCGGTGATGCCGACAAACACCGTACCGTCCTCTTCGTCCCGCACCCACTCGTGACTCTTGGCGTATTTCAGATCATTGGGTACATTGCTCATTTCTTGGCCCTCGTTATTTGGCTAATCAGGTTGTTAGCGCGAATTATAAAAGTTGAAACATCCGGCGAGCGCTGCCGGCCAGGGTTAGTCTGAATTGCCCTACAGCTCCACCAGCGCCTTGCCGTTGCGCACGAAGGGGGGCCGTACGATTCTGGCCGGTATCCGCTTGCCGCGAATCTCCACTTCACACTGCCCGCTCACTTCAGGCGCCAGCCGTGCCAGGGCGATGGATTTCTCCAGTGTAGGCGCAAATCCGCCGGAAGTGATCTCACCAACCTCCTGGTCGGCAACGAACAGCTTCTGATGATTGCGCAATACGCCACGACCACTCAATACCAGACCGACAAACTGCCGATTGGCCGGATCGTCCCGATGAGCCTCGATGGCTGTACGACCGATAAATGCCCGATCCGCCGGCTCCCAGGCAATGGTCCAGTTCAGACCCGCTTCCAGCGGCGACACGTTTTCGTCCATGTCGGAGCCGTACAGGTTCATACCCGCCTCCAGGCGCAGAGTATCCCGGGCGCCCAGACCACAGGGCTGCACACCGGCATCCGCCAGGGCCTGCCAGAAGGCAACCGCCTGATCCTCCGGCATCACCACCTCAAAGCCGTCCTCACCGGTGTAGCCGGTCCGCCCGACAAACCAGTCATCCGCAGTTGCGGCAAAAAAAGGTTTCAGTCCGGCCGCTGGCTCGCGCAGCGCTTCAGGCAGCAGGGGCAGCGCCTTGTTGCGCGCCTGGGGCCCCTGTACCGCAATCATGGCCAGGTCCCGGCGCGGCGTCACCGTAACGCCAAACTCCGGCGCCTGCCGGTTCAGCCAGGCAACATCCTTCTCAGTGGTGCCGGCATTGACCACCATGCGAAACCAGCTGTCACTCATAAAGTAGACGATGAGGTCGTCGATGACACCGCCCTGCTCGTTCAGCATGCAGCTGTAGAGGGCCTTGCCGGGCTGCTGCAGGCGCGCCACGTCATTGGCCAGCAGGTGGCGCAGAAAATCACGCACCCGGTCACCGGAGAGATCCACCACCGTCATGTGACAGACATCGAACATGCCGGCAACCCGGCGCACGGCATGATGCTCTTCCAGCTGGGAGCCATAGTGCAGCGGCATGTCCCAGCCACCAAACGGGACGATGCGGGCACCCATCTGATTATGGATATCGAAAAGTATGGTTCTGTTTCCCATCGGATTCTCCACCAGTCAAAAACAAGCCGTTGCCGACCGTCCAGGGTCAGCACAGCAAACGGGGCGTCCCTGAACAGAGCCGTTTCCGGCTGTTCCAGGACAAAAAAAAGGGCGGCGCAGGGGATCAATCCTGCGCCGCCCCTCTGTCCTGAACCTGAGAGTTTGAAACCGGACAAACCGGTCCCTGCCCCGTCGGTGGGCCTGACGGCCGCTCTCCAGAGTCAATCCGGAAGAAACAATTTCTCCCCACACCGAGGTCCTTCTGCCTGAGCGATTCCGGACGGTTTGCGCCTTCGGCGTCGGCCTGAGCCGATCTCTCCCGCGGTGTTTTGGACTGAGTGGTCGACTATACCTGCTGAATTCTGCTTTGCCAATAACGACGGTAGCGCCCGCTGCCAACTGCCCAGCGCCGCCAAGGGGAGCGGCGGATGCGTCGCAAACAATAGCCGGCAGTGGAAAGCATGGGGAGATAATAAAGATTGATAATGCGAATGATTCTTAATAGAATACAGATCAAGAACCAACCAACCTGGAGACAGATTCCCATGATTTCCCGTTTCAAGTTCGCCGTTTTCTCTACCGCCATCGCCCTCTGTGGCAATGCCCTGGCGGCGGAAGTGAATGTTTACTCCGCCCGTAAGGAGGCATTGATCAAACCGCTGCTGGATCAGTTCAGCAGTGAAAGCGGCATCCAGGTCAATCTGGTCACCGGTAAGGCCGACGCCCTACTGAAACGGCTGCAGTCGGAGGGGGCAAACTCCCCGGCGGATCTGTTTATCACCACCGATGCCGGCCGGCTGCACCGCGCCAAAGAGGCGGATGTACTGCAACCGATCAACAGTGAAAAGCTTACCAGCGCCATACCTGCTCACTACCGGGACCCGGAAGGCTACTGGCACGGCCTGTCAGTGCGGGCCCGGGTCATCACCTATGTAAAGGACCGGGTTGATCCCAAGCAGCTCTCCAGCTACGAGGCACTGGCGGACGAACAGTGGAAAGGCCGCATCTGCATCCGCGGTTCCGGGAACATCTACAACCAGTCACTGGTGGCCTCCATGATCGCAGCTGACGGTGAGGCCGCCACCCAGCAGTGGGCCGACAGCTTCGTGAAAAACTTTGCCCGCAACCCCAAGGGGGGCGACCGGGATCAGGTCAAGGCGGCTGCGGCCGGCGTCTGTGATCTGGCCATTGTGAACACTTACTATCTGGGTGCCATGATCAACAGCAAGGATGAGAATGAAAAGGCGGCCGCCGCCAAGGTCGCCCTGTTCTGGCCCAACCAGAGCGATCGCGGTGCCCATGTCAACGTCAGTGGCGCCGGTGTAACCCGCTCTGCCCGGAATAAGGCAGCAGCAATCCAGCTATTGGAGTTTCTCACCAGCGAAAAAGCCCAGGGCTGGTACGCCAGCGTCAACCATGAGTATCCGGTACGGCCGGGTGTGGAGTGGTCTGACACCCTGCAACAGTGGGGCAATTTCAAAGGCGATACCCTCAACCTCTCCGAACTGGGCAAAAACAACCCGGCCGCCGTCCGTCTGATGGATCGGGCCGGCTGGAAGTAACCGGACATCCCGGCGGCTGCTATTGCACTATCACGCTGGCAGCCAGAGAATAGGCCCTGCCCTCTCGACGCCATCCTAACGGGTGGCGTCGGGTTTTTTGTCTCAGTCATTCTGGTAGTAATAAACCCTTGGCTTCCAATAACTACAGGAGAACGAGCGCGCCACTGTCCTGGCGACTCGGCATTACGGCTACCGCCCTGCTGCTGGCCATGCCGGTGCTGGTGGTTACCAGTTATGCCCTGATCCCGGCGGGCGAGGTGTGGCAACACCTGGCCAATACCGTGCTGACCGACTATATCAGCAACTCACTGCTGCTGATGCTGGAGGTGACCGTCGGCACCCTGCTGATCGGGGTCTCCACCGCCTGGCTCACCACCATGTGCCGTTTCCCCGGCCGGGGCTTTTTCGAATGGGCACTGCTGCTGCCCATGGCTATGCCGGCCTATATCATCGCCTATACTTACACCGGCATGTTTGATGTGGCCGGTCCGGTACAGTCCACTCTGCGGGACTGGTTCGACCTGCGTTACGGTGACTACTGGTTTCCCGAGATCCGTTCCCTCTGGGGAGCCGGCGGCATGTTGTCCCTGACCCTCTACCCCTATGTCTACCTGCTCTCCCGCGCCGCCTTTCTGGACCAGTCGGTCTGTGTCCTGGAGGTGAGCCGCTCACTGGGCAACGGTCCCTGGCGAACGTTTTTCCGGGTCGCCCTGCCGCTGGCCCGTCCGGCCGTGGTGGCCGGCCTGAGCCTGGCGCTGATGGAGACCCTGGCCGATTACGGCACTGTACAATACTTCGGCATCGGTACATTCACTACCGGCATCTTCCGCACCTGGTTCGGCATGGATGACAGTGCGGCGGCCGCCCAACTCTCCACCGCCCTATTGCTGTTTGTTTTTACCCTGGTACTGCTGGAGCGCTGGTCCCGGCGCAAAATGCGCTACCACCACTCCAGCCAGCGCCACCAATCCCTGCCCGGCTTTGTGCTGCGTGGACGCCAGAAGCTGGGCGCCGTGCTGATCTGTTCCGCCGCGCTCTTCTTCGGTTTCCTGCTACCGGCGGGGCAACTGCTCTGGTGGGCCATCGAGACCCGGGAGATGATCGACGGGGAGTTTTTACGGCTGATACTGCACACCGTGGGACTGGCTGCCGGTACGGCGCTGCTGGCCCTGTTGCTGGCGCTACTGATGGGCTATGGCCGCCGCCTCAGTCCCGACCGGGCTACGGTGGTGGCGGTCCGGGTGGCCGGAATGGGCTATGCGGTTCCCGGTACGGTGATCGCAGTGGGCGTGATGCTGCCGCTGGCTTGGCTGGACAACAGCATCGACAGCTGGTTGCGAGCCCACTTCGACATCTCCAGCGGACTGCTGTTGAGTGGCACCTTAGTGGCGCTGGTACTGGCCTACCTGGTGCGCTTCCTGGCGGTATCATTACAGACTGTGGAAGCGGGACTGGGCAAGATCAAGCAGAGCATTGACGAAAGCGCCCGCACCCTGGGCGCGTCACCGGGCCAGGTGCTGCACCGGGTCCACCTGCCGATGCTGAGGGGGAGCCTGCTCACGGCCTTGCTGTTGGTGTTCGTGGATGTGATGAAGGAGTTACCGGCCACCCTGGTACTGCGCCCCTTCAACTTCAATACCCTGGCGGTGCGGGCGTTTGAACTGGCATCGGACGAACGCCTGCAGGATTCCGCCAGTGCCGCCCTGACCATTGTGCTGGCGGGTATCATCCCGGTCATCCTGTTGAGCCGCTCCATACGTAATTCGAGAGAGAAGCATGACCTATCAACTGGAACTGAATGAGGCATCCATCGGCTTTGGTGCAACCGAAGTGGTCCACCGGGTCAGCCTCAGGCTGCATGAAGGGGACATCGGTTGCCTGCTGGGTCCCAGCGGCTGTGGCAAAACCACCCTGCTGCGGGCCATTGCGGGATTTGAGCCACTGCGCGACGGCAGCGTCGCCCTGCATGGCAAAGTGGTCTGCGACACCCGGCACATGGTCGCGCCGGAACGGCGCCGGGTCGGCATGGTATTTCAGGACTTCGCCCTGTTTCCCCATCTGACGGTGGCTGAAAATATCGGCTTCGGCCTGCGTGGACAGGGCGTCCGGGCGAGGCAGACGCGGATCGCGGAACTGCTGGACCTGGTCGGCCTGGCCGATCTGGCCAGCCAGCACCCGCACCAGTTATCTGGCGGGCAGCAGCAACGTATTGCCTTGGCCCGGGCCATGGCACCCAGACCGACGGTACTGCTGTTGGATGAACCCTTTTCTGCCCTGGATCCCGAGTTACGGGGTCAACTGGCCAGCGAGGTAAGGGCGCTGTTGAAACAGGATGGAGTTACCGCCATCCTGGTAACCCACGACCAGACCGAGGCGTTCACCATGGCGGATCGGATCGGTGTCATGAACCGGGGTGAACTGCACCAGTGGGACACTGGTTACAACCTCTATCACCATCCGGCCACCACCTTTGTGGCGGATTTTGTCGGGCGGGGCGCCCTGTTTGACATCACCGTGAACGACAGAAACAGCATCAACACCCCGTTTGGACGCCTGAGCGGCAAACTGCCCGAGGGGATCGCCCCCGGTACCACCCTGCAGTTGCTGGTACGGCCCGACGATATTCACCTGACCACCAAACAGGAGGGTATCCGGGCACGCATCGACGAGCGGCTGTTCCAGGGGGCAGCCTACCTCTACACATTGCAGCTGGAGAGCGGCGACCGGTTCCAGTGTCTCGCCCCCAGCCATCAGCAGCACAGTGTCGGGGATAGTGTCGCCCTGAAACTGGATATCCAGGACCTGGTACTGTTTACGGCTGACGGCGAGGCGCTCTGAACAGGCAATTCAACGCGCCATCAGGGCCTCGATCTCCTCCACCGACTTGGGCACATCCTTGGAGAGGATGTCGTGCCCATCCTTGGTGACCAGCACGTCATCCTCGATGCGGATACCGATGTCCCACCACTTCCTGGCCACGCCTTTGGATCCAGCCGGAATGTAGAGTCCCGGCTCCACCGTCAACACCATGCCCGGCTCCAGTTGGCGCCACTTGCCATCGATTTTGTAATCCCCCACATCATGCACATCCATACCCAGCCAGTGGCCGGCCCGGTGCATGTAAAAGGGCTTGTAGGCTTCATTCTTTATCAGGGTGGAGACACGCCCCTTGAGTATGCCCAGTTCCACCAGTCCCTTGGTAATCACTTTCACCACGGCATCATTGGGATCATTCCAGTGATTACCCGGGCGAACCTGCTCGATGGCGGCGGCCTGGGATTTCAGTACCAGTTCATAGAGCGCACGCTGTTCCGGTGAAAACCGGCCGTTGACCGGGAAGGTGCGGGTAATATCAGAGGCGTAATAGTCGTACTCGCAACCGGCATCGATCAGCAGCAGGTCACCCGATTTCAACTCGGCGGAGTTCTCCACGTAGTGCAGAATACAACCGTTGGCACCACCGCCCACGATGGGCGTGTAGGCCTGAAAGCGACCACCATGCCGGGCACACTCGTGCACCAGTTCCGCCTCCACCTGCCACTCCATCAGCCCGGGTCGGCAATACTGCATGGCGCGTTTGTGTGCCTTGGCCGAAATCTTGGCCGCTGTACGCATGGTCTTGATCTCGGAACGGCTCTTATAGAGGCGCATATCGTGCAGATAGTGGTCCAGCGCCACAAACTCGATCGGGCCGGGCACGCCGGCACGTCCCTGGCGCCGGATGGCACTGATCCACTCCGACATCTGCTTGTCCAGCTCATGGTTGCAACCCATGGCGTAGAAGACCCGCTCACTCTGTTCGATCATCCGTGGCAGGATGTCGTTCAGATCTCCGATGGGGAAGGAGTCATCGGCGCCATAGAGTTCACAGGCACCCTCCTGCCCGGCCCGACGGCCGTTCCAGGTCTCCTTCTCCAGATCCCGTTCCCGGCAAAACAGAACGTACTCGGCCTGCTTGCGTCCGGGAATCAGTACAGCCACCGCTTCCGGCTCCGGGAAGCCGGTCAGATAGTAGAAATCACTGTCCGGTCGATAGGGGTAATCGGCATCCCGATTACGGATTGCCACCGGGGCGGCGGGCAGTATGGCGATACTCCCCGGTCCCATCATGCGCATTAACTGGCTGCGCCGCCGTTTAAACTCAGCGCGGGTCATGAACGTTCAGTCTCATCAGCTACCATCTCCCCGTGGACCAGCATTGCGGCCACCCAGATAAATTCTGTCACTTCCATCAACGCCTCTTCATCTTCTTCACCACTCTCCAACTGATCCAGGTCCATGCGGGTGATCTCGCTCAGAGAAGTCAACGCTTCCTGAGTCTCGCTGGAAAACTGATGACCCGCCGTCAAACCTGCCACACCGACACCATAGAGAAAGCCCTGACACCAGTCCGCCACCGCCTGGGCACGCAACTTGAGCGGCTTCTCATCATCCGGCAGAAATGGAGTGAAACCCAAGCCGGGACCCTGCACTGCAGCAACCGTTTCATCATGCAGTACACCGAGTGACGTGGCACACTCACGCACCAGCAGGTCGGTCGACTGCTCCTCATTAAACAACTCACTAAACCAACGTGCCCGGGCATCCTCCCGACCACTGCAGATCAGTCCGCATAAAATGCCATGCACCTCCGCACCACTGCTCTCAATATCGGCCGACGCCATCTGCCGCTCGACACGCTCATAATCTAAACTGCTTTCAGTCATCGGAAACCTGCCTCACGGAATCTTGACACATCGAAATATCAGAACAACGTCACCCGCCACGGAATATCTCATTCCATATCCTGTTAATCATTGTATCATGCCAGTGGATAACGTTGACCGACACGATGGCTCACTCTATATTGGACCCTATGAACGCGAACGACCCCAACTCCACCACAGAACTGGACCTGAAGCGGCTTGAATCCCAGGTGGATCAACTGATCCAGACTGTCGAGCGACTGCGCCAGGAGAACAGCAGTCTGCGCGGTAAGCAGCAGGAGTTGATGTCGGAGAGGGCAGAACTGATCGAGAAGACCGAACTGGCCAGAAGCCGGGTCGAGGCCATGATCTCCCGATTGCGGGCCATCGAAACCGGTTGACCGGGATTCAGGCAGCGCCGCACTTCCTATCCGAAACTACAAAACCTGTAAACACTGGGTACAAATCGTGACCGAAAACAGCATCCCCGTTATTGTGCGCATACTGGACAAGGAGTATCGAGTCGCCTGCCAGCCAAGCGAGGAGGAGAGCCTCAGATCCGCTGCACGCCTGGTGGATCAGAAAATGCGCGAAATTCGCTCCAGTGGCAAAGTATTGGGAACCGACCGGATCGCAGTCATGGCATCGCTCAATTTGGCCCATGAACTGCTGGAAAGGCAGCAGGCAAAAGAGGAGATCAACACCGGGGTTAACGAGCGCCTGCGCAATATGCAGCAAAAAATCGACGCCGTTCTTAGTAAAGAAAATCAGCTGGATCTTTAAACCCAATCGGGTTAGCCTGTTTACACAGGTATCCCCTGCAGTGTTTGTAAGCGAATCGGGTATTTTCTTGAGCCTATTCATTACCCCGGGGACTTAATAGGAGTGCCATTGTGCATGTCCGCCCCCGAGCGGAAAGCCTTAAGCCTCCTTGTCGTCCCCACTTGAACCTACTGGTTCAAGAACGATGATTTGCTACGGCACAGGTGGGGGGTACCTTATTTCATTCCCGCACAGTGTATGCAGAACCTCAAACAGATTCGCCGAACTATCCGCGCCAGACGCCGCACTCTCTCCAGCCGGGAGCAGCGCAGGCACAGCCGATCGGCAGCCAGATATTTCGTCAGAAACATTCATCTGGTTCGCTCCCGGCGGATCGCACTCTACCTGGCGTCCGACGGCGAACTGAATCCTCAGCCGCTGGCCGAGCGGTTGCTAAAACTCAACAAACAACTCTACCTGCCGGTGCTCCGACCCGGTTCATATAATGCCCTCTGGTTTGCAGAGTTCCGCCCCGGCGATTCCCTGCACCCCAATCGGTTCGGCATTGCCGAACCGGACACCCGACACAGAAAACCGGTGCCACCCTGGAGTCTGGATCTGATCATCATGCCGTTGGTGGCATTCAGCAATGACGGCACCCGTATGGGTATGGGTGGCGGTTATTATGATCGAACACTGGCTTATCAGCGTAGGCACAAAGGGTGGGTACGCCCCACCTTAATAGGTTATGCACACGATTTTCAACGGGTAAAAAAACTCAAGCGACAGACTTGGGATGTCCCGTTGCACGGTATTATTACCGAGCAGGGCTACCAGGCGTTTTGAAGCTATAGATAAACCGCTTCTAAAAAACCGCACTGCAACAAACAGCAGCAGCGTTTACCCACCATCCTTTATCAATGAACACCCCTACTGAACAGCCCAAAAAACTCCAAAATATCCGTGATTTACTAGCTTTTTCTGAATACTTTATTATACTCAAAACAGACTTTTGCATTCTGATCGCGGAGGGAGCGTAATGGCCGTCAAAAAAGCCAGCAAAAAGAAGGCTGCAAAAAAGAAGAGCGCAGCTGCAAAAAAAACCACCAGCAAAAAGGCTGTTACCCCCAAAAAGAGCATCAGCAAAAAGAAAGCAGTGACAAAGAAGAAAGCCGTCGCTAAAAAGAAGGTTGCCAAGAAAAAAGTAACCAAGAAGAAGAGCGCGGCCAAAAAGAAAGTCGTAAAGAAAAAAGTAGCGAAGAAGAAAGCCGCCGCAAAAAAGAAGGTGGTGAAGAAAAAGGTATCGAAGAAAAAAACGGCCGCTAAAAAGAAAGTTACCAAGAAAAAAGCGGCTCCAAAACAGAAGATTGCTAAAAAGAGCGCCTCTAAGAAAAAAGCCACCGCCAAAAAGAAAGTTACCAAGAAGAAGGCGGCCCTTCGTCCCAGAAAGGTCCGGCCCCGTAAAAAGGCCACCACAAAGCGTTAAATCGTTATCCAATAAAAAAGGCCCTGAAGCAGGGTCTTTTTTATCCGGGGAGCGGGTATCCGGTTACTTAACTTAAACCGGCAGGGCTGAACCGGAACAGACCACCGGACTATCCGACCGCGTCGCTGACTGCTGCCGTCTCAACCGTGATAGGCCTTCTCCACCGCATCCGAACATTCACCCCCGCAGGCGAACAGCCGATAGGCCGGGTTATCTGTCTCCTCGGCCCAGGGATAACCGAGTTCTTTCAGAAATGCCTGAAAATCACGCTTGTCACCATGGGCAATCTGCACCCCCATCAAAACCCGCCCATAAGCCGCCCCGTGATTGCGGTAGTGGAAAAGAGAGATATTCCAACGCTGCCCCATGCCGGTCAAAAAATTGAGCAACGCACCGGGACGCTCCGGGAACTCGAAGCGAAACAGGGATTCACTATTGACGCCCGGTGAATGGCCGCCAACCATGTAACGGATATGCAGCTTAGCGGTCTCGTTGTCGGTGAGATCCACCACCCGGTAACCCTTCTCAGTGAGTTGTTGCAGCACTTGCTCCCGTTCCGCGCCACCACCCGCCAATTCAATACCTACAAATACATGGGCCTGTGCCGAATTGGCATAACGGTAATTAAACTCGGTAACACTACGCTTGCCGATAGCACGGCAAAACCGAAGGAAACTGCCCGGCTGTTCCGGTATCTCCACCGCCAGCAGGACCTCCCACTGCTCGCCCAGTTCAGCCCGCTCCGCGACGTGGCGCAGACGATCAAAATTGATATTGGCGCCACTCTCAATAGCTATCAGGCTTTGCTCTTCCAGGTTTTCCCGGGCCACATACTTCTTTAACCCGGCAACCGCCAACGCCCCGGCCGGCTCAGCCACTGTCCGTGTATCATCGAACAGGTCCTTTATGGCCGCGCAGATTTCATCAGTAGACACCAGCAGCACCTCATCCACCAGCGCCCTCGCCAACCGAAAAGTCTCTTTGCCAATCTGCTTAACCGCCACACCGTCGGCAAAAATACCCACCTGCTGAAGGGTCACCCGACGCTTCTTCTGCAACGCGGTGTATAGAGTAGGAGCATCCTCCGGCTCCACACCGATCACTTTCACCTGGGGATAGACATATTTCACGTAGGCGGCAATGCCACTGATCAGGCCGCCACCACCGACCGGCACAAAGATGGCGTGAGGTGGACCAGCGTGCTGTCGCAACAGTTCCATGGCGATAGTTCCCTGGCCGGCAATCACCTCCGGATCATCGAAGGGATGGACAAAGGTCATACCCTTCTGCGCAGCCAGTTGCAGGGCATGCTCACAGGCTTCGTCATAGGAATCACCCCATAAAACCGTTTTCGCCCCATGCGCTTTAACCGCCTGGATTTTAATCAGTGGCGTGGTTTTTGGCATTACGATCAGCGCCTTGATACCCAGGTGCTTTGCCGAGAGCGCAACACCCTGGGCATGATTTCCGGCCGATGCAGCAATCACACCCCCGGCTTTTTCCCTCTCCGAAAGACCCCGTATCCGGTTATAAGCGCCGCGCAGCTTAAATGAAAAAACCGGCTGCAGATCCTCCCGCTTCAGGAGCACCACATTATTCAACCGCTCAGACAATCCAACCGCCTGATCCAGGGGTGTCTCCCGAACAATGTCATATATCTGTGCCCGAAGGATTCGCTCGATGTAACTCTGGGGCATACTCTGTCCTGTGTTTTCCCGACGGTAATGGAGCTAAGCAATCAACCTTACAGCGGATAGCTCCATCAATATATCAAACTTGCTTATACCCAAGCACAGAAATCCTTCTGCGATAAAGGACAGCATCATGGTACAAAGAACGAATTTTGTGATAAAACACCCGGCCATAGTAATTACCAGTCGGCTACGTGGAATTGAGGAGCGGTAATGAACCAAGACGAACTGAAACGGATGGCGGCGGCAGAGGCTGTCAAACAGGTCAAGGGCGGCATCATTGGGGTTGGAACCGGCTCCACGGTTAACCACTTTATCGATCTACTGGCGGAGATAAAACAGACCATAGACGGCGCAGTATCCAGTTCAGAGGCATCCACTGAACGCCTGAAAGGACACGGCATCCCGGTACTTGACCTGAACGCTACCGGCGAACTGGAACTCTACATCGATGGCGCCGATGAATCGACCCGACATCTGCACCTGATCAAGGGTGGGGGTGGCGCACTGACCCGGGAAAAGATCGTCGCCGGCGCCAGTAAAAGGTTCATCTGTATCGCCGACGAGAGCAAACTGGTGGATGTGCTGGGCGAGTTCCCCCTACCGGTGGAGGTGATCCCCATGGCCCGCAGCCACGTTGCCCGACAGTTGGTGAAACTGGGCGGTACCCCGGTGTGGCGGGACGGCTTTATCACCGACAACGGCAATATCATCCTGGACGTGCACAACCTGCGCATTATGGATCCGGTCAAAATGGAGCAGGAGATCAACAACATCGCCGGCGTGGTAACTACCGGCATCTTCGCCCTGCGACCGGCCGATCTGCTGATCCTAGGATCCCCGGAAGGGGTCAAGGTGATCGAGTAGACACCTCAGACGGATGGTATCCGTCGACTGATGCGGCTCCTACTAAACATTCCTCGCCAAAACACTCCGTAGGAGCTGCTTCAGCTACAATCCATAGCCGCCAAGAAAGCCTAGTCGCCACTCAAACACCTCCCACGGCCAGCAATCAGGATACGACTCGAAGAAAAACCACCCCACATCCACTGGAGCGATTCAGCAATCAAATCCCTTAACAGTTGTTTTTACGCCCACAAAAAAACGGGACCCGAAGGTCCCGTTCTTTATTACTGCTTTCTAACTGATCGAGATCAGATTAGAAGTCGTGACGCAGGCCCACACCAAAGGTGCTTGCATCGGTGTTAGCAGCGGTTTCCTGCTGAATGTAATCAGCATAGATGCGGGTAGCCTTGCTGAAGTTGTGCTGGATACCGATACCCCAGTTAGACAGATCGGTGTTGATGGCATCCAGATCCCTTTCGCCGTATACGGCGTACAGGGTGTTGTTACCGAAGAAGGCCTGTCCAGCGATAGCATAGGAGTCGGCACCGGTGTTAGGGGTATTGGGCAGATCATCCAGATCTTCGTACTGAGCAATGATCTTGAAGTTGCCGAAGTTGTAGCTACCGGCCAGACCCCAACGGTCGGCCATAGCAAGACCGTTGTCAACGTCCAGGTAGGAGAAACCGACGCTCAACGGACCGTTGTTGTAGTCCAAGCTAACGTTGAAGGCATCGATACCGTCGCTCGGGTCGACAGCAACAGCAGTACGACCGTCATCCATAATCATGGCTGCCTTGGCGCTGAAGCCATTGAAGTCAGGAGAGACATAAGCCACTGCATTGCCGGTACGGCTCAGACCCAGGTAGTGAGCGTTGGAGCTAGCATCCAGACCACCCATGGTAGCCTGACCAGGGTTGACGTTGAAGATATCGGTCTTATCCACAGAACCGTAGTAAGGGGTCCACTGGCGACCAACAGCCACGGTACCGAAGCCACCGGTCAGGCCGACAAAGCCCAGACGACCGTCGATAGCGTTAGCCGGACCGGTCAGACCACCACCTTCAGAGGTGTTGACTGCCCACTCGAACTGGAAGATGGCCTTCATGCCATTACCCAGATCCTCACCACCCTTTACGCCGATACGGCTGGTGTTGGTGATCACGTCCCAAACGTCACCATTGGCGGCGTCGCTGTCGTTATTGACTACGGCAACGTCAGCACGTCCATACAGAGTGGTCTCGGCGCTGGCAGCCATGGGCGCTACGATAGCAGCGGCGATGGCGATAGTAAGAAGTTTTTTCATTAGTAGATTCCCGCTAATTGAAATTGAAAATACGAAAATTGCTGTGCGGGGAAGATACTAGTACTCCCCTGAACGGTTTGCAACCTGTTTTTTTAAAAAAACCACAGTTTCCTGTTTTGTTGTAAAAATACAACGACATTAGAGGCGCTATTTAATTCCTAAGCAGACAAAAATACCGAATGACAGTACTTTAGGGAAATATCAGTACAATCTACTTTCAGTATCAAACAGCCCATATTTCATCTGAAGAATCTACCGGATCGATCAAAAATGGCTGACTGTCTGTTGAATGTCGCTTTTTTGTACTGCTCAAACCACGCCCACCCGGAGAAACCAGCCGAATATTGCACCCAATCAGGTTGAACACCATTTTTTGTCGACACAAAAAAACCGGATGACCAAGATCATCCGGGAAATAGGTATCAGAAATTCGCGGCCTTAGCGTATCCGACCAGCCCCCCGATAGAGCAGATCATGCTGCTGATCATCAATACCCGCGGAAGCAGACGCGCTAGCGGCCTCTCTACCCGCAGCTGTCGCTGGCATTCGGGTGAAGTCCACCTGGGACAAAGATGCACCCCCATAGAGAAGATCACTCTTCAACTCTTCAACACCACCGGATCTGATGGGGCTGGTGAAAGCCTTGCCAGCGGCGGTTGCCGGCAGTCGGGAAAAATCCACTGCAGACGCGGGCGCTTTGCCATAAAGCAGATCCTGACTCAGATCTTCGATACCGCTGGCCAAAGTAGCGCCGGATGCCAGAAAAGTTCCCAGCACAAGCAGGGTGGTGGCGGTTAATTTTTTCATCATTGGATCTCCTGAAGTGTTAATACCGTTAATTGGATTCACTAAAAAAGACCCGGCAAGCTGAGAAGATATTTCAGCCATTTGAGTATTTAGTTGATTCGTCAAACCCGGGCGGTTTATCGGGGATGGGGGATTATTCACCCTTTGGGAACAGCGCTGCACGCCGAACCTCGGTGAAGCTTCTCACCCTCCATACAGCACCTTTTTCACTGCCCATGAAAAAACCCGCCAGAGCGGGTTGTTTCAGGGGTTCTTCGGTTGACTCTGGGCGCATTGACCGGTGGGATGAAATATTCCGAATCAAGGCGAAGATTGAAGGCAATAGCAAAGCTATTGGCAAGATCTTTAACACAGAGTCGGGATATTTCAGCCAGCGGACAACAGTCCACGGGTCGACCGGAGAGCCCCAGTCTGGGGATGGAGGATTATTCGGCCTGCGGCCTCACCCTCCGGGCTCGTCGCTATGCTCCTCGTGGCGCTGCGCGCCGAACCTCGGTGGAGCTTCTCACCCTCCATACAGCACCTTTTTCACTGCCCATGAAAAAACCCGCCGGAGCGGGTAGTTTCAATATGGCTGGGGATGGAGGATTCGAACCTCCACTGACGGAGTCAGAGTCCGTAGTCCTGCCGTTAGACGAATCCCCAAATGTCCGGCGCCACCAGCGGCAGCACCAGGTACAGCTTAACGCTTGGAGTACTGCGGACGCTTGCGCGCTTTGTGCAGACCAACTTTCTTACGCTCCACCTCGCGGGCATCGCGGGTCAGGAAGCCGGCGCGGCGCATCGGGCTGTGCAGCGCCTCATCGTAATCAGACAGCGCACGGGCGATGCCGTGACGGATAGCACCCGCCTGTCCGGTGGTACCGCCACCCTTGACGGTCACTTTGATGTCCACGTTCTTCAACAGGTCAGCCACTTCCAGTGGCTGGCGGACAACCATACGGGCAGTTTCACGGCCAAAGTACTCGTCCAGGGGACGACCATTGACCACGATGTTGCCGCTGCCGGCACTCAGGAAGACGCGAGCAGCAGAGCTTTTACGACGTCCGGTTGCATAATTCTGGGTTTGAGCCATTTTTCTGTTCCGTTATAGGGATTTCAGATATCCAGTGCCTGGGGCTGCTGTGCCTGATGCGCATGCTCGGGGCCGGCAAAGACCTTAAGCTTCTTGAACATCGCACGACCCAGTGGATTCTTGGGCAACATGCCCTTGACTGCGGTCTCGATCACACGCTCCGGCGCCTTTTCCAGCAGCTTTTCCAGACTGATGGATTTCAGGTTGCCGATATATCCGGTGTGATGTTGATACATCTTGTCTTTCATCTTATTACCGGTCACGCGGATCTTTTCCGCATTGACTACCACAATGTAGTCACCGGTATCCACGTGCGGGGTATATTCAGGTTTATGCTTTCCGCGCAAACGGCGCGCAATCTCTGTTGAGAGACGGCCCAGGGTCTTGTCTGTGGCGTCGACCACGAACCAGTCGCGGCGCACTTCTGCGGGTTTTGCACTTACGGTCGTCATCTGACTTGCTCCAGCGGAGTAACAATACTAGCGCTTCAAAAAAGAGCGCGAATATTACCGGACCCCGCGCGCGCTGGCAAGGCCCGGTGAACTATTTATTCAAAAAAAGAGGCGTAGCAGGGGAAGCTACGCCTTTTAATAATATAAACCACCAAAGGAGGATGGAGTACTTAAAAATGCATCTGCATTTAAAGTTTCATAATTTTCTAATATAGTGATTTTTCTGTCAACCCCTATCGTCATCTGCTTTATGAATTGACATCATCCCGCCCTGCCACGACACTCAGCAACCGAAGGACCTCACCCGACCAATCCCAAGGGCCACCCCGACAAACCGGCTTTGATCTTGAAACAGACCACGTCAGACACCGTGAATCACAACGACGCCCTACTGAAAGAGGCTGACCGCTGCGTCAAATGCGGGATCTGTCTGCCCCACTGTCCCACCTACAAACTGACCCAGGATGAAGGTGACTCGCCCCGGGGACGCATATCCCTGATACAGGGAATAGCCAGTGGCGCACTGGACAGTCAACGGGCCCACCGGCATCTGGATCGCTGCCTCGGCTGTCTTGCCTGCCAGTCCGCCTGCCCCTCCGGCGTCGACTACAGCCGCCTGATTGATGGTTACCGGGCAACCCGATCCCAGACCCGCAGACAGCGGATCATCCACTCCCTGATTACCCGACTGCCCTACCAGGGATGGAGCCGAATCGGTTTATGGCTCTACACCCACACCGGTCTGCGTCAGCTGTTGCGCCCGCTGATCGGCAAAAAGATGCGTCGCCTGGACGATCTGCTGCCGAACCGGGCCAGATTGGGCAGTTGGCGCCCACGCTACCCGACCAGCTCCCCTAAACAGGGACGTGTCGGCCTCTTTACCGGTTGCGCGGGACGCATCAGTGATCGACCCGCACTGGATGCGGCTATCGCCGTCCTGACCCGATTGGGATATGAGGTGGTGGTCCCTGAAAACCAGGGGTGTTGCGGAGCCATGCATCAGCACGGAGGCGACCCGACCAGCGCCGAACGCATGAGCAACGTCAATCAACGGGCCTTTGACAACCAGGGACTGGACGCGATTATCTACCTGGCCAGTGGCTGTGGCGCCCAGTTGACCCGCCATCCGTTTGCCGCCCCGCTCTATGAGATCAGCCAATTCCTGAACCGTTGCCACTGGCCGACGGAGTGCCAACTCAACGCTATGGATTGCACTGTTGGGCTGCACTCACCCTGTACCCTTAAATATCCATTGGAACTGACCAATGAGCCGGAACAGCTGTTACGGCGAATTCCCGATCTCCGGCTGGTTTGCCTGGACCAGATCGATTGTTGCGGAGCGGCTGGCAGTTACCTGCTGGAACAACCGGCCATGTCCGATGCACTGGGCTCCCGGGCGATCCGGCAGGTAGCATTGCAGCAGTTGCAGTTCCTGGCCACCAGCAACAGCGGTTGTGCCCTGCAGTTGGCCAGGGAAGTGCGCCAGTCCCCCCAAACGATTCGTACCGTACACCCGGTTGAACTGATCAATCAGAGTCTGAATAACCATCCGTAGCACCCGCTGAAACCCCACGCCAGACACGCGGACGTAATGACTGCACCCTCTTCTACTGTTATGATTGCGACCCTCTTTCAGCACCCGAAAACCAAGCACCCGACCCGGTTCTACGGAGGCTGCAGGTTCGCTCTGAAATGCCGTTCCGGCACACGCGAGGGGAGAGAAGACCACCCTGCGCAGGGTATACCCTTACTAATCCTTTAAGGAATACTAAGACCATGAGTACTGTACTGATTATCGGAGCCGGCGGCGTGGGCCGGGTAGTCGCGCACAAGTGCGCCCAGGTGCCGGAGGTGTTCAGCGGCATCCACCTGGCCAGCCGCACCCGCTCCAAGTGTGACCAGATTGCCACCGAGGTGGCGGAAAAGACCGGCAGAACCATCCAGACCGCTCAGGTGGACGCGGACAAGGTTCCCGAACTGGTGGCGCTGATCAAACAGATCAAGCCGGCCATGGTGATCAACGTGGCGCTACCCTACCAGGATCTGACCATCATGGATGCCTGCCTGGAGACCGGCGTACACTACCTGGACACCGCCAACTACGAGCCGCTGGACGAGGCCAAATTTGAGTATAAGTGGCAGTGGGCCTACCGGGATCGCTTCGAGCAGGCCGGGCTGATGGCACTGCTTGGCTCCGGCTTTGATCCCGGTGTCACCAATGTGTTCTGCGCCCACATGCAGAAACATCACTTCGACCAGATCGACACGGTGGATATCCTGGACTGCAACGGCGGCGACCATGGCTACGCCTTCGCCACCAACTTCAACCCCGAGATCAACATCCGCGAGGTGACCGCCAACGGCCGCTATTATGAAAACGGCAGATGGGTCGAGACCAAGCCCATGGAGATCCATCACACCTTCGATTTCGAGCAGGTCGGCCCGAAAAAGATGTACCTGCTCTATCACGAAGAGATGGAATCACTCTCCAAGAACCTGAAAGGGGTCAAGCGCATGCGCTTCTGGATGACCTTTGGCGATGCTTATTTGAAACACCTGGAGGTGTTCCGCAATATCGGCCTGGACTCCATCGAGCCGATCATGTTTGAGGGCCGCGAGATCGTGCCGATCCAATTCCTCAAGGCACTGTTACCGGATCCGGCCACACTCGGCCCGCGCACCGTCGGCAAAACCAATATCGGTTGTATCGTCAAGGGCAGCAAGAACGGTCAGCCGGTCTCCCGTTATGTCTACAACATCTGTGACCACCAGACCTGCTACCGGGAGACCAACGCCCAGGGCGTCTCCTATACCACCGGCGTACCGGCTATGATCGGCGCCATGATGATGCTGACTGGCAAGTGGATGAAACCCGGTGTCTGGAACATGGAGGAGTTCGATCCCGACCCCTTCATGGCGGCACTCAACCAGCACGGTCTGCCCTGGACCGACGTGGCCACCGACATCGATATCGACGCCCTGCCCGAGTAAGGAGCCGGAAACCGCCATGACCCTCGACATCGCCCGAATCCCCACCCCCTGCTACGTGCTTGAGGAGGAGAAACTGCGCGCCAACCTGGCCCTGATGGACCGGGTGCAGCGGGAGTCCGGCGGCAAGATTATCCTGGCGCTGAAAGGCTACGCCATGTGGAGCACCTTCCCGATCATCCGGGAAGTGTTGCACGGCTGTACCGCCAGTTCCCTGAATGAGGCCCGGCTGGCCGCCGAAGAGTTTGGCAGGGAGGTGCATGTCTACGCGCCCGCCTACAGCGAGGCGGAGTTCCCGGAGATCCTCAAACTGGCCCACCACGTCACCTTCAACTCGTTCAGTCAGTGGCGCCGCTTTGGCCCACAGGCATTGGCGGCCGGTGTCTCCTGCGCCATCCGGGTCAACCCCCAGGTGGCCGAAGTGGCGGTGGATATGTACAACCCCTGCGGCAGCACATCCCGGCTCGGAGTCACCCCCGAGGAGTTCCACCCGGAGGCACTGGAGGGGATCGAGGGGCTGCATTTTCATGCCCTGTGCGAATGCGGCGCAGAGAGTCTGGAGCGGACCCTGGCCGCCTTTGAACAGCGCTTTGGCGAATGGATACCGCAGATGAAGTGGATCAACTTTGGCGGTGGACACCTGATGACCCGTCAGGGTTATGACGTGGAACTGTTGATCCGCCTGGTGCGTGATTTCCGCCAACGCTACGGCGTCGAAGTGTACCTGGAACCGGGTGGCGCGGTCGGCTGGCAGACCGGCCCGCTGGTGGCTTCAGTGCTGGATATCGTGCACAACAACATGGATATAGCCATTCTGGACACCTCGGCCGCAGCCCATATGCCGGACGTGCTGGAGATGCCCTACCGCCCCAATGTACGCGGCGCCGGCGAAGCGGGCAGTACGCCCTACACCTATCGACTGGGGGGCAACACCTGTCTGGCCGGAGATGTGATCGGGGACTACGCCTTTCGACAACCGCTGCAGGTGGGCGACAAAATCGTACTGGAAGATATGATCCACTACACCTTCGTCAAAAACACCACCTTCAACGGTGTCAACCTGCCTTCACTGGCTATCTGGACTACCGACGACCAACTGCGCATGATCCGCACCTTCGGTTACCAGGAGTTCAAGAACCGCTTGTCTTAGGCGGGCACTGCTTCTGGGCTATTCAGCCACCAGCTCAAAATCGTGGCTGATCTCCACCACCTGACCCAGCATGATCGACGCCGAGCAATATTTCTCCGCACTCAACCGCACCGCCCGCTCGACCGCCTTTTCAGTCAGGCCAGGTCCGGCCAGCCGGAAGTGGACATGGATACGGGTGAACACCTTCGGATCGGTGTCAGCGCGCTCCGCCTCCAGTTCCACTTCACAGAGCGTCACCTGATGGCGCCCCTTGCGCAGAATATGCACCACATCGAACTGAGTACAGCCGCCCAGCCCCAGCAGCAACATCTCCATCGGCCGCACACCCAGGTTGCGTCCACCGAAATCGGGCGGGCCATCCATCACCACCGCATGGCCACTGCCAGATTCACCCACCATGAGGGTCTGCTCGACCCATTTTACCCGTGCTTTCATCACATACTCGCAACTTTATAAAGCCCTGGAGACTAGCATAGTTCGACAATCAGGAGGAGCTCACATAGAATCCCAGTGGAACGTTTCATTCCCAGTCCTTAGCCAGAAGGTCGAACATGAGTATTATCAAGCCACCAGAACAGGAACCTGCTTTTCTAAAGCCCTTTCTGTCGTTCTGTCACAGACGCCGCTATCCTGCCAAAACGGATATCATCCATCCGGGCGATCGGGCTGATATTCTCTACTACATCGTCGATGGATCGGTCACCATCCTGATCGAGGATGAAGAGGGCAAGGAGATCATCCTCACCTACCTCAACAAGGGAGATTTTATTGGTGAAATGGGCCTGTTCATCTCCCAACCCAATCGCAGCTCCCTGGTTCGCACCCGCACAGACTGCATGCTGGCAGAGATCAGCTATGTGCGCCTGGAGCAGTTACTCGAAGGTGAGCTGAAGGAACATGCCAAGGATATTCTCTACGCCATCGGCGGTCAGCTGACCCAGCGCCTGATCCACACCAGCCGGAAAGTGGGACACCTGGCGTTTCTCGACGTCACCGGCCGGGTCGCCGGTACCTTGCTGGAGCTGTGTAAACAACCGGATGCCATGACCCACCCTGACGGCATGCAGATTCGCATCACCCGCCAGGAGATCGGTCGCATTGTCGGTTGTTCCCGGGAGATGGCCGGGCGGGTACTGAAGAATCTGGAAGAGCAGGGCCTGGTTTATGTAAAAGGTAAGACTATCGTGGTATTTGGCACCCGCTGATTGGTGACCTGACCAACCTTGTAACAGCTACACTTCCCCGTTTGTGCCAATTGCGCCCTGTACCTGACTTACGGGCACGCAGATCTTTTGTCCAGCCAACCCCAGTATCGGTTTAACGCAGGCCATCTTTAACTGACGTCTTCCGCACCAGGTCATCCTTGCTGCCGAAAACCTTGTCAGGACCTGCGGAGGAGACCTGGTAACTCTCTTCGCCCGGCTCAAAACGGAGCGCCGTTCCCCAGCCGTCCAGCATATCCTGCTCACCGATACCCAGATCCTGCTGCAACCGATCCAGCGTCACCTGGGCCGGATTGAATCCCGAACCGTACTGGATCATCCACACCTTGATGGATCGATTGAGTTGTCCGAGGCGACGATTGGTCTGCGCCAGTTGGGGATCCACCGGTTTGACGGGGGTTGTGGCCAGGGCAGGCTCCTCCGGCTCTGCTGTCAGCATAGGCAGAACCAGCACCAGACCCACGATCAACAGTGCCACTATGCCCGCGCCAATCCAGAGCAGGCGTTTTTTCCGTTGCGCCTCCTCCTGCTCCGGGTCATCACGCTTTACAGCCGTACTCCGCTCCAGGAAGACCCCCACATTTGCCGAATCGTCATCCGGACGGTAAGCCGCACGCTCCCCCTCCTCCAGCACGATCTTCTTGACTCCCTGGGGCTGAACCGCGGTCAGTGGACGGGTCGCCTCCGGATCCATAACCGGCTCTGGCAGGTCCAGCGACAGCGGTTCATCCGTCGTCGCGGCAGCACTCTCTGGCGGGGATTTTTCGGGACTGGGCGTGGCGGCGCGCACCGGGGGACCGATCGGCTCGATGGAACACTCTGCACCACGCGCCCTGACTTTCTCCAGCAGGTGCTCGGCCTTGGACTTTTCCAGCGCTTTTTTGATTCTGAAGCGGTCTCCCTGTATCAAATGTCCCGCCTGCTCCGGCGATATCTTGAGCAGCTGCGCCAAGGCTTCCTGCACCTCTGCGTGCTTGAATCCCTTGCGTAGTTTACCGCTGAAAACGAGTCGATAGTTCGGAGTAGTCATTGTTCTGGTTATTGTCAGGACCGGGAAAAATCAGCCCAAGGCTAGCACATCATTTCCCGGTCATTCCACTAAGTCTCCCGCAATTTCTCCACTTGCAACACTACGCCATCCACACCGACCACTTTTATCCGGGTTCCGCTCGGGCAGTCGGCACCCTCAATTTTCCAGATAGTATCATCCACTTTGATCTTGCCGCGTCCGTTCACCACCGGTTGATCCAGAGTGAATACCCGGTCGATATACTGTTCGCCACGGCGGTTCAGCCGCGGTTGATCACTGGGGGTGGGGTGTTTCAGCAGGTAGAGCCGCCAGGCCACGATACTGCTGACACTGAACAGGGCAAAAAACAGTACCTGGATCTCCCAGCCCAGTCCCGGTACCAGCAGGGTGGCCAGGCCGACGATACCTGCCGAGATGGCCATCCAGAGGAAGAAGGCGCCGGGCGAGAACACCTCCAATACCACCAGGATCACCCCCAGCACCCACCAGTGCCAATAGGTGGCGGCATCAAACAGCTCCATCACGGTTCACCCCGATTCGATTTTCCGACCGCCTCCCGGGCCAGCTCGGCGATTCCCCCAACCGAACCGATCAGGCTGGAAGCCTCCAGCGGCATCATGATCAACTTCTGGTTGGGTGCAGAGGCGATATCCTTCAGCGCCTCGGTATACTTCTGGGCGACAAAGTAGTTGATCGCGTTCACATCACCCTTGGCGATAGCCTGGGATACCATCATGGTTGCCTTGGCCTCAGCCTCGGCCAGGCGCTCTCGCGCTTCCGCCTCCCTGAAGGCGGCTTCCCGCTCACCTTCCGCCTCCAGAATGGCAGCCTGCTTCTCGCCTTCCGCCTTGAGAATCTCGGCCTGCCGCATACCCTCGGCCTCCAGGATCTGGGCACGCTTCTCCCGTTCCGCCTTCATCTGGCGCGCCATGGCATCCACCAGATCCCGGGGCGGCGAGATATCCTTGATCTCGATACGGGTCACTTTGATACCCCAGGGGGTAGTGGCATCATCCACCACCGCCAGCAGCTTGGCGTTGATCTGGTCACGCATGGAGAGCAGCTCATCCAGATCCATCGAGCCCATCACGGTCCGGACGTTGGTCATGGTCAGATTCAGGATCGCGTGGGTCAGCTGACTCACCTCGTAGGCGGCCTTGGCCGCATCCAGGACCTGGAAAAAGACCACGCCATCCACAGTCACCATGGCGTTGTCTTTGGTGATCACCTCCTGGGAAGGCACATCCAGCACCTGTTCCATCATGTTCAGCTTGGCCCCGACACTGTCCACCAACGGAATGATCAGGTTCAGTCCGGGACGTAGCGTCTTGGTATAGCGGCCAAAGCGTTCCACCGTATACTCCATGCCCTGGGGCACCCGTTTGACCCCCAGGGCCACGATCACCACCGCCAATACCAGCACCGCTACGGAAAAGAGTTCCATTGATATTTCTCCATGACTTAAGATCCGCCCGAGTATACCCTGCCGCCATTGCGGCGCATATGGTCACTGCATAACCCATAATTGGAAACTATTTCCCCGGAAAAAAACAGGGAGATGTGACCGCTCCATCCCTACCGCGGACCGGCCAGCCGCGGTAAGATAGACGCGGTTGGGAGCAGCCCGATAAACCGCAACCATCTGAAAATGAAACCATTCTCGTAGACGCAGCAATTCAGATTTATGAAACGCTGGCGCAATGAAGGACCCCCGATGCGATCCCTAACGTTCTCCCTGTTACTCTTTCTTGCCTTTCCGGTCAGCTCCACCTTTGCTGCCGACAAGCTGGCAACCGACACGGCTCAACGGGTCACCATGCCCCGTGAATACCGGCTGGATGGCGTGGTGGAAGCGATCAACCAGTCCACCGTGTCGGCCCAGACCAGTGGACAGGTGGTGGAGATTCTGGTGGATGTGGACGATTTCGTCGAACAGGGCGAGACCATCATCCGGCTCAAAGATACCGAGCAGCGCGCCCGACTGGAGCAGGCCGAAGCCGATTTGAAAGCGGCCGATGCGGTGCTGCAGGAGGCCAGCCGCGACTACGAACGCACCCGTGAGATCTTCCAGCGTAAGCTGGTGGCCCAATCCGCCATGGATAAGGCAACCGCCAACCTGAAGGCGTCGAAAGCACGGCAACAAGCCGCTGTGGCCGCCCTCAACCAGGCGCGGGAGCAGCTGGAATACACCCGCATCCGGGCGCCCTATGCCGGCATCGTCACCGAGCGCATGATCGAGATCGGCGAGACCGCCTCACCAGGCCAGCAGCTGATCAGCGGCATCTCGGTGGATCAACTGCGAGTCTCGGTTGATGTACCCCAGAGCCTGATTCCAGCCATCCGGCAGCAGCCCGACGTTCGCATCATCTTGCCAGATGGGCGCAGTGTAGAAGCCACCAAGGCAACCATTTTTCCGTTTGCCGATGCCGCCAGCGCCACTTTCAAGGTGCGCCTGAAACTGCCGGATCAAATACCGGGACTGTTCCCGGGCATGCTGGTGAAAACCCGCTTCCAGATCGGCCAGATGGAGGAGTTGCTGATCCCCACCGCCGCGGTGGTCTATCGCAGTGAAGTGACAGCCGTCTATGTGGTGGATGCCGAACAGCGGATCACCCTGCGCCATATCCAGACCGGCCAAAAACGGGGCGATGACCGCATCGCAGTCCTCTCGGGGCTGGAAGAGGGCGAGCGGGTAGCCCTCGATCCGATCAGGGCCGGCAGCCTGCTGAAACTCCAGTTGAAGGGTTCCGGCAATGAGTAAGCTGGGTATTTCGGGCCGTATCGCCGAACGTTTTCTCTCCACCGAAATCACCCCGCTGCTGGCCCTGGTGGGTCTGTTGCTGGGTGTGTTCGCCATCCTGGTGACACCGCGCGAGGAAGAGCCCCAGATCAATGTCACCTTTGCCGACATCTTTATTCCGTTCCCCGGCGCCAGCGCCATCGAAACGGAAAACCTGGTCGCCACACCGGCAGAACAGGTGCTGTCTGAAATCGAGGAGATCAAGCACGTCTACTCCATCTCCCGACCGGGCATGGCGATTATTACGGTCCAGTACAAGGTGGGCGTCGAACGCACCGATGCCATCGTGCGGCTCTATAACAAGATATTCTCCAACCAGGACTGGCTGCCGGAAAATCTGGGGGTAGGGCAACCGATCATCAAGCCAATGGGCATTGACGATGTGCCGATTGTCACCCTGACGCTGCGCTCCGACAACCCCACCACCGGCGCCTATGAGCTGGGCCAGGTGGCACACGCCATTGAATCGGAGCTGAAACGGGTAACCGGCACCCGGGATATCTACACCATCGGCGCCCCCACCCGGATAGTCAGCGTGCGCCTCAACCCGGAGGCACTGGCCGGCTACCAGATCAACCTCAACCAGCTACGCCAGAGCCTGCAGGCCGGCAACAGTGTCCGGGATGACCTGAACATCACCCGGGATAACCGGGAGGTGCTGGTACAGGCCGGCAGCTTCCTCACCAACAACGAAGAGATCGGCAACCTGGTGGTTACCACCCACGCCGGCAGACCGGTATTTCTGCGCGACGTGGCGGAGATCCGCCAGGGACCGGATCAGCCGGATCAATATGTCTGGACAGGCACCGGTCCCGGCACCGCAGCGGATCAGCAGATATCCGGTGGCACCACCCCGGCAGTTACCATTGCGGTGGCCAAAAAGCCAGGCACCAATGCAGTGGATATCAGCGATGCGGTGATCCAGCGTTTTAACCAGCTGAAGGGCACATTCATCCCCAGTGACGTGCAGGCCACCGTTACCCGTAACTACGGTGAGACCGCCGACACCAAGGCCAAACTGCTGATCAGCAAGCTCATCTTCGCCACCGCATCGGTGGTACTGCTGGTGATGTTTGCCCTGGGCTGGCGTGAAGCATTCATCGTCGGTTCCGCAGTCGTGGTCACCCTGGCCATCACCCTGTTCGCCTCCTGGGCCTGGGGCTTCACCCTCAACCGGGTCTCACTGTTTGCGCTGATTTTCTCCATCGGTATCCTGGTGGATGATGCCATTGTGGTGGTGGAGAACATCCATCGCCACCTGACCATGGGTGGCCGCAGCCTGCTGCAGGCGATTCCGGCGGCCGTGGACGAAGTGGGCGGCCCCACCATCCTGGCGACCTTTACCGTGATCGCGGCACTGTTGCCGATGGCCTTTGTGACCGGACTGATGGGCCCCTACATGAGTCCAATCCCCATCAACGCCAGCATGGGTATGCTGATATCACTGGTGGTGGCCTTTGTATTTACCCCCTGGCTGACCCGCAAGGCCCTCGGCCACATGGCAAACGAACAGGGCGATGAAGGGTCGCACGACAGCGCGATCAGTCCACTCGCCCAGCGGGTCTTTCAACGGATCATGCCGCCGTTTCTGATCGGCAGACGGGGCCGGGCCATGCGCTGGCTGCTGTTGCTCTCGGTACTGATCCTGATTGCCGGCTCGTTTGCCCTGGTAGCCACCCAATCGGTGGTGCTGAAGATGCTGCCGTTCGATAATAAATCCGAGTTCCAGGTGATGCTGGACATGCCTGAGGGCAGCAGTCTGGAGCGCACCGCCCAGGTGCTGGACAACATGGGACGCTACCTGAGCACGGTGCCGGAAGTCGCCAATTACCAGGTCTATGCCGGCACCTCCGCCCCCATCAGTTTCAACGGCCTGGTGCGCCAGTACTACCTGCGTGAAGGGGCACACCTGGGGGATATCCAGGTAAATCTGGTGGACAAGAAGTTGCGGGATCGCCAGAGCCACGACGTGGCCCTGGCAGTACGCGCCCCGCTGCAGGAGATCGCCCGGCAGTTTGATGGCAACGCCAAGATCGTCGAACTGCCTCCCGGCCCGCCGGTTCTCTCCCCGCTGGTGGCGGAAGTCTACGGTATCGACTACAAGGGGCAGATTCAGCAGGCCAAGGCGTTGCGGGAGCTGTTTGCCGATACGGCGGATATCGTGGACGTGGATGACTCGGTGGAGTTCCCGTCGGAAAAGATCATCCTGCAGGTGGATCGGGCCAAGGCGGCCCGGCTCGGCATCGCCCAGTCGGAGATCACCCGCACCCTGGGCATGCTGCTGACCGGTGAGGATGTCAGTTACCTGCATGGGGAAAATCTCAAGTACGCGGTGCCGATCCGGGTTGAATACAGCCCCGGAGACAAAACCGATCCGATCCAGCTGCTGACCTTGCGACTGCCGGGGGCGGACGGCAGGCAGATCCCCCTGTCGGAGATTGTCACGCCGCTACCGAGCCAGCGCGCCCACTCCATCTACCACAAGGATCTGCTCCCGGTTGTCTACGTGACCGCCGACGTGGCGGGTGAAACAGACAGCCCGTTGTATGGCCTGTTCGCCATTTCCGAGCAGCTAAACCAGTCCGACGGCCTGGCACAGTGGTTCCTGAGCCAGCCGGACGACCCCTACGAGTACAGCCTGAAGTGGGACGGCGAGTGGCAGATCACTTACGAGACATTCCGCGACATGGGCATCGCCTACTCGGTCGGCCTGCTGCTGATCTATCTGCTGGTGGTGGCACAGTTCCGCTCCTACCTGGTGCCATTGGTGATCATGGCTCCAATCCCGCTGACCCTGATCGGCATCCTGCCGGGCCATGCGGTATTGGACCGGCAGTTCACCGCCACCTCCATGATCGGCATGATAGCCCTGGCCGGTATCATCGTGCGCAACTCCATTCTGCTGGTGGATTTCGTCAACCAGGAGGTGCGCAAGGGTATGCCACTGGCCGAGGCGGTGGTGCTGTCGGCGGTGGTGCGGGCCAAGCCGATCATCCTGACCGCACTGGCGGCGATGGCCGGCGCCTTCTTCATCCTGGATGATCCGATCTTCAGCGGTCTGGCGGTCTCCCTGATCTTCGGCCTGTTTGTCTCCACCCTGCTCACCCTGGTGGTGATACCGGTGGTCTATTATGCGGCGATGGAGAAGCGCATCGACAGGATCATCTCGACGCCGGAGTGATGCCGGATCGGGTAGCCAGAACCGGCCCGCCGGGGTACGCAGCGCGCCCCGGCGGTGTTATGGAAATGCCGCAGGGTGAGCACGCTTTGTGTGCCCACGCGGATTCAGATGACAACGGGGGCAGAGATGACGCGCCCACCCAACAAACCTGTAAAAAGCCCCCCCTGGCCAAACGGTCACAGTGCCATTCATCACCCGGTCAGACGATCAAAGATCCGGAAACCGGCCAGGTAGGTACCGGCCGCCGAGCCCAGGGTACTGAACAGGAATACCAGCAGGGTGCGGGAAACCCGGTTACGCCACCAACCCCGTATCCGGGTGGTATCGTGCTTGAGGCGGGAGAAATCCCCCACCTCCGGCTTGCGCAGGAAAATCTCCACCGCAGCGGTCACCATGCCGGCCCCGACCGTGGGATTGAGCGAGGTGATCGGCGCCGCCACAAAGGCGGTCACAATCGTCAGTGGATGGGCAGCCGCAAGCAGCGCCCCCAGGGCCGACAGTGCTCCATTGATCAACACCCAGTCAGCCACCAGTTGCCAGCCCAACGCCGGACTGCGCAGAAAACCGATCACGAACCCGGTCACCACCAGGGCCACGATCAACCAGGGGATCAGCTTCGGCCAGCGGCTGGGGGTGGGCAGATGATCCAGCTTTTCGATCTCCCGGGCCGGTCGATCCATGCCCGCTGCCAGATACTGGCGAATACCCTTCAGGTGTCCGGCACCCACCACCGCCAGCACCCGTTCCGGCGACCCCACCTGTACCTCCTGGATCAGGCGTGCCGCCATGTAGCGATCCCGCTCATCAATCAACGGGGTAAACAGATCTTTGCGATCCTCAGCGAACTCGGCGAAGGTGTGCTCCAGCACATCGCCCTCCTTCAATCCCTCAATATCCGCTTCGCTCACTTCGTCGCGGGACACCAGGCTACCCAGCAGGCCGGCAAACAGGCCAAAGCGTTTCCACCAGGGTACGTTGTGCAGCACCCGCTTCAGGGTGACACCGATTTCCCGGTCGATCAGCAGTACCGGCTTGTGATGTTCCTGGGCATGGTGGATGGCGGCCAGCTGTTCCGCGCCAGGTTCGATTTCAAACTGCTCGGCGAGCCGCTGCTGATAGGCGCCCAGGGCCAGATTGGCCGCCACCATGCTCACCTTGCCCTCCCGAATCACTTTGAACAGATCCATACGGGAGAGGGCGTCCGGATCCAGTATGGCCTGATAGCGGCTGGGGCAGAGTTCCACCGCCACCGCATCGTAGTCACCGCTTTCCAACAACTCCCGAACCTTATCGGCACTGGCCCGGGAAACGTGGGCAGTCCCCAGCAACGTGATCTGACTGCTACCTACCTGAACCTCGACCAGAGGCTCCTGTTCCACCGTTTCTGACATCGAATTTAACTCCCTGGCAAGCCGTGCATAATACCCTCTTTACCCGCCGTTTGTCTTTGCCACGCCACTCACCGGCCAATTTGGACGGTTACAGCAAACCGACGGGCAAAGCTGTTTTCCAAGACCCACTGCGTACAATTTTTTACTGATCCGGGTTACACTGCCGGCTTCAGACAAGGAGCGAATTATGACCCGAACCGTCCTGAGAGTCGCCGCCCTAGTGGCAACCCTCATTCTGCTCAGCGGTTGCAAAACCATGAACCTGATGCAGGACAAAAAAGAGGAGTCGCTACAGAACCGGCTGAAAGCCTATCAATCGACCCTGCGTTGGGGTTATCCGGGACAGGCCTACAACTTCCTGCGCAAGGATATTGCCGCCAAAACCCCGCTGCCCCAAAACCTGAGCAATGTGAGTGTCACTGAATACAAGGTGATCCGGCCGCCTGACCTGGTGGCGGAGAACCAGGCGACCCAGACTGCAGTGATTGGCTACATCTTTGATGATCGGCAGGTGGAAAAAACCCTGCATGACCGACAACTGTGGGAGTACGATCCGGAGGCCAAAACCTGGTTCCGCATCAACCCGATTCCCGAGTACCGTTGATGACCGAGGCGAGCCGATCAGCTGACGGAGGACGCTTCCTGCTGACCACGGCGGCTTTTGTCATCGTGGTGGCCGGCATGCGCGAAGCCCAGGGTGTGCTGGTGCCGTTTCTGCTCTCCGGCTTCATCGCCATCATCTCCGCCCCGGCTCTGTTCTTCCTGCGCGCCTACCGGGTGCCCTCGGTGATCGCCATCATACTGGTGATCCTGGCCATCGCCTCTATCGGGTTGCTGCTGGGGGTGCTGGTGGGCAACGCGGTGGACGATTTCTCCTCCCAGCTGCCCACCTACCAGGCCAAGCTCAAGACCCTCACCGGCGAGGGCCTGCAGTGGCTCTCCGGTATGGGCGTGCCGGTACCGGAACAGATCTTTTCCAAGCTGCTCGACCCGGCCAAGGCGATGTCCATGGCGGCCCAGGGACTGAGCAGCCTGGGCGGACTCCTCACCAACACCTTCCTGATTCTGCTGACGGTGGTGTTTATCCTGTTGGAGGCCTCCAGCTTCCCGGCCAAACTGCGCCGCATCCTGGCCAACCCGGAGCAATCGTTTCCCCACTTCGACCAGTTTATCGACAACATCAAGCGCTACATGGTGATCAAGACCGGCACCAGCCTGCTGACCGGCGCTATCATCTATCTCTGGCTGCTGGTGGTAGGGGTGGATTACCCGGTGCTGTGGGGTGTGATCGCCTTCTTTCTCAATTTCGTACCCAACATCGGCTCCATCATCGCCGCCATTCCGGCCCTGCTGCTGGCACTGGTACAGCTGGGACCGGGCGGCACCGCCTGGGCGGCACTGGGCTATCTGCTGGCCAACAACCTGGTGGGCAATGTGATCGAGCCGCGCTTCATGGGCAAGGGCCTGGGTCTCTCCAGCCTGGTGGTGTTTCTCTCCCTGGTGTTCTGGGGCTGGGTGCTGGGCACGGTGGGAATGTTCCTGTCGGTCCCCCTGACCATGACCATCAAGATCGCCCTGGACAGTAACGACAGTACCCGCTGGCTGGCCATCCTGCTCGGCCCGGAAGTTGATGATGAACCGGAGCAAAACAAACCCGGCAGTCTGCTACGCTGGCGGCTACCCCATAAACACGAGAGCGACGAGTAGTAATCCATGCCACTTCGATTCAGCACATTTCCCGGAAAACGGGAGCGCCACCTGCTGCGCAAACAGGACAATCCACTCTTTCCGGCGGAGCAACGCCAGATCACGCCCGCCCAACTGGAGGAGGCGCAGCGACTGGACCACGAAGAGCTGGTGGAGTTTATCAGCGCATTTCGTGCCCTGGTGCATGAGGCAACCCGCCTGCCGGACAACGCCGAGAGCACCCAGATCCTCTCCATCAAAGAGCGGCTGGACCAGACCTACGAACAGGCCGCCCGCATGGTGGACAATCAGCGGGAAATCCAGCAGGGAGTGGAAAAGCTGGTGGCAGTGGTGATGCAGGCGGTCAGGCGCGGCGCAGGCAACGATGCGGTCGCACTGCAGGAACTGGCCGACGAGGAGGCCGCCCGCACCGCCCACTACGCCCTGCTGGCCTATCCGCTGGTGGCCGATCTGCTGGACCCGGAATCAGTCATTGAAGAGCACGAACTATTGCCAAGCCTGCTCTCCGCTTCGGCGGATGAATTGCAGGCGGCCTGCTCACTGTTCGACCAGGAGCAACTCACCGCACTGATCGAGACCGGTAAGCGCCTGCTGGAAGAGAGGGCAGATGTACCGGACGAAGCCCGGGAGAGACTCCGGCAGCTGTCCCGGCAGCGGGACAATTAACCCATCACGCCAGACCGACAAATGCCCACTCACGACTTCACTGCCGTAGAAACCATAGGGTGGCACGCTTTTTGTGCCCACACAGTTGCAGACGCCGCGTGGGCACAGACGACGAAACTCCGGGAGCTGTCGCCACACCGGGACAACTAGTCAGCCACGGCGGGCAAAAAAACCGGTCGCGACCTCACACTTCTACGACATCCCCCAGAGCCTGGATCAGCGGCTGAAGATGTGCTTCATAGTGCCGCCAACGGGCCACCGATGTGGTGTAGATCGGCTGGCGCGCCTGCCAGATACTGGCGGTCTGGATTGCCCGCTCGGTGTTCTGGAACGCCAGACAACGATCATCCCATTCCAGCCCGGCAAACTCGATCAGCCCGCGAGTGGTGCCCTCCTGGTCAGCGACCATCTCCTCATACCGCAGATCCAGGATCGGATTGGGTAACACCCGGCGCCAATGGGCCATCAGGCGAAGATACTGGCGATAATAGTGTCCCAGGGCCTGCTGGTCGTAGGCATAGAGATGCTCTCCCTTGAAGTTCTGGAAGTAGATGGAGAGGCAGGTGTCAATCGGATTACGCATGCAATGTACGATCTTCGCCCTGGGAAACAGCAGCCCGATCAGTCCCAGGGAGAGAAAGTTGGATGGCATCTTATCCACTATCCGCAGAGCATCCCTGTCCAGACTGTCGAGATAGGCCAGGTAACGCGCTATCTCCGCTGGAAACAGAACTGAAAGATGCTCCGCAATCGCAGCTGGATAGGGTCGCTCCCCGCCACACGCTTCCTTCAGCCGCCCCTCCAGAGTACCGAAATAGAGCTGCTCCCCTCCGCCGTGGACCGCTGGATGGCTGGCCAGAATCTGCTCAGTAAGGGTAGTTCCTGAACGGGGCATTCCGAGTACGAAGAGGGGGCGTTCGCTATCACTGGCGATATCGGCGACCGTTTCAAACAGGGCAGGGGTGAAGGCGTCCATGAGTGCCTGGGTCTTCTGCTCCTGGAGATCGGATTCATAGCGGCAGCCCTTAAGCCGGTTACCCCGGGCATAGTGTCCGAAAGCGCGATCGTACAGACCGGCATCATCGCACACTTTTCCAAGGGCGAAATAGAGTGCGAGTTGCAGCTCATCGGAAAGGCCATCAGAATCAATCATCGCCTCCAGACGCTCAATGACCTCCGTTGGTGTCTCTCGACGATTGATACGCACCATGGCGAGCAGGGCCTGGGAAAGTCCCGGGTCGAGTTCCAGGGCCTGACGGTAACTCCGGGTGGCATCATCAAAGCGGCCCAGGCGGGACTGGGCTGAACCGATCTTCAGCAGCGCCAAGGTCTGCTCATAACCGGCCCCAGCGGCTGCCTGATAGTGCCCTACAGCCTCTTCCAGGTCATTTCTCTGCACACAGTAGTCACCAAGCAGAATCCGCACATCGGGATTTTCCCCATCCAGGCTGAGCAGGGTATCCAGGGTCTGTTTTGCCAGCTCATTTCTCTGATGAGCCAACGCCACCACAGCCAGGTTTTGCAGCAGGTCCAGGTTTTGCGGGGCCAACCGCAAGGCCTGCTGGAAGGCATCAATCCCTTCATCCATCCGATTACAATTGACATAGGCGACACCCAGGTTCTTCCAGCCGGACAGATAATCGGGATGCTGGCGGCAGACCGGCTCCAGGATCTGTACCGCTTCATCATTCTCTCCGATCTCAATACAAGCCGCTGCGTAGTTGCCCCGGGCATCGACAAAGTCAGGGGCCTGGCCCATCGCCTTGCGATAACACGCCAGCGCCTCCTGATGGCGTTTCTGGGCACTGAAGGTCATACCCAGCCCGTTATGTGCCTGGGGAAAATTCGGCTGTAGACGTATCGCCTTTCGGAAGACCTCACGAGCCTCGTCAAAGCTGCGCAGTGAGTTGAGCAGATTACCCAGCGTAAGCAGGAATACCGGGTTGCGCCGATCCAGCTCCAACGCCCGGCGCAACACCTGCACACCCTTCTCCCGCTCCCCGCCCTGACCATAGACCACGCCGAGCAGGTAATGGGCGTCACCACTGGAAGGGAACTGAACCACTAACCGCTCCAGTAACAGGCGTGCCTGTGCGCCCTGCCCGGCCTGGATCAACTGTTGTGCCTGGCCAAGCCCTGACGTCAGTTGGGGCGGCAGGGCCTTACGCTTCCCGGTCCGGGTCTGTTTCAGTTTTGCCATATCATCATCTCTGCTCTATGCAGACAGCCCGCGGGCCGCCCCTTTCTGCATCCTGGAACTTAAACCGGGCAGCCGTAGGGTGGGTACGTTCTGGGTGCCCACGCTGTCATCCGCATCCACGTGGGCACAAAACACCTGCCCACCCTACCAAGTGCGGTGGACAGTCCGTCTCTCAGAGCAGCACCCGTTCGATGCCACCCTGCACGACTCGCTGCACGAACTCCTGCTGCCAGTTCGGCCCCAGCCGGTCCCGCACCAGCTCCTCCACGATGTAGGAGACCTCGAGACCGGTCTCATCCTTGTAGCGGTTCAACCCCTGGGTACAGGCGGGACAGGAGGTGAGCATCTTCACGTTGCCATTGACCGCCCGCTCGCCGCCGCTCAGCTCCCTGATACCCTGCTCCAGCTCCTCCACCTTGCGATAGCGCAGCTGGCTGGCGATATCCGGCCGGGAGGTGCCCAGGGTGCCCGCCTCGCCACAACAGCGATCCGACAGCAGGACCGGCTTGTCCATCAGTTTGGAAGCCACCTCGGTGGGATTGTACTGTTTCATCGGGCTGTGGCAGGGGTCGTGGTACAGGTACTCGGTGCCATTGCCGTCTCCCAGTACCACCCCCTTCTCCATCAGGTACTCGTGGATATCCAGCAGTCGGCAGCCGGGAAAGATGTTTTCAAACTCATACTTCATCAGCTGATCGATGCAGGTGCCACAGGAGACGATGACCGTCTTGATGTCCATGTAGTTGAGGGTGTTGGCGACCCGGTGGAACAGCACCCGGTTGCCGGTGGTGATCTCCAGCCCCTTGGCGTGCTGACCCGCCGCGGTCTGGGGATAACCACAGCAGAGATAACCGGGTGGCAGCACCACCTCGTTGCCCAGTTCGTACAGCATGGCGATGGTAGCCAGCCCCACATCACTGAACAGCCGCTCCGAACCGCAGCCGGGGAAATAGAAAATGGCATCCGAATCATCCGTCACCCGGGCCGGGTCGCGGATAATGGGGATCATGTTGGACTCCTCGATCCCCAGCATGGCGCGGGTGGTCTTCTTGGGCAGTTCCACCCGGATCGGCCGACGCATCATCTCCACCGCCAGAGATCGGGGTTCCAACCGACCGGTGGTGGCGGCCGGTATCTGGCGACCCCGTCCCAGCAGGCCGGCCCACTTGAACGCCGCATGTCCCAGCGCCAGTCCTTTGAAACCCCACTCCAGCATACCCTTGCGCAGCGTGCGTATGGTGCGCGGATCGGTGGTATTGAGAAACGACATGGCGGCCCAGGTGCCCACATTACGCCGTTTTTTGCCCTGCACCGTGAGGATCTTGCGCATGCGCACGGTCACGTCGCCAAAGTCGATATTGACCGGGCAGGGGTTGAGGCACTTGTGGCAGATGGTGCAGTGATCCGCCACGTCATTCATCTCTTCAAAATGGCGTAGCGAGATGCCGCGCCGGGTCTGCTCCTCGTAGAGGAACGCCTCGATAATCAGGCCGGTGCCGAGGATCTTGTTACGGGGCGAATAGAGCAGGTTGGCACGGGGTACGTGGGTCATGCAGACCGGTTTGCACTTGCCGCAGCGCAGGCAGTGCTTGATGTCGTCGTTCAGCTCACCCAGCTCGCTCGCCTCCAGGATAATCGCCTCCTGCTGTACCAGGCGCAGGGACGGCGTGTAGGCAGTGTCCAGGTTGGAGCCGGGCATCAACTTGCCCCGGTTGAAGTGGCGATCCGGATCAACCCGCTTCTTGTAGGCGACAAAGTCGCGCAGTTTCGACTCCTCCAGGAACTGGATCTTGGTCAGGCCGATACCGTGCTCGCCGGAGATCACCCCGTCCAGGGACTGGGCCAGTGCCATGACCCGTTCCACGATGCGCTCCGACTCCCGCAGCATCTCGTAATTGTGCGAGTGCACCGGGATGTTGGTGTGCACGTTGCCGTCCCCCGCGTGCATATGCAGGGCGACAAACAGACGCGCATCGCGAATCTCCGCATGGATGCTGTTGAGACGCTCCTGCACCGCCAGCATATCCTGGCCATCAAAGATCTCGTTCAGCCGTGCCGCCACCTCCTTGCGATAGTTCTGCACCAGGTCGCGCCGCAGCATCATGTCCAGCAGGCTATCGCCGGGCTCCATTTTGGCCAGCGCCTTGTCCCCCAGCAGGTGGCGAAACCCCTCTGCCGGCGCATCCAGGTTATCCTGAATCTGCCGCCAGCGCTGCATGGATTCCGACACCACTTCACAGGCGGCGTCCCGCTTGGCCTGCAGAATGACGCGACTCTCTTCAGACTCCTCATACTCGGCCGGCAGACGCAGCTCCGGCATGGGACCGTGCAGATATTCCAGCACCGCCTGCATGATCTGCAGTTTGTTGCTGATCGACTGTTCGATATTGATCTGTTCAATGCCACGGCTGTACTCGGCCAGTCGCTCCAGGGGGATCACCACGTCCTCATTCACCTTGAAGGCGTTGGTGTGGGCGGAGATGGCCGCGGTACGGCTGCGGTCCAGCCAGAAACGGCGCCGCGCCTCGGGACTGACCGCGATAAAGCCTTCACCCTCCCGGGCATTTACCAGGCGCACCACTTCCGAAGCCGCCCGGGCCACCGCATCCTCGTCATCCGATACCAGATCGGTGATCAGCACCATCTTGGGACGTTCCCGGCGGGGCGCCTTGGTGCTGTACTTGACCGCCCGGATATAGCGTTCGTCCAGGTGCTCCAGACCCACCATCTCGACCCCGTCGGTGGCCGCGATACGGTCGCGGATCTCGATAATAGCCGGCACGGCCCGGGACAGGTCACTGCCGAAAAACTCCATGCAGACCGTACGCACATGGTCCGGCATGCGGTGCAGAATGAAGCGGGCCGATGTGATCAGGCCGTCACAGCCCTCTTTCTGCACCCCCGGCAAGCCGGACAGGAACTTGTCGGTGACATCCTTACCCAATCCCGCCTTGCGGAAACTGGCGCCGGGCATCTCCAGGATCTCCGGCTCGCCGATCGGGCGGTTGCTGTCCGCCCCATAGCGGGTGATGCGAAACCGGACCCGCTCCTGCTCGTGGATCTTGCCCAGGTTGTGATCCAGCCGCTCCACCTCCAGCCAGTGGGAGTCGGGCATCACCATGCGCCAGGAGGCCAGGTTATCCAGGGTGGTGCCCCACAGCACCGCCTTCTTGCCACCGGCATTCATGGCGATATTGCCGCCGATGGTGGAGGCGTTCTGGGAGGTGGGGTCCACCGCAAAGGCCAGGCCATGGGCCTCCGCCAGATCAGAGACCCGCTTGGTCACCACCCCGGCACCCACGGCGACGGTCGGCACTTTGCCTTCGACTCCGGGCAGTTCGCGGTACTCGACCTCGCCAAGCTGCTCCAGCTTCTCCGTGTTGATCACCGCGCAGTAGGGGTCGAGTGGCACGGCGGAGCCGGTATAACCGGTGCCGCCGCCCCGTGGAATAATGGTCAGGCCGCATTCGATACAGGCCTGCACAATGGCCGCCACCTCCTCTTCCCGGTCCGGGCAGATCACCACGAAGGGCACCTCGACACGCCAGTCGGTCGCATCGGTAGCGTGGGAGACCCGGGCCAGACCGCCAAAATCCACATTGTCACGGCGGGTGATCCTGGCCAGCGCCCGGGTCACCTGGCGGCGCAGATCCTTGTTGCGCTGAAAACAGGCGGAGAAAGTCTCCACCGCTGTCCGGGCAGCGGCCAGCAGGCGGATCGCATCCTGATTGCCATTGGTGCGGGCTTCAAACTGATCCAGCCGATGCTTCAGGGCGTCGATCAGGGCCCCGCGCCGGGCGGTATCCATCAGCAGATCGTCCTGCAGGTAGGGGTTACGCGCCACCACCCACATATCCCCCAGTACTTCGTAAAGCATACGGGCGGAACGGCCGGTGCGACGACTGCCGCGCAGCCGCTCGATCACTTGCCACATCTCCTCGCCCAGGAAACGGATAACGATCTCCCGGTCCGAAAACGACGTGTAGTTGTAGGGTATCTCGCGGATACGCTGGGGTTCAGTTGCGGGGTCAGCCATGGAATCTATCAACTCTGAGGGAAGAGTTACTCGCGGTTTCAGCAGTTAGGGTACGCACAGCGCCTTCTGTACAGGTGAGCCGGATATGTTAGCCCAATCCGGACTAAAACAGTAGGTCGTCTATACAAACCCGATCCGGCACAACCCCTGTCACTGCAGGGATAAGGAAAGAACCCGATGATTCTGCAAAGCACGTTCACACTGCTAATATGGAGCACAATCCGGAGGAAAGATCACATGCCACAACCAAAAGCCGTTTTTCTCGATACCGCCACCCTGGATAAGGGGGACCTGGATCTCAACGATCTTGCCGCTACCCCGTTTGACTGGGAATTCCATACCAACACCAGCAGAGAACAGGTACTGGACCGGATCAGCCGGGCCAGCCTGGTGGTCAGCAACAAGGTGATACTGGATCGGGAGATTCTGCGTCAATCCCCCGAACTGAAACTGATCTGCGTGGCCGCCACCGGCACCAACAACGTGGATCTGAAAACCGCCGCCGAGCTGGGTATCGGGGTGACCAATGTGACCGGCTACGGCACCGCCACCGTGGCCCAACACACCTTCTGCCTGATACTCGCCCTGACCACCCGGCTGCTGACGTACCAGGCAGCGGTGCGACGCGGCGACTGGCAGCGCAGTGATATGTTCTGCCTGATGGATTACCCGATCCGGGAGATCGCCGGCAAGACACTGGGTATCGTCGGCTACGGCACCCTGGGCCGGGGGGTGGCACGCATTGCCGAGGCGTTCGATATGCAGATTCTGCTGTCCCAGCGTCCGGGTGGCGCACCCCAGCCGGGACGCCTGCCACTGGAGGAGCTGCTGCCCCGGGTGGATGTACTGACCCTGCACTGTCCGCTGACGCCGGCGACGCAGAACCTGATCGGTGCCGCCGAGCTGGCCCTGATGCGACCGGATGCCCTGCTGATCAACACTGCACGGGGCGGCATCGTGGACGAACAGGCGCTGGCCGACGCCCTGCGCTCCGGCGCACTAGGGGGTGCGGGCGTCGATGTGCTGACCCAGGAGCCGCCCTCTGACGACAATCCGCTACTGCAGGACGACATCCCCAACCTGATCGTAACTCCCCACAACGCATGGGCCAGCCGGGAGGCCCGCCAGCGTCTGCTGGATGGTGTGGCAGCCAACATCCGGGACTATCTGGCGGGCGGTACCGCGAACCGGGTCGAGACCAACTAAACGGGAACGATCAGGGGAAGTCGGCCCCCACCTGATCCACCGGCAGCATCTGTTCGATTGCACAGGCGATGGAGAATCCGCCTCCGGCCTCCTCCGATGGGGTGCAGCGGATCACCTTGGCCACCGCATGCAGGGGGGGGGTGATCTCCTTGGCGGGCCGGATCTCCACATTCAGCACGGCGCCGGCTGTAAGCTCCTGATCGGTACGCAACTGCAGGCCACTGGCGCTGAGGTCCCGGACCATAGCTTGCTGGACCGCCTGCTCCCCCTTTACCCGGTAACGTGCCGTACAGTCCACCGCCATGCGATAAAAATCCCTCTTCTCTGCGTAGTCTCGCATTGCTCACCCCTCGAGTTATTGTTGATCCCCCGGCGCTGCTGCCGCCCGCTGATATTGTTCCACCGGGCCTGCCACAATCGCCAAATGACTCTACCCTTAAGGGTCGACCGGTTTGGCCGATCCTTAAGGGGTATCAACACCTTTTATCGACCGTCAGCCCCATCAGTTGGCGTGCCTGGGCAACGCTTAGATAACGCCAGGGCAGGGGAATCAGGGCCGGCACCCGCTGCCGGTAACGCCGGTAGAGCTCACCATGATATGCCAGCAGCTTGCGCTCCTCTAGACGCAGCCCCAGGATCAGGTAACCGGTCATCATCAGACTGGAGAGGAGCATGACGCCGTCCATATCCCGGGTCCAGAGGATCACCAGCCCGAGCGTATACCAGGGGTGACGCACAAAACGGTGCAGCGGAGAGATATGGAAATGCTCCTGATCCTCCACCCGCACCGCCCGTTCGCGCCACTGGCGCAGCCCGGCGAACTCGCTGCCGTCGTAATAACGTAACGACAGCACGAACCCGGCCACCGCCAACAACGCCAGCGTGTTGGCAATCCACCAGCCAGCACCCGTCCATTGCCAGAGGTAATCACCGTGCCAAAAGTAAATCAGCAACAGCGGCGGGATCAGGGTGACAACCGATAACAGGTTGAAGGCCAACCGATAGATCGGCATGCAGGCCGGCCAGCGCCCAACCACCAGACGCTTCAGCCAGAGTGACGCCGTCAACGAATGCAGAGCGCCATACAGCAGCCAGACGCCGCACACCACCACTACCTGACCGGTGCTGAGCCCTATCCCGGTCAATGGGTGAACTTACCCTTCTTCAACAGTTGCGCCTCCATAATCTCCAGCTCCCGGGCGCCGGACACCACCACTTTCGGATCCGGCACGAAATCCAGCTTCGGATCGAGCCGTTCATAGGGTACCGAGTTGAGAATCATCTTGATGGCGTTGAGTCGGGCCTGGTGTTTGTCATTGGAGCGGATAATGGTCCAGGGCGCATGGGTGGTGTTGGTCTTGCGCAGCATTTCGTACTTCACATTGGTAAAATCGTCCCAGCGCTCCTGGGCCTGCACGTCCACTTCGCTCAGTTTCCACTGACGCAGCGGATCATTCTTACGCCGGTCGAAGCGTTTCGCCTGTTCATCCTTGGTCACGCTGAAATAGAGCTTGATCAGTATCGTCCCCTGGCGCACCAGATCCTTCTCAAAACCGCTCACCCCAAGCATGAAGTTGCGATACTCCTCATCGCTGCAGAAGCCGAATACCGGCTCCACCATGGCCCGGTTGTACCAGCTGCGGTCAAACAGTACCACCTCACCACCACGGGGGAACTGCTGCACATATTTCTGGAAAAACCACTGGGTCTTCTCCTGCTCGGTCGGCTTGCCCAACGCCACCACCCGGTAGTGCTTCTCATTCATGTAGCGGGTCACCCGGCGAATGGTACCGCCCTTGCCGGCGGCATCCCGCCCTTCAAACAGGATAATCATCCGGGTGCCGGTGGATTCCAGGTACTGCTGCATCCTGATCAGCTCGGCCTGATAGGGTTTGAGCTGTTCCTCCCGCTCGAAGCGACGGATTGCCTTGCCACTTTTTGTCTTTAGCGCCTCCATGGCGGCACGCAGCTTTTGATTCTCCTGCTGAAGCTTCTTCAGCCGCTGCTCTTCCTCCCTGGCCGACTCCTGTCCGTTCTCCGGCACCTGCTGCTCAACCGCCTGCTCCATTGCCGCTCTCTCCTGCTGTTTCTCTGCCGCCATAAACACCTGCTCCTTTTATCACGCTGACTTTTCCGGATGCGTAAGCAACTCCAGTTCTCCCTATCATATTACGCGCCGGCGTACGCCACTGCATGCCAGGCAGGCTTAAAAGCCCGATCCATTGAGCCATATCAAACGTCCTGTACTGCCACCCTGCTCACAGTTTGTAGGCGGACTCCAGCTGTTCCCGGGTCAGCACACCGTAGATGCGCCGAATGCCCGGTGCAGTCATCCTCTCCACATAGAGCGCCTCGGCACCACCATTCAGTTTTTCCAGCGCCTCCTGCAAAGTGGCCTGGAGATAGATCGGCGCCACATCGATACGCCGCCCCGGAATCTCCAGCAGATCCAACTCGTTGAGTGCCCCGCCCGCGTCGCTTTTCAGGTAGCGCAACAGATCCAGGGCCGGCATCAGGCTGACCGGCTGTTCATCACCCTGGATCAGCAACCACTCCGGTTCATCCTGTAACAGGGCTTCCGCCTTGTCGTGGCTGATCAGGCGATCGACCCGGGCAAAACGCCGCCGCATGACACTGGCAACACCGGCACGGCGCAGCGCCAGCATGACCGGGTTGGAGTCATAATCTTTGCCAATCGCACGCATCAGGGTAAGGAACAGTGACTCTTTGTGGAAAAACTCCCTGACCGTCAATCCTGCCACCACGATCACCAGCATGCCAGGCATGATGGTCTGGGGTGCGTGAGTCAGTTCCATCATGGCGGTAAGCGCCGCCAGCGGTGCCTGCAGGGTGGCCCCCATCATGGCGCCCAGGCCGAGCAGCGCGTAGAAGCCCACGTCCAGCGTATCGTGATGGAACACATGGGTGGCAATCTGGCCAGTCAGGCTGCCCAGGCAACCACCCAGGAACAGCAGCGGCCCGATATTGCCTCCCGGAATACCCAGCCCAAGGGAGGCTACGGTGGCCAGCACCTTGGCCACCAGGATCATCAACAGCAGGCTTATCCCGAGCTCTCCCAGCAGCGCGCTGTTAACGGTGTCGTAACCGATCCCCATCGCCTGGGGCACCAGCAGCCCGATCACTCCCATCAGCAAGCCGGCTATCAGCACCCGGAGCCAGAACGGCACCGCGGCCACCCGTCCCATGGTCAGTTGCATCAGATGGATGAACAGGGATGCCAGCCCGCCCACCAGGAGGCCCAGCAGCAGCACCACCGGGATCTCCGCCAGGGAGGGCAGCGTCATGGACGGAATCTGAAACGCCGGCGCATTGCCGAACACGGCGATGGATATCACGGTGGCCGTAACCGCAGACAGAATGACCGGGATAAAACTGACCAGCGAGTACTCCATCATCACCACCTCAAGGGCAAAGATCACCCCGGCCAGCGGCGTATTGAAGGAGGCGGCGATGCCCGCCGCGGTACCGCAACCCAGCAGGGTGCGAATACTGTTGTTGGGCAGAGAGAGGCGCTGTCCCAACAGGCTGCCTGATGCCGCACCCAGCAGTATATGGGGTCCCTCACGGCCCACCGAATGACCGCTGATAATGGCCACGGCGGCCCCGACGAACTGGAGGATAAAGGCCCGCAGGGTGAGGTAACCCTGATGGTAAGCCATGCGCTCCATGACATAGGTGACGCCCAGTACAGTGTTACCCTGCCCGTAGCGACGGAATATGAGCGCTATCACAAGCGCCCCGCCGATCGGCAGCAGGAAACGGGCCCAGGGGGAGAGTGCTTCGTAGTTTTCCGGCATGCTGTCCAGCAGGAAACTGGCCTGGGTCTGCTCCACCACAATGCGGAAAAGTACGATCACGCTACCGGCCAGCAGACCGGTCAGAAGACCCAGAAGGGAGAGTTGCAACAGGGCATCATGCCGTGACAAATGTAGCTGCAACCGTTCCAGCCGATTCCCATACCAGCCCCGGAACCGTTGCTTCAGGTTGAATTTTTTCATTGTGTTATAGATTATCCGCCATCAACATAGGCACCAAACTTGCGCGGCATTCCGGTATTCGTGAAACCGAATCCCGCTTGATAACCCATAACAGGAACAGCAGCATGCAGATCAACGCCCCGGAAAAATATCAGACTGCCACAGAGCTTGAGATTATTCAGCAATATCTCCCGGTTAAGGATAAATTAATCCTCGAACTCGGTTGTGGACGGGCCTGGATGACCCGCCAACTGGCCGAACAGTTCGGCCCATGTCAGATCATTGCCACGGAAGTGGACATCATACAGCATGAGAAGAATCTGCTGATCGATGACCTGCCCAACGTCACCTTTCTGGCCGGCGGCGCGGAGGATATCAAACAGGAAGACAACAGCGTGGACGTGGTGATCATGCTGAAATCCCTGCACCACGTACCGGTATCATTGATGGATCAGGCCCTGTCGGAGGTTGCCCGGGTATTGAAACCCGGCGGTCTGGCCTATATCTCGGAACCGGTCTATGCCGGCGACTTCAACGACATCATGCGCCTGTTCAATGACGAAAAAGTGGTGCGGGAAGAGGCGTTCGCGGCGCTACAGCGGAGCGTGGCCAAGGGGGAGCTTGCGCTGCAGCAGCAGATCTTCTTCAACGCCCCGGGCAGCTACCGGGATTTCGACCATTTCGATGAACGCATGCTGCAGGTCACCCACACCGATCACCAGATCGATGACACCCTGTACCAGCAGATCAGGGAGGCCTTTAACCGTCACATGGGGGAGAACGGCGCCCACTTTCTCAAGCCCTCCCGGGTCGATCTACTGCAGAAACCGTCCCAGCACAACTGACCGCTGGAACAGCCGGCTACGCTCTCCCGCTTCGGTCTGACACGGTCGTCGGGCCGAAGCGGAACTGGCCGGGAATGGCGCTCCCAGCAACCACTGATCACAACCCTGCTTTTTTTAAAGTTTTTCCTCTCGATCAGTTGTTCCTAATATAATTCGGTGATAGATTAAACGTTAATCATTCTTATTGAGATGTTGCCGTGGTGGATACCGCCGTACCGTTGGACAACCGTGACACCCTGGACCATATACCGGCCGGGACACGGGCGCGTATCGCCCAGATTCAGGGGGGCAAGCTGCTGACCCGACGTCTGCTCGCTCTCGGTCTGCGGGTCGGCTCAGAGATCCTGGTCGTACAGCAACGCCGTCGTGGCGTGGTAGTCGCCAGCGCGGGTTGCCGGGTTGCTCTGGGCGGCACTATCGCGGAAAAGCTGTTGATGCAACCACTCGACTCATAACCCCAGCCCTGGGCTGGACTTCCCGGCCACCGGAGGAGATCGTGATCACCATCGCCCTGGGAGGTAATCCCAACTGCGGTAAATCGGCCCTGTTCAACGCCTTTACCGGTATCCGGCAGAAGACCGGGAACTGGCCCGGTGTCACGGTGGATCGCAAGGAGGGGCGCTTCCGGCTGGACGACCAGGATGTGGCCATCATTGACCTTCCGGGCATCTACTCCCTGGATGCCTCCTCCATTGATGAACAGGTCACCCGGGACTACCTGCTGTCCCGTGAAGCCGCACTGATTATCAACGTACTGGACGCCTCCAACCTGGAACGCAATCTCTATTTCAGCGTGCAGCTGCGGGAGATGGGCATACCCATGGTGGTGGCCCTGAACATGATGGACGTGGCACGCAAGCGCGGCATCGAGGTTGATATCGAACGACTCAGCCAGGAACTGGGCTGCCCCGTAGTACCCGTCGTGGCGGTAACGGGTGAGGGCATGGATAGACTCAAGCAGGCCATCAGCAACCTGACAGACCAAGCCGCAGGGTCATTTCAGGTCACCCATGAAGAGTCTGTGGAACAGGCCATCACCGAAATCACTACACACCTGGCTGATATTGCCTCGCCGGCCAACCGACGCTGGCTGGCGCTAAAGCTGTTGGAGAGTGACAGCCACGCCTTCAGCCTGGCGGGAGAACAGATTCGCCCACTGGTGGAGCAGTGGCAGGAACATATCCGTGATCGGGCCGGCGAAGATGCGGACATCCATATCGCCGACGCCCGCTACGGCCATGCCCATATCCTGGCCCAGCGGGTGATCCGGGAACGGGGACAGATCGGCCGCAGCCTGTCTGACCGTATCGATCGGGTGGTGCTGAACAAGATCGCCGGCATCCCGATCTTCATGCTGCTGATGTACCTGATGTTCATGTTCACCATCAACATCGGTGGCGCCTTCATCGACTTTTTCGATATGGCCGTCGGCGCGGTGATGGTGGAGGGGATGAACCACTGGTTGAGCAACCTGGGGCTGCCCGCCTGGGCACGGCTGTTTATTGCCGATGGCTTTGGTGGCGGTATCCAGGTGGTCTCCACCTTCATTCCCATCATCGCCTGCCTCTACCTGTTCCTGTCGGTACTGGAAGACACCGGTTACATGGCCCGGGCCGCCTTTGTGATGGACCGGGCCATGCGTGCCATCGGCCTGCCGGGCAAGGCCTTTGTGCCACTGATCGTCGGCTTCGGTTGCAACGTACCCGCAGTCATGGCGACACGCACCCTGGAGAACCAGCGGGAGCGCAAGCTGACCATCCTGATGAACCCCTTCATGTCCTGTGGCGCCCGGTTACCGGTATACGCCCTGTTCGCCGCCGCCTTCTTCCCCAGCAACGGCCAGAACCTGGTATTCCTGCTCTATCTGATCGGCATCCTGATCGCCGTACTGACCGGGGTCATCATGCGCCGTACTTTGCTTAGCGGCGAGAGCAGCGGCTTCATGATGGAGTTACCACCCTACCATCTGCCCACCCTGAAGGGCGTTACCCTGCGTACCTGGGACCGGGTCAAGTTGTTCATCCGCGATGCCGGCAAGGTGATCGTGGTGATGGTGCTGGCCCTGAACCTGCTCAACTCCATCAGCACTGACGGTCAATTCGGCAACCAGGACAGCAATCATTCCGTGCTCAGCGCGGTGAGCAAGTCGATCACCCCCCTGTTTGCCCCGCTGGGAATCGAGCAGGATAACTGGCCCGCCACCGTGGGCATCTTTACCGGGGTGCTGGCCAAAGAGGCGGTGGTGGGTACGCTGGACTCCATCTATACCCAACTGGCGCAGCAGGATGCAGGAACAGCACCGGAGGAGGTGCCGTTCCACCTGTTGAGCCGTCTCGGCGAAGCGGCCGCCACTATCCCGGACAACCTCGGCGCCGTTCGTGACCTGGTCCTGGATCCACTCGGGCTGAACCTGGGGGATATCGACAGCGCCGAGGATGCAGCGGCCGCACAGGAGGTCAACAGCGGTATCTTCGGTGCCATGGCGGCCCGTTTTGACGGCCAGGCCGGCGCCTTCGCCTACCTGCTGTTCATCCTGCTCTATTTCCCCTGTGCCGCAACCATCGGAGCCATCGTGCGGGAAGCCGGTGGCGCCTGGGCCCTGTTTGTGGCCGCCTGGACCACCGGCGTCGCCTACACCTGCTCCACCATCTTCTACCAGGCCGCCACCTTCAGCCGGCACAGCGCCAGCTCCGCCGCCTGGATCATTGGCCTGAGCCTGTTCATCGCCGGCGTTATCGTGGCCCTGCGTATCTGGGGGAACCGGGACCCCCAGGCGCCATCAATGACCGACGGCAAGGCAGCCGCCTGATGCTTGCTTCGATTAAACGTTATCTGCAACACCGGGGGCCGGTCTGCCTGTCCGATATCGCACTGCATCTGGGGGCAACGCCGGATGCCACCCGCGGCATGCTGGAGACCTGGATACGCAAGGGTCGGGTACGGCGCCAGTTGATAAACCCGGCCTGCGGTTCCAGCTGTGGAAAGTGTCGGCCCGACAGCATGGAGTTTTACGAGTGGAGCGAGGAGAAATCTGACGGCTGATGTCGGCCTATGATCGGCCCGGAGCACTATCCGCATGGGCACACAAAGCGTGCCCACCCCACTGACTGATTATCTGATCCACGGGCTACCGCGGTTAACCCGACCGACCTGCCCACTATCGGGAGCTGGCCGGTTACTTCTTCAGCTTGATGACCAGGCTGTTGATGTTGTTCTGGGCCAGCCGCGTGCGCAGGGTATTGACCTGGTTGCTGGTATAGGGACCACTGCGGACCCGATGGAACACCTCGCCCCCATCCAGGGTGAATTTCTGAATCTCCGCCTCAATACCCACCAGGGCCAGACTCGCCTTCAACTTGTCCGCGTCGGCAAACTTCCGGAACGACCCCATCTGCAACATGTAGTATGCAGACGGAGCCGGGGTGCGGGCAGTGGCACTGACCACCGGCGCAGCCCCGTCAGTCGCCGGCGTGGCGGCCGCTTGCTTGTCCGGCTCCGGCTCCGGATCCGGCACCACCACTTCCATCTCGGGCAGAATGGTGTAGAAGTCGAAACGGGGCTTGGGCGCAGCCGCCGTCTTCTTCTCGACCGGTTCCGGCTCCGGCCTGGCCGCCTCTTCCCGGGGTGGGGTGTAGGAGCGTTCAACCACCGCCGGTGTCGGCCGCTGGGGTCCCTCAGGGGTCAGTGCGAGCCAGACCAGCAAGGTTACGAACAGCCCTACCAGCAGACCAGCTGCAAACCACTTCCATCCGCTTTGCGGTTTTTTCTTGCTCTTTCTCGCCGGTGTCGCCCGACTCTTATAATCCCGCGGCATTACATCTTCTCCGGCGCGGAGACCCCCAGCAGATTGAGTCCGTTGCGCAATACCTGGCGCACCGCAAGAATCAGCTTGATCCGGGCATCCCGCAATGCTTCATCCTCCACCAGGAACTGGTGGGCGTTATAGTATGTGTGGAAGTCGTTGGCCAGATCCCGGACATAGTGGGTCAGCTGATGCGGCTCCTCGTTCAGAGCGGAATTCTCCACCACCTCGGGGTAGCGGGACAGGGTCTTGAGCAGCGTCTGCTCATGCGCCTCAGTCAAGCGCTCCAGATTCTGCTGGCCCGGAGTGATCTCCACCGGTATCCCCTTCTCTGCCGCCTGGCGCAGCACACTACAGACCCGTGCGTGGGCGTACTGTACGTAGTAGACCGGGTTATCGCTGGACTGGGACTTGGCCAGATCCAGGTCAAAATCCATATGCTGCTCGCACTTGCGCATCACGTAGAAGAAGCGCGCTGCATCGGAACCCACCTCCTTGCGCAGCTCCCGCAGGGTCACAAAAGAGCCGGAACGGGTGGACATCTGCACCCGCTCGCCACCGCGATAGAGGATGGCAAACTGCACCAGCAGGACATCAAGCCGTGAAGGATCATCCCCCACCGCCTGCATGGCCGCCTTGACCCGCGGCACATAACCGTGATGATCGGCGCCCCACACATCGATCACCCGCTCGAAGCCGCGCTCGAGCTTATCCATGTGGTAAGCGATATCGGAGGCGAAGTAGGTGGTCTGGCCGTTGTCCCGCACCACCACCCGGTCCTTTTCGTCGCCAAATTCGGTGGACTTGAACCAGAGCGCGCCGCCCTTCTCATAGACGTAGCCGGAGTCCTGCAGGCGCTGCAGGGTTTTGTTCACGGCCCCCGACTCGGTCAGACTGCGCTCGGAGAACCACTCCTGGTAAGTGACACCAAACAGGCCCAGGTCGTCCCGGATATCATCCAGAATGGTATTGAGGGCCAGCTCGAACACGTAGCGATAACGGTTATCCCCCAGCAGCTGCTTGGCCCGCTCGATCACATCGTCGATGTGCTTCTCCTTGTCACCCCCGGCCGGCTCATCCGCCGCAACACCGTCAAACACTTCTCTGGCGGCAAACCGATAGCTGTCGCCGTGCTCCCGGTGCAGGGTGGCGGCAATATCCCAGACATAGTCGCCCCGGTAACCGTTGCTGGGGAAGGCGATGGTTTCATCGCACAGCTCCAGGTAGCGCAGCCAGACACTGGCCGCCAGGATATCCATCTGTCGGCCGGCGTCGTTGACGTAGTACTCCCGGTGCACGTCATAGCCGACGGCTTCCAGCAGGTCGGCCACCACAGCGCCATAGGCGGCGCCCCGACCATGGCCCACATGCAGCGGACCGGTGGGATTGGCGGAGACGAACTCCACCTGTACCCGCTTACCCTGACCCAGGTTGCTGCGGCCGTAATCATGCCCCTGGTTCAGCACCTCGCTGATCACGGCACGGTAAGCATCCGGTGCCAGGGTGAAGTTGATAAAGCCGGGACCGGCAATCTCCACTTTGGCCACCACCGGCGACGGGGGCAGGGCGGCGATCAGCTGTTCGGCCAGATCCCGTGGTTTGCAGCGCGCAGCCTTGGCCAGCATCAGCGCCACGTTACAGGCGAAGTCGCCATGCCGCGAATCCCGGGTACGCTCTATGATCGGTTGGGGAATCGGCGCATCACCAAGCCTGCCATCCTCGGCGATCTTGTTCAGGGCCTGGGATACCAACTGCTGAATCTGGTTCTTCATCTTCTACCTAGGGGAAAAACGGAAACGGGTAAGGATACAACAAAGCCGGTGACAGGGTAACTGCCGGCCGTCCGGAAGACGGCCTTGGGTACCTGGTCAGAACATCTCCTGGGGATCCACGTCGATAGACCAGCGCACCCGCCGGGCCGACTTGAGCACCGCCAGGCGATGTACCCAGGCGGATAACAACCGTTGCAGATCGGTACGCTGATCCGCCTGTAGCAGCAGGTGGGCACGGTAGCGTCCGGCCCGCCGCTCCATTGGAGCCGGTACCGGCCCCCACAGCTCGACCCGCCCCCCGGAAAGGTTTTCCGCCAGCTCCCGGGCCTCGTCCAGAAACTCCCGGGGTGCCTGCTCCCGGGGCGCCTCAGCCCGCAGCAGGGCCTGGTAACTGAACGGTGGAAAAGCAGCCGCCTGACGCTCCGCCAGCATCTCGTCGGCAAAAGCGGCATAGCCCCGATGCACCAGCAACTGCATCATCGGATGGTCGGGATGGCGGGTCTGGATCAGCACCCGGCCCGGTTTTTCCGCCCGCCCGGCCCGACCAGCCACCTGAATGATCAACTGGGCCATGCGCTCCGCGGCACGGAAGTCGGCCCCGAACAGGCCCTGATCCACATCCAGGATACCCACCAGGGTCACATCCGGAAAGTGGTGCCCCTTGGCCAGCATCTGCGTGCCCAACAGGAGTGAGTACTTACCTGTACGGATACCGTTCAGCAGTTGATCCAGACTCCCCTTGCGGCGGGTACTGTCCCGGTCGATACGGGCGATGCCCACATCGGGAAAACAACTGGCCAACACCTGCTCAACCCGTTCCGTCCCCTGTCCCAGGCTGCGCAGATCGGTGTCACCACACTCGGGGCATTTATCATCCTGCCGCCGCTGTGACCCACAGTGGTGACACCACAGCAGTCGGCTGGCGGCGTGCAGGGTCATGCGGGCATCACAACGGCGACACTGGGCCACCCAGCCACAGGCGTGGCAAGTGACAATCGGTGCGAATCCGCGCCGGTTGATAAACAGCAATGCCTGATTGCCGGCATCCAGAGTCTCCCGCAACTTCTGCAGCAGCACCGGCGAGAGTCCCGCCTCCATGCGCACTGAGCGGATATCCAGCAGATCCATGCGCGCCGGCTTGGCCTCGCCGGCCCGTTGCGTCAGGCGCAGATGGGTATAGCGCCCGGCACGGGCATTCTGCAGTGACTCCAGTGACGGGGTGGCACTGCCCAGGATCACCGGACAGCCGGTGCGCTGGGCCCGGATCACCGCCAGATCCCGAGCCGAATAACGAAATCCATCCTGCTGCTTGAATGACAGATCATGCTCCTCATCCACCACAATCAGACCGAGCCGGGGCAGCGGAGTCAGCAGAGCCGAGCGGGTACCCAGCACCACCGCGGCGTGACCCAGCCGGGCCAAGTGCCAGGCGCGCTCCCGTTCACCGGCTGCCAAACCGGAATGGAGCACCGCCAGCCCCTGCCCAAGGCGTCGCTCAAAGCGACGGATCAGCTGCGGGGTCAGGCCGATCTCCGGCACCAGTACCAGGGCCTGGCGTCCCTTTGCCAGTACCCGTCCCACCAATTCCAGGTAGACCTCGGTCTTGCCGCTACCGGTCACCCCATCCAGCAGACAGGCGTCAAAGCGTTCCAGATCGACTCCATCCACCGCGCTTTGCTGATCCCCATTGAGGCGCGATGGGGCGGGAGGGGGGGCCGCCCCAGGGGCCTCCGGCAATCGTTCATCCACACTGATCCAATCTTTATCGGCCAGCGCTTTCAAAGCCGGCCGGCAGCTCCCGCAGATCTGCAGAAGCTGAGTCTGTTCCAGGCTGCCCCCCGACTCCCGCAGCAAATCCAGTAGTTCCGCCTGTTTCGGGGCGCGCCTGAGTGCGCTCCGCTCCTGTTGTTTGCCGAGCGGTGTCAATGACCAGATCCGCTGCCGAATAGGAACCGGCGCCTCCCCTTTGCGTAACCGCACCGGCAAAGCGTTGGCAATCACCTCCCCGATCGGGTGGTGGTAATAGCCTGCCGCCCAGCGCAACAGTGCCAGATCGTCGGCGGAAAACAGGGGCTGCGGGTCCAGGATAGCGCCGGCCGCCTTCAGGCGGCGCCCGTCACCTTCCCCCGGCGAGACCAGTTCCAGCAGCACACCACAGCGTTCACCACGCCCAAATGGCACCCGCACACGCACCCCCGGGATCAGCCGGTCAGCCGCCACATCATCCGGTGGCAGATAGTCAAAGCAGTGGTGAAGCGGGGCCGGTACGGCGACCCGGAGGATCAGTTGTTCTGGCATGGCGGAATGCTACCTGACTCCCGGTAATTTAACACTAATGGAGAGCCCCTCATTGAACAGGAGTAACCGGACGGAAAGAGCGCTGCCGTCCATCAGGTTGAGCACAGGCTCACTTCAACCGGGCCAACCAGCAAGGGGGGTCAGATACCGCTTGAGAATGAAGCGAAATCTACACAAAAACCCCTAACTCCCTATTCCTCAATAAACAATTGGATTTATCCACAGAAGCTGTGGATAACTCTGTTGAAAAACCGTTGGAACCGGCCGCAAAGGCTGTAGTTCATTGCATTTTTGTTAATTTGACAAAAAAATGAACAAATCACTGTTCTTCTTTTAAATCAATTAGTTAGCTTATTTAAGCATTCCTTGAATCAGGTGCAGACAGAAAACTGATTAAAACTCTTCTTGCTGCACCGCAGCTGTGCATAACAACAAGCGAGGGTTGCAGTTTTTCCACTTTGTCAACCACTTTTCATAGATATTCTGTGCTGGCTGGATGACCCAGCGGCCCAATCCGGTCACCTGAGCCTGAATTCCCTGGCCGCACCGAACATCCGCAAAAAAATGCGCTCGGGGCACGATTTGCGGTCAATTTCAAACTATGCTAACTAAATAAGCAGTAATCAGGATTTCCAACATGGCAGGGCTTCAGCAACTAATCCTAAGAACTGATCTGGCCGGCATGCCGCTTGAGTGGGTCGATTACCGGGATGCGGTCCGACTGCACTTCCTTGATCAGATCGCCTACACCTGTGGGCGGGTGCTCTACCGCGTACACGGCGGTATCAATGCCCGAACCCACCGACAGAGTCATGTCGACGTCAATTCAATTATCGCCACCCACGGTAACAGCCGGGCGCTGGAGAAGATGCGCGACGGCTATTCTCCACCACTCAACAACCATACCCTGTTCCAGCGCGACGGCCATATCTGCCTCTACTGTGGTCAGCGTTTTCCCAGAAAGCAGCTCTCCCGGGATCATGTTCGGCCGCTGAGCTTGGGTGGCCCCGACGAATGGAATAACGTGGTAACCGCCTGTGTCCGCTGCAACAATCACAAGGCGGGACGCACACCGGAAGAGGCCGGCATGCAACTGCTGGCAATTCCCTTCACTCCTACCCATGCCGAGTATATTTATCTTCAGGGACACAATGTCCTGGCGGACCAGATGGAGTTTCTGCGGGCCCACTTCCCCCGCAGCAGCCCACTGCACCAACGGCTGCAAAACGGTTGAACAGCGCACCCACGAACAGGGACTGGCGCGCAATGCTCCAGACCATTGATCCCGCCACCACCGAGAAAGAAGTGGAGATACGCTGCCAACCGGTGGCTGGAGGCTGCATCAACCAGGCGTACAGCATCTCATTTGACGACCAACGATACTTCGTGAAGCTGAACCGTGTCGACCGCCTCTCCCAGTTTGAGGACGAAGCGGACGGTCTCGACGCACTATCCGCTGCTGAGGCAATCCGGGTTCCCCGCTGTCTCGGGTACGGGGTTACCGGACGCCACGCCTACCTGGTACTGGAGTATCTTGATCTGAACGGCCGGGGTGATCCGGCTCACGCCGGGCGGCAGCTGGCGGCACTTCACCAGCACAGGGCACAGCGCTTCGGCTGGCGGCGGGACAATACTCTCGGTAATACTCAACAGCCCAATACGCCAAGCGACTCCTGGATTGAGTTCTGGCAACAGCAACGCCTTGGTCATCAACTCAATCTGGCAGCAACCCGGGGAGAGAATGGCCCCTTGCAGGCGCGCGGCCAGCGCCTGCTTGAGGCGGTGCCCGCCCTGCTTGACCACGCCCCGCCACCCTCACTGCTGCATGGCGACCTATGGGGGGGCAATTTCGCTTATGAGCGGACGGGACAACCGGTCATCTTCGATCCGGCGGTCTACTATGGCGACCGGGAAACCGACTTGGCAATGAGCGAACTGTTTGGCGGCTTCCCAGCGGACTTTTATGCAGCCTACTGTGAGGCCTGGCCGCTGCCTGCCGGTTATCCGGTGCGTAAACAGCTTTACAACCTGTACCATGTACTTAACCATCTCAACCTGTTTGGCGGCAGCTATCGCCAACAGGCCGTGACTCTTATCGATCAGCTGCTGGCAGAAATCGGATAGCGCCCGCCCCTCCCTACCCCGGTTTATTCCCATGGGTGAACCGCTGCACGGATTTCTGAATAACAACCTGAAAACCAGCAACTATTGATCTGGAGCAATTAACCTTTTTTTTAACGTGTTTATTATTAGAACGCTTCTAAGAAAGCGTCCAACTTTTTTGTTCCGGAGGATCCTAAAGTGAACAAAGTTAAACAACGTGTAATCAGCTGCAGTATTGCTACGATGACCGCTGTTGCCGGTGTAGCCATGGCCAATGAGCCGATCTCACCCATTGCACCGGTAAAAGAGATAAACCTCGCACAAGTAGAACTCGGAAAAAAACTCTATTTTGATCCACGCCTCTCTAAATCTGGATTCATCTCCTGTAACTCCTGTCACAACCTGAGCATGGGCGGCACGGATAATCTTAAAACTTCAATTGGCCATAACTGGCAACAGGGTCCAATCAACGCACCCACTGTACTTAATTCAAGCATGAACTTGGCCCAGTTCTGGGACGGCCGCGCGGCCGACCTGAAAGAGCAGGCCGGTGGCCCGATCGCCAACCCCGGCGAGATGGCATCCACCCACACCCTGGCCATCGATGTAATCAAATCCATTCCGCAGTACGTCGTTGAATTCAAACAGGTATTCGGTGATTCGGAAATCAACATTGACCGGGTAACGGAAGCAATTGCTGAGTTCGAGAAGACCCTGATCACGCCCAACTCCCGGTTTGACCAATGGCTGCTTGGCGATAAAGATGCCATCACCGCCACTGAACTGGAGGGATACCAGCTGTTCAAGACGAGCGGTTGTGTCGCCTGTCACAACGGCCCCGCCGTGGGTGGCAGCTCATTCCAGAAAATGGGTGTTGTAGAGCCGTACAAGGCAACCAGCCCGGCCGAGGGTTTGGCCGCCGTCACCGGCAAGGATGCAGATCGGTTCATGTTCAAGGTGCCGACCCTGCGTAACGTGGAGATGACCTATCCGTACTTCCACGATGGTGAGGCGGAAACCCTGACTGAGGCTGTGGATATAATGGGCCGCCTGCAGCTGGGCAAGAAGTTTACCGACGAAGAAAACGCTAAAATCGTCGCCTTCCTGAAGACCCTGACCGGTGATCAGCCTTCATTCCTGATGCCGATACTGCCGCCTTCCACGGATAGCACACCACGGCCACAACCTTTCGATTAATAGCGGCCACACACAAAACAGGCCCGACATTGTCGGGCCTGTTTTTTTATGGGCAATATAAAACTGCAGTGAAAGGTCTCAGTGCTGCAGGATCTGACTGAGAAACAGTTTAGTGCGGTCTGACTGGGGATTGTTGAAGAACTCGTGAGGTTCATTCTCTTCGATGATCTCGCCGGCATCCATAAAGATCACCCGATTCGCCACCGTTTTGGCGAACCCCATCTCATGGGTCACACAGAGCATGGTCATGCCACTTTCCGCCAGTTCGATCATGGTATCCAGTACCTCTTTGATCATCTCCGGGTCCAGCGCTGAAGTAGGCTCATCAAACAGCATAATTTGTGGATTCATGCAGAGGCTGCGGGCAATCGCCACACGTTGCTGCTGACCACCGGAGAGTTGACCGGGGTATTTCTTCGCCTGCTCCGGGATCTTCACCTTCTCCAGGTACTGCATGGCCACGGCCTCCGCCTCCTTGCGTGGCATCTTGCGCACCCAGATAGGCGCCAGGCAGCAGTTCTCCAGAACGGTCAGGTGCGGGAACAGGTTGAAGTGCTGGAACACCATGCCTACCTCCTTACGCACCTGATCGATATGTTTCACATCATCGGTAAGCTCGGTGCCATCGACGATAATCTGCCCCTGCTGGTGCTCCTCCAGCCGGTTGATACAGCGGATCATGGTGGATTTACCGGATCCTGACGGGCCGCAGATCACAATCCGCTCACCCCGGGTTACCGACAGATTAATATCTTTCAGGACATGGAACTGGCCATACCACTTGTGCACACCTCGCATCTCGATCGTAAGGTCGGCGGAATCCGCTGCGGGGCGGGTTGCTTTGTCGGTCTCAGACATAACGTGTCTCCAACTTATGGCTATTCATTGTGGTTATCGGGCATGGCCGGTATGCAGTTTCTTTTCCAGCGCCATGCTGTAACGCGACATACCGAAGCAGAAAATCCAGAAGATACTGGCGGCGAAAACGTAACCCTCGATGGAGAATCCAAGCCAGTCCGGATCGGCGAACGCCTGCTGGATAATCGCCAACAGATCGAACAGCCCGATGATCAACACCAGGGTGGTATCCTTGAACAGGGCGATGAAGGTGTTCACGATGCCCGGTATAACCAGCTTCAACGCCTGGGGCAGGATAATCAGCCCCATGCTCTGCCAGTAACTGAGGCCCAACGCCTCGCCCGCTTCATACTGGCCTTTCGGTATCGCCGCCAGACCGCCCCTGACCACTTCGGCCATATAGGCCGACTGGAACAGGGCAATACCGATCATGGCCCGTAGCAACTTATCGAAATTGGTACCTTCGGGTAGGAACAGGGGCAGCATCACCGAGGACATGAACAGCACCGTGATCAGCGGTACACCACGCCAGAACTCGATAAATACCACCGAGACGGATTTGACAATGGGCATCTTGGAACGCCGGCCCAACGCCAGCACGATACCCAGTGGCAGCGACGCGGCGATACCAACACCGGCCAGAATCAGGGTCAGGCTGAGGCCGCCCCATTTGCTGGTCTCAACCGGCACCAGACCAAAGTAGCCGCCGGAAAAGAGCACGAAAATAACGAACGGATAGACCAACAGAATAAAGAGTGCCAGCTTACCCTTGTGGTTAAATTTCTTGATGAACAGCGGTATGGCCAGCAGGATCAACAGACCAAAAGCGAGATTGATTCGCCAGTACTCCGATTCGGGGAAAAAGCCGTACATGAACTGATTCATGCGCACCTTCACAAACACCCAGCAGGCACCGGTGGTTGCGCTACAGGCCTCCCGGGTATCGCCCACCCAGGTGGAGTCGACGAAAACCCAGTTGATGATCGGCGGTACCGTCAGATAGATCAGATAGATGGCAAACAGGCTCAGCAGGGTATGCAGTGGCGAAGAGAACAGATTGCTCCTCAACCAGCCAAGCACGCCGACACTCAGGGTAGGTGGCGGCAGATCGGGATGGGGGGTATGCACGCTCATGGATTACCTCTCCACCAGTTGGATACGTTTGTTGTACCAGTTCATGAACAGGGAAATGGTCAGACTGATCGCCAGGTAAACTGCCATGGTCATGGCGATCACCTCCACCGCCTGCCCGGTCTGGTTCAGGGTGGTACCGGCAAAGACCGCCACCAGATCGGGATAACCGATTGCGGTGGCCAGGGATGAGTTCTTGGTCAGATTCAGATACTGACTGGTGAGCTGCGGAATAATCACCCGTAACGCCTGGGGGATGATCACCAGACGCAGTGTGGAAGCGGGGCGTAGACCGAGGGCATGGGCCGCCTCGGTCTGTCCATGACTGACCGCCAGGATACCGGAACGTACCGCCTCAGCGATAAAGGCACCCGTGTAGATACTCAATGCCACCAGAAGCGCCGCCAGCTCGGGAATAATCACCATACCGCCGGCCATGTTAAAACGCTGCAATACCGGGAAGTCCCAGCTCAGCGGACTGCCTGCCAGTAAGAAAATCAGCATGGGCAAGCCGATCACCAGCCCGATCGATGCATAGATAGAGTGGAACTGCTCCCCCGTCGCCTCCTGCCGTTTACGTGCCCAGCGGATCACCAGGATACTGGCCACAATCGCCACCGCCAGCCCGACCATCACCATCCAGAACCCCTCGCCGAATACGGGACTGGGCATATAGAGACCGCGATTGCTGAGATAGAAGGTGTCGTTCAGAATCAGGCTTTGCCGGGGACCGGGGAGGGGACGCAGTACGGCGAAATACCAGAACATGATCTGCAACAGCAGGGGGATATTTCGAAACACCTCTATATAGATGGTGGCAAGGCGAGAAATGATCCAGTTACGCGACAGGCGCGCAACACCCATGATGAAACCGATGATGGTGGCAAAGAAGATGCCCAGCGACGCGACCAGCAGGGTATTGAGCAAGCCGACCAGGAAGGTGCGGCCGTAGGTATAGGTCTCGTCGAAGGGGATGAGGGTCATCAGGATACCGAAGCCGGCTTCATTATCCAGGAAGCCGAAACCGGTGCTGATACCGCGCTGCTCCATGTTATGGAGGGTGTTCTGGAAGATGGTGTAGCCGAAGAAGCCGATACCTGCGACCAGCAGAATCTGAAAAAACAGCGACCGGACTGCTGGCCGTCTCCAGAGCGCCGGCTTGGCTAGCTCCGGCACTTTCCGATGTTCATCCGCCATATAAATACCTTTCGGGCAGTTAAGGCAAGTTAGCTACAGGGCGGAGAGCGATGCCCTGTAGCTTCCACAGCGCCCGGGAGGCGGATTCAGCGTCATCCAGTAATCTGGTCCGCTCAAACCCGTCCTCGCCGGGCACACTGACTAGCGGATAGGTGGAGCGTACTGCAGACCACCCTTGTTCCAGAGCGCGTTCTGTCCACGAGCAATCTTAAGCGGACTACCCTGGCCTACGTTACGCTCGAAAGCTTCTCCGTAGTTACCCACCTGCTTGATGATGTTCACAGCCCAGTCATCGGCGAGACCCAGGCCACTACCCTTGATACCTTCGAGTCCCAACAGACGCCGGACATTCGGATCATCACTGGACATCATCTTGTCCACGTTGCCGGAGCTTACACCCAGCTCTTCAGCATTAATCATAGCAAACAGTGACCAGCGAACGATTTTGTACCATTCATCATCACCCTGTGCGGTAACCGGACCCAGTGGCTCCTTGGAGATCACTTCGGGCAGTACAATGGCACCGTCTGGATTACCCAGTTTGATACGCAGTGCATAAAGCTGGGACTGATCCGAGGTGAGCGCGTCACAACGACCGGAGTCAAACGCCTTGACGGTTTCATCCGACGAATCAAAGGTCACCGGGGTGTACTTCATGTTGTTGGCGCGGAAATAGTCAGCCAGATTCAACTCAGTGGTGGTGCCCGCCTGGATACAGAACGAAGCGCCATCCAGTTCCAGGGCGCTCTTCACACCCAGGTTCTTGTTAACCATGAAGCCCTGGCCATCATAGTAATTGACACCGGCAAAGTTAAGTCCCAGTGATGAATCACGGGTCAATGTCCAGGTGGTGTTACGGGACAGCATGTCGATCTCGCCAGACTGCAACGCAGTGAAACGTTCCTTGGCGGTCAGTGGTGTGTATTTAACCTTGTCGGCATCGCCGAACACGGCAGCTGCGACAGCGCGACAGACATCCACATCCAGGCCAAACCAGTTACCTTTCTCATCAGCGCTGGAGAAACCAGGCAGACCGGTACTCACTCCACACTGTACAAATCCTTTCTTCTTCACCGAATCAAGGGTTGCGCCGGCAAAGGCGTTGGTTGACATAACCGCAGTCAGGGTGACTGCAGAAGCGATTGCATGAATTTTCTTCATGGTACGGTTTTCTCCTTGTGAGAGATATTGTTGACATCGGTAATGATGTGTTCCGGCACGTGCAGCTTTTCTGCCCAGTCCCGCGCCAATCCCTCCGGCGACGGTGACATCGCACCACCCTCCACGCCAAATATGATCAGACGTTTATCCAAAAACGTTAAAGTACTGATCTATGGCATGGCAAAGTCAAATAAACTCTAGCCCGCTGGCGTGAGATCTGCAAGCTTATTCGCAAATTCAGCCGACAACAGACGTTGAACACGCAACAATCGTTGCGGAGAGCTTAGCCCAAAGTATCAACGCCCGCTCTGGACACCAGGAATCCAGACCAGCAGTTCCCAAGTGCCCGATTCAATTTCCAGCGCGTCCCTGCGCCAGCCGTATCCCATTGAAGCGTTCCGGTTACAACTGAAATAAACCCTAGTTTGTGTTTACGTTAACGTCAAGATTATTTTGCTGCACCTGCACATCAGCCGCTATCCGCCCTAACCAGGCACGCACTTCAGCCAGCAAGGTATCATCCAGACCGGTAAAAAAATGGTCCGCCCCGGCAATCTGGCGTTGTCTGTAGCCCGGATTCTCTGCTAACCGGGCCGCTCTGGCCCGCTCCGGGCCACTCTGCAGCACCGCATCCAGATCCTGACTACCGTAGATATCCAGCAAAGGCAGTTGCAGTTTTCCCAGGGCAGCAAGGGTGCTGTCTCCCGGCCCCTCTTTTCTGGCAGAGAGCCCGATCGCCACGTATGCCTTCACCTCCTCAGGCACCGTCTGGGCCAGATATTCGACACCCATGCGTGCACCCAGGCTGTGGCCGACCAGCACGATATTGGTCACGTCCTGCTGTTTCAGGTATTCCACTGCGGCGGTGATGCGCGGAAACGCCTCGGGAATCAGCTCGGTATAGACCCAACCGGAAGCGTCGGCGGCGGCGATGGGCAACTGGATGGAGAGCGTCTTCCAGCCATAGCCGGGCAGTCCGACACGTAACGGATGGATCACATCGGCCCAGTCAGGATGGGCTCCCCGACCATGCAGGAGAATCACCGCGCCGTGGCTGTAAGTGGACTGTTCCTGGGTATAAAGGGTGAAGAAATCATTGCCGTCTGCCTGCAACATCACAGGTTCCCCCACCACCAGTCCATCACGAATCTCTGCGGCGATGCGTCCCTCCCGCGCCAGATCTGACGCCCAGAGCGGACAGGCCAGCAGGAGCAGAATGGGCAGTAAACACTTGATCTGCATAGTACCTCCGTCAGGTAGTAAAACGACCGGCACGCCCCCGGACCGATCACAAAAAAGTTCTTAAGATAATTTTATAGACACTATAAATATTGCTTCTCAATCAATATCTTACAAATTTTTCTGGTGAAATCTCGCGACGCTTGCGGTAGAGTGCCTCCATTCATAATTCGACAGGCCATCAGGCCACACGGGAGATTGTCCATGACCGATTACAAAATAGCGCCCTCCATCCTCTCCGCTGATTTCGCCAGACTGGGAGAGGAAGTTGACAATGTACTGGCTGCCGGCGCCGATATTGTGCACTTCGATGTCATGGATAATCATTATGTACCCAACCTTACGATCGGCCCGTTGGTATGTGAAGCGCTGCGTAAACACGGTGTCACGGCGGATATCGATGTGCACATGATGGTCAAACCGGTGGATCGTATCATTCCCGACTTCGCCAAGGCCGGCGCCACTTACATCACCTTCCACCCGGAAGCGAGCGAACACGTGGACCGCTCACTGCAACTGATCCGGGATCACGGCTGTAAGTCGGGACTGGTTTTCAACCCGGCCACACCACTCAGCCACCTGGACTATGTGATGGACAAGATCGACATGATCCTGATCATGTCGGTCAACCCGGGTTTTGGTGGTCAGAGTTTCATCCCTGCCGCGCTGGACAAATTGCGTGCCTGCCGGCAATTGATCGATGCATCCGGCCGGGACATCCGCCTGGAGATCGATGGCGGCGTCAAGGCGGACAACATTCGTGAGATCGCCGCTGCCGGTGCCGATACCTTCGTCGCCGGCTCCGGCATCTTCGGCAATGCCCAGGCGTCCGATCCCCATCACTATGACACCATCATCGGGCAGATGCGCGAAGAGCTGGCCAAGGCATGAGCTCCGGGCTGCTGAAAAGACCCCGGCTGATTCTGTTCGACCTGGACGGCACCCTGGTGGACAGCGTACCGGACCTGGCCTACTGCATCGACGGCATGATGGGGCAGCTCGACCGTCCCGTCTGGGGTGAAACCCGGGTGCGGGAGTGGGTCGGCAACGGCGTGGAGCGGCTGGTCAAGCGCGCCTTGGTCGGCCAGTTGGAGGGGGAACCGGACGACAGCGAATATGCCCTGGCACTGCCCCTGTTCATGGACCTCTACAGCCGCCACAACGGCAAGCGCTCCCGGCTCTATCCGGGCGTAAAGCCGGCCCTGGAACGATTGAAGAGCGCCGGTTACACCCTGGCTTGCGTCACCAACAAGGCGGACCAGTTCACCCGGCCACTGCTGCAGGCCTTGGGCATCTACGACTATTTCAGCCTGATCACCAGCGGCGACACCCTGCCCCGCAAAAAGCCGGATCCGTTGCCGCTGCTGCACAGCGCCGAACAGTTGGGGGTCGGCCCGACGGAGAGCCTGATGGTCGGCGACTCATCCAACGACGTAAAAGCGGCCCGGGCGGCCGGCTTCGCCATCGCCTGCGTACCCTACGGTTACAATCATGGCGTTGACATCCAGCTCTCCCAGCCGGATAGGGTGATCGATTCGCTGGAACAGCTCGGCGATCTGTTCGAATAGGGATGCAGCGGGAGCGGCCAACCTACTCCCGCTGCATTCGCACTGGATAGTTACGTCATAATCGATTATCGTAAGCCCACGAATTGAGACAACAACAAATCCTTCCGCATGCTCCACCACGAAACAGACAAGACAGGAACACGATGGCGTTGGTAATGCAGCGCACCCCTATTTCTGTCTTTTAGTTTTGCTTGTGTGGAGAGGCACATGACACCCGAACAGTTTGAACAGCTGGCCAACCAGGGCCACAACCGTATCCCACTGATGTGCGAGGTACTGGCCGACCTGGACACCCCCTTAAGCGTCTACCTGAAACTGGCCGATGCCCCCAACTCCTACCTGTTGGAGTCGGTGCAGGGTGGCGAGAAATGGGGCCGTTACTCCATTATCGGACTTCCCTGCCGCACCCTGTTGCGGGTCACCGGGCACACCATCACCATCGAGACCGATGGTGAAGTGGTGGAGTCCCACGAGGTGGACGACCCTCTCACCTTTATCGAATCGTTCCAGCAACGTTACCGGGTGGCCAGCCATCCCGACCTGCCCCGTTTCACCGGTGGCCTGGTGGGCTATTTCGGCTATGACACCATCCGTTATATCGAACCCAAACTGGCCCACTGCCCCAACCCGGACAACATCGGCACCCCGGATATTCTGTTACTGCTATCGGACGAAGTGGTGGTGTTCGACAACCTGCGTGGCCGACTCTACGTCATTGTGCATGTGGACCCGACCAGTGGCGGCACTTTCGAATCCGGCCGCCAGCGACTGCGCTCGGTGGTGGAGCGGATGCGCGAGTGCCTGCCGGAGCAGCCATTGCGCCAACGTCACCAGATCAACGAGGCTGACTTCATCTCCGGCTTTACCGAGCAGGGCTTCAAACAGGCGGTGGAACGGATCAAGGCCTATATCCTGGACGGCGACTGCATGCAGACGGTGATCTCCCAGCGCCTGTCGATCCCCTATCACGCCGAACCGCTGGATCTCTACCGGGCCCTGCGCGGACTCAACCCGAGCCCCTACATGTACTTCTATAACCTGGGCGATTTCCATATCGTCGGCTCCTCACCGGAGATCCTGACCCGGCTGGAGGATGGCGAAGTAACGGTACGCCCGATTGCCGGCACCCGGCCCCGGGGCCGCACCGACGCCGAGGACCAGGCCCTGGAGCAGGAGCTGCTGGCCGATCCCAAGGAGCTGGCGGAGCACCTGATGCTGATCGACCTGGGCCGCAATGACGCCGGCCGGGTGGCCAAAACCGGCAGCGTCCGGCTGACTGACAAGATGATCGTGGAGCGCTACTCCCATGTCATGCACATCGTCTCCAATGTGAGCGGCAAACTGAAACAGGGCATGAACGCCATCGATGTCCTGCGTGCCACCTTCCCGGCCGGCACCGTCAGCGGTGCGCCGAAAATCCGCGCCATGGAGATTATCGACGAACTGGAGCCGGTCAAGCGGGGCATCTATTCCGGCGCCGTCGGCTACCTCTCCTGGAACGGCAACATGGATACCGCCATCGCCATCCGCACCGCCGTCATCAAGGGTAAGCAGCTGCATATCCAGGCGGGTGCCGGGATCGTGGCGGACTCCCAGCCACAGCAGGAGTGGGATGAGACCATGAACAAGGGACGGGCGGTGTTCCGCGCCGTGGCGCTGGCCGAAGCGGGCCTGGAAAACAACCGTTGCGGGGAGGCATAGCCGTGTTACTGATGATCGACAACTACGACTCCTTCACCTACAACCTGGTCCAGTATTTCGGCGAGTTGGGGGCGGACGTGCAGGTACGCCGCAACGACGACATCACCCTGGACCAGATCGATGCCCTGCAGCCGGATCATCTGGTGATCTCCCCCGGTCCCTGCACCCCCACCGAGGCGGGTATTTCGGTAGCCGCCATTCAGCGCTTCGCCGGGCAGATCCCGATTCTCGGCGTTTGCCTGGGACACCAGTCGATCGGCCAGGCATTCGGCGGGCGGATTGTCCACGCCAACGAGGTGATGCACGGCAAGACCTCGCTCATCTACCACGCCAATGTGGGCATCTTCAAGGATCTCACCAACCCCTACACTGCCACCCGTTACCACTCGCTGGTGATCGACCGGGAGAGCCTGCCGGACTGCCTGGAGATCACCGCCTGGACCCAGGATGCGGCCGGCGGGGTCGACGAGATCATGGGTATCCGGCATCGGGAGCTGAACGTGCAGGGTGTGCAGTATCACCCGGAATCGATCCTGTCCGAACACGGCCACGATCTGCTGCGCAATTTTCTGGACAACAAGTAAGAGCAAAATTCATACAGAGGGGAAACGCTATGGAGATGCCACAGGCGATCAATCAGGTACTGGCCCACAAAGACCTCTCCACCGAAGAGATGTCCAGCGTCATGCGCACCATCATGACCGGTGGCGCCACCCCGGCGCAGATCGGCGGGTTCCTGATCGGACTGCGCATGAAAGGCGAGTCGGTAGGTGAGATTGCCGCAGCCGCCGCAGTGATGCGGGAACTGGCCAGCGGAGTCAGTATCGCCGACCTGCCCCACACCGTGGATATCGTCGGCACCGGGGGCGACTGCTCCGGCACCTTCAACATCTCCACCGCCTCCATGTTTGTCGCCGCGGCAGCCGGCTGTAACGTGGCCAAGCACGGTAACCGCTCGGTCTCCAGCAAGTCCGGCGCGGCCGATGCCGTGGAGGCGGCCGGTATCCGGCTCGACCTGACACCACAGCAGGTGGAGCAGTGCGTACGCCAGGTGGGGGTCGGTTTCATGTTCGCCCCGGGCCACCACAGCGCCATGAAGCACGCCATCGGCCCCCGTCGGGAGATGGGCACCCGGACCATTTTTAACGTGTTGGGCCCGCTGACCAATCCGGCCGGGGTTCCGAACCAGCTGCTGGGTGTATTCAGTGAAGAGCTGTTGGAGCCGATCGCCCAGGTGCTGCAAAAACTGGGCAGCAGGCACGTGATGGTGGTCCACTCCCGGGACGGCCTGGATGAGATCAGCATCGGCGATCGTACCGAGGTGGCGGAACTGAAAGAGGGGCAGGTGCGCCGTTACAGTATTCAGCCGGAGGACTTCGGCCTTAAAAGAGCCCCCGTTGATCAGCTACACGCGACTGATGCCGCTGCCAGCCTGGATATCATCCGCAAAGTGCTGGACAACCAGCCCGGCCCGGCCCGGGATATCGTGCAGCTGAATGCCGGCGCCGCCATCTACACTGCCGGGGTCGCCGACACCCTGCAGGCGGGCATGGAGAAGGCGGCCCAGGCGATCGCCAGCGGCGAGGCGAGAAACCGGCTCGACCGGCTGGTGATACTGAGCCAGAGCTTCGACTGACGCCTGGCAGGGTTCCCACACCCCGACAGCTGGTTGGGAAAACTCCGCCCGCCGTGGCGGAGTGGATTGCCGATCTACTCGCTGACCGCAAAGATCCGGTACATCGCCTCGATCATCTCACCCGACACCGTATCGGTCACCTGCACCACCTGGGGCCGGGAGAGACCCACCAGATCCCAGGCAGCCGGAGCAATTTTCCCGAAGATCTCCTCCATCAGCAGATCGGTATTCAGCCCGTGGGTGATCCAGGCGGCCAGGTGCAGAACAGCCACCTGCCGGGCCAGCGACTGTCCCTCTTCCGGGTGTTGAAGCAATTCAAATGAAGTGACAAAACTCTGCGGCAGTTTCCAGGCTTCCATCAACCGGGCCCCCAGCTGATTGGCGTCGCAGCCGATCAGTTCACGCTCCAGGCGATAATAATCCAACAGATCATCACCGGATCCGGCCAGTGCCTGCCGGCACGCCTCGGGAAAACGGTTGAACAGGATCAGATGGCCGATATCCAGCAGCAACCCCCGTACAAACAGGCTCTCGGTCTCCCGCATGCCGCTGGCCTTGGCCAGCTCACGGGCCAGAAACCCACACATCACGCTGCGATACCAGAAGGTACTCATGTCCATCAACTCGTTGGGCACCCCGTCAAACGCCTGGGCCACGCTGGTGGCCAGGGCCAGGTCGTGGATCTGGCTGGTACCGAGAATATTCACCGCGCGGCTGATGGTCTCCACCTGCGAAGGCAGACCGTAGTAGGCGCTGTTGGCAATGCGTAACAACCGGGCGGCCAGTGCCGGGTCCAGCGACACCACATCCGCCACATCCTTCATGCTGCTATCCTCTGCGGACATCACCTCCCGCAGACGGGTATAGGCGGCCGGCAGGGAGATCAGGGTCAGGGAGTCCTGAACCAATTGATCAGCGGTGTGGAGCGCATGGGGTAGTGCGCCGCTACTCATTGACATGATTATCTCCTGCTCTGGTTTCCGGAATTCCAACCTGGGTTATCGGCCAACTGCGACAAATCCTTTGTGCAGGCGGTCGCACTTTTATACTTTCGTAGCAATATAGCACCCCACCACTACCGCTCCACAGAAAACCCGCTATTTTCCCATGGACTGATCCCCGGACAGATACCCGGGAAATAGGCTATTATCCCTGGCTCGTTAACAGCCGGCCATCCCGATGAAATACGACAATATTCTGCAAACTATAGGAAATACCCCCGTTGTTCGCCTGAACAGCTTCACCGACACCCTGGCGGCTGAACTCTGGGTCAAGCTGGAGAGCTTCAACCCCGCTGGCTCAGTCAAGGATCGACCGGCCCTGAACATGATCGAGTGTGCCGAACGGCGCGGCGACCTGAAGCCCGGCGACACCATTATCGAACCCACCTCAGGCAATACCGGCATCGGCCTGGCCATGATTGCAGCCCAGAAGGGTTACCCCTCGGTGTTCGTGATGGCCGAAGACATGAGCGAAGAGCGCAAGACCATTCTGCGCGCGTTCGGCGGTAAACTGGTGCTGACACCGGCGGAGCAGGGCACCAAGGGGGCCATCGAGGAGGCCCGGAGACTGGCGGCGAAAAACGGCTGGTTCTTTGTCGGCCAACATTTCAACGCGGACAATCCCGAAGCCCACCGAGGCACCGCCGATGAGATCTGGGCCGACTTTGGTAATCAGCTGGATGCCATTGTCTGCACCACGGGAACCGGTGGCACCATCTCCGGTATCGGCAAGTACATGCGCCAGCACAACCCGGACATTGAGATTATTGCCACCGAACCGGCCGATTCCCCCATTCTCTCCCAGGGCATCGCCCGCAAACATAAGATCATGGGCACTGCCCCCGGCTTTATTCCGGATATCCTGAACACCAAAATCTATAACCGGATCTACCCGATCACCACCGAGGAAGCCTACCAGACCACCCGGAACCTGGCCCGCCAAGCGGGTATTTTTGCCGGCATCTCCTCCGGCGCAGCGGTGGCCGGGATGCTGAAAGCGGCACGGGAAGAGGCATTTCGCGGCAAAGTGCTGCTGGCCATGCTGCCGGACACCGGGGAGCGTTACCTGAGCACCGATCTCTGGAGCTGACCGGGCGCCACAACCCGCACCATAACAGCACCTCGCCTGGCTCCACTCTAAGTGGTGACCAGAATTTATTTCTGCGCTAGAATAGGGCAACCCGAGCGGAGACACAGCACCCCACAGCAACAGCTCCTGGATCAAGTGCCACCGGAATTCACTAGCAACCCAGCACCAGGACGCCCAAACAGACGATGACCTCACTGGTCCTAAAAGTCCGCGTAAATGACCTTCAGCCAGGCATGTTTGTCTCCAGTCTGGACCGCCCCTGGCTGGAGAGCCCCTTTCCCGTCCAGGGGTTTCCCGTCAAATCGACCCGGGACCGTGACGAACTGGGTGAGTTCTGCAACTCTGTCTACGTCGATGTCAGAAGGAGCCGGATTGCCTCAATACCAAAGCATATCCTCAGCCAGAGCGAACCGGTCGATCCTGCATCCAATTCGGCGCAGATCTATGCATTGACCCGCCGCCGGCGTCCCACCCCCTATCCCAAGGCTACTTCCAGAAAAGAGGAGATGCGCCGGGCAAAAACACACTGCCAGGCCATGGAGTCGGTCTACCTGACGCTACAGCACGATGCGCGCAACAACAGGGGAGTCAACCTGCCGGAACTGAAAAGCGCCATCGAGCCCATGGTCCGGAGTGTTGTACGCAACCCGGATGCCTACATCTGGCTGACACATCTGAAAAGCATGGATAAGTACGATTATCACCATGCACTCAGCTGCGCCGTGTTGGCGGTCGCCTTTGGTCGGCACCTGGGTCTGCCGATGGCCCAACTTAACGCACTGGCCACGGGTTGTTTTCTGTTCGATATCGGCAAGGCAAAACTGCCCGGGAAACTACTGAATAATACACGCCGCCTGACCAGAGATGAGTTCGAACGGGTAAAACAGCACGTGAATTTCAGCCTGGATATACTCGGACAGACCAGGGGCATCGACAATCAGATACGGGCCATGATCCAGACCCACCATGAGCGCTACAACGGCGGCGGCTACCCGGCCGGCCTGTCCGGCGACCAGATCCCCCTGTTCGGGCGTATTGCCGGCATGGTGGATGCTTATGATGCGATCACATCGCAACGTCCGTACTGCCAACCCATACCCGCCTATACAGCCATTGACCTCCTCTATCAATGGCGCGGAATCGATTTTCAGTCCGAGCTGGTGGAACAGTTTATTCAGGTGGTGGGTATCTATCCGGTTGGCAGCCTGGTGGAGCTCAGCAATGGCACTGTTGGTGTCGTGATCTGTCAGAATGAGCACCTTCGCCTGCACCCCCAGGTGATGATCCTGCTCGACAGCAAAAAGCAGCTGCTGGAGGAGTTTTACGAGATCGATCTGCGCAACGGACTGGATGATCAGGATCCGCACACCCTCAGCATCACCCGGGGCCTGCCACCGGGCGCCTATAAGCTGGACCCCCGTCTCTACTATTTCTGATTCTGAGTCTTGTGAAACAGTCAATATTAAATCCGTTGCAACTGCTCGGTCGCCTGGACGTGCTGATCGACTCCGCGCCCCGACAGGGGGCATTGATCCTGATCCGGCTGCATGGACTGAAGCGCATCAGCAGCATTTTTGGCGCCCGGGCTGTTGAGCAGATCATTGCCGATCTGGCAAAACAGATGAAACGGTCGCTGCGGCCGGACGACAACCTGCTGAGATCAGGGAGATTCGAGCTGGTTGTGCTGATTGCCGGGTTGGTTAATCAGGGACATGCCAAGCTTGCCGCCAACAAGTTGGCCCGGATTCTGGAGACACCCGTCGAAATCGGCGAGACAGTGCGTAAAATTCCCTTTTCAATTGGCGTCTCGCTGACACCGGACCAGACCCGCGAATCTGAACAGCTTTTGCGCTATGCCGATATTGCCAGCATCGCGTCCAAAATCACCCGAACCCCCTACCAGCTATACAATCACGACGACCTGGAAGGGATTGTCACGGACTGGGACATTGAGGGGGATCTGGCAAACGCCATCGCCAGGCACCAGCTGAGCCTCGACTACCAGCCCAAGATCAGATCCGACACAGGTCGATTGATCGGTGCCGAGGCGCTGATGCGCTGGCACCATCCGGTCCACGGGCCGATTCAACCGGACCGCTTCATCCCGGTAGCGGAAAATATCGGAATCATGCCGAAACTGACCTGGTGGTGCCTCAACACCGCCCTACGGGAACGCCTCGAGTGGGGTGAAGCAGCCAGCCACCTCTCGGTGGCGGTCAATATATCGGCCCTGGATCTGACGGATGAACGATTTATCCGGTCAGTACGCAACGCCCTGGGAATCTGGGACACGCCTCCCGAACTGCTGACCCTGGAGATCACCGAGAGTTCGCTGATGAAGGACCTCGCCTCCAGCATCGACATTCTGAATCGGCTCCGCTCCTGCGGCGTTCGCATCTCGATCGATGATTTTGGCACCGGTTACTCCTCCCTGGCCTACTTCAAGCAGCTCCCGGCTGACGAACTGAAGATCGATCGATCCTTCGTCATCAACATTCTGGAGGACGACCTGGACCAACACATTGTCAGCACCATTGTGCAGATGGCCAGGAAGCTTGAACTGGATATCGTCGCCGAGGGAGTGGGCTCTGAGGCGATCCAGGCGCGGCTGATAGAACTTGGTTGCAACCTGATTCAGGGCTACCATATTGGAAGACCGATGCCACAAGTGCAATTTAACGCCTGGCTTCGTGACGGGATCGATTGGCAGTTCTTGTGAACCTCGGGAGTGATCAGACCGGCATGCCCGAAACCAACTATCTACAACAGGTTGCCGAACTGGGTGAAATGCAGACGGTGGTCTGCACTGAACACATCCAGTCCGTCGATGGCGCCAGGTTGCTGCCCAAGGGCGCCAAACTGAACCGCCAAGTCATCAAACACCTGCTGAACCACAAACTGCTCAAACCAATCGATCTCACCACGCGGATCGAGGACGCGGTAGACCAACAGACCCTGATCACCCTGGGACGCAGCCTGATGGAGCGTGACTCCGAAATGGGTACACTGCTGCGGATGATGCGGGGCGAGAAGTTTGTCCGGCAGAGCTGCGCCAGAGTCCACCTGGAACCCCCCATCCAGAATAAACTGACCGTGGCACAGAAACTCCATCCGGAGCTGCTGGAACACAGTTTACGGGTGATGCTGGCGGTTACCGTTATCGGTGAACAATTGGGACTTTCCGAACAGGAACTGGAGGTACTGGCAACCGCCGGTCTGCTGCATGACCTGGGGGAACTGCATCTGGGTATCGTGGATCTGCCACTGGAACAGAACTTGAACCTGGAGCACTGGCAACAGGTCCGCAGTCACCCGATCGTTGGTGCCATGATCCTGCAACAGTTTCCGGCCTATGCAAACCATGTGGCCCGGACCGTACAGGAGCACCATGAACGGACCGATGGCAGCGGTTATCCTTACGGGCTCAATGGCACCGCCATGAGTCGCACCGGCCGCCTGCTCTCTTTCGCCGAACTGGCCATCGGCGCCCTGAAAAAATACTCACTGAGGCAGTTGAGCAACATTATCAAATCCAACCTGGATGCACTGGATCCACAACCGGTTGGGGTATTTCTCAACGCACTGCGCCAGTTTCAAACGCAGATCACGGTCGCGCCGAGTGAAGCGAGAGATGAGAACATTGTCTCCCTGTTCAAGCTGGTGGCACAGCTGGTATCCAGCGCTGAAACCATTTCCGAATCCTTCAAGTCCACGCCTGGAAGCATTCAAACCTGTCTGCTGGGGCCGGTGGTGGGGAACATCCACCAAACCCTGCGACGTGCCGGCTTCGACCTGCACAACACGGAAGCCACCCTGGCCATGATCAACAACGACCAGGAGACCTTCATCGAGCTGGAAGAGCTGCTCATGGAATCGGTCTATCAACTGCGCAAGGCGCTGTTGGAGATGGAACGGCATAACGGCGGCCGGGATGGGGACAATCAGGCCATTATCCGGCAATGGGTCGCCGATGCGGAACAGCATCTCGACACGGCCGCCAACTTACTGAGCTGACCGCAGACTGCCTGGTCGGTCAGCCCATCTCAGCAATCCCGCAGCATCGCCTCCCGTATCGGTTCCGGCACCGGCATCGGCTGTTGGGTCTGACGATCCACATAGACATGCACCCAATGGCCGGTGGCCGCCGCTTCATCCTCGCCCTGACGGAACATGGCCATGGCGTAGATCACACTGGTGCGTCCCACCTTCATGACCCGAACCCCCAGATCCAGTACATCGGGGAAGCTGACCGCCCGCAGAAAACGGCACTGGCTCTCGGCCGCGTAGGGGATCACCGGATCCTGCATCCAGTCCAGCCCGGCATCGGTCAGATACTGCACGATCAACGCCTCGAACAGACGATAATAGATAACGTTGTTCAGATGTCCGAACTGGTCATTGTCATTCCAGCGGGTCGGGATGGTGTAGAAATAACGGTAGTCGTCGCGCTTCAGCCATTCATTGTTGATCATCGGGGATTCTGCTCGCTTGCTGCCATCCTGCGATTGCGGCACCGCGTCGGGCAGCCGAAAACCGCATGAAACAGGGGTTAATTATGGTTTTCAATCGGCCGGACAGAATAGTCTCATCCCCTACCGGCTGGCAAGGGCGACCGGCAATCAGGGACCATCTGTTCCGGTCGGGATGGGTACCGCAGTACCGTAGCAACGGATAGAATTTCTCCTACCAGCCCCTTTGGCAGTGTGCCACCATGGGAAACCACAGTTCCATCAGCTGCGCGCTGATGCCACCAAAGCGAGGAACCAGCCATGCCTTATGTGAATATCAAGATCACCAACGAGGGGGCCAGCGCCGAACAGAAGGCAGCCCTGATTGAAGGCGTAACCCGGCTGTTACAGGAGACCCTGAACAAAAACCCGGCCACCACGGTAGTGGTGATCGAAGAGGTACCGACCGATAACTGGGGCATCGGCGGGCGGCCGGTTACCGAGTTGCGCCGGGAACAGCGACAGGCCGGCCAGCCATAACGCGATCAGCGGCCACGCAACAGATCAGCGTGAAATCCCCACGGGTAGCCGCCGCTATCTGCTGTTTGCCCCTGCACATATCAGCCGGGCCAGGTGCGGCCGGCGACCAGGCTAGTTAAGCGGATAGCTCACCGACACCACCCAGTAGCGCCGCTCGCCGCCGGGGGTCTGTACCTGCACCTCGTCATCCACAGATCGCTTCAGCAGCGCCCGGGCCAGCGGGGCGTCCATGCTGATCCAGCCACGCTCCGGATCAAACTCATCCGGCCCCACAATGCGGTACTGATACTCTGCACCAGCCTCGTCCTCCAGGGTCACCTGGGCTCCGAAAAAGATCTGTTCGGGATTGGACGGAACCGAATCCACCACCTGCAGATCCGGCAGGCGTTTCTGCAGATAACGGATACGTCGATCCAGCTCCCGCAGCTCCTTCTTGCGATAGATATACTCGGCATTTTCTGAACGGTCCCCCTCGGCCGCCGCCGCCGCCAGTGCCTTGGTTACCTCGCGACGGCGCACCCAGAGGGCTTTCGATTCGGTTTCCAGGCGCAGATAACCCGCCCGGGTGATATAGGGGGACTGTTTCGGTTGGGGCGGTCGATAACGACCCATGGTAGTCTCACCTCCAACAACGACCCGGCAGTGCCGGGGTTAATTCAAATTCGAGAACGTGTACACTAAGCGGCCCGATACTGTTTACCAGAGAAGATTGCCCATGAGCAATACACCCGACATCCTGAAAAAGATCGTTCAGCGCAAACGGGAAGAGATCAGCCAGCGCCAGGCAACACTGCCCCTTGAGCGCCTGATCGAACAGTTGGCCGAAAGCGACAACCCGACCCGGGGCTTTGCCCGGGCCATCGCGGATAAAATCGACCAGGGCGGGGCGGGGGTAATTGCCGAGATCAAGAAGGCATCACCCAGCAAGGGGGTGATTCGGGCTGACTTCCGACCCGCCGAGATCGCCGCCAGTTACCAGCAGGGGGGGGCTGCCTGTCTGTCGGTACTGACCGACGTGGATTTTTTCCAGGGCAGCGACGCCTACCTGCAACAGGCCCGTGCCGCCTGCAGCCTGCCGGTGATACGCAAGGATTTCATTATCGATCCCTATCAGGTCCATGAAGCACGCCTGATCGGGGCCGACTGCATCCTGTTGATTGTCAGCTGCCTGGACGACGACACCCTGCAGGAGCTGAATACACTGGCCCACTCGCTCGGTATGGATGTGCTGGTGGAGGTGCATGATGCGGCGGAACTGGAGCGGGCCCTGACCCTCAACAACCGCCTGATCGGTATCAACAACCGTAATCTGCGCACCTTTGACGTCTCTCTGGACACCACTCTGGAACTGCTGGCACAGATTCCGCCCGGGCACATCGTAGTCACCGAAAGCGGCATCCACACACCGGACGATGTACAGCGTATGCGCCGGCACGGTGTTCACGCCTTCCTGGTTGGCGAGGCCTTCATGCGCGCCGACGATCCCGGCGAGAAGCTGGGCGCCCTGTTCCGCTAGGCCCGCGGCTGGTTTTGCGGATCAGGAACGCCCCGGGATCCTATTTCTTCAACGAATCACTGGCCTCGCTGAAGCCCTTCAGGGAGACCTGCATGCCCAGCGCCTTGTTCTGGGAGTTGGCAAACGCGACCTTCAGTTTGTCACCCGCTCTCATCGCCTGCAGCAGTTCATCACTCACCGACAGGCTGGCACGGCAACCATCCGCGACGCAGATATTATAGGCCACCTTGGTGGCCTCACCCACATCATCCACCTGCACCTCCATGCCCGCCATCAGGGAGACACCGAGCGGCGTGGTGAACACCAGAACCGGCCCGCTGGCGAGAGGTGGATAGCCAAAACTGACATGGAGTATGGTCTGATTGTTCTCTTTCAGGCGCAGACGCTGGAAGATGAGACACAGCTCTTCACCATTCGGCAGTGTCTCGCAACGCCGTCCCCAATCATCGAAAGTCTGTCCCGCCTGAGCCCCGTCCGTTGTCGCATCGGCCTGGTTCTCCTGGGCCAGCGCCCCGCCGAAGGGCAGCAGAGCCGCTACCAGGGTAATAAATAGAATCGCACGTCCGCGCTGCATCATAAGCTGTTTCTCCCAAACTGCCGTGTATCCTGAATAATCAAAGCCGTATCCGGTTGAAATCGGCGTTATTACATCATACTGCATCTGGGTTAATTGAGGGGTGAAATTATCTGGCCGCACGCATTCCGGAAAAAATTAATACCGATTCTGGGCTCAGATATTCCACATTGCCGCCGAGTCGTTTAGTCTTGCCTGGGTAATTTCACTCGCTGCAGCCGGTCCCATGAAAAACAGCCCTTCCATCGATAAAGTCCGCAATATCGGCATTGCCGCGCACATTGATGCCGGCAAGACCACCCTGACAGAGCGTATCCTGTTCTACACCGGCGCGCTGTACAAAATCGGCGAGGTGCATGATGGGGCGGCCCACATGGACTATATGGCCGAAGAGCAGAGCCACGGCATCACCATCACATCGGCCCTGACCAAGGCGACCTGGAACGACTGCCTGATCCAGATTATCGACACCCCCGGACACGTGGACTTCACCATCGAGGTGGAGCGCAGCATGCGTGTGCTGGACGGCTGTGTAATCGTGCTGGATGGCGTGCGGGGGGTTGAACCGCAGACCGAAACGGTCTGGCGACAACGCTCAAAATTCAATCTCCCCTGCCTCTTTTTTGTTAACAAGATCGACCGGCCCGGGGCCAGCTTTGAACATGTCCTGACCACGATCAGCAAACGGCTTGGCGCCCGTCCCCTGCCGGTGACCGTGCCGCTGCCGGAACAGAACGCGGTAATTCACCTGATTGAAGGCACCCTGATCCGCTTCTCCGGCCAACATGGTGACCAGCTGGAAACCAGTCCCTGCGATGGGGCGCTCTGGGCGTCCGTGGCAGACCACCGGGAGACCCTGCTGATGGGGATTGCCGAGACCGATGATCTGTTTGCCGATCAGGTGCTGGCCGGCGAAGAGCCGGCCCCGGAGCAGATCTGGGCGGCCCTGCGTAGCGCCACCCTAAGGGGCGAAGTGTGTCCCTGTTTTGGCGGCTCCGCACTGCGTGACCTGGGTATCCAACCCCTGATCGACGGCATGACCCGGTTGCTCCCCGCCCCCCTGGAACGGCCCGCCGCCACGGCCTGGCTGCCGGATGGCTCCACCACCACCATCGAGATGGAAGACGATCAGCCCCTGGTCGCCCTCGCCTTCAAGGTACAGATGTGGGATGGGCGCCGGCATGTGTTCGCCCGCATCTACCGGGGCACCCTGAAACCGGGCGACCAGGTCCGCTTCAGCCGGGCCGACGGCAGCATGGTACAGGAGCACGTGGCACGGATTTTTGACGTGGATGCGGCCCGGAAAACCCGTATCGACATCGCCCACGCCGGGGATATCGTGCTGCTGGCCGGGTTGCGCCACGCCGCCACCGGCGACACCCTGTGCCACCCGGATCACCCGCTGCTGCTGGAGCGTATCGACACCCGGGAGCCGGTACTCAGCCTGGCGGTGGAACCGGCCTCATCCAGTCAGGAGGAGAAGTTCCTGGAGGTGATGGGCAAGTTGCAGGAGGAGGATCCGACGCTGCAGTTTGGTGAAGATCCCGACACCGGCCAGAACCTGCTCCGGGGCATGGGGGAACTGCACCTGCAGATCATCATTGAACGACTGCAACGGGAATACAACCTGGAGGTCAGAACCGGCAAACCGGCGGTGGCGCTGCGGGAAACCATTACCCGGCAACAGGAGCTGACCCAGCTGTTCCAACCGCCCGCCGACCCGGCGCGCAAGGATTCACTAAAGGCCCAGGTAACGGTGCTGGTCAAGCCCCTGCCGCGTGGCACCGGTCTGGTCAGGCATTGCCAGCCCACCGTCCTACCGGAGGGCAGCCAGCTGACCGCCCAGCAGCAGGAGGCGCTGGAGCAGGGTATTCAGTTCGCCCTCGGCGGCGGCCCACTGGAAGGGGCACCCCTGCAGGACCTGGAGGTGAGCATCACCCAGGTGGAACTGTTCGGTGCCCAATCCACACCGGAAGCCCTCACCTCCGCCACCGCCCGCGCTCTGCGCAAGGCCCTGGAGAGTGCCGGGCCGGCGCTGCTGCAACCGATCATGAAAGTGGAAGTGATGGTGCCGGAGGAGAATCTGGGTACGGTACTGGGGGATCTGCAGTCCCGCCATGCCCTGATCCAGGATACCGACCGCACTATCGATCAGGCCACCATACACTGCGAAGCCCCACTGGCCAGTCTGCTCGGCTACACTACCGAATTGCGCAGCATGACCCAGGGCCGCGGACAGTTCAGCACCCTGTTCGAACGCTTCGACATCGATTAAATCACCCTCTCAGCAGCGGATCACTTAACATAGCCAGCATGAACAGCCAGGATCAGCTCCACCGTTTTCTGTTTGAGTCGCTTAATATTCGTGGCGAAATCGTCCAGATGGACGCTAGCTGGAAGGCGGTACTGGAGCGCTATGCCTATCCTGCTACGGTCCGGGACCAGTTGGGTCAGGCCATGGCCGCTGTCATCCTGCTCTCCGCCACCATCAAGTATGATGGCTCTCTGATCCTGCAGGCCCAGGGCAAAGGGCCCCTGCATACCCTGGTGGCCCAGGCCACCCGGGAACGGACTGTCCGGGGTCTGGCGCGCTGGGAGGGAGACCCGCCAACCGGTGATCTGGCCTCACTGTACGGTAACGGCCAGATGATGCTGACCGTGATCAACCAGGGCGGTGACCGCTACCAGGGCATTGTCGGTCTGGAAGGCAGCACCCTGGCGGACGCCCTGGAGCGCTATTTCAACGACTCCGAGCAGCTCGCCTCACGCTTCTGGCTGGTGGCGGATGGCGAGCGGGCGGCCGGCCTTTTTCTGCAACAGCTGCCAGCGGAAGGCGACAGCCAGGAAGGGTGGCAGCGCATCGGCCTGCTGGCTGATACGGTTACCCCGGAGGAGCTGTTGAATCTGCCCGTCCAGACCCTGCTGCACCGACTGTTCCATGAAGAGCAGGTGCGCCTGTTCGAGCCGGAACCGGTCGCCTTCCGCTGCACCTGCTCGCGGGAGCGGATTGGCGACTCCCTGCGCGCCATGGGCCGGGAGGAGCTGCTAGCCATCCTGGAAGAGCAGGGAGCGATCGATGTGGACTGCGATTTCTGCAACAAACACTACCAGTTTGATGCCGTGGATGTGTAACAGCTGTTTATTGAGGGTGTGCCGATCAGCACCCCCGACCAATCCCAGTAACAGCACCATCTCCGGCTGACACCCCAGCAAGGAGCCAATATGAACTTCCGATTTCTCGCACTGCTACTGACCCTGATCGCCGGCCCGGCATTCGGTGACCAGCCTGCCCTGACCTATGACCGGATCAACCTGGCGGTTTCAGCCGGTGAAGAGGTGGATAATGACACCCTTAGCGCCACCCTGTTCGCCCAGCAGGAGGGGAAAGATCCTGCCGAGCTGGGCAAGCGGGTCAACAGCGCCATCAAACAGGCGGTGGAGAGCGCCAAACAGCATGCCGGCATCAAGGTCCAGACCCTGGATTACCAGACCACGCCGATCTATCGCAACAATACCCTGACCGCCTGGCGGGTGCGCCAGTCAATCCGTCTGGAGAGCCGGGATGCGGCGCTGATCGCCCAGTTGATCGGCCAGTTACAGAGCGGACTGAGCATCGGCAGTATCAGCTATGACGTATCCCCCGAACAGCGCCAGCAGCTGGAAGCGCGCCTGATCAGCCGGGCCATCCAGCTGTTCCGGGAGCGGGCGTCACTGATCAGCCAGGAGATGGGACACAGCCACTACCGGCTGGTGCAGATGGATATCAACACCGGCGGCGTTTCACCCCGACCCTATCCGATGCGGACCATGGCCCTGAAGGCAGAGTCGGCCCCCACCCTGGAGGCTGGGACACAGCGGCTAGAGGTGCATATCAACGGTACCATCGAGCTGAAAACGGAGTAGGGTAAACCTCCCGGCCTGGCCCGTCGCCAGGATACAGCCGACGGACCGGTTGCCGGGCTATTCAACATCAATGGCTGTTTTGTGGGAGAATGCCTCCCCTCTAGCAGTAATCCACGGACCGGATCATCCTGGCCAGGGCAGGCGCTTAGCAGACTCGCGGTTTACCGCAAGCACCACAACCGGGCAGGTGAGCCGATGGATACGCAAAACGAGATGAATCCCTATACGGATGATTTTGACAAGGCGTCAGAACATCTGCGCCAGGCCCTGGCCCTGCTCTCCAAACATAAGATCCCTCCGTCGCCGCTGAACTACCGCATCGGCTACGACGCGGCGGCCGGGCGAAACGAACGGCTGCGCCAGGAGTTTGAAAACCGGCTGAACAGTCCCGCCGGGATCTCCCAGGAGGCCCTCTGGCAACTCTATGCCAACCATTTTCTCCAGGATGACGAGACCCTGGAGCAGTTGCGTAAGGATCTGCGCATTCTGATCACCTCACTACAGCAGGAGTTCAGCCGGGCCGGCGGCAACATCGCCGGGTATGCGGACACCCTTAACCGGTTCGCCGGCATTCTGGAATCGGAGTCCTCTATTGTCCAGATTACCGCCGAGGTACACCGCGTCATCGAGGATACCCGGCACATGGAGCGGTCCCAGACCCGGCTGGAATCCCAGATGTCCGGGGTGATGCAGGAGATGGAGAGCATGCGCCAGGAGCTGGAGCAGGTCAGACAGGAGTCACTGGTGGATGGCCTGACCGGCGCAGCCAATCGCAAAGCGTTTGACCAGGTTCTGAATCAGCGCCTGGAGGCAGCCCCGGAGCAGAACCTGGCCACCTGCCTGCTGCTGGCGGATATCGACCACTTCAAGCAGTTCAATGACAACCACGGCCACCTGGTGGGCGACAAGGTGCTGCGCTATGTCGCTTCCATCCTGCTGCGGTGTGTAAAAGAGACCGATACGGTGGCCCGCTATGGTGGGGAGGAGTTTGCCCTGATCCTGCCGGACAGGGACATTGACGCAGCCAGGCAGGTGGCAGAGCAGATCCGCCGGGAAGTCTCCTCCGCCAGCCTGGTCAACAAAAGCCGTGGCGAGAACTACGGCACCATCAGCATCTCCATCGGTATCGCCCTGCTGCAACCGGACGACCAGCCTGAGGATCTGATCCAGCGGGCGGATCAGGCCCTCTACCTGGCCAAGAACCGGGGCAGAAACCGGGTTGAATATGTAGAGACCTGAGTCCCGTCAACCCCGCTCAACCGATCCGTCCGGGCTCCCCTTAAACCCACTCCGGACACGCCACCCCGGTACCCCCCAGGCCGCAATAACCACCGGGATTTTTTGCCAGATACTGTTGATGATACTCCTCGGCATAATAGAATACCGGGGCCTCCAGGATCTCCGTGGTTATGGCGCCGAAACCCCGCGCCGTAAGCACTTCCTGGTAGGCATCACGGGAGGACTCCGCCGCACTTCGCTGGGCGGCAGTGGTGACATAGATACCGGAGCGGTACTGGCTGCCGATATCGTTGCCCTGGCGCATCCCCTGGGTCGGGTTATGGCTCTCCCAGAACAGTTTCAGCAGCCCGCTATAGGGGATCTGTTCGGGATCAAACAGCACCTGCACCACCTCCGCATGGCCGGTGGTCCCGTTACAGACCTCCTTGTAGATCGGATCAACCGTATGTCCGGCCGCGTAACCAACAGCGGTGCTGTAGACCCCCGGCGTCTCCCAGAAACGCCGCTCTGCGCCCCAGAAACAGCCCATGCCGAACAGGGCACGCTCCAGCCCATCGGGAAACGGTGGCAGCAGCGGATGACCATTGACGAAGTGTTTATTGGTTATCTGCATGGTGACCTCGGTAATCTGGGTTATAGTGGACGACAGAACGATTAACAGCCCTGGATTGATATCAGGATAGTGTCTTGAGTAAACAACGCAAGCCCGGAAAGGGCAAGGATCAGCTGGGTATTTTCGGCCCGGCCGTACTGCTGGTCATACTGGGTTTCATACTGGCCTACCAGTTCGTCCAACCGGCCCCCCCGGACCATATCCGGCTGGTAACCGGCCAGACAGACGGCGCCTACTATCTGTTCGGCCAACAGTATCGCAAACGGATGCAGGCGGAGGGTATCCAGCTGGAGGTGCTAGCCAGCGCCGGATCGATAGACAATATCAAGCAGCTCGCACAGGGTGATGCGGAAGCGGCCCTGGTGCAGGGCGGCACCACCGGCAATACACCGGAGGAGGCCCACCTGGTATCCCTGGGCAGCCTCTACTTTGAACCGATCTGGCTGTTTCACCGCAAGGAGCTGCCGATCACCCGGCTGACCGATCTGCAGGACAGGTCAGTGGCCATCGGCTCGCCGGGCAGTGGCACCCGCGCCCTGGCCCTGCAACTGCTAGCCGACAATGACATCAACCCGAGCAACAGCCCGCTGCTGGAATTGACCGGCCGGGCGGCGGCGGACGCCCTGCTGGAGGGGCGTATCGATGCCGCCTTTCTGGTCGCCTCGCCCATGTCCCCGGTGGTGCGCGCCCTGCTGGATGCGGAGGATATCCGCCTGATGAGTTTTGCCCGCGCCGAAGCCTATACCCGGACACACCGCTTCCTCTCTGCCGTGGTTTTGCCGGAAGGGGTGATCAATCTGAAGCGCAACCTGCCGGATCGTCCGACCACTTTATTGGCCGCCAGTGCCAACCTGGTGGTCCGGGACGATCTGCACCCGGCGCTGGTGGATCTGCTGCTGCAAGCCGCCCAGGGGGTTCATGAACAGGGCGGCTGGTTTGAACAGAGCGGCCAGTTTCCGGCCCCGGAGTACCTGGTCTACCCCTTGAGCAGCGCCGCCGAACGCTTTTACAAATACGGCCCCCCGCTGCTGCAGCGCTATCTGCCGTTCTGGGCCGCCACCCTGGTGGATCGCCTGAAAGTGATGCTGCTGCCGTTCCTTGCCCTCATGCTGCCGCTGGTGAAGATCATGCCACCCATCTACCGCTGGCGCATGCGCTCACGCATCTATCGCTGGTACAAGGAGGTGCTGGCAATTGATCACCAGTTATTCAAACCGACGGCAGATCTGAACCAGGCCCGGGCGGCATTGGCCCGCATCGAGTACGAGGTCTCCCATATCGAGATCCCGCTCTCCTACGCCGAAGAGCTGTACGACCTGCGGCTGCATATCAGCCTGATTCAGCAGAAACTGGAACGACTGGCAGTGGAGGGAGAGAACGCCCCCGCAGCGGGGGAAGTGGAGAGCCAGTCGATCTGAAAGCTGTCCGCCACGGGCCACCACCTGATGACCCAGGGATGGCCCGTGGCGTTGCATAACAGCCGGGCTTATTTGAGTTCCGGCCCCAGTACGAAATCCAGGGAACTGAATCCCTTCGCCTCCAGTGCGTCCTCAATATCGTCCCAGGTGAACTCGGGATTGGCCTCCTCGGCGGCGGCGATCACACCGGTGGCGTGGCGAAACGCCTCATGGGACTCCATATCTTCAGGAATTTTCACCAAACGGATCTGCCCCGGCTCCTTGCTTGGCAATACCATTACATTGCAATTCATCAAACAACGCTCCTCTGATTATCGGGTCCGGCACACTCAGTCAGGCGCCTTTTCCCGCTCACTGGCACAGCGGATACAGAGCAGTGCCGCCGGATCGATCTCCAGGCGATTCTGCGCAATATCTTCGCCGCACTCTACACAATAGCCATATTCATCGTCATTGATACGACGCAATGCCTGCACAATACGCTTCAGCTCGCCCGCCCGCCGCCGCTGGTTCTCCTGGGACATCGCCTGCTGTTGCAGAGCGTCCATGCGCGACAGGCGTCCCACCCGGGTCTGATCCAGCTCCACCGTACCCGCTGCGGCCTCTGCCGTATCCGCCACCGTCAGCAGTTCCGCCTGGCGCTCCAGCAGCAACTGGCGGAAATGCGCCACATCAGGAGCGGGCATGGATCACCTCGTGCATGGCCAGCAGCCGTTGCGCCTCTTCCACGTGCAGATTCTCCACCAGCCGGCCATCCACCACGCAGACCCCCCGGCCGGCCTGCTGTGCCTCCTGCCAGGCGGTAATAATCTGCCGCGCCTGCTGTAATGCATCGGGGCTGATACCAAAGGCCCGGTTAGCCGGTTCAACCTGCCTGGGGTGGATCAGGGTCTTGCCATCAAAGCCCATGTCCCGCCCCTGTTCACAGGCCGCCACAAAACCGGCCTCATCCTGCAGATCCAGGTAGACCCCATCCAGGATCTCCCGGTCATAGGCGCGGGCCGCCAGTACACAACGGCCCAGGGTCAGTAGCAGGCCCTCCCGGCCCGGGGTGTGCCGGACCCGCAGCTCCTTGGCCAGATCGGAAGTGCCCATCACAATCACCTGCACCCGGGGATGGGCCGCGATGGCGTCAATCTGCAGGATGCCCCGCGGCGTTTCGGCCATCACCCAGAGCGGCAGATCGGCCGGCCCACCAGCGCTCTCCAGCGACGCCGCCACCCGGTCGATCATCTCGGGACTCTCCACCTTGGGCAACAGGATCGCATCGGCACCGGCAGTGGCCAGGGCGGCGATGTCCGCCGCCCCCCAGGGGCTCTCCAGGCTGTTGATGCGTACGATGCGTTGACGATAGCCATAATCATGCCCGGCCAGGGCGGTCCGTACAGTCTCCCGCGCCTGCTCCTTGGCATCCGGCGCCACCGCATCCTCCAGATCGAGAATCAGGCCATCGATCGGCAGGGCAGCAGCCTTCTCCAGGGCGCGACGGTTGGAACCCGGGGCGTAGAGCACGGAACGGAGCGGAGTGTAGGATCTGGATGTCATTACCAAGCCTGTTGGATAGAGAGATCATGGGATTAAACGGGAGAGCCGCTGCGGTCTGATGGGTAATCGGCCCCGCGCCACCCGACGTGCGCTCTATCCTACCCGAACCCCTACTGGTGACAAGGGCAATGCTTGTCCTGATTTACGGAAATGTCTATCCTTCCCGCTCCCGATTCATCCACTGAAAAGAGAGACAGCATGTCAGACACCGAACAGCGCACCCTATTTATATTCCCCGGCCAGGGCTCCCAGTACACCGGCATCGGCAGCGACCTGTGCGCTGAATTCGCCTCCGCCCGCCAGGTCTATGAAGAGGCCAGCGAGGTGTTGGGCTATGACATGGCCAAGCTCTCCCTGGAGAACCCGGACGACCGGATCAACCTGACCCGTTACACCCAGCCGGTGCTGCTGACCCATCACATCGCCTGCCTGACGGTCTACCGGGAGCTGGCGGAGACGCCGCTGCAGCCAGTGGCGGCCGCCGGCCACAGCCTGGGGGAATACAGCGCCCTGGTCACCGCCGGTGTGCTCAGTTTTGCCGATGCCCTGAAACTGGTGGCGCGGCGGGGTGAACTGATGGGCGATTTCGGTGAGGGTGAAATGGCCGCCCTGACCGTGGACCTAGAGACCGCCCGCCCCCTGGCGGACAAGCACTTCTGCGGCATCGCCGGTCTCAACCTGCCGGACCAGACCGTGGTAGGCGGCGCCGGGACCGACCTGGACGCCCTGGCGGCGGAGATGGCGGAACTGCTGCCCAAGAAGAAGGCGGTACGACTCAAGACCGAGGGCGCTTTCCATACCTACTACATGGTGGAGGCGGCCCGACGCTTCCGGGAGGCGTTGGCCGAAGCCACCTTCTCCGCCGCCAACCTGAAGGTCCTCTCCAACTACACCGGCGGCTTCCACGAAGACGATGCGGAAACCATCAAGTCCCGGCTCTTCTTCCAGCTGTTCCACCCGGTCAACTGGGTTGGTTGCATGCAGAGCGCCCTGGATGACGGCATCAATCTGTTCGTGGAGTTTGGTGGCGGCATTGGCAGCGGCGAGGGGCCGGCCGAGAAGCGGCCCAATCTGGAGGGGATTATCAAGAAGTTTACCCGCCGGGCCAGCCCCCGGCCTGACTATATAGCGGCCATCAACCTGGCCACTATCCGCACTGCGGCAGGGGTTGAATGAACGGCTAACCGGTTGCCCGGCCGGCCGGGCGACCGGCTGGGCCGGTCGATTCAGACGGCGGCGGAGTAACTGCCGACAAAGCGTACCGCGACTTTCTCGCCCACCAGGATCTCCGCGGTCAGCTCCAGCCGGCTCCGTTTGCCGGCCCGCAGACTTTCAATAAAGGTCTCGTAACTGCCATCATCCGGCAGACGGCAGCGCGCCTTGATCTCGCCCCGCACCGGCAGGCTGTAGGTAATCCGGGCATCCCCCAACACGCTGTGGGCCGGCACCCCCTCATCCTCGAACTTGAGGTGCAGCATACCCCAGCAGACCACCGCGCAGATGCTGTAGAGACTGCCACCGAAAGCGGTACCGTGGATGTTGATATTGGGCTCGAAGTCGGCCAGAAACAGCAGCTCCCGACCGTCGTGCTCCTCCACCCGGACCCCCATGGTGCGGGTCAGGGGGACTTCACGATGCAGGGTCTCTTCAAGCAGGGCAAGGCGTTGTTGCATGATTACTTCACCGATTTGTGGCGGTAGACAGCCGGCAACTGGCCCGCCGCATCGTAGCTGACATCCAGGTCGCGCAGGATGCCATCCCGAATACTGTAGATCCAGCCGTGCACCGCGAGCGGCTGACCGCGACTCCAGGCGTCCTGCACAATGGTGGTGTGGGTCAGGTTGGCCACCTGCTGGATCACGTTCAGCTCGCACAGGATGTCCACCCGCTCCTCCTGGTCGAGACAGTTTTCAAACCGCTCCTGGTGCTGGTAATAGATATCCTTGATATTGCGAATCCAGTTGTCGATCAACCCCAGGGGGCGGCTCTCCAGCGCCGCCGCCACACCACCGCAGCCGTAGTGCCCCACCACCATGATGTGCTTCACCTTCAGCACCTCCACCGCGTACTGCACCACGGTCAGGCAGTTCAGGTCGGTGTGCACCACCATGTTGGCCACGTTGCGGTGGACAAAAATCTCCCCCGGCAGCAGGCCGGTGATCTGATTGGCCGGCACCCGACTGTCGGAGCAACCGATCCAGAGATACTCCGGTGACTGCTGCTTGGACAGCTTGTCAAAGAAGGCCGGATCTTCCTCCTTGATCCTGGCGGCCCATTCGGCGTTATAGTCAAACAGCTGTTCAATTTTGGGCATGGTTATCTCGGCTCTGGCTGGTAATGGGGGCCAGTATCGATGAGTCTGGCAGGCTGGGCAAGACCAAACTCAGGCCTGCTCCAGTTCCACCAGGGTGCCGCAGAAATCCTTCGGATGCAGAAACAGCACCGGCTTGTTGTGGGCACCGATCTTGATATCGCCCAGCACCCGTGCTCCGGCCTGTTTCATCCGTTCGGCAGCCGCCTGAATATCTTCTACCTCGTAACAGACATGGTGTACCCCGCCACCCGGATTCTTCTCCAGGAACCTGGCGATGGGGGAGTTTTCACCCAGCGGATGGAGCAGCTCGATCTTGGTGTTGGGCAGCTCCACAAACACCGTAGTCACCCCATGTTCCGGCAACGCCAGGGGTTCAGAGACCCGGGCGCCCAGGGTATCCCGGTAGATGGCGGTGCCCGCCGCCAGGTCCGGCACCACGATGGCCACATGGTTCAGTTTTCCAATCATCTGTATAACCTCGCTATAAAATGGGGGAGCGGATACCCGGTAGATTCAAACCCGCGGGACCGGTCAGTCCGACAGACGGTCGTCGTGCAAAAAGGCTTCCAGCAGTTGCGCCGCCGCCAGGGTGGGGGGCAGACTCCCCGCCACCACCGCCTGCTCCAGACGGGGGATCAGCTGCGCCACCCGTTGGTCCTGGCGCAACGCGGCCAGCAGGCTCTCGGCGGTCTCATTCCACATCCAGGACTTGGCCTGCTGGGCCCGACGCTGGGCCAGTTCACCACTCTCGGTCAGTACCTGACGATAGCGGCAGACGATCTCCCACGCCTCGGCGATGCCACGCTTCTCCAGGGCCGAGCAGGTCTTTACCGGCACCTGCCAGTTGCGGGTGCGGGGGTGCAGCAGTTTCAAAGCATGAATATAGTCGCTGGCGGAGTGGTTGGCGGTGGCCGCCATCTCCCCATCCGCCTTGTTCACCAGCACCAGGTCGGCCAGCTCCATGATGCCGCGCTTGATGCCCTGCAGATCATCCCCGCCACCGGGCAGCAATAACAGCAGGAACATGTCGGTCATGTCGGCCACCGCCGTCTCCGACTGGCCGACGCCGACGGTCTCCACAATCACCACATCGAATCCGGCCGCCTCGCACAGCAGCATGGTCTCCCGGGTACGCCGGGTCACACCGCCCAGGGTCTTGCCCGCCGGCGAGGGGCGGATAAACGCCTCCCGGTGCCGGCTGAGCTCCTCCATGCGGGTCTTGTCCCCCAGGATCGAGCCACCACTGATAGCCGAAGAGGGATCCACCGCCAGCACCGCCAGTCGGTGGCCCTGTTTCAGGATATGCAGCCCCGCCGCCTCGATAAAGGTCGACTTACCCGCCCCCGGCACGCCACTGATACCGATGCGGATGGAGTTGCCGGCGTGGGGCGTCAACCGCTCCAGCAGGGCATTGGCCAGGATCCGGTGATCGGGCCGGGTCGACTCCACCAGGGTGATGGCCCGGGAGAGGGCTCGCCGCTGGCCCGCCAGGATGTCACGGGCCAGACTCTCTGCATCAAACGCCATCCAGGATCACTCGAACTCGATAATGACCTGGTCGACCTGCAGGCTGTCACCCACTGCCGCCTTGATGGCGGATACCTTGGCATCCTGTTCGGCGCGCAACACGTTCTCCATCTTCATCGCCTCGATCACCGCCAGCTCTTCGCCTGCCTTGACCTCCTGGCCCTCGGAGACCGACACCTTGACCAGCAGACCAGGCATGGGTGAAAGCAGGAACTTGGAGAGGTCCGGCGCCTCTTTTTCCGGCATCAGGGCATGCAGCTTAGCGGCACGGGGGGCCAGCACCAGGGCATCGGTCTGATTACCCCGATGGAACAGCCGCAGCCAGGCCCCTTTACGCTCAACCTGGAAACAGACCGACTGGCGGTTGATGGTTGCATGCAGCAGCAGTTGGCCCAGCTGCCACTCGGTGGTAACGGTGTAACTCTCCCCCTCGTACTCCACCTGGAAGCCCCCATCGGCCGACACCACCGTCACCGGGTGCTGCTCGCCGTTAATGACCACCACCCAATCATCGTGTACCCGGCGCTCATGGCCACGCAGCTGGCCACTGATACGGGCAGCCCGGTCCATGTACTGGCGATGCACGATGGCGGCAATCACCACCACCTTGGCCGGATCATCGTGTGGCACATAGGAGGCGTCAAAACCGTCCGGAAACTCTTCCGCAATAAAGTTGGTGGTGAGCCGGCCCTCGATGAAACGCGGATGCACCATCAGGGCGTTCAGGAAGCTGATGTTGTGCTGTACACCCCGGATACAGTAGGCGTCCAGGGCGTCCTGCATGCGGGTGATCGCCTCGTTGCGGTCGGCGCCATAAGTGATCAGCTTGGCAATCATCGGGTCATAGAACATGGAGACCTCGCCCCCTTCAAAGACGCCGGTATCCACCCGCACATTATCACCCACTGGCGGTTCATACTTGACCAGTCGGCCGATGGAGGGGAGGAAGTTGCGGAACGGATCTTCCGCGTAGACCCGCGACTCCATGGCCCAACCGGTCAGCTTCACATCTTCCTGCTTGAGCGGCAGCTCCTCACCGTCGGCGACCCGGATCATCAGTTCCACCAGGTCCTGTCCTGTAACCAGTTCAGTGACCGGGTGCTCCACCTGCAGACGGGTGTTCATCTCCAGGAAATAGAAGTTGCGGTCGGCATCCACAATGAACTCCACCGTGCCGGCGGAGCGGTACTGCACCGCCTTGGCCAGCTGGACCGCCTGCTCGCCCATCTTCTGCCGGGTCTCTTCGTCGATAAAGGGGGAGGGCGCCTCTTCGATCACCTTCTGGTGGCGCCGCTGGATAGAGCACTCCCGTTCCCCTAGGTAGATGACGTTGCCGTGGGTGTCCGCCATCACCTGAATCTCGATATGGCGCGGCTCCTGAATGAACTTCTCGATGAACACCCGCTCGTCACCGAAGCTGGAACGGGCCTCGTTGGTGGCACGCTCAAACCCGTCGCGACACTCCGCCTCGTTCCAGGCCACCCGCATACCCTTGCCGCCGCCACCGGCGGATGCCTTGAGCATGACCGGATAACCAATTTCGTTGGAGATCTCCACCGCATGCTCGGCGTCCCGCACCACGTCGGTATAACCGGGTATCACGTTGACTCCGGCCTTTTCCGCCAGGTTCTTGGAGGTGATCTTGTCACCCATGCTGTTAATGGCCAGGGTCGCGGGACCGATAAAGGCGATACCCTCTCTCTCCAGAGCCTCACAGAAATCAGAGTTTTCCGACAGGAAACCGTAGCCTGGATGCACCGCCTGGGCGCCCGTGTCACGACACGCCTGGATAATGCGCTCCATCACCAGGTAACTCTCTGCAGAGGCGGACGGGCCGATATGCACCGCTTCATCCGCCATTCTCACATGCAAGGCGTCGCGATCGGCATCGGAATAGACCGCTACGGTCTTGATGCCCATTTTGCGGGCGCTCTTGATCACCCGGCAGGCGATCTCCCCACGATTAGCTATAAGTATTTTATTAAACATGTTTTATGTCTCTGTTCGTTAGCCGAAACTGAACCCGTTCAATCCCGACTCGCCATATTGTGTAGGGTGGACACGCCGTCTGTGCCCATGCGGCGTCTGCCCGGACTGCTGCAGCAGCGCCCGTTGCGGACCCCGCAGAATCGGATCCCTTACAACGGGATATTGCCGTGCTTGCGCCAGGGATTCTCCAGCTCCTTGTCTTTCAACATGGCCAGGGAGCGGCAGATACGCTTCCGGGTGCTGTGGGGCATGATCACATCATCAATAAAGCCACGGCTGCCGGCGACAAACGGATTGGCGAACTTCTCCCTATACTCTTCGGTACGGGCGTCAATCTTCTCCTGGTCACCCAGATCCTGACGGAAGATGATCTCCACCGCGCCCTTCGGTCCCATAACAGCGATCTCAGCGGTGGGCCAGGCCAGGTTCACATCACCGCGCAGGTGCTTGGAGGCCATCACGTCGTAGGCACCGCCATAGGCCTTGCGGGTGATCACGGTGATTTTCGGCACCGTGGCCTCTGCGTAGGCGTACAACAGCTTGGCGCCGTGCTTGATGATACCGCCATACTCCTGGCTGGTGCCCGGCAGAAAGCCTGGCACATCCACCAGGGTCACCACCGGAATATTGAAGGCGTCACAGAAACGCACGAAGCGCGCCGCTTTCTTCGAGGAGTCGATATCCAGACAGCCCGCCAGCACCATCGGCTGGTTGGCCACAAAGCCGACCGTGGAGCCCATCATGTGGCCGAAGCCGGTGATGATGTTGCCGGCGTAATCCGGCTGGATCTCGAAGAAGTCGTTGTCATCAACGATCTTGGTGATCAGCTCCATCATGTCGTAGGGCTTGTGGGGATCGGCTGGGATCAGGGTATCCAGGGAGGGGATCTTGCGATCGGCCGGGTCATCGGTCGGCCAGACCGGCGGCAACTCCTTGTTATTGGATGGCAGGAAGTTGACAAAGCGGCGCAGCATCAGCAGCGCTTCCACGTCGTTATCGAATGCCAGATCGGCCACGCCGGACTTGCTGGTGTGGGTCAGGGCACCACCCAACTCCTCCGCCGTGACACTCTCGTGGGTCACGGTCTTGACCACGTCGGGGCCGGTGACAAACATGTAAGAGGTGTCCTTGACCATGAAGATGAAGTCGGTCATGGCCGGAGAGTAGACCGCCCCACCCGCGCAGGGACCCATGATCATGGAGATCTGGGGAATCACGCCGGAGGCGAGCACATTGCGCTGGAACACATCGGCATAGCCGGCCAGGGACTCCACCCCCTCCTGGATACGGGCGCCACCGGAGTCATTCAGACCGATCACCGGTGCGCCGACCTTCATGGCGTGATCCATGATCTTGCAGATCTTCTGGGCATGGGCGCCGGACAGGGAGCCGCCGAACACGGTGAAGTCCTGGCTGAAGACAAATACCAGTCGACCACTGACAGTGCCATAACCGGTCACCACCCCGTCGCCGGGGATCTTCTGCTTCTCCATGCCGAATTCGGTACAGCCGTGCTCCACGAACATATCCCACTCTTCGAATGAACCGGGATCAAGGAACAGTTCAATGCGCTCACGCGCCGTCAGTTTTCCCTTGGCATGCTGGCTGTTGATGCGTCTCTCACCACCGCCATTCACTGCGGCCGCGCGCTTCTCATCGAGCCGGCTAATCATCTCTTGCATGAATCTCTCCTCAAGCTTGAACGGTGGTATCGCCACCTGACGTCTCCCCCCGGGACGGGGGAGATGTTTAATCCTGTACCCCTAGATGCCCTGACGACGGCGAATAAACGCCAGCATTTCCGCCGCCGAGGCCGGAATATTGGTGCCCGGCCCGTACACGGCCGCCACGCCCATCTCCAGCAGGGCCGGGTAATCCTGCGGCGGAATCACTCCACCGCAGACTACCAGAATATCCTCCGCGCCCTCATCCTTCAGCGCCTGCAACAGGGCCGGCACCAAGGTCTTGTGACCCGCCGCCAGGGATGATACACCCACCACGTGCACATCGTTTTCCGCCGCCTGGCGCGCCGCCTCTTCCGGGGTCTGGAACATGGGACCGATATCCACATCGAATCCCAGATCGGCATAGGCGGTGGCGATCACCTTGGCGCCCCGGTCGTGCCCATCCTGGCCCATCTTCACCACCAGCATACGGGGACGGCGACCCTGCTCCTCGGCAAAGCGAGCGATCTCCTGCTTGATCTTGTCAAAAGCGTCGTCACCATCATAGGCGGAGCCGTACACGCCGGACACGGAACGGGTGATTGCCTTGTGCCGGTTATACACCGACTCCAGGGCATCGGAGATCTCGCCCACCGTGGCCCGGGCCCGGGCAGCATCCACCGCCAGCTCCAGCAGGTTACCGGAGCCATCCTTCGCCGCCGCCACCAGGGCATCCAGCGCCGCCTTGTGGGCGGTTGCATCACGCTCGGCACGGATGCGCTGCAGGCGGGCCACCTGGGCCTCCCGCACCGCAGTGTTGTCGATGTCCAGCACGTCGATCTCCGGCTCTTCCTCCAGCTGGTACTTGTTGACCCCGACGATCACCTCTTCACCCCGGTCGATGCGGGCCTGGCGCAGTGCGGCCGCCTCTTCGATACGCAGTTTCGGCATACCGGATTCAACCGCCTTGGTCATGCCACCCAACGCCTCCACCTCGTCAATCAGCTTGCGCGCCTCCTCTACCATGGCGTTGGTCAGGCTCTCCACGTAGTAGGAGCCGGCCAGCGGATCCACCACCTTGGTGATACCGGTCTCTTCCTGAATCACCAGCTGGGTATTGCGGGCAATACGGGCCGAGTTGTCGGTGGGCAGTGCCAGCGCCTCATCGAAGGCGTTGGTGTGCAGCGACTGGGTACCACCCAGCACGGCGGCCATGGCCTCGATGGTGGTGCGCATGATGTTGTTGTAAGGATCCTTGGCGGTCAGGCTCACCCCGGATGTCTGACAGTGGGTGCGCAGCATCTTGGAGCGCTCATCCTTGGGCTGGAAGTGCTTCTCCATCAACTCGGACCAGAGCAGTCGTGCGGCACGCAGCTTGGCCGCCTCCATGAAGAAGTTCATGCCGATGGCGAAGAAGAAGGACAGGCGCGGGGCAAACTGGTCCACATCCAGCCCCTTGGCCAGGGCGGCGCGCACATATTCCAGGCCGTCGGCGATCGTGAAGGCCAACTCCTGCACCAGGGTCGAACCGGCCTCCTGCATATGGTAGCCGGAGATGGAGATGGAGTTGAACTTGGGCATATGCTCCGCGGTGTAACCGATAATATCCGCCACGATACGCATGGAGGGTTCGGGCGGATAGATATAGGTGTTGCGGACCATGAACTCCTTGAGGATATCGTTCTGCAGGGTACCGGCCAGCTTTTCCGGCGGCACCCCCTGCTCCTCGGCCGCCACGATGTAGCTGGCCATCACCGGCAGTACGGCACCGTTCATGGTCATGGAGACGGAGACCTTGTCCAGCGGGATGCTGTCGAACAGGATCTTCATGTCCTCCACTGAGTCGATCGCCACGCCGGCCTTGCCCACGTCGCCCACCACCCGGGGATGATCCGAGTCGTAACCCCGGTGGGTGGCCAGGTCAAAGGCCACCGACAAGCCCTGCTGTCCCGCCGCCAGGTTGCGCTTGTAAAAGGCGTTGGACTCTTCGGCGGTGGAGAAACCGGCATACTGGCGTACCGTCCAGGGACGCCCCGCGTACATGGTGGCGCGCGGGCCCCGCATATAGGGGGCAAAACCCGGCAGACTATCAACATGCTCCAGGCCCGCCAGGTCAGCCGCCGTGTACAGCGGCTTGATCCCGATTCCTTCCGGCGTCTGCCAGTTCAACGCCTCCAGGGGACGTCCACGCAGCTCCTTCTCGGCTTGTTTTTTCCACTCTTCCAGGGTTGGTTTTGGCTTGTTGGCCATGGCAAATAACTCCCGAACAGGGTTGCGGCGCAGCCCTGCCCAATTAACTTCCGGCAGCGGTAGCGGCCGGTTTGAGGTCACACAATTCGATCAGGAGTCCGCCGGGACTAACGCCGCGATACGGGTGACAAAGTGGACTTTGCCTATCCCGGCCTCTTGGTTGAATAGTGGTGCTGTTCAGCCAAAAGACCGGGCAGCTGTCCCGCCCAACCGCCAGGGCAACCGGGGGCGACCCTGACGATTGACCGGTCGAGACAGATCAGACAAAGCGACTTCGACCCGCCGCAACCGGTCAGGCCCGCGACAGTCTCCTATTGATGCTTGGCGTAGCCAATGCGGATCAGCGCTTCGGTGATCTCGTCCAGGATGGCGGGATCATCGATCGTGGCCGGCATCTTGTAACTTTCACCATCGGCGATCTTTTTCATGGTGCCACGCAGGATCTTGCCGGAACGGGTCTTGGGCAGGCGATCCACCACCACCACTTTCTTGAACGCCGCCACCGGGCCGATTTTCTGACGAACCAGTGCGATCAGTTCACCAACGATCTCCTCTTCCGGCTGCTCCACTCCCGCCTTGAGCACCACCAGTCCGACCGGCAGTTCGCCCTTCAACTGGTCGGCGGCACCGATCACGCCACACTCGGCGACGGCTGGATGGGAGGCCAGCACCTCCTCCATGCCACCGGTGGAGAGCCGATGACCGGCGACATTGATGATGTCGTCGATGCGGCTCATGATCCACAGATAACCATCCTCGTCCTTGTAGCCGGCATCGCCGGTGAGATAGTAGCCTTCGGTTGCACTCAGGTAGGAGTCGAGGAAACGTTGATCATTCTGCCACAGGGTCGGCAGACAGCCCGGCGGCATGGGCAGCTTGATCATGATGCGTCCGATCTCCCCGGCCGCCTCTTCGTTACCATTCTCATCCAGGATACGCACGTCATAACCGGGCACACAGACGGTCGGGGAACCCGGTTTCACCGGCAGCTCTTCAATACCCAGGCAGTTGGCCGCAATACCCCAGCCGGTCTCGGTCTGCCACCAGTGGTCGATCACCGGTACGCCGAGCTGTTTCTGGGCCCACTCCAGGGTGTCCGGGTCACAGCGCTCGCCAGCCAGGAACAGCGCCTCGAAGCAGGACATGTCGTACTTTTTCAGGTATTCCGCCTCCGGGTCCTCGCGACGAATGGCGCGGAACGCGGTGGGCGCGGTGAACAGGGTCTTCACCTTGTGCTCTGAAATCACCCGCCAGAAGGCGCCCGGATCCGGAGTACCGATCGGCTTGCCCTCGTAGAGAATAGTGGTGGCACCCTGTAGCAGCGGCGCATAGACGATATAGGAGTGACCGACCACCCAGCCCACGTCGGAAGCGGCCCAGAACACATCACCCGGATCGACGTTATAGATGTTCTTCATGCTCCACTGCATGGCCACGGCATGGCCGCCGTTATCACGCACCACGCCCTTGGGCACACCGGTGGTACCGGAGGTGTACAGAATGTAGAGCGGATCAGTCGCCTCCACCGGCACACAGTCGGCCGGCTTTGCTGCAGCGGCGGCGCTTGCCCAATCCAGGTCGCGGCCTTCCTGCATGGTGGCGCTGACCTGGGGGCGCTGATAAATCACAGTGTGATCCGGCTTGTGGGTGGAGATATCGATCGCCTCATCCAGCAGCGGCTTGTATTCAATCACCCGGCTGCCCTCGATACCGCAGGAGGCGGAGACGATCACCTTCGGCTTGGCATCATCGATCCGGGTTGCCAGCTCCTTGGAGGCGAATCCGCCGAACACCACCGAGTGGATCGCGCCCAGCCGGGCGCAGGCCAGCATGGCAATAGCCGCCTCGGGAATCATGGGCATGTAGACGATGACCCGATCACCCTTGGTCACACCCTGGTCACGCAACACACCGGCAAACTGCGCCACGGCATCGCGCAGTTCAGCAAAAGTGTAGGTCTTCTGACTCTGGGTTACCGGACTGTCATAGATCAGCGCAGCCTGGTCGGCCCGCCCGTTCTCCACATGACGATCGAGCGCGTTGTAGCAGGTGTTCAGTTCGCCGCCGGCGAACCAACGATAAAACGGTTTACGGCTATCATCCAGAACCTTGCTCCACGGCTTGTACCAGTCGATAGCAGCGGCTTGCTCCCCCCAGAAACCCTCCGGATCTTCCATTGAACGTGCATAGATCTCTTCGTAGCTCATAAGTCTCTTCCACAGTTGGTGGTAAATACTCAGTCTGAGATCGCCCCAGACCATGCCGATGTGTTAATTGTTTCGCATAGATTACGTTTGCGTAAAGGAAAAATAAACAGCCAAGTGCTTATTTCAAAGGATTTTTTAAAAAAAACCGGATCTTTTAAGGCAATCCCTAACAACTGCGAATATATTTGCAGCCAGCCTTTTTCAATGTGAATTATGAGAATCGGAAATCGGCACCGGTTCCCCTTGTAAAACCTCCCCGGCAGAAACCCGAAACCCGACGCTGCATCAAGCGTACTGCCGAAATATAGCAAAGATAGCCATCACCTGAATCCTTCTATCTGACGCTGCGCCGCACAAACTCACGGCACCCGCAGAGCCTCCAGATCACCGACCTCGCCCAGGCAAGGATGAGTGCCTTTGACCGAATGGCACCGGCCATCTCACCCGGGCGTTCCAACCAGACAGATCAGCCGGCCCTGGAGGCATAGCCGACTCACTCCTCCGGACGCTGCAGTATCAGACTGACACGCCGGTTGCGCGCCCGTCCCTCAGGCGTACTGTTGTCCGCCAATGGCCGGGTATCGGCATAACCCACGGCTCGCATACGCTCGGCGGGAATGCCCTGGGTCAACAGAAAACGTAACACCCCGGTGGCCCGCTGCGAAGAGAGCTCCCAGTTGGACGGGAACTGGGCATTGGCGATCGGCGTGGGATCGGTGTGCCCCTCGATGGACAGGCTGTGGTCACTGGCCACCATCAACAGGGGGATCAGCTTTTCCAGCACCGCCCGCCCCGCTTCTGTCAGTTCCGCCTGGCCCAGCTCAAACAGGATCCGTTCGTTGATCTGCAGGTTGACCTGGGTGGCCGAAACCTGGACATCCACCGCCTCCTGCAGCCCCTGGTCGAGCAGGGCATCGCGGTACTGCTCCTGCAGCTGTTGTGTTGCCGTATCGACAGCCGGATCCCCGGGGACATCGGCCTCGGGTTGTGGCGCCTCCGGGGCGGCGGTCTGCGTCACTGCCTGGTTTGTGTTGGGTGTACTGGAGAGCGCCCGGGCCAGCGCTTCATACTCATCAGCCGAATAACTGGAGTAGGCGAGCAGCACCACGAACAGGCACAGCATCAGGGTCATCACATCCAGGTAGATGATCAACCAGCCACCGTCTGATTCATCCGGCAGTGGCTCATCCTCCCATCGGGGTGGTGGCGGCAGATGGGGACGCCGGCGATCCATCAGCGCGCTCTCCCGTCCCCGGCCGCCACGCCATCGTTCTCCGCCTCGACCCGCTGTTCAATCTCCTCCAGGGAGGGGGAGTGGATCTCGTCTTCGTACTGAGCCACAAAGGAGTTGAGGGTCTCCCGGATGAAGCTCGGATTGCGCTTCTGCCCCAGCATACTGATCCCCTCCAGCACCATGTACATGAGCATGACCCGCTGCTCAGTGCGCCGCTCCAGCTTGATCGCCACCGGCTTCAACAACAGATTGGCCAGAATGATGCCATACAGGGTGGTGGTCAGGGCGATACCCAGATTCAGGCCCACCACCCGGAAATCGGCGCTATCCATCGACTGCAACATATTGACCAGGCCGAGCAGGGTACCGGCCATGCCAAAGGCGGGAGCGAAGGCCGCCATGGAGCGGAACACCTGGGCCTCGCCCCACTCCTGGCGCCGCAGTTTGAAAATACGCCACTTCAGCAGGGCATCGATATCACTGGGCGGGGTACGGTCGATCACCAGCTGGATGCCGGTGCGCAGAAACGGGTTGTTGATGCGAGTCAGCGCATCCTCTATGGCAGAGAGCCGGCCATGACCGAGCAGAATGGATACCCGTACAATCTCTTCAATCTCCCGATCCACCGGCAACTCATGGTGTCGCCAGATGAGCCGAAAGCTGCGGTAGACCTGGCGCAACTCTTTCATGGGGTAGCTGATAAAGGTGGCGGCAATGGTTCCGCCGATCACGATCAGCAGCCCCGGCAGATTAAGAAACACCCCGGGTTCATCTGCCGACAGCAGCACGGAAAACACGATCAACAGCATGCCGGTGGCAATACCCACCAGGGTGGAGCTGTTGAGATCCTTACGCGGCGGTAACAACGCCATGTGACATCCCCTTGGCGAAAATCCAGTTCGATTATGGAGGCACCCGGGTTGACCTGAAACGATCCGCAACCGCCCATATGAACAGCGCATCGCCATGCGCCTGCGTCAACCTGACCCTGTTTTCCACTCCCTCGGCCCAGTGCCCCGACCAACTATAGTGCCTATTTAAAACGGATGCCATGCATGCCGGGGATCGCGCAACCTGGAAATATCTGTTTTACTTAAACCAATCGCCCCGTTCAGTCCGCCAGCGGTCAACCACGGGGTGGTCGTGATTATTGGCCATAATGGAGGATGCAGTAATGACATTGAATGATGTATTACGGAACAAGCCTGATGGCGTCATCACCGTCCCTGCCAGCACGGACTTGCTGGAGGCGATCCATACCATGTGCGACCGCAAGGTGGGCGCCCTGCTGGTTAAAAGCGAGGATGACAAGCTGCTCGGCATTGCCACTGAGCGGGATATTCTGCGTTACTGCTCCGCCAACAAGGGCCAGTTGCAGGGGGCCGTGGTGAATGACGCCATGACCCGCAAACTGGTAGTCGCCACCCCCTCTACCAGCGTGGATGAGGCGATGACCCTGATGACCCAACACCACTTCAGACACCTGCCGGTACTGGAAGATGAGGTTCCGATCGGCATGATCTCCATTGGGGATCTGGTGAAGGCTCAACTGACCGATATCACTGTCGAGGCCACTTACCTGCGGGAATACATCAACTACTGCTGATCTGTACCCGGTAATTTCTCGCTGTGGGCGAATCCTCGCCCGCAGCCCACCAACAGCAACTACTAAGGCTATGCAAATCAACACTTTCCGAATCGGGGCACTGCTGCTGTCGCTGCTTTTTTTGCCCCTGTCAGCGCCCATCCAGGCGGCTGGACAGCAGTTTTTCAAAAGCTATTTCGATGCCCTGCCGGTGTTCTGGCAGCGCATCTACCCGGAGGGTGGACGAACCCTCTACTGCGATGACAAGTTCGGCGCCTACCACGGTCGCGGCATTAACATCGAGCACGTTTTTCCCATGGCCTGGGTGATGCGCGAAGAGGGCTGCCGCAGCCGTAAGCAGTGTCGCCAGACCAGCCAGCGCTTCAATCGCATCGAGTCTGACATGCACAATCTCTATCCGTCCCGGTCCGATATCAACCGGGTGCGCAGCAGTTTTCCTTTTGGCGAAATAGCCGGCGAGAAGCGTGAATTCGGGCGTTGCGACTTCGAGTTTCACTCCCGTCAGCGAGTGGTTGAACCGCGCCCGGCCAGTCGCGGCAACATCGCCCGTGCCCTGTTTTATATGCATGACACTTACGGCCTGAAACTCTACCGGCGGCAGGCGACCCTGATGAAAAAATGGCACCGGGAAGATCCGCCGGATGCCGAAGAGCGCCGACGCAACGAGCTGATCGCCAAGCATCAGGGAACCCGCAACCGGTTTATCGATAACCCCGGCGCCGTCGATACATTGAAGTTTTAAGCGCCCCGCAGGATGGCCTACTCCCGGCCCAGCAGATCCTCCAGTTGCGCCAGTACCGGGGCGGGATCGCAGTAGTCGTAGGTCAGGCGTTGATGCCGGCCCCGCTGCTCCAGGATCAGGGAGGGAAACCCATCCGCGCCGATTGACCGACCCAGCGCCATCTCCTGCTCCAGCTGCTGCTGGGTGGCCGGTGCATTCAGATCCCGGGTAAATCGCTCCCCATCCAGGCCAATTTCGCCGGCCAGTCCGATCAGGGTGGCGTCGTCCGAGGGGTTCATGGCGTGCAGGTAGTAGGCCTGCTGGATGGCCAGAATCATCGCCGCCTCAGCTGCCCCATCCTGTTGGCGCGCCGCAATCACCGCGCGACAGGCCGGGTAGGTGGAGCGGCGTGGCTGGCAACGGCTCCAGAAATCAAAGTTGAAGCGGGTGCCCGGCACCCGCTGTTCAATAGTGTGCCAGGTGTTCTGCAGATAGGTCTGCATCTGGCGCGGCATGGGTTGATCACTGTCCGGTGCCAGCCCGCCCAGCAACCGCACCAGCGTCACCCCTAGCGGCAAGGCCTGAAAAATCTGCGTCGCCACCGGTCGAAAAGCCCAGCACCAGGAGCACATGGGATCATGGACATAGTAAAGTCTAGGGGTCATAGGTCACCGGGCAGTCTCATCAACGACGCTCTTCTCCCATCGCAACACTTCCGCACGACTGATCTTTCCCAAGGGGACATAGAGAGTCATCTTACCGCCGTAGAGCCGCTGCTCCAGCTCCATCCGGTTGTTGTTCAGCCCCATCAGAATACCCCGCTGGGGCTCATCCCGATCGCTGGCATACAGTCGTGCATGGCTTCCGACATAGCGACCCAACTGCTCCACCGGGGTTTCCATAAAACGGGCCCGCGGGCGGGCGGGTGGCGGTGATACCGAGCTGGCCGCCTGTGGTGCCTCTCCGGTGGCGCCCGATGTCACCTGGTCCAGCAGTTCGGTGAACGGTTTGTCTCTCTTCGGCAGGCTGAAACTGAGATCGGTGACCGGCTGATCATTCACGCTCAGACCTATCCCCAGCTGCCTGACCAGCTCCTGTGGCTGATACTGTTGCAAACGGGCCGGACTGAAGCTCTTGTCGGGGACAGCGGTAAGCAGTAGTTCACCGGGCCGGCTGACCAGCTGCCGCAGCGCTTTGCGCAGTCCCTCTCCCGGCACAAAACCCAACTGCTTGCCGAGCTCGGGGGGACGGACCGCAAACAACTGCTCGATAAACGCGGCGGGTGCCAGGCCGGACTCTTTGGCACAATAGTTGACCGCGCCCCGCATATAGTCGGGATCAATTCGATACAGCAACGAAAAACGTTCCATCTGCGGCATTTTCGCTCCATTCATACCCACCAGGCCGGCCAGGGTGGTCTCCACGCTCAAAGCGGCCAGACCATCCTGATAATAGCCCATCTGCAGGGTCAGCTCCCCGGAGCGCCGGTCAAGGTCGTAGCGCAGCCGAACATCGGCCATCCGCTGACGGAATCCCAGACGTTCAATCTCGGTCTGCCAGATCAGACCACCCAGGGTGCAGAGATCGGGCGGGGAACTGCTGCCAGCCGGATGCCAGTAGTCCAGGTAACCACCCAACAGCGGTGTGCTCATGCGACGGATCTGGAGCTGCGCTCTCTCCGGTGGCTGATCCGGTTTGAAGCCAGTCAGCAGACTGAGCAGAAACCCCGGCCCATCACCCTTTAACTCCACCTGCTCGACCTGGATACCGACCAGTGCTTCCCGGGGGGTCAGGGTAATGCCGTTGACCGCCACGCTGCCAGCGGCCAGGCTGGAGCCGATGCCGTCATACTCAAGGGAGGCAAAGGGTGCCACTATGGCACCCAGACGATCCATCTGATTCTTGACCTGGTAGTAGACCGCCCCTTTCAGGGCGCCATATGCCACCAGGCCCACTACACCGGAGATCAACAAAAGCCGTTTCAATTTCACTGGTCATCCCTCTTCAGCATGCTACCCTGGTTCAGGGGCGATCTTCCGGACGTCGCGCCAGAAACGCCTTGCCCTGAGCCATCAGATCGACAAAGCCCTGTTCATCCCCATCCAGTACCCGGCCCGCCACCTGGGTGACGGCATTCAGCAGAGTCACCAGGGCACGGGGGCTGTGGGCATTGAGAGACTGGATCTCAAAGTAGAGATAGGGGTTCTCCTCCGCCACCCGGCTGGCCACATCCATCTGTGCATCAAAAGTACTGCTGGAGAGTGTCGCCAGCGCCTCCACCTGCTCACCGCTCTGGGACAGGGCATTGAAAAAGGCGATATTGACAGCGTGGGAGAGTCCCAGCACGTAGGCCATGGCCCGGTCATGACCATCCAGCGACATGTTCACCTGCTCCACCATGGTGGAGGCGAACAGCTCCTGCACCACTGCCGTGGCCTGGGGATCTCCCAGGTCGACGAACACCACATTGCGCCCGGACAGCAGCTCCGTATCGGGGCCGAACATGGGGTGGATGGAGGTGACATGGCAGCCGGCCGCCCGCAATTTTTGCAGCGCCCCCGCCAACGGCCCCTTGAGGGAGCTGATATCAAACACCGTGCCACTCGGCTGGCGTTCGGCCAGCTGTTCCAGCACATCCACTGTTTGATGGATCGGTGCGGCCACCACGATCAGGTCGTGGGTCAGGGGCGACTCGGCCAGGGAAGGGAAGCGGACATGGGTGGAACGGGCCGGTTGGGGATCACAGATCTCCACGCTGTAGCCCTGGGCATCGAGAAAGCGGACAAACCACTGTCCCATCTGACCGGAACCGCCAATCACCAGCGCCCGCTTGCCGCTGCCCACGCCCTGGGAAGTGACCTTGTCCAGCTCCTGGGCCGCCAGCGAGGCGCGAATCAGCAGCCGGAACATCTCCTCACCGACATCCTCATCCAGTCCGACCCGCCTGGCGGTACGGCGAGCCAGCTCCAGCACCTCCTTTTCCCGTGCATAGTCCCGGGTGCCCCGTCCGGCGGAGGATTTGACCCGACCGATCTCGGCCACGATCGCCTGGCGGCGCGCCACCATCTCCAGCAGCTCAACATCCAACCGGGAGAGTTGCTCCCGCAACGCCTGTAGATCTTTCATACTGCCCTTACCTGTCCGACACCACCGGATGCTGTGCCCACAACCGGCGTCTGATTAGTACAAATTTCTCGCAAAGCGGCCCGTAAAGCAAAGTGGGCCACCCATTCAATGACCACAATCACATGACACTCCGCCGGCAACCGAGGGCCCGGCCAATCCCCTGTGCCCGAGGACCCCTGCCAGCCCAACCATGCCGTGCCCCGGAGCTCATTCCGGCCGGGGCACGGTCAGAATCTCACCGCCGCTGATGTACTCCCGGGCACCCAGTCGACCGAGCGGGTCCAGACGATCGGCATGGATCTTGAGCCGCCCGCAGGAATCCTGTTCAGCCACACCGTCTTCGATATAGAGATGGGTCAAACGGCCAAAAATCAGCGCCTGGGGCACCGGTCCCAGCTCCATCACCTGGTACAGCTCGCAGGCCATGGCCAGACGGCAGTCCGCCAGCCGGGGCAACCGGGAGCCGGGGAACTCCGTCAGCGCCAGGCCCAGCCGATCCACCTCCGATTCACCCGCCGGCAGGGTCGCGGAACTGGCGTTCAGGGGATCGAGCTGATCACTGCTGGCGATATGCACCACGAAGGCGTTGCGTGCCTCGATATTGGCCCGGGTATCCTTGGGCGTACCGTCCGGTTTCCTGCCCAGGGAGAGCATGATCAGCGGCGGTTCACTACAGACCGCGTTGAAGTAGGAGAACGGGGCCAGGTTATAGTCACCCGCCGGGTTCTCGGACAACACCCAGGCAATGGGCCGGGGAATAATCGCCTGGGTCATGGCGAAATAGGTATCTGAAGCGCTCAGGGTATCGAGGTCAATAATCATTACGACAATCCAGACTGATCAGGGGGACATACATCTCGTCAGGTGACAGACCGCCATGCACACCGACATGACTCAGGGGTTGTTCACCGGGCAGTTCACTGGTAATCACATAATTCTCTTGCATGGCCAGGGCGTAGTGGCCGATCCGGTCCCGCAGGCGCGGATGGGCCTTGCCCAGCCCGAATCGTCCTTCACGCAACAGCTGTTCACTGTGGAACAGGGTGGCCACATCGCTCAACTCCTCCTTCACATAGCGCTCAAACTGGTCCGTGCGATCCGGATGTACGTAACAGAATGGCAGTCGGGGTTCACCACACAGGGGCATCATCAGGGCGTCCGCCAGCTCGGGATGATCGGCGGCCCGCAGGGTCCTTGCCGGGGTGGTGTCGATAAAGCCGTGGTCCGCCGTCACCAGCAGCTGGGTATCGCTACCCCGCAGCCGTTCCAGCAGTTGAGCAAAGCCCTGGTCCAGTTCAGACAGATGTTGCGCCACTGCCGCGCTCGCCACCCCGTGCTCATGGGAGAGGCTGTCGAACTGGGGCCAGTAGGCGTAAATGAAATTGCGCTCCTTACCCGTATCCACCGCGGCACGGATACCCTTGAACAGGCCCTGCACACCACTCCGGTGAGGATAGGGACGCACCCGGCCCCGTCCGGTGAAGGCCTGGTTGAAGGTGCTGCCGGCAATCCAGTCCGGAATCACCAGATGGCTCTGTGCCGTCAGCCGGTCGTAGATGGGGGGCACGTTGGTCAGTTGCCGGGGATTCAACACCTGTCCGTCTACTGGCATGCGTCCCAACCGGGTGGAGTAGGGCAGCACGGTCAGAACGGCACCCACCTCGGCAAAATAGGTGAACCAGCCGGTCAGGCCGTGTTGCTGGGGCGGCAGTCCGGTCAGGAAAGTGGGGATTGCCGTGGTGGTGGTGGATGGACAGACCGAAGTCAGTGAATCCACGCAGTGGCTGAACAGCACACTCTGCGGCGCATACTCCTTGAGGTGATGATAGCCCAGGCCATCCACCACCAGCAGCACCAGATTGCGCACCCGGCCCAGCCGCTCACCATCCAGTTGGGTAAGCGGCTGGTAGCCGGTCTCCCAGCCCCCCATTGCCAGGGCAATGGAGGACATGAGATTGGCAATACTGCCACCATGATAATCAGGGAAAACCATGGCTCAGGCAGCGATCTCCACCAGTTCCAGCTCAAAAGTCAGCGCCTTACCCGCCAACGGATGGTTGCCATCCAGGGTCACACTGTTTTCCGCCAGCTCGCTCACCACCAGGCGGAACACCTGTCCGTCCGGTCCCTGGGCCTGCAGCTGCACACCGATGGCCAGCTCGATATCTGCCGGGATCTGTGCCCGATCCACTTCCTGCACCAGCTCGGGCTGATGTTCCCCGTAGGCCTGTTCAGGAGGAATCTGTACGGTTTTGGTTTCGCCCACGGTCATGTCAGCGAGGGCCTGCTCGAAACCGGGTATAACCTGCCCCTCGCCCAGCGTAAACTCCAACGGCTCACGGCCTGCAGAGGAATCAAACTGGGTACCGTCCTCGAGAGTTCCGGTGTAGTGAACTTTGACCGTCTGGCCTGGTTGAGGTGTAGACATGGGTTGTCTCCTTAATGTTTGCGTCATTGTAAAGGGGCAGGCTAGCAACGCCTGCCGGTCCGCCTTGAAAGATTGTTACCACGCGGTCATACACCGCCGGGCCGGTTTTCACATATACCCTTCCCTGCCCAGGCAATTGGCCGGACATGGAGAGGCGCCGCTAAAGTGCGGTCTATGCAAATCCCACCCTGACAGGGCACAAACAGGGTCAACAACCCGGTGTTCCCGACTATGTTGGGGGACAAAGCCGTTTTATCATGGCATGATTTCCGCCCCAATGCCCACCCGAAGCTGTTATGGCACTCAGAAAATCGAAAAAGGCCTCCCGCAACCAGGCCATCCTGCGCTACAAAAAACAGCGCCAACGAAACCTGCTGGCGACACCCGGACCGCACCGGTTTGCCCTGGTACTGGATCATCTGAAGGCTGGTTTCAATGTCCCGAAGATCTTCCGCAGTGCCGAGGCGTTTGGCGCCCGGGAGATACACCTGATCGATATCGGCATGTTTGATCCGGCCCCGGGCAAGGGCTCATTCAAGAAAGTGCCGGCCCGCTTCTATGAGCAGTTCGAGCAGAGCTATGCCGAGCTGAAATCACGGGGCTACCAGCTGTTTATTCTGGAGGCAGGCAGCGGAGAGTCCCTGTTTCAGGCCAAGCTACCGGAGAAGTGCGCCTTTGTACTCGGCCACGAGGAGCGGGGCATCAGCTTTGATCCGGCCGACTATCCGGATATCGGACGCCTGAGCATCCCGCAGTTTGGCCAGGTGGAGAGCCTCAATGTGAGCATTGCCGCCTCTATCGTCATGTACGAGTATGTCCGTCAGCACGGCGACCCTGCGGCGGCGGTCACGCCACCCGCAGTCGGGGACAGCCTGCGCAGAAAGGGCAAACGGGATTAACGGTCAGTTGCTGCGGGCCGGCCGGAAGATCACCACCGCTCCGGGCATGTCGCCGCCATTGGCGATCGGGTAAGCGGAGTACTCCACCGCCAGACGATAACCCTCGCCGTGCCAGAACACGCCATCTTCAACATGGGCCTGGCGGCCCTGGTGATAGGCGCCGTAGAGCGGCGACTCATCCTCCGGATAGGGGGTCTCGTCCGCCCGGGTGTGCTGAACCAGATCATGGAACTTGGCTCCGGTCAGCTCTTCCCGGGTGTAGCCAAGCATCTCCAGCGCGGCCGAATTGGCAAAGGTGCAGCGTCCCAGGCCATTGAGTCCACAGATACCATCTCCGGCCGATTCCAGCAGCAGTTGCAACTGGTGATGCAGGTGTTTCAGCTCCCGGGCGGTCTCTTTCTGGGCCGTTACGTCCAGCCCGATACCACCCACCATCTCGGTTTCACCGGTTTGACCAACAATGGGAAACCGTATCATCTGCCACTGGCTGGGCCGTTCGCCCCAGGGGTGAACCTCCGTGCTCTCCACCACCCGTCCCGACTCCAACGCCATGCGTTCATCCTGCGCCCAGGTGGAGAGATCCCGGTCCGGCCAGATCTCCGCCGCGCTGCGGCCCAGCACCGCCGCCTCGTTCAAATGGTTGGTCCGTTCCCAGGCCGGATTGACGAACAGGAACTGTCCGGCGGCGGACTTCATATAGGCGATGCCGGGCAGGTGTTTCATAAAGGCCGCGAAGCGTTCATTCACTTCACGGATCTCACCGGTACGCAACCGTACCTGACGCCGCAGCACCATCACACCGCCGGCCAGCAGCAGCAACAGCAACAGCAGTAACAGCAGCACCCAACGCAGCCACTCGGGGATTTCCGTCTTGTCCTTGTCCCGGAACCAGCGTTCCTGGGCCTGGTAAAAAGCAGATGAGCGATCACCTTTCATGCGGGTCAAATGGTAATCGAGCCGCTGAATCAGCTTGGCATTGGGGATCTGGCCTTTCAGCGGCGACAGGGCGATACGGATCTCAGAGGGGTTAAAAATCACCGAGGATTTGATCAGGGGATACTGCTTGAATCCGGCCAAGTCAAACGTGCGTGGCACCAGTCCCGCGTCCACCGGGCCATGATCCACCCAGGCCAGCACCGATTCGTAGTCCCCCACCTCGAGAAACCGTACACGGATATCAAAACGGGCCGCCAACTCCTTGAGGTCGGCAAAATGGGGATCACTGGAGAGCGCCACTACCGTCTTGTTTGCCAGGTCCAGGGGCGACTTGATCACATCCTTGCCGGCCATGACGATCTGGCCCCAGTTCACATAGAGGCTCTCCCGGTTATAGTCGAGCCGGCGCTGTTTGGCCTCGCTGGATGAGATCGGGGTCAGCATGTCGATCTCCCCCAGAGACAGCAGGTTGTTGCACTCATCCCAGCTGCAGGGGACATACTCCAGATCCCAACCCTCTTCGACTGCCATCAGGTCCAGCAGATCCACCACAAAGCCCTGAACTCCGCCCTGATCATCGACCAGCGAGAGAGGAGGTTTATCGTGAATCCCAACCCGAACCACTTCCGCTACTGCCGGGCTACTGGTGTTGACAACCAGAAACAGCAGTAGCAAATACCTTATTAGCGACATATTTCTTATGCTTTATTAGCTGACCGCGACAGAAGATAAAGTGTATCCCTTTCCGACTCCATAATGGATTATTTTCTTGTGACAGGTCAAACAAACTCCCTTTTCCGGAACACTTTTTCCTTTAACAACAACAATTAACCGCCTTTCACAGCCACTGTCTCCACTTCGGCGCCAGCGCGTCCTATAATAGCCGGTTCCGTCTACTTGGCTACTGAGCGCTCCATGAACCGACCCGAAGACCGAATCGCACAACTCCACTCCCTGCTGCAACAGCGCATTCTGCTCCTGGATGGCGCCATGGGCACAATGATCCAGCGCCACGATCCCCAGGAGTCGGACTATCGGGGCGAACGTTTTGCCGACTGGCCCTGCGATCTGAAAGGCAACAATGACCTGCTCTCCATCACCCAGCCGGAGTTGATCGGGGGCATCCACCGGGCCTATCTGGAGGCCGGTGCGGACATAATCGAAACCAACACTTTTGGTGCCAATCGCATCTCTCTGGCGGACTATCAGATGGAGTCCCTGAGCCAGGAGATAAATAGCGCCGCCGCCCGGCTGGCCCGGCAAGCGGCTGATGCGCTCAGCACCCCGGAGCATCCGCGCTTTGTGGCCGGAATACTGGGCCCGACCAACCGCACCTGCTCCCTCTCCCCGGATGTCAACGATCCCGGCTTCCGCAACATCACTTTCGATGACCTGGTAACTGCCTATGCAGAAGCGACCCGGGGGCTGATCGAGGGGGGCAGTGACATCATCCTGATCGAGACCATCTTCGATACCCTGAATGCCAAGGCAGCCATCTTTGCCGTTGAGCAGGTGTATGAGGAGGACGGAGTGCGGCTGCCGGTAATGATCTCCGGCACCATCACGGACGCCTCCGGGCGCACCCTCTCCGGCCAGACCACCGAGGCGTTCTACAACGCTCTGCGCCATGCCCGCCCTCTTTCCATCGGCCTCAATTGCGCCCTGGGGCCGGACCAGTTGCGCCAGTATGTGGAGGAGCTGTCCCGCATCTCGGAGACCCACGTATCGGCCCACCCCAACGCCGGGCTGCCGAACGAGTTCGGCCAGTATGACCTGGGGCCCGATGAGATGGCCCAACAGATCCGCGAGTGGGCCACCAGCGGCTTCCTGAACATCGTCGGCGGCTGCTGTGGCACCACACCGGAGCATATCCGCGCCATGGCAGCGGCGATCAACGGCCTGCCACCGCGCCAGTTGCCGGAGATTGAACGGGCCTGCCGGCTGTCCGGCCTGGAGCCCCAGACCATCACCCGGGACAGCCTGTTCGTGAATGTGGGCGAGCGGGCCAATGTCACCGGCTCCATCAAGTTCAAGCGGCTGATCATGGAAGAGCAGTACGACACGGCGCTGGAGATCTGCCGTCAGCAGGTGGAGAACGGCGCCCAGATCATCGACGTCAACATGGACGAGGCGATGCTCGACTCGAAGGCGGCGATGATCCGCTTCCTCAACCTGATCGCCACCGAACCGGACATCGCCAAGGTGCCGATCATGGTGGACTCCTCCAAGTGGGAGGTGCTGGAAGCGGGTCTCAAGTGTATCCAGGGCAAGGGGGTGGTGAACTCTATCTCCATGAAAGAGGGGGAGGAGAACTTCCTGCGCCAGGCCACCCTGATTCGACGCTATGGCGCCGCCGCCGTGGTGATGGCCTTCGACGAAGAGGGGCAGGCAGATACCCTGGAGCGCAAAGTGAGCATCTGTACCCGCGCCTACCGTCTGCTGACCGAACAGGTGGGCTTTCCACCGGAAGATATTATTTTCGATCCCAATGTGTTCGCCGTCGCCACCGGCATCGAGGAGCACAACAACTACGGCGTCGACTTTATCGAGGCGACCCGGCAGATTACCGCCACCCTGCCCTACGCCCTGGTCTCCGGTGGCATCTCCAACGTCTCCTTCTCGTTCCGGGGTAACAACCCGGTGCGTGAAGCGATCCATGCGGTGTTCCTCTATCACGCTATCCGGGCCGGTCTCACCATGGGCATTGTCAATGCCGGACAGCTGGCCATCTACGACGACCTGCCGGCGGAGCTGCGGGAACGGGTCGAGGATGTGATCCTGAATCGCCGTCCTGACGGCACTGAACGGCTGCTGGAGATCGCTGAGAAATACCGGGGCGATGGTGCCGTGGCGGAACAGAAAGAGGATCTGGCCTGGCGTGGCTGGCCGGTGGCTAAGCGCCTGGAGCACGCCCTGGTGAAGGGCATTACCGAGTATATCGAAGAGGATACCGAGGCGGCCCGCCAGGAGGTGGAACGCTCGCTGGAGGTGATTGAAGGGCCCCTGATGGACGGCATGAACCGGGTCGGCGATCTGTTTGGCGCCGGCAAGATGTTCCTGCCCCAGGTGGTTAAATCAGCCCGGGTCATGAAGCGGGCGGTTGCCTATCTGGAGCCCTTTCTGCAGTCGGAGAAAAGCGTCGAAAACAGTCAGCCGGTGGGTCGCATTCTGCTCGCCACGGTGAAAGGAGATGTGCATGACATCGGCAAGAACATTGTCGGCGTGGTCCTGCAATGCAACAGCTATGAGGTGATCGATCTGGGTGTCATGGTGCCGGCCGAGACCATTTTGCAGAAGGCGGCGGAACACCAGGTTGACATTATCGGCCTGTCCGGTCTGATCACCCCCTCCCTGGAGGAGATGGCCCATATCGCCCGGGAGATGGAGCGGCTGGGGATGCGCATCCCGCTGCTGATCGGCGGCGCCACCACCTCTCTGATCCACACCGCGGTGAAGATCCATCCGCGCTACAGCGGCCCTTCGATCTACGTACCGGACGCCTCCCGCGCCGTGGGTGTGGCCAGCAACCTGCTCTCCAGCGATCGGCGGGACGCCTATATCAGCCAGGTAGAGAGCGAGTACGCCGACGCCCAGGCCCGCCGCACCAGCCAGCAGGAGAACCGCAACCTGATCCCCCTGGCGGAGGCACGGGCCAACCGGATACCGATCGACTGGAACAGCTACCAGCCACCGGTTCCGGCCAACACCGGCATTCACCTGCTGGAGGATATCGACCTGGCCAGCCTGGTGCCCCTGATCGACTGGACCTTCTTCTTCCACGCCTGGGAACTGCGGGGCAGCTACCCGAAAATCCTGCAGGATGAGCACAAGGGCGAGGAGGCGCGCAAGCTGTTTGCCGACGCCCAGGCGATGCTGAACCAGATCATCGAGCAGAAATGGCTGCAGGCCAATGCAGTGATCGGCATCCTGCCGGCCAGCAGCCATGGCGATGATGTCACGGTCTACCAGGACGAGGCACGCACCGAAGTCGCCGCCCGCTTCCATTTCCTGCGCAAGCAGGGCAAACAGCCGGCGGGTCGCTACAACGACTGCCTGGCCGATTTTATCGCCCCGCAGGAGAGCGGCGTGAAAGACTATATCGGCGGCTTTGCCTGCAGTGCCGGCATCGGTATCGATCAGAAGGTGGCGGAGTTCGAGGCGGCCCACGACGACTACAGCGCCATCATGCTCAAGGCGCTGGCCGACCGGCTGGCCGAAGCGCTGGCGGAACTGCTCCATCTGCGGGTAAGGCGGGAATTCTGGGGCTATGCGGCCGATGAGGCGCTGGAGACCCGGGAGCTGCTCAAGGAGCGCTACCAGGGCATTCGACCCGCCATCGGTTATCCGGCCACCCCGGATCACACCGAAAAGCGCACCCTGTGGAACTTGCTCGACGTGGAGGAGCAGGCCGGCATCTGGCTGACTGAATCGATGGCCATGGTACCCACCGCGGCAGTCAGCGGTCTCTACTTCAGCCACCCGGAGGCACGCTATTTTGCCGTCGGCAAGCTGGCCCGGGACCAGGTAGCGGACTACGCCGAACGCAAACAGATGACGCTGGACGAAGTGGAACGCTGGCTGGCGCCCAATCTCGGTTACGACCCGGAGGTCGCCTCAACTTGATCAATCAGCCCGAATCGGGCTGGGACAAAACCGTCCCGTTAAGCGCTGCCAGGCGGGTGGAACGACCTGCCACACGCCCACCTGAGACAGCTCCGCAAACGAACCCCGTTCGGCCCGGATTACACTAACAAACTGGAGGTTGACGTACCGCAGGAAGGGCAATAGATTCAAGGGCCAAAACAAGAGTGACCTGACCCCTGAGGAGGAACCATGCTGAAAGTCGGCGATCCCGCGCCGGATTTTGCCCTGCCCAACGCGGACCTGGAAAAATCCGAGCTCAGTGACTATCTGGGCAAGCGCAATCTGGTGCTCTATTTTTACCCCAAAGACAACACACCCGGCTGTACCATCGAGGCGCTGGAGTTCTCCGACCTGATGGATGAGTTCCAGTCACTGGATACGGATATCCTGGGTGTCAGCATGGACAACTGCCTCAGCCATGGGGACTTCCGGGACAACAACGGCCTGACCATCGGGCTGCTGGCCGATATCGACGGCACGCTGTGCCAGGACTATCACGTCTGGGCGGAAAAGGAGGCCCATGGGGAGAAGCGCATGGTGATTGTGCGCTCCACCTTCGTGATTGACAAACAGGGCATCATCCGCCACGCCCTTTACGACGTAAAACCGAAAGGCCACGCCCGTGCCGTGCTGGAACTGGTGAAGGCGCTCTAGACAGCCGCTTCCGAACGCCAGGGATGGCTTGAATCATTCGGTTTCCCCGGCAAACCCCAGACGCTCAAACAACCCCTTCAGCTCCCCATCGGGAGCAGCCGCAATGGAGAGATCCACCCCGCTGTAGGGGTGCCGGAACTCCAACCCGGTAGCCATCAGCAGCAGCCGATAGATCCCGAACTGCTCCCGGAACAGCTGGTTATGCCGCCCGTCACCGTGGGTGGTATCCCCGACAATCGGGTGGAAGATGTGCTTCATATGTTTACGGATCTGATGCATGCGCCCGGTGGCCGGACGTACTTCCAGCAACGAGTAACGGGCCGTGGCATAGCGCCCCACGGCGATCGGCAACTCCACGGTAGCCAGCCGGCGATAACCGGTCACTGCCGCCTGAGCGGGCTTATGCGGCTCCTCCCGCAGGGGATAATCGATCAGCGCCGCCTGATCCGTATAACCCCGCACCACCGCCAGGTAGCGCTTCTCCACCTGGCGCTGCTCAAACAGCTGCACCAGGCGCCGTGCTGCATCGGAATCAAGAGCAAACACCAGCACTCCGGAAGTGGGCCGGTCCAGCCGATGCACCGGGTAGACCCGGCGGCCGATCTGATCACGCAGCAGCTGAAGGACAAAGCGGTTGTCCTCCGAGATACGGGTCCGATGCACCAGCAGCCCGGCCGGTTTATCCACCGCGATGTAGTGTTCATCCTGGTACAGGATCGTCAGCTCACCCATCGGCGCATCATGCCACACTTTGCGGATCACAACGGCATGGGTTAATGTGCCGGGAACGGCATCCGCTTGGCCAGACAACGTGAAATTCCGCACCCAGATACTGCTGTTCTTTTTTGCCCTCGCCCTGACTCCGTTGCTGATTGCAGTGGTGATCAATCTGCCATTGGTGCTGGAGCGCATGGACCTGTTTTATCAGAAGGCCCATCTGCAGAACCTGCGTGCCGATTTCCGCGACCTGGATCAGCATCTGGCCAGCCGTCACGAAATGGTCCGCCTGCTGGCCAAATTACCCGAGCCGGGCGCGGTACTGGGGAACCAGAAGGAAAACGACAACGAGCAGAATATCGATCTGGCCCGCACCCGTTATATCCAGTGGATCAACCAGATCCTCCATGAACAGCTGGATATCGTGCAGATCGTGTTTCTCGACACCCAGGGCGATGAGCGGTTCTGGCTCGACCGGGATCCGGATGATCAGTCCTGGCAACCCACGGTAAAACGTCCCGGCCGCGCACCGAAGGCCCTGATCGAGGCCGCCCTGCAGGCCGAACCGGGCCGGGTGCTGGTCAGCGCCCTCAGCCTCAACCCGGATGCCGGCGCCCTGGACCCACGCCGTTTCATGACCCTGCGTCTGCTGACCCCGATCATCAACCGGGAGAACGGTGCCATCATCGGCGTGGTGATGCTGAATATCGACGTGGGTGGTATCGCCCGCTTCTACCGGGATACCCTGTGGGTCAACAATGACGGCGAGTTCCTGGAGATACCGGCCCCCGGCGCACCCAGTGGTGACGCCTTCACCCGTTACCCGGGACTGGAGTCACTGTTTGCACAGGAGAAACCGGCACTCTGGAAAGGCAGCGGCGAGCAGATCATGTGGGTACCCATGTTCCGTACCGAACAGTCCGGGGCACTGTGGGTAGGCAGGCTGGTCGATCCCTCTCCCATCGCCGAGTTCCGCAACGCCCTCACCCTGCGGGTATTGAGCATCGTGTTCCTGCTGACCCTGGGCACCTGGCTCGCCTCCCGTTGGCTGGCCAAGCGGGCGGAGCGCCTGAGCCGGGAGTTGACAGAGGGTATTCAGCAGATCCTGGAGCAGGAGAAGCCGGTGCGCTTCAACTGGAAGGGTCCCCGGGAGCTGAAACGGTTGGGCAGCAATCTCTCCCGGCTGGCCGAGGAGCATGTGCAGAACTCCCGTAACCTGCGCGCCCATGCCCGGGAGCTGGAGGCGTCCAACCGCTATAAATCCCAGTTTCTCGCCAATATCAGTCACGAGTTGAAGACACCGCTCAACTCCATCCTGCTGCTCTCCAAACTGCTGGCCAACGCCAGACAGGGGTTGAGCGAGGAGCAGCTCAAACAGGCGCGGGTGATCCATGAGGCGGGCAGTGACTTGCAGGCGCTGATCGACAATATCCTGGATCTGTCCCGCATCGAGGCGCGCCGTACCCCACTGCACGTGGAAACCGTCCACTTGGCGCCGCTGCTGCACAGCCTGGTGGAGCTGGTCCAGCCCCAGTTCGATGCCAAGGGGCTGGCGCTGCGTCTGGAGATCGCCGGCAATGCCCCCGGTCAGCTCATCAGCGACCCGGAAAAACTGCGCCAGATCCTCAAGAACTTCCTCTCCAACGCGGTCAAGTTCACCGCATCCGGCGAGGTCCTGATCCGGGCCGAGCCGGCGGATCCAAGCGCCGGTGAAACCTACTCCCTGCAGATCAGCGTCACCGACCAGGGCATCGGCATTCCCGCGGAAAAACAGGCTGAGATATTTGAGGCGTTCAAGCAGGCCGATGGCGCCACCAACCGCCGCTATGGCGGTACCGGCCTGGGACTCACCATCAGCCGACAGCTGGCCCGGCTGCTGGGTGGCGAGATCCGTCTGCACAGCAACCCGGGGGAGGGCAGCCGGTTCACCCTGCTGCTGCCGGCCGCACTGGATTCCAACCAGCCCGTTTCGCCACCGCCGGAGACGACCACCCAGCGGGACGAGACGGCGGCAGTGGCATCGTCGGATCGGATCGACTGCTATCTGGGCCGCCATTCAATCCTGGTGGTGGACGCCAACCTGCACAACCTGCTGCAGCTGACGCCTCTGCTGGAACAGGCCGGTCTCAGGGTCACGGCGGCTGAAGATGCCACCGAGGCGGCGGAACTGCTGGCGGATGAACCATTCGCCCTGGTATTGATTGACATCACTCTACCCTGCGCAGAGTGCTGTGATACGATAAAAAGCATCAAACAGGCCCAGTCGGTGCCGGTAATCGCCATACTTGCCGATGCGGACCCGGAGATTGAGGCCGCCTGCCGGGCCGCCGGTGCGGACGCCCTGATCCGACGCCCGTTCGATGGCAACCAGTTACACCGGCTGTTGAGGCAGTACCTGGCCGCAGACAGTAGATGATGCATAATTGGCAGGAGAGACAGTTTCCAGCGCTACAGGCCGCCCGCCGGTATACCACACAGGGATGTATCCCATGAAAAATTGGCAGAAGAGAGATTTTTCACGGCCGCAGACCGCCCGCCAGGGTAGGACGCAGAAGGGGGTTGCCGGGGGATGGGCCGCATGAACCGCTACAGCGGCTTTACTCTCCTGGCCGTGGATGACCATGAGCACAACCTGTTCACCCTGCGCACCCTGTTGCAGCAGCATATGGATGTGACCATCCTGGAGGCCACCTCCGGCCAACAGGCGCTGGACATTGCCCTGGGCGACGCCCATATCGACCTGATTATCCTGGATATCCAGATGCCGGAGATGGACGGCTTCCAGACCGCCTCCATGCTGAAGATTCGCAAAAAGACCCGGGATATTCCCATCATCTTCCTTACCGCCGCCTTCAAGACCCAGGAGTTTCAGCAGAAGGGCTATGAAGTAGGCGCAGTGGATTATCTGCTAAAACCGATCGACGACAACCAACTGATCAACAAGATCAGCACCTATTTCCGGCTGATCGAAAAAGAGCGCGACCTGAATCGGGAACTGGAACGGAAGGTTGCGGAACGCACAGCGGAGCTGGCCCAGGCCAAACAGCACCTGGAAAATATCATCAACTATATGGGTGAGGCGCTGCTGGTATTGAGCCCGGAAGGCAAGATCCGCGAAGTCAACCCGGCCCTGCGACGCATGCTCGGCTACAGCGATGAGGCGCTGCTGGGGATGGGTATCGGGGATATCTTTGAAGAGGAGGGGGACGAACAGGCCGGCGCCTTTATGGGCACCTGGCTGGAGGCTTTGATCCGGGTCGGCGCATTGAAGCAGATCGAAGCCCGCTTCATCGGCCACGACGGACGACGTATCCCGATCCTGTTCTCCCGCACAGCGATCAAGGACGACCAGGGAGAGATCTCCCATATTCTCTGTATCGCCAAGGACATGAGCGGCTACGTTCGCCAGGATACGGAGACCACGGATGGGCGGTCTCCCGGCAGCGGCATGCACCTTGAGTAGTAACTGGAGTTAATCATGAGTGACCAAAACAACTTCGACCTGGAAAATGAAGACACCACGCTGACGGCCAACGCCCTGAAAGCGATGGCCCATCCGCTGCGCTGGAAAATCCTCTGTTCGCTGGGCGATGATGAACTGTCGGTGGGAGAGATTGTAGAGCGCACCGGGACTTCACAGAGCAACATCTCGCAACACCTGGAGCAGCTCCGCAACAAGCATATCGTGGTCTCCCGGAAGGAGGCCAACCGCATCTATTACCGGATTCGCAACGGCCAGTTGCTGACTCTGATCGGCACCATGCGTACCGTGCTCTGTCCGGCCAACCTGGATGAACGCCGCCCGCCTGAAAAGGACTAGATTGGACTCCCCCAGACCGGGCATTTTTACCGCCAATCCGGTATTCTTGGCCGGATGACACCCGAGCAATTTTATCAACACCAGCTGCAGCAGGAAAACGTGCTGCCGGACCCGCAACAGGCAGCGGTGGTGGCGGAACTCCAGGCCCTCTACGACCGCTTGATCCAGCCCCCCGCACCGGCCCCTGAGCCGGACCTGCTACGACGCCTGCTGATGCGGAAAGCCACTCCGGTACGCCAACCGGTCACCGGTCTCTACCTGTGGGGAGGCGTCGGTCGGGGCAAGACCTGGCTGGTGGATCTGTTTTTCAACCGACTGCCGTTTAAAGACAAGTTGCGGGTCCATTTTCACCACTTCATGCGGGATACCCACGAAGCCCTGGCCCGACGCAAGGGGGTCAAGGATCCGCTCGACCAGGTAGCCGAATCCCTCGCTGCCCGCACCCGGATACTCTGCCTGGACGAGTTTATCGTCACCGACATCGGTGATGCCATGATCCTGGCCCGACTCCTCACCTCTCTGTTCAATCGGGGCGTCACCCTGGTCACCACTTCCAATACGGAACCGGATAATCTGTACCGCAACGGTCTGCAACGGGCCAGCTTCCTGCCGGCCATTGCGCTGATCAAACAGCACACCCGGGTGATCCATCTGGACAGCAGCACCGATTACCGGCTGCGCTATCTGCAACAGGCGACGGTCTACCACACGCCGCTGGCACCGGAGGTGGATGGACGACTCTGTGAAGAGTTTGAACGTCTGGCCCCGGAACCGGGCCAGGAGGGCGGCAGCATCTCCCTGTACGGACGGGAGATTCCGGTCCGGCGGGTGGCTGACGACCTGATCTGGTTCGACTTTTTCGCTATCTGCGGCGACCAGCGCAGCCAAGCCGACTACCTGGAACTGGCGCGCTGTTATCACACCGTCATTATCTCGGACATCCCGACCCTGACCAGCCAGTTGGATGACGCCGCACGACGCTTCGTGTTCCTGGTGGATGAGTTCTACGACCGACGGGTAAAACTGATAATCAGTGCGGCGAGCGGCCCGCTGCAACTCTACCAGGGGGAGCGGTTGCGTGCCGAATTTGAGCGCGCCGTCAGCCGCCTGCAGGAGATGCAATCTATTGAGTATCTATCACGGGAGCACCAGGCATGAGCAATGAAATCATCGACTTACAGTCCCGCCTCGCATTTCAGGAAGACGCCATTCAGGAGCTCAACCTGACGGTCTGCCAACTACAAAACCAACTCAACACCCTGCAACTGGCGATCCGGGAGCTGCATAAACAGATGCAGAATCTGGCGCCACCGGACGGCACTGGCACCAGCGCCACCGAAATCCCGCCGCACTACTGATTTGGTTCCGCACCAGCTTCCGACCTGCCACAGCTGTCCGCATAACAGCCGCGCTCCGGGTTGCCACCCGGAGCACGTCCGCCCTTGAACACGCCGTAGCTACAAAACCCCAGCGTCACAATCGCATCATCTTATCTTGACATGCTAATGATAATGATTATCATTTGTTCTTCGTTTAACAAGGAGAGACGATCATGCGATGTGTCATTGATGCCTGGCTGGAACGTAGCGACCCCTTCCTGCGACTGCTGGATGCCGAAACGGGTGAAGAGATCCTGCGTTGCGGTAGCGCCTGGGTTCGGCCCCTGCTGGAGAGCGGCGCCCTGAGCCTGGAGGAGATCCAGGATGAAGGGCTGAGCTATGCCGAACGGCTGGGACTCAATCTTCATCAACCCTCAACCTGCTCCATCTGACCATGTGCGACCTGATTAAAAAACCGTTTAAACCGCCCCGGACCGTCTCGACCCGGCGTCTCAAGCTATGGGAGACAGAGCGGAGATTTCACTGCGCCATCCTGGGTACCTGCCTGAGTCTGGCTGAGCTGCATAAAATCATTCGCCAGACCGGCATCCTGCAGGATCCCAGGCCCAGCGATTATGACGCCCACAACGCCCTGGTCGGATGTGCCGGCCAGGAGTGTCATGCTGCCCGCCATCTGACCCGTTTTCTGGACAAAAAGTATCGTACGCCGATCAATCAACTGGCCAAAGCCGACGCCAAGGAACTGGCCAACTATTGGCAGCAGGCTCTGCGCAGCGGCAATGTGGCCGGCCCCCTCTGGGCCCTGGCGACCCACCCGCACACACCGACCGAACTGCTCCGGCAGGTGTTTGGTGATGTACATATGCTTTCTCACCTCGCCGGGGCATCCAATCGCGCCGACCTGCAGCGGATGACCGCACTGGAAGAAACCGTCACCGAACTGCGGGAAACAGCCGCCCGTAACAAGCGCCAGCATCTGCAGCAGCTGGCGCAACGGGAGGCCGTTATCCAGCAACTGGAGGCGCAACTGCTGAACCGACTCTCCCGTGACAAAGGGACCGCCGAAGCGGGTCGCACCGATCAGGAGGAGCAGCTGGCCGCCAGTCGTCAGGAGCTGAGCCGGGTGGTGCGACAACTGGAACGGACCCGGCGCCGACTCACCACCCTGACTCGGCGCAACGAACAACTGCAGCAGCGACTGGCCAGTATGCGGACCCGGCTCAACAGACTGGAGGATGAGCAGCAGGCCAGTGAGCTGGCCCTGCAACAGCTGCTTAGCAGTGATAATACATCGGAGCAGCCGACCGCTGACCTGAGCGGCAGAAAAATCGTCTATGTGGGAGGACACCCCTCCCTGTCACCTCATTTTCGAGCCCTGGTGGAGAAGTGCCACGGACGATTCGAGCATCACGACGGCGGTGTGGAAGAGAGTCGTGCCAATCTGCACTGCCTGCTAAGCAAGGCAGACATGGTGTTCTGCCCCATCGACTGTATCAGCCACGATGCCTGCCAGAAGGTAAAACGCTTCTGCAAGCGGAACGCCAAAGCCTTCATCCCCCTGCGCAGCTCCGGCCTGTCGGCCTTTGCCAAAGAGCTGTCCCAGATCCCGCACACCCCGAACTGAACCCAACTGAGCAGCAAAACCATGACACCAAATATCGCCTTGAAACTACCCGCCCGCCATGAGCGCCGGCACAACACAGGCAAGCCCTCCGCCGGACTGCTCTGGGCCACCACCCTGACCGCCATCCTGCTGGCCGGGCTGGTGAGTCTGATAGGGCAGTAACCCATATTGGAAGGCCACTTTCTCTATCCATCCAGTCATCCACTACTAGGTGGTACAGATCTTTACAACAGCAACAACCTATCTACACATACTAAGGGGACAACGTGAAAAAGCACTTCTTAAACGCAGCCATTATCTCGCTACTAACCGCCAACAGCGTACAGGCCGATAATCTGGCCGATGCCTTCAGTAACGGTACCGTCAGCGGCGACCTGAATCTGTATTACAAAAATATCGATAGCCGCGTCGGTGCCGACGCCGGCTACAGTACCGGCAACCTGGGGTTGAAGTACGAAACGGCACCTCTGAACGGTCTGCAACTGGGTCTGGCCTTCCGTCACGGCAGCGAAGTAGACGAGGACAACCCGGGGGACTCGGACGAGGGTGTGGGCAGCCTGCTGACTGAAGCCTATATCAGTTACCAGGGCGACGGCTTCGGGGCCGTACTGGGCCGCCAGGCGATCGACCTAGAGTGGATCGGGGATTACCACGAGGCGGTCACCCTGACCAGCGATCTGCTGCCGGCAACCGAACTCACCGTCGGCTACAGCCGCAGTATTGCGGTGGCGGATGAGGATGATCTGCAACACAGCTTCACCGATATCGGCGATGATGGCGCCTGGTTCCTGGACGCCAGTATCAACCCGGCAGAGGGTCTGACACTCAACCCCTACTATATCCATGAGGACGAGGTGTTCGACGGTCTGGGCCTGAAGGCTGACTTTGAACACGCCTCCGGCCTGGGCATGACCGCCCACTACGCCACCTCGGATGTGGATGTGGCCGGAGAGTCTGACGGCGCCATCCTGCACCTGGAACTGCGCGGCACTCTGGGCGGTCTCGCCCTGGCGGCCGGCTATATCGACACCGACGATCAGGGGGGTGTGGGACACCTGGACGACCTGGGTGACAATATCAGCCCGCTGGAGGAGGGCAATCAGGTCTATGGACCCGATGCCCAGACCTGGTACCTGGGCGGTGAATACAGCATCGGCCGGGCAACCATCGGGGCGCTGGTGGGCAATACCGACTATGCCGGTAACAGCGAAGAGCAGGAGATCAACCTGATCCTGGGTTATGACCTGGCTGCTGTGGCCGAGAACCTGAGTGTGAGCCTGGTCTATGCCGACATCGATGCCGAAGCGGGCAACGATGACTATGAGAAGCTCACCCTGATGCTCAGTTACGGATTCTGAACCGTCCTATCGCTGGTCTCAGGACACAGAAAACCCCGGCCGGTTTCCCGGTCGGGGTTTATTTTGCAGGGTACTGACGACAGTCAGATTCAGTCGCTGCCCCAACTTTTTCCTTTCACTCCCGGGCTGTGATAGGCCTGACTCAGACGGTGCACCGCCTCCACCAGTACGCCGGCATGATCCGGGTTCACATCCGGATGGATGCCGTGGCCGAGATTGAACACATGGCCGGGTCCGTGGCCGTAGCTGGCCAACACACTCGCCACCTCTTCCTCGATACGCTTCGGGTCCGCATAAAGAATGCTTGGATCCACATTGCCCTGCAGTGCGACCCGATCCTTGACCTGAATACGGGCATCCGCCAGATCGGTGGTCCAGTCCACACCGAGCGCATCACAACCAGAGCGGGACATGGCGTCCAGCCACTGGCCACCACCTTTGGTAAACAGGATGACCGGCACCTTGCGACCTTCACTCTCACGCACCAACCCTTGGACAATGCGCTCCATATAGGCCAGAGAAAAGAGCTGGTAATCCCGTGGTGTCAATACGCCGCCCCAGGTATCAAACACCATCACCGCCTGGGCACCGGCGGCGATCTGGGCATTCAGATAGCTGATGACCGACTCGGTCACCTTGTCCAACAGGGTGTGCATCAGATCGGGCCGGTCGAACATCATCTCCTTCACCTTGGCGAAGTTCTTGGTGCTGCTGCCCTCCACCATGTAGGTCGCCAGGGTCCAGGGACTGCCGGAAAAGCCAATAAGGGGCACCCGTCCGTCCAGTTCACGACGGATAGTACGCACTGCATCCATAACGTAGCCCAGATCGTCCTCCGGATCGGGCACGCCAAGGGCAGCGACTGCCGCTTCATCCTGTACCGGCCGCTTGAACTTGGGTCCCTCACCCTCGGTGAAATAGAGCCCCAGTCCCATGGCATCCGGAATAGTCAGGATGTCGGAAAACAGGATCGCCGCATCCAACGGAAAGCGCTCCAGGGGTTGCAGGGTCACCTCGCAGGCAAGTTCCGGATTCATACAGAGATCCATGAAACTGCCCGCCCGGCTCCGGGTAGCTCGATATTCCGGCAGATAGCGCCCAGCCTGTCGCATCATCCAGACCGGAGTCATGTCGACGGGTTCACGTAACAGGGCGCGGAGAAATCGATCGTTTTTTAAGCTGGACACAGCGTATATCCTTTGTTGACACCAAGAGACCACCGGCCTGCGTTGCCGGTGAGAGTGCGAGTTTACACCTAAACAGCCCTTGAGACACGGCGCCCTTGGCATGGAATGCCAGCCAGTCCGCCCGGCTGCTACGTGAATCACGCTGGATGGGCGGCCAGCCCGGCACAATCGGTCGGGGAAAGCGTGTTTACCACCTTGGCGGCCTCCGCCACCGTGGAAAATTCCCACAGGCTTTCCGTACCCGATGTTCGGCCCAACGCGGCAAACCAGCCCATAAAAAAGGGTGGCGACCCTCCTGGCCACCACCCTTTTTTTCCAACCGCCTCCGGCGATATCTGGTTAACGGGGAAGTTCGGAACTCCCCATCAGGTACTCATCCACGGCCCGGGCGCATTGACGTCCTTCGCGGATCGCCCAGACCACCAGCGATTGTCCGCGGCGCATGTCGCCAGCGGAGAACACGCCACCAATGGAGGTGCGGTAAGCGTCTGTACCTTCGGTTCCGCCCTTGACGTTACCGCGATCATCCAGCTCCACGCCCAGTTCCGCAAGCATCCCCTCGTGCACCGGATGGACGAAACCCATCGCCAGGGTCACCAGGTCGGCCTTGATTTCAAACTCGGAACCTTCCACTTCGGTCATTTGCCAGCAGCCCGACTCATCCTTGTGCCACTCCACCTTGACGCAGCGAGCCGCCTTTACATTACCATTTCCATCATTCAGAAACTCTTTGGTAGCGACGCTCCACATGCGCTCACAGCCCTCTTCCTGGGACGATGAGGTGCGCATCTTGTTGGGCCAGTAGGGCCAGACCATCAGCTTGTCCTCCTTTTCGGGAGGACGGGGCAGTATTTCGATCTGGGTGACACTGGCAGCACCTTGCCGGTTGGCAGTACCAATGCAATCGGAACCGGTATCACCACCACCGATCACCAGTACATGCCTGCCCTCGGCAGAGATGAAATTCTCACCCACATCATCACCCTGCACCCGGTGGCTGTTCATGCGCAGGTAGTCCATGGCGAAGTGAACACCATCCAGTTCCCGCCCCGGCACCGGCAGATCCCGGGGTTTCTCTGCTCCGCCGGTCAGCACCACCGCGTCAAACTTGTCCACCAGGGTCTTGGCAGAGATATCCACACCAATATGGGTATTGGCGTGGAATTTGACGCCTTCCGTCTGCATCTGTCCCATGCGGCGGTCAATCACTTTCTTGTTCAGTTTGAAATCGGGAATTCCATAACGCAGCAGACCGCCAATCCGGTTCTCTTTCTCAAATACCGAAACCGAGTGGCCGACACGGGCCAACTGCTGGGCACAGGCCAGGCCGGCCGGACCGGACCCGACGATGGCAACCCTTTTACCACTCCGATGGCGGGCGATCTGGGGCTGAATCCAACCCTCTTCCCAGGCCCGTTCAACAATCGCCAGCTCGATACTTTTGATAGTGACCGGTTCATCCATCAGGTTAAGCGTGCACGCCTCCTGGCAGGGGGCCGGGCAGATACGCCCGGTGAACTCGGGAAAGTTATTGGTTGAATGGAGTACTTCAACCGCCGACTTCCAGTCCTTGTGATAAACCAGATCATTCCAGTCGGGGATCAGGTTATCCACCGGACAGCCCTGGTGACAAAAGGGAATACCGCAATCCATGCAGCGCGCACCCTGAATACTCAACTCATCCCTGCTCAGTTCGATGGTGAACTCGTCAAAATGAGTCAACCGGTCTGCGACCGGCGCGTAACTGCGGTCCTGACGTGGATACTCCTTGAAACCTGTTGGCTTACCCATGATTACTGACCCCCCTTGGCAACTTCACTACTACTCGCCTGCGCTGCCTGCATCTCCAGCAGGGCGCGACGATAATCCACCGGCATCACTTTGACGAACTTCGGCAGATACTCACTCCAGTTGTCGAGAATCTTCTTTGCAACTGCGCTGTTGGTGTAATGCAGATGGTTCTCCACCAGCTGCCTGAGTCGGATGGCATCAAACCGGGTCATGTCATGACTCACATCGACACGGCCCTTGGTCTCCAGATCTCCACCCTGATGATCCAGACTCTCCAGGGCATCGTCCTCATCCTTGATCGGCTCAAGTTCCACCATGGAGAGGTTACAGCGCTGTTCGAAGGTACCATCCTCATCCAGCACATAGGCGATACCGCCGGACATACCGGCGGCAAAGTTGCGCCCGGTGGAACCGAGACAGACCACCACACCACCTGTCATGTACTCACAGCCGTGATCACCCACGCCTTCGATGACTGCCGTCGCACCGGAGTTTCTTACTGCAAAACGCTCACCCCCGACGCCCCGGAAATAGCACTCGCCGGCGATCGCTCCATACAACACGGTATTACCGACGATAATGTTCTCTTCCGCCTTGCCGATGGCCGACTCCGCCGGCGGATAGACCACGATACGGCCACCGGAGAGTCCTTTGCCGACATAGTCGTTGCCCTCGCCAGCAAGTTCGATGGTTACGCCCTTCGCCAGCCAGGCACCCAGCGACTGACCCGCTGTGCCCCGTGCTTTGATGTAGATGGTGTCATCCGGCAGACCGGCATGGCCATAGCGCTCAGCAACCCGGCCCGAAAGCATGGTGCCGAATGTGCGATTGTAGTTATGGATGTCGATGTCGATCCTGACCGCTTCACCCTGCTCCAGGGCCGGCTTGGCCAGCTCGATCAGCTGGTGGTCAATTGCCGCATCCAGACCGTGATCCTGCACCTCGTTATTGAAGACAGCCACGCCCTCCTCTGCCACTGGCTTGGCCAGTACGCGGGAGAAGTCGAGCCCCTTCGCTTTCCAGTGATTGACCGCCTTGCGGGTATCCAGTCGATCGCTCTGGCCGATCATCTCGTTGAAGGTGCGGAAGCCCAGTTTCGCCATCAGCTGGCGCACCTCTTCCGCAACGAAGAAGAAGTAGTTGATCACATGTTCCGGTTTACCGGTAAATCGCTTGCGCAACTCCGGGTCCTGGGTGGCGACACCGACCGGGCAGGTGTTCAGATGGCATTTGCGCATCATGATACAGCCCTCAACGATCAGCGGTGCGGTGGCGAAACCGAACTCATCCGCGCCCAGCAGGGCGCCGATCACCACGTCACGCCCGGTGCGCAGACCACCATCCACCTGAACCGATATACGGCCCCGCAGCTTGTTCAGCACCAGGGTCTGATGAGTCTCAGCCAGTCCGATCTCCCAGGACGATCCCGCATGCTTGATGGAGGTGAGGGGCGACGCGCCGGTACCACCGTCATAGCCGGAGATGGTGACATGGTCGGCATGCGCCTTGGAGACGCCAGCGGCCACGGTACCCACGCCGACTTCGGAGACCAGTTTCACTGAAACCCGGGATTTGGGCTGCACATTCTTCAGATCGTGGATCAGCTGGGCCAGATCCTCGATAGAGTAGATATCGTGGTGTGGCGGCGGCGAAATCAGTCCGACGCCCGGGGTGGAGTGACGCACCCGGGCGATCTGGGCATTCACCTTGTGGCCGGGCAACTGACCGCCTTCACCGGGCTTGGCGCCCTGTGCCATCTTGATCTGAATATCGTCCGAGTTGACCAGATACTCGGTGGTCACACCGAACCGGCCGGACGCCACCTGCTTGATGGCAGAGCGCTGCGGATTGGGCGACCCATCGGGCAGTGGATTGAAGCGGCTCGGCTCCTCGCCACCCTCACCCGTATTGGATTTGCCGCCGATAGCATTCATCGCCACTGCCAGGGTGGAGTGCGCCTCGTAGGAGATAGAACCAAACGACATGGCTCCGGTGGCAAATCGTTTTACGATCTCCTTGGCCGGTTCCACCTCTTCCAACGGCACCGGCTCATTTGCCCAGTTGAAATCAAACAGCCCGCGAAACGCCAGAAGGCGTTCATCCTGCTCGTTAATCAAGCGTGAATACTCGGCATACGTTTTGGCATCATTGGCCCGCGCGGCGTGCTGCACCTTGGCGATGGTATCCGGAGTCCAGGCGTGCGCCTCACCCCGCAACCGGAAGGCGTAATCGCCACCCACATCCAGATGGTGGCGATAGATCGGGTTGTTGCCATAGGCATTGGTATGCAGACGTAATGCTTCCTGGGCCACTTCATCCAGTCCGGCACCTTCGATCATGCTGGTGGTGCCGGTGAAGTACTGCTCGATGAAACTGCTTGCAAGACCTACCGCGTCGAAAATCTGCGCACCGCAATAGGATTGATAGGTGGAGATGCCCATCTTGGACATCACCTTTTTCAGACCCTTGCCGATCGCCTTGATGTAACGTTTCTGCGCCTTCTCGAATTCCAACGGCTCAGGCAGAGATGGCAACAGGGATTGGATGGTGTCAAAGGCCACATAGGGGTTGATCGCCTCCGCACCGTAGCCGGCCAGGGTGGCAAAATGGTGCACTTCGAGCGCGGCTCCGGTCTCTACCACCAGACCCGATTCGGTCCGCAGACCTTTGCGAATCAGGTGATGATGTACCGCCGACACCGCCAGCAGTGCCGGTATGGCGGCGTGGTCGGCATCGACGCGCCGATCCGAAAGAATCAGGATATTGTATCCCTCCAACACCGCCTTCTCGGCCGCATGCCCCAGTGCGTCCAGGGCCAGTTTGAGGCCGGGCACACCCTTGGCTGCCTCGAAACAGATACTCAGGGTACGGGTACGGAAGGCACCACCGGTGTTATCTTCAATATTACGAATCCGCTCCAGGTCACTGTTGGTCAATATGGGCTGGTGCACTTCCAGCCGCATGGCGGGTTCGCTCTGGCCGATGCCTAGCAGATTGGGCCGGGGACCGATCAGAGACACCAGTGACATGACAATCTCTTCCCGGATCGGATCGATGGGCGGATTGGTCACCTGGGCAAAATTCTGCTTGAAGTAGGTCGACAGATGCCGGGGCCGGTTGGAAAGCACCGAGGGCGGATTATCCGCGCCCATGGAGCCGGTCGCCTCCTGGCCGGTCAACACCATCGGTGTCAACAGGAACTTGATATCCTCCTGGGTATAGCCGAACGCCTGCTGGGTATCCAGCAGGGTCTCGGGATCCGGTGACATGGCCCCCACCACCTCCGGCAGGTGATCCAGGTGAATCTGGGTCTGATCAAGCCACTCCTGGTAGGGGTGTTCCGTTGAGAGCTGCTGCTTGATCTCCGCATCATCAATGATGCGCCCCTCTTCCAGGTCGATCAGGAACATCTTGCCCGGCTGCAGACGCCACTTCTTGATAATGCGCTCTTCCGGAATATCCAGCACCCCCATTTCGGAGGCCATCATCACCATATCATCATCGGTGATCAGGTAACGGGCCGGACGCAGACCGTTACGGTCCAGGGTGGCACCAATCTGGCGGCCATCTGTGAAGGCAACCGCTGCCGGACCATCCCAGGGTTCCATCAGAGCGGCATGGTATTCATAGAAAGCGCGGCGGGAGTCATCCATCAGCGGATTACCCGACCAGGCTTCCGGGATCAGCATCATCATGGCGTGTGCCAGGGAGTAACCACCCTGCACCAGCAGTTCCAGTGCGTTATCAAATGAGGCCGAATCTGACTGCCCTTCCGGGATAAGTGGCCACACCTTGGCCAGATCCTCACCCAGGATCTTGGACGCCATGGAGTGCTTACGCGCAGCCATCCAGTTGACATTGCCCCGCAGGGTGTTGATTTCGCCATTGTGGGCGATCATGCGGAACGGGTGGGCCAGGTCCCAGGTCGGGAAGGTATTGGTGGAGAAGCGCTGATGCACCAGTGCCAGCGCTGACACCATGCGCTCATCCTTCAGGTCTGGATAGTATTCACCCACCTGATCGGAGAGCAGCATGCCCTTGTAGGTGATGGTGCGGGAAGAGAACGAAGTGAAGTAAAACGACTCCCCCTTCTGCAGGCCCGCCTCACGGATCACCTTCTCGATCTGCTTGCGAATCACGAACAGCTTGCGTTCAAATGCCGTCTGATCGGGGCAGTTATCACCACGTTGGATAAATAACTGCTTAATATAAGGTTCGGTTGGCTTGACGCTATAGCCCAATCCCTGGTTGTCCACCGGCACATCGCGCCAGCCGATAATCACCTGCCCCTCTTCCTCGACAAAACGACTGACCGTGCCCTCAGCCTGTTCCCTGGCTGCTTCGTCGCGAGGCAAAAACAGCATGCCGATTGCGTATTCGCCCGGTTCCGGCAGATCGAAATCGACTACTTCCCGGAAAAAGGTGTCGGGAATCTGAATCAGGATACCAGCGCCGTCACCAGCACGGGGGTCGGCACCAACCGCACCTCGGTGAGTGAGCCGTTCAAGGATCTCCAGCCCCTGCTCAACAATGGTGCGGCTCTTGCGGCCCTTGATATTGGCGACAAAACCGACGCCACAGGCATCGTGTTCGTTACGGGGATCATACAGTCCCTGCTTCGTTGGCAAACCGCCTAGACCCATCTTAAACCTCATCTTATCGGGGCAGAATACCGCAAAATAACTGCTCTCTACCCGTTGTAAACATGGACGCAAGCCCAATAACACAGACCCCAGGGTTCGTCCAAACTGGCTGAAAAATACCCACTATAGGAAATTCCGGCCGGAAAGAACTCTCCAGCATAATGGAAAACGCTGCTTCAAGCCAGTATTTTGCCAGTCAGCTTTAATTCCCCCTGCCGGGAAGGAGCGTACGGGGATGCCCTATCCGTTACTGACTTATGGCAGCCTGGATAGAGGCATAGGTGCGCGGCCAAGGCTCGCTCTTGCGCAGCGCGGTCGGCAATGAGTCACGACCCTTTATTGCCGCGACCCGATCCGGATAGACGCCATAAATAACCGAAAACCACGGCTGACCTGCCCGGATTGTCTTGAAGTAAGTGGCTTGCCCCGTCAGCTGGTGCCGACTGATGAAACGCTTGGCCGCCGCGACATCTTGCACACCAACCAGTTGCAGTGTGTACGCCTCTGGTCTCTGGGTCAATATCCATTTTTCGTCCTTGATGGGTTCGGACCCGACCACGGGCTGCCCAGGCGCCAACTTCTTGGGCGCTTCGTTCTGCTGCTGTGAAACTTGTGGCTGATCTTGCAACCCCTTCTCCCCATCATCAGGCGACGCAACAGCCATGCTGTCTGCTGCTTGATTCCCGGCGCTTTCCGTCTCTCCAACAACAGCGGCATCGTCCTTGCTGGTTGGTTGCACCGACAGGTCCGGGGCATACACGCCTTCTAACCCGGTATCCGCCCCAGCCACCGGGTCTGCGGGTGGCTGGTCCGGTTCAGCCTGACTGGATTCCGGCTCATTTTCCGGCGTGGGATTGGGCGGTAGCGGCAAGGGTGTGGCTTGGCGCCTCTCCGGTAAATCCACACTGGGTACGGCGGTCATCCCGACAGGCCGGTCATCTTCAAACAGAGAGCTCTGCTCCACTGGAGCCGGCCCGGTATCCGGCGACTGGTTACTGGCCAACGCGGGGAGTTTCAGCGGACGCAGGCCATCTGTTCGGACATTGGACGATTCATCCACTATCGGCGTTGGGCCATTCTGGCCAAACAGCTGGTTTATTTCATCCTGGTAGACCAGCGTCAGTATCAGTAACAGACCCAACAAGGGGGCACCGACCAAAACGGCCAGCGGGAGATCAGTCAGCACGGTGCGAATATCAAATGATCGTTTTCCAGCGGGATCTACAGGAACGGAACTGGTCGATTCTGGCGCATCGGCAAAAACCGTATGCAGTTGTGCCTCAAGCAGCCCAGGTACGCCGGCTGATTCCCGGATTATCCGTTCGAGCCGACCAGCCGCCAACTTCAATTCCCGCTGCTTACCTTCGCCGGCCAGCTGAAATTCCATAAATGCCTGCGCCTGATCCCTGTCAAACAGAGGCATATCAAGGGACTGGATAATCTGCAGATTCATCGCTTGAACCTGCGGCATCTGTAGATGGTTATTGATATCGGGAGAAGCAAACAGCACGACCCGAATCAATGCCCGACTTCCGGGACGACGCTCGAACAACCGGAACAGAGCGATCAGGGTAGCAACGGGCAACAGATGGGCATCATCTACAACGATTACAGGTAACCGTCCTGCCGCATGCAGCATTTCAAAACGCTTCAGCAATCCATTGATATTCGCGGTGGTAGGGTCGATTAGACCAAATCGGCGAAACAGCAGGGAGTAGAACTGATCAGGTTGCAGCATGGGGTCCGCTGTCAAACAACTCACCATCCATTCATCACGGGCCAGAATGCGATATTGCTGCAACAGGGTACTCTTTCCGGCACCCTCCACACCCTTGATCAAGAGGATTTTTTCGCTGTTATCGGTGAGATGTCGCAGCAGATCCAGGCGCTGTCTGAGTTCAGGTGTGGAAAAAAAGGTCGAAGTCACTTGCGAGGCGGGATCAGCGCCATGCGGATGAAATAGTGCGGCACGCTCTTCGGCGTCAGCCGGAAGCTCTTCCATACTCATTCAGAGTTACCTGCAATAGATTCGCATCAAAATCGTCAGTGACTGTCGCATAGCCCAACCGCTGCATCAGAACCAGGCGTATTTTCCGGGCCAGCACTTTTTTATCCACCGACATGATCTGAAGAAACTGTTCAGCACCTATCTCCTCTGGTGGGAGGATAGGAAGGCCAGCCCGGGCGACCAGAGCCTCGACCCGTGCTTGATCCGCCTCACTAATCCAACCCAGTCGGCGGGACAGATCGGCCGCCATACAGATGCCTGCGCCGACCGCCTCACCGTGTAGCCATTCACCATATCCCATACCGTTTTCGATGGCATGCCCAAAGGTGTGTCCCAGGTTGAGCAGGGCGCGATTACCCGCCTCCCGCTCATCAGCCGCAACTACGTCTGCCTTGTCCTGACAGGATCGTTCAATGGCATAGGCAAGTAGTTCCCGGTCACGGGCCATCAGCCCATCCATATTTTTTTCCAACCAGACGAAAAACTCCGGGTCGCCGATCAAACCGTACTTGATCACCTCTGCCAGCCCGGCGGAGAGTTGTCGGTCATCCAGGGTCGACAGGGTCTGAATATCAGCAATAACGCACTGGGGCTGATAAAAGGCGCCGATCATATTTTTACCCAACGGATGGTTAACGCCAGTTTTTCCTCCCACTGACGAATCCACTTGAGCCAGAAGGGTAGTAGGCACCTGTATAAAATAGACGCCACGCTGATAACAGGCGGCTGCAAATCCAGCCATATCACCCACTACGCCCCCACCAAGACCAACCACCGTGCAGTGTCGGTCGAAGCGATTTTCCAGTAGCGAATCAATGATCTGCTGCCACACTTCCAGCGTTTTATACTGCTCACCATCGGGCAGTATGACGGTCTCAACCTGATAATCCTGGAGCGCTGATTTAACCTTGTCCAGATAGAGTGGAGCTACCGTGGAGTTGCTGACCACCAGCACTTGCTGCCCATGGATATGGGGACGATATATGGCGCTATCTCCAACGAGATCTGAACCAATGTAGATAGGGTATGATCGCTCTGCAAGATCTACTTTCAGGATACTGGTTGGATTATTCATTGACTAACTGTTTCTTCCATCTCTTACAGAATCGCCTGCAATGGTAATACCCGACAGCGGGCAATCAGGCAAACAGCCCTAACATGACAGGACCATAGGCCTCATAACATTCCTATTAATCGCTTACCGGTTAACCAGGTTGGCGAACACGTTTCCGGATGATTCCGGGCAGACAGGCGTGTGGCCGGTTATGCATGTGCAACAATCGCCCACGATCAATCGGATCTGAGTTTTTTGACAATTTCATTGGCCACGGCCGATGCACTGCGCTTCTCTGAAGTAATGACGATATCGGCCGTCTCCCGGTATAACGGGTCCCGTTCTGCCATCAAAGCCTGTAGGGTACCTAATGGATCCGCGGTCTGCAGCAGTGGTCGGTTACGATCCCGTAATGTACGCTCATACTGCTGCTCAGGGCTACAGTAAAGATAGACGACGAAACCGCGGCTACTCAGGTTGCGCCGATTTTCCGAATTCAGGATAGACCCTCCTCCGGTTGCCAATACCAGACTGCCACGCTGGGTCAGCTCATCAATGACGGCACTCTCCCGCCGACGGAATCCCTCTTCGCCCTCGTAGTCAAAGATAGTTGGGATATCAACACCGGTTCGACGCTGTATCTCATGATCCGTGTCATCAAATTCAAGACCCAGCAACGATGCGACCTGGCGCCCAATAGTGCTTTTTCCTGCCCCCATGGGCCCGATCAGAAAAATGTTGTTAGGTTGATTCATAGAGCGCCAGGTATGACAGATTTTCCATCGACAGACAATTAGAAAAAGGGCAATTCAGCCATATTAGCCCATATTATAGCCACCAGGGCCGCTCTTGGAGCTGAATATTTAGGACCCAAACTAAGAAGGGTCTATCCAAGACAGACCCTTCCCGGTTCAACCAACTGCCCTGCGTATCAACGGGCGGCGGAGAGCGTATCCTTGAGGATTTTCGGGGTTACGAAAATCAACAACTCCTTGTTGTTGTCTGTGCGTAACTCCTGCTTAAACATGAAGCCGACATAGGGTAGATCTCCGAAGAACGGTATGCGCTCACTACCCACCGTCTCCTCGCGCTCGAATACGCCACCCAGCACCACGGTCTCACCATTTTCCACTAATACAGAGGTCTCAATGGAGCGGGTATCTAACGGCGGCACACCCAGTATCGAGCGAGTGAAGTCGGCATTATCCTTGTTGATACTCAGATCCATGATCACCCGGTCATCCGGAGTGATGTGGGGCGTTACTTCCAGCTTCAGGACCGCCTCTTTAAAGGACACGGAAGTAGCACCACTGGAGCTGGCCTCCTGGTAGGGGATCTCCACACCCTGCTTGATCACGGCGGTACTCTGATCCGAGGTCACTACCCGAGGACTGGATACAATCTCACCCTTGCCCTCCTGCTGCATGGCCGACAGTTCCAGCTGTAGCAAGTAAGAACCAATCTTGCCGGCGATGAAGTTCAAGGCGCCACCTCGATCGGTGCTCAACGTCTGGGGCAGATTTACTAACAGCCCCTCCATGCCATCTCCGGCAGGAGACTCCAGAGAGCCTTCGTGTAGCCCGGCAGTATTGCCGATATAGCCCTCTTCTGTACCGTTGATAGCAAGGAAATTACCATCCTGCTTCAATTGAGTACTGAGGCCGAAGCGAACACCGATATCCCGGGCAAAGTCATCATTGGCAATAACAACCCTGGACTCGATCAGCACCTGTCGTACTGCAATATCCAGTCGGTTGATCAGTCGACGGATATCATCCAGCTTGGCCGCTGTATCACGCACCAGCAGGGTGTTGGTCCGCTCATCATAGGTGACATTACCCCGTTCCGGCGTCAGCAGCTGGTTGCCTTCCGCTTTCAGCAGTTTCTGAATATCTTCCGCCTTAGCGTAATTGAGCTGAATATATTCTGAAAACAGCGGTGCCAGCTCCTCGATCTGCCGCTGGGACTCCAGTTCCAGCTTCTCCCGGGCTGCGATCTCCTCGGTCGGCGCAATCAGCAACACATTGCCATTCTGACGCATTGAGAGACCACGGGTCTTCATGATAATGCTCAGCGCCTGATCCCAAGGGACATTCTTCAGCCGCAGTGTAATGTTGCCAGTCACCGTGTCTGACGTCACCAGGTTCAGACCGGTAAAGTCCGCCAGCAACTGCAACACGGCACGCACCTCAATATCCTGGAAATTAAGTGACAAGCGCTCACCGGTGAAAGTCTCCTTGCGACGCTGTATCTCCTCTCTTTCCTCTTTAGTCAGAGCACGGAACTCCACCGTAAAGAGGTCGTTTGCCTGGTAGGCAAGATGTTCATACTCACCCTTGGTGGTTATCTCAATATGGACGTTGTCACCCTGGCTGGTAACTTCGAACTGCTTTACCGGAGTGGCAAAATCGCCCACATCGAACTTACGCATCAGGTTTTCCGGCAACGAGGTATCCAGAATATCCAGTACCACTCGCCCACCTTCCTCACGCAGGTCCACTGCCGCTGCCGGATTACCCAAGGTCAGAATCACCTGTCCTTCACCGCCATCACCCCGCCGAAAATCCACATTACGTAGACTGTCTGTAGACCCTTCGCCACCACCGGTGGCCCTGGCTACAGTACTGGCCATGGATCCACCGGAAGCGCTGCTCGACGCAACAGCAGCGCCACCTTTTATGGTGATTTCAAGCTGATTTCCATTAACCGCCACATCGTGACCAGTAGCCTCTATCAGATTGACTACCACCCGGGTACGATCCCCAGCTTCGATGGCGGTCACACTGCGCGCCATACCGATTCCGATCGCCTGGGTCTTTTTATCCAGACCATTCGACATACCGAAAAAATCCAACGCGATGCGCGCTGGGTTATCAGTAGTAAACATCTGCGGCTTCTCAATGGGCCCATCCGCCCGGAGGGTGATGACAACATCATCACCCGGCAATGCGGAGAAGGTCAGTTCCTTCAACGTATTTTCAGCCGCCTGAACGGAAGTTAAGAAGGTGGCGAACAGGAGAAAAACAGCCCAGAACATCCGCAGGGGATTCATTGAACCGCGCATAGTGCCCTCAGCATGGGTCCACCGTTTAAAATTAAGTGGTTTAGTATTCATCAACATAGCCCTGTTATTCTCCTGCCAATGCCAGCGAGGCCTGCCGCTCGCGGTAGCCGCCCTGACCGTCCGGAATAATCTCCGTCAAGTCCACCTGGTTCTCAGTAATCTGGGTAATCTGTCCATAGTTGGAACCGAGATAATTGCCCGTTTTTACCCGGTGAATCGTCTTCTCTTGTGTCTGTATCAACGCCCAGGTGACACCCATCTGCTCAAGCAGCCCAACCATCCGCAGCGAATCAAGTGGATAACTCTCCAACTCCTCCTTGGGACGGTTAAAATCGGGCTGCAGACCATTTGAGGCCACCTGCCCCATCGTCTCCTCACCCTGATCCTGGGATTCAAACGGGCTACGCCGCCCATCACTAATATAGGTGAAGGTTTCTATGGGTTTAATCTCAGGCAACGGCTCGATATGCCCAGCCTTTCTCGACTTAACCTCATCCACGTAGCTTTTCAGATCATGCATACTTCGATCTGCACAGGCGGACAACAACAATACCGACATCAGCGGTACGATCAGACGAATGATCTTTTTATACAGCATCAATTCGCCTCCTCTTCCAAATATCGATAAGTCTTTGCGGTTGCGGACATCTCCAACTCACCATCCTCACGGGGGGTAACCGATACATCGTGTATGGTGACAATGCGCGGCAACGCGGCCAGGCCGCTGATAAAATTGCCCAGCTCGTGATAATCACCAAACACCCGTAACTGAATAGGAAGTTCAGCATAAAACTCCCGTGGCACCTCTTCCTGTGGCTCAAACAGTTCAAATTCCAACCCGGAAGCCAAACCGGTTTGCGACACATCGACCAACAGGTCAGCAACTTCGGTCTTGTTCGGCAACTGCCGCAGCATGGCGCCAAAGGACTGTTTCATCTCCTCCAGCTGCTTTTTGTACTTCTCAAGGTTTACCGCTTTGGCCTGTTTGCTTTCAAACTCTGTCCGCAGCGCCAGCTCCTTCTTCTCTGCCGTCTCCAGATTGAGCAGCTGATCTTCCGTATTGAAATAGTACCAACCAACAGCAACCGCAACGCAGAGCAGCAGGATCACCAATCCCTTTACTGGTGTCGGCCAGTTCCCGATATTATTTAGGTCAAGCTCGTTCAACTCTTGAAGGTTCATTCCTGACCCTCCTTGTCCTTGTTGGGATCAATCTGTTTCGCCATCAAAGTGAACGTACCCTTCGAGTTATCGGTGCTCTCGATCACCTTTAGCGATGGATCTCCCATCCACTCGGATGCATCGATGTTACGCATGTAGGCGGAGACCCGGGCATTGGATTCAGCCACCCCATCCATGGTCACCCCATTACCTTTCTGCTCAAGCTTGGTGAGGTAAGTACCATCCGGGATGGTCGATACCAGCTCATCAAACAGATGGACAATCTGCGGCCGACTGCCCTGCAGTGACTGAATGACGTTCATACGGGCAATCAGTTGGGCCTTCTGCTTCTCCAGATCTTTAATCTCTTTGATCTTCTTATCAACAATCGCGATCTCTTGTCCCAGATAGCTGTTGCGAGCCTCCTGATGACTGATCATATCTTCGATGAAAAAATGCACACCACCAGCGGCAGCACCGGTCAGAATCAGTGCAAGCAGCACCGACATGCCAAAATCCTTTTGGCGTTTTTTTCTGAGATTTTCCCGCCAGGGAAGTAGATTAATATGAGCCATATCAGTCGAAACTCCTTAATGCGAGTCCGCAAGCAATCATCAGCGATGGCGCATCGTTACTTAAACCCTGGGGCTTAACGTTGGATGAAACAGACATGTTTGCAAAGGGATTGGCAACAATTGTCGGAGTACCGATCTTCTCCTCTATCAATTCATCCACTCCCGGTATCGATGAACTACCGCCTGCGAGGACGATATAGTCAACACTGTTGTAGGCACTTGAAGAGAAGAAGAACTGCAATGAGCGGCTGACCTGTTGCCCCATAGCCTCTTTAAAAGGCTCCAACACCTCGGGCACATAATTATCCGGAAGTCCGCCTTGCCGCTTGGCCATCCCAGCCTCTTCGTGGGAAAGCCCATACCGGCGTTGAATCTCCTCGGTTAACTGACGACCGCCAAAATTCTGTTCCCTTGTATAGATAATCTTGCCATTGCGCAGAACATTCAGGGTAGTGGTCGTGGCACCTATGTCCGCAATTGCTACTGTCTGATCATCGCCGCCATCCGGCAGTTGATCCGCGATCTGGGTAAAGGCGTTCTCCATGGCGTAGGCTTCCACATCCACTACACTTGCTGTCAGCCCGGCAATCTCTAGTGCAGCCACCCGATCATCAACATTTTCACTTCGGGAGGCCGCCAGCAACACATCCATCATTTCCGGATTCTTTTCCGATGAGCCGAGTATCTCAAAATCGAGATTCACCTCCTCAAGTGGATAGGGGATGTACTGATCGGCCTCAAGTTGAATCTGGCTCTCCATCTCCGAATCGGAGAGTGAGGCCGGCATAGTGATGATCTTGGTGATCACTGCGGAACCGGATACCGCCACAGCCGCCTGGCGCGCCTTACTGCCGGAGCGCCTAACCACATTGTGGATCGCTTGCCCGACAGCATCCACATCGGCGATATTTTTCTCGACCACCGCATTGGCCGGCAAGGGCTCTACAGCGTAGGCCTCCACACGGTACCGTGCACCCGATCTACCTGAGGACTTACTCAATTCAAGCAATTTTACTGCCGTCGAACTGATATCCAGCCCAAGCATTGCCTGCTTCTTGGATCCGAAAAAAGGGACCATCGCGTTTCCTTTCTCGCAATTATATTATGGCTTTACGGAGAACTTTTAGGTTTTCCTTTAATTAGAATAGTTAACTATATAGCAGCAAATGATTTTCTTGTGAAGTATTTTTTCTCTGAGACTGTCACAACAACACATTTTTGTTAAAATAGCCACATATCCCGGTCAATATTATTCTGGATCCCCATCAATCCTCAATCCGTGAACTGGCTCATGAAGTGGTTAATGAAACTAATCAGGCTCTTCCTTTGGCTCGGCCTACTGGGATCCGTCGCCGGCGCTATCACCGTAGCGTCACTCTACTATTACCTGGAGCCGACTCTCCCTTCCATTGAGAACCTGAAGAGTGTCAAATTCCAGGTTCCACTGCGCGTCTACTCCCACGACAACAAGCTAATCGCCGAGTTTGGCGAAATGCGCCGCATTCCCCTGGAGTATGATGCCATACCAGAGCCCATGATTCAGGCATTTTTAGCCGCCGAGGATGATCGCTTTTTTGAGCACCCGGGTGTGGATTACCGAGGCCTCATGCGGGCCGCCTATCAATTGCTGCTCACGGGGGAACGCCGTCAGGGCGGCAGTACGATCACCATGCAGGTGGCACGAAACTTCTTTCTTTCCAGCGAAAAGACCTTTACGCGCAAGTTCAGCGAGATATTCCTCTCACTCAGGATCGAGCATGAACTGACTAAACACGAGATTCTGGAACTCTATCTGAATAAGATCTATATGGGCAACCGGGCCTACGGGGTCGGCGCTGCCGCCATGGTCTACTACGGCAAATCGGTTGATCAGCTGACACTGCCCCAGGTGGCGATGATCGCCGGTCTGCCCAAAGCACCCTCCCGGTATAATCCATTGGCAGACCCCGAGCGGGCGCTGGAGCGACGCGACTATGTGCTTGGTCGGATGGCCAAACTCGGCTTCATCACCGATCAGGAGAGGGAAGAGGCCAAGGCAACCCCGGTGACCGCTTCCCTGCATACTGCCCAGACCGAAGCCGATGCCCCCTATATCGCCGAGATGGTCCGGGCGGAAATGTTTGAGCGTTATGGCAACGAAGCCTATACCACCGGCTTTAATGTCTACACGACGATTGACAGCCATTTGCAATCGGCTGCCAAACGGGCCGTCAGGAATAACTTGCAGGCGTACGATCTTCGGCACGGCTATCGGGGCGCCGAACAACACTTCGATCTTTCCGGAGACGAGACAACCGATGAGTTGGATGCACTGCTCCGGGATCACCGTATTGTGGGCGATCTGATGCCTGCTATCGTCACCGGTATCGACGAGAAGAGCGCCACGCTCTATCTTGGCGAAGGACGTTATGAAACCCTTCCCTGGGAAGGCTTGTCCTGGGCCAGACGGTTCGTAAACGAAAACCGGGTAGGCGCAAAACCCAAGAAGACCGATGAAATCATCACACCGGGGGACTTGGTGCGGGTATTGACAACGGAAACTGACAGTGGGCCCGGTTTACGGCTAGCCCAGATACCGGCTGCTGAAAGCGCCTTTGTGTCGCTGAATCCAGATAATGGTGCCATTCAGACGCTGGTCGGGGGTTACGATTTTTACCACAGTAAATTCAACCGGGTCACACAGGCGCTGCGCCAGCCCGGCTCTGGCTTCAAACCCATCATCTACTCGGCCGCCCTGGAGGCGGGCTTCACCGCTGCCAGCCTGATTAACGACGCGCCGGTAGTGTTTGACGACCCCAGCCTGGAGGGCGCCTGGCGACCGGAGAACTACAGCGGCAAGTTCTTTGGCCCCACCCGGCTGCGGTATGCACTAACCAAATCACGTAACCTGGTCTCCATCCGCCTGTTACGCTCCATGGGTATTGAACACGCCCTGGAGCACGCCGGAAAATTCGGCTTCAACCCGGACGACCTACCCCACAATCTTTCGCTGGCACTGGGCAGCGCCGCCGTCACCCCTCTGCAGATGGCCGCGGCCTACGCCATTCTGGCCAATGGTGGCTACAAAGTGGAGCCTTACTTTATTGAACGTATTGAGAGAGATAACGGGGAACTGCTGTTTCAGGCCACTCCGGCCACTGTTTGTGAAGCATGTGAAGAGTCCGAGTCAACTGAACTACCAATTGCACCAAGGGTTATCTCGCCACAAAATCACTATTTGATGAACTCGATGATGCGCGACGTTATTACCCGCGGTACCGGAATCAAGGCCCGCTCGCTGGGCCGCAGGGATCTGGCAGGCAAAACCGGCACCACCAATGACCAACGTGACGCCTGGTTTGATGGTTTTAACCGCTCCCTGGTCGCCATTACCTGGGTCGGGTTCGATTCAGCCAAACCGCTCGGTCGGGGCGAAGTGGGAGGACGTGCTGCGTTACCTGCCTGGATCGAATTCATGCAAACCGCCCTGAAGGACATCCCGGAACAACCACTAAAAGTGCCCACCGGCATGGTCACGGTACGCATCGATCCGCGCACAGGCATGCGCGCCAGCGTTGACCAAAAAGACGCTATCTTTGAGGTGTTCCGCAGCGAAAACGCCCCCAAGGAACTCCCCAGGGACAACAGAACCAATCCCGGCCCAGGCGCACCTTCCAAGGATGCTGCCAATGAGGAGCAGATTTTTTAACCAGGAGCAGCCACATGGCCCGTCGCTCAGCGCCCCGTGGGCTCAGACACCAGATCGCCATTGCGGCGGCTCAATTGATCGCTGAACAGAGCGACCTCAGTTTCGCTCAGGCACGCAACAAGGCGGCCAAACGACTGCGGTGCACTGATCAGCGGCAATTACCGGAAAACCATGAAATTGAACAGGCTCTGAAGAGCCACCTGGAACTTTTTCAGGCATCCTCGCAAGCCACGGAACTGCACCATCTGCGGGAGAGCGCAGTCGGTGCCATGCGCCTATTCAGCCAGTACCAACCACGCCTGATCGGCCCGGTTCTGACCGGTATCGCCAACCGGCACACCCCGATCACCCTTGTACTCTTTTCAGATACGGTCGAAACGGTGGCGATTTCCCTGATGGATTGGAAAATTCCCTGTCAACAACGGGATGTGCTGCTGGACTACAGCCATAAAAAAAGGATTGCCAGGACTGTTTTCAGCTTTCAGGCGGGTACCCACCAGGTGGACCTTCTGGTACTACCGAACACCGATCGACACAACCTGCCATTGGACCCTATAGAAGAACGCCCCCAGAAGGGGGCGTCATTGAACCAGTTGTTAGCACTGCTGGAGCAGGATTAACGTTTGGCTACCGGCACATAATCACGCATGGGCGCACCGGTGTAGAGCTGTCGTGGACGACCAATCCGGAACTCCGGATCGTTCATCATTTCCAGCCAGTGGGCAACCCAGCCAACCGTCCTGGCCACGGCAAACATCACCGTGAACATGCTGGTGGGAATCCCCAATGCCTGATAGATGATACCGGAGTAGAAATCGACATTCGGATACAGCTTGCGCTCAACGAAATACTCATCCTCCAACGCCACTTTTTCAAGCTCCAGCGCCAGCTCGAACAGAGGATTGTCATTATCCTTCATGTTCTCAAGCACTTCATGACACACTTCGCGGATCAGCGTAGCGCGCGGATCAAAGTTCTTGTAGACACGATGACCAAAGCCCATCAGACGGAATGGATCATCCTTATCCTTGGCCTTGGCGATGTATTTGTCGATCTGGGAAACGTCGCCGATCTCGTTCAGCATATCCAGCACGGCTTCATTGGCACCGCCGTGTGAAGGCCCCCAGAGGGACGCAATACCGGCAGCAATACAGGCGAACGGGTTGGCCTGGGAACTACCGGACAGACGCACGGTGGAAGTACTGGCGTTCTGCTCGTGATCAGCATGCAGGATGAACAGCGTATTGATCGCCTTCACCGCAACTGGGTCAGGGGTATACTCCTCACACGGATTACTGAACATCATGTGCAGGAAGTTTTCACAATAATCGAGATCGTTACGCGGATAGACAATGGGCTCGCCAACATTATGCTTGTAGCTGGCTGCCGCAATGGTCGGCATTTTTGCAATCAGGCGGTGGGCGGAAATTTCCCGATGCCGTGGATTATTGATATCCAGGGAATCGTGATAGAAAGCTGACAGAGAGCCGACTACGCCAACCATAATACCCATGGGATGGGCATCGTACTGGAAACCATCGAAGAAATTCTTCAGGGTCTCCTTGATCATGGTGTGATGACGGATAGTGCTCTCGAATTTCGTCAACTCGACAGCTGTCGGCAATTCACCATAAATCAGCAAATAAGCAACTTCGATAAAACTCGCCTCTTTGGCCAGCTGCTCAATGGGATAACCACGATAACGAAGGATACCCTTATCACCATCGATATAGGTGATGGCACTCCGGCAACTAGCCGTGGCGACAAACCCGGGATCGTAGGTAAACATCCCGGTGTGCTTGTAAAGGGTCGAGATATCTGCGACTTCCGGCCCTTCAGTGCCCTTATACACGGGTAGATCTACAGAGGTTCCATCCGCAGTGTTGGTTAAGGTTACTTTTTTATCTGACATAAGTTCACTTTCTCCTGCCATAAACTGGCTAATCCCCCTTTTATATAACAGTCAGACGATCAGAACAACCCCTGAAGCAAATAATAGGACGACCATCCTAACGATACTTCACCTTTTTCGCCTGATTATTAGTCCGTTTATACGCCAAAACTGCGCCATATTGCCCCGCAAAGCAGGAAACCTATCGATTTTACAGGCGCCGAAATGCTATCAAAACCATATTTGGACGCAATGACTGCATTATTTAATACAGTACATTGAAATAATGAATACTACTGAATAGCAAAAAAACGAGTGGAAACCGATCGAGCTCACTACGCGAACGCGTTAAGCATAGACCACCCTTGAGGGCATACGCGTTTTGTTATCAAGGTGCCCAGACTGACAAACCCTGGCTGCGCTCCGGACCACCTGCAGCCTTACTTTTTCAACCCATCCCGGACAAAATAAAAGGCACCGAGGTGCCTTTTATTTACTTCTGCATGCGTTACGCTTAACCGCGTGAGTAACGCTTACGGAACTTATCTACACGACCGGCGGTATCCATAATCTTCTGCTTTCCGGTGAAGAATGGATGGCAGGCTGAGCAGACTTCCACTTGCAGATCCTCACACAGCGTGGAACGGGTGGTAAATTCGTTCCCGCAGCTGCAAGCCACTTTAATCTCTTCGTACTTGGGGTGGATTTCCGCTTTCATGACAGCCTCTAAATGAACTCAAACTACCCGCAATCAGGACGGGGTGAACGGGGCATTATAATTATGGATAACCCTGGGCGCAACCCCCCTTAATCTCCGGGGGTTCTGTCTTTCGCCAGGGGAATCACCTTGGCACGCGCTGTTATACGACTGGAGCGGGGGAAACCTTCCTCGGTCAGTTCTTGCAGCCGTTCCAATAAACCATCCCGGCCCATCAGGCGATCCCACATCATTCGGGAGATCCGTACGCAAGCACCCATTGGGCTCTTACAGCGACGTCGCTCCTGGTCAATACGCCATTGCAGGCGCCGCAGCCGGTCCCGCTGCTCTTCCGATGCCTGCTCGATAACCTGGTTGATCAGGGTACGACGTAAGGCTTCAAAGGCCGGCATGTCGGTACTGGCCAGCTTCAGCCACTGATCGAAATCCACTTTCTGTTGATGAACTGCCGGTTGCATCCCCATCCCTCCTTCCCGGTAAGGGAACAGCCTTGCCACAGTTACAGGCTTGTAGTCTGTCAATGAAATCCTAGCACACAGATGCAACTACTGCCGTGAGTCGCACTTCCCGGTCAGTGGCGCCTTCACAATAACGCAGCCACCACATCATCCAGAAAAATCCATCCCGTTTCAGAGGTTTTCACCCTGCCATCGTGATGAACCAGCAACCCCTGCTCCAACAGACCTTCCAGTCGTGACCAGAGGTCAGCTTCCACCAGCCCGGTCCGCTCGGTAAAAAGCCCCACCTCAAAGCCTGCTTTTAAACGCAGGGCATTCATCAGGAACTCAATCAACCGGTCACTCGAGTCAAGCTCCCTGCGTCCCGATACGGCGGCAGCGCTGCCAGCACCCGCCATATAGGCTTCCGGACGCTTCACCCGCCAGCTCCGCTCTATGCAGCCGGTCAGGGCATTCGTCAGCTTGCCGTGGGCGCCCGCACCAATCCCGATGTAATCGCCGAAACGCCAATAGTTGAGATTGTGCTGACAGGCATACCCCTCCCGCATATAGGCAGAGACTTCATACTGTATATAACCGGCCGCCTCCAGCAACCGGCACCCGGCAGCCTGGATATCACCGGCCGTATCATCACTCGGCATGGCCCGGGGTAGCTTATGGTGGAACGCCGTATTCGGTTCGATGGTCAGCTGATAATAGGAGAGATGTTCGGGAGCCGCGGCCAATGCCAACTCCACATCGGCGCAGGCCATCGCCATGCTCTGCCCCGGCAGACCACACATCAGGTCCAGATTGATGGAGTCAAACCTGGCTCCACGGGCACTCTCAATCGCCTCGAACACCTCATCCCGACCATGAATCCGCCCCAATCGCGCCAACGAGTCCGAATGGAAACTCTGTACACCGATAGAGAGCCGGTTCACACCTGCCTGCCGATATCCCTGATAGCGCCCCTGCTCCAGGGTACCGGGATTCGCCTCCAGGGTTACCTCCATTCCTGGCGCACAGGTAATACGCTGCCGAACCCCCTCCAGCAGTTGATCTATCGAATCGGCGGAGAACAGACTGGGCGTACCGCCGCCGATAAACAGGCTCTGCAACTCGCGCCCCTGAATTGCAGCCAACGACAATTCAAAATCCAGATCGGCAAGCAGGGCAGTGATATAACCGGCCTCTGACATATCCAACCTCAACTCATGGGAATTGAAATCACAATAAGGGCACTTCTGCACACACCAGGGCAGGTGTATATAAAGCCCCAGGGGCGGCAATGACGACCAGCCACTCATCGGTTTTTTCTCTCCATCCGCACCATCAAAACAGGTTTTCGCCCCATCAACATTAACCACTTTGCAACACTACCCACAGGGAGTAGCATAATGGCCCATTTGTCAATAAATAACTCGCATGAGGGTAACAATGTTTGAACAGCTCAGCGCCGCCCCGGCCGATCCCATCCTTGGTTTGACGGAAGCCTTCAAGAAGGATACCCGTACCGGCAAAATCAACCTCGGCGTCGGAATATACAAAGATGAGGCGGGCACTACACCTATACTCTCATGCGTGAAAAAAGCTGAAGAGCAACTGCTGTCCCAGGAGACCACCAAAAGCTACCTGAGCATCGAAGGCACGCCAGAATATGGCCTGGGCGTGCAACGCCTGCTGTTCGGCAGCGACAGCGATATCATCAGCGCTGGCCGCGCCCGTTCGGCCCATGCCCCCGGCGGCACCGGCGCACTGCGTGTCTGTGCCGAATTCATTGCTCGCCACCTGCCCAGCAAGCGCATCTGGGTCAGCAACCCCACCTGGGCCAACCATGGCAATGTGTTCAAGGCGGCCGGCCTGGAAGTGGTCACCTACGACTACTACGATGCAGAAGCCAAGGACAAGGACTTCGCGGCCATGAAAAACTCCCTGCAGCAGGTCGCTGCGGGTGATACCGTACTGTTCCACGGCTGCTGCCATAACCCGACCGGCATCGATCCGACCGCCGAAGAGTGGGAAGAGCTGGCCAGGCTTTCCGCCGCCGGCGGCTGGCTACCCTTGTTCGACTTCGCTTACCAGGGATTCGGCAAAGGCATTGAAGAGGATGCTGCCGGTCTGCGTATCTTTGCAGAGCACAACCCGGAGCTGCTGATAGCCAGCTCCTTCTCGAAAAACTTCGGTCTCTATAACGAACGGGTGGGCGGCTTCACACTGGTCGCCAGGGATGCAACCCAGGCGGATAACGCATTCAGTCAGGTGAAATCGATCATCCGCGCCAACTACTCCAACCCACCGTTCCATGGTGGCGGCATCGTCACCACCGTTCTCAACAACGCCTCCCTTTACGCCGAGTGGGAGAAAGAGGTGGCCGAGATGCGGGACCGCATCCAGGGAATGCGCGATCTGTTCGTGGACACCCTGAAAGAGAAGGGAGTCAGCCAGGACTTCAGCTTCATCAGCCGCCAGTGCGGTATGTTCTCTTTCTCCGGGCTCAATCCGGATCAGGTGAAGCGGCTGAAAGACGAGTTCGCCATCTACATCGTCGGTTCCGGCCGGATCAGTGTTGCCGGCATGACGCGCAATAATATGGACGCCCTCTGCAGCGCCATTGCTCAGGTGCTGTAAAAAGGGCCTTTCCCCGGGATGACCCACTCACCTGCGTTTGCCGGGTGTGGTCCCGGGGGGAGGAGGGGAAACACAGCTCCATCTGGTGAGCCGGCCCGATCAGCAACAACCGATTATGAACCAGAATAAAAAAGCCCGGGTTAAACCCGGGCTTTTTTGCGCAGTGAACAGCTATTAACTGTTGGCAAACTCCACACCCTTGGCAATATTGCCTTCCAGGGTAGGCAGCATCTCATCAAACAGCTTCTGCTCATAGGCACTCAGGGTACCGGCCGGCAGAATCTCCTCAACGCCGTTCTTGCCCAGGCGAACCGGCAGGGAGAGGAAGCGGGTCGGCTGATTCTCAACCTCAACGTAGGTGCAGATGACTGACTCCTTACCATTCAATGCATCCAGCAGAACCAGCGCGAACCGCGCGCCCGCATCCGCCATAGAGAGGGTTGCCGATCCGCCACCCGCCTTGGCTTCCACCACCTCGGTACCTGCATTCTGAATCCGTGGAGTCAGACTCTCGATCTCTTCCTGGGTGAATTCAATACCGATCTGGGACAACAGCGGCAGAATAGTGTTGCCACTGTGGCCACCGATCACCGGAATATCCAGGCTGGTGGGATCCAGCCCTTTTAATTCGGCTACGAAAGTGTTGGAACGGATAACATCCAGGGTGGTGATACCAAACAGCTTGCGCTTGTCATAAACGCCGGCTTTCTTCAGTACCTCGGCGGCAATTGGCACAGTGGAGTTGACCGGATTGGTAATAATGCCGTAGCAGGCATTGGGACAGACTTTGGCACCGGTTTCGACCAGCGATTTCACGATACCTGCGTTGACGTTGAACAGGTCATCACGGGACATACCCGGTTTACGTGGCACACCTGCCGGAATAATCACGATATCGCTATCCGCCATCGCTGCTTCCAATTGATCAGCCCCATGACCGGTTACTTTCACCGGGGTCGGGATATGGCTCAGATCTGCCGCGACGCCAGGCACCATCGGATTAACATCGTACAACGCCAGCTCTGAACCGGCGGGCATGGCATTTTTAAGTAGGAGAGCCAATGGCTGGCCGATGCCGCCGGCAGCGCCAAGAACAGATACCTTCATGAGATTAATCCTCTGCAGTAGTGTTAAGAGTTAACTTAGAATAGCTGAAAAATCGGACAAAATAGTACGGCATTTCCAGATAAGAATCCATGTTCGATAGAAAAAACCGCACGAATAATAGGATGATTATACTATTTTTAAATTATTTTCCGTTGAGAATGCCAAAAAAATAACTAATAACTGCCATAATTCAGGTTACTATTTAATTGTATTGGTATAACCTATTCGATAAATCTATATTCATTATTGGTTTTTTTAATCCATATTTTTATTTAGTCCGAAATTTACAATCCTGTATATATAAAAGGTATCGAACATGACAGACGAGTTACGCGAAGCGTCACTTGATTATCACCGTTTTCCCAAACCCGGAAAGATGGAGATCGTTGCGACCAAGAAAATGGTCAATCAGCGCGATCTCGCGCTCGCTTATTCACCCGGTGTGGCGGCGGCTTGTGAAGAGATCGTCCGCGACCCGAACGAGGTGGCTAACCTCACTTCCCGCGGTAACCTGGTAGGCGTTATCACCAACGGAACCGCCGTGCTCGGTCTTGGTGCCATCGGCCCGCTGGCGGCCAAACCGGTAATGGAAGGTAAAGCGGTTCTGTTCAAAAAGTTTGCCGGGGTGGATGTTTTCGATATCGAACTCAATCTGAGTGACCCGGAGCAGATCATCGAGACCGTTGCCGCCATGGAGCCGACCTTCGGCGGCATCAACCTGGAGGACATCAAGTCGCCGGAGTGTTTCGAGATCGAGCGCAGACTGCGCGAACGCATGAAAATTCCGGTGTTCCATGATGATCAGCACGGTACAGCTATCGTAGTGGCGGCAGCCGTGCGCAACGGCCTGCGGGTGGCCGGTAAGAATATCGAAGAGGTGCGACTGGTCTGCACCGGCGCCGGCGCCGCAGCGCTGGCCTGCCTCAACCTGCTGGTGAGCATGGGGCTGAAAAAAGAGAATATCCGGGTCGTTGACCGGGACGGCGTAGTCTACAAAGGGCGCAAGGCCGACATGGACCCCTATAAAGAGGCCTATGCGGTTGAAACCGACGAACGCACCCTGGATGACGTAATCAAGGGCGCCGACATTTTCATGGGTCTGTCGGGACCGGGCGTCTTGAAACAGCACCAGGTCAAAGAGATGGCCAGTCCGCCATTCATTTTGGCCCTGGCTAACCCAACCCCTGAGATCACTCCTGAAGAGGTGCTCGAAGTGGCGCCGGACGCGATCATCGCCACCGGCCGTTCAGACTATCCGAACCAGGTGAACAATGTGCTCTGTTTCCCGTTCCTGTTCCGGGGCGCACTGGATGTGGGTGCCACCACGATTAATGAGGAGATGAAAATCGCCTGTGTGGAAGCGCTCTCCGATCTGGCCATGAAAGAGGCTTCCGATCAGGTGCAGGCTGCCTACGGTGGCCAGGCGCTCCACTTTGGTCGCGAGTACCTGATTCCCAAACCGTTCGACCCAAGACTGATGACCGAGCTGCCGATGAAGGTGGCCAAGGCCGCCATGGACTCAGGCGTGGCTACCCGACCGATCCAGGATTTCCACGAATATCGCCGCACTCTGCGTATGTTCGTGTTCCGCTCGGGCCTGGTTATGAAACCGGTGTTCGAACGGGCCATTGCCAATCCGCAACGGGTGGTATTCGCTGAAGGTGAGGCGACCCGGGTGCTGCAGGCGGTACAGGTGCTGGTGGATGACGGCATCTGCAAACCGATTCTCATCGGACGCCCGGAAGTGATCGCCGAGAAGGCCAGGAACCTCGGCTTGCGCTTCAAGCTGGGAGAAGAGGTCAAGGTCGTCAACATGAACGACAACCCGAACTTCGAACGGGACTGGCAGCATTATCATGAGATCGAAGGGCGCAACGGTGTCTCCCCGGCCTTCGCCCGCGGTGTCGTGCGCACCCGCTCCACCGTACTGGCCGCGTTGCTGACGCGTCAGGGGGATGCGGATGCGATGATCTGCGGTGTGGAAGGGGCCTACATCCAGCACCTGAAATATCTGCGCAGCATTATCGGCATGCGGGCCGACACCACTGACTGCTCCGCCATTACTATGCTGATTCTGTCCAAGGGTACCTTCTTCCTGACCGACACCCACGTGACCCCGGATCCCACGCCGAAACAGATTGCCAAGAAGACCGCCATGGCAGCCGACGTGGTGCGGCGCTTCGGCATGGCACCCAAGGCGGCGCTGCTGTCGCACTCCAACTTCGGCAGCCGGGACAACGTCTTCTCCCGCAAGATGAAGGAGGCTCGCCGTATTCTGCACGAACAGTATCCCGGCGTGGTGGTGGAGGGTGAGATGCATGCCGACTCGGCCCTCTCCGACGAGATCCGTGACAAGATTTTCCCGCACTCGCGTTTCAAGGGTGCCGCCAACCTGCTGGTGATGCCCAGCCTGGACTCGGCCAACATCGCCTACAACATGGTCAAGATGCTGGGTGATGCGGTGCCGGTGGGGCCCATGCTGACCGGCTTGAAATATCCGGCCCATGCGGTATCCGATTCAATCACGGTACGCGGCATTGTCAACATGAGTGCTGTGGCGGTGGTTGATGCACTGGATTGGAAGGCCGCACAAGAGGCCGGTTAATCCGCTTTAACAGATCGCACCTCATCAGCAGGGGGCACAACGGTTGAGGCCGTTGCGCCCCCTGCTTGTATCCGGCTCCAATGGTCCGTACCGGGCCAGATAAAAATGCTTGCAGATGTAACTGCTAAATCAGTAGCCGGATAAACCTTTGCCCGGCCGAACTACCCACAACGTGGCAACGGTTGAATCACGATTCAGTTTGCACTCACTGAATCAATCGCCTATATATAGATCTCCTATGCTGTTCCAATAATAACATCACCCAGACAGAGGAGCTCCAGATGAAACGTCGTGATTTTCTGAAAAAAGCCGCGGTTGGCGCGGCTGCCGCGAGCGCTGCTCCGGCGGTACTCGCCCAAAGCAAAAAGCGGATCCGCTGGCGTATGGCCACCAGCTGGCCGAAGGCGTTTGACATTATCTTCGGCGGTGCCGAATCGGTCGCAGCAAGAGTCAAAGCCATGACCGGTGGCCAGTTTGAAATCATCCCCTACGCCGGCGGTGAACTGGTCGGTGGTCTGGAGGTATTTGATGCGGTGTCCCAGGGTACGGTGCAGATGGGCCATACCGCCTCCTACTATTACATTGGCAAGGATCCCGCCCTGGCATTCGACGCAGCCGTGCCCTTTGGTCTCACCTTCCGCCAGCAGAACGCCTGGTTCTACCAGGGTGGTGGTCGTGAAGCGATGCGCGAGATTTTCGCCGAACACAATATTGTCAACTTCCCGGCCGGTAACACCGGTGTCCAGATGGGCGGCTGGTTCCGTAAAGAGGTCAATTCCCTCGACGACCTGAAGGGTCTGAAAATGCGTATCCCGGGACTGGGCGGCAAAGTGATGAGTCGCCTCGGCGTCACCGTGCAGGTGATGGCCGGCGCGGAGATCTATCCGGCCCTGGAACGGGGTGTGATCGACGCCACCGAGTGGGTCGGTCCCTACGATGACGAAAAGGCCGGCTTCTACAAAGTTGCCCCCTATTACTACTATCCCGGCTGGTGGGAGCCGGCACCGACCCTGAGCCTCTATATCAATCAGAAGGCGTGGGACAGCCTGCCCAAGGAGTATCAGGAGATCGTCGCCTCCGCCGCAGCGGAATCCAATCTGAATATGATGTCGGAATACGACACCCATAACTCGGCAGCGTTGAAGCGGCTGGTGGAGAAGGGCACCAAGATCCGCGAATACAGCACCGAGATTCTGGAGGCGGCACGGAAGGAGTCTCTCGCACTCTATGATGAACTGTCGGCGGAAAACGCCCGGTTCAAGAAGATTTATGCCGATTGGCGCGCCTTCAAGACGGACTCGGACACCTGGTTCAGTTCCAATGAAACCTCCTACGCCCGCTTCAACTACAAATAAGCGGCCCTGGCGTAGAAACTGAAAGAGGCCCCGGTACCGCATGGAACCGGGGCTTTTTTAAACGAGAGCCCCGTCCCCTTCACTGGATTACTTTTCGGGAAAAAGTAACCACAACCCTCGCGCCACCAAGCCACCCCGGCGGAGTTCCCTGCGGTTCTCGCCGGCACCGGGGCGCGCGGAAGTCGGATCACTCTGCGGAATCCAAACCCTGAATAACGTCTTTTATGATGAACAACCCGATTGGTGAGCTGCATGACAGTGCACTTCCCCGTTCAGCCTGTCGAGCATCACAGGAGTGAACGGAAACAGGCGCGAAATTGTCTGAGCCGCTCAGACCGAGAAGCGCAGAGTACCGGAAGGGCAGGCTGACCGGGGAGAGGCTTTGGGGCAGTGTTGGCTACAAAAGTACTTCGCCCAAAACCGTCAGGCCGGGCGAAGTTCCTTTAACAGCTCAATCCTCTCTTCACCGTCACCTGCGGAGAAACTTTTTTATGACAACACAGGCGACTGTGACCCGACCGATAGGGCGGCAGCGGTCAGCTAATAGGATTGACCGACCCCTTGACTCAACAAACCGGTCACCAGTTGAGGATAGTAGAACAGCGCCAGCAGACCGATCAGCTGAATCACGATAAACGGGATGGCCCCCCGATAGATATCCGCCGTAGTCACCGACCTCGGCGCCACGCCACGCAGATAGAACAGAGAGAATCCGAACGGCGGCGTCAGGAAGGACGTCTGTAGATTCATGCCGATCATCACACCGAACCAGACCAGAGCCATGCGTCCCGGTTCGTCAAACTCGGCAAACATCGGTGCCAGGATCCGCACCACCACCGGCGCCAGCAGGGGCACGATAATAAAGGCGATCTCAAAGAAGTCGATAAAGAAGCCCAGCACGAACACGGCCAGATTCACCAGGATAAGGAAACCCACCACACCGCCGGGCAGAGAGGTGAGCAGGTCCTCCACCCAGAGATCGCCATACAGACCCCGGAACACCAGGGAGAATGCCTGGGAACCGACCAGGATAAACATCACCATACTGGTCAGCTTGGCTGTTTCGGTCATACTGTCCAGCATCGACTTGAGGGTCAGGCGCCGTTTCATGAGGGCCAGAATCATGGCACCCACTGCGCCGAATGCGCCCGCCTCGGTGGGCGTTGCCCAGCCGCCAAAGATACTGCCCAGCACCACCACAATGAGCGCCAGCGGCGGAATCATCACCAGGCTGATTTCACGGCTCAGCTTTTTGCCTTCCATTGCGCGCGCCTCTTTCGGCATGGCCGGCGCCATGGCCGGGCGGAACATCGCCACCAGACCGATATAGGCCATATACATGGCCGACAACAGCAGACCCGGAATCAGTGAGCCGACAAACAGATCACCCACCGGCGCACCGAGCTGATCCGCCAGGACAATCAGCACAATACTGGGCGGAATCACCTGGCCGAGGGTACCGGAGGCGGAGATGATGCCGCAGGCGAGGGATTTGGAGTAGCGATACTCCAGCATGATCGGCAGGGCGATCAGTCCCATGGCCACCACTGTGGCACCCACCACGCCAGTGGCAGCCGCCAGCAGCGTGCCCACGATTACCACCGAGAAACCGAGTCCGCCCCGCACCCGACCGAAGGCGATACCCATGGTCTTGAGCAGATCCTCGGCCAAGCCGGTTCGCTCCAAAAGCATGCCCATCAGAATAAAGAACGGCACCGCCAGCAGGGTATAGTTCTGCATTACGCCGAAAATGCGTTGCGACATGGCCTGCAGCAGCACGAAATCGAACAGCTCCATGTTGATACCAATGACGGCAAAACCCAGGGCGGTGCCACCCAGGGCAAAAGCCACCGGATAGCCCATAAAGATCAATAACAGCGCTCCCCCGAACATGATGGGGCCCAGCAGATCCGGATTCATATCCCATCCTCCTCTTTTACCTGGCGGGGGTAGGGGATCAGGCCCCTGAGGAAAGCGATCTGTTTAATCAGCTCACTCAGCCCCTGAAAAATCAGCAATACGAAAGCGGTGGGTATGGCGCTCTTGATCAGGTAGCGCGGCAATCCGCCCGGATCGGGAGAACCTTCCAGGATGGCCCAGGAGTCCGCCGCATAGCTGTAGCTGACCCAGACAATCAGAACCGACAGGGGCAGCAGGAACAGGCAGGTACCAATGATATCGATCCACGCCTTGGTTCGTTCCGAAACCCGCGAATAGAGAATATCGACCCGCACGTGGGCCTGATGCTTCAGGGCGTAACCGGCGCCCCACAGAAACACCAGACTGAACATAAACCACTGCGCTTCAATATAGGCATTGGAACTGAAATCCATACCGATGGTCTGGCTCAACTTGCGCGTGACAGCGTTATAGACGCCCAGCAGAACCATGATCAGAACCAACCAGGATATCAGCCGCCCAACCCGTTCATTCACGGCATCGATCATGCCGGAAAAACGTAAAAGCATTTGCATAGAGTGAAGTCCCCTCGGGGTAATTATTATACTGCACTGCGCTTAAGCCCCTGAACAATACAAGATTCAACGACCGGACACCACCTTCGGGCCAACCTCACAGAAGCCGTGCCACGGCAGCGCTTTACGGCAATCCGGTTGTGGTCCAGAATTCCGCTGACCAATTCCACTGCACATGGGCCGAACCCACTGATGGTTGAAAAAATATTCTGGCAGGATCCCTATCTGTCACGGCTGGAAGCAACAGTGGCTTCCGTCCGGGACAACCATATCACCCTGGATCGCACCATCTTCTACGCCTTCTCCGGCGGCCAGGAGAGTGACCGGGGCACGATAGGCGGCCGGCCGGTTGTGAGCGCCGGCAAACAGGGGCATGAGATTATCTACACCCTGGATGCCGGGCATGGGCTTAAACCGGGTGACCTGGTAGGGATCGAAATCGACTGGCCACGTCGCTATCGACTGATGCGTCTGCATTTTGCCTGTGAACTGGTGCTGGAACTGGTTTACCGGGCGCACCCCGGGATTGAAAAAATCGGCGCCCATATCGCCGAGGAGAAGGCGCGGATCGATTTTCTCAGCGGCGAAAGTCTGGCCAGCCTGTTGCCGGAGGTGGCCGCCCAGGTGAATGCCCTAGGGGAAGAGGATCGGGCAATCATCAGCGACTTCAGCGACCGCGCCACCGAAAAACGCTTCTGGGCGATCGACGGCTTCTCCCCTGTGCCCTGTGGCGGCACCCATCTGAAACGGACCGGCGAGATCGGCACGGTAATCCTGAAACGCAAAAATCCCGGTAAAGGTAAAGAGCGTATCGAGATCCGGCTGGAGTGACCAGATGAAGCCAGCCGACCCCGGAACCTACCAGCCGCCACCCGATACCGGTCTCGATATCATCTACCAGGATGAGGCGTTGCTGATCCTGAACAAGCCCAGCGGCCTGTTGTCGGTGCCCGGCCGGGGGGTAGACAAGCAGGACTGCCTGGCCCGGCGGGTGCAGGCCAGAATAGCGGACGCCATGATCGTACACCGCCTGGACATGGACACCTCCGGCATCATGATCATGGCCCGGGGTGCTGACATGCATCGCGCCCTGAACCGCCTGTTCCAGCAACGGGAGATCGGCAAGCGCTATATTGCCCTGGTGGCCGGCCGGCTCGACCCACCCACCGGGACCATCCGCCTGCCGTTGATAACCGACTGGCCGAACCGGCCCAGGCAGAAGGTGGATCACCGCTTGGGTAAACCCTCCGTGACCCACTATCGATTGCTGAGCTACCAGCCGGAGCAGGTGTGCAGCCGGGTGGAACTGATCCCGGAGACCGGCCGCTCGCACCAGCTGCGGGTGCACATGCTGGCTCTGGGACACGTGATCCTGGGCGACAACCTGTACGCCGAGGGGGAAAACCGTCAACGGGCGCCACGCCTGCTACTGCATGCCAGTGAACTCTCCCTGCGTCATCCGCTGACTGGCGAGCCGCTGCGCTTTACTTCCGAGCCCCCCTTTTGACCGGATAACGGCCCGATTTTCGACCCGGCCAAACTCTGCCATAATTACACCATAGAGCGTAATAACGTCGGGTCACGCCACCGGCGGCCACACAAGGAAGACAAGTTCATGGCTGAACAGACCCTATTGCTACTGGAGGATGATGTCCCGCTGCGGGAGTACTACAGTCTGTCGCTGGAGGCCCGGGGCTACGCAGTGATCCAGGCGGAGGACAGCCGGGACATCCTGAATCTGGTCACACAGCACCAACCGGCCCTGATCATTACCGATCTGGTAATGCCGGATCACGACGGACTGGAAGGGATCTTCAAACTGATCGATCAGTGCAAGATCCCGGTGATCGTGATCTCCGCCTACCCGGAATTCATCCAGTTCGCCAAGCCGGTGGTGGTTGCCACCTTTATCAAGCCACTTTCGGCTGATGTGCTGATTGAAGCGGTAAACAATATCCTGCACCCGAAAGACACAACCCTGGCAGAGAAGATATAGCAAATAGCGCAGCTAGATCTGTTGCAGGTTGGCGTAGGCGACCACCAGCCACTTGGCACCCGCCTGTTCAAAGTTCACCTGTACCCGGGCGCTGCCGCCCTGACCCTCGGCATTCAGCACCACCCCTTCACCAAATTTCGGATGCAGTACCCGCTGGCCCAGCTGGAAACCACAGGCTTCATCGGCGAATCCACTGGATACCGCCCCCCCATAGACCGGACGACTCACCTGCGGACGGGAGCGAATCTCCCGTACCAGTTCAGCAGGGATCTCGCGCAGGAACCGGGAGGGCAGGGGATAGGATTCACTGCCATGCAGGCGCCGACTCTCGGCGTAGGTAAGGTATAGCTGCTCCATAGCCCGGGTCATCCCCACGTAGCAGAGTCGCCGCTCCTCCTCCAGCCGCTCGGGATCTTCCGCCGACATGCTGTGCGGGAACAACTTCTCCTCCACCCCGGCCATGAACACCAGCGGAAACTCCAGCCCCTTGGCCGAGTGGAGGGTCATCAGCTGCACACAATCCTCGAACTGGTCGCCCTGGTTCTCCCCGGCCTCCAAAGCCGCATGGGATAAGAACGCGGTCAACGGATCCAGCTCATCTTCTTCCGGAACCGTCTCGTAGGTGAACTGGCGCGCCGCGTTAACCAACTCCTCCAGGTTCTCCACCCGGTCCTGCCCCTTGCCGTCACGACTTTTGCGGAAATGCTCTGCCAGCCCGGAGGACGAGATCACCTGGTCGGCGATTTCGTGCAGCGCCAGCCCCTGGGTACTGGCCTGTTGCTCGGCGATCAGCTCCAGGAATCCGTTTAACGCACCGGCCGCCCGCTTGGCCATGGCACCACCTTCAACCAGCTCCCGGGATGCCTGCCACAGGGAGCAGCCGAAATCCCGGGCGTGGGCGCGGACCGCATCCAGGGTGCGCGGGCCGATACCCCGCGGCGGCTGATTCACCGCCCGCTCAAAAGAGGGATCTTCTTCCGGATTCGCCACCAGGCGCAGGTAGGCGAGGGCATCCTTGATCTCTGCCCGCTCGAAGAATCGCAGACCGCCATAGACCCGGTAGGGCAGCTGGGCCTGGATCAGGGCCTCTTCAAACTGCCGCGACTGGGCGTTGGAGCGGTACAGGATGGCACACTCATCCCGGCGGTGACCCTCTTCGGTGAAATGGCGAATCCGCTCCACCACGAAGCGCGCCTCATCCACCTCATTGAAGGCGTTATAGAGCAGAATCGGCTCACCCTCGCTGCCGTCAGTCCAGAGCTCCTTGCCCAGCCGGGACGGGTTGTTGGCGATCACCGCATTGGCCGCCTTCAGGATGGTGGCGGTGGAGCGGTAGTTCTGTTCCAGTCGCAGCAACGGCGCATCGGGGAAGTGTTTGCGGAAATCCCGGATATGTTCCACCCGGGCGCCGCGCCAGCCGTAGATGGACTGGTCATCATCACCCACGGCAAACAGGCGGTTATGTTCCCCGGCCAGCAGTCGCAACCAGGCGTACTGAATAGTGTTGGTGTCCTGGAACTCATCCACCAGGATATGCTGAAAGCGCTCACGATAGTGGTGCAGAATATCCGGTCGGTCGCGCAGCAGTTCATGGGCACGCAGCAGCAGTTCGGCAAAATCCACCACGCCACCACGATCACAAGTGGACTGGTACTCGGCGTAGATACGGATCATGGTGCGCAGATAGGGATCGCCTCCATCATCCATGTGCTGGGGCCGTACTCCCTCATCCTTGCGGCCGTTGATAAACCACTGGGCCTGCCGCGGTGGCCAGCGTGCCTCGTCCAGATCCATGGCCTTGAGCAGCCGTTTGATCATGCGGTACTGATCGTCAGAGTCCAGAATCTGAAAACTCTGCGGCAGATTGGCATCCTTCCAGTGCGCCCGCAGCAGACGATGGGCCAGACCATGGAAGGTACCGACCCACATACCACCCACCGGCTGGCCGAGCAGATCTTCAATACGCCCCTTCATCTCCCGGGCTGCCTTGTTGGTAAAGGTGACAGCCAGGATGTTCCAGGGCGACGCACCCACCACCTGCAACAACCAGGCGATCCGGTGCACCAGCACCCGGGTTTTGCCACTGCCTGCCCCGGCCAGCACCAGCATACCGCCCGGCGGGGCGGAGACCGCCTCCCGCTGGGCATCGTTCAAACCTTCGAGAATATGTGAAACGTCCATCGGATTATCTTAACAGTGGTTGCCCTGGATCACGACCTGTTGTGTGGCGGTAAACCCCAGTGGAACAAAGGTGCTTTAGTTGACCACTGTCATACCCATATGGATCTTCCTGTTTTATAAAGAAGTCGAATGCAGCCAAAAGATCGCCAACCAGCCGCTGCATTCGGTTAACAACAAACCCGCGTGCAGGGAGTCACGCAACAGGGATCCGGGAAGGAAGCTCACGGGCATTGATCGCGTCATGCCCGTCTTTTTTTGTCAGGGCAAAGCAGCCAGCCGCCTGCTCCAAACGGGCCGGTCGTCTCACGCTTCGCTCATGGCCCCATAACGCTTGCGCAACCGGGGCTTCTCGATCTTGCCGGTGGCATTACGCGGCACCTTGTCGAAGTGGAACCGTCGGGGTCGTTTATAGCGGGGCAGTCGCTCTGCATAGGCGAGCAGCTCCTGTTCCGTCAGGGAGCGTCCCTCCTTCATCTGGATAATGGCAGTGACCAGCTCTCCCAGTCGCTGGTCCGGCGTGCCGATCACCGCAATATCCTGAATATCCGGGTGCTCCAGAAAATAGTGCTCCACTTCTACCGGCGAGACATTCTCACCGCCGGTGATAATGAGATCCTTTTTGCGATCCACCAGCCAGATAAAGCCCTCTTCATCCTGGCGGGCAATATCACCGGTAAACAGCCAGCCATCCTGGAGTGACTCAGCCGTTGCCTCGGGATTGCGGTAGTAACACTCCATCACCCCGGGCCCTTTCACCAACAGCTCACCCGCCTCGCCCGGGGGTAACCGGTTACCCTCCGGGTCCACAATACAGGCCTCCCAGTCAAAACCGGGCTTGCCGATAGCGCCTACCTTGTGACCGTTCGACACTCCCAGGTGGACACAGCCGGGGCCACTGCTTTCGGTCAAGCCGTAGTTGGTATCGTACTCGTGGTGCGGAAACAGCTTGCGCCACGCCTTGATCAGATTGGGTGGCACCGGCTGGGCGCCGATATGCATAAGTCGCCACTGATCGAGCCGGTAGCGACCGAAATCCAGCTCGCCGTTCTCCCAGGCGATCAAAATATCGTGGGCCCAGGGCACCAGCAGCCAGACAATAGTCGCCTGCTCTTCCGAGACCGCCTCCAGAATCCACTCCGGCCGCGCCCCCTTCAGCAGCACCGCCTTGGCCCCCACGACAAAATTGCCGAACCAGTGCATCTTGGCGCCGGTGTGGTAGAGCGGCGGGATGCAGAGGAAGTTATCTTCGTGGGTCTGCCGGTGGTGTTGATTCTCCACATAGCAGGCGTGTTCCAGATTGCGATGGGTCAGGCTGACCGCCTTGGGCGTACCGGTGGTGCCGGAGGTGAAGTAGAGCGCCGCACTGTCGGTGATCTCCATCGACACGTCAGGCTGCCGGGCATCCGCTCCATCAACAAAACCGGCGTAGGGTGTGGCGAAGGCGGGACAATCACTCTCCGGGCCGACGTAGACGTAGTGCCGGATAGTCTCATCCAGTGCCGTTTTAACCGCCTCGATCCGCTCGATGAATTCCGGCCCGAACAGCAGTACACGGGCTTCGGCAATCTCGTTGCAGGTCTGGATAATCCCGGCTTCAAAGCGGAAGTTGAGCGGAGCGGCTATGGCACCCGCCCGCAGTATGCCGAAATAGCAGGGCAGCCACTCCAGGGAGTTCATCATCAGGTGCAACACCCGATCGCCCCGTTTCACCCCCTGCGCCAGTAGCGCGTTGGCCAGGCGATTGGCCTCCTGGTCGAACGATCGCCAACTGATCTCCCGCCGCAAGCCGGTGGCAGGGTCACGCTCCACCAGGGCAATTTCTTCGGCATACATGCGCCCGTTACGGGCCAAAATTTCGGTAATCAACATTTCTGGGACTGGCCTGCCACTTGGTTAACAGTGACCCCTGAGACAGCCCCATTTCTTTTTTGCGCAGGGGTTAACCAACACGGGCGGGCTGAAAACAACACAGGTCTTTTGGGGCTAATCTAACACAGAAGCCTGTGCCGATTCTCCTCATTGCGCCGGCTGGATCGTAGCGATGGCTCCCAAAGTGGCCTCAATATCGCTATAGCGCGGCAGATTGGCCCGGGGCAGATCGTCCATGGCATCGAAGCAGCGCAGGCGCATCACGTTGGGTTGCTGTTGCGACGAGAGCCAGAGATCGTAGTAACGCGCCACCGAAGGTGGACCACCGCCCTCGCGGCTGAAGGCCAACAGATTGAGCGCGGCAACCTGCACACGGGGCCAACCGACAATCTCGGTCTGGCCCTGCTGTACCCGCTCAACAGTAAAGGTATCCGGTGCAATCTGCTGGGGTTCCTGTACCAGATAACGGACCTCGAAATTGCAGTGGGGCCAATACTGGTCCAGATCTTTGAAGCGGGTCACTTCACCCCGCTGGATAAACACCCGGGTATGTCCCGGCCGGATCTCCAAAGGCTGGTGCAGAATAATCTGGCTACCGACCGGCACCTGGTAGAAGGGGGAGGCGGGGTCCCGCACTGCAGCCGGGGTACAGGCGGCCAGCAGGAGCGATGTGGCCAGGATCAGAATCCATTGCATCGGGTTGTTCATAATGGGCCTCACTGTGTTGACCAGATCGGCAGGCGATCCGGTCGAATAGGTTCTCTGCTGATTATAAGACCAGATGCCCCGGCGTGTCCCGGCTCTTCTCCGGTTTGCCGGGATCTTCACTGGCCGGGAGGATTTCCCCCCTGGCGCAGGGTGATCCACAATCCGTAGGCTCGCTCGATCCGCGAAGCGAGCGCCTGCAGGCTGAAACTCCCCGCCAGTTCCAGGTGCATCTGACCTTCGATAAACAGTTTCACCACCGGTAAGCTGAACACCCCCTGCTGCGCACAGATCTCCCGGCTCTGTTCACAATCCACATAGAGCAGCACAATCTCCGGAAAACGGGATGCCACCAGTTCAGAAAGCTTTGGTTTGAGTGCCTGACAGACACCGCAATGGGGGCCACCAAACAGCGCCAGCAGGGCGCCGCTGCGCTGCTGTTGTTGGAACTCCTCCAGCGTGGAGACTGTTTTCATCCGTTACCCATCCTGATTGTTCCAATACCTGATCAACAACCTGTGACTACTCCCGGTTCCGGGGATACAACTGCACAATACCACTCTTGCCGTTAAAATCACCCACGATCCAGATCTGCTCAAATGGATGCTTGCGCGGCACCTGGATGCGGTGCTGCATGGCCGCTATGACGTTGGAATTCCAGGCCGGGTGTGCATTCCGTATAACCAGCCAGACCCGCCGGGTTTTATACCGTTTGGTGGCCTTGTTAGCGAGGATGCGGTTCAGCGCATTGAGCAGACGGTGGTGGGGATCGGTATCCTGCTCCATTTTGCGCAACTCCTGGCGGGTTTTCCTGCTCAGGTTGCGACCCAGTATTTTCATCGCCTCCTGTTCCGTACCGTACAGATGGGCGATTTCCAGATCGAGCCGCTCCCCTTCAAACTGACAGGAGACGTCCGGTTTGATCGGCCGGTTATGCCAGATGTGCCGGATCGGTTTGCCCGTGTCATGTTCGTACCAGCGCATGAAGAGCTTGGCCGCCTGGTGCTCCAGTCGGATCTTCTCCTGTTGGCTGGTCTCGCTGGCCGGCATGGTCGGATATCTGATCGGCAATAGGGCTGAATGGATTAACTACCTGTTCAGAGCGTTGCGATAAAGGCCCGGATACCATCCAGGAGCATCTGGGTGGCGAGTATCACCAGGATCATACCCATCAGGCGAACCAGCGCCCGGGTCCCCCGGTTACCAATCACACTCAGCAGGTAGGGGGAGGCCACCAGCAGCAGGGTTGAACCGAGCCAGGCGATAAACAGCGCCACGCTCCACTCGAGGATCTGGCCGGGTTGATTGGAGCTCAACAACAGCAGGACCGCAATGGTGGACGGTCCGGCGATGAGCGGAACCGCCAGCGGCACGATGAAGGGGTCTTCATACTCGCTATCATCATCCCCGGTCTGGGCCGGAAAAATCATGCGCAGGGAGATAATAAACAGCAGGATACCGCCGGCGATACTCAGGGACGGCTGGGTCAGACCAAGAAACCCGAGAATGCTATTACCGGCGAGCAGGAAAGCGAGCAGGATCACCAGGGCGATCAGCAGCTCCCGGACCATCACCAGGCTGCGGCGGCGCCGCTCCAGTTTGGACAGCACGGCATTGAATACCGGCACATTCCCCAGAGGGTCCATGATCAAAAACAGCGTCACCGCCGCTGCTGCGATATCACTCCAGTTCAAGATATCCCCCTGTTTCCTTGTATCTCTGGTGATCAGCGAACGACCGACTTGATCGCCTGATTGTAGTGGCCATCCATACTCACAGCCCCCGGCGGGCCCGTCAACCACCGCTGCTGAGTAACAACCTGCGCCCTAGTCGGACAGGTAATACTCGACCGTTGAGACCACCCTGATCTTCTTGATATGGGGATTGTTCTTATCCCGTGCAGAGATGCTGAACTGGCCCTGGGATGCCCGCTTGATCTTGCCCAGGCTGCTGCGGGAGTCCGACGCAAACTTCTCGGCGACTTCCCGGGCCTTGGTGGTGGCCTCTTCAATCATGGCCGGTTTGATCTCATTCAGCCGGGTGAAGATATACTCGGTCTGGGACTGGTAGAGATCCCCGGTGAAGACAATACCCTGCTTCCCCAGTTCTGACAGGGAACCCATCAAATTTCGCACCGCCGGAATATTCTTCGAATAGACCGTCACGGTTTGCGAGGCCGTATAGCGGAACTCGGGCCGGGCACTGTTACCGTACTGCTGCGCGGATTTGTCCGTGATAGCGGGGGAAGTGAAGGAGACCTCTTCGGCAGCGATACCGTTTTCAACCAGAAAATTCTTGATCTTCCCGGCATTACCCTCCATCACATCGTAGAGGCTCTCCAGATCATTGCTGGCGGCCGAGAACTGGATCGGCCAGATCACGATATCGGCGTCATACTCCCGCTCCGACAACCCCTTCACCGTCACACTGCGATCAAACTGCTTGTATTGAATCGCCGCATTCGCCAGCAGATAACCCAATAGGGCCAGACCGACGCAGATGAACGCACCGAGAATAAAGGCGCTGCTCCTACCGGTTGATTGCACTTGCTACTCCTTCAGATTGGAACTCAATGGTTGATCGGACCCGGTCTTGAAAAAACGCCCGGCACAGATGTCCCCGCCGCACCACCATAACCACCGGTACAGCGCATGGGGGGTGCCGAACGGCGGTTCCAGTGAGTGGTGATCCTTGCCACCGGGTTAGCATAATCAGCTATTTCGACGGGGCACCCAGGTGCGTGTCTCGCCATTCGCCACCAGCGTCTCGCCAACCCACGCCGCCGCATCCAGGTAGACACGCTGCTTGTCCGGCTCAATACGGGTGACGGTCAGACTGGCCGTTACCGTATCGCCGATATGTACCGGCTTGAGAAAATTGATCTGCTGCCCCAGGTAGGCACAACCGGGGCCCGGCAGCCGCGTCCCCACCAGAGTCGACCAGAGACTGGTGGTCAACATACCATGCACAATACGCTCTTTAAAGCGGGTGCATTCGGCAAACTCCCGGTTCATATGCAGTGGATTATCGTCACCGGAGACAGCGCTGAACATCAGCACGTCGGCCTCGCTGATGGTCTTGGAGACAACCGCCTCCATACCCACCGTGATATCTTCCAGGTAGTAGCCGTGCAGTTTCCCGAATAGCTCGTCTTTCATCATCATTGGTTCTCCGCCTGATCCCGTTGATCATAGCGGAACCCGATCCGGCAGCAAACGGCCAGCCGGATAGGCCGGTGCCCTCGCCATGACAGATCGCTGCCACACATCTCTAGACGACCGGTCTAATTGAGAGTAGGGTACACCCATGGTTACCGAACCGACTGACATACGCCAACATATAATCGATACCGCCAACCCCCTGATTCTGGGTAAGGGGTTTACCGCCGTCGGGCTGAGTGAACTGCTGGCGGCGGCCGGCGTACCCAAGGGGTCGTTCTATCACTACTTCAAGTCCAAGGAAGCATTCGGCGAGGCGTTGCTGGAGGATTACTTTACCGACTACGAAGCACGCCTGAGAACACTGCTGAAGAGCGGCCAGGGCAGCGGCGCGGAACGCCTGATGCAGTACTGGCAGTTGTGGCTGGAGACCCAGTCCGGTGAGGGGACCGCAGGCAAATGCCTGGCGGTAAAGCTGGGCAGTGAAGTGTCCGACCTCTCTGAATCGATGCGCACCGCCCTGGAGCGGGGCACCAGCCGCATTATTCAACTGATCAGCGAATGTATCGAGGAGGGACAGGCGGATGGCTCTCTGCCCGGGAATCTGGATGCGGCCAACAGTGCCCTGACACTCTACAACCTGTGGCTCGGGGCCACGGTGCTGACCAAGATCCGCCACGACCAGACTGCCCTGGAAGCGGCCATGGCCACCACCCGGCAACTGCTCAGACAGACGGGTTGAACCGCCAGTCACTCTATACTTAACCACAAACCCTCGAATCTGGTTGCGTTTGCAGCACCTGATTTATCCAAATGCTAGACAACTGGTCCGATAATTGAGGAACCCATGCTGAATTTTGAATTTTACAACCCCACCAAAATTGTCTTTGGTGATGACACCATCGCCCGGCTATCCGACCTGGTGCCGGCCGACGCCCGCGTCCTGGTACTGTTCGGCGGCAGCAGCGCCCGGAAAAACGGCACCCTGAATGAGGTCACAGAAGCGCTTGGGAGCCGAACCGTCCACCAGTTCGGCGGCATCGAGCCCAACCCCTCCTACGAGACGCTGATGGAAGCGGTCACCCTGGTCCGCAATGAGAACCTGGATTTTCTGCTGGCGGTGGGTGGTGGCTCGGTCATTGACGGCACCAAGTTCGTCGCCGCGGCGGTCAACTTTGCCGGCGATCCCTGGGAGATCCTGCTGAACCACGGCACCAACGTGGCGGGCGCCTTGCCTTTCGGCACCGTGCTCACCCTGCCCGCCACCGGCTCGGAGATGAACTGCGGTTCTGTCATCACACGTCGGGAGACCCAGGCCAAGCTGGCGTTCCTGAGCCACCATGTGTTCCCGCAATTCTCCATCCTCGATCCGACCAAGACCTACACCCTGCCACCCCGGCAGATCGCCAACGGCGTGGTGGATGCCTTTGTCCATATCGTCGAGCAGTACCTGACCTACCCGGTGGGCGGTCGGGTCCAGGACCGGTTTGCCGAAGGCCTGCTGCAGACCCTGATTGAGGTGGGGCCCCTGGCGCTGGAGACGCCACAGGATGCCGACGCCCGGGCCAACCTGATGTGGACCGCCACCCTGGCGTTGAACGGACTGATCGGCGCCGGCGTACCCCAGGACTGGGCCACCCATATGATCGGCCACGAACTGACCGCACTGCACGGCATTGACCACGCCCGCACCCTGGCCATTGTCCTGCCGTCCCTGCTCAATGTGCAGCGGGAGCAGAAGCGCGCCAAGCTGCTGCAATACGCCAGCCGCGTCTGGCAGCTTAACGAGGGTGATGAGAATGAGCGTATCGACGCGGCGATCCGCCGCACCGTGCAGTTCTTCGAATCCCTCGGCATCAAGACCCGTCTGTCTGACTACGATCTGGGGCCGGACACCATCGATAAGGTCGTGGATCAACTGATCGCCCACGGCATGACGGCGCTCGGTGAACAAAAATCCATCACCCCCGAGGTGAGCCGCACCATCCTTGAAGGGGCACTCTGAAATGGCCACCACCCAGCGGCTGGAAAACGCCATTCCCCAACCTGGCCGGGGTGCGCCGCTGGCGCGGGTACGCTATCTCAGGCTTGATCCCTCTAGTCGGGCCCCATGAGCGATACGCCCGCCTAGAGGGCATGGGTTAGTATCAGAGAGTCTTTGGTGGACAGTCTGAAGCAGACACCACCAGCCGTGGTCGGCCTGCTGGAGGGACACAACTTTGGCAAACTGCTGATTGGTGTGGCTGGCACCTGACCGGGATTCGGCCGGGACTTTACAGAACAGGTAATCGGGTTTTATCGGGAACGTTTATGAGTCACAGTGAAGCGCACCGCTCACACCGATCGGGCTGGTTAAGGGCCGCCGTGTTGGGCGCCAACGACGGCATCGTCTCCACCGCCAGTCTGATTATCGGTGTGGCCGCGGCCAGCACCAGCCAGGAAGGGATTCTGCTGGCCGGCGTGGCGGGACTGGTCGCCGGCGCCATGTCCATGGCAGCCGGAGAGTATGTCTCGGTCAGTTCCCAGTCCGATACGGAAAAGGCCGATCTGGCCATGGAGAAGCGATCCCTGGAGCAGGATGTCGAGTTTGAACAGGCCGAACTGGCAAGCATCTATGAAGGACGGGGCCTTGAGCCGACCCTGGCACGCCAGGTGGCTGAACAGCTCATGGCCCACGATGCCCTGGATGCCCATGCCCGGGATGAGATAGGCATCTCGGTAACCGGTAACGCCCGGCCAGTTCAGGCGGCGTTCGCTTCCGCCGCCACTTTCACCATCGGGGCAGCCCTGCCGCTGCTGGTCGCCTGGAGCCTGCCGGGGGATCAGCTGATTCTCTTTGTGGCGCTGTTTTCACTGCTGTTTCTGGCCCTGCTGGGGGGTATTGCGGCCCGGGTGGGTGGCGCATCGATAACGGTTGGCGCGGTCCGGGTAACCTTCTGGGGCGCCCTCGCCATGGCACTGACTGCCGGGGTAGGGCGACTGTTTGGCGTTGACCTCTGAGGCGATACCCTTGCTGCCGGCTAGTCGTTCAGCAGCAGATCCTTGGCCTGATTGATCTTCGAAGCCAGATAAGTGGAACCGCCACGATCCGGGTGCAGTTTCTGCATCAGACTGCGATGGGCGGCACGGATCTCCTCCTCGCTGGCGCCCTCATCCAGGCCGAGAATCTCGTAAGCCTCCTGTCGAGTCATGCCGCCGGACGCTGCCGTTGAAGCGGATTCTCCCTGCGATGCCTGGGCGTCCTGCCACTCATCCCCATGCACCCGGTCCAGGTAGGCGCGCAACAGCTGCGCAGACTCCTCATCTTCCCGGGCACATTGGGCCAGCAGTTCCATCAGCTGCTCCATGGTCAGCTGATCCAGACGCCGACCGGCAAAAGTCCCCTCCAGCACCGCGCCGCTCATCTCGCCAGTGTCGTGATCCAGAGTCATGCGTAAAAAACGGCTCTCCACCACCGACTGCTGGCCGCTGGATGGCCCGGTTGCCCGGCCCACCTGGGCACCCTTGTACAGCTGATAGATGCGCTGCAGAAAAGGCGCATATCGTAACAACAGCAGCAGCAGACGCTGGACAAAAGGTAGCAGCGCACCCACCAGGGCGAACACCCAGTTCAGGCGACCGGTGGCGGCCAGCGCGATGAACAGCAGGCCAAAGGTAATGGCCGCTGCCTGCAACCGGGTCTTGGGGGGTTGTTTGAAAAACCAGCGAAAGGCGAGATAGCAACCGACAATCGCCGCCAGAATAATCAGTATTCGCACGGGCACTCAAACGCCTTGTTACCGAAACATAGCCAGACGGTGTTACCGCCGTTTGCCGATTTATTCTAACCAGTCGCCGGTGAGAAAGCTTGCGCTTTTGTCTGGCCGTGGACTACCCGCCGCATGGGGCAGGTCGACCCGGTGGCTAACCCTTGTTGATCTGGCTGGTGAGCAGCTTGGTCACACCTCCCCGGGTCTTGCTGAAGTTTTCCAGTGCACGGCGGCCACCCGCCGCGTAGACCGCCACCGCACTCAGCAGGTCACGGAGTTGCTGGGCACTGCTGGCATCGAACGGACAGTAGGCGCCATCGGTCAGCCGGGCGATCTGTTTAAAGGCCCGCTTTGCGGCGGGCTGGTTCCCCTCCTGGAACAGGAATACCGGCACATTGTGCAGCGCCAGTTCACCCGCCAACTGGCACAACTCGTCCACCTCTTCCTCCAGGCAATCGCCGACGAATACCACTGCGTCCACCGGCTTCTCACGGGTTTCACGAATGGCATGGCGCAGAACCTTGCGAATCTGGGTATGGCCACCGAGGCAGTGTACCGCCAGCATGCGCTGCTGCAGATCGGTTTTATTGGATAACCAGTCACTGGCGCTGAATTCGTTGAACCCCCGGTAGAAGCACAACTGGATGCTGAGACCACCGAGCGCCGCGGTCTCTTCGAACATCTGGGCCTGGATGTGGCAGGCGTGGTCCCAGGTAGGCTCCCGGCTGGCCGTGGCGTCCATGGCGAAGATCAGGCGCCCGGTGCGACCGGTTGGCTTTCGCACCGGTGTAGTGGCCACTTTTTTCAGGAAGGCGTCAATTTCGGAACGGTTGGATGTTTTGACCAGTTTGTCTTTTGCCATAATCTCCTCTTCGTCGCTGACTGCCGTTCTGCCATTCGACCCCAAAAACCGCCGTTCGTTAACCGGCGAGGCCCAGCCGCCACACCGGTTACCAGTTTGACCCGGATTACCCGCAGGTCAAGCCGTCTCCTTTTCGACACGGAAGCGGGGCAGTCCAAAGGATATCAGAACGGTCAGGGCCAACATGGCACCGGAGATCCAGAGACAGGCCGCTAATCCGGCGCTCCCCTGGCCGGCCATCTGGAACACCCAGCCGGACAGAAGGGTACCGATCAACCGCCCCATGGCGTTGGCCATGTAGTAGAAACCCACGTCCAGCGAGACGCCGTCACTACTGGCATAGCTCACGATCAGGTAGCTGTGCAGCGAAGAGTTGACCGCGAACACCGCGCCGAACAGCAGCAGGCCAGCGATCAGCACGGTTGCCCGGTCCAGTTCAGTAGACAGTCCAACGGCAATCAACACCGGCAGCAGGGTCAGCAGTGCAGCCCAGATAATGGCAGCCCGCCCATCCGGCACCCGGCCCGCCGCCTTCCCGGTAATGCGCGGCGCAAACGCCTGTACCAGGCCGTAGCCGATCACCCAGAGGGCAAGGAATCCACCGGTCTGCCAGTAGTCCCAACCCAGTGTTCCGGACAGGAAAACCGGCAACGCCACCACAAACCAGACATCCCGGGAGCCGAACAGGAACATACGGGCTGCCGAGAGCAGGTTGATCGCACGGCTTTTGGACAGGATGTCCCGGAAGCGGGGCTTGGTTGTTGCCTTACCCAGGGACTTTTTCAGCAGCACCAGGCTGAGCAGCCAGACCAGTGTCAGCATCACCGCCATGGCGACCACCGCACCACGAAAACCGATCCACATCAGCAGCCCGCCACCCATGAAGAAACCGGCCCCCTTGAGGGCGTTCTTGGAGCCGGTCAGGATCGCCACCCACTTGTACAGAGTGCCCTGGGCGTCACCCGGCACCAGCAACTTGATGGCGCTTTTGGCGCTCATCTTGTTCAGATCCTTGGCGATCCCCGACAACGCCTGCGCTGCCATCACCCAGGGCACGGTGAGCAGGGTCGCCGGCACCAACAGCATTGAGAGCGCCACTACCTGCAGGAACAGACCGATATTCATGGTGCGATTCAGGCCCAGGTGGGCACCGAGCCAGCCCCCCACCAGGTTGGTAATCACCCCGAAGATCTCGTAGAACAGGAACAGCAGGGCGATCTCCAGCGGCGTGTAACCCAGCCCGTGGAAATGCAGCACCACCAGCATTCGCAGGGCGCCATCGGTCAGGGTGAAGGCCCAGTAGTTGCCGGTCACCAGCAGGTATTGGCGAACCGCCGGGGAGAGCTGTTTCAGCATGCTCAGGCGCCCTTATCCAGTCGCGCCACTTTCAGTGCCAGCTCCGCGGTCCGGTTGGCGTAGCCCCATTCATTGTCATACCAGGCATAGATCTTTACCTGGGTGCCGTTCACCACCAGGGTGGAGAGGGCGTCAATAATGCTGGAGCGGGGGTCGGTCCTGTAGTCGACCGAGACCAGCGGGCGCTCCTCGTAGCCGAGGATATCCTTCAGTTCCGATTCCGCCGCCGCCTTAAGCAGGCCGTTGACCTCTTCAACAGTGGTCTCACGGGCCACTTCGAAGACACAGTCAGTGATAGACGCGTTGGCCAGGGGTACACGGATGGCATGTCCGTTGAGCTTGCCCTGCAGCTCGGGGAAAATGTGGGTGATGGCGGTGGCCGAACCGGTGGTGGTGGGGATCAGGCTCATGCCGCAGGCGCGGGCACGCCGCAGATCCTTGTGGGGTGCGTCCAGGATGGTCTGGGTATTGGTGATATCGTGAATGGTGGTCATGGAGCCGTGGCGGATGCCCAGCCCCTCATGGATCACCTTCACCACCGGCGCCAGACAGTTGGTGGTGCAGGATGCCGCCGTCACAATCGGGTGCTGAGCCGGATCGTAGCGATCATCGTTCACCCCCATGACCACATTCAGCACCCCCTCTTCCTTCACCGGCGCCGTCACCACTACGCGCCGCACTCCCTGATCCAGGTAGGCTTGCAGTAACGACCGGGTCTTCATCTTGCCAGAGGCTTCGATCACCAGATCACAGCCGGACCAGTCGGTTTCGGCAATGGCGGTGTTACGAGTGACACTGATTGAGGTTTCGCCGATCAGCAGGGTCTCCCCTTCGGTCCTGGCCTCATGCTGCCAGCGACCATGTACGGAGTCGAAATTGAGCAGGTGGGCCAGGATGGTGGCATCGCCGGCCGGGTCATTGATCTGCACAATCTGCACATCGGACTGCTCGAACAGCGCCCGCATGGAGAGCCGCCCCATGCGGCCAAAACCATTGATGCCGATTTTGATGGACATACTATTTGCTCCCGATATTTATCTCTGGCTATAGGAATAGGGGGGACCATCACTGGTTCCCGGGTTAGTGGTGTCTGTCACAATGCCGGCACGGTATAACGCCTTGCCCATCGCAAGGATGCCCCACCCGGGCGGATAGAAACCGCGCTGCTGCATCAACCGCACCCGGTTAAACAGGCTTCACCGGCGGCGGGACGGTGCGCCATCGCCTCCAGACGGGCGCTGGCGGCAGCGAAAAACTCCTGGTTATTTTCCGCTGTGGTGCGGATCACCGCTTTCATCCAGTCACTCATCAGGGGATGCAATCGGTAGAAGACCCACTGACCCTGGCGCCGGTCCAGCAACAGGCCCGTCTTGCGCAGCTGGGCCAGGTTGCGGGAAATCTTCGGTTGCGGCTGCTGCAGGGCTTCAACCAATTCACAGACACACAGCTCCTGGTCCCGCAGCAGCAGGAGGGTTTTCAGGCGCACCTCATCAGCCAGGGCCTTGTAGAACTCCAGGGGTGACAGGCTTGGATAGAGCGTGCCGGTCGCCTTGCTGTTCACCTCAATGAACAGCCGGATACGCTGAATGATTGCCTGGAGGGTCTTGGGGATGGCCTGGGGATCACTGCTGCTCCTGGGGTCATCGAAATCCCAGGCCAGTACCACACCGCTACCGGGCCAGTTACCGCACTCCTGGCGGGCTTTGCTGCACAGGGTGATGACGAAATCAAATGACTGGTCAGCAAACCGGTCCAACGGTTTGGCATGTAAACCGTTGCTACTGATACCCAGCTCTTGCAGCGCCTCCAGCACCCGGGGGTCCACCTGATCCGGCTCGGTGCCAGCACTGAACACCTGGAATTGACCCTCCCCGTAGTGGCGCAGCAGCGCTTCGGCCATCTGGGAACGGGCCGAGTTTTCGGTACAGACAAAGAGAACTTTTTTCACACGCCCACCCTGCGGTTGATTTGCCGGGCAGTATATATCTGTTTTATTGCATATTCATTAAATCGTATATGAAAAAGAGGCAGCACTCGATTATTCCGCTCATCTGCTCACCTGGAGCAGATGGATTCTTCCGATGCAGTGTGCTGCCAGCCGGTGGCGCTGTGGGACTTGTGAGTAACCGTTCCCTGGCCTGTTTGAATGGAATGTGGCGTTGTTGCGGTATCGGCATGGCGACCTGGCCATTGCCGGGAGAGAACCGGGTCGCTTTGATAAGCGGTGGTGCCGAGGAGTTAGTCGGACGAGCGTGATGGGCCACCCACACCAGACAACTTGACATGTCACCCGCTGGCGGGAAAACGGACCGGCTTCGGATGGCCCTTTTTCCGGTCCGATGAGTCAAACCGGATCGTGCCCCCGGTTCTTCCGCTGGTGAATGGAGAGAGGAGTTGGGTTACGTCACTATCGACGCAACCCAACCGCTTATCTGCGTGACGATTCGTCTCCTGGAACCAACTTAGGCGGCGGCACTTTCAGCCGTTTCCACGTTGTGGGTCAGCAGGTACTCGAACGCCGCCAGTGACGCCTTGGCCCCTTCGCCCATGGCAATCACGATCTGCTTGTAGGGCACCGTGGTCACGTCACCACAGGCGTAGATGCCGGGCGCAGAGGTTTCACACTTTTCATTGATCACGATCTCACCCCAGGGCTTGGTCTCGACCAGGTCGGCAACCACCTGGCTGTTGGGGACCAGACCAATCTGCACAAACACGCCGGCCAGCTCTTCCTGTTTCACTTCGCCGGTTTCCCGGTCCTCATATTCAACGCCGACCACTTTTCCATCTTCAGCCAGAATCTGCCTGGTGGCAGCATTGCTGATAATGGTGATGTTGTCCCGGGCGATCGCCTGGTCGATCAATACCTGGTCGGCCTTGAGTTGCGGCAGGAATTCGAACACCGTCACCGAGTGGACAATACCGGCCAGATCCAACGCCGCTTCGATACCAGAGTTACCACCACCGATCACCGCCACGTCCCTGCCTTTGAAGAAGGGGCCGTCACAGTGGGGGCAGTAGGCCACTCCGTTTCCAATATTCTCCTTCTCGCCGGGAACACCCAGTTCCCGCCAGCGCGCACCGGTTGCGACGATCAGAGTGCGGGTCGAGATCACCTCACCGCTGGTGAGGGTCACCTTTTTTACATTACCCTGCTCAACGCCGGTCACCCGCAAGTGCTCCTTGACAGTGATGTCGTAGTCATTGAGGTGGGTCTGCAGGGCACCGGCCAGCTCCGGGCCGGTCGTTTTGGGTACCGAGATCAGATTCTCAATACCCATCGTGTCCTTCACCTGACCACCAAGACGCTCTGCGATCAGGGTCACTTTTAAACCTTTACGTGCACTGTAGATGGCAGCAGCCACACCGGCCGGTCCGCCACCGATCACGGTGACATCCTGCAGTGGAAGTGCCGGTTGGTCCACGGCCTGGGTGATCTCCGGTTCATGCTCGATCAACTTGTCGAGCAGTTGCGCCGCATCCACCTTACCGTTGGCGAACAACTCCCCGTTCAGGTATACCGTGGGAACGCCCTGAATATCCCGCTCTTCGATAATTTCGGGAAACAGTCCGCCGTCAAGCATCTCCGAGGAGATGTCCGGATTCAGCAGGGCGAACTGGTTAAGTGCCTGCACCACGTCCGGGCAGTTGTGGCAGCTGAGACTGATGAACACCTCGAACTGCAAAGGCTTGCGTACCTGCTTGATCAGGTTGGCGATACTGTCATCCAGCTTCATATCGCTACCGGAGGCGTGCAGGATGGCAAGGATCAGGGAGTTGAATTCGTGGCCACCGGGAATACCGGAGAAGACTATGCCGGTCGGTTGGCCATCAACCTCCAGCGAAAAACTCATTGGGCTACGCAGTCCGGCATCACGCTCCTCGAAATTGACGTTGTCAGAGATGCCGCTTATGTCGGCCAGGAAACCGGCCTGTTCGCCACGCTTTGGGTGGTCGCCGGTCTGCAGCACCAGGGTGACCGGTTTCTGCATATTGGCGAAGTATCCGCTGAGGGCCTGTTTTATTTCGGGGGTGATCATGATACAGCTCCGTATTCTTTTTGGGCCGGGCGCCCTGACCAGCAGGGCACCCGGTAATGCGATGATTTAGATCTTGCCGACCAGGTCCAGGGAAGGCGCCAGGGTGGCCTCACCCTCTTTCCAGGCCGCCGGGCAGACTTCACCCGGGTGGTTGCGCACATATTGGGCGGCCTTGACCTTGTTCAGCAGGTTCTCGGCATCACGACCGATACCCTCGGCGGTGATCTCCACGGCCTGGATGATGCCATCCGGGTCGACCAGGAAAGTACCGCGATCAGCCAGACCCTGATCTTCCCGCATGTTCTCAAAATTGCGGGTGATGATGCCCATCTGGTCGCCCAGCATGGGGTACTTGATCTTGCCAATGGTCTCGGAAGCCTCGTGCCACGCCTTGTGGGTGAAGTGGGTATCGGTGGATACTGCGTAGATCTCCACGTCACGCTTTTGGAACTCTTCGTAGTGATCGGCCAGATCGCCCAGCTCGGTCGGGCAGACGAAAGTAAAGTCGGCCGGGTAGAAGAAGAACACAGCCCATTTACCCTCAAGGTCTTTTTCAGTGACCTGGAAGAAGTCTTTCTCACCGGCTTTGAATGCGGTGGCGGTAAACGGCTTGATCTTGGTGTTAATTACAGACATCTCTAATCTCCTACGGAATGAAGTCATCGGGTTATAAAATTTAATCCTGCGTCGTTAAGAGCAGATGGCAATACTGTACGGATAGGGCATGATACCGTAAATTAGATTGTATTGATAATAATGTTCTAATAAATTGAATAATGGATTGGGCCGGAGTAGACTGAACCCATGATCTCCCTGAAACAGATCCACTACGCCCTGGCGGTTGAACGCACACTGCATTTTAAAAAGGCAGCCGAGGCCTGCGCCGTTTCCCAGTCAGCGCTCAGCACTGCGCTTTCTGAGATGGAAAAGCAGTTGGGTTTTCAGATATTCGAACGCAACAACAAGCAGGTCCTGGTCACGCCACTTGGAAAACAGGTGCTGGAGAAGGCACAGCAGATCAAGTTCCTGATGGATGACATTGAGAAACTGGGCGAAGCACAACAGGAACCACTCAATACCACCATGTCACTGGGGATCATCCCCACCATCTGTCCCTATCTGCTGCCGGTGGTACTGCCGACCCTGCAGGCCCGTTATCCCCGGCTACAGCTGCATATTTCCGAAGAACAATCCCATGTGCTGGTGGAACAGGTACGCCATGGCGATCTGGATGCCGCCATCCTCGCCCTGCCATTCAGATGCGATGGCCTGCTGACCTTCACATTCTGGGCGGAAAACTTCTATTGGATCACCCATGTTGACGATGATCTGGCCCGCAAACAGCAGCTGAGCAAAGACGAGCTGGATCCGCAGCGGCTGATGCTGCTCAAGGAGGGACACTGCCTGAAGGATCACGCACTGGCGGTTTGCCACCTCCAGGAAGTCTCGGCAGACCACCTCAGCGCCACCAGTCTCAACACCCTAGTCCAGTTGGTGGCGAACGGCCTGGGTACCACCCTGGTGCCGGAAATGGCACTACCGCAACTGGTGGAGAGCAATCCCAGAATCGCCAAGGTACCCTTGGCTGAACCTGGCCCGCACCGTGAAATCGCCTTTGTGGTGAGGCCCAACTACCCCGGGCTTAAGAATATCGAGCTTTTGATGCAGCTGTTCCGGGATCAACTGAAGCAGTTATGATCAACCTTGTGCCGGGTTGGCAAGGTCAGTTGTACGAAGGAAATAATGTTGCTACTTAAGTCCTCTCTAAATTATTGATTTACTGCCATCTCAATAACCATATCCCGGTAAAGTCTCTACCTTCAGCAGAGCAAAGCTCATATTAAACCGTAATATCAAATAATAAAGATCGTACCAAATCTCTATCTAATTATTTTTACAAAATATTTGGCCGCACGGCATATGCCCAGATACACATTACCGGATTACCACTTTTCGGTAGGGAAATCGAGCCCTATAGCAAATAATTTCCACCCAGATACCTTCCTTGCTGCTATGAAAAAGTAGGATGCCGATGAACAGACATCTGACAGCCAAAAGAAGACTTCCGGTTAAACGACTTCACAGGCTGAAAACATCCAGAAGCTGCCATTTACCGCCATATTTAGTACCAAAAAAAGTACATCCCTAGGGCTAGGCACGGCCAAAACTCTTGGTACTTTTAACCTTTTTGCGAATAACCTTTTCAAGCATCTGAGTTGCAGCCAGCAGATCGTAGCCACTTATATTGACCACCAGGTTGGCATGCGTCTGGAGTTCTTCGAGCACGCACTGGCGAAAGCCTGGATCCAGTGTATCTATATCCTCCACTGTGGTACCACGGGCATGAAGGCGCCTTTGTCGTTCCGACTCGTTGAGTATCAGCAATACGCTCAAATCTGGCTGAATCAAGCTCTTGCTGAGTTGATCTAATTCGGCTGTGACACCACGAGCCTTCGCATACGCTATCGTCGAGGCCCAATAGCGATCCATGAAGACCCATTTGCCACTCTCTACCTTTTTGCGTGCCTTCCTGCCCTGGCTGGAAACACTGGCCGCATAAAACAATGCCTTAGCCAGCTCATCGTCCGAAAAATCATTCATGATCACCCTGCGACTATCGTGTAGCGCTTCGCCCGGTGTACTCATGGCAAGGCCGGAAAACTCTCTTGCCAGTTGCTCGACCAGTGTGGATTTACCAATGCCATCCAACCCTTCTACAGCAATAAAGTATCCCATCTCAATTCTCCTCCAACTCACGTGCAATGCGGGCCATCTCGACATGATCTTCTTCGGAAAAGGTGTTGCTGGAAACCACGATGGGAATAGGCTGATCTGAACTCTCCTTGAACCCATAGCGCTCTTTCTGCTCGTAGAGGGGCGTGCCGCGCAGCAGCATCAATGGCCATGCACGTATCCGCGGGATTTTCTGTTGCTTGCACCAGTCAACGCTCTCCAGAAAGCTTTTCAATGTCTGTTTTGGCAAGCCATAGATCAGAGATACCTCGAAATCGATCTGTCGCTCATGTAACTCTCGGATAACGCTGCTAACTTTCTTCATGCTGTTTGGGCGACCGATAGAACGATATTCGCCCTCTATGATCGTCTGCAAACCGAACTCCAGGGTCACGTTAAGACCTTCGAGCGCATCCAGAAACTGGGGAGTACACGCCTCAAAGCGGCACTGCAATGAAATCTGGGCACCCACACCAGCAGTCTTGATGCTGTTCAGTATGCGGATAGTTCGTGTTTGGTCGACATGAAAGACCGGATCAAGAACAGAAATTCGTTTCACACCTGCGGTAGCAAACAGTGCCAGCTCCCGCTCAAGGCGTTGCTCACCGAAGAAGCACCGGTCCTTTTGCCACTTACCTAGCTCCCTGTGCTGGCAAAAGGAACACTCGTATGGACAGCCACGTTGGGTCTCCCACCGAATGCTTTCGCGAATTTCGGCCGTCCCAAGCAGATAGGGTGAGGGCAAGTCCAGCAGCTCAAGTTCCACCTTAACACCCAGATCGGGTTCACCAGCGACGTGGATCCCACTGTTATCGGGCAGTATTTCACTAGCGAGGCCCACCATAGCCATCTCTCCATGGCCACGGACGAAATAGTCTGCATCCGGATACAAATCCTCCAGCTGACCTTTAGGCGTATTGGAGATCTGTGGCCCCCCCAGCACGATCTCTACGCCCGCACCTCTTAATTGACGGATCAAGTTACAAACCTCCAGATCGTTCCATACGTAAGTACTGAAGCCGACCAGACAACCTTCGCCTACCTCCTCAATGGCCTGAAACAGTTCGTCACGCACGTTAGCCAGGGAGAAATCGGGGCTGTTGATCTGGGCATCGATGATCCGCCAAGATACTCCAGCATCTTCGAGAGCTGCGGCGATTGAGCTGATTCCCAGACCGTACTTGCCGTCCTGTGGACGTGGATACTCCATAGAAACAAGAATGACCGACTTCATGGTGCAACCTCCTGGCATGCATCGTCCTGCCAGCGGTTTGCCAACGCAGTACTTGCCTTTGGGTAAGGGCCAAAGTGGCGCTCATATAATTCGACGGTCAAGGCAAAGCGGATTTGTTGTTCACGGTAGTCCTCCTTCCCATAGATACCGAAGTAGGGGTAGTGATCTATAAATCGGCCAAATACCTTCTCGCAATCCTCACGGTAAGCGCGAGTATCAAGGATATGAAAATGCCAGAGCTTGTCTACGTCATTGCTGGGTATCAGTGATATACCCGGATAGAAGAGCTTCAGGGCAAGAAAACGGCGGTATTCATGTTCGGTGCTATACCATTCCTCTGGAGTCATCTCTGCATCACTTGTGGCTGTGAACTTGTGTTTAAGGCGTTCGAAATCCAGCGCCTGTACCACAACAGGTAAGCCTGAGGTGTCATCCAGCTCCACATTCGCTGCAACTATTGAAATGCTTGTGTCAACAGTTTTCTTACTCATATTAATTTCCTTAAAAATATCGAATAAACAAAAAGTTATCGATGACATCACCTTCGCATAAGGATTTTTTGTAACTGTTGACGCGTGATCAGACAATACGGCACCATCACTCCCATTGCGCGAAAGTAGAGCAGCCGGAATCTACGACCTATTTTGAAACGGATGAGGTTAGGGTTATGGCGGATACGCTTCCCGCCTAGTTCGGTGTAGGGCGTTCCCTCAGATAGCTTTTTATCTAGCTCAAGGGCTTTTTGTAAGTAACAGAATGGAACCTGCGCAGAGCAGGTATTGAGAATGTCTTGTAGTGTTTGCATAACTGGCTCCTTTGTTTAGGTACAGGGCCAGTTTCGGGTTGCGTATTACGCAAACAACATGTTTTTACTCTAGTGAAGCTAACAGTTCGTCAAACTCTGATGCTTCTTCATATTCTTTTTTAATCAGTGACTTATATTTATTGACGGTCTCATTGCCTGAAGAGACCTGTTGTGCTGCTTTCCACGCCATTTCGATATCACCGGCCAAATAGTGGGCCATCATGCTGTCCGAAGCCGACAATGCGGCGGTTTGTGCCAGAAAGGCTTGAATGGTGTTCATTCCACTCTCTAACACGATCTGTGGAAGCGTCTCAAAAGGGTTCTTGAGGCGTACTTGAGTGAGATCAACATCACTACCAAGCACCTCGATAAATTCCAGGGTTTCAGTGGGTAGTAGGCTTATACCTAATAGCGTATTACGGCCTATCAGTATGATTTCTGCCAACTCCGCCATTTGTTTGCGGAAATCGTGGTTGTTCTCGGTCAATAGCCTGCGAACAGTGCGCGTTTCACTGAACAGTCCCTGTAATACAACGGCGTTAAAAAGAGTCGTATGTTGGTCATGGCTGATAGTTATATTGTCTTTATGGACCACTGTATCGCGATGTACAGGAATGAAACCGCTCTTCTCTCGGGTAAAATTATCCAGACAGTCCTTTATCTTTTTATGTCTGGACAGTTTAATCCCGAAAAGCAGGCTAATTACCTCCGGAATAGACATGCGATTTTCATTATTTGGCACAGGCATGATCCAGCATTCTTTCCACATTAGAGTAAGCATCCAGTTCTGCTATGGTCGATGCTATGTCATACCAGTTTCTATAACAGCTGTTGTGGTTGGTATGCTCTTCAATCATACCGCGACATATGCCTGCTCTCATTGCCTCGGCAACTGAGGTAGACATACCAGCAATAAATCGCTGCTCACCTTTCTTGTTGTATATAGCGATGAGTTCTTGGCAGTTTATTGCAAGCGCTTCTGCTGTAATTGACCCTGCTTGAGCTCCAGCGAATGGTGCTGATAATAGCGTTGTTACAACAGTAAACTTAGTCAGCAACATTGTGATACGGGAAGTAGTCATTTGCTCACCTCCGCGGGAACATCGTCACCGTTGTTCAACCCCTTATTTTTGCTTTTTACGGGAGCTGCAAGGTAGGTGCAGATTGCTACGCCAATATATTCAATAAATTGCAGAATATTTTCGTACCTGGAAATAAAGTTGACACTCTCTTGCTGAGCCGAAATAAAAATGATAGGTACCGAGAATAACAAGAAAAGCCACCCTAAGTTTCTAAGTGGCAGATACAGAGCTTTGATCCACGGCATCTTGTATTCTGAAGCAGCGTTGATATGCCTCCTTACAAGAAAAAAGAAAACAACAAAGAAGAACATCTCAAGAGAGGATATTTCGAGGAAGCTTATACTCTGCTCAAACGCTTCCCAAATAACACTAATAAACTCAAGAAAGCCAAAAAGAATGAGGATGGATTTCCCGATAAATAAAAACGCAGTTTTAATTATTTTTCTAGGTATTTTTGTTAAGGGAATTTGAGTTGTGTTATCCATGCTGTTTGTTCAATAGTTTTGTTGTGTTTATTCAATAATTAATTCCACAAACCAAACAACGGCAGCGCTACAATTCATATTGACAGTTGTGGCACTGTAACTGTCCATATTCGTCTGGTCAGAATACCTATTTACATATCGCGAACGAAAATATGATGTCAATAGCGGCTGATAGCTCAAACGACAGACCCCATCCAAAAGCAGACAGTTAACTCCCAGCATCAGCCGACCATCGTAGCAGCGTGAGGCTTGTGGTATTCGCCACAAACGAAACACCAGTCAGCTGGATGCAATTGTTATCCGCGATCATTTCTCCAAAGTCTCTGAATACTCGATTATTTCCGTCAACACATTAACAGGATGCCTTGGACTTATCATAAATCTATATGCCTTAGCCCATTGAACTTGATTGAAAGGTGCCCCATTTTTGACTTTGAGAGGATAATACTGAGAGGCAGGCTCCTCGAATTTGTCATCCATACATAGTATTCGCGTAGGACTTAATGGAAACGTGATAAGCGTTCCTTTTGTTCCAAGACCAAACCTTTCCCTTTCCTGGTTCTCTGCTATAACAGGATTGTCGGTTGTAATAAATACCGGAGCCTCAGAAATAACAACTGACCATCGCTTTTTAATGAGCAGTTCAGCAATTACGCCTGTTTCAGACTCAATAAGAGAAGTAAAAAATATTTGATGGTCATAATCTGTTGCATTCTTATAGTTATGCCATTCAGAGCTGTCTAGCTCGTATTCTTTCCCTTCATATATATAAGACCCGTACGGCCTACCTTCAGAATCTTTTGGAGCTTTTTCCCAAACCGACACCATCATGTCATGTATTTTTTTAACTTCTGCGATTTTACAGGGGTGGCGTAAAATCAGTGTGGCCACAAAAAGGGAAACAGCCATTCTTATGTGTTTATCTGACAAATTTACGTAGTCATGGGCAATCGTCGGCCATACCTTACTGATCAATTCTTCTAAGTCAGTCAACTTGTCATCCGTTTTCCAGTCTCTTTTACCTTCCGGACAAGCGGGAGTATATAGATGCCTCTGAGCAGCTATATCTTCCACGTTAACTAACAGTGGATCACCTTTCTCTCTATGGAATGCCCAAACCTTTTTCATTTTGGCATCTCTAGTTTCTGGAGTAGAAAACTCTTTCAAGTAGAACTGCGGAACCCAATGCTGTTTAACTGACTTTGACAAATCCTCCCCCCTGATGGACTTAGCTATGGGGCTGGCCGCCACGCAGCGGTGGCACATCCTAGCTGCCCAAAGGCAGCGACATGAGTACTTGTTAGGTTTTCTTCACTGAATTGATAAGAGTGTTTACGTGCTTTCTGGCTAGCATTCGCATTTCCTCTTCATTTTTCCCATTTAGAACGTGTGAAAATCGATACATTTCTTGTTCTTCCTGTAATTCGTAATTGCCATCCTTGTTGTATTGCTTCCAGGCGACCTCAATGCCCTGAACATGCTTCGATGGAACGGTTGCCTTTAACTTTAGATAGGCAGCCAAATGAATGGAATAGTTGTTTTGAAGGATTTCCAATGCTTCCCCGATTCCTGGCTCTTCAACCGGAGCATGGAGTTGCACCATTGTTTCGGTGAATGCAGCACAGAATTCTGCTTTGGCTTGTTGTATCATAAGATTTTTAGCTGTATTACTCGATAACCGAGCACCAATCCAGACACCGGCCAATGTTCCGGCAACCCCGATAATCGCCGCCCAGATTTCATTGGACATATATTTCTCCATGCTCCTTTCGAAACTTAAAATTTGATTACCAGCAAACTCGCACAATCAATTGCAATACTGGACTTATCGTTCCATCCAAGTTCTATTTTCGGGAGTAATATTGGCGCAAAGCATCCCACCCATGGAAGTTCATTCCTTAATATTTATGAGTTTATCAGCCGATAATCCTGATGAATAGCCACAAATGAACGGCAGCTCCATGTCGCCAGCATACCTTCGTCGCCTGACATCCAGAAGCTGCCGTTCATATCGATGTCCGTCTTGTCTGTAGAGAATAGATCGGTCCCTTTACTAGCCCAAAAAGCCTATTGATAGCATAATTCTTAATATTTACCGCTACTTAATGACACTTCCAAGTAAACCCATCAATTTAAAACGTCATTTAAAACCCGACACAGCATGACGTTTCGGCACAAACCATCCATACATCCGTAGAATCTTTTCTGAAACTTAGCCATCTACCACCAGAAGCATTGCTACCAAATTCAAGAAAGATTATCCTCAACAAGTACCATCTAAAGTTGGACTAGCATGTAATTCACTAAAAATATAAGCCCTAAATTGATTCGAGTGAAGGGAATAGCGAGATATAAATGAAAGGCAACTTATTAGGGGATATTAGAGCCGAGCACGACATTAATATGCTCGACCAAGCTTTTCTTGAAACCTCAGATTATAAGTCACTCTTGGAGTCTACCGACCGATGTGTTGTCGTAGGAAGGCGAGGAACAGGTAAAAGTGCACTAGTCCACAAGCTAAGCAAATATTGGCAAAAACAGAGCCGAACATTTGTCATAGTTGTGACCCCCCAGGAAGACCAAATAATTGGTTTGAGGGGCCTAATGAAAATCTTTGATCATAATTTCATGCAAATTAAAGCAACCGCAAAAATAGCATGGCGGTACGCTTTATACATGGAACTAATCACTAGATTGAGCGGTCATTACAAGCTTAGTAAATTAGTCGAAAAAGCCACACTAGCACCACATATAAAAGAGTGGGCAGGTAACCAAAAAAACATTTCAACTAAGCTACGACAGAAACTTCGTGCAGTAATTCGTGACGACCTTTCCGCAGAAGAAAATATTGCCGATCTGTCCATAAATCTCGATTTAGACGAAATCGAAGAAGCACTATCGAATGTTTTTGCAAGAAGCCAACAGAAATTTGTCTTATTGATTGACAAATTGGATGAAGGGTACTCCCCAGACGGGATGGGGGTAGCATTAGTTGATGGATTCGTACAAGCAGTTATAGACCTCAATTCACATTCACCCCAAGTTGCCAGAAGCTTAGTTTTCTTGCGCGACAATATGTACAGGTCTATCTCGATAAACGATCCTGATTTCACAAGAAACATAGAGGGCCAAGTTCTAAGGCTTCACTGGGATGATTACGGACTTTTTAATTTAGTATGCAATCGTTTAAGAGTGGCCACAAAATCTGACCAAGAAAATAACACGCGCGTTTGGAATGCACATACCGCTCGGGAGCTCAAAGGGAGGGAAGGGTTTCGAATTGCTCTACGACTAACCTTGTATAGACCTCGAGATATATTGGTACTCCTAAATAATGCATTTCTTCATGCAGTAGGACAAAATCGGCAAGAAATTATTCTTGAAGATATAAATTCCTCCGCAAAATCAATATCAGAGAATCGCCTAGTTGACCTGCACAAAGAATACGAGACAATTTTCCCAGCCCTGAATCTTTTTACTGCATCCTTTTCTTCAGGGAAGTCTGAGTTATCAATTAAAGATGCAAGATCAAACATTTCCCCCATCTTGCAAAAAGATGATCACTCTATAGATATACAAAGGGACCTTTCCATATTTGAGAATTCCACACAAGTCCTCCAACGCCTTTACGGAATCGGCTTCATCGGAGTGTATGATGAAAAAGCCAGCTCATTTGTTTTCTGCCATGATGGTAGGGATCCCGCAAAAGAAATCTTGAACGACTCCAGACTACTAATACATCCATGCTATTGGTTAGCCTTGAATTTGAGTGAAAATACGCTTGATCCAGATCAAGCGGAAGATATTTATGATGAGTATGATATTGAAATCAGCTCCATAAGCGAGGAGCAAAGACAAGCCAGAATCGGCCAAATATTAGAAGAGCTAAAAGCGATTGAAAAGGGAGAGAAAGGTTGTTATTCGTTTGAGGAATGGTGCCTACAGGCAGTGAGATTGATTTTCGCAGGTGTACTTTCAAATATAGAACTTCATCCGAATAAGAATGCACGACAACGCCGAGATATAGTAGCCACAAATATGACATCGGCACCAGTATGGAAGAGAATTCATTCTGATTATGGGACGCGACAAGTAGTTTTTGAAATAAAAAATTATTCCGACCTAAGTGCAAATGAGTATAGGCAAATGAATACTTATCTAGCCAACGATTATGGTCGCTTAGGATTCATAATTACTCGCGCGCAAGATAATAATCTTGAAAAGGGAAAGGAATTAGATTGGGCACGCGAACTTTACTTCAACCATGATAAAAAAATCGTCATCAAACTGTCAGAAAAATATCTACTTAAGCATCTCTCAAAACTGAGAAGCCCTCAAAAACATGACGCAGCAAACAAAGAGCTAAATAAGTTGATTGATACATATGTGAGGCGCTATCTCGTCCTTTGATCAAAAGAACGCATCCTGTACGTCGGTGTGAACTAGCACCACTTTGGACACTTTTACAAGAATAGCTTTTCATAATTCTCTGGTGATTGGTAGCCTATTCCTGAATGTAAACGCTCTCGGTTATAAAACTCAATATACTCAACCAGATGCGCCACCGCACTGATGTCATTTTCAAATAGCCTGCGATGAATGAATTCCGCCTTCATAGTGTGAAAAAATGATTCGACAAAGGCATTATCCAATGCAAAAAAAGGGGACGCATTTATTTTCCAGGCCCAAAGTCCGCTCCATGTCGATAGCTGCCTTTAGGTGGATTAATTTAGAAAAATTCTGACAAGACCTATCACTCAGATTCAGGTCTAACGGTAATCCCCCCGAAAAATAGTGGCGTTTATAAGTAGAATTTTCCAATATAGAGATTGAAGGAGAATCTACATGAAGAAATCCCGCTACAGTGAGTCCCAGATCATCAGCATCCTGAAGGAATCCGAGAGCGGTATACCAGTTGCTGAACTCTGCCGAAAACACGGAATGAGCGACGCTACCTTCTATAACTGGCGCTCCAAATTCGGGGGCATGGACGTCTCCATGATGAAACGGATGAAGGAGTTGGAAGAAGAGAACCGTCGCCTGAAGAAGATGTACGCTGAAGAGCGGCTGAAGGCAGAGATCATCCAGGAAGCGCTTGAAAAAAAGTGGTAAGGCCATCTCGCCGCAGGGAGATGGCCAGGCAAGCGGTTGAACAGCGACAGATTTCGATCCGTATGGCCTGCCGCCTGTTCGGTATCAGTGAAACCTGCTATCGATACCAGGTCAAGCTTTCGGGTGAAAATGCCCATATAGCGGACTGGCTGCTGAGATTGACGACCACTCACCGGACCTGGGGCTTCGGGCTCTGTTTTCTGTATCTGCGCAATGTGAAGGGCTATGGCTACAATCACAAGCGTGTGTACAGGGTCTACCGGGAGTTGGAACTCAACCTGCGAATCAAGCCAAAACGGCGCTTGAGGCGGGATAGGCCGGATGAACTGGCCGTGCCACGCCAGATCAATGATATGTGGTCAATGGATTTCATGCATGACAAATTGAGAGATGGGCGTAGCTTCCGCACCTTCAATGTGATCGATGACTACAACCGGGAGGGGCTGGGTATTGAAGTGGATTTGTCACTCCCGGCGCTGCGAGTCATCCGGAGCCTCGAGCGGATTATCGAATGGCGAGGAAAGCCCAAGGCGATCCGGTGCGACAATGGCCCGGAATATCTCAGTGGCAAACTAGTGGAATGGGCCAACAAGCAGCGCATTCAGCTTCAGTACATTCAGCCAGGAAAACCACAACAGAATGCTTATGTGGAACGATTCAATCGGACAGTCAGGCATGAGTGGCTGGATCAACACCTGTTTGAATCTATTGCTCATGCCCAGGATACAGCAACGAAATGGCTCTGGAGCTACAATAACGAACGGCCTAATATGGCACTTGGTGGAATAACCCCGATTCAGAAGTTAACCCGAGCTGCATGACCTCTACTTTTGAACGTCATTAAAAATGGGGGGATTACCTAACTGACTTCGAATTACTTTTGCCTACCCACTCTCCTCAGTGCCGGCGCAGTAATGCCACTATTGCTCGCTTGTCGATATCCAGATGCTTCCAGTCGTTTGTTGGGTGTAGGTTCGGAAGTTTCAATCAATGACATCAGCCGGTCAGTATCCCCCAATACTCTCGTTAAACGGACTCGGGTCGATACTTTTAAAGGGCATCCGGAATAGTCTGTGTTCAGCCCCGGCGAGACACTCCGATCCAGATTGCTGGTGAACGTAGATTCCGGCGGAATTAAAAGGCCCCAGAAATTCCAGATTGATATTGATCATCCCTGGTAGCTGATGACAATTCCGAGGCTTTTTTCGACCTGTGTGATTTGCTGAGCGGAGTTCGGAGACTTCTCAACGAGAGAACAGGTTGTTGCAATGAAGTTCATGCCTCTGCAACCACGCAGCAGCGCATCACCGGATGGAAGGCCGAAATCTAGACGAAAAACCCAGTACAAAGGGATGGCCTGCTTTTTCTCGATCAACTGCGAACCGGTTCCTTATTTTCCAGGTAAATACTTTATTTTCTCCGTACAACAGTTGCCCATTGGCTGCCCGTGCTACTCCACCGTGACCGATTTGGCCAGGTTTCTGGGCTGGTCCACATCGGTACCCTTGAGCAGGGCGACGTGGTAGGAGAGCAGCTGCAGCGGCACGGTGTAGACGATGGGGGCGGTGGTGGGGCAGATGTCGTCCAGGGTCAGGCTCTGGTAGTTATCCAGTTCGATCTTTACCCGCTTGTCACTGAACAGGAACAGTTCGCCGCCCCGGGCCCGTACCTCCTGCAGGTTGGAGAGCACCTTCTCCAGCAGCGGGTCATCGGGCAGGGCACAGACCACCGGCATCTCGGCGTCCACCAGGGCCAGCGGACCGTGTTTCAGTTCTCCGGCGGGGTAGGCCTCCGCGTGGATGTAGGAGATCTCTTTCAGTTTCAGGGCGCCTTCCAGGGCGATGGGGTAGAAGGGGCCACGACCCAGGAACAGGGCATGGCTGCGCTCAGCGAAACCTTGGGCCATCTCCTCGATCTGGTCATTCAGTTTCAGCACCACTTCCATCTGGCGGGGCAGGGCGTGCAGCTCTTCGACCCAGGTGTTGAGCTGTTCGGCATCGACACCCTGGCGACGGGCCAGCGCCAACACCAGCAAGCGCAGGGCCACCAGCTGGGTGGTGAACGCCTTGGTGGAGGCGACCCCGATCTCGGGGCCGGCACGGGTCATCAATGCCACATCGGACTCCCGTACCAGGGAGCTTTCCGGCACATTGCAGATCACCAGGCTGCCGATATAACCCTGCTGCCGGCTGCCGCGCAGGGCGGCCAGGGTATCGGCGGTCTCACCCGACTGGGAGATGGTGACAAACAGGGTATCCGGCGATACCACCGATTTTCGGTAGCGGTATTCGCTGGCCACTTCCACGTTGCAGGGGATACCGATCTCTTCAAACCAGTAGCGGGCCACCATGCCGGCGTGATAGGAGGTGCCGCAGGCGATGATCTGAATACGCTTGGTGCGGTCCAGCAGTGATTTGGTTTCGTAGCCGAAGCTCTCTTCCAGCAGGCGTCCCTTGTGGATGCGCCCCTCCAGGGTCTCGGCCACCACGGCCGGCTGCTCGAAAATCTCCTTCAGCATGTAGTGACGGTAGGGGCCCTTGTCGGTAGCGGTGGGGTTCAGCTTGGATGAGACCACCGGCCGTTCCACCGGGTTACCTTCGCTGTCGAACACCTGCACCCCTTCGCGGCGCACGTCGGCCAGATCACCCTCTTCCAGGAAGATAAAGCGCTGGGTTTCAGTGAGCAGGGCGAACACGTCGGAGGCGACAAAGTTCTCCCCGTCACCCAGGCCGACAACCAGCGGCGAACCGGCCCGGGCCACTACGATCCGGTCCGGATCATCGGGGCTGGCGACCGCCAGGGAGTAAGCACCTACTAGGCGCTTGACCACCGATTTGAACGCATTACAGAGATCATTACCGTCCTTCACCGCATCCGCCATCAGGTGGGCGATCACTTCAGTGTCGGTGTCGGAGGTGAACCGGTAGCCCTTGGCAATCAGCTCTTCACGCAGTTCGGCATGGTTCTCGATAATGCCGTTGTGCACCACCGCCACCTGCTCACCGCTCATGTGGGGATGGGCGTTGCGCTCAGCCGGCATGCCGTGGGTGGCCCAGCGGGTGTGGGCGATACCCAGTTCACCCTCGATAGGGTTCTCCTCCATACGCTGCTGCAAAGAGGCCACTTTGCCCACGGAACGAATCCGCTGGATTCTGCCGGCGCTGTCCCGAATAGCGATTCCGGCGGAGTCGTAGCCCCGGTACTCCAGGCGACGCAGACCTTCAATCAGGATGGGGGTAATGTTTCGCCGGGCTACGGCACCCACAATGCCACACATAGTTCGCTTTCCTTTTTTGTCGCTTCCATCGGCGTCATCAGGACGCCCGCTACATCGATTGGGTAATCAGTTGTCCTGCTTTTCCGGTCGTTTCCAACCCTTCAGGCTGACCTGCTTGGCGCGGCTCAGGGTCAGGGTCTCAGCCGGGGTATCCCGGGTGATGGTGGAACCCGCGCCGATGGTGGCGCCGGCTCCCACCTCAACCGGTGCCACCAGCTGGGTGTCCGATCCGATAAAGGCGTGGTCACCGATCACGGTGCGGAACTTGTTCACGCCATCGTAGTTGCAGGTGATGGTGCCGGCACCGATATTCACAGCGCGACCGATACTGCAATCGCCGATATAGCTGAGGTGGTTGATCTTGCTGCCGGCGGCCACGTCGCTCTTTTTCAGTTCCACGAAGTTGCCCACGTGCACCCCCTCGGCCAGGGTGGTGGCGGGGCGCAGCCGGGCGAAGGGACCGATAATGGAGTCGGCACCGACCACTGCATCCTCGATCACACAGTTCTCCTTGATCCAGACCCCATCGGCGATGCGGCTGTTGCGGATCACCGTGTTGGCGCCCACCCGGACACCGTTACCCAGGGTCACCTCACCCTCGATCAGCACGTTCACGTCCAGCTCCACGTCCTGGCCACTCTGCAGGCGACCGCGCAGGTCGAAGCGGGCCGGATCGCGCAGTGTCACGCCCTGGCGCATCAGCTGTTCGGCCTGCACCTGTTGATAACGGCGCTCCAGGGCCGCCAGCTGTACCCGGTCATTCACACCTTCCACTTCAAAGGCGTCCGCCGGATGGGCGGTTTTCACCTCGATCCCTTCCGCCACCGCCATAGCGACGATGTCCGTGAGGTAGAACTCGCCCTGGGCATTGTTGCTATCCAGACGGTCGAGCCAGTCGGCCAGCCGGGCCCGGTCGGCAATCAGGATGCCGGTGTTGATTTCGCAGATCTGCAGTTCGGCTTCGGTCGCATCCTTCTGCTCCACGATCCGTTTCACCCGGCCATCGTCCCGCACAATGCGGCCGTAACCGGCCGGGTTGTCCAGGGTAACGGTGAGCAGGGCCAGTGCACTGTCCCGGGCCTGTTCTATCAGACCGTGCAGGGTAGTCTGGGTAGTGAGGGGCACATCGCCATAAAGCACCAGCACCCGATCCATGTCGGCCATGGCGAACATCGCCTGTTCAACCGCGTGGCCGGTACCCAGTTGCTCCGCCTGCTCCGCCCAGACCAGGGCGGGATCATCAATCGCCTGCCGGACCAGATCGCCGCCATGACCATACACCACCGCCACCTTGTCGGCACCCAGCCCCCGTGCCGTATCGATCACGTGGCCAACCAGCGGTCGTCCGGCGATGCGGTGCAACACCTTCGGCTGTGCGGACTTCATCCTGGTTCCCTGTCCGGCTGCAAGGATCACAACACCCAGCTTCATATCTCTCCCTCTTATAAATTGCGCGCTGTTCGGCAACGTGCCGATCAGTTGATGGAACAGCCACCGGTGGGCGGGGCCATATCTTCCATGGTAGCGTCACGCACTTCTACAATCTTGATCATCACTTTCAGGGTCTTACCCGCCAGTGGGTGATTCCCGTCAACGGTCAGCTTGTTGTCTTCGATCTTGCTGACGTAGAAGGTGCGGGTCTCACCATCTTCATTCTGCATCTGCACCTCGGCTCCCAGCTGACGAAACTGGGGCGGCACATTTTCGATATCGTCGGTGAAGGTCAGCGCCGGATCATGCTCACCGAAACCATCTTCCGGTGGTACGATCATCTCCACTTCGTCACCGACGCCTTTGCCGGCCACCACTTTGTCCATGCTGCCGATCAACTCGGTCTCGCCGCCATGAACATAGCTGACCGGGATGTCATTCTGCTCCAGCACATTCCCTTCCAGGTCGGTAATGTGGTAGGTGAGAGAGACAAATTTTCCTGGTTTGATGACTTCGCTGGCCATAACTTACTGCTCCGCTTGAGTGAATAGAGCCTCCCGTAAGGAGGCCCGTGAGTATACCATCCGCAGCGCGCCACTGACTAAAGCGGAGCGGGATTTTCCCTGAGCCCGGATGTTGCTGGCTATCAGCGTCATTAAACACCCATTCAGACCATGGTTTTGGCGGATCGCCAACCATAGCAGGCGGCCAGATGGGCGGATTTCTACCCATTTGGTCAATCAGGCCGTTTTCCAGATTTCACCCCACATCCATGTATATCAGTAGGTTAGCTGACAACCACCGATTTAATAGTAATTGGCACCGCCTTTGCTAACCTTAAAAGACCGGTTCGACCCGCGATCTGTCTCTATCAGTGACCGGCAGGGACCTAAGATAAACATGCTAATCAGGAGGAATCCAATGCACAAAGCTCTGATCGGCCTCGCCGTTACTGCAGCACTCTCCATCTCGTCAGCCACCGCCTTTGCCAACTGTGACCCCGGCGAAATCGTCATCAAATTCAGCCACGTCACCAATTCCGATAAACATCCCAAGGGCATCGCCGCCTCCCTGCTGGAGAGCCGGGTCAACTCCGAGATGAACGGCAAGGCCTGCATGCAGGTGTTCCCCAACTCCACTCTCTATGATGATGACAAGGTGTTGGAAGCCATGCTGAATGGTGATGTGCAGATGGCCGCCCCTTCACTCTCCAAGTTCGAGAAGTTCACCAAGAAGTTCCGCATTTTTGATCTGCCCTTCCTGTTCGAGGATGTGGATGCTGTGGACCGGTTCCAGAACTCACCGGCCGGTGAGAAATTGAAGAGCTCCATGAAGCGACGGGGCCTGCTGGGTCTGACCTACTGGCACAATGGCATGAAGCAACTCTCCGCCAACAAGCCGCTGATCAAGCCGGAAGATGCCCGGGGACTGAAGTTCCGGGTGATGGCCTCGGATGTGCTGGTGGCCCAGTTCAACCAGCTTGGTGCCAACCCCCAGAAGATGTCTTTCAAAGAGGTGTACGGCGGTCTGCAGACCAAAGTGGTGGATGGTCAGGAGAACAGCTGGTCCAACATCTACGGTAAGAAGTTCTTCGAAGTACAGGACGGTGTAACCGCCAGTAACCACGGTATTCTGGACTACCTGGTGGTGACTTCCGACGAGTGGTGGGAAGGACTGCCCGCTGATATCCGCGCGCAGTTGTCCCAGATTCTTAAAGAGGTGACCGAAGCACGCAACTCCGAATCCGCCAAGGTCAACGCTGAGGCGATGCAGCGGATCAAGGATGCCGGTGGCGTGGTGCGCACCCTGACCCCGGAACAGCGTCAGGCCTGGGTCGATGCCATGAAGCCGGTCTGGAAAAAGTTTGAGGCCGATATCGGAGCTGACCTGATCGAGGCAGCGATGGCGTCCAACAAGCAGTAAGCAGCCTTTCCGCGTAACACCGGGCGACCACCAGCAGGCGGTCGCCCGGACTTGATAGAACCCCGGCTTAAACTGCCTTCGAGGAGGCTGTGATGCACCCCTTACCCCCATCCCGACTATCCAGAGCCATGGACCAGATAGAGGAGACAGCGATCGCCGTCTGCCTCGGTCTCATGACCCTGATCACCTTTGCCAATGTTATCGCCCGTTACCTGTTTAATAACAATATCCTCTGGGCTCTGGAAGCCACGGTGTTTCTGTTTGCCTGGCTGGTACTGATGGGTTGCTCCTACGGTGTCAAAAAACAGTTTCACATCGGCGTGGATGTAGTGATCAACATGGTGTCGCCCAAGTCGCGGCGGATTATGGCCATGTTATCGGTTACCGCCTGCCTGGCATTCGCTGTTTTGCTGCTGATCGGCTCCTGGGAATACTGGTATGCCTTTGCCACCAAACGCGCTTTCCTGGAGACCAATGACGTGCCGATGCCCGCTTTCCTGCAGTTTTTCGCCACCTGGCTGAATGAGGGGGAACTTTACGAAAAGATGCCCCGCTTTATTCCCTACGCCGCTTTGCCATTGGGCATGGGCCTGCTGACCCTGCGTTTTCTGGAAGTGGCCTGGAAGGTGATCAAGGGGGAGCAGGACTCCATCATCGCCAGCCATGAAGCGGAAGCTGCGGTCAGTGAACACCCAACCCATCACGCGGGAGAGAACTGAGCATGGATATTCTGATTCTCTTCGGTATGGTAGTTGGCTTCATGCTGATCGGCGTGCCGATCGCCATCTCCCTGGGCCTCTCCAGTGTGATTTTTCTCTTCATGCACTCCGACGCCTCTCTGGCCTCGGTGGCACAGACCCTGTTTTCCGCCTTCTCCGGACACTACACACTGTTGGCCATTCCGTTCTTTATCCTGGCCTCCAGCTTCATGTCTACCGGCGGCGTGGCACGGCGCATCATCCGTTTCGCCATCTCGGTGGTGGGCTGGTTTCCGGGTGGCCTGGCCATGGCCTCGGTGTTCGCCTGCATGATGTTCGCCGCGCTGTCGGGTTCATCCCCGGCAACCGTGGTGGCCATCGGTAGTATCGTTATCGCCGGCATGGTCAACGCCGGATACACCAAGGAGTTTGCCGCCGGTGTGATCTGTAACGCCGGTACCCTGGGCATCCTGATACCGCCCTCCATCGTCATGGTGGTCTACGCCGCAGCAACCGATGTGTCGGTGGGCCGTATGTTCCTGGCCGGTGTGATCCCCGGTTCATTGGCCGGCATCATGCTGATGATCGGCATCTATATCGCGGCCCGCATCAAGGGCCTGCCGTCCCAACCCTTTGCCGGTTGGGGCGAGGTATTTGCCTCGGCCCGGGACGCCGGTTGGGGCCTGATGCTGATTGTGATCATCCTGGGCGGTATCTACGGTGGTATCTTCACACCCACTGAAGCGGCTGCCGTTGCAGCGGTATACGCCTTCTTTATCGCCAACTTTATCTACAAGGATATGGGACCGCTGGCGGGCGAAAACCGGAGCAACTTTTTTGTCGGCCTGATCACGGTGTTTTGGCACAAGGATACCAAGCATACCCTGTTCGAAGCGGGCAAGCTGACCATCATGCTGCTGTTCATCATCGCCAACGCCCTGATCCTCAAGCATGTGCTGACCGAAGAGCGTATTCCGCAAATGATCACCGAGGCCATGCTCTCCGCCGGCTTCGGGCCGATCATGTTCCTGATCGTGGTGAACGTGCTGCTATTGATTGGTGGCCAGTTCATGGAACCCTCCGGTCTGCTGATTATCGTGGCACCCCTGGTGTTCCCGATCGCCATGACCCTGGGGATCGACCCGATTCACCTCGGCATCATCATGGTAGTGAACATGGAGATTGGTATGATCACGCCGCCGGTTGGCCTCAACCTGTTCGTAACCGCCGGTGTCTCCCACATGTCCATGATGCGGGTGGTGAAGGCGGCGGCACCCTGGCTGGCGATCATGTTCCTGTTCCTGATCATCGTCACCTATGTGCCCTGGATCTCCACCTGGCTGCCCACCCTGATGATGGGTCCGGAGATCATCACCAAGTAAAACCTGGAAACCGGCGCAGGAGCTATCACCTCCTGCGCCTTCCACAACCTCTATTGAGATTGACGCCATGAGCATCCCGACATTCAAGACCATTCTCTACGCCACCGACCAGGGCAAACATATGCGGCCGGTATTTCGCCACGCCATCAGCCTGGCACAGCATTACCAGGCCAAGATCATCATGCTGCATGTGGCGGAGCCGATCGGCAATACCGGCATGGCGGTGCTGGAGCTCTATGTCCCCGAGATGAGTGAGGATTTTGAACATGAAGAACTGAAGAGCATTCTCGGGAGGATGGAGCAGCGCCTGGAGAAATTCTATATCGAGGAGTTGGGTAAGGATTCAGACCTGGTTTCCGATGTCACCGTGGTTACAGGCAGACCTGCAGACGAAATCAACAAGTATGCCGCCGCCCACGATGTGGATCTGATCGTCATGGGTACCCACACCAATGACAGCTTCGGTGCATCCCTGCTGGGCTCCACTGCAAGAAAACTGATCAATATGACCGATCGACCGGTTTTGATCGTACCGGTAAAGAGTTAGTTCAAGCTGCCGCTAACACTCTTTCAAGGCGCAACCGTTGGCAATGGGGGCGACAAGGCGCGGTCCGCTTCGGCGGGCTGCGCCTTTTTTGTTGGCCCAAGCCCCACGGCAACCGATCCTGTCGGTTGATGTGTGGAGCAGGCAGCGCCCTATTTGAAATTACTTTTATCCAGGCCGTACTTCTTCATCTTGTCGTAGAGGGTTTTGCGCGGCACACCCAGTGCGGACATGGTCGCCTTGATATTTCCCTTGTGGCTGATCAGCACCTGTTCAATGACACTTTTCTCGAAACAGTCCACCTGTTCCGGCAACGCCACCTGGTTGGAGTTGCGCTCCTCGTCGGTGCCGTACAGCAGATGTTCCATGTCATAACCACAACTCTCACCCAACAGGGTGTAGCGTTCCGCAAGATTTCGCAGTTCCCGCACATTACCCGGCCAGTTATAGGTCAACAGGGTACGGATCTGCTGACTGGCGGGGAGGGGGGCCTCCATCTGATAACGGGCATTAGCCACCAGCAGGAAGTGATGGAACAGCAGGGGAATATCCTCCCGCCGATCCCGCAGGGGTGGAATCTCCAGGGTCACCACATTGAGTCGATAGAGCAGGTCCTGGCGGAAGGTGCCCGCCTCGCACGCCTCTTTCAGGTCGATCTTGGTGGCCGCCACCACCCGCATATCCAGCGGAATCAGCTTGTTGGAACCCAGCCGCTCAACTACCCGCTCCTGCAGCACACGCAGCAGGCGCACCTGCACCGGCAGGGGCATGCTCTCAATCTCATCCAGGAACAGGGTACCGCCGTTGGCGTATTCGAACTTACCGATGCGCCGCTCATTGGCGCCGGTGAAGGCACCCGGCTCGTGGCCGAACAGTTCACTCTCAATCAGGTTTTCCGGCACGGCGCCGCAGTTGACGGCGACAAAGTTTTTATCCTGCCGCGTAGAGTGTTCATGCAATGAACGGGAGACCAGCTCCTTGCCGGTACCGGTTTCTCCCATGACCAGGATATCCGCCGCCGCATTGGCCACCTGGGCAATGGTGGCGCGTAACCGCTGCATGGCCGGTGTGCGGCCGATAATACGGGGACCGGGAACATCCTGGGCCTCCAGTTCCCGGCGCAGCGAACGGTTTTCCAGGGTCAGGGCACGCTTGTCCAGCGCCCGGCGTACGGTCTCAATCAGTTTCTCGGCCGCGAACGGTTTCTCGATAAAATCGTAGGCTCCATCCCGGATCGCGCTGACCGCCATGGTAATGTCCCCATGGCCGGTGACCAGGATGACCGGGATATCCCGGTCGATCTGCAGGGCCCTGTCCAGAAACGTGAGACCATCCATACCGGGCATTTTAATGTCGCACACCACCACACCCGGCCACTCCAGTGACAACAGAGGTAATACCTTCTCCGCACTGTTGAAGCTCTGCACGGTAAAACCGGCCAGCTCCAGAGTCTGCTGGTTGGCCATGCGGATGTGCTTTTCATCATCGATGAAAAAAATGGTTGGATCGGCGTTATTCATTGTCTGGATAATTCAGCTTGCCTGGCCAAGTCTGCCTGTTCGGTTGTCTGCTGCCCCATATTCGCAATATTCAGTTGCAGGGTAAATATGGCACCCCCTTCCGGACAATTGGCCGCAGTCAGTGACCCGTCCATCATCTCGACAATTCGATAGGAGATAGAGAGGCCCAGGCCGAGGCCGCGATCCTCCGACTTGGTGGTGAAAAACGGGTCAAATATCCGTTCCAGGTTGGCTTTCTCGATACCCGGCCCGTTGTCCAGGATCTTGATAATTGCTTTGCCCTGCTGTCGTGCCACGGCGATCTCAATCCACCTTTCATCCTGCTGTTCCACCGCATGCACCGCATTGGTCAGCAGGTTAACCAGCACCTGTTCCAGCTGCACCATGTCCGACATGACATAGAGCTCTTCCTTGAGGACATTGCGACGCAGGGTGGTCCCGGTATCCTTCAGTTGGGGGCCGACAATTTTCAGGGCGTTATCGATAACCGCCCGCAGGGACACCACCACGATCTGGCCCGATGTTTTGCGGGAGAATACTTTCAACTGACGACTGATCTTGGCCATGCGCTCGGTCAGTTCAGCGATCTGTTCCAGATTCCAACAAGCCTCTTCCGGACGATCCCGGGTAAGCAGCGCCCGAGCGTTGTCGGCATAGGAGCGGATTGCCGCCAGCGGCTGATTCAGCTCATGGTTGATACCCGAGGACATCTGACCCAGTGCCGCCATCTTAGCGGCCTGGATCAGCTCATTCTGGGTCTGGCGTAGAGTTTCATCCGTACGCCGGTGCTCTTCAATCTCCTTCATCAGGCGCAGGTTGGCCTGGGTAAGATCGGTGGTCCGCTCCTGAACCCGGCGCTCCAACACCTGTTTAGCCCGCTTTTCAAACCGCGCCCGCTCCTTGATGCGCCGGCTGCGTTGCACGATGTAGAGCACCAGGAGGATGATGGCGATGTAGAGAATCGCGGCGAACAGTACTGACTTCAGCATCTGTCCGTTTACCACGTCAAGACTGGCAAACGTGTGGACCCGCCAACCGGCTTCCGCCATCTCCTGTACCAACATCAGGTGATCGGAGTGACGAGACACACCCATATTGACAACCTGAGCGGTTTCGTTAAGCCGGTCTTTACGGGTAATGGAGAGGGTGCCGATCTCCACATCCCCATAGCGACGACTGGCATAAATACGCTTCAGTACCTCGTCATCCAGGGGCGACAGGCTTTTATAACGCCACTCATCATTGGTGGAGACGAAGATCACCCCATCAGGATCGGTAACGACGAAGTTCTCTTTTAATCCACTCCAGCTCTCTTCAAATTCGTTGAACTCGATCTTCATCACCACGGCGCCCTGGATCTTCTTTTTGTCCCGCACCGGATAGGCAAAGTAGTAACCGCGTCGGTTAGAGGTTGAGCCAAGCGCGAAATAGCGGCCCAGTTTGCCCTGCATGGCCTGTTTGAAGTAGGGCCGGAAACCGAAGTTGCGGCCGATGAAAGGGCGATCAGAAAGCCAGTTGGATGCCGCGATGGTCCAGCCCTGGGCATTCATCAGGTAGGTATCGGAAGCGCCCGCCACATTATTGATGCTCTCCAGATACCGGTTCAGCGCTGTGATGGTGTTGACGTCGTTGGGGTACTGCAGGAAATTCAGCAGCAGGCTGTTGGTGGCCAGCAGCTCCGGCAGAATCTCATATTTCTGCAACTGGCCCTGCAGGCTGGCAACGAACAGTTTGAGTTGATGCTGGTTCTGGAGTTGCAGGTTCTCCAGTGCCAGTTGCCGGGACCAGTGCCCGGTAAGCCACAGCACCAGGGCAAACAGGACGGTTACCGCCACCAGCAGGAGTTTGCGGTGGGTTCTTTTCAGGCTGATATGAACGAATTTGATATCCATAATCCGAACTGAAGTATAGGCCCACGGGGGCGATTATTCCTGCACTCCAAACCCGCTCGAACCGGCACCGGACCTGGCGGTAGACCCGCTCGTTCACCGGGCGGGCGGGCTGTGCTCTGGTTCATTGCAATCGATACCCAGACCACCTGGATTATGTCAGGGGAAAAAAAACCCCGCCAATATGGCGGGGTCTTTTTGCACAGCATCTGAATCAGGACTTCTTGATCTTGCGAAGCTTTTCGATCGCCCGAAGTTGCGCCACAGCTTCGGCCAGTTCGGCCTGTGCCTTGGCATATTCGAACTGCTCTTTCTGACCAGCCAGAGCCTCTTCGGCGCGTCGTTTCGCCTCAATGGCCGCGGCCTCGTCTAGATCACTTGCCCGCACAGCGGTATCGGCCAGCACCGTCACCATATGCGGCTGGACTTCAAGAATGCCCCCGGAGACGTAGAAATGCATCATCTCCTTGCCGTTTTCCACTCGCACATCGCCGGGCTTCAGGCGGGTCACCAGCGGCGTGTGCCGCGGGGCGATACCCAATTCACCCATCACGCCGGGGGCGTAAACCATTTCGGCCTGGCCTGAATGGATCTCACCCTCTGCACTGACGATGTCGACATGTATAGTCATGGACATTTAGATTCTCCGGACTTGTTTAGTCGCCTGCACCGCGCTCGACTGCTTCCTCGATACCGCCGACCATGTAGAAGGCCTGTTCCGGCAGGTGATCATATTCACCTTCCAGGATCGCCTTGAAGCTGGCAATGGTATCTTTAACCGATACGTACTTACCGGGTGAACCGGTAAAGACCTCGGCCACGAAGAAGGGCTGGGAGAGGAAACGCTGCATCTTACGAGCACGGGCAACCGTCAGTTTGTCTTCTTCTGACAGTTCGTCCATACCCAGGATGGCGATAATATCTTTCAGTTCCTTATAGCGTTGCAGGGTACCCTGTACGCCACGGGCCACGCTGTAGTGCTCTTCGCCGACGATATGGGGATCCAGAATACGCGAGGTGGAGTCCAGCGGATCCACAGCCGGATAGATACCCAGCTCAGCGATCTGACGGGACAGTACCAGGGTCGCATCCAAGTGAGCGAAGGTGGTGGCAGGGGAGGGGTCAGTCAAATCGTCCGCCGGTACGTAGACCGCCTGGAACGAGGTGATAGAGCCGGTCTTGGTGGAGGTAATACGCTCCTGCAATACACCCATCTCGGCCGCCAGTGTCGGCTGGTAGCCCACCGCAGAAGGCATACGACCCAGCAGTGCCGATACCTCGGTACCCGCCAGGGTGTAGCGATAGATGTTGTCCACGAACAGCAGCACGTCACGACCTTCGTCACGGAAGTTCTCCGCAATGGTCAGACCGGTCAGGGCCACGCGCAGACGGTTTCCAGGGGGCTCATTCATCTGACCGTAAACCAGGGCCACTTTATCAAGTACGCCACCTTCAGCCATCTCGTGGTAGAAGTCGTTACCCTCACGGGTACGCTCACCCACACCGGCAAATACGGAGAATCCGGAGTGCTCGACAGCGATATTACGGATCAGCTCCATCAGGGTCACGGTCTTGCCCACGCCGGCGCCGCCGAACAGCCCGACCTTACCACCCTTCACGATCGGCATGATCAGGTCGATCACCTTAATGCCCGTCTCCAGGATTTCGGTAGCCGTGGACTGATCTTCCAGTTTCGGTGCGACACGGTGAATCGGCATAAACTCATCGGTCTTGACCGGACCGGCCTCATCCACCGGGTTACCCAGCACGTCCATGATCCGGCCCAGGGTACCCTGGCCGACCGGGACGGTTATGGGGGCGCCCGTATTGACTGCTTCCACGCCTCGCTTCAGACCGTCGGTTGAACCCATCGCAATGGTACGGGCGATGCCGTCACCCAATTGCTGTTGAACTTCAAGGGTCAGACCCACTTCTTCGATCTTCAGCGCATCGTAGACCTTCGGCATATGACCCATGGGGAACTGTACGTCCACCACAGCACCGATGATTTCCACCACTTTACCCGAACTCATCTCTGGTTCCTCTTGTCGCTGTCGACGACTCTCTAATGTTTAAAAACTTAACCTGTTCTACACAAGGACTTATACGGCGGCGGTACTTAAACTGCCGCGGCGCCGGCCACGATCTCGGAGATCTCCTGGGTGATGGCTGCCTGACGCGCCTTGTTATAGACCAACTGCAACTCATCGATAAGGTTACCTGCGTTATCGGTCGCCGCCTTCATGGCCACCATACGGGCAGACTGTTCGCAGGCACCGTTCTCAACTACTGCCTGGTAGACCAGCGACTCGATGTAGCGGGTCAGCAAGCCATCCAGCACCTCTTTCGAATCGGGCTCGTAGATGTAGTCCCAATGGTGCTTCAGCTCCTGCTCGGTTTCGCCGGCAATCGGCACCAGTTGCTCGATGGTTGGATCCTGGGTCATGGTATTCACAAAGCCGTTATAGGCTACGTAGATACGATCAATGTCACCATTCTCGTAGGCATCAAGCATCACCTTGATGGTACCGATCAACTGCTCGATACGGGGTGCATCGCCCATGTGCGTGGCCTGGGCCAGCACCTTGCCGCCAAAACGCTTGAAGAAGCCCAGTGCCTTGGATCCGATGGTGCAGAAATCAACCTGAATACCGGCTTCCTGCTGCTGGCGGATCTCCCGCACCAGCTTGCGGAACAGGTTGCTGTTCAAACCGCCGCAGAGTCCACGATCGGAAGAGATAACGATATAGCCGACCCGGCTCACGTCACGCTCTTTCATAAAGGTGTGGACATACTCCGGATGCGCGTGGGCCAGGTGACCAATGACGTTCCGCATCTTTTCCGCATAGGGACGGGTTGCGTCTTTTCGGTCCTGCGCCTTGCGCATCTTGGCAGCTGCCACCATCTCCATCGCGGAAGTGATCTTCTGCGTGTTCTTGATGCTGGCAATCTTGGTGCGTATCTCTTTTGCGCCTGCCATGATTAAACCTTATCTCTCAGCTTTAATGGACGTCATGCTTACCAGGTGTGGTTGGCCTTGAAGTCCTTGATGGCGTCATGCAATGACTGGGCAATCTCGTCATTGTAATCGGCCGATGCGTTGATCTGATCGCTCAGCTCTTTCTGATTGCTGCGCATATAGGAGTGCAGCGCCGCTTCAAAATCCACCACTTTGTTGGCTGGGATGTCATCCAGATAGCCTTCATTGGCGGCGAACAGCGAGGTGGCCATCTCAGCGATTGAAAGCGGCGTATACTGCGGCTGCTTCATCAGTTCGGTTACCCGCTCACCACGCTCCAGCTGGGCGCGGGTTGCGTCATCAAGGTCTGATGCGAACTGCGAGAAGGCTGCCAGCTCACGATACTGGGCCAACGCCAGACGTACACCACCACCCAATTTCTTAATGATCTTGGTCTGGGCAGCACCACCCACACGGGATACGGACAGACCGGCGTTGATTGCCGGGCGGATACCGGCGTTGAACAGGTCCGCCTCCAGGAAGATCTGTCCGTCGGTAATGGAGATCACGTTGGTCGGTACGAAAGCCGATACGTCACCACCCTGCGTCTCAATAATGGGGAAAGCGGTCAGTGAACCGGTCTTGCCCTTGACTTCACCGTTGGTGAACTTCTCCACGAACTCCTCGTTAACCCGGGCAGAACGCTCCAACAGACGGGAGTGCAGGTAGAAGACGTCACCGGGATAGGCTTCACGACCAGGGGGACGACGCAGCAACAGGGACACCTGACGATAGGCCCAGGCCTGTTTGGTCAGATCATCATAGATGATCATGGCATCCTGGCCGCGGTCACGGAAGTACTCACCCATGGTGGCGCCGGCGTAGGGAGCGATGAACTGCATGGCGGCTGAGTCGGCAGCCGGAGCGGCAACGATAATGGTGTGCTCCATGGCGCCGTGCTCTTCGAGCTTGCGTACCACCTGCGCGATGGTGGAGTTCTTCTGACCCACTGCCACGTAGATACACTTAACGCCGGTACCCTTCTGGTTGATGATGGCGTCGATGGCGATGGCAGACTTACCGGTCTGACGGTCACCGATGATCAGCTCACGCTGGCCACGACCTACCGGCACCATGGCATCGATTGCCTTGAGACCGGTCTGCACCGGCTGATCCACCGATTTACGATCGATCACACCCGGAGCCACCTTCTCAATCGGGGAGGTTTCAGTAAATTCCACATCACCCTTGCCGTCCAGCGGGTTACCCAGTGAGTCAACAACGCGACCCAGCAGGCCTTCGCCGATAGGCACTTCCAGTACGCGGCCGGTACATTTCACTGCGTCGCCTTCGGTCAGGTGAGTGTACTCACCCAGGATTACCGCGCCGACGGAGTCACGCTCCAGGTTCAGAGCCAGACCGTAGGTATTACCCGGAAACTCCAGCATCTCGTAAGACATGGCGTCTTCCAGACCATGGATTCGGGCAATGCCGTCGGTCAGACTGATGATGGTGCCCTCGTTGCGGGCTTCAGTCTTCAGATCGAACTTTTCGATCCTGTTTTTGATCAGTTCGCTGATCTCGGATGGATTGAGTTGCATGATGGCTTCTCGCTTAGATTCCTAATTCGTTCGCCAGTTGCTGCAGCTGCCCGCTGACGGAACCGTCAATCACCATGTCGCCAGCTCGAATGTGAACGCCACCTATCAGGTCTGCATTCTCTTCGCTGGTGATGGTTATGTCGTATCCCAGTTTGGCTTTCAGCGCATCGGCTATTTGGGTTTCCTGATTCGGCTCCAGGGCAAATGCAGAGGTTACGTGCACATGCTGTATCCGCTGACTTTTGGCTTTCAGTTGCTCGTAGAGTCTGGCTATCTCACCCGCCAGGGTAAGACGTCCATTGGCTACCAGTACCTTGACCAGGTTCTTGCCCTCTTCGTTGAAGCGGTCACCCCCGATTTCGATAACCAGATCCGCAAGATCTGACCGGTCGAATTTGGGATTGGTGATAACCCCGGCCATGGTTGGATCGCCAACCACTGCCTCAAGAAACTCAAGAGTTTCCGACCAGGGACCTAATGTATCGGTCTCTTTGGCCCGGTTAAATACCGCTTCCGCGTAAGGACGGGCTATTGTGGTTGTGTCTCCAGCCATAGCAGCGCCTTAGATCTTCTGAGCCAGTTGTTCGACGATATCCTGATGGGCAGAAGCGTCGATCTCCTTGCGGAGAATTTTGCTTGCACCCAATACCGCCAGCTCGGCTACCTGTTGACGCAGCTGTTCACGAGCACGATTGGTCTCCTGCTCGATCTCCGCCTGGGCAGCTGCAAGAATACGTTCGCTTTCGGCACGTGCGTTGCCCTTGGATTCATCAACGATCTCGGAAGCACGCTTCTGAGCCTGGTTAATGATTTCGGCTGCCTGGCTTTTCGCTTCGCGGATAGCCTCTTTAGCACGTTCCTTGGCCAACTCCTGTTCGTGCTGGCCGTGTTCTGCGGCTGCCAGTCCGTCTGCAATCTCCTTTCGACGAGTGTCGAGGGCGCCCATGATCGGGGTCCAGACAAACTTCATCGTGAACCACACAAACACCGCAAAGGAGAGAAGCTGACCAATAAGAGTCAGATTTATGTTCATCCCGGATTTACCTCGCTTTTGACGAGATGATAGTCAGTATGTTCGTTGATAACCAAAATTACCCGGCAACCGCGAACAAGACGTACATCGCCAAACCAACAGCGATCATGGGAACGGCGTCGACCAGACCCATAACAATGAAGAACTGGGTACGCAGCATCGGAATCAGCTCAGGCTGACGGGCTGCACCCTCGAGGAAACGGCCACCCAGCACACCGATACCGACTGCGGCACCCAGTGCACCCAGACCCATCATCAATGCACCAGCGATGTACAACAGTGCAGTTGCTTCAGTCATTTCTATCTCCCGTTTGTCGTGAGGTTGTTAAGTTAATCGAAAAAACTACAAAGAAATCAGTGTTCGTTATGCGCCATGTCCAGATAAACGATGGTCAGGGTCATGAAGATGAACGCCTGCAACGTGATAATCAGGATATGGAAGATTGCCCAGCCCAACTGCAGTACACCGCCGAACAGTCCCAGCACGATACCGGCGTTGTACATCAGGGCGATCAGAATGAAGATCATCTCACCGGCGTACATGTTGCCGAACAGTCGCAGTGCCAGGGAAATCGGCTTGGCAATCAGGCTGACGAATTCGAGGACGAAGTTGATCGGAATAAACAGCAGTTTGACGATCACATTGTCTGAAGAGAAGGGCTGCAGGGTCAGTTCACCCATGAAGCCGCCCACGCCCTTGATCTTGATGCTGTAGTAAAGCGTCAGCAGGAACACGCCGATCGCCATACCGAAAGTACCGTTGGGATCAGTCGAGGGCACCACTTTCATGAAGTGGATACCCAGGGCGCCGCTGATATAGGGGATCACGTCGACCGGCACCAGATCCATCAGGTTTTGCAGGAAGATCCAGACGAAGATGGTCAGCGCCAGGGGAGCCACCAGGGGATTGCGGCCGCTGAAGGAGCCGCGCACGCTGTCGTCGACAAACTCCACCAGCCACTCGGCGAAGTTCTGCAGGCCGCCCGGTACTTCGGAAGTGACCCGATCGGCGACCTTCTTGCCGAAGTAGATGAACAGGCCGCCCAGTAATATCGACCAGAACATGGTATCGACGTTAATGGCCCAGAAACCCATCTCTTTCGCCTCGGCCGCACTGTGGGCAAGGCCCCAGCTACCGTCGGCATGCTGACCGAAGGTCAGGTTGGTCAGATGGTGCTTAATGTATTCGCTAGAGGTAAGGGTATCGCCAGCCATTGTGCTATCACATAACCAAAATTTGATGTTAATCCAATAGTTGAACCACCACGATCGGCATCAACTGTACCAACAGAAAGATGCCCAACAGTGCGCCAACACTCAGTGGCTTGATCCAGAGGATGACCCCCGCAAAAAGCAAACCCGTCAACACGAGTTTCAAGATCTCTGCGCCGTAGAAGCGGGCCAGCAGTCTGCCCGGCTCCTGGGCGGTATACCGGACAAAAATCCGATAGGCAAACAGGACATTCCCCAGGGTTGCTATCAGCCCGCCCGCCAGTCCTGAGTAAGCATAAACACCGCCCGCGACCAGCAGCAGTATCAAGGCCGCAGTCAAGGACGTTACTAATTGTGCCAGGACGGTGCGGTAGGCTTGGCGCTTATCCGCCAGATGCATCGATCAAAGATCCCCAGCAGTTAAAACCGCACTCAAAAAGCCGGCGCAGTATAAATGTTGCGCCGCATAAGGTCAAACGATGGGCAAATAAGTTTTATGATTATACCGAAAATAAACATTGGTTCATCACCGGCATATCGCACCCAACCTACTGTATATGTTCCAGTATTCCGTCCAGTTCATCGAGACTGTTATAGCTGATCACCAGCTTGCCTTTGCCACCGTTACCCTGCTGCAACTTAACGCGGGCTCCGAGGCGCTCGGTAAGGCGGTTTTCCAACGAGCGGATGTTGGGATCTTCCCGTACCGGCTGTTTCGCCTTCGCTGATCCCTCACTTTCGCCCTGCAGGCGACGCACCAGCTTTTCGGTCTCCCGAACCGAAAGCCCCTGCAGGCTGACCTGCCGGGCCGCTTCGCTCTGCAGACCCCCCTTCAGGCCGAGCAGGGCACGGGCATGCCCCATCTCGATGCGCCCCTCTTCGATCATGCTCTTTACGTCCGCGTTCAGCTCCAGCAGCCGCAGCAGGTTGGTCACGGTGGTGCGGGATTTGCCCACCGCCCGGGCAATCTCCTGGTGAGTCAACTCAAATTCGTTCAGCAGCCGGTGCAGGGCACCGGCCTCTTCCAGCGGATTCAGATCGTCGCGCTGGATATTCTCAATCAGCCCCATGGCCATGGCGGCCTGGTCGTTAACATCCCGGATAACCACCGGTATCTCGCTCAGCCCGGCCTGCTGGGAGGCGCGCCAGCGCCGCTCACCGGCAATGATCTCATACTGATTGCCGTCCACCGGTCGCACCACGATGGGTTGTACCACGCCCTGGGCGGCGATGGAGTCCGCCAGCTCCTGCAGACTCTCAGGATTGAAATCCCGACGTGGCTGATAACGGCCGCGCCGGATCAGATCGACCGGCAGGGAGGTGAGGCTGTCGGCCGATTGGCCGGCCTCGCTTGATGATTGCTCCTCCTTACCCGTCGGATTCCCCAGCAGGGCATCCAGTCCGCGTCCGAGGCCTCTTTTTTTTGCTGCCATGTTCTGTTTCCGCATAGACGCACGCCACCAGGCATGCGTGATCTTGTCTTGTTCAGGCCGGTGCAGCCATGCGTTTTTCCTGTCTGCGCATCAGCTCGCTGGCCATGGCCAGGTAGGATACCGCACCGCGCGACGATTTATCATACAGTAAAACCGGCAGCCCGTGACTCGGCGCCTCGGCAACCCGGATATTGCGCGGGATGATGGTACGGAACACCTGGTCGCCAAAGTGCTGGATCAGCTGGGCCGACACTTCGTTGGTCAGGTTGTTGCGCGGATCGTGCATGGTGCGCAGGATGCCGTCAATCACCAACTGGCTGTTGCGGCTACCCTGGATCTGCCGGATGGTATTGATCAGGGCGGACAACCCCTCCAGGGCGTAGTACTCACACTGCAGGGGGATCAGCACGCCATCCGCCGCCACCAGGGCGTTGACGGTCAGCATGTTCAGCGATGGCGGACAGTCAATGACGATGTAATCATAACGATCCTTGGCTCCGGCCAACGCCAGGCTGAGGCGTTTCTCCTTCAGCGGGACATTCATCAGCCCCACCTCAGCAGCGGTCAGATCGGCATTGGCGGGCAGCACGTCGAAGCCCGCTTCGGGTGCCTTCACCACCGCATCATTGCAGTTCGCCTCACCCAGCAGCACATCGCAACTGGAGCTGTCGAGATTGTGCTTGTCCACACCACAGCCCATCGTGGCGTTGCCCTGTGGATCCAGGTCCACCAGCAATACCTTGCGCTTGAACGATGCCAGCGACGCCGCCAGATTAACCGCCGTGGTGGTTTTACCAACCCCACCTTTCTGATTTGCGACACAGATTATTCGACCCATAGCCCATTTCCGCGCTAGTACCCGGCCATGCCGGGTTTCCAAAACCCCCGCCCAGGTTGTCCTGGCGGGCCGCTCAGAATATCAGAAAGCGGGGCAGATGTACGAACTTTGCCCCGATCAGCAGACGTTGTGTGATGCGGATTGCACCGTCGGTGCCTCCCCGTGCCCGGTGTTACTTGAACAGCGCTTCCGCTGCCTGGCGATAATCCGCTCCACTGTCGCTCTCCGAGCGGGGATCGGCGGTCGCCTCGAAATAGTCACAGTAGTTGGCACGGGTCTTGTCCAGCACCTTATCCGCCTGGGGTTCCCGGCACTGGTTGGTGAAAGCCGGATCATACCAGCGGCAGTTTCGACACGCCCGGGTCGGCTTGCCGCACTTCAGACAGAGGGTCTCCCGACCATAATCGTACTTCGACAATTCAGTTCCGCACTGCCAGCACTTACCCGCCACGGTTGTTGTCATACCCACCTCTCTGTCGGGATTCCGATGACCCGGAAGATTATTACTCTTCGGTTTACGCAACGGCAAGCCGGATTGCCCATCCGGGCCGGATACACTCTCCTATACTGGGAGCAAACCACCCCATTTCCGGATGACCGGACCGCCATAGGAATGAACCGCAGCCAATGGAGCGATCGACTTGCAGTTCCCCGGGCACTAACGCATATTTAAGGGACCCGTGTCCCGGAGACGCCGCACGACGGCAAGGATTGATCCATGTATGAAACCTTAAACGAGCTGGGCGTTAGCGATCTCGACCAGATCGAACGTTATACCCTGCGGCAGGAGGGGGATGAAGACATCCTGAAGATCTACTTCAAACGCAAGAAAGGCGAGCTGTTCCCCCACAGCATGAAGTTCAGGCACGGGCGCTCGAAAAAGATGGTGCAGGTGGACAGCGGTACCCACAAGTACAAAGAGGTCAGTGAAATATCCCCCACCATGCTGAAGCTTACCCAGGAACTGGACCAGCTGGTGCACCATGAAGAGAATGTGGCCGATTTTAAAAAGCGCATCCTGAGCGATATCGATCACCTGGAGAAGGTGATGAAGCGCAAGCTGGATCAGCTCAGAAACGATATCGAAACCCTGGAGTAGGGGGTTCCGGCAACCGACTCAGGGTCCGCCTCGCACCAGGAAGCGATCCAACTGATTTGCGAAGGCCTGACGATCACTCTTGTCCAGGGCCGGCGGGCCGCCCGTATTAACGCCGCTGCTGCGCAACTCATCCATAAAGTTCCGCATCGCCAGCCGTTCCCGGATATTCTCCCGGGTATACAGCTCACCCCGGGGGTTAAGGGCGTAGGCACCCTTGTCGATCACCCCGGCCGCCAGCGGGATATCGGCGGTGATCACCAGATCACCGGCCTCTGCCTGGCGGATGATTTCGTTATCCGCCACGTCGAACCCGGCCGACACCTGAATGGAGCGGATATAGGGGGAGGGCGGGGTTCTGATCGCCTGGTTGGCCACCAGAATAACGGCTATCTTCATCCGTTCTGCCGCCCGGAACAGGATCTCCTTGATCACGTTGGGGCAGGCATCCGCGTCGACCCAGATCTGCATCTCATCCTCCAACGACTGCGTATCAACGCAGCCCATTAATATTGCTTACTCAGCCGACCGACCCGCCCGCACCCGCAGGGCGTGGCGCTGACCATCACTCCCCGGCACCCGCAACGGCACCACTTCAACCCGGTAACCCGCTGCCTCCAGTTCGGCAATCTCGTCTTTTGGCACGGTACCCTTCATGGCCAGCAACTGGCCCCGATCCGCCAGCAGATGCCGGGTCAGCTGCACCATCTTGGGCAGGGCGGCAAAGGCCCGTGCCGTAATGGTGTCAAAACCGGTCCCGGCCTGGTAAGCCTCCACCCGGGTGCGCACCACTGCCACATTGGGCAGTCCGAGAGTGACCAGGGACTGCTGGACAAAGCGGGTCTTCTTGCCGTTCGAATCGATCAGCACAAAGCGGCTGTCGGGTTGCGCCACCGCCAGGGGAATGCCCGGCAGACCCGGCCCGGTGCCCACATCCAGCACCCGTTCACCGGTCAGCAGGGGCAGGATCGACAGGCTATCGAGCAGCTGGCGGGAGACCATCTGCTCGGGATCGCGGATCGCGGTCAGATTGAACGCCCGGTTCCACTTCAGCAGCAGACCGAGGTAATCGAGCAACTGCTGCTGTTGCTCCAGGGAGAGGTCGATGGCCATGGCCCGCAGGCCATCGCTCAGCTGGTGCCGCCAGCGGGTCAGGTGTTCGGTCATGATTTACGCTTCAGATGGATCAACAGCAGGGAGATGGCAGCCGGAGTCAGGCCGGGAATCCGGCTCGCCTGGCCGATCGTGGCCGGGCGTCGCTTGATCAGCTTCTCCCGCACCTCCGCCGACAGGCCGCGCACCTTGGCATAGTCAAAATTGTCCGGCAGTTTCAGTGCTTCGTTGGCCCGCAGACGCTCGATCTCCACCTGCTGGCGCTTGATATAACCGGCATAACGGGCCTGAATCTCCAGCTGCTCCGCCGCCTCGTTATCGGTCAGCGCCGGGCCCAGGTCCGGCAGGCTGCAGAGCCGCTGGTAATCCACGTCCGGCCGCGCCAGCAGATCCAGCGCCCGGGTCTCCTTGGAGATGGGGCTGTCAAACAGCGCCGTCACCTGCTCGGCCAGGGGCGTCCGGGGTTGCACCCAGATATCCCGCAGCCGCTGCTGCTCCTGTTCGATCGCCTCGCGCTTCTGTTCAAAGCGCTGCCAACGCTCATCCGGCACCAGCCCCAGCCGGCGACCCTGCTCGGTCAGGCGCAGGTCGGCATTATCCTCCCGCAGCAGCAGGCGGAACTCGGCCCGGCTGGTGAACATACGGTAGGGCTCCTGGGTCCCCTTGCTGATCAGGTCATCCACCAGCACGCCCAGATAGGCCTCATCCCGGCGCGGGCACCAGGCCGCCTGGTCACGCAGTTTCAGTACCGCATTGAGTCCGGCCAGCAACCCCTGGGCCGCCGCCTCCTCATAGCCGGTGGTGCCATTGATCTGACCGGCGAAGTACAGCCCGTCGATGAAACGCGTCTCCAGGCTGGGGCGCAGATCCCGGGGATCGAAGAAGTCATACTCGATGGCGTAACCGGGCCGCATGATACGGGCCTCGGCAAACCCCTCCATGGAGCGCACCAACGCCAGTTGCACATCAAAGGGGAGGGAGGTGGAGATGCCGTTCGGGTAGACCTCGTTGCACTCCAGCCCCTCCGGTTCGATAAAGATCTGGTGGGAGCTCTTGTCGGCAAAGCGCACCACCTTGTCCTCGATGGAGGGGCAGTAGCGCGGACCAACCCCCTCGATCACCCCGGTATACATGGGCGAGCGGGACATGCCGCCGCGAATGATCTCGTGGGTGCGCTCATTGGTATGGGTGATGTGGCAGCTCACCTGGCGCGGATGCTCGTCACGGGAACCCAGAAACGAGAACACCGGCGCCGGGTCATCCCCCGGCTGTTCGGCCAGCTGGCTGTAATCAATGGTGCGGCTGTCGATACGGGGTGGGGTTCCGGTCTTCAGCCGCGACACATGAAACGGTAGCTCCCGCAGTCGCCGGGAGAGGGCATTGGCCGGGGGATCGCCGGCCCGGCCGCCTTCGTAATTGTTGAGTCCGATATGGATACGGCCACCAAGAAAAGTACCGGTGGTGAGCACCACAGCGTTGGCGCGGAACTTGAGCCCCATCTGGGTCACCACGCCAGTGACCCGCTCCCCCTCCACGATCAGGTCATCCACCGCCTGCTGAAACAGATCCAGGTCGGGCTGGTTCTCCAGGGCATAACGGATGGCCGCCTTGTAGCGCACCCGGTCCGCCTGGGCGCGGGTCGCCCGCACCGCCGGCCCCTTGCTGGCGTTAAGGATGCGGAACTGGATACCGGCCTGGTCGGTGGCCCGGGCCATGATGCCACCCAGGGCATCCACCTCTTTTACCAGGTGGCCCTTGCCGATGCCGCCGATGGCAGGATTGCAGCTCATCTGGCCCAGGGTCTCGATATTGTGGCTCAACAGCAGAGTACGGGCGCCCATGCGCGCCGCCGCCAGGGCCGCCTCGGTACCGGCATGGCCGCCGCCGACCACAATCACCTCGTAGCTGTCTGTATAGAACATAGTATCCCGAACCAAGATCGAATCAGCCGGGTAGTGTACCCCTTGTGGGCCGGTAGCTGGAACAGGCAGACAGCGGGAACAGTACCCTTGACTGAGCGGATAACGGTGCGGCACCCCGCCACAACCGGGGAATTGCGGTGCCGGTTGGCGTTATGGGGACACCATCATCCGGAACTCTTAAAAAAACTGGTACTCTTTCAACCGTATCAGAAAATCGGGAGTGATTATGAAGCAGTTGCTGGATCAAGCGGTGGCCCAGGCCGGTAAAATCATCGTCGGCAAGGAACATACAATACGGCTGGCCCTCACCTGTCTGTTGGCCAACGGCCATCTGCTGATCGAGGATCTGCCCGGGGTGGGCAAGACCACTCTGGCCCACACCCTGGCCCGTCTGTTGGGACTGCAGTACCAGCGCATCCAGTTCACCAGCGACCTGCTGCCGGCGGACATTATCGGCGTCTCCATCTACAACCGGGGTGACGAATCGTTCCAGTTTCATCCGGGACCGGTATTCAGCCAGCTGCTGCTGGCGGATGAGATCAACCGGGCCACCCCCAAGGCCCAGAGCGCCCTGCTGGAGGCGATGGAGGAGCGTCAGGTGACCAGCGATGGCCAGACCCGCAACCTGCCCCAACCCTTTTTTGTCATCGCGACCCAGAACCCGGCCCACCAGGTCGGTACTTTCCCCCTGCCGGAGTCGCAACTGGATCGCTTTCTGATGCGGATCCAGATCGGCTACCCGGATGCACAGGCGGAGCGGGTCCTGCTGGCCGGCGAGGATCGGCGCAACCTGCTGGAGCAACTCGCCCCCTGTCTGACCCTGGAACAGCTGCGGGAGTTACAGCAGCAGGTGACCCGGGTGCATGTGTCGAACGCTCTGCTGGACTACATCCAGGCCCTGCTCAAGTTCAGCCGCAGCAGCCCCCGATTCCAGCACGGCCTGTCGCCCCGGGCCGGCCTCGCCCTGATCAACAGCGCCCGGGCCTGGGCGCTGCTGGCCGGCCATCCCCAGGTACTGCCGGAGGATGTGCAGGCAGTGCTGGCAGCCACGGTGACCCATCGTCTGCAGGGAGGCGGTGACGGCGGGATGGCTGAAGAGCGGGGCCTGGCCCAGTATCTGCTGGAATCCGTGCCCCTGCCATGAGGCTGAAGATCCCGGACCGGTTTATCCGGCGCTGCCACAGCGATGCCCAGGGCAACACCAGCGTCGGTGCTCAGCAGATCTATATCCTTCCCACCCGCCAGGGGCTCGGTTTCGCCCTGCTGCTGTTACTGATGTGGATCGGATCGATCAACTACGCCAACAATCTCGGTCTGCTGCTCACGTTTCTGCTGGCCGGACTCGGCCTGGTGGCCATGCTGCATACCTGGCGCAACCTGCTCGGGCTGCAAATCCGTCCGGGACGCTGTGAACCGGTGTTCAAAGGACAGTCGGCCAGATTCGAGATCCTGGTCAGCCATACCGGACGGGATGAACGGCCCGGCATCCAGTTGCAGGTTGCTGCCGGCGAGCCGGTGGCGGACGATCTCCCGCCAGCGGGCGAACAGGCGTTTACCCTGCCGGTTCGAGCCGAGCGGCGCGGTCGACTACTGCTGCCCCGCTGCACCCTGAGTACCCGTTATCCACTCGGCCTGCTGTATGCCTGGAGCTACCTGGAACTGGAGGCGGAAACCCTGGTCTATCCGGCGCCGGGGCCACGCAGCCGGCTCACCAGTCAACCCAGTTATCAACCCAGTTCCCAGGGCGACAAGGGTGTGGGGAGCGACGACTTCATCGGCCTGCGGGGCTACCGGCCCGGCGACTCGCCCCGGCAGATCGACTGGAAAACGGAGGCCCGGGAGCAAGGGCTGCAGACCAAACAGTTTGGCGGTGACCGGGCCGACAGGTTGTGGATCGACTGGGCCAGCTATCCAGGCCTGGAGACCGAGGCCCGGCTCAGCGCCCTGTGCCGGGCGGTACTGGATGCGGCCGAACAGCAGCAGGCGTTCGGGTTGCGCCTGCCGGATCAGGAGCTGAAGCCGGCCCGGGGTGAGACACAGCTGCAGGCTGCATTGACTGCCCTGGCCCTGTACGGGGAGACGCCGGCATGAGTCAGCCGCTGCTCAGCAGCCGGACGCAGCTGTCACTCACCCTGATCACCCTGCTGGTGGTGGCCCCCCATTTCACCCGGCTTGATCTGCGTGTCAGCCTCGCTTTCATCGCGGTCATTCTGCTGCGGGTCGCCACCCTCTATCTGCCTCGCCTGCAGATCGGCCGCTGGCTGCTGCTGGCTATCACCCTGGTTGGCCTGGCGCTGATTCTGTCCCTCTATCCGCTGTTGATGGGCCTGCCGGCCAAGGTGGCGCTGCTGTCGCTGATGCTGGGACTGAAACTGCTGGAGTGCCGCCGTGGCCGGGATCTCTACGTCGTGATTTTTCTCGGCTACTTCTCCCTCATCACCCACTTTCTGTTTGACCAGACCATGCTGACCGTCGCCTATATACTGGTGATGGTGGTGGCACTCAGTGGTCTGCTGGTGGAGGCCGCCCACAGCCGCAGCCGGAGCGGCTGGCCGACCGCTTCGCTGCGTACCGCCGCCAGCATGGGCCTGCAGGCCATACCGGTGATGCTGGTGCTGTTCTTCCTGTTCCCACGCATCGATGGACCACTGTGGAACCTGGGCGTGGATAACTCCACCGGGCAGACCGGTCTCAGCGACAACATCACCCTGGGCAGCATCAGTCAGCTGATCCGCTCCCGGGCCGTGGTCTTCCGGGTCGAATTCGATCAGCAGGTCCCCGCGCCACCCCAGCGCTACTGGCGCGGCCCGGTGCTGTGGCGGACCGACGGCCGGCGCTGGAACCAGGCCCGGCTCAATGACACCGATGCGGTCAGGTACCGCAGCAGTGCAGCGCCGGTCAGCTACCGGGTAACCCTGGAGCCATCACCCAACAACTGGCTCTATGCCCTGGACCTGCCGGACAGCCTGCCGCTTGGGGCCGAACTGACGGCCGATTTTCAGATCACTGCCAAGAATATCCGCCAGCGGCGTTACCGCTATGCCGCCACCTCACGTCTGCAGTACCAGACCGGCCCGCTGAGCGAACAGCAGCGCCACCTCGGGTTGCAACTGCCCGGCAGCGTCACCCCGCGCATGCGGGCCCTGGTGAACCGTTGGCGGGCAGAGTCCGCCAACAACCGCCAGCTGGTCAATCGGGCACTGCAGTTTTTCCGCAATGAACCTTTCTACTACACCCTCAATCCGCCCCCGCTGGATGGGAACCCGATCGATCAGTTCCTGTTCGACAGCCGGCGCGGCTTCTGCGAACACTACGCCACCAGCTTCACTCTGCTGATGCGACTGGCCGGCATCCCGGCCCGGGTGGTGACCGGCTACCAGGGCGGTGAACTGAACCCCCTGGGTGACTACCTGATCGTGCGCCAGTCCGATGCCCACGCCTGGAGCGAAGTGTGGCTGGAACAGAGTGGCTGGACCCGCATCGACCCCACCGCCGCCGTGGCACCGGAGCGCATTGAGCGCTCCTTTGAATTCGATCTGCAGGAGAACAGCGCGCCCGGTTTTCCGGTCATCTTCTCGGCCGGGGACAACGCCCTGCTGAACCGGTTGGCAAAACAGTTCCGTCTCGGCCTGGATGCCGCCAACGCCTCCTGGCACCGCTGGATTCTCGGCTACTCCAGTGAACAGCAGCAGCACCTCCTGCAACTGCTGGGATTCGGCGCCCTCTCCGCGTTCAAACTGGCACTGACCATGATGCTGGCCATCGCCGCACTGGTTCCGTTGCTGATCCTGCTGTTGCGCTGGCGCGGCCGGGGCAGGGTCGATCCGGTACAGCGGGACTATGCAACCTTCTGCCGTCGCCTGGCCCGCCGGGGGCTGCGGCGTCTACCCCACGAGGGGCCACAGGATTTTGCCCGCCGGGTGATCCGGAAACGGCCCGATCTGCAGCGACCGGTGAGCGCCATTGTGAATCTCTACATCAGCTTGCGCTACGGCAGTGCGGATGATCCCCGGCAGCGCCGGCGCTTGCATCAACTGGTGCGCAGCTTTCGCGCCTGACAACAAACCCCGGCGGCAGGCTGAAGCGGTGGATAATCGCCGCCAATTGATGCAGCGCAACTCAACGGGAATATTTACCGGAATAACTTATTGCACTGCAACAAATGACGCGCAATACTGACCCCATTGATCATCCCATGATCAATTCAGCGAGCTTGACCAACCACCCGTACAGGCAACAGCAGCGGGTCGGGGTCACCCTCAGACCGGAGGCAAGGGAGCCGTTCCAGATCTGAGATCTGCTACGATTTCCCAGCCCTCAACAGCATCTGTAGTTGGCGCAAGGCCACAACAACCGGAACACGCCGTACCAGCGCCACTACGTGAACAGGTCGACACTGCAGAGGTCGATTTGTAGCCAGTGACGTTGCCCACCCCAATCCGGCCACGCCCGCTACAGGGATACTCCCAGTGATCACCACCAGGGAATGGCATCATGAGGCAAAGCTATATTGAGAACCGCACTTTCGATGAAATCCAGGTAGGCGACTCGGCGAGCCTGGAGCGCTGTCTGACACTACAGGACATAAAACTGTTTGCGGTGATGTCCGGCGATATGAATCCGGCCCGTGTGGACGAAGCGTATGCGAAAACCAGTCACTTCCACGAGATCATTGCTCACGGACTGTGGGGCGGCGCCCTGATCTCAACGCTCCTCAGCACCCAACTGCCGGGACCGGGCACCGTCTATCTCAACCAGTCATTAAGCTTTCACCGCCCGGTGGCGCTGGGCGACCGATTGACCGCCACGGTCACGGTCAAAACCAGGGATGCCAGACGACATCGACTGGTCTTCAACTGCCTCTGCACCAATCAAACGGGCCAGACCGTTATCCATGGTGAGGTGGAGGTACTGGCGCCAACGGAGAAAATCAGACGCCCACGCTGGCTGCTACCGGAAGTACAGCTGCCCGAACAGGTTCACCTGCAGCGATTGCTGACCCGCGCCAAGAGCTATCCGCCCCTGCGCACTGCGGTGGTGCATCCGGTGGACAAAACCTCCCTGGCAGGTGCCGTGGCGGCCGCCGAGAATGGCTTGATCGTGCCCACACTGATCGGTCCTGAAAGGAAGATTCAGGCAGTCGCCGCGGCAGAGAATATAGATCTGGCGCCTTACGAACTGATCACCACGGAGCACAGCCATGCGGCCGCCGAGCGGGCGGTTGAACTGGCCCGCGTGGGTAAAGTCGACGCCTTGATGAAAGGCAGCCTGCATACCGATGAGTTGCTCCACGCCGTGGTTGCGCAGGCTACCGGACTACGCACGGAACGGCGCCTGAGCCATGTGTTTGCCTTCGATGTACCAAGCTATGGCCAGCCGCTGTTTATCACCGACGCCGCCATCAATATCTATCCGACCCTGGCCCAAAAGCGTGACATTGCCCAAAACGCCATCGACCTGGCCCACGCACTGGGCAATCCGCAGCCCAAACTGGCCATTCTGTCAGCGGTGGAGACAGTGACACCCGCCATCCAATCCACCCTGGATGCCGCGGCCTTGTGCAAAATGGCCGATCGCGGCCAGCTCACCGGCGGCCTGATCGACGGTCCGCTGGCGTTTGATAACGCGGTTTCTCCCGAGGCGGCGGCGATCAAGGGGATCGTCTCACCGGTTGCCGGACAGGCAGATATACTCCTGGTGCCCGACCTGGAGGCCGGCAATATGCTGGCCAAGCAGCTGGAGTATTTGGGCGGCGCCACATCGGCGGGGATCGCCCTGGGTGCCCGGGTACCGATAATTCTCACCAGCCGCGCAGACCACACCATTGCCCGACTGGCCTCCTGTGCGCTGGCGGTGATGCTGGCCCATTATTTCCAACAGCGGAAACGGCCATGAACGGTAGTCCCTCAATACTCAACCACCGCCTGTCCAGCACCGTTTTTGTTCAGCCAATTTGCCGTTCAACCTAACCGAGTAATCCGTGATGTCCCAATCCACAGAGCCCACCAAACCAAGCCCCGAGGAACAGCGTGACGCCGGGACTGTACAGACCGCACCGCTGACCGGATTGACAACCGAACAGGCGGCGCAACGCCTGACCCGGTATGGTCCCAACGCCTGGAGTGAACGACACGTCAGTCGGTTGCGCCAGCTACTCGGTTATTTCTGGGGACCCATTCCCTGGATGATCGAGATCGCTGCCCTGCTGTCCGCCGTGGTGGGCCACTGGGCGGATCTGACCATTATCCTGGTCTTGCTGGGATTCAACGCCGGGGTCGGATTCTGGCAGGAGTACCAGGCCGGCAACGCCATTGCCCAGTTGAAAAAGAGTCTGGCGTTAACCGCTCGCGTGCTACGGGATGGCCAGTGGCGGGGAATCCCGGCCCGCGAGCTGGTGCCGGATGATGTGGTGAGAATACGCCTGGGCGATGTGGTGCCGGCGGATATTGAGCTGCTGCAAGGGGACTATCTCACCATCGATCAGTCGGCGCTGACCGGTGAGTCCCTGCCGGTGGATAAAAAAGCCGGCGACACCGCCTATTCCGGTACCGCGGTCAAGCAGGGCGAGATGGTCGGTCGGGTCACAGCCACCGGCATGCAGACCTACTTTGGCAAGACCGCCGGACTGGTCAGCTCGGCCAAAAGCGCGTCCCATTTTCAGAAAGCGGTCATGGCCATCGGCGACTACCTGATCTATCTGGCGCTGGCACTGGTAGTAATCCTGATTCTGGTCGGCCTGGAGCGTCAGTGGCCACTGCTGGAGTTGGCCCAGTTCGCCCTGATTCTGACCGTAGCCTCCATCCCGGTCGCCATGCCGGCGGTGTTATCCGTCACCATGGCAGTCGGCGCCCTGGCGTTGTCCCGCAGGAAAGCCATCGTCTCCCGACTGGAATCGATCGAGGAGATAGCCGGCATGGCAATTTTATGCTCGGACAAGACCGGCACCCTGACCCAGAACCGCCTCACCCTGGGCAACCCGGTCTGTTTCGCCGCAGCCGATAACGATGCCCTGATCCTGGCCGCCGCCCTGGCTTCCAAAGCGGAGAACGGTGATCCGATCGATCTGGCGGTGATTGCCGGGGTCCGCGACCCGGCAAGCCTGAACGCCTATCACCAATCCCACTTTATTCCCTTCGATCCGATCAGCAAACGCACCCAGGTGACGGTGCAAACCGACAACGGCAAACCGTTCAAGCTGAGCAAAGGGGCACCGCAGGTGATCATGCAGCGCTGCCAACTGGACGACGTCAGCCGGGCGGCGGCCGAACAGCGGATTGAACAGCTGGCCAACAAGGGCTTCCGCACACTCGGCGTTGCCCGGCAGGATGACCGGGAGTGGCAGTTCCTCGGCCTACTACCGCTGTTCGATCCACCCCGGGATGACGCAGCAGAAACCATTGCCAACGCCCGCCGCCACGGGGTGGACATCAAAATGGTCACCGGCGACAACCTGGCCATTGCCCGGGAAACCGCCGGCCAACTGGGACTGGGCGACCACATCCTGTCGGCAGATGGATTGAACCTGTCGCCGGACGGCCAACTGGCGCCGGAAGTGACCGCAACCCTGTCCCAGGCGGATGGCTTCGCCCAGGTGTTTCCGGAGCATAAGTTTGCCCTGGTGAAGGCGCTGCAGGAACAGGGCCATATCGTCGGCATGACCGGTGACGGGGTTAACGATGCCCCGGCCCTGAAGCAGGCTGATGTAGGCATTGCCGTGTCCGGCGCCACCGACGCCGCCCGTGCTTCCGCCGACCTGGTGCTGACCGCGCCGGGACTTTCGGTGATTGTGCAGGCGGTGGAGGAGGCGCGCCGGATCTTCCAGCGCATGAACGCCTACGCTATCTATCGCATTACCGAGACCATCCGCATCATGATCTTCATGGTCCTGGCCATTCTGATGTACGGCTTCTATCCCATCACCGCGGTGATGATCATTCTGCTGGCCCTGCTGAACGATCTACCGATCATGACCATCGCCAAGGACAACACCTGGCTGCCCCCGAAACCGGTGCGCTGGGAGATGACTCAGGTACTCAGTGTGGCCTCGGTGCTCGGCATCATGGGCGTGGCGTCCACCTTTTTGCTGTTGATCATTGCCCGCACCTGGCTGCAACTGGAGATGGATCAGATACAGACGGTGATATTTCTCAAGCTGGCTATCGCCGGGCACCTGACCCTGCTGGTGGCACGCACTCACCGACCGTTTTTCGCCCCACCATACCCGGCACCGATACTCTTGGTCGCCATTCTCTGTACCCAGTCGATTGCCGTACTGATTGCCGCCTTTGGCTGGTTTGTCACCCCGATCCCCTGGTCCATGATCGGTGGCATCATCCTCTATGCGCTGGCCTGGATGCTGATCAATGATCTGATCAAGCTCGCGGTTTATCGGGTAATAAATCGCCAGGCATCCCATCAGAAACGGTTTTTAAGTGCGCTAAAGCAGTCGTTCCACCAGCACCCGCCAGCACAATCCCGCTAGGAGTCAACCCATGACGGAACAATCCATACACAAGTCAGGCTGTGAAAACAGCGTACCCTTTTTCTGGCCTTTTGCCGCCGCCGCAGCCCTGGCTGAGAGTGAGTGGCAACTGCTGTTAGACAATCTGAAGTTTATTGCCGAGACGGAGAAGATCGACCACGGTCTGCAACCGGCATTCGCCACGCCAAACAGCATCGCGTTGGCACTGCACACCCTCAAGCTGCGGGACTTTTCCACACCGTCCAGCGCGGCCAACCGTAGCCTGGTACCCACCATCATCGACGCCCCCTTCGCCGGGCACAGCGCCACGATTGCCGATTATCACTCCGGCCAGAGCCTGGTCGAGACCCTGCTCGGCAACGGTTTGGAACGGATTCTGGTCACCGATTGGAACAGCGCCACGCCGCAGATGAAGGACTACGATATTGACAACTACCTGGCCGAACTGAATGTCTGTGTGGACGATCTGGGCGGCCGGGTCAATTTTGTCGGTCTCTGCCAGGGCGGCTGGATGGTGGCCATGTACGCCGCCCGCTATCCGCACAAGGTGAACTGCCTGGTGCTGGCCGGCTCACCCATCGACACTGCCGCCGGCAACGGACCGATCAAGCAGCTGGTGGACCGCTTACCGACCCGGTTCTACGAGCAGTTGGTGAAACTGGGTGACGGGTTGATGCCCGGCAGGTTCATGCTCCAGGGCTGGAAAAACATGCATCCCGACAAACAGTATGTGGAAAAATACATCGACCTGTACGAGCACATAGATGATCCCGCTTACCTGAGCAAACAGGAGACCTTCTCCCGCTGGTATGAAAACCCGCTGGATCTGCCCGGTCGCTGGTATCTGCAGGCGATCACCCAGCTGTTCAAGGAGAACCGCCTGGCAAAAGGGGAGTTTGTCGGTCTCGGCAAACGCCTGTCGTTAAAAGAGATCACCTGTCCGGTCTATCTACTGGCCGGGGCGGGGGACGATATCACGACCCGGGAGCAGGTCTTCAATGCGGAAAACTACCTGGGCACACCGGCCGGACAGGTGGTAAAAACCCTCGCTCCTGGGGGCCATATCGGTCTGTTCATGGGGGCTCGCACCCTGGCCGAATACTGGCCCGCCATCGCCCGCTGGATCGCCGCCGGTGGTAAGGAGGGAAACCAATGACCCGCACCTGCACAGCCCTGGCCCTGCAGGGTGGCGGGGCCCTCGGCGCCTACGAATATGGCGCACTCAAAGCGCTGTATGAACAGCCCGGTTTTAATCCGGCAGTGGTTACCGGCGTCTCCATCGGTGCATTCGCGGCCGCCGTGCTGGTAGGGCCCCGGGGTGATCCCATCCGCGCGCTGGGAAAAATGTGGCAGCAACTCACCCTGCCGGACGCGCCCTTTGTATCGGATACGCTTCAGGCCACTTTGTCTCTGTTCGGTAATGAGGCGATGTACCGACTCAATCCCGGTTACCTGACCGCGCCCTGGCTGGCTACCAGCGTGTACGACACCGAACCGTTGCGCGAATCACTGCTCCAGTGGGTCGATTTTGACCGTCTCAACAACAGCGACACATTCGTGGCGGTAACAGCGGTGGATATTGAGTCGGGGGAGCTGATCGAGTTCAACAACCGACAGGGACTGACGATCGACCACATTCTGGCCAGCGGCAGCCTGCCCCCCGGCTTCCCGGCGGTGACTGTGGACGGGCACACTTACTGGGACGGTGGGCTGGTCTGCAACACGCCACTGCGCGCCGCCATCAACGCCCTGGAACAGATCGCGCCGGCCGGGGCGGAGGTGCGACGGGAGCTGATCGTGATCGACGCTTTCCGTCAGCAGGCGCCGCTTCCCGGACAGTTTACCGACGTGATCGAGCGGGCCTTCGAGATCACCTTTGCCAGCAAGCTGAAACTGGACCTGAAGCTGTTCCGCAAGCTCAACGCCATCATCGAGCTGGTCGATGAGATCGACCAGGCGTTACCGGTGGATAGTCCGATCCGCCAGCTGCCCGCCTACCGGCGTTTACGGGACTATCGCCATATCGATCAACTGCTGGTGATCAGCAACCAGGCGGACGGGGAGTTGGGTGGGCCAGCCGACTTTTCCGCGGCCACCATTCAGCGGCGTATCGCGGCGGGCTACCGGGACGGCCAACAGGCGATCCAGGCCAATCAATCAGCCCCGTAAGATGGCCCGTTTTTATGCCCACAGGGGAGACTGACCGGATAGGCTGGTCAGGTTGTGTTTGCCCATGGGGAGACAGCAGATAACAAAAGGCCGGCATTGACCCCTACCCACCCGGCGCAACCGGGAATCTGTCCGGCTGCACTGGAAGGGTAGGCACGTTGATTGTGTCCACGGGAGAGCAGCGAGCCACTAAAAGGGCGGATACTGACCCGGGGATCGATCCGGTCTGTGGTTACCAGTTCTCGCCCAACAGCTCGAAGTGGGCCTGGGGATGGAGGCAGGCAGGGCAGATCTTGGGGGCCGCCTCGCCTTCATGCAGATAGCCGCAGTTGCGACAGCGCCACACCACCTTGCCGTTACGTTTGAATACCCGACCCGCTTCCAGGTTGTCGGCCAGATCCTTGTACCGTTTGTGATGCTGTCTCTCGGCCACACAGATCGCATCAAATGCCGCAGCGACCTGATGAAAACCCTCTTCCCGGGCCACTTCGGCGAAGGCCGGATACATATCGCTCCACTCGTGCTCCTCACCGGCGGCGGCGTGGCGCAGATTTTCCAGGGTGGTGCCGATCAGTCCGGCGGGGTAGGTTTCGGTGATCTCCAGATCACCCCCCTCCAGGAATTTGAAAAAGCGCTTGGCGTGCTCCTTCTCCTGATTGGCGGTCTCTTCAAAGATGGCGGCGATCTGCACCAGCCCCTCTTTGCGCGCCACACCGGCAAAGTAGTTATATCGGTTGCGCGCCTGGGATTCGCCAGCAAAGGCGGCAAGCAGGTTTTTCTCCGTCTGTGATCCCCGGATGCTCTTACTCATGATGTTACTCCCGCTGAAACCAGAAAATTAATGGGTTTATTTTACCCCTTCCCTCCCCGGGAATACCACCGGGAGACATAGGTAGCCAGCAGAATAGCCGTGAAGATGGTGGTCATACCGACCACGTGATAGGACTGGAAATGCTCGCCCAGAAAAATCACTGCCAGCAGGCTGGCGAACACCGAGATCAGGTTGGTGAACAGGGCCGCCTGGTTGGCACCACCCAGCAGTACCGCCTTGTTCCAGAAGTAGTAGGAGAGCAGCGAAGGAAAGATGCCCACGTAACCCAGAATCAGCGCCGTATCCATACTCAGGCTGAAGGTTTCACGACCCTGGATATCCCAGAGATAGAACGGCAGAATGCCGCAAATACCGAGCAGGATCAGCAACAGCAGCAGGCCCAGCCGGTCCAGCTCCGCAGGCAGCTTTTTCATCAACACGGAATAGATTGCGAAACCGGTCACCGCGATCAGCATCAGCAGATCGCCGGGATTCAGCTGCAGACTGGCCAGCAGTTGCAGATCCCCCCGGGAGACCACCCAGCAGACCCCCACCAGGGCCAGCAGCATACCCAGTTTCTGCAACCAGGTGGCCCGCTCATGACCAAACAGCCAGGTGAGCAGGAACACTTCCAGCGGCATAGTGGCACTGACCACCCCCACGTTGATGGCGCTGGTGAAGTGCAGCGCCACATACTGCAGGGAGTTGTAGAGGGACACACTGAGCAGGGCCAGCAGCAGCAGCAAGCGGAAGTGCCGGCGGTAGTAACCCATGTCCCGCAGGCAGGCACGCCAGGCAAATGGCAGCAGGATCAGAAACGCCAACACCCAGCGCCAGAACGACAGTTCGATACCCGACATGTAATTGAGAGCCAGCTTACCCACCACCGCGTTACCACCCCAGAACAGGGTGGTCAGGGTCAGCAGCAGGGCCGGGCGCTCCAGCCAATGGGTTGAACTCACGCCGTCAGCTCCAGCGGCACAGCCTCTCCCCAGGGCTGGTCATTCAGCCATGGCCGATAGCGACCCATCCCCATCATGGCAGGCAGGACTCGAAGTGATCCACCGACACCTCCAGCAGGGCGGAGTCCCGGATGGTGTCAGGCAGAGAGTCCACGCAGGCGGCGATAACCCCATCCGCATCGGCACCAAATGCACCCTGTTCCGTCATGAACCGGTCCAGACCGGCACTGCCGGCGCGGATCATCTCCCGTGCCACCGCGTGGGTGGCCAGGCTCTGGCCGGGATAGCGGTTCAGCAGATAGGAGAAGCTGAAGGCGGTATTGGTCATGGCCTGGATGGAGATGCGGGGCAAGCCGGCGGCTACCGCCAGACGGGCGGCATAGATCGCGTCCACCACTGCATGGTGGATACTGAAGCCCTGATCCCAGCTGTCACTGGCGATACCCTTGCCCAGGGCCACGTCCCACTGCCGGGTACCACCGGCGCCACCATTGAGAAAACCCAGGTAGTCGTACTGCCCGTCTCCGCCCAGTTGGCCCTGGTTGAAACAGTCGGCATGGATGGCCGCAGCGGTGGCAATACCGTTCAGGCCATTGAACACCATGTGATGCCCCACCAGCTTGGTAATGGCACCGGCGCCGGGCGCCGTACCAAAGTAACGGGGATGCCCCAGTCTCTGTAACAGGGGCAGCAGTCGCTGATAGAGTGCCTCGTCACCGCTGGCCAGGATCAGCATCCCCTTGGGATCCGCCCCGCCCAGTTGCGCCCCCAGGGGCCCCCCGGTGAGGGGATAGTTGACATAGTCCACCCGCCGCGCAGTACAGAAGGTGGTGGCGGCCTCGGCAAAGTCGGGGCTGACGGTGGAGAGATGCAGGATAAACGGACGCTGGCCGGCGACGGCGCTCAGCCGGCTGGTCAACTCACTGATGATCGCCACGTCATCGCCATTCTTACCGGCACAGACCACCACGCCATCCAGATCCCCATCGCCCACCAGTTGTGGCAGGGTCGGCACCAGAGCAGCGCCATGGGCCTGCCAGTCTGCCCGGTACCGGTCACGCAGACCACCCTTGCTGCCACGATCATGCACCCGAAGTACCCGGGCCGGCCCATCCTGGCCCAGATGTGTGGCGGCCGGTCCGGCCATCATTCCCAATCCACCGACATAAGCGAGTTTCAACATGTTCTGTTCCTGTTTCAGTGCACGATTTTGGCCGACTATGTTAGCAGACAGTCGGCAACTGGCGGGTTTGCAATGGCTGGAGTTTCCCCGATAGAGTAGGGCCATCGCAAGCTGAACCGGACACCACCCATTGATGAACAAGCCAATCCACCGGCTGCTGCTGGTCCTGCTGCTGATCGGGCTGGCGGCCTGCGCCTGGAAAATCTGGCAGCAGGCCACCGCCTATGAGCAGCAGACCCTGGCGATCATTCAGCAGTTGCAGGCCTCCAGCCAGCTGGAGAGCAGCGGCCGCCAGCTGCTGGAGGCATTGAGTTTCGGCCTCTATGACGGTTACAGCCAGCAACTGGAGGCGCTGAACCAGCAGAAATCCCTGCAGGCGGCCTACAAGGCCTCGGTCGATCAACTGACCCTGCTGTTTCTCGTGGATGGGGCCCTGCTCCTATTGATCGCCTGGCTGCTGCGACACCGCACCGGCGATCTGGGCTACGCCATGCTGACAGTGGGTGTGGTGGCATTGATGGTGGGCCTGACCACACCGATCCTGTCGGTGGAAGTAAGTAAGACCCTGCCAGTGCTGGGCGAGACCGTGCTGCAGTTCCAGTCGAAGGGGATACTCACCACCGTCAGTGGTCTCTGGGAACACGGCAACCGCTGGCTGGCGCTGTTGCTGCTGCTGTTCAGTGTGGTGCTGCCCCTGCTGAAGACCGGCGTCGCCTGGTTGACCCTGTTCAGCCGCACCCATCATCTCTCCCTGCGCGGTCTGCACCTGAGTCACCACCTGGGCAAGTGGTCCATGGCCGATGTGTTCGTGGTGGCCATCCTGGTGGCCTACTTCTCCAGTAACGCCGGAGGTCTGACCCAGGCGGAAGTGCAGGCCGGTCTCTGGTTCTTCGCCATTTACGTGGTACTGTCCCTGCTCGGTTCCCAGTTGATCAGCCGGCAACTGAGCCAGATGCCGCAACGGGAAGCGCCGCTCAGTTGACGCTGAGCATATCCGCTTTGGCCAGCAGCAGTTCCCAGGCGGTCTCAAAACGGGGCGGCACCACCTGCTTGCGGCGCTGACGCGGCAGATCATCCAGCAGGCAGGCCCCCGCCGGTTTATCCTTGGGAAACCGGCAATCCCCGGCAAACAGCACAATACCGCTGACCGGGATATTGGGCACCAGGGATTTCACCGTGGCACTGATCAGCTGCAGCTCATGCAGGGGATTGGGAAAACGGTTGGAGGCACCGCGCCACACCTGGGCCCACTGATCCGTATCCTTACCGCCGAAGATGTTGCCTTCGTACCAGTTGACCATGACCAGCAGAATCCCCTTGTGGGTCAACACCACATAGTCGGTTACCAGTACACCATCGAGACCGTCCGGCACCAGCAGATCCCGGTGTACCTTGGGGCCCAGGCGCCGGATGGCCTGACGGAGCTGATACTGTTTCAGGGAAGCCGACAGGCGTTGCCGGAACAGGAGCAGGGGAACTACCAGTACCAGGGCCGCCAAAGCCACCAACAGCCACTGAAACTGCACGGATGAGAGGGAGAACATGGTGTTATCTGAAAACCTGTCCGGAAAGTATCCAAAATTCAGGGTGCCGGGTACTCGGCCCAATAGTTGAGCGCAGAGTTTCGCCAACAAAGGGGATCAGAACAACCCCTCCATGATATTTTGTGAAGTTCAGCCGACGGTCGACGGCAAATTTGCCATACTAGTAAGGTTGTATTTAGGAATTAATAGAAGTTACTCTTCCTGTGATGTAGAAGAGAACGTACCTGTTATTCATCCGTGGAGACACAAGGAGGTCGGTATTCTGCGCATATTTCCCACCCACTTTGGCCTGATGCTCTGCCTGTTGTATAGCTGCTCCCTGCACGCTGCGGAGGCCATGAAGTTCGGCGTACTGAATCAACACCCGGTCACCGTGGCCGCCCAGATCTGGAACCCGATGCTGCTGGAGATCAGTCAGCAGACCGGTATCCCACTGGCCCTGTCTATGGGCCAATCCGCCCCCGAGACCACCCAACGCACCCTGGCGGGAGAGTATGACTTCGCCTATACCAATCACCTCTTCTCGCCGGAACGACAAAAGATCGGTTTCCAGGTCATAGCACGGCTTAATCGACCCGCCATCAGGGGTCAGATCGTGGTGCCCATCGATTCTCCGCTGCAGAAACTGGCCGATCTGAACGGCAAGAAAATAGTGTTTCCGTCCAAAGAGGCGTTCGTCGGATACCATGTACCGAGCCAGGCGCTGAGCCGGGCCGGTATCTCTGTCAGCAGCGCTTTTGCCGGCAACCAGGAGGGGGCGATGCGTCAACTGGCCACCGGCATAGTGGATGCCGCCGCCGTCAACGACCGGGTGATGCACGCCTTCGCCATGCGCACCAAATTCCGCTACCGGGTACTGTGGAGGTCGGAGCCTTACCCGGACCTGGCCGTCATGGCCCATCCCCGGGTACCGGCCGGAATGGTGGCGCGGGTCAGGGACGCCCTGCTCAGCATGCACCAACGGGACAGCGGTCGCAGGGCACTGGAGAACGCCAACCGGTTCCTCAGGAGCACGGAACCCTTGATCTTCGTCCCTGCCAGTAATGCCGATTACGCACCCTACAGCCGGTTCTGGCGCGAACAGGCCGAACAACCATGAACTCATGGCGCAGACTGTCGCTGTTCTGGAGACTGTTTCTACCCATTGCCGTAGTGGTGTTTTGTGCCGGAAACCTGCGCATCTGGACCTTTATCAACGAGGAGCGGATCAACCAGATCAGCACCCTGGAACACTCCCTGGAAGTGGCCGCCGCAACCCTGCAACCCATCATAGCCAGGGGCGCCATTACCGGTGACTATGCCACTGTCCAGGCCCAACTGGAGCGGGAGGTACGGCTGCGCCCCTACCTGGCCCGGGCTGAATGGCGCTTGGGCGACGGGCGTCTGAAGGCGGAATCCAAGCCTGCGAAACAGACCGTGCCGGCCTGGTTTGAACGACTCTCCGGTATCCAGTCGTTTGAAATTACCAATCGGGTGGAGCTGGGCGGCGTCGACTATGGCCAACTGATCCTCTCCTGTAACCCGCAACAGGCTCAGAGCCTGATCTGGGAACGGGTGGTGGCCCGGATAGTGAGCCTGGGGGTAATCATTTCTGCGCTGTTTCTTATGTTGGCACTCACACTGCGCACTTCCCTGAAGGCACTGACCCGGCTGGTGACTGCTTACCAACAGTTTCTGCAGGACCACGGTACCCGAGTCGTCGTTGGTGGTGCCCGGGAGATTCAGCAGCTCGGCAACGCCTTTAACACCATGGCCGACGAGGTGGAAGCGACTCTCAAAGCCCTGGCCGAAGCCCAGGCCAGTGTGGAGAAGGAGGCGGAGTTGAATCACGTGACCTTGATGTCCATCGGGGAAGGGGTCATCACCACCGACGCCAGCGGCCTGGTGTCCCAGATGAATCCGGTCGCCGAACAACTGACCGGCTGGCCCCTGGAGGAGGCGACGCAAAAACCCCTTGCTGAAGTGTTCCACATCGTGCGGGAGACGTCCCGGGAGGTGGTGATTAACCCGATCAGCCAGAAGCTCACCGGAGAAAAGAGCACCAAGAAGGAGAGCGGCATTCTGCTGATCAGTCGGGATGGCCGGGAGACTCAGATCGAGGACTCGGCCGCACCGATCCGTTCTGAAGACGGCAAGGTTTTCGGCTACGTTCTGGTTTTCAGTGATGTGGGCGAAAAAAAGGCGCTGCAGAAAAAAATCGGTTGGCAGGCAACCCATGACGCCCTCACCCAACTGCCCAACCGGTCACTGCTGGCGGATCGGTTAGCCCAGGCGGTGGCCCGCAGTGATCGGTCAAATCAGTTAATGGCGGTGGGCCTGCTGGATCTGGACGAATTCAAACCGGTGAATGACCGACTCGGCCACGCCAGTGGCGACCAGCTGCTTAAACTGGCTGCCGGCCGCATGCATGAGGCCCTGCGCAGCACCGACACGCTGGCCCGTCTGGGTGGAGACGAATTTGTGCTGGTGCTGTCCGACCTCACCTCCCTCGATGAAGCGGAAACCATATTTCAACGTCTGCTGAATCACCTGGCGGAACCCTATCCGCTGGATGAAGAAGTGGCGCGGGTTACCGCCAGTCTGGGATTTACCCTCTACCCACTGGACCAGGCAGACCCGGACACCCTGCTGCGGCATGCCGATGAGGCGATGTATGCAGCGAAACATGCGGGTCGCAACCGCTATCACCTGTTCGATGCCCAACACGACCAGAAACTGCAGACGCGCCGGGAACGGACAGGAGAGATACGGGAGGCGCTCAACAGCGGCCAGTTCGAGCTGTTTTATCAACCGAAAGTAGACATGCGCGAGGGCAGAGTAACCGGATATGAAGCCCTGGCGCGGTGGCGCCACCCGGAGCATGGCATTCTCTCGCCGGCAGAGTTCCTGCCCTACATGGAAGACAATGAGCTGGCCGGTGAACTGGGACGTTTCGCCCTGAAGGCTGCACTGAGCCAGATCGCAGAGTGGCGCGAAGCCGGCTACACTGACTGGTCGGTCGCAGTCAATATTGCTCCCTACCACTTTACATCCGTCGATTTCCTGGAAGATCTGACAAACGCCACGGAGCAATTCCCGGAGATCCCACCCGAATGCCTAGAGCTGGAGATCGTGGAATCGACCGCTATTGCCGATCTGCAACATGCCGCCAATGTCATAACCGCCTGCCATGACCTGGGTATCCGGCTGGCACTGGACGACTTCGGAGTCGGCTACGCCTCGCTCTCCTATCTCAAATGTCTGCCGGTGGATATGCTGAAAATCGACCAGAGCTTTGTCCGGGACGTGCTGCTCGACAAAGGCGATCTGGCGGTGGTGGAGGCGGTGATCACCCTGTCCAACCTGTTTGGACGCGAAGTGGTGGCAGAAGGGGTTGAGCAGGCGGAGCAGTATCTGTTACTGCTCAAACTGGGCTGCCACATGGCACAGGGTTACGGCATCGCCCGGCCCATGCCCGCCAACCTGGTGGCCGACTGGGCCGCGAACTGGCAGCTGGATCCGGATTGGCAATAACGGTAACCCCCGGCGGATCACTATGCCCAGGCAGGTTGAAATCTAATAAGTAGCGGCCGGGATTTTCAGGGATCTGGATATTGGCATCCCAAGCTCGTCTTTAGGCATCACTTTCCGATACAGAAACTGCTGAAGATCTGCCCCAGCAGATCATCGGCGGTGAACTCGCCGGTGATCTCACCCAGTGCCTGCTGGGCCTGGCGCAGGTCCTCGGCCAGCAGTTCGCCCGAGCCTTGATCCTGTAACGCGGCCTGCCCAGTCAGTAAGTGGTTACTAGCCCGTTCCAGGGCGTCGAGGTGGCGTCGGCGGGCAATGAACTCGCCCTCCTGGCCGCTCTGATACCCCATGCAGTGCTTGAGGTGTTCCCGCAACAGATCCACCCCGGCGCCGCTCCGGGCGGAGAGGGCAATCTCCACTGTGGCATCCGATTCCTGCAGCCCGGGCGGGGTGCCGGTCTGGTCAATTTTGTTGCGGATAAAGGTGACGGGTGTGTCACTGGGCAACAGGCTGGTATCGAACGCCTGGTGCTCGGGATCCAGCCTGTCATCGAAGATCCACAGGATGCGGTCGGCCCGGCTGATCTCTTCCCGCGCCCGCCGGATACCCTCCTGTTCCACCGCGTCACTGCTGTCCCGCAGGCCGGCGGTATCCACCAGGTGCAGCGGCATGCCGTCGATCTGAATCTGCTCCCGCAGCAGGTCCCGGGTGGTACCGGGGATGTCAGTGACGATGGCCGATTCCCGACCCGCAAGGCAGTTCAACAGACTGGATTTACCGGCGTTGGGCAGGCCGGCGATCACCAGGGTCATGCCGTCCCGCATCAGGCGGCCCAGTTGGGCGCTCTGGCGTACTCCGTCCACGCTGCGGATGATCTCTTCCAGGTCACCGGCCACCTTGCCATCGGTGAGAAAATCGATCTCCTCTTCCGGGAAATCGATGGCCGCTTCCACGTACATGCGTAGTAGCGTCAGCTGTTCCACCAGTTGATGAATACGCTGGGAGAACTCGCCCTCCAGGGAGCGTACCGCCAGACGGGCGGCGGCGGCGGTACCGCTTTCGATCAGGTCGGCCACCGCTTCGGCCTGGGCCAGATCCAGTTTGCCGTTCAGGAAGGCGCGCTGGCTGAATTCGCCCGGTTGGGCCAGACGCACACCACACGCCAGCACCCGTTGCAGCAGCAGATCCATCACCACCGGACCGCCATGGCCCTGCAGTTCCAGCACATCTTCGCCGGTAAAGGAGTGGGGACCCGGGAAATAGAGCGCCAAACCTTCGTCCAGCACCTGCCCATCGGCAGCGCGGAATCGGGCGAAGTGGGCCTTACGGGGTTCCGGCAGTTTGCCGGTGAGGGCGGTGGCAACGCTGGCGGCCAGCTTGCCGGAGATGCGGACGATGCCGACCCCGCCCATGCCGGGCGGGGTGGCTATTGCCGCTATGGTCTCCTGGGCGTCCACAAAATCAGACGCATCAGGCCTTGGCGTTAGCGGCATTCTCGATCTGACGGGTGATGTACCACTGCTGTGCAATGGAAAGCACGTTGTTGGTCACCCAGTAGAGCACCAATCCCGATGGGAAGAAGGCGAAGAACACGGTGAACACCACCGGCAGGGCCATCATGATCTTGGCCTGCATGGGATCGGGCGGGGCCGGGTTCAGTTTCTGCTGGATGAACATGGAGATGCCCATGATCAGCGGTAACACGAAGTAGGGATCCTTGGTGGAGAGATCCTGAATCCAGAAGATGAACGGCGCCTGGCGCAGTTCCACACTCTCCAGCAGTACCCAGTAGAGGGAGATAAACACCGGAATCTGCACCAGAATCGGCAGACAGCCGCCCAACGGGTTGATCTTCTCTTTCTTGTACAGCTCCATCATGGCGGCGTTGAGCCGCGCCTTGTCTTCTCCGTAGCGATCTTTCAGCGCCTGGATACGCGGCGTCATGCGCCGCATGTTAGCCATCGATTTGTAGCTGGTCTCGGAGAGCTTGTAGAACACCGCCTTGATCAGCAGGGTTAGCAGAATGATGGAGAGACCCCAATTGCTGACCAGGCTCTGGATCTGTTTCAGCAACCAGAAGATCGGCTGGGCGATGACTGTCAGCCAGCCGTAATCCACACTCAGATCAAGACCCTTGGAGATCGCCTTCAACTCTTCCTGCAGCTTGGGGCTGGCCACGAAGCCGGTGCTGAAGGTGTGGTCCTCGCCCTGTTGAACCGTCACGGCCGGGGTGTAAGCGCCCAGTACATAGCGCTTGCCGGACAACACATTGGTGTAGAAGGTGTCGGCCTGATCCACTGGCGGAATCCAGGCTCCCAGGAAGTAGTGCTGCAGCATGGCGATCCAGCCGCCTTTTACTTCACGGTTGAGCTTGGACTCTTCCATGTCCTCGAAATTGATCTTTTCGTACTTGTTCTCTTCGCTGTAGATGGCGCCACCGGTGTAGGTGTACAGCAGTTTGGACGCCGCACTGCCATCTTCAGCCGGGGTGCGCACCAGTTGGCGATACTCGCGGGCCACCCAGGGCTTGTCGGAGCCGTTCTCCACGATATGCTGCACCGTCACCAGGTAGCTGCCCCGCTGGTAGGTGAATCGCTTGGTTACCTTGACCCCTTCCGGGCTGGTCCAGTAAAGATCCACATTCAGCTGATCTTCACCATCGGCCAGTTGATACTCCGTATTGGCCGCCTGGTAAGGCGTCTCATGGGTGGGCGCCGTACTACCTTCACCGGCAATCAGGCCGGACTGGGCGATAAACAGGTTGGGTGGCTCCGGCTTCATCAGTTGGAAACTGTTCTGCTTGTCACCCAGGGTGGCGGGGTAGTCGTTCAGGAACACCTTCAGGACATTGCCGCCCACGGTGCCGATCTCCATGGAGTAGAGGTCGGTTTTTATTTTGATGGTGGCCGATGTGGGGGCGGGGATATTATCCGGTGCAGGGACAGCCGCGGTGGCTGAGACACTGGGTACCGCCGAGGGAATGCCATCGTCGGCCGCGGGCACGGCTGATGGTACAGCGGAGGAGGCGCTATCACTGCCGCTGACCGCTGATTCTACCGCCGCAGTGGCCGCTGGTTGGGGTCCATAATCCTTTTCCCACGCCTGCCAAAGCATCAACAGAATGAAAGCCAGCGCGAAAAACAGTATCAGGCGAAGATTATCCATGGACTATCTCAAACTCGAATTTGGAAGTTGCAGGAGCCAATTGGCAAAGCGCCTATTATGGCCTGAAATCATCTCCGGGCGCAGCCTTTTCCGACCTCAGTTCCCGACTGTCGAGATTGCCTGAACGGCCTTTTTCCAGTGCCTGTCGAGAGAGTCCCGCAGTTGATGCTTATTGGAAAGGTCGATTCCACGAGCACAGAGTACTACCAGATCTAAGCCCGCCAAATCATGCTGCTGGTGTCTGAAACTCTCCCTGATCAGACGTTTAACCCGGTTTCTGTCAACGGCCCGCTTCAGAATCTTTTTTGCCACCGCTGTTCCCAGGCGGGCATTGGACTTGCCATTGGCCCGGAACAGTACGGTGAAGCAGCGATCCGACGATCTGCGGGAGTTCTGAAACACCCGCTTGAATTGCGCAGGTTTAAGTAAACGCAGATCCCGACCGAAAGATGCCTTGCGATCTTGCAAAGCGGTGCCGGACTTCAGGTCGCCAGGCGGGCACGTCCTTTCGCACGGCGTGCATTTAAAATCTTGCGGCCATTGCGCGTTGCCATGCGGGCACGGAATCCATGATTACGCACACGCTTCAAATTGCTCGGCTGAAAAGTTCTTTTCATGACAAATACCAGGTAATTAGGTTTAAACGGGACTGTTTTGTGCTGGCGCACGAAAAAAGCCCTCGAAAAAGGGCGCGTATAGTACGACGCGGGAGCGCTGCATGTCAACAATATCGCCCCCCGGGATCGCCAGCTAACCCGCTGATTTCTCAGAAACTATGGGAGGGGGAGGGGAGAGGAGCGAAAATTCCCATCGAATCAACAACCTGTCCCCAAAGTTCCAGCGAACAATTAATAAATCTGCATAAAAAACATATTTTTAGCTTTCAGATAGTACTGGCGGCTGATTGATCCAGGACCTTTTTTATACTCGGTCAAAGCTATGGATAAGCCAGAAAAAGCGGAGTAAACTTTTGCCTCCGCAGTTCAAATTACTCGAACCTGGCTGACATTTCGGGCGAGGTCGCTGTGGCATTAGTAAACCAAAGGCATTCATCGAAGCGGGCCGACAACAGTAACTGGCGGATCCCCACATCACCACGAAAAGAGAATTTTCTTTCTCATTTTCAAACGAACAAGAGTGGATAAAGCGTGAATTTTTGGAGCAAGTGCATAGATCACCTCGAACATGATCTGCCACAGCAGCAATTCAATACCTGGATTCGTCCCCTACAGTCGGTTGAGGAAGCGCACAACATACGTTTGCTCGCGCCGAACCAGTTTGTCCTCAACTGGGTTCAGAACCACTATCTGGACAATATCACCAGCTATCTGCAAACCATCGCCGGAAGTAACGCACCCACAGTGTCGTTGGAGATCGGCAGCAGAGCCAACACCCGAAACAGCCAGGAACAACCGACAGGCTCCCCGATCAGTAGTCAGGATAAACCCAGGGCCAGGGCACCGCGCCCGGAAAACGACGCCCCCATGCCCAGTAACCTGAATCCCAATTTTGTATTCGATACCTTCGTACAGGGTAAATCGAATCAGCTCGCCCGGGCAGCTTCCATACAGATCGGCGAGAATCCCGGCACGGCTTATAACCCACTGTTTATCTACGGTGGCGTTGGGCTGGGTAAAACCCACCTGATGCACGCCATCGGCAATATGATCCTGGATAACAACCCCAAAGCGAGGGTGGTCTATGTCCACTCGGAAGGATTTGTTGCCCAGATGGTAAAGGCGCTCCAACACAACACCATCGACGATTTCAAACGCCGTTTCCGCAGCGTCAATGCGTTGCTGATCGATGATGTTCAGTTTTTTGCCGGCAAAGAGAGGTCGCAGGAGGAGTTCTTCCACACCTTCAATGCCCTGTTTGAATCCCAGCAACAGATCATCCTCTCCAGCGATCGCTTTCCAAAGGAGGTCTCCGGTCTGGAGGAGCGGCTCAAATCCCGTTTTGGTTGGGGACTGACCGTCGCTATTGAGCCACCTGATCTGGAGACACGGGTCGCCATTCTGAAAAGCAAGGCGGACCAGCTGTTCGGCGTGGATCTGCCCAATGAGGTGGCCTTTTTTATCGGCAAGCGGGTTCGTTCCAATATCCGGGAACTGGAAGGGGCGTTACGCCGCATTATTGCCAATGCGGAGTTTACCGGTCGTCCCATTACCCAGGAGTTTGCCAAGGACGCCCTGCGCGACATGCTGGCCGCACAGGATAAACAGGTGACTATCGAAAATATTCAGAAGACAGTGGCGGAATATTTCAAGATAAGGACTTCCGATCTGTTGTCATCAAAACGCAGCCGCACGATTGCCAGACCCCGGCAAATTGCCATGAGCCTGGCGAAGGAGCTGACAAACCATAGCCTGCCCGAAATAGGGGAGGCTTTTGGCGGACGGGATCACACCACTGTGCTCTATGCAACGCGTAAGATATTGGAGTTGAAAGAGAGCGATCATCGGGTCGAAGAGGATTATGGAAACCTGTTAAGAACACTCACCAGTTAATGTGGATAAACTGTTGATGTTTTTGAAACAAAACAGCATGCTTAAGTTATCCACAGACGACCAACACCTCTTACGGAATCGATACGGCTGTTATCAACAGGGGAAAATCAATATAACTTATTGAATAACAAGGGAATAACAAGGTTGATTAACAGAAAACCGGCTGTGTAATAATAACAGTAAGTCTATATAAATATTTTATATCTATTAAAGAGTGCTTCGCCATGAAGATCCTAACCACAAGGGATAATCTGCTAAAACCCCTACAACAGGTCAGTGGAGTTGTTGAGAGAAGACAGACTCTGCCTATACTCGCCAATGTCCTGATCAATGCAGGTCAAGGAAAGATCAATATCACAGCGACTGATCTGGAAGTTGAAATGAAAACCACCACGCTGATGGATTGTGACAGCGAATCGGATTTCACTCTGCCAGCCCGTAAACTGCTGGATATCTGCAAAGCACTTCCGGAAGACGCCAATATCGAATTAAACGTGGAGAGCGAACGGGTTGTAATCAAATCTGGTAGGAGTCGGTTCACATTGGGCGTACTCCCAGCCAATGATTACCCATCCATTGAGCCTACCGCCAGCAGCCATCGGTTCAGCGTTACCCAGAAGCTGTTAAAAAGATTGATAGAAAAAACCCAGTTCGCCATGGCTATCCAGGACGTTCGCTACTATCTGAACGGATTACTACTGGAGATGAGTCAGAATCAGATACGGGCTGTCGCTACCGATGGTCATCGTCTGGCACTCAGTGAAGCGGATTGTTCATTGAACCAGGAGACCGGACTACAGGTCATTCTACCTCGCAAAGCGGTTCTTGAACTGGCTAGACTTCTGTCGGACTCTGATGAAACCATTGATGTGGATGTCAGTAGTAACCACATCCGTTTCATTATGGGGGAGACCAGCTTCACTTCTAAATTGATAGATGGAAAGTTTCCCGATTATCAACGGGTCATTCCAACTAACATGGATAAGGAGATTACCGCGGATCGTGATCAGCTGAAGCAGGCCCTGATGCGGACGTCCATCCTCTCCAATGAAAAGTACCGCGGAATTCGTTTTCAATTCTCCAACGGATTGTTGCAACTGTTGGCACACAATCCTGAGCAGGAGGAGGCTGAAGATGAAATGGAGATCGACTATCAGGGCGATGAACTGATCATCGGATTCAATGTGGGCTATCTGATTGAAGTGCTGAATGTTATCGACACCGACTCGGTCAAGCTCTATCTCAGTGACTCCAATAGCAGCTGCTTAATCCAGAACAAAGACAGTGAACAGAGTCGTTACGTTATTATGCCCATGCGGCTTTAGTGTGAAGGCAACAAGAGAACCGGCAAACTCTGCCGGTTCTCGATACTCCTCTCTCTGCACCCGAAAAACGGGTACCTCCCGTGGCCATCAAACAGCTTAAAATTCAGCACCTCAGAAATATTACTGAGGCAGATGTTCAATTTTCCGATGGTATCAATTTTATCTCAGGCAGAAACGGCTCAGGAAAGAGTACGCTGCTTGAGGCTATCTACATGCTGGGGCGGGGCAGATCCTATCGAACGACGAAGTTTGGCCCGGTTGTACAGCAGGGTGAAAAGACAGTTTCCCTGTTTGCCATATCTTCTCTTGATCGGCTTTATCGAATTGGTCTGCAAAAAACGGCTACAACTACAGAAGTTAAAGTTAACGGAAGTAGTATAAACCGTTTATCAGACATTGCCCGCATCACGCCCCTGCAAATACTAACGCCACTCTCCCACGAGATACTGGAGAGGGGGCCCGAGTACCGTAGGCGTTTTATGGAGTGGGGTGTGTTCCACGTGGAACACTACTATTTCGAACTTCTAAAAAAATATTTGAAGGCGTTACGGCAGCGAAATTTTCTGCTTCGCTCTGATCCAACAACCGTACCCAGTTGGAATAAGATAGTTGGCGAGCTGGGCGAATCCCTTAATGCCATCCGAGAATCATACTTTGTTGAATTAAAAAGCGCATTTCAGGCAGAGATTAATGCGCTATGTTTACCCAACAACATTTCCCTCGGTTGGCGTCGGGGTTGGGACGACGATAAGAGTCTGGAAACAGTACTTGTAGAAAAGCAGCCGGTCGATATTAAACAGGGCTTTACCCATGTAGGGCCACATCGGGCAGATCTAAGAATAGTTTACGATGGTCGGTCGGCTTTCACCGGCATATCCCGGGGGCAGCAGAAAATGATTATATCTGCCCTTCACCTGGCTCAGGCACGGCTTACTCAAGATAAAACCGGTAACAAGCCTATTATTCTTTTCGACGATTTGGTTGCAGAATTGGACCGTGAAAATCGGGACATACTATTAAACCGGATTAATGACTTTGGCTGTCAGGCGTTTGTAACCTCCACCGATCCGTTAGGAAGCAGGGGGTTTTCTGACGAATTGCATCTAGGTATAGATCAGGGAATCGTAAACAGGGCGAATTGAGCCAATATATATACGGTGTTCCACGTGGAACACCGCTGATTTAGAAACAAATAAGAATGCGGGATGGTGTATAATAATCGGCTCGCAAATAGGAGTTTTTTATGACGTACGACTCATCAAACATCAGGGTGCTAAAAGGGTTGGACGCGGTGCGTAAACGGCCCGGTATGTATATAGGTGATACGGATGACGGAACCGGCCTGCATCACATGGTATTTGAGGTCGTGGATAATTCAATTGATGAGGCCCTGGCCGGTTACTGTTCTGAAATAACAGTGACGGTTATGGACGATGCCACCGTCAAGGTAACGGATAACGGTCGGGGTATTCCGGTAGATATTCATCCGGAAGAGGGAAGATCCGCTGCGGAAGTAATCATGACCATCCTTCATGCAGGGGGGAAATTTGATGACAACTCCTACAAGGTGTCAGGTGGATTACATGGGGTCGGTGTATCAGTGGTCAATGCCCTGTCCGAAAACCTCAAACTCTATATTCACCGCAACGGCCATACCCATTATCAAGAGTATGTGCATGGAGAACCCCAGGGGCCGTTGACTGTTATAGGCGATACCGATAAAACCGGTACCGAGATAATATTCAAGGCCAGTAAAGAGACGTTTACCAATATCGAATATCATTATGAATTGTTGGCCAAGCGTCTCCGTGAGCTCTCGTTCCTCAACTCCGGTGTACGTATCAAGTTGATGGACCAGCGCACCGACCGACAGGATGTGTTCGAATACGAAGGTGGCATCAAAGCGTTCGTTGAACATCTGAATCGCAAGAAGACACCCCTGCATGAAACCGTGTTTAGCTTCTCCATTGAGAAAGATGACGTGGTGGTAGAGCTGGCCATGCAGTGGAATGAGTCCTATCAGGAGAGTATTTTCTGCTTCACCAACAACATCCCCCAGCGGGATGGGGGAACCCATCTAGCCGGGTTCCGGGCAGGTCTTACCCGGACCCTGAACCAATATATCGACCAAGCTGGACTGGATAAGAAGCAGAAAGTGAACACTTCCGGTGATGACGCGCGGGAAGGTTTGACCGCCGTACTCTCTGTCAAAGTACCAGACCCGAAATTCTCCTCCCAGACCAAAGATAAGCTGGTTTCATCAGAAGTGAAAGGCATCGTTGAATCTGTTCTGGCTGATCGTCTAAGCGCGTTCCTGCTGGAGAATCCAACAGAGGCAAAACAGATAGCCGGGAAGATGATCGAAGCCGCCCGAGCCCGGGAAGCGGCTAGAAAAGCGAGAGAGATGACCCGTCGCAAGGGTGTACTGGATGTGGCGGGGCTGCCCGGTAAACTGGCTGACTGCCAGGAGAAAGATCCGGCGCTTTGCGAAATCTACCTGGTGGAGGGTGACTCCGCCGGTGGGTCTGCCAAGCAGGGCAGGGACCGCAGAACCCAGGCCATCTTGCCGTTGAAAGGTAAGATTCTCAATGTCGAGAAAGCTCGTTTCGATAAAATGCTCTCTTCCGCCGAAGTGGGAACCCTGATTACCGCACTGGGATGCGGTATAGGACGGGAAGAGTTCGATCCGGATAAACTGCGTTATCACCGCATTATTATCATGACCGATGCTGACGTGGACGGTGCCCATATCCGTACCCTGTTGCTGACCTTCTTCTATCGGCAGATGCACGAGCTGATCGAGCGGGGGCATGTCTATATTGCCCAGCCACCCCTGTACAAAGTAAAAAAGGGTAAGCAGGAACAATATCTAAAGGATGACAACGATCTGAACGCCTATCTGCTACAGGCGGCGCTGGATAATGCGGCTCTCCATGTCAGTAAGGATGCACCGGCCCTATCAGGGGTCTCCCTGGAGGAGCTGTCTAAACAGCATCTCGCAACCATGGCGACAGTGAAACGGTTGGCCAAGCGTTACGAGCCGTCGGTGATCGAAAAACTGATCTACATGCCGAGAGTGACCGACGAGCTGATCGCGGATGAAGCGGCCTTCTCAGCCTGGTTGCAGGAGTTGAACGCCCGGTTAAACGCCGAGCAGAATATATCGAACCGGTTCGATATCAACGTCCAGGCGGCGACGGAAGATCAGCCCGCACAGATCAATGTGATTCAGTATGTGCACGGCATCAATACCGAATCGGTCATACCACTGGAGTTCTTCAACAGCAACGATTATCGGCGCATGGCGGAGATGGGTGAGAAGCTGGATGGCCTGCTCTCCGAAGGTGCCTATATCAAACGGGGCGAACGGGAGTATCCGGTGCAGAGCTTTTCACAAGCGCTGGATTGGCTGCTGGAGGAAGCGAAACGGGGTCAACATATCCAGCGCTATAAAGGTCTCGGTGAAATGAATCCGGATCAGCTCTGGGAGACAACCATGAACCAGGAGTCGAGAAGACTGCTGCAGGTCAATATCGAGGACGCAGTTGGGGCGGACGAGATCTTTACGACCCTCATGGGTGACCAGGTTGAGCCGCGCAGGGACTTTATTGAGCGTAATGCACTGACGGTCGAGAACCTGGATATATAATCCATCGCCAATGTAAAAAAAGGGCCTTTAAGGCCCTTTTTTTACCTGTGCAGTAGTAATGAACTGGGTAACTATAGTAAGTACTTACATCCTGCTTATTGGATATGGGATAAGGTATTTTCTATCCAGGTTTCCACTTCCTTGTTGATATCAGCGGCCTTTTTTCCCTGACTGGAAATCGGATCACCCACCACTACCTTGATAACGCCCGGATATTTCCTAATATCACGGCGTCGCCAGAAAGTTCCGGCGTTGTGGGCAATGGGGATCACCGGTACGCCGCTCTTTTCTGCCAGCAGGGCACCACCCATGCCATACCGCTTGTGCTCTCCGGGGGCCACCCGTGTACCTTCGGGGAATATGATCACCAGTCTGTTCTGTTTTAAACGTTCCAGGCCGATTTCAATAACCTGCCGGGCTGCCTGACGCCCCGCCTTTCGGTTAATGGCGATGGGTTGCACCGTGGCGGCAGCCCAGCCAAAAAAGGGTACCCACATCAGCTCCCGCTTCAGCACCCATGCCTGCTCCGGTGGCAGCAGGGAGCGCAGTGCCATGGTCTCCCAGGCTGACTGGTGCTTAGCCAGAATGATGGCGCCCGATTCGGGAATCTTCTCCAGACCTTCAATTTCGTAGTCCAGCCGGCAAAGATGCTTGAGAAACCAGAGATTGACCGTGCCCCAGCTGTTGGCGATCAGGCAGCGTTGCCGGTAGGGTAGCAGCCAGCCCACTACGGACAGCACACTGGCCAGAATCACCGTCGTGATGACCAGGCTCACCAGGTAGAGTAGGGATCTAATCAGTATCATGATTCTCTATTCTTCTTGTTGTACCAGCGTTGCCACCAGATCACTCAGCGAGTTATAGACCGGTATGGTCGGGTCGAGGCGCGGATCTGTTTCTGTCTGTTCACCCCTGCCGGTGCGCACCAGTATGGGCTGGGCGTCGGCTGCCATGGCAGCCTGCAGATCTTCCAGGCTGTCTCCGACGCAGCGTACCTGCTCCAGGCAGACATGAAATCGTTCGGCGACCTGATTCAACAGGCCTGGGCTGGGCTTACGGCAATCGCAGTCTGAATCGGCACCATGGGGACAGAAGAAGAGGCCATCGACACGGCCCCCCTCTGCGGCCAGTGCCTGGCTCATTTTGTTATGGATGGCGTTCAGGGTATCGATAGTGAAACGCCCCTGAGCCAGACCGTCCTGGTTGGTGATGACCACCACTCGGTAGTCCGCCTGGTTCAGCTGGGCTATAGCCTCCAGGCTGCCCGGGATGGGAATCCACTCCCCGGGCGAGGCGATGAGATCATCTGACCGCTCATTGATGACACCGTCCCGACCCAGGATGATCAGCTTGTTGGTAGGCATGTTAGTTAGCACTCACTGGCGCTGGATTAAACGGCTCATCGTTATTCCGATATCATCTAGCCTGTAATAGAGATATATCGGCAACACCGAGGAACAGCTGGTTCAGACGATTGAGCAGGGCCAACCGGTTGCCCCGTATAGCCGGATCTTCCGCCATGACCATCACCTCATCAAAGAACTGATCCACCGGGGCCTGTAGAGTCGACAAGGACTGCAGTACCGATTCATAAGCCGTCTGTTCCATCAGGGGCGTGATCTCTTCCACTTTCTGTTCAATGACCCTGTGCAGATTTTGCTCCTGGGTTGAATCAAACAGTGCCGGGTCCACACTCGCCGGGATCGGCTGATCACTCTTTTTCAGAATATTGTGGATGCGCTTATTGGCAGCGGCCAACGCATCGGCCGCTGCCAGCTTGCGGAACCCGGCCACCGCTGCCACGCGGCGATCGAAATCGGCGACCGATTCTGGCCGTATGGCCGCCACGGCTTCAAACAGGTCCACCGGCAGTTGCTGCTCCAGGTAGATCCCTTTGAGACGTTCCAGCATGAAGTTATAGACCTGCTCCACACAGTCCGCCTCGGTTATGGCAGTCTGTAGTTGTTCTGCAGCTACTTCCAGCAACGCATGTAGATTCAGGTTAAGTGAGTGCTCACGCATGATGCGCAGGGCACCCAGGGCGGCGCGGCGCAGGGCAAACGGATCCTTGTCGCCGCTCGGTTTCATACCGATGCCGAAGATACCCACCAGAGTATCCAGCCGCTCCGCCAGTGACACTGCGATACCGGTTTTGGTCTGGGGCAGGCTGTCGCCGGAGTAGCGGGGCATATAAAACTCATCCAGGGCCTGGGCGATCTCGTCCGGTTCGCCGTCCCGTCGGGCCTGATAACGTCCCATGATGCCCTGCATATCGGGGAATTCGTACACCATCTCGGTCATCAGATCACACCGGCTCAACATGCCGGCCCGTTCCGCCATGGCGCTGTCGCCACCGATCTGCCCGGCAATCAGGCCGGCCAGGGTGGCCACCCGCTGGCTCTTGTCATGCATGGAGCCGAGTTTCTGCTGGAACAGCACACTCTTCAGCGAGTCGATGCGGCTGGCCAGGCTCTGTTTTCCATCCTGCTGCCAGAAGAACATGGCATCGCTCAGGCGTGGCCGGACGACCCGTTCGTTGCCCTCTTTGATCAGTTCCGGTTTCGGGCTGTCCACATTGGCGATGGTGATGAAGTGATTCATCAGCTGCCCCTGCTGATCCACCAGGTGGAAATACTTCTGGTTTTTCTTCATGGTGCTGATGAGGGCTTCATGGGGGACTTCCAGGAAGCGCTCTTCGAATCCGGCCGAGATGGGAACCGGCCACTCCACCAGTCCGGTCACTTCATCCAGCAGCGCCTCGTCAATCGGCGCCTGACCGCCAATGGCGGCGGCGGTCTGGCTCACCTGCTGGCGAATGCGTTCACGTCGCTCGTTGAAATCGGCAATTACGTAACCCGATTCCTGGAGCAGTTGCCGGTAGCGGTCCGGGCGATCCACCCGGATCGGCTGAGGGTGGTGGAAGCGGTGACCCCGGGTCTGATCACCCGCATCGGTGTCCAGCAGTCGACAGGGCACCACCTGTTCCCCCAGCAGAAACAGCAACCACTGAACCGGGCGTACAAACTGGGCCTCTGAACTACCCCAGCGCATACGCTTGGGGATGGGCAGACGGTTAAGCGCCTCCTCGGCGATACCGGGCAGCAGTTCCAGGGTCGGTTTGCCTTTTTCCTGGAATCGGTGCACCAGCCACTCTCCCTTGTCGGTGCTAAGGCGCTCAAGCTGATCCACCGTGGTTTGGCAGGAACGGGCAAAGCCCTGGGCGGCCTTGGTGGGATTACCATCGGCATCGAAAGCGGCCTGCACGGCAGGTCCGCGACGTTCGGTCTCCCGGTCGGGTTGGGCAGTGCTGCAGGACTCGATCCAGAGGGCAAGTCTGCGCGGCGTGGCGTAGGCATGCACCTCACCATGGGGCAGATTGGCGCGCTTGAGTCCATCCACAAAGGATTGGGTCAGGGCATCAGAAAGCTTTTTCAGGGCGACCGGAGGGAGTTCTTCGGTGCCGAGTTCGAACAGCAGATCGGCACAATCAGCCATGGGCCAGCTCCTTCTTGTTTTTCAGCATGGGGAAGCCCAGTTTCTCCCGGGCGTCGTAATAGGCCTGGGCGACAGCCCGGGCCAGGGCGCGCACGCGCAGAATGTAGCGCTGGCGCTCAGTTACAGAAATGGCGTGGCGGGCATCCAGCAGATTGAAGGCGTGGGAGGCCTTCAGCACCTGCTCGTAGGCCGGCAGGGGTAGACCCTGTTCAATCAGCTTGTTGCTCTCTTTCTCACACTGATCGAAATAGCTGAACAGGAAATCCACGTCGGCGTGCTCAAAATTGTAGGCTGACTGCTCCACTTCGTTCTGATGGAACACATCCCCGTAGGTGACCGGGCCATCCGGACCCTGGGTCCAGACCAGATCATAGACGCTCTCCACGTTCTGCAGATACATGGCAATGCGCTCCAGACCATAGGTGATCTCACCGGTCACGGGTCGGCAGTCGAGACCGCCCACCTGTTGAAAATAGGTGAACTGGGTGACTTCCATCCCGTTCAGCCACACCTCCCAGCCCAGTCCCCAGGCACCAAGGGTGGGGGATTCCCAGTTGTCCTCGACAAAACGGATATCGTGCACCTTGCTGTCCAGCCCGAGCAACTCCAGGGAACCCAGGTAGAGCTCCTGGATGTTCAGGGGCGAGGGTTTCAGTGCCACCTGGAACTGATAATAGTGCTGCAGCCGATTGGGATTCTCACCATAGCGGCCGTCGGTGGGGCGGCGGGAAGGCTGCACGTAGGCGGCACTCCAGGGCTCCGGACCGATGGAACGGAGAAAAGTGGCGGTATGGAAAGTACCGGCCCCCACTTCCATGTCGTAGGGTTGCAGGATCACACAGCCCTGTTCTGCCCAGTAGCGCTCCAGGGCGAAAATCAGGCCCTGAAAGGTCGATGTATCAGGACCATTAATCGAATTCGTCATAGTTAAGGTCGAGGCTCTTTATATAAGGAAAAACAGATCCGCCCAGTATATCGTTTCGGCGACGGATTGTTGAGTCTGGGCCCGGGACAATCTGGTCCGCCTCAGCCGTTCTAAGCGCCGTGGCGGCACCGGATGATGGCCCGACAGGGGATCAGGGTTTCTTACACAGTGATTTCAAGGTGCCTGAATGGGGCTTGGTGAATCGTTCTGGTCAGTCTCACCCGGGTTCAATGCGTACCAGGTATTGCACCACAACTCCTCGAAATAGGTGTGGATGGGCTCCTCGATGACCCCATCGAGACGCAGGCAGATCATTCGAATGACACCGCCGTAAGCGATCATGGCGGCACTGAGTGGTTGCATCGCTCTGATCTCACCACTGGTTACGCCCTGGTAAACAAAATCCCGCATGCGGGCAAACGGAGTGGATGAGCAGATGGCCGGTTCGTTTGGCAGAAACTCCTTGTGTCGGGCGTGGATAATGAAATCCATCACCTGTGGTGCGGACTCGGTCAGTTCGAACAGCAGCTTCGCCACACCCCGACAGCGTGACTCGGCATCACTGCAGCGATCCTCGATCAGGTTGATCTGTTGGGTCATGAAATCGAGTAACTGCTGGTAGAGAGCCCGGGCGATGCCCTCCTTGTCGCCAAAGTTGTTGTAAACAAAACCGATCGATACACCGGCCTGGTCTGTGATGTCATGGATCGAGGTGTTGAAAAAACCTTTGCTGACAAACAGACCCAGGGCCGTTGACAAGATGGCGGCGTGGCGGGGTGGAAGATCCGCAAAAAACGTTTCAGATAGATTTTCAGACATGGGCGCAAATTAGAAAGAGTGTTGATACTTGTCAAGGCGTGGCCCGATGACGGGGCGTTCAAGGGGAATAAACATTTCTTTGATGTGAACTAAGCCAAACGCTTACAATATCGGGCCGATCACCGCCAGACTCCTGATACCATCATGACTAAACAACGCAAGGCCGTAGCCCTCATCTCCGGTGGCCTGGATTCACTACTGGCCGCCAAGGTCATTCAGCAACAGGGCATCCATGTAGAGGGGATCAATTTTTTCACCGGATTCTGCGTGGAGGGTCACACCCACGCGATTCGCCAGAAGGATCGAGACCGGCCCAAGCGCAACAACGCCCTGTGGGTGGCGGAACAGCTGGGTATCAAGTTACACATTGTGGATATTGTGGAAGAGTACAAGGATATTGTGCTGAATCCCAAGCATGGTTATGGGGCGAATCTGAATCCCTGCCTGGATTGCAAGATCTTCATGGTGAAGAAGGCCCAGGAGTGGATCGAGACGCATGGGTTCGATTTCATTATCACCGGCGAAGTGGTGGGACAACGACCCATGTCCCAGCGCAAGGACACCATGCCGGTGGTGGCGCGGGATTCCGGAGCCGAAGATCGCCTGGTGCGGCCGCTGTCGGGCAAAAACCTGCCGCCGACTCTGCCGGAGCGGGAAGGGTGGATAACACGGGATAAGTTGTACGGTTTCAATGGCCGCAGTCGTAAGCCGCAGATGGCCCTAGCGGAAGAGTTCGGCCTGAAGGACTACGCTCAGCCCGCCGGAGGCTGCTGTTTCCTGACTGATGCCCAGTACTCGGTCAAGCTGGCGGATCTGTGGCAGGCCCGTGGTGAGAAACGCTACGAAATGGATGACATCATGCTGCTCAAGGTGGGAAGGCATCTGCGCCCCAGAGCCCATTTCAAAGTGATCATCTCCCGGGAAGAGGGGGAGGGCAATTTCCTGCAGGGTTATCGTAAACAGTTCGTCAGTCTGGCCACCACCAGCCATGCCGGGCCGCTGGCGCTGCTGGATGGCGAGGTGAATGATGATGATATCGAACTGGCCGCCCGGCTGGTGGCCCGTTACAGCCAGGGCAAGCAGGCGGACCAGGTGGAACTGACCGTGACCGGGTTGGATGGCAGCCGGCAGCAGCTGTCGGTGAAGCCGCTGGGCGCGGATGAGATTCCCCAGGAGTGGTATATATGAAACCGGTCATTGTGGATGCGCGTCGCCTGCTCTGTCCCATGCCGGTGATCCGGGTTCAGGACCGGGTCAAAGAGCTAGCGCCGGGAACCCGGGTGGAAGCGGTATGTACCGATCCCGGTGCCCTCAATGATATTCCGGCCTGGTGCCGCATCAATGGTCATAAACTGATCGAGACAAGGACCGAAGATAACGAGTACATCATCGTAGTCGAGGTGGGCGAGGACAACTGATTCAATGAACCAGGTTAGCGAACAGAAGCACCTGCGTTATCAGGCCATCCAACGGGTCACCATTGTCGGGGTGCTGGTCAACCTGCTATTGGCTGCCAGCAAGACCATTATCGGCATAGTTGCCCAATCCCAGGCGCTGGTGGCAGACGGCATTCACTCGTTGTCCGATCTGTTGTCGGACGGGCTGGTCTATTTTGCCGCCAAGCAGGCCAACCAGGGGCCGGACGCTGAACACCCCTACGGCCACGGCCGTTTTGAAACCGCTGCGACACTGGGTCTGGGTGTCCTGCTGTCGCTGGTGGCAATCGGTATCACCTGGGATGCGGTATCACGACTCTTTTCACCCGATGCCCTGTTGCACCCGAAACCCCTGGCCCTCTATGCAGCGCTGTTCTCAATCCTGGCCAATGAGGGGCTCTACCACTACACCGCTGCGGTAGCCCGCAAGATCAAGTCGGATCTGCTGCACGCCAATGCCTGGCATCACCGCTCCGACGCCCTATCGTCTGTGGTGGTGCTCATCGGTGTCGGGGGGACCATGGCGGGTCTGCCTTACCTGGATGCCATCGCAGCGGTGGGCGTGGGGCTGATGATTGCCAAGATCGGCTGGGATCTGGGCTGGCCGGCCTTCCAGGAGCTGGTGGATGAGGGACTGGATCAGGAGCGTCTGGAGAGCATCCGGCAGATTATCCACCAGATCGGCGGTGTGATGGATATCCACATGCTGCGGACCCGCCGTATCGGTGGCGAGGCCACGGTCGATGTGCATATCCTGGTGGAACCCTGGTTAAGTGTCTCGGAAGGACACATGATCGGCCAGATGGTGATTGATCGCCTGCTGAAAGAGATATCCGAAGTGATGGATGTCACGGTACATATCGATCCGGAAGATGATGAGAAGGCGATCCCCTGTGAAGGATTGCCCCTGCGGGCCCAGGCCGAGAAGTTGCTGGCCCAGCAGTGGTGCAGTATCCCCGGTGCGGAAAAACGGTTACGGGTGGTACTGCACTATCTGGCGGGAAAAATTAACGTGGATGTCTACTTCTCGCTGGCGGATCTGCCCGGGGAGGAGACGCGCCGGGAGTTCCAGCAGTCACTCCAGACGAAGGCGGCAGAGTTGCCGGAGTTCGGAGTGGTCCGGGTCTATTATGGATGATGCACTATAATAGTGCGCTATGGTCTGAAAACGCATCGATATGGTGCGCTCGTTCTCCAGGATAGTGCTCCCTCCGCTCCATGAGCGCCGGGACTGCCAGACAGGGGCTTCCATACAAACGGGGTTAATCCACTGTAATACAGTCTATTTCGTGCTTCGGCGTGGAAACGTAGTAAAATTACCCGGATGGTTCGGGTCGGGGGTAGACAGACACCTGAACTGTGGCACAGTACTTGCTAATTACAGGACATGCCTTGGCTGCCCCGTAACGGGGCATCCCAACTCGCAAGATTTAACATTGATGGCCACGCTGTGGTCCATTCAAATTTAATACTAACTGCTGGAGAACCTCATGGCCTCAAAAGTCCTGAAGATGATCAAAGACAACGAAGTCAAGTTCGTTGATTTCCGCTTCACTGATACCCGCGGTAAGGAACAGCATGTTTCTGTACCGGCCCACACCATTGATGAAGATCTCTTCACCGACGGCAAGATGTTTGATGGTTCTTCCATTTCCGGTTGGAAGGGGATCAACGAATCCGACATGATCTTGATGCCGGATGCGGAAACCGCTGTTCTTGACCTGTTTGCGGATGAAGTGACCCTTAACATCACCTGTGACATCCTTGAACCTTCCACCATGGAAGGCTACGAGCGTGACCCCCGTTCGGTGGCCCGCCGCGCTGAAGCCTACCTGGCCTCTACCGGCATCGCTGATGCCGCCTTCTTCGGTCCCGAGCCTGAATTCTTTGTACTGGATGACGTGCGTTGGGAGTCCGAGATGAGCGGCTCCTTCTACAAGATTGATTCCGAAGAGGCCGGCTGGAACTCCGAGCGGGTCTACCAGGATGGCAATATCGGCCATCGTCCGGGCACCAAGGGCGGTTACTTCCCCGTTCCCCCGGTTGATTCCCTGAACGATATCCGTGCCGCCATGTGTCTGGCCATGGAAGAGATGGGTGTGCCGGTGGAGGTGCATCATCACGAAGTGGCAACCGCCGGCCAGTGTGAGATCGGTACCAAGTTCGCTACCCTGGTGAAACGTGCCGACTGGGTACAGGTGCAGAAGTACGTCACCTGGAACGTGGCACACGCCTATGGCAAGACCGCCACCTTCATGCCGAAACCGCTGGTGGGTGATAATGGCTCCGGTATGCACGTACACATGTCCCTGGCCAAGGGCGGTGAGAACCTGTTCGCCGGTAACCTCTACGGTGGTCTGTCTGAAACAGCGCTCTACTACATCGGTGGCATTATCAAACACGCCCGTGCCCTGAACGCTTTCACCAACCCTTCCACCAACTCATACAAGCGTCTGGTACCGGGCTTTGAAGCACCGGTGATGCTGGCCTACTCCGCCCGTAACCGTTCTGCGTCGATCCGTATTCCGTTCGTGAACAGCCCGAAAGGCCGTCGTGTTGAGGTCCGTTTCCCGGATCCCACCGCCAACCCCTATCTGGCCTTCTCCGCTCTGATGATGGCTGGTCTGGACGGAATCCAGAACAAGATCCATCCGGGTGAGGCGATGGATAAGGATCTGTATGACCTGCCTGCCGAAGAGGCTCTCTCCATCCCGACCGTCTGCCACAGCCTGGATCAGGCCCTGGAAGCCTTGGATGCGGATCGTGAGTTCCTCACCGCCGGTGGTGTGTTTACCGATGACCTGATCGACGGCTTTATCGCTCTGAAGATGGATGATGTGACCCGTCTGCGTATGACCACCCATCCGGTTGAGTTTGATATGTACTACAGCCTGTAAACGATCCACTTAGCAGGGATTGTTGAGAAACGCCCCCATCCGGGGGCGTTTTTTTGTTCCGGGTTCATCACCACTGTCTCTGTTCCGGCGATGGCTGGACCAGCATGGGATAACGTCTATCGACTCTTTTATACCCCTGATCCGAACAGTAGTTGAGGCGGCCCCCGGTCTGGGCTATTCTCAATGGTATGAGAAGCATCCTGTTCATCTGTATCATGTCTCTGGCGCTGGGCAGTCAGGCAGCGATCTATAAATGGGTCGACCGCTCCGGTGCGGTGCACTATTCAGATACCCCGACACGGGATGCCGAGCAGATCCAACTCTCCGATCCCACCATCTATACTCCGGTGAGCAGTGACCTGGAAAACCGCACCGGTCAAGCCCCGTCACAAGCCGCCAAACCGGCTAAATACAGCAGTTTCACCATCGTGTCACCCGCCAGCAATGAAATGGTGCAGGCGAATGGCGGCACGGTCACTCTCGCTTTCCAGACAGAGCCGGCGCTGCAGAGCGGGCACTACATTCAGGTGGTGCTGGATGGACGGATTCAGGATCAGCACGCAACCGGCCTCCAGTTTCAGCTCCACAATCTCAGTCGGGGCGCCCATATGATCCATGCCAGTATCCATGATGCGGCAGGACGTCTGGTGGCGCGCTCCAATATTGTGCAATTCTTCGTGCGCCAGGTCACCGTGATTGAAGATGGTAAGTCCCCTGAACTGCCGCCGTCCGGCAGCTCTGGCAGCGGTGGTGATGCGCCCCAGTATGCGCCGGATTCCGGGTCGGACTACACTGGCGATGCGCCGACCCCGGGTGGTGCCGACGCCTTTAATCCGACCAGCAAACCGATTTCCTCCACGCCGGGCCGGACCAATCCCGCCTTCAGTCCAAACTATTGAGTGGTGGAAAGGGTCATATAGCGATTAAAATCGGCGATAGATATTCTATCTGTCGCTAACTGTAGTGATTATCAGCCATAATCACCTTACCAACCCCCATTTTATCCACCCCACTGGTTGTCCATTTGTTCCCTGATCCAAGCCGGTGATTTGGCGGGTGGTTGGGTTGCCTGAGCCAGCCTATGCACTAAAATAGTGCATAGGCTGGCTGGCCAACAACGTCGTCTTTTTGCGAAAAATCCCATCACGCCTTGGTTTTAAGCCAGTTCTCCCCAGAACCTATTCTTGGTTCGCTTTTTGCATCGGCTTTTGTGATGAAGGATATGATTCAGATAAACGAAATTTCCCAACAGCGGATTCTGGAGAACCTGAGCAGCGCCGTGCTGCTGTTTGACCAGTCACTCTGTTTGCAGTACATGAATCCGGCGGCAGAGATGCTGTTTGAAATCAGTTTTCGCCACACCGTGGGTAATTCGGCCGAGTCGATTATCCAGTGCCCCGGGGGACTGCCCCGGGAACATCTGGAACAGGCCCTGCGCACCGGTCACCATTTCACGGAGCGCGAGTTGTGTCTGCCGCTCCCGGATGGCAAACGGGCCACTGTGGACTGCACGGTCATCCCCCTGTCTGACAGTGAGGGTGAGACGGCCCTGCTGATCGAGATTCAACAGATTGATCGGCAGTTGCGCATCAGCCGCGAGGAACAACTGCTCTCCCAGCACCAGGCCGCCCAGGAGTTGATCCGTGGCCTGGCCCACGAAATCAAGAACCCTCTGGGGGGACTGCGTGGTGCCGCCCAGTTGCTGGAACAGGAGCTGGATGATCCGGGTCTGTGTGAATATACCCAGATCATTATCAATGAAGCGGATCGGCTGAAAAACCTGGTTAACCGGATGCTTGGATCCGACCGGCTGCCCAATCTGAAGCAAGTGAATATTCACACACTGCTGGAGCGTGTGCGCAATCTGGTGCTGGTGGAATCGGGTGAACGGCTGACCATAGAACGGGATTACGATCCCAGCATTCCCGATATTTGCGTGGACAGTGACCGGATCATCCAGGCCCTGTTGAACATCCTGCGCAATGCGGCACGTGAGATCGGCAACTCACCTGATGGCCGCATCCTGCTGCAAACCCGCATCCTGCGTCAGTTCACTATCGGTAATCGCCGCCACCGGCTGGTAGCACAGATCAGCATTGAGGATAACGGCCGGGGTATACCGGATTCGATCCGGGAAAAGCTGTTTTATCCCATGGTGACCGCCAGCGATGATGGCGTGGGCCTGGGACTCACCATTGCCCAATCCCTAATCAACCAGCACAGCGGACTTGTGGAGTGCAGCAGCGAGCCGGGAAAAACTGTATTTACTGTGTTGTTACCTGTGGAGAATCCAAATGCCACCAATTAACAGTGTCTGGGTGATTGATGATGACCGGTCGATTCGCTGGGTATTGGAGAAGGCATTCGAGAAAGCCGGAATGGCGGTCAGATGCTTCCCCAGTGCAGATGGCGTCATGGATGCCCTGGTGCATGAACAACCGGATGTGGTTGTGTCCGATATCCGTATGCCCGGTATGGACGGGCTATCATTACTGGAAAGAATCATTGCGGTCTATCCCGATCTGCCGGTGATTATCATGACCGCGCACTCCGATCTGGACAGCGCCGTAGCCGCATTTCATGGTGGGGCATTCGAGTATCTGCCGAAACCATTTGACGTGGATGAGGCGGTGGAACAGGTCTCCCGTGCCTGTCGCAAGAGTCGAAGCGGATCGGTTCAGGTGGAGGAGCTGCAGTCGAGTCCCGAGATTATTGGTGAGGCGGCGGCCATGCAGGAGGTGTTCCGGGCCATCGGTCGCCTGGCCCGTTCCAACATCACAGTGCTGATCAATGGTGAGTCGGGTACTGGTAAGGAGTTGGTGGCCCATGCGTTGCACCGGCACAGTCCACGCGCTAAACAGCCATTTATCGCCCTGAATATGGCTGCCATACCCCGGGATTTGATGGAATCCGAACTGTTTGGCCATGAGCGCGGGGCTTTCACCGGTGCCCAGGGTCGCCGGGTGGGGCGATTTGAGCAGGCTGATGGGGGCACGCTGTTCCTGGATGAGATCGGTGATATGCCGGCAGAGTTACAGACCCGGCTGCTGCGGGTGCTGGCCGACGGCGAGTTTTACCGGGTCGGGGGACATGAGCCGGTGACAGTGGATGTGCGTATTATCGCCGCCACCCACCAGAACCTGGAACAGTTGGTGAAATTGGGCAGTTTTCGAGAGGATCTGTTCCATCGACTCAACGTCATCCGTATCCACATCCCCTCTCTGCGGGAGCGGCGGGAGGATATCGGCCTGCTGATGCGCCACTTCCTCTCGCTGGCGGCGGAGGAGCTGGGGGTGGAGAGCAAGACCCTGCTGCCAGAGACACTGGCTACCCTGGAACAGTTGGATTGGCCCGGCAATGTGCGCCAGCTGGAAAATACCGCGCGCTGGCTGACGGTGATGGCCTCCAACCAGGAGGTACATGTCAAGGATCTGCCATCGGAGCTGTTGGAGTCGGAGAAACCCCAGACCCAGGATGATGACTGGCGGGCGTCGTTGCGCAGTTGGGCGCGCCAGCGTCTGCAGCAGGGACAGGTGGCGCTGCTGGATGAGGCCACCCCGGAGTTTGAAACCATAATGATTGAAACAGCCCTGGAACAGACTGGCGGCCGAAAGCAGGACGCTGCTAAACTACTGGGCTGGGGCCGCAACACCCTGACCCGGAAAATCAAGGAACTGGGTCTTGAGGCTGGCGATGCCTGATAGAAGTAATCATTAGGAATATCAAATGGATAGCAGCACTATTGAATTGCCTGGTTCGACCATAGAGAGCATCCGGGTAGAGGGCGATACGGTAACCGTACGCTTCTCACCCGCCATGATTATCAAGACGCTGTCCGGCTCTGTTGAGCGGACCCGCTGGCGCCAATCGGGTGAACTGGTCTTTACCGAAGCGACGCTGGAGGGTGAACCACCCGAAACGCCGGTGGTCTGTGCAGGTGGGGATGTAGGGCAGAGTGTCTACACTTACCGGGACATGATCCCGCTACCGTTTGAGGGGCGTGGCCGGGCCAATTGTGACCTGCGGTTTGAGGGTACCGATCGGCGTCTACAGGTCGTGGGTGAGGCGGTTAAGTTGAATATGGAAGATCGCCCCTACTACATCGAGCACATCCGTCCCGCCTGAGCCCTGCAATCTGTCCTGGCTGCTGTGCCGTGGAGCGAATCACTCAGCCGGCAGGGCCAGGCTGCGGATCGGCACCAGCAGCTCCGGCGCATCCCACTCCCGGCTGCCCAGGGCCCGGAACGCCAGACGTCCCTGTTTATCCACCACGTAGGTGATGGGCAGGCGGGTTGCCTCCCATGCGCTGGAGACGCGGCTGTCCGGGTCGAGCAGAACGGGGAAATCCATCTGCTGCTCCTTCAGAAACCGCTCCACCCGGGCCGGTTGTTCGCCCGAATTGATGGCCAGCATTTCCACATCGTATTTTCTCAGCCAGGCGGCCGCGCGGTTCAGCGATGGCATCTCCCGCCGACAGGGCGGGCACCAGGTTGCCCAGAAGTTGATCACCACCACTTTGCCACGGTAATCGGCGAGAGAGACCGGATTACCCAGGGTGTCCCGCAGTGTGAAAGCGGCGGCCTCTTCGGGAGGATCGATCTGGGTCAGCAGGCGGGCGGCGGATGCCGAACCCGAGCCCAGCAGCAACGCAAGGAGAAGCAGGCGGGCGTAAGTCTTTACAGCGTTCATTCGGTTTTCCTGGTGTGGTGTCTGATGCACGGCAGGCATCAAATATTTAGCAGCGCCTGGGCGTGTTGGATCTGATCCTTAGCCTGTTCCAGGATCTTCAGGCTCATCCGGGGAGTCAGTTCACCCAGCTCCAGACGGCTATGGGCCGGCACTTCATCAATTGCCGGCAGGTGGCGGCCCTTGTTGTCACCGATGTAGCTGTGCAGCTGGGCGATTATTACCAGATCGCAGTAATCCGGTGTCGTGCCCTTGTTACGCATCCACTCTTCACCCTCCAGCGCCGCGGTGACGAAGTCCGCGGAAAAATTCCATTTTTTAAGGATCATGCCGCCAATTTCAGCGCGCAAATTCTGCACGGCCTGATCGAGTGCTTCAGGGTCCATGGTCTCGTCGGGAAACTTCTGTGCATAGTTGATGATAGCCACCACGCCGATATCGTGCAGCAGCCCCACCAGCATGGCGTGCTCCGGTTTAAACCGGGAATCGTTGCCGGCCAGCACATAACAGATCGCCGCCACGTGGGTACTGTGTTTCCAGAGCGCCTTCATGCGATTCCGCAACAGCGCTGAATCGCTCTGGAACAGCTCCCGCAGGGCGAAGGAGAGCACCAGCTTCTGAGTCACATCGGCTCCCAGTCGAACCACGGCGGCACTGCAGGTCTCCACAGGCGTACGGCGTCCATAGATAGCGCTGTTTGCCGCTTTGATCAGCTTTGCAGTCATTACCGGATCGATCTGGATGATTTCAGCAATATCGTGGGCATCACTAACCCCATCTTCCAGCGCCCGGCCAATTCGCACAGCGACCTCCGGCAGACTGGGGAGCTTTAACCGATCATTTTTCAGATCGGTCAGTAACAGGTGTGAAAGTTGGTCTTCGAATGCGTTCGGGTCACTCTGGAAATCACCAATCACCTCGTACCCGTCCACACCGCAGGCGGTGCCGTGGTTGTGGGCAATATCTTCCAGGTAGGCATTATCGATCAGCAGGTAGCGCACTTCGGTGCGTGCGGTAACTTTGTATTTACGGGGGCGCAGCTGGGCGATGGGGGATTTGGCTGACGGGTCACCCGCACTGATCTCCCGTCGATGGTTATCCGCCGAGTCCAGGACCAGGGTTCCCTGGAGCAGGAAGTAGGTGTTGTTGTCATCACTGCCCAGCTCTATCAGTACCTCACCCGGTCGGGCGGTTTTAATCTCGGTAACCCCGGCCAGCAGTACCTGTTGCTGTTCGCTCAGTGCCTGCAGCGGAATAAACTGTTTCAACTCTTCTGTGGTGGGGTGATTTGATTGACGATCCATTTGCTAAACCCTATAAACGTCTGCCCGTCCTCTCCGGAAGCGGGTCCTGATTGATTCGAGCACACTGAAGCAACCTGGTGGGTAATAAATCTGCAAGTCAGCCTGTTCAGCAACACCGGGTTGCCGGTCGCGGACTGTTCAGCGTTAAAGTTCCGGTTAACTGTCTGACTGATGCCATATTGTGCTTTTCCAGATAGGCCTTTATACCACGGTTTATCTTCCCGCAGATCAACGGGTCGTAAAAGAGCGCGGTACCGATGCCGACTGCGGAGGCCCCCGCAATCAGGAACTCAATGGCGTCCTCGGCAGTGGTGATGCCACCCTGACCGATGATGGGAATACCGTGCTCCCGGCACACCTGGTACACCTGGTGGACTTTTAGTAGGGCGACCGGCTTGATGGCCGGGCCGGACAGACCGCCCTGATTGTTGCCGATAATGGGTGTGCGACTTTCAATATCAATGGCCATGCCCATCAGGGTGTTGATCACCGCAAAGGCGTCCGAACCGGCCTCGATGCAGCCCCGGGCATTGGCGGCGATATCGGTCTGGTTGGGCGAGAGCTTGGTGATCAGGGGTTTGCTGGTGGCCCGGCGACACGCCTCCACCACCCGGGCCGACATGGCTGGATCATTACCGAATGCGACGCCACCCTCCTTGACGTTGGGACAGGAGATGTTGATCTCGATGGCATCAATGGGTGAGTCATCAAAACGCCGGGTAACCTCTTCATACTCCTCGATAGTGGAGCCGGAGACGTTGGCGATAAAGCGGGTTTCGGAGAAATCCAGGGTCGGCAGAATCTCCCGTACCACCTTGTCCACCCCGGGATTCTGCAGCCCGATGGCGTTGAGCATACCCTCGGGGGTTTCGTAGATGCGGTGCGGGGCGTTGCCCAGCCGTGGCTCGCCGGTGGTCCCTTTCAGGCAGATGGCGCCCGCATCCCGGTTGCTAAAGCCGGCTACCCGCGTGTACTCTTCGCCGAAGCCTACACAGCCGGAGAGCAGCACCAGGGGAGTGTTGAAGTTGAGTCCGCAGAAATCAACGGCCAGGGGCGAGTCACTGATTGTCGTCATCGAATGGTTCCAATGTCATGTTTAACGTAGCACTGTATGAGCCGGAGATTCCGCCCAATACAGGTAATATCATACGCCTGTGCGCCAACAGTGGCAGCCGGCTCCATCTTATCCATCCGCTCGGTTTCACCCTGGAGGATCGCCAGTTGCGCCGGGCAGGACTGGATTATCACGACCTGGCCTGTCTGCAGGAGTATGCGGATATGGCGACCTTTCTCTCCCAGCATGCCCCCCGGAGGTTGTTTGCCTGCTCCACCCGCGGCAGCCGCTGTTACAGCGAGGTGGACTACCGGCCGGATGACACCCTGCTGTTCGGCCCGGAGACCCGGGGTCTGCCCCAGACCCTGCTGGACCAGTTGCCACCGGAGCAGCTGATCCGCATACCGATGCAGGCGGGCAATCGCAGTATCAATCTCTCCAATGCGGTGGCGATCATCCTGTTCGAGGCGTGGCGCCAGCAGGGGTTTGATGGCGCGGTTTAGTCCACCGGTCAACCGGCCTCGGGCCGGGGGTCTCGATCCAACAACGCCTGCACGGCGGTTCTGGGATCCAGTCCTTCGTAAAGTACCCGTTCGATCTGCTCAGTAATCGGCATCTCCACGCCCAGTGACCTGGCCCGCTTGTGGATCTCCCGGGTCGCCATCACCCCTTCCACCTCCTGGCCGATCTCCTGTTTCGCCTGGTCGATGGTCAGACCCCGCGCCAGTGCCAGACCCATGCGGCGGTTACGTGACTGGTTGTCGGTACAGGTCAGAACCAGATCGCCCATGCCGCCGAGACCGATAAAGGTCTCCATCTTGCCACCCAGGGCCAGCCCCAGGCGCATAATTTCACTCAGTCCCCGGGTGATCAGGGCGGCGCGGGCATTGGCGCCGAAGGCGAGGCCGTCAGAGATACCGGCACCGATCGCCATGACGTTCTTGGCCGCACTGCCGATCTCCAGGCCGATCACATCGCTGCTGGTGTAGGCGCGAAAACAGTCAGAGTGGAAATAGCCGGCAATCCGCTTGGCATAGTCGTGGGAGGTGGAAGCAACGGTGACTGCCGTGGGCAGACCAGCCGCCACCTCCTTGGCAAAACTGGGACCGGAGATGACCGCCGTGGGGCGCTCTGGACCCAGGATATCCTCCGCCACTTCGTGCAGCAGCTGACCTGAGGCGGGATCGAGCCCCTTGGTGGCCCAGCAGACCCCGGTCCGTTCCGCCAACAGGGGTTCAACCGATTTGAGAACCGCGGCGAACGCATGACTGGGGACGGCGATCAGGATCTCGTCGGCATCGCGCACCGCGTCCGCCAGTTCCACCGTCGGAGTCAGTCCGGGCGGGAACGGGATGCCGGGCAGGAAGGTGCTGTTTTCACCCTCCCGGGCCAGTTGGCGAACCTCTTCAGGCAGATGTCCCCAGAGCCGCACACGGATGCCATTGCGCGCCAGCAGGATCGCCAGGGCGGTACCCCAGGATCCGGCGCCGAGAACGGAAAAGACGGGTGCTGCGGACATGACGGATCAGTGCGGGGCCGGCTCGGCGGGTTGCTGCTTGCTGGCCTGCTCCTGCTGATGCTGGGCATAGAGCTGGTCGAAGCTCACCGGTGTGAGCAGCAGTTGGGGGAAACTCCCCTTGCTGACCAGATCGGAGACCACTTCCCGGGCATAGGGGAACAGGATGTTGGGACAGTAGGCACCCATCAGGTGACCCATCTCCGCTTCCGGGAAGTCCCGCACAGTGAAGATACCTCCCTGCTGCACCTCCACCAGGTAGGCGGTCTTGTCGCCGAGTTTGGTGGTCACGGTGACCGTCAACACCACTTCGTAAAGGTCTTCATCCAGCTTGCTGACAGCGCTGTTCAGACTCAGGCTCGATTCCGGTTTCCACTCCTGGGTGAAAATGGCCGGTGAGTTGGGTGTCTCGAAAGAGATATCCTTCACATAGATGCGTTGCAGTGAAAACTCGCGGCTGGGTGTGGTGGCTTGATCATTATCCGTCATGTCTTGAATCTCTGTGGTCTGTCGTTGTGTGGAATTCGGGGTTACTTTTTACTGATTGGCAGGCTGTCGTTCTGCCAGGCAAGCATGCCGCCCTGGAGATTATAGACCGGCTCGATGCCGGCATTCCGCAGCACCTTGCAGGCGGCGGCGGACTGCGCTCCGGAACGGCAGGCGACAATAATCGGCTTCCCCTTGTGTTTGGTCACCACGCTGATCTGGTTCTTCAGCGCGGTGCTGGGAATGTTGATGGCATTCACGATATGACCGTTGTTGAAGTCCGCAATCGGTCGCACATCCACTACCACGGCATCCTCCCGGTTGATCAACTGGGTGGCCTGTAATGGTGTGACAGAGGATTTTCCTCCCATCCCGGCCAGCAGGTTCTGCACGAGCAGTACCAGCACCACCACCAGGGCGGAGAACAGAATAATGTGGTTTGTGATGAATTCGATAAGCTGTTGCATGGATTTCGGCTGCTGGAAGTTGTTGGTAATGGATTCACAAAGGAGGCACATTCTAGACCAGGGGGCTACGCGGTACCACGCTTTGTGCGGAATATTACCCCGGATGAGTGATCGGTAGGCGACTATCGAGGATTATTCGGGCTGGAAATCGGGGGTTGCCACGGAGCCGGGAAGGTCTGCCGGTTCAGTTAGCTATCCGCAGCCTCGGGGGAAAAACGGACACCCGATAGCTCGTGTGTCCGTTTTCGATGCCCCTATCGGGATTCAGTGTCCGTGGGAACAGAACACCTCGCGCATCATGCCTATCAGCTTCAAGGTACGTGAATCACTCACCCGGTAGTAGACCCGGTTGGCGTCTTTGCGGGAGGCCAGGATGCCCTTGTCCCGGAGTATGGCCAGATGTTGCGAGATATTGCTCTGGGAGGTGCCGACATGTTCGACAATCTCCTGAACGCTCACCTCTTCATCACCCAGGGTGCAGAGGATCTTCAGCCGCAGGGGGTGTGACATGGCCTTGAGTGACCGGGATGCGCGTTCGATATCCTCGTCATCGGCCATCAGGTCGACGTCGGAGTCAAAGGCGTGCTTGGAGTCAAGCACCGGGACCTTGGGAGTTCCAAACTTATGTTCCATAAAATACCGGACCTTGGTTAATAATCAGCTGTAGTGATCTGGATGAACAAGCGTTGAATATCAGCTACTTAAGGCTGGGCGTGGCCCAGCAATAAAACGGGACCACAGGGGTTAAGCTTCACCCCTTTGCCTATCTCCGGTACTGCAGGCAACCAACTGAAACACAACGAGCCTTTATAAAAAAACAATAATAAACTGTTTTACGTAAATATATCCGCTTTTTCAATCAGTATAAATTGTTTTCCCATAATTAATAACTGGTTTTATTCAACCGGACTTAATGTTGAAGTGGTTAAAATGGTGTAATATCACCGCTATTTTCAATGGGTTAGCCGGGATATCCGGCGACCAATCTAACGGAGTCGGTAACGGAGATGTCTTTCAGAGCAAAACCAGCAGTGCTGCTGATCATGGATGGCTGGGGATACAGTGAAGAGGCCCGGTCCAATGCCATCATGGCCGCGGATACGCCGGTGTGGGACAGCCTCTGGGAGCGATATCCCCATACCTTGATCAACACCTCCGGTGCCGAGGTGGGATTGCCGGATGGCCAGATGGGTAATTCCGAGGTGGGGCATCTCAACCTGGGGGCTGGCCGGGTGGTCTACCAGGAGTTTACCCGGGTCAGCCGTTCGGTGCGCACCGGCTCCTTCTTCACCAACCGCACGCTGGTGGATGCGGTTGACGGGGCGATCAGGAAAGATCGAGCGGTCCATATTCTGGGTCTGCTCTCTCCCGGCGGCGTGCATAGCCATGAAGAGCACATTCACGCCATGGCAAAGCTGGCGGTTGAACGGGGTGCCAGCCGGGTTTACGTACATGCATTTCTGGATGGGCGTGACATGCCGCCGAAGAGTGCAAGCGCCTCCATCCAGGCCATGAACCGGGTATTTACCGAGCTGGGGGAGGGGCGTATCGCCTCCATTATCGGCCGTTTCTACGCCATGGACCGGGATAATCGCTGGGATCGGGTGCAGCGGGCCTTCCAGCTCCTGGTCGAGGGAGAGGCGGAGTTCACCGCACCCGATGCGGAGCTGGCGCTGCAACAGGCCTATCAACGGGATGAGACGGACGAGTTCGTTAAGGCCACCCGTATCGTGCCGCCGGGGGAGCAGCCGGTCACCATCGAGGATGGGGATGCGGTGCTGTTCATGAATTACCGCTCCGACCGGGCACGGGAGCTGACCCGCGCATTTATTGAACAGGACTTTGATGGTTTCGAACGACCACGGGTGCCCCGGTTGAGCAGCTTCGTCAGCCTGACTGAATACAACAAGGATTTCGATATCCCGGTGGCCTTCCCGCCCGAGCGGCTGGATAACGTATTTGGTGAATACATCTCCAAGTTGGGGCTGCGGCAGCTGCGCCTGGCGGAGACCGAAAAGTATGCCCACGTCACCTTTTTCTTCAACGGCGGCCGGGAGCAGGTGTTTGAAGGGGAAGATCGTATCCTGATCCCCTCGCCCAAAGTGAATACCTATGATCTGAAGCCGGAGATGAGTGCACCCCAGGTGACGGACGCCCTGGTGGAGGCGATCAAGAGCGACAAGTATGACGCCATTATCTGCAACTACGCCAACTCCGACATGGTGGGACATACCGGAAAGTTCGATGCCGCGGTAGCGGCTATCGAGGCGCTGGACCGCTGCCTGGGACGGGTGGTGGAGGCGATCGAGCAGAGCGGTGGTGAAATGCTGATCACCGCCGACCATGGCAATGCGGAGCAGATGGAGGATGTGGAGAATGCCCAACCCCACACTGCCCACACACAGAACCCGGTCCCGCTGCTCTATGTGGGACGTCCGGGGCAGCTCAACCAACGGGGCGCCCTGTGTGATATCGCGCCGACCCTGTTGACCCTGATGGGATTGGCGGTGCCCTCCGAAATGCGCGGACACAATCTGCTGCAGCTGACCGAACAGGAAGCCACGACTGGTTCACAGAAGGACTGATGGCTCCTGAGTTCTGCCGGCGCCTGGCCGTTATACTGATTCCGATAACGCTACTGTCGGGTAGTGCGCTGGCCGCCTCGGAAGATGGGGTGATCAGTAGCAGGGAAGGTGAACTGAAGCAGCTTCAGAAAGAGATCTCCACACTGCAGCAGCAACTTAGCGGTCGCGAGCGGGAACGCCAGGCCCTGCAGGAGCAGCTGCGCCGAGCTGAGAAGGCGATCGGTAAGACGACACGTGATCTGCGCGACCTGGCCGCCAGTCTGAAACGGCAGCAGCGGCTGCTGGATCAACTTCAGGCCCGGCGCACGGATCAGCTGAAGGCTTTGGAGGAGAACCGACAGGCATTGAAACAGCAGATGCGCTCGGCCTATGCCATGGGGCGTCAGGAGCGGCTGAAGATTCTGCTCAATCAGCAAGACCCTGCCGTGGTAAGCCGGCTGCTGATCTATTACGACTACCTCAACCGCTCCCGGGCCGAGCAGATCAGCCGGCTCGACCAGGCGCTGAAGGCGCTGCAGGAGACCGAATCGAACCTGCTTCTGGAGCGTGAGCGGATGCGCCAGACCCAGGCGCAGGTGCTGGCGCAACAGCGCAGCCTGGACCAGGAACAGCAGAAACGGCAGCAGGTGTTGGCGCTGCTGAACCAGGATATCGAGAGTAAGGGAGAGGTGCTCAAAGGCTACCAAAGGGATGCCCAGCAGTTGCAGAATCTGCTCAAGAAACTCCAGGCAGAGATCGTCAATCTGCCGATCGAAACTGAAAAACACAAGCCATTCAAACAGCTGAAGGGTCGCCTGAAGTGGCCGATCAAGGGTCGCCTGGCCACCCGGTTCGGTACCTCCCGGGCGGGCGGCCTGAAGTGGGATGGTGTGGTGATCGCCGCCCGGGAGGGGGTGGAGGTTCGGGCAGTACACCACGGCCGGGTCGCTTTTGCTGACTGGTTGCGTGGTTTTGGCCTGTTGATGATTATTGACCATGGTGATGGCTACATGAGTCTTTATGGCAATAACCAGAGCCTGTTCAAGGAAGCGGGCGACTGGGTAGAACCGGGTGAGCCGGTGGCGCTGGTGGGTAACAGTGGTGGCCAGGCCAATCCGGGGGTATATTTTGGTATACGCTACAAGGGTCGCCCGGTAAATCCGAAGCGGTGGTGTGAAGCAACGCAAGGTAACCGGGTAGGTGCCTTGGGACGCGACGCCTTGACGGGACTGGTGCAACTGGCCACCCTGCACCTTTCTGATCCCGCCGCCAGCATTGCGATGTCACGCGGCAATCGAAGCAGAGAAGCAAGATATGAAGAGAAGATTTGACTCGGCACGTGCACTGATTCTGGGCTTGATTCCTGGAGTGTTGCTGATCCTGGCCACAGGCGTTTCCGCTGAAGAGCCGAAAGCGCCCCTGCCGATGCAGGAGCTGCGTGCCTTCGCCGAGATATTCGGGCGAATCAAGGAGAGCTACGTGGAGCCGGTGGATGACAAGGCGCTGCTGGAGTCTGCCATCCGCGGCATGTTGGCGGGGCTGGATCCCCACTCATCCTACCTGAACGAGGAGGAGTTTGACGATCTGCAGGCCGGCACCAGTGGTGAGTTCGGCGGGCTGGGCATCGAAGTAGGCCAGGAGGACGGCTTCGTCAAGGTGATCTCCCCCATCGACGACACCCCCGCCCAGCGGGCCGGCGTGAAGGCCGGTGATCTGATCATCCGGCTGGATGAGAAGCCGATCAAAGGCATGAGCCTGGAAGAAGCGGTCAATCTGATGCGTGGCAAACCCGGTACCAAAGTGGTGCTCACCATTGCCCGGGAGGGGGAAGAGAAGCCGCTGCGTATAACGGTGGTGCGGGACATCATCAAGGTTGCCAGTGTCAAGGGGCGTATGCTGGAAGAGGGCTTTGCCTATGTGCGACTCTCCCACTTCCAGTCCCGTACCACCGAGGACATGCTGAAAAAGATCAGTGAGCTGAAGGCCGAGTCCAAAGTGGGCATCAAGGGCCTGGTGCTGGATCTGCGCAACAACCCGGGTGGCATTCTGAACGGAGCGGTCTCCGTCAGTGACGCCTTCCTGACCGATGGTATCGTGGTCTATACCCAGGGGCGTGACGAAGAGTCACGGCTTGATTTCAATGCCGCCCCGGATGATGTGCTGGATGGGGCACCCATGGTGGTATTGGTCAACGGCGGCTCCGCATCCGCTTCCGAGATTGTGGCCGGCGCCCTGCAGGATCACCGACGGGCTATCATCATGGGTAGTCAGACCTTCGGCAAAGGTTCGGTTCAGACCATCATCCCGGTCAGCCAGACGGCAGCAGTGAAGCTGACCACGGCGCGTTATTTCACACCCTCCGGCCGCTCCATTCAGGGCGAGGGGATCAAACCGGATATCGTGCTGTCTGACGCCAAACTGACCCGCAACGAGACGGATGACGCGATCCGTATCAAGGAGGCGGATCTGGCCGGTCACCTGGAGAACGGTAATGGCAAGAGCGAGCCGGAAGAGCAATCGGACCAGCCCGGACCCGATGTGGGTGACGACTACCAATTGAGCGAAGCCCTCAACCTGTTAAAGGGCATCGCCATATTCAATAACTGGGACTGAGATGACCGCAACAGGTGGGTGCCGACTGACTCTGCTGCTACTGTTGTTGGGCTTTGCCTGGCCAGCAGGATCGGCCGGTGCCGCCGCCACTCCGGTGATTACCATCATTATCGATGACATGGGTAACCACGGGGGGTGGGGCGATGCTGCTCTGGCGGTGCCGGGTCCGGTGACCTATGCGTTCCTGCCTCACACCCCCCACGCCAACCGGTTGGCCCTTAAGGCTCACGCTGCAGGCAAAGAGGTGATGTTGCACCTGCCCATGCAATCCCATGATGGCAATGCCCTGGGCCCCGGCGCCCTGACCCTGCACATGACCGAGACCGCCTTCAAGCGCACCCTGGAGGAGAATCTGAAAGCGGTTCCCTACGTCAAAGGCATCAACAACCACATGGGCAGCCTGTTGACCCGCCACCCCGGCGCCATGGCCTGGCTCATGCAGGGAATACGTTCCCGGGGCGATCTGTTTTTTATCGACAGCCGCACCACCCTGGCCACAGTGGCCAGGCAATTGGCAGTGGAGTACCAGGTGCCGAGTGCCAGTCGGGATGTGTTTCTGGATAATAGTCGCGATCCGGCGGCTATCAGTCGCCAGTTCGACCAGTTGTTGAAGCGGGCCCGCCGCCAGGGTTACGCCATCGGTATCGGTCACCCCTATCCGGAAACCAGCCAGGTGCTGGCGCAACGGTTGGCGGATATGGAGGCACTGGGTGTGCGCCTGATACCCGCCTCGGAAATGATCAACTACCAAAGGAGCAGAACCCTATGGCACGCATCCTCGTCCCCCTCGCCCACGGTTGCGAAGAGCTTGAAGCAGTAACCATTATCGACCTGCTGCGTCGGGCCGGTCAGGAGGTGGTCACGGCGGGTCTGGAACCGGGACCGGTGACCGCCAGTCGTGGCGTGGTACTGCAACCGGATGTGACGCTGGATGAGGTGCTGGAACAGCCCTTCGATATGGTGGCACTGCCGGGGGGATTACCGGGTGCCGACCACCTGGATCGGGATCCACGTATTCATGCGCTGCTGGAACGGGTGGCGTCACACCAGGGCTTCACGGCGGCGATCTGCGCGGCGCCTAAAGTGCTGGCTAATGCAGGACTGCTGAATGGCCGTCAGGCCACCGCTTATCCGGGGGTGTTGGAGGGCATGCAGCTGGGCGATGTGCAGCTGGCCGCATCCGCGGTGGTCAGGGACGGTCAGGTCATCACCTCCCGGGGTCCCGGTACCGCGATGGATTTCGCTCTGACCCTGGTCGAGGCGCTGGCCGGCCGGGAAAAACGTGATGAGGTGGAGGCGGGGCTGGCGCGTTAGCTACCCCACCGTCACCGTTTCAATCCCCCAGGCTGGTGCCGACACGGCGGGCGCTGAGGATCCAGGGATGATCCAGGGGCACCAGCTTCTTCACACCGGCCACCTCCTCCAGGGGTACCGGGACGGCTGCTTCCCCGGCCGCCGCCACCATCACTCCGTAACACTTCTGCTGAATCAGGTCGGCACAGGCGCTGCCCAGGCGGGTGGCCAGCAATCGGTCCGCCGTCGACGGTGAACCACCCCGTTGCACATGGCCAAGGATGGTGACCCGACTCTCCAAACCGGTGAGTTGCTCCAGCTGTTCCGACAGCCGGACGGTGTGATTACCCAGGTGATCCGCCTCCAGCGCCGCCAATTTTTCCCTGGCGCGCTGTTTGTCATGCTTGTTGGAGGCCTTCTTTTTGCGTTTTTGAATAGCCCGGAACCTGGCTACCTGTTGTAACGAGCGGGCGCCCTCCGCCACTGCCACGATACTGAAGCGCTTGCCGTTCCGGGCACGCTGGCGGATCGCTTCAGCGACCCGCCGGATATCATAGGGGATCTCCGGTAACAGAATCACGTCGGCTCCCCCGGCGATACCGGCCCCCAGGGCGAGCCAGCCGGCCCGGTGCCCCATGATCTCCACCACGATGACCCGGTGATGGCTGTGGGCGGTACTGTGCAACCGGTCGATTGCTTCGGTGGCGATACCCAACGCGGTATCAAAACCGAAGCTGGTGTCCGTCCCAGCCACATCGTTATCAATGGTCTTCGGCAGGGTGATGATATTGAGTCCCTGCTGTTTCAGGCGCAGGGCGTTCTTCTGGGTGCCGCCACCGCCCAGGCAGATCAGCACATCCAACCGGTGTTGCCGATAGTTGCGCACAATGGTTTCGGTCATGTCGGTGGGCTTACCGTTCACCAGCATGCGGTGCGGCTTGTCCCGACTGGTACCGAGAATGGTGCCACCTTGGGTCAGGATACCGGACAACTGCTCCCCATCCAGGCGCATGGAGCGGTTCTCCATCAGGCCCCGAAAACCGTCCCGAAAGCCGATCAACTCCATGCCGTAGTGTCCCTGCACGCTCTTGCCAACGCCCCGAATGGCGGCATTGAGTCCCGGGCTGTCACCACCGGCGGTGAGGATACCAACTTTTCTGGTCACGCTAATTATCCCTGGTATGGGTAAATCGATGTATGACAAGATAGCAAAACATGGCGGGGAACGGCAGCGCTCCCCGGCCCATGGCCACAGCATAAGAACAAGCACGGAGGTAGCCATGCCCCCCGATAAGCTTTGCCGGTGGTATCTGCACTTGACCCTGATCGCCACGATAGTGGTTCACCCGGTGTTGGCCGACGGTTATGACGTGGTGACCCTGAACAATGGTGATATCTATAACGGCACGGTGGCTCAGCCTTACTTTACCCTGGTGACCCGCTATGGAGAGGTAACCATCCCCTATGCGCAGATGGCGCTCCTGCGGCGGGGTGGGGCGGATCAGTCAGATCTGATCCAGACCCATCGGGGCGATCGTTTCAGCGGCCGATTGAAGGAGCGGAGAGTCACCGTACTGCGGGTACTGGATCCCCTGTTACCGGTGGCAACGGAGGATATCTCCGACATTCTGTTCGCCCACCGCCAGTTTCGCCCCAGGCCCTTTCGGAGCCCGGATTCGGTAATTACCCGGAGTGGTGACCGCTTTGCCGCCCGTCTCCTGACCGGGCTGTTACCCCTGATCGGTCAGGATGGACCCAGGTTGACCAATCCCGATGAAATCCAGCGGCTGGATGTGGCCACGGACGATGAGGGTGACGACTACCTGGCCCAGATAGTGACCAATACCGGTGAAGTGCTACAGGGAAAATTCAATCTGGAGAGCGTGGTGGTGGAGACCGCTGTTGGTGTCACCCTGACAATTCCCATCACCGAACTGAGCCAACTGGCGCTGCGGGTCAACCGCCCCGGTCACCCGCCGCTGTTTCGATCTCTGCAGCGACTCAACCCGGCCAACCTGATCCAGGATCGGATGCGGGATGGTACACCGGGACCCCAGATGCGGGTGCTGCGGGGGGGCCGTTATACCCAGGGTGACCTGCAGGGTGACGGGGATGGCGATGAGCGCCCGACCCGTCTGGTCTCCCTGCAACCCTTCGCTATCGGAGTCTACGAGGTGACATTCGAAGAGTATGACCGGTTCTGCCGGGATACCGGTCATCGCCGGCCGGACGACCAGGGTTGGGGGCGGGGCGACCGCCCGGTAGTCAATGTGACCTGGGTAGATGCCAATCGCTTCGCCGACTGGCTCAGTCGTCGGACCGGGCAACGCTACCGGTTGCCGACCGATGCAGAGTGGGAGTACGCCGCCCGTGGTGGCACCAGCAGTCGCTACTGGTGGGGTGACGATGTTGTCCCCGGGCAGGCCAACTGTGCCGACTGCGGCAGTCTCTGGGATGGGGAGAAGAGTGCCCCGGTAGGACGGTTTCTGCCCAATCCCTTCGGGTTGCACGATACGGCCGGTAATGTTTTTGAATGGGTTCAGGAGTGTTGGCGGGATGATTTTTCCATCCCCCCCGGTCAGGACGCCGGAGTAGGGGATGGCAAGTGCGGTAAGCGGGTCATCCGGGGCGGCGCCTGGAGTTTTCCCCACCAGGAGGTGCGTCCAGCCAATCGCTGGCGGGACTTTCCCACCCGCCGGAGCGATGACACCGGTTTCCGGTTGGTACGGGAACTGCGCGCCGATTGAAACAGGTCGGCTCTCCGGTTGCGGAAAATTGTCGATGATGGACAGAATCGACCGGTGCTTCGTGGTAACTTTAGGCTATTTTGCACCAATCTTAATAGGGAACGTTTATGGCATATACCCTGGCCCTGCTTGGCGGGGTGATTTCCGCCGGATTACTGGGCACATCGGCGGCGATATTTGGTGCTCTTATCGGTTTTCTGCTGGGTACGGCTTACCGCCAGGGTCGACGGCTGGAGCAGCTGGATCGGGAACTGGAGCAGTTGCGCAGCCGTCTGGCGCACCCGGCGGAGGCCACTGCCGGGGAAGCGGGCGAGGTCCCGCCGGCGACATCGGCAGCGGCTTTGTCAGCGGAACCGGAAGAGCTGGACTTCGACCTGGAACTGGTGGAGGAGACGCCGCCACCCCGTTCCCCATCCCGCCCATCGGTGCGGCCAACACCGGAACCCCACGCAGCCAATCTGTTCGACCGGGCGGTGGCATGGATTCGGGATTACTTTACCGGTGGCAACCTGATTGTCCGGGTCGGAGTGATCGTACTCTTTTTCGGTGTCGCCTTTCTGCTCAAATATGCCGCCGAGCACAGCCAGATCTCCATCGAGTTCCGCCTCATGGGGGTGGCGGTGGCCGGTATGGTTCTGCTGATCCTGGGCTGGCGCCTGCGCAGCCGGCGGGCGCTTTATGGTCTGGCGTTGCAGGGCGGCGCTGTCGGTCTGCTCTATCTCACCGTGTTCTCGGCCCTGCGCCTCTACAGCCTGCTGCCGGCAACGCTCGCCTTCGGCATGCTGTTGCTGTTCGTCACCCTCACGGCCCTGCTGGCCCTGCTACAGAACGCCAGTTCCCTGGCGATTCTGGCCACGGCGGGGGGATTTCTGGCCCCGGTGCTCACCTCCACCGGGGAGGGGAGCCACGTCGCCCTGTTCAGTTACTACCTGCTGCTCAATGGAGGTGTACTGGCGATCGCCTGGTTCAAGTCCTGGCGCCTGCTCAACCTGGTGGGGTTCGGATTTACCTTCGTGATCGGAGCGCTCTGGGGTTATCACTATTACCAGCCTGAATTCTTCACCAGCACCGAGCCCTTCCTGATCGCCTTTTTCCTCATGTACGCCGCCATTGCGGTGCTGTTTGCCTGGCGCCAACCGCCCAACCTGAAAGGGGTGGTGGATGGCACCCTGGTGTTTGGTGTGCCGCTGGCCAGTGCCGGCCTGCAGGCGGCGCTGGTGCGGGACATGCCCTACGGCCTGGCGTTCAGCGCCGTTGCGCTGGGCGGGTTTTACATCCTGTTGGCCAGCCTGCTGTTCAAACGGGGCGGTCATCCGCTGCGTATGTTGTCGGAGAGTTTCCTCGGTACCGGCGTGGTGTTTGCCACCCTGGCGATTCTGTTTGCCCTGGAGGGTCGGCTCAGCTCCGCCTTCTGGGCGCTGGAAGGGGCGGCCATGATCTGGATCGGCATCCGTCAGTCGCGGCGCCTGCCGCGGCTGTTTGGCCTGCTGCTGCAACTGCTGGCCGGCCTGCTCTACCTGGATGACAGTCGCTGGATGGGTGATGCGTTGCCGCTGGTCAACAGCCAGTTCCTGGGGGCCGGGCTGATAGCGCTGGGTGGTTTGTTCACTGCCTTCTACCTGGATCGCCATGCGGACAAGCGGGCTGACTACGAAAAGTGGGTGCCGCCGCTGTTCTTCTTCTGGGGTGTGCTCTGGTGGCTGGGTGCCGCTATCCAGGAGCTGGATCGTTACGCGAACGGCTACATCGAATGGGTATGGCTGCTGGTAATGCTGGCCCTGACGGCCGGGCTGGCGGAGTGGTTGCGATTGCGCCTGCCCTGGGGACGGCTGCGTCTGGTTACCCTGGGTCTGTTGCCCGCCCTGGGTCTCGTGGTGCTGGGCGTCTGGTTGGATCTGTCCCATCCGCTGAAAGGTATGCTCCTGCCGGCCTGGCTGCTGGCCTTTGTCGTCCAGTATGGCCTGCTCTATCGCCAGGATAGCGACACAACTTCGATCCGGCCGCTGTGGCATGGCGGCAGTTTCTGGTTGCTGACCTTCCTGCTTACTGTTGAAGCGGCCTGGCAGCTGGACCAGGCGATCGCCGGCAGCCATCTGTGGGAGATGATCCCCTGGGGTGCGGTGCCCATGCTGCTGGCCCTTGGACTGCTGACGTTGGGACAACGTCTGCGCTGGCCGGTACAGCGCCATCTTCTGGCTTACAACATCCAGGTGTTGGCACCAGTGCTGGTCTATCTGCTCGGTTGGGCCATGCTGGCCAATGTGGTCAGCCCGGGCAATCCCTGGCCGATCGATTATCTGCCGGTCCTCAACCCGTTGGATCTGACTATCCTGGCGATCCTGTTGCTGCTGCTCAAGTGGTGGCAACGGACTGACGACTGGCTGGAACAGCACGGCGTCCGGCCCGGTTACTATTTCGCGGGTCTCGGAGTGGCCCTGTTCCTCTGGCTGAACGGCATGGTGGTTCGGGCCGTGCACCACTGGGGCGGAGTGCCGTTTGACGCTGATCTGCTGATCCAATCCCAGGTGTTACAGGCGGCGCTGGCGGTACTCTGGGCCAGCATCGGCCTGGGCAGTATGCTGGCGGGGACCCGCACCGGTCGCCGATCGCTGTGGCTGTCGGGAGCCGGCTTGATGGGGCTGGTGGTGCTGAAGCTGTTTTTGGTGGATCTCTCCAATACCGGTACGGTGGCCCGTATCGTCGCCTTTATTGGTGTCGGGGTGTTGTTATTGATCGTGGGATACTTCTCGCCCGCACCGCCCCGCCAGAGCGGGAAGGTGGCATTGAATCAGGAGGAAGGATGATGAGATGGGTCTGTCTGATGTTGACCCTGCTGTGCGGTGGCCAGTTGCTGGCCGATTCGCCTAAGGGCCTGGAACAGGACGACTTCGCCTGGGGTATCCGGCTGCAACCGGCGGCCGCCAGTCCGTTCTACCAACTGGAATTACCCCTGGCGGTCTACCGGGGTGTGCAGCGTGCTGACCTGGGTGATCTGCGTCTGTTTAACGGCCAGGGGGACCGGTTACCCCATGAACTGACACTGCCGACGGCGCAGCTGCCGGATCGTGAACGGATTGAGCCGGTGGCCCTGTTCCCGCTGTATGGCAGTCGGACGGCGGATCTGCAACTGCTCTCCATGCGCATCAGCCGACAGGACAGCTCCGGCTCCATGAGCCTGGAACAACACCAGCTGCAGCGCGACCGGGAGGAGGTGTTGCGCGGTTATCTGCTGCAGCTTTGGCAGGGCGAGCGACCGCTCACGATCCGTCGACTGCAGCTCCGTTGGGCGGATGCGTCAACCGGTTTCATCAAACGACTCCGGTTGGAGCAGAGTGACGACCTGACCCACTGGCGTGCGCTGCCGGGGGCGGCGGTTATGGCCGATCTGGCGTTTGCCGGTGAACGCTTGGTGCGGGCCGAGATCCCGCTGCAGGGTGTGACCCAGCGCTTTCTCCGCCTGACCCCGGTCAGCGGCGACATGCCCCTGGCGTTGAGCGCCGTTGATGCCGTGATCCAGGAGAATGGTTCAGCGCGGCCACCGGTGCTGTTGGCGGTTGACACACTCTATTCCGGTGCACAGGAGGGAGAGTACCTGTTCGAGTTGCCCGGTCCGTTGCCGGTGCGCGCGGTCGAACTGCTGCCGGCGGAGTCCAATACCATCACCCGGGCCACGCTCTATTCCCGTCCTGCGCCGGGGTCCCCCTGGGTGCAGCGCGCCCAGGGTACCATCTACCGGCTGCTGGTTCAGGAGACACCCCTGGAACAGACGGCCCTTCCGGTCGGGCGCGTCACGGACCGTTACTGGCGTTTGACCGTGGATGCGGCCAGCGGTGGGCTGGGTCGTCAACAGCCCACCATCCGGGTTGGCTGGACTCCCCACCGGCTGCGCTTTTCCGCCCGGGGTGACGGCCCCTACCTGCTGGCCTACGGCAGTGCAGCGGCCGGCTTGCCGTCAGCCAGCTCCCTGCTGGCCGATTTCAGCGAGCTTGAACGTGGCCAACTGGTGAGTGAACAGATCCGTGCCGGCCAACCGTTTGAGCTGGCCGGGCGGGCCGCCCTGGAAATTCGTCAGGTGTACGACTGGAAGCAGTGGTCTCTCTGGGGAGTGCTGATACTGGCCACACTGTTGCTGGGCTGGATGGCCTGGTCGACGTTACGCCAGATGAACCGCAAGGATTCGGCGTCCGGCGACTCCTGAGAGGTGCGGTCAGGCCTTGAACCAGGTGCGGATCAGGGCCAGGCCGCCCAGGCCCGCAAGACCGATACCGGCGGGGGTGACTACGCTGGCGGGCAGCAGTTGACCGGGACCGAGCAGCAGTAGCAGAGTACCGGTCAGCAGCAGGCTGGCGCCGCTGATGGCGGTCAGCAGATGGCGTTGATGGCGTCGGTTGTCCTGGCGCAGCTGCTCCAGCTCAGCCGATTTCCAGTTCAGTTGCAGGCGACCCTCGGCCGCGTCCAGCAGCACCTTGTGCAGCAGGATCGGCATGTCGGCGGCATACTCGGTCATGATGGGCAGGTTCTTTTTCAGCTTGCGGGTGAACGCCTTGGGGCCCACCTGCTCTTTCATCCAGCGCTCCAGGAACGGTTTGGCGGTGGCCCAGAGATCCAGTTCCGGGTAGAGCTGTCGGCCCAGTCCCTCGATATAGAGCAGGGTCTTCTGCAATAGCACCAGCTGGGGCTGCACCTCCATATCGAAGCGGCGCGCGGTCTGGAACAGGTTGATCAGGAAGTGGCCGAAGGAGATCTCCCGCAGGGGCTTGTTGAAGATCGGCTCACAGACCGAGCGGATGGCCGATTCAAACTCCTCCACCCGGGTGCCGGCGGGCACCCAGCCGGATTCCACATGCAGCTCTGCGACCCGGTAGTAGTCCCGGTTGAAGAAGGCCAGCAGATTCTCCGCCAGGTAGCGCTGATCCTCGGTGGTCAGGGAGCCGACAATACCGAAATCCACCGCGATGTAGCGGCCACCGGGTTCCACGAAAATATTGCCCGGATGCATGTCGGCATGGAAGAAGTTGTCCCGGAACACCTGGGTGAAGAAGATCTCCACCCCCTGGATACCGAGCTGCTCCATGCTGATGCCGGCGGCCTTGAGGGCGGCGATATTGCCCACCGGGATGCCGTGGATGCGCTCCATCACCAGTACATTATGGCGGGTGTAATCCCAGTAAATCTCCGGTACGAACAGGATGTCACTACCTTCCCAGTTGCGCCGCAGCTGAGCGGCATTGGCCGCTTCCCGCTGCAGGTCCAGCTCGTCCAGGATGGTCTTCTCATAATCCCGCACCACCTCGATGGGACGCAGACGGCGGCCATCCTTCCAGTAGCGATCGGCCAGCCCGGCAATGATATAGAGCAGGCCCACATCGCGCCGGATGATCCGCTCGATATCCGGGCGCAGCACCTTGACCACCACCTCTTTACCATCCTTCAGGGTGGCGGTATGGACCTGGGCGATGGAGGCCGAGGCGAGGGGCGTCTCATCGAAGGAGTCCAGCACGTCTTCAATGGGGTAGCCGAACGCCTGCTCGATGATGCGTCGCGCCTGTTGGCCGGAGAAAGGTGGCACCGCGTCCTGCAGCTTGGCCAGTTCATCGGCGATATCAGCCGGTAGCAGGTCGCGGCGGGTGGAGAGGATCTGGCCGAACTTGATGAAGATCGGTCCCAGGTCTTCCAGTGCCCGGCGAATGCGCACCGGGTAAGGCGGCAGCTTGCCCCGACGCAGCCAGTAGAAGGGCGACAGGTAGAGCAGAAAACGGACCGGTCGGAACAGGTGGGTGGCCAGGATCACTTCATCCAGGCCATGGCGCAGCAGCACCCAGTTGATATGCAGCAGGCGCAGCGCCTCGGTGGGACGGATCACGGGGTCTCCTCGTGGGGATTGTGCTTGTTGGGTTCCAGCAGTTTGAGCCGGGCTTCCAGGCGTTCCACATCGTCCCGCAGCGCATCCACCGCGGCCAGAAACTGTTCCACCTCACTCCGTTCCGGGAGTATCTTCAGCTCCTTTTGCAGCAGTTCCTGCAGGTCCAGCTCCAGGGTATCCAGGGTGCGGCGACCCCAGCCACCCAGCTGGCGGACCACACCGGCCACATCTTCGGCCACCAGGCTGCCGGTGTAGCGGCCCAGCTGGGCCTCCCAGTCGATCGACATGCCGCCCAGGATCTTGCCCAGTTGATGGGCGAGGTCGGTATCACCGCTGATCTTCACCGCGCCGCTGAACAGCTGGTCGGAACTGGTGGCCTGGTTGCCCATGCGGGCCAGGGCCAGCGGTGTGCCCTGCAGGGTGCAGTCCGGTTCATCTTCGCAACGGGTGAACAGCTGTACGCCGGCGGGACCGGGGATCAGGTAGATGGTCTGGTTCAGCCCGGACAGCTCGAAGGCGATCACTTTACCGTGCAGCCGGGCCATCTTTGCCGCAGCCGCCGGATCCAGGTTGAGATAGCGGTTGAAGGCCTGTTCGAGGCCGGCGATGGCGACTCCGGAGAGACTCATGGCTGTCGCGTCCGGTTAAAGCTTGAAACCACGATGGACGGCGACGATGCCGCCCGTCAGGTTGTGATAATCGCAGCGCTCCAGGCCGGCCTGCTCCATCATGCCCTTGAGGGTATCCTGGTCCGGATGCATACGGATAGATTCCGCCAGATAGCGGTAGCTGGCCTCGTCATTGGCCACCACCTTGCCGATCTTGGGCAGGAATTTGAAAGAGTAGAAGTCATACAGGCTCTGCAACGGTTTACCACGGGGGTGGGAAAACTCCAGCACCAGTACCCGGCCGCCCGGTCGCAGAACCCGATACATCTCGTTCAGTGCCTGCTGTTTGTCAGTCACGTTACGCAGGCCGAAAGCGATGGTGATGCAGTCGAAACTGTTGTCGGGAAACGGGATCTGCTCGGCGTTTACCTGGGTGTAACAGACATTGCCCACCAGCCCTTCATCGGCCATGCGAACCCGGCCCTGATTGAGCATGGATTCGTTGATATCGGTCATCACCACCAGCCCATCGGGCCCCACCAGGCCGGCGAACCGGGCCGCCAGATCGCCGGTGCCGGAGGCCAGATCGAGGATCTTCTGACCGCGCCGGATGCCCGCCAGCTCCACCGCAAAACGTTTCCAGAGCCGGTGAATGCCAAACGACATCAGGTCGTTCATCAGGTCATAGCGGGACGCCACGGAGTCAAACACGGCCCGCACGCGTTGTGCCTTTTCCTCGGCCTTGATGGTCTGGAAACCAAAGTGGGTGGATTCATTCTCCGTCATGTTGCTGCCTTGAACAGATTGAGTGGTGGATGCAGTGACTGCTGAATGGTGCAGAGTGTATAGGGTTTTTGCCATTTCAGGAACAAATGGCCGGCTTTCCGGATTACCCAGGCCCGCCGGATGCCCAACGGCATCCGATTGCGGACCCGGTCAGTTGGTCGCCTTACGCTGGTGGCCGGCCTCTTCCAGGCGTTTCAGATAGCTCTGCCAGTTCTGCTCATAGTTGGCGCCCAGGCTGTAGAGATACTCCCAGGAGTAGATGCCGGTGTTGTGCTCGTCATCGAAATGGAGCACCACCGCGTAGTTACCCACCGGGGTGATCTGGGCGATATTCACATCCTCCTTGCCGATCTGCAGCACCTCCTGCCCGGGCCCGTGGCCCATCACCTCGGCGGAAGGGGAGAAGACCCGCAGGTATTCGCACGGCAGTTTGAATCTGGCGCCGTCGTCAAAGCTCACTTCGAGAACGCGTGAGTGCTGGTGAAGATTAAGTTCAATGGGTACGTGTTTGGACATCTCATCTACTCCTACAGGATGAACCGGCTGAGATCCTCATCCGAGGCCAGCTCGGAGAGATTGTTGTCTACATAGGCGGCATCGATGGTGACGCTGCTGCCGGGTACCTCGGTGGCGGTGAAGGAGATACCCTCCAACAGCCGTTCCATCACCGTATGCAGGCGGCGGGCGCCGATATTCTCGGTACCTTCGTTGACCTGCCAGGCGACCTCGGCAATACGCCGGATGCCCTCCTCGGTGAAATTGAGTTTGACCCCCTCGGTCGCCATCAGGGCGATATACTGTTCGGTCAGGGAGGCATCCGGTTCGGTCAGGATACGGATGAAATCCTCCGTGGTCAGGGCATCCAGCTCGACCCGGATCGGCAGCCGCCCCTGCAGCTCGGGGATCAGGTCCGACGGCTTGGCCAGGTGGAAGGCGCCGGAGGCGATGAACAGGATGTGGTCGGTGCGCACCATGCCCTGTTTGGTGGAGACGGTACAGCCCTCCACCAGCGGCAGCAGATCCCGCTGAACGCCCTGGCGGGAGACATCGGGACCACCGTGCTCGGAGCGGGCGGCCACTTTGTCCAGCTCGTCCAGGAACACGATACCCTGCTGTTCCACCTTCTCCAGGGCCTGCAGCTTCAGGTCCTCGTCATTGACCAGCTTGGCCGCCTCTTCATCCTGCAGGATGCGCAGGGCGTCCTTGACCCGCAGCTTGCGCTTCTGGGTGCGCCCGCCACCGATGTTCTGGAACAGCCCCTGCAGCTGGCTGGTCATCTCCTCCATGCCCGGCGGGGCCATGATCTCTACCCCGAGGGCGGCGCCCGAGACCTCGATCTCGATCTCCTTCTCATCCAGCTCGCCGTTACGCAGCTTGACCCGGAACTTGTCCCGGGTGGAGGCGCCCACCGCACTGCTGCTGTCGCTCTCCCAGCTGCTGGGGCGGGGCAGCAGTACATCCAGCACCCGCTCTTCCGCCGCGTCGGCGGCCTGATCCTTGACTTTCTCCAGCGCCTGCTCCCGCACCATCTTCATGGCGGAATCGGCCAGGTCCCGGATAATGGAGTCCACATCCCGGCCTACGTAGCCCACCTCGGTGAACTTGGTGGCCTCGATCTTGATAAAGGGCGCGTTGGCCAGTTTGGCCAGACGTCGGGCGATTTCGGTCTTGCCGACTCCGGTGGGGCCGATCATGAGGATGTTCTTCGGTGTGATCTCACTGCGCAGCGCCTCATCCACCTGGCTGCGCCGCCAACGGTTACGCAGGGCGATGGCAACGGCGCGCTTGGCGGCCGACTGGCCAATAATGTGCTTGTCCAGCTCCTGGACGATCTGTTGGGGTGTCAATTCAGGCATGATGTTCAGGAATTACTCTTCTGCATCGAGTTCTTCGATGACGAGGTTGTGGTTGGTGAAGACGCAGATATCGGCGGCGATGCCGAGACCCTTCTCGACAATCTCCCGGGCGCTCAGATCGGTGTTGTGCAGCAGCGCCTTGGCCGCTGCCTGGGCGAAGGGACCGCCGGAACCGATGGCCATCAGGTTATCTTCCGGCTCGATCACGTCACCCAGGCCGGTGATCATCAGCGAAGCGGTTTTGTCTGCCACCAGCAGCAGCGCCTCCAGCTTGCGCAGGGTCCGATCGGTGCGCCAGTCCTTGGCCAGTTCCACTGCGGCACGCATCAGGTGGCCGTGGTGTTTCTCCAGTTTCGCCTCAAACCGTTCAAACAGGGTGAAGGCGTCGGCGGTGGCACCGGCAAAGCCGGCCAGTACCTGGTTTTTGTAGAGCCGGCGCACCTTGCGGGCATTGCCCTTCATGACGGTGTTGCCCATGGAGACCTGGCCGTCGCCGCCGATCACCACCTTGCCGTTACGGCGGATTGAGAGAATTGTTGTGCCCTTGATCGGCTCCACTGCGTTGCCCCTTGTTAATCAGTAATGGCTATTCTAACCGATCCAACATGGGGAGAATAACCGCCATTTTCAAGGCTATTGGCCGGGGCGATCCGGTACGACCTTTTTACGGGTATAATCCGCGCCTGTCCCGGGACTGTCCTGTCGTTTAGCCTTTGCGGAGTTCACATGAGCATCATCCACTGCATCACCCACCAGTTGCATCCCGACGAGAGCGGCGCGCCGGCCCTGCGTCTGCGCGACGCCGAGCTGGCTGTGGATGGGGCGGTGGAGGAGCTGGCGGCAGAGCTGAAACGGGCCTACCTGGGCCGTATCAATCGGGAGCACGGACGCTTTTCGGATGCCGCCCGGGAGAGCGGAATGGCCCATGAGCTGGAGCGGTTCGTGACCGGCCAGCAGGATTTCGTCGCCCTCAGCAGGCAACTGGCCCAACAGCTGTTGCAGCAGTTGCAGGAGCAGGGTGCCGAGTTGCGCGGTCACCTGGTTCTGCTGCTGGAGCAGCAGCATGAGCAGCAGGCGTTCTACCTGTTTGTGGTGAGCCAGCGGGTGGCCAGCCGCATCAATGACCGGCAGGAGATCGAGCCGGTGCTGACCCTCGATTTCGGTGCCTCGATGATGGCCCTGAAGGTGGATCTGACGCTGTGGCAGGGGGATGAGGGGGGCGCCTATCTCTCCATGAGCCCCTCCCGGGCCCGGGGCATGGCGGAACTGCTGGAGCAGCTGGCCGGTTTCAGCGCCGGTGTGGACAAGGCCGCGGCCACCCGGGACTTTCTGGAGCGGATCGAGACCTTCTCCCAGCAGCTGCCGGAAGAGCAGGTGAGTGATTTCCGCAACCAGGTGGTCAACTACTGCGTGGAGCAGGATCGGCAGGATGCCCCGGTGGCCATCAACGAGCTGTCCCAGGCACTCGATGGGGTGGACAACGCCGCCTTCTCCAACTACCTGGCGGACCATCTGCCCGCCGATGAGGGTCGGCTGTTACTGGACCGCAAGAGCCTGCAGCGCTATGTCCGGTTTGCCGGCCGGGAGCGGGATCTGGCGATCAGCTTCTCCTCCAACCAGCTCAACAAGCGGGTCCATTATCAGCCCGAGACCGATACCCTGAGCATCACCGGTCTGCCGAAAATGCTGCGCAGCCAGCTGCTCGGGCATGGAGAGGAGTAGGCCCCGACATCCCGCCTATCCGCCCGCTTCCAGGCGGGCCAGTTCGTTGTCACTGAAACCACACTGCCGCCGTGCTGCATGATTGAACGGGCCGCGCGGGACATGGCCCAGGTAGCGCTGCAACAGCTGGAAGAACGTGTCGTCCGGGTCCAGCCCCTGCTGTTCACAGCGGTAGCGGAACCAGCGGGTGCCGGCGCTGACGTGGCCGATCTCATCGTTGGCGATGGTGGTCAGTATGGAGACGGTACGGCTGTCGCCCAGCTCCCGGAACTTCTCCAGGGTGCCCGGTATCACATCCAGCGCCCGCGCTTCGAAAACCCGGTGCACGATACCCATGCGGTCCATCAGCTCATGGGCGGTCTCCACCGCGCTGCCCCACAACTGGTCATGGGCGCTGAAATCACCATAGTCAAAACCCATGGCGCGCAGCTGGCCGCGCAGGGCGAGGAAGTGCTCACTCTCCTCACCGGCACACTGCAGCCAGTCTTCGTAATACTCCCGGGGCAGACCACGAAACCGGTAGATGGTGTCCCAGGCCAGGTTGACCGCCGTCAGCTCGATATGGGCCAGGGCGTGGATCAGGGCCGCCCGCCGGGTCAGGGAGCCGAAGCCCCGTTTGCTGACCTGTTGCGGCGGCACCAGGATGGGGCGCTCCAGGCGGCCCGGTTGCATGAACTGCTCGGGCTCATCATCACTGTCCCAGTTCAGATTGCCGGCCCGCCAATCGGCCACCAGGGCCAGGGAGGCGTCCAGCTTCTCATCCGGATCGGCGAGCAGAAAACAGTGTTTGGCGGCGGCGAAAAGATTGGTCAAACCGGACTCCCGGGTGTTGGTTGCAGGGCGCATTTCAGGGTTGGACGGAGCGCGCCCGGTTATTGTACCGACTCCGGCTGCCGCCAGACAGATGAACTGGCATATACTGGAGACATCGAGTCAGGCTGTGGTCAGCGGGATGCAAAACATGCGTGAAGAGAACGAAACCCACCTTATACTGCGCGTTATCGAGCAGGAGGATTATGCCCAGGTTGCCGAGTTGATGGATCTGGTCTATGCCGATATCGGCGGTGCCTGGCCGAAGGAGACCATCCAGGCACTGATCAAGGCGTTTCCGGATGGCCAGATCTGTATCGAGGATAACGGCAAGATCGTGGCCGCCGCCCTGACCATCAAGGTCGATTACCACCGCTACTCCTTTGTACACAAATACCGTGATCTGGTCAGTGATCAGCACATCGCCCGCCACAACGAGAAGGGTGATGCCCTGTACGGCCTGGATGTGTTTGTGCACCCCGATTACCGGGATTTCCGGCTGGGCCGGCGGCTGTACGATGCGCGCAAGGAGTTGTGCCGTGCCCTCAACCTGAAGGCGATTCTGGCCGGGGGGCGTATCCCGGGTTATAACCGCCACGCCAATGAGTGCAGCGTGGCGGAGTATATCGACAAGGTGAAGCGGCGTGAGCTGCACGATCCGATTCTGTCGTTCCAGCTCGCCAATGATTTTGATGTCAAACGGCTGATGTCCGGTTACCTGCCGGAGGATACCAAGTCCCGGGGGTTCGCCACCCTGCTGGAGTGGCACAACATCCTGTTCGAAGAGGATGGGGACTTCAGCCATGGCGCCGAGAAGAGCATTGTCCGTATCGGCATCGTGCAGTGGCAGATGCGGGCGGTGATCTCGCTGGAGGATCTGTTGAGCCAGGCGGAGTTCTTTGTTGACTCCCTGTCCGATTACCAGTCCGATTTTGCCCTGTTCCCGGAGTTTTTCAGCGCCCCCCTGATGGGGCTGGCGCCGGAGAAAAATTCGGTTCAGGCAATCCGCTTTCTGGCTGGTTTTACTGAGCAGATCCGGGCACGATTCTCCCAGATGGCGGTCACGTACAACATCAATATTATCGCCGGCAGCATGCCGGTGATGGAGGGCGACCAGCTCTACAATATCGCCTACCTGATGCATCGGGATGGTCGGATTGACGCCCAGCACAAGATCCACATCACCCCCCATGAGCGGCGCGACTGGGTGATCGACGGTGGCGGAGACGTATCGGTATTCGATACCGACGCCGGCAAAGTCGGCATTCTCACCTGTTACGACGTGGAGTTTCCCGAGCTTGCCCGCCTGCTGGCCGACCAGGGGGTGCAGATCATTTTCGTGCCGTTCTGGACCGATACCAAGAACGGTTATCTGCGGGTACGTATCTGCTCCCAGGCGCGGGCGATTGAAAACGAGTGCTACGTGGCGATCGGCGGCAGCGTGGGCAATCTGCCCCGGGTGGACAATGTGGCCATCCAGTATGCCCAGTCGGCGGTGTTCTCCCCGTCCGATGTCTATTTCCCCCATGATGCGACCATCGCCGAGGCGACCCCGAATGCGGAGATGATCCTGTTTGCCGACGTGGACCTGGAGAAGCTGAAGCTGCTGAGTACCGAAGGTTCGGTCACCAACCTGAAGGATCGCCGACTCGATCTCTACCGGCTGGGCCTGGATAAGTCCGGGACGGCCGGGGAGTGAGCCGGCCCGGTCAGTCGTCGTCCTTTTTCCGGCGCGCCCGGGGATGGGCGCTGTCATAGACCTGGGCCAGATGCTGGAAATCGAGATGGGTGTAGATCTGGGTGGTGCTGATATCGGCATGTCCCAGCAGCTCCTGGACCGCCCGCAGGTCGCTGGAGGACTCCAGCAGATGGCTGGCGAAGGAGTGGCGCAGCATGTGCGGATGGAGTTGCTGCTGACAGCCCTGCTGTCGGGCCCACTGGCGTAGGCGTTGCTGGATGCTGCGGGGGCGTAACCGGGTGCCCCGCTGGCTGACGAACAGCGCCTGCTCATCCGGTCGGGCCAGCTGGTTGCGCACCTGCCGCCAGGCCCGGATGGCGGCCAGCGCTTTGCTGCCCACCGGCACCCGGCGACTTTTCGCCCCCTTGCCGATCACCTCCAGGGTGGCATCGTCCGGGTCGATATCGTGCAGATTGACCGAAACCAGCTCCGCCAGCCGCAGGCCGGAGGAGTAGAGCAGCTCCATAATGGCCAGATCCCGCAGCACCAGGGGGTCGTCACTGCTGACGTCCAGCAGATTGCCCAGCTGATCCACGTCCAGGGTGGCGGGCAGGTGGCGCTCGGTTTTCGGGGCACGAATTCCGCTGGCGGGGCAGCTTCTGGCCCGGCCTTCCCGGATCAGGAAGCGGAACAGGCTGCGCAGGGCGGAGAGTTCCCGTTGCAGGCTCTTGCCGGAGATGCCGCTGCGATGGCGTTTGGCCACGTAGGCGCGCACCTGGTGGGCGCTGAGCTGGTCCCAGTCGGGTAGGGGGAGTGTGCGGCACCAGTCGCTGAAACGCTCCAGATCACGCCGGTAGTTGCTCAGGGTGTGCCGGGAGAGACGCCGCTCGAACTGCAGGTGGGAGAGAAACGCCTGCAGTCCCTGTTGCAGCCGGTCGGCAGGGGGCATCAGCTGCCCGGTTCCGACACCACTTCCAGGGTCTTGCTGACAATCTCACCCAGCCGGATCAGGTAGTCGGTGCCCATGCCGGGATGGAAGCGGTGCTCGCTGTGGCTGCCGATCGCCAGCACCCCCAGCAACCCCTCACCCCGGATCGGAATCAGGGCGGTGGAGGCGATATCCTCCGCCTGGGGGCCGAACAGGTATTCCAGGCGTTCGGCCGGCAGTCGGCCGCAACGGGGCCGGTTGCCGTCGAGAAAATCCCGGAAACCGTCCAGGTCCGGGTTGCTGGCGTGCTCCATCGCGCTGGCGGAGTAGAGATGCAGCTCCACCGCCTCGGCGCGGAAATCATCATGCAGCAGATCCTGCAGGGTGTTGATCACCTCTTCAAAGTCACAGCACTCGATCAGTTTCACCGTCAGGCGGTGCAGCCGCTCATTCAGCAGCTCGTTCTCCCGGGCGATGGCGACAAACTCTTCCAGCTTCTGCCGATCCTGCTCGGCCTGTTCCCGCAAGACGGCGACCTGACGCTCGATCAGGGAGACGGTGTTGCCGTTGTTGTGCGGCAGCTCCAGCTTGGTCAGCAGCTCCGGGTGGCGGTCAAAAAAATCGGGATGGTTGTTCAGATACTCAATCAGATTCTGTTCGATCTGGGGATAATCCGGGGTTGGCTCGGGTTGTGAGCTCATAGTTCGATGCTTCCTTCAAAAACCGAAGCGGCCGGACCGTACATCAGCACAGGCGCCTGTTCGTCAGGCCACTCTATCATAAGTGATCCGCCCGGCAAGCTGACCTTGACGGTTTTGTTAAGTAGTCCCCGCAGCCGGCCCGACACCACAGCGGCACAGGCACCGGTGCCGCAGGCCAGGGTCTCGCCCACGCCGCGCTCGAAAACCCGCAGGGCGATGGCATCTGCGGAGAGGATCTGCATAAAGCCCACATTGACCCGCTGGGGAAAACGGGGATGCTGTTGCAGGGCGCTGCCGATCTGCTCCAGGGGCGCATGCTCCAGGTTGTCCACCACCATCACCGCATGGGGGTTACCCATGGAGACCACGCCCAGGGTCAGGGTCTCGCCCTGCACCTCGACCTGATACTCGGCAGCCGCTTGATCGGCTACAAAGGGTATCTGGCCAGGCTCCAGTACCGGGACGCCCATGTTGACCCGGATCATATCGTCCGCTTCCATCAGGAGCGTGATCACGCCGGCCTTGGTGCCGACCCGGATCTCCCGCTTGTCGGTCAAGCCCTTGTCGTGCACATAGCGGGCAAAACAGCGGGCACCGTTGCCGCACTGTTCCACCTCGTCCCCGTCGGCGTTGAATATGCGGTAATTGAAGTCGGTGTCCGGCAGGGTGGGTGGCTCCACCAGGAGAATCTGATCGCAGCCGATGCCGAAGTTGCGATCACCGATATGGCGGAACTGTTCGGGGGTCAGTTCCAGCGGCTGGCTGAAGGCGTCAAACACGACAAAGTCGTTGCCCAGTCCGTGCATCTTGGTGAAGGCATATTTCATTATGGTATCCGGCTAGTTGTCCTGGCTCTCTTCCTGCTGCTGGGTGGCCGGGTCCGGCAGATAGAGTGCACCCTTCTGGCCGCAGGCGCTGAGCATGCTGCTGGTACCCAGCACCAGAATGACCAGCCAGAGAAGATAGCGAGACCAGCAAAACATGGCGTGTAGCTCCGAATTTTTTCAACAGCCGGCATTGTAACCCTGGCGGTGGCCAAACCCAACCGGATTTGCTGCTGGGCCTCGCCGCAGGTGGGATCGGATCACTGTTGCAGCTTGAACAGTGCCTGATTGAGACGCTCCTCCAGCCGCTTCTTGAACTTCAGAAACTGGATCGTGGTGGCATCTTCTTCAGAACCGATGCCGGAGAGCTCCAGGCTGGTGAGGTAGATGGGGTAGGCCTTGTGACCGATACGCTGTTCCAGCAGATGTTGTGCCACGGTGCTGTAGAGTGTGTCACCGTACTCCAGTGAGCTGAACTCCCGTTCCCCGCAGATCAGCAGGTGGGGGGCCTGGTTCAGATCCAGGCCCTCACTGACCAGGCGCAACTCCATGTAGCTGTCGGGCAGGCGGTGGCGCGGCGGGGTTCGTGGCTCGGCCAGGTGTTCCCCATTGTGGTGGCGTTGCAGCTGGTAGAACTCCGGTGCATCCAGCAGGTAACGCTGGGCCGGCTGGTCTCCCGGCAGGCTCAGGCTGCGTTGCAGCAGCATCCCTCTGAAAAAGCGCTGTTGCTGCACCAGCAGGTAGTGTTCGTCCGCCTCCGGCATCTGTTGATGGAACAGTGCACCGTGCTCGTCCAGGATATACAGCTCGGTCTGACCCTGCTCGATACGGTAAAAAATCTGAATGGTGCCGGCCCGGTTGTGGCGCAGGATGCAGGGCAGCGGCGTGCTGGCCAGATTGATACTGTCGATAGTGGTGGGGCGGTAGCTGCGCTGGGGTTCCGCCAGTATGTCCAGCAGCTCCTGAAGATCGTTGAGCGGAAAGTAGGAGAACTTGTCGTTCTGATAGTGGATCAGGTAGAAATCATCTTCGATCTGCTGCACATAGCGACTCTCCAGTCCGCTGCCCGCCGGGCTGAAGCAGTGCAGGACGTCGTTGAACAGCTTTTCCACCCGTCTGGCGGTGCTGCTGCCCCGTACCGAATTGTAACAGTGGGCGGTGGCGCGCGGCGGTTGCCGGGCTGGGTCGCCCTGCAGGCTCATGCGCAGGAAATGGCACAGACACTCCAGCAATCCCCGGGTGCCCTGGTGATAGGTGACCAGGGTCTCACCCCAACTGGTGGTGATCAGCTGCTCCACGGTGGCCACCAACGAGCTGTGCGCTGAACCGAAACTGAGCGGGTCACTGCGCTCCGTGGTGAGCTGTTTGCCCACTTTCGCCAGGTAGCCCATCGGGTCGATACCGGTATTGATGAACAGGGTGCAGGAGAGGGCGTAGGGGGGCTTTTTCAACCGGCTCATGGGCACCGCTACGGTCTCATGGGGCGGATAGGCGTTATGCAGTGCGCCGACCAGGGCCGCCAGTTCCGCCTGACTGACCGGATTCTCCTTGGGATAGAGGGTGATGATGGTGTTCAGGTTGATCAGGCGGTTGAGGTGGCACCAGGCCAGCACCTCACCCAGGCAGGCGGCACTCTTGAGTGGACTGGTGACCCGGGCAGCCTGTTCATTCACTTCACCCAGGTAGAGAAACCAGGCGTACTGATCGCCCTGGGTGCGACTGTAGTGGAGCGATACCCGCTCTTCGTAAAGACCGCGGGTAATGCCGGGATTGATACTATCTATCTTGCCCGGGCGTTTCTCCAGGGCGGTATAGAGTTTGCGCCCGAGCAGGCTGAGCTCGGCCGGGTCGATGGTCTGGGTGGAGGCGTACTCCCGGGCGAAGTCGGTCAACAGCCGGTAGCTGTAGCTGAGCTCCCGGACCAGGTTATCCCGTTCATCCATCACCTGGTCGATCTTCCAGCTCTGGCGGGCATCCAGATTGACCAGCAGGCCCTCACCCCATCCCCACTCCCTGGTCAGGGATGTCACCATCTCCCGCTTCCAGTCCTGCCGGCTACGCAGCGGGGCGCGGCTCAGGACCTGCTCGGATTTGAAGTAGAGGCAGCGCCGCGCCAGCTCCAGCCGTTCCGGTTCACCGCGCTCCAGCAGATACTCCTCCACCCGCCGGTACATCAATACATAGGGATCCAGCTCGCGCCGGTCCAGTTCACCACTGTAGATAGCTTTTTTGGTCTCCAGGCAGAGCCAACGGATATGGGGGTATTCCCGGGCATAGGCTTCGGTCAGGAACAGCTTGAGAATGGTTTTGTAGGGCGACTCCACACCCTTGAACAGCTGCCAGTGGGCGGCGCCGACAAACTCCTCCACCGGGATCGCCTCCAGACTGCCGAAGTCCAGGCAGTCGAGGGGGTCGACGAAGCGCTTGTGGAACAGCATCTGCACGTAGCTGGTGTAGTTCGACTCCTCCTCCGGTGGCACCATCCACCAGATCGGGTAGCGTCCGGCCAGCAGTACGCCGGTGCGGTAAAACTCCTCCAGCAGCAGGTGGGGCTGGGTTGTGCCACTGCTCTCATGGGACAGGTCATCCAGCCGGCCGGCGCGGAAGGCATCCACATCCATGAGGAAAAAGTGCACTTCCAGGTTCAGCTCTTTACCCCACGCCTCCAGTTTGCGGGCCTTGGCACGCAACTGTTGGCGCTGATCGTGATCGAGCTCCGGATCGTGGCAGAGCCAGATATCGAAATCGCTGCCCCGGGTGTGGGCGATACTGCCGATGCTGCCCATGAGATAGAGCGCCTGGATATGAAACCGCCGCCGGGCACGCTTTTTATATTCAAAACTGCGGCTCAGTTTGCGCGCACTGCGCAGTACCCCCAGGGTGGGTGTGTAGTCGGGAATACCGATGGGTGTTTCGCTGCCGGCAAAGCCCGGCAGGGTGGGATGGTTGATGTGAAACAGCAGGGGCAGAAGGTCAACAAAGACCCGTTGGCTCGGGGTCAGCTCACGGGCAATGACCCGCAGCCGCTCCCGGTGCAGTCCCATAAAGCGGCGGCGTACGGTCAGCAGTTCCCGACGACCGATGCCGTCCTTGTATGAGACCGCATCGGCCACTGTTCACCCCTCAGGCCGGGCCGTCGCCGGCACCGTTTTCGGCCAGGTTGGCGAACGCCTGCTTCATCAGCAGTCGGGCGTCCTGGCCTTTGCGCCACTCGGCCAGTCCGAACTGCAACGCCAGGGAACCGGTGGTATGGGGCGCTGGCAGTGCCAGCTCCGAGAAACTGGCCAGCATCTTGTCCATCAGGTCGTGGCCCTGCTGCAGGCTGGTTTCCGGCAGGATGATAATAAACTGGCTCTCTTCCCAGCGGGCGATCATATCGACCCAACGGAGCCGGTCGCGCAGGTAACGGCTCACCGCCAGGATCACCTCATCCGGTATCGCGCCGGCACCGTCCCTGTCCGCCAGCTGAATAACCGCCAGGGTGAGCGGGTTCTGGTAGCGTCGACTGCGGGCCACCTGGGAGTTCAGGGCCCGGGTCAGTGCCTGACGGTTAGCCAGGCCGGTCAGCTCGTCGGTGATGGCCAGCTCCTGCACCTGCTGGTTAAGGCGCTGATTCTCCTCCTGTAACTGCACCAGTTCGGTAATATCCTGGAAGAATTTTACCTGGTACATGTCCGGATCGGTGGCGGGCGGGGTGACCACGGTGCACTGCAGCCAGCGCTCCTGTTCCACGCCGCTGCCGAACAGGTGCATCAATCCGCTCTCCTTGAACAGACCCCGATGGGAGGTGAAGGGGAACTGCTCCCGGGACTGTCCCACCAGCTGGTCGGCGGTCAGTCCCAGCATGCGTTCCAGGGCCGGATTGAGCCAGCTGATGCAACCGTCCCGGTTGAAAAACATCACCCCGCAGGGCGCATCCTGTAGCGCCTGGCGGGTTGTACTGCTTGCCTGAGTCAAAACCAAGATCCTCCAAACCGTATGTCCGGGTTGGCGCCGGATAAGCCCATCCGTCGTCCGCGCCTGTGAATACCTGCAAGTTACTCAAAATTGGTGGCTGATCGTCACGTCACACGCCAGCGCTGACCGCTGGCGGTTAAAGATCGACCTTCAACAGACTATAATGCGTCCGAATGTAGTTAAACTTTAGTCCCTAACACTCCGGGCAGTGGATCATTTTTCCGACCAACCCGGTTGGTACAAGGAGGCCGGATGGAAACGAGCGATCTCGTCACTGGTGCGGAGTGGCATCCGGGAGACCCGCTATGGCGACGTGTCCCCACCGCTGACCCCGGTGGTAAGTATCTGGCGGATTTCATGCTGCTGATACCGGGCCTGAAGCGTTGGGCCCCGCAGCGCCTGGAACAGCTGCATAGGGAGCTGCATACACTGTTCCGGCAGCATGCGGAACAGGTGGTATTTGCCGACCTGAATATGAAACTGAATCTGCTCTGGATCAGCCACCGGCAGGGTAAGGGGGTGTCGCTGACCCTGTTCGAGGCTATTCGGGAGCGGGTACCGGAGGCGGTATTGGTGGCTAACCAGGCCGAGGTGGAGCTGGGTCTGCAGCGCCGACGACGGCGCTGGAGTCTCCGCCGGCTGCTGGGTCATCATGGCGGCTGAATCCTGACCCCGGCTATTGAGCCGGGTCGTCGTACTCACCGGCCCGACGTGCGTCCCCGTATACTTTCTCTGCCGGGTAACGGGTTTCGTTGATGGCAATCTTGCGGTTGGCAGCTTCGATCAGGTCGATATCCAGTCGCTCGGCAGCACGGATCAGGTAGATCAGGATATCCGCCATCTCCAGGGCCACCTGCTCCCGCTTCTGTTCCGACAGCTGCTGGCTCTGCGCCTCACTCAACCATTGGAAATGCTCCACCAGCTCGGCACATTCGGCGATCAGCGCCATGGCCAGATTCTTCGGGGAGTGGAACTGTTCCCAGTTCCGCTCCCGGGCAAATGCCAGCAGGCGCGCGTTCAGCTGGGCCAGCGAATCGGTCGTTTCGTCACTCATCGGTAAACCATACCTGGAGTTCCGCGATGCGCTGTTCCAGCTCGGCGGCCGGGTAGGGCTGTCGTTCACCACAGCCCCATACCGGGCCCGGCCAGCAGGGGTCATCGGTCCGTCTGGCCACCACGTGCCAGTGCAGCTGCGGGACCAGGTTGCCCAGGGCGCCCAGGTTGGTCTTGGCTGTCCCGTAGCACTGCTCCAGGACCCGTGCCGCGTGACTGCTTTCAATGATCAGCAGGCGCTGATCACTCTGCTCCAGCTGGTGCACCTCGGTCACCCCGGGGCGCTGCGGAACCAGAATCAGCCAGGGGAAGCGGCAGTCATTCATCAGCCGCACTTCACACAGGCTCAGGTGGCAGATCAGCCGGGTATCGGCAGACAACCGGGGGTGGAGTCGAAACACCGTCTACCGGTCCTGCCAGTTAGGCGGACGTTTTTCCGTAAAGGCATCAATACCTTCGCTGACATCCGCGAACATCATGTTGTCGGCCATCGCGGTACTGGCAAACTGGTAGGCCTGCTCCACCCCCATCTCCAGCTGCTTGTAGTACATCGCCTTGCCGTGGGCAATGGAGGCTCGTGACTTGTTACAGATGGTGCGGGCCAGTTTGAGTACCTCTTCGTCCAGCTGCTCCAGGGGGACGGCGCGATTGATCAGGCCCTGAGCAGCGGCCTGCTGGGCGGAGATAAAGCCACCGGTGAGCAGCATCTCCATGGCCTGTTTGCGTCCCACGTTACGGGACAGGGGCACGCTGGGGGTACCGCAGAACAGACCCACATTGATACCCGAGACGGCAAAGCGTGATCCCTCTTCCGCGATGGCCAGGTCGCAGGAGGCTACCAGCTGGCAGCCGGCGGCTGTGGCGATGCCGTGTACCCGGGCGATGACCGGTTGTGGCAGGCTGGTGATGCGGGTCATCACCTGACCACAGTGATCGAACAGCTGTTGAAAGTATTCCCGTTCGCTCTGGGTGCGCATCTGCTTCAGATCGTGTCCGGCGCAGAAGGCGCGACCATTGCCGGCGAGAACCACCACCCGCACGCTTTCATCTTCCGCGATGGCGTCCAGGGTGCTGTGGAGGGCATCCAGCAGCTCTTCCGACAGGGCGTTGAACTGGTTGGGACGATTCAGCGTCAGGTAGGCGATGTTGTCACGATCTTCGCGTAGCAGCACGGCTTGGTCAGCGGCAGTTTGGCTCATGGGCTCCTCTCTCCTGTTTGGTTTCTGTGGTAACTATACATGCAACGGCCAGGAAAATGCAGGCGCCTGGTGGCAGGTAGGGTGGGCGCCCTGTTGTGCCACCCTGCGGAGATCCCATCCTGAACAGGCGCCTGTAGCCGGGCTCGGTCAGTCAGTATTCACTCACTGTCCAGCCGCTGACGGGCACGGCTGATAGCCGCCCGCACCTGGGCCGGTGCGGTGCCACCAATATGGTCGCGGGCCGCCACCGAACCCTCCAGGGTCAACACCTGGAACACGTCATCGTCGATCTGCTCGGAGAATCCGCGCAGCTCTTCCAGGCTCAGATCGGCCAGGTCACACCCTTTGCTGACGCCCAGCGCTACGGCCTTGCCCACCACTTCGTGGGCATCCCGGAACGGGGTTCCCTTGCGCACCAGGTAGTCGGCCAGGTCGGTGGCGGTGGCGAAGCCTTTCATGGCCGCTTCACGCATGCTGTCCGGTTTGCAGGTGATGGCCGGAATCATGTCGGCGAACACCTTCAGCGAGCCCTTCAGGTTGTCCACGGTGTCGAACAGCGGCTCCTTGTCCTCCTGGTTATCCTTGTTGTAAGCCAGGGGCTGGCCCTTCATCAGGGTCAGCAGACTCATCAGGTGACCAAATATGCGGCCGGTCTTGCCCCGCACCAGCTCCGGTACGTCGGGGTTCTTTTTCTGCGGCATGATGGAGGAGCCGGTGCAGAAGCTGTCGGAGAGATCGACGAAATTGAACTGGGCCGAGGACCAGATGATCAGCTCTTCCGACATGCGCGACAGGTGCATCATGATCAGGGCGGCGGCAGCGCTGAACTCGATGGCGAAATCCCGGTCGCTGACCGAATCCAGGGAGTTCTCGCTGGGCCGGGCAAAACCGAGCAGTTCAGCGGTGTAGTAACGGTCGATCGGGTAGGTGGTGCCGGCCAGGGCGGCGGCGCCCAGCGGCATGATGTTGACCCGTTTATTGCAGTCCGCCAGCCGCTCACGATCCCGCTCCAGCATTTCGAACCAGGCCATCAGATGGTGGCCGAAGGTGACCGGCTGGGCGGTCTGCAGGTGGGTGAAGCCGGGCATGATGGTGTCTGCCTCCTGCTCCGCCTTGTCCAGCAGGGCCTGCTGCAGGCGCAGGATTTCGGCCCGGATGGTTTCGATCTCGTCCCGCAGGTAGAGTCGTACATCGGTGGCCACCTGGTCGTTGCGCGAGCGGCCGGTATGCAGTTTCTTGCCGGCGTCGCCAATGGCGCTGGTGAGGCGCGACTCCACGTTCATATGCACATCTTCCAGCTCCACCGACCACTCGAACTGACCGGCTTCGATCTGGGCCTGGATCTGTTGCAGGCCGGCGATAATGGTGTCACGCTCCTCGACGGTCAGGATACCGGCCTTGGCCAGCATGGTGGCATGGGCGATAGAGCCCTGGATGTCGTAGCGGTAGAGGCGCTGATCGAACTCCACAGAGGCGGTGAACGCCTCCACAAAGGCGTCGGTGGGTTCGCTGAAGCGGCCGGACCAGAGTTTTTTATCGCTCATGAGACTAATATTCCTGCGTGAGAACCAGGCATCGGCTGGATGGGTGATAGAGAGTGTAAGATATTAGCCCGAATTATCTTGCAGGGGCGCGGGACGTGCAAAGCGGGCTGAGTAGCGAAAGCTGCTACAGGCTCTTTTCCGATGGTTGCGGTTCGCGTCTGTATCAGCACGGGTTTTCTTTGCGTTCCTGGCGTCTTTACGAGAAATTGGTCATAAAATTCGGGTTAGTCCATGGCCTTTGACTGATCGCAAAGAGAATAAACGAACAGGTAGCTGCCAGGGCGGTGCGATTGTATCAGGAATCGGAGCCAGGTTAACGCCTGAAGGGGAATTGCCGGGGCATGAAGCAGAAAGGATTAAAGGGGAACGTACCGGAACGGCGCCAGACCACCTATCTGCCCAACTTCTGCAGTATCCGCATGGTGTTCGGGGTGGTGATCTCGGCGGAACTGCTGGCGGTGATACTGACCCTGGCTGCGATCGACTCGTTCAGTGAGTTTGCCAGCGAACTGAGTCTGCGCTCTCTCTACATCCAGTGGATCGCTCTGGTGGGCAGTGCCCTGATCTGCCTGTTGCGGCCCTGGATCAGCCATCTGCGAACCTGGCAGGTGGGCCTGATTATCTGGTGCAGCCTGATGGGGGTCACCCTGGCCGTCGCGCTGCTGGCCATCTGGGCCCTCTCCATGCCTGCCGGGGAGACCTTCCTGCTTAAAAGTCTCGTCATCAGCGCCATTGTCTGCGCGGTGCTGATGCACTACCTCTCGATCCAGTATCGCTGGCGCCTCCAGGTGGAGGCGGAATCGAAGGCCCATCTGCAGGCTCTGCAGTCACGCATCCGGCCCCATTTTCTGTTCAACAGCATGAACACCATCGCCAGCCTGACCCGTACCGATCCGGCCCTGGCGGAGGAGGTGGTGTATGACCTCTCCGACCTGTTCCGGGCCTCGCTGGCGGATGCCCAACGCATGTCCAGCCTGGGGGAGGAGATTGAACTGTGCCGTGGCTACCTGCGAATTGAAGGGCAGCGGCTGGGGGACCGCCTGCGGGTCAAATGGGATCTGGAGGCGCTGCCGTTGGATGCGGAACTGCCGGCACTGATCCTGCAGCCGCTGCTGGAGAATGCCATTTATCACGGCATCGAACCCTCCACCCAGCCCGGCCTGATCCAGATTACCGGGCGCTACCGGCGCAAGCGGGTCAACATCAGCATCCGCAACACCCTGCCGGTGGGTGGCAACAAAGCGCGTCGTCCGGGTAACCGGATGGCCCTGCAGAATACCCGTGAGCGATTGCAGGGATTTTTTGCCGAAGAGGCCTCCCTGACAGTTGGTGAAGTGGATGGTGATCACCAGGTGCGGGTGGTGTTCCCCCATCCCTGGAAGGAGCAGTGAGGTGGCTCGATGAAAATATTGATTGTTGATGACGAAGCCCATGCCCGGGCGCGTCTGCGCAGCCTGATCGAAGAGATAGGCCCGCCCTGTCATGTGGTGGGGGAGGCGGACAACGGTCGGGATGCGGTACAGTTTTCCCAGCGCAGCGAGGTCGATCTGGTGCTGATGGATATCCGCATGCCAGGGATGGATGGGCTGGAGGCGGCTGCTGCGCTGACCGCTATGGCGACGCCGCCGGCGGTCATTTTTGTCACCGCCTATGATGAACACGCACTGGCCGCCTTCGAGCGCCATGCGGTGGATTACCTGTTGAAACCGATCCGCCGCGAGCGCCTGCAACGGGCTATGGAGAAGGCTGTCACCCTGAGTCGACCCCAGTTACAGGCGCTGCAGGCGTTGCAGTCGCCGCTGGAGGAGGCCTATATCAGTGTCAGTTTCCGGGGCGGCCTGCAACGGATTCCCCTCAGCGAAGTGATCTATTTTCAGGCCGACAACAAGTATGTGACAGTTTGCCACACCGCCGGCGAGGCGTTGCTGGAGGAGTCGCTGAAATCACTGGAAGAGCGGTTTTCCGAGCGACTGATCCGTATCCACCGGAACGCCCTGATCATGCAGGAACGGCTGCTTGGCCTGAAACGGCTCGACGGTGGAACCTGCGCCGTGACCCTGGCCGGCAGTGCGGCGGAGCTGGAGGTGAGCCGGCGGCATTTGCCGGAGGTGCGGAAACTATTGCGGGGACGGGCGTGACGGGGTTATCCGGCGGCTGTTGGCAGAGCGCTTAATCCGCCATCACCGCCAGGCAACCGGGGCTTTTCTTGGCCTGGTACATGGCCAGGTCGGTGCGCTTGATGAAGGTGGAAACTGACTCATCCTCCCGGTATTGGGCAATGCCGATACTGAGTGAGACCGGCTTACCCTCCCGTGATATCTGCACCAGGTTGGCCGGCATATGGCGGGAAAAATGGTCTATCAGGCGCATGGTGAGATTTTGCGCCTGCTGTTGCGGGGTTTCCGGCAGCAGCAGCATGAATTCGTCGCCGCCGTAGCGAAAGCCGTAGTCGCTGTTGCGTAACAGGGTAGCGATGCAATCGCCGACATAACGCAACGCCAGGTCCCCTTCGATATGGCCCAGGGAATCATTGACCGATTTAAAGTTGTCCAGGTCGATGCAGATCAGGCTGAGGGGGTGTTTATAACGGTTGCTGCGACCGATTTCCCGCTTCAGCACGGTCTGAAAATGGCGTTGGTTGTAGAGGCCGGTCAGGTTGTCGGTAACGGTCAGCAGCTTCAGTGAGCGTTCCAGTTCCAGGCGTTCGGTGAGGTCCCGGAAGAAGCCGATACTGCCCACTTCCCGGCCATCTTGTTCCACCAGGCTGGCTGAGAGCTGGATCGGGATGCGTTCGCCGCTTTTTGATAGCAGGTGGGTATTGTGACCGATAATCTGCCCCCGGATACCCTTGCTGTCGGAGTACATCAGGCGTTTGATCTCGCGGGCGCTCTCCCGGGATGGATAGAGTTTGGCCACCTGCAGCTGTCCGATCACCTCATCCCGGCTGTAACCCAGCATGCGTTCCGCTGCGGGATTGAACAGCGTAATAATACCGTTTCGCCTGATGCCGATTACCGGGTCCGGACAAATCAGTGCCAGTTCGTCATTGAGCACATTGGATACCATAGGATTGGTGTGTCAGACAGGGGTCGGACCAGACTATCGGCATGATTGATGTAACCTTGAGTTTGGTGAAGCAACCCGACGGGCCGGTGAATCCGGCACGTCAACCGGGGGCTGGTATTTGCCTGTACCAGCCAGAGATTATAGCATGCGCCTTTTTTCACCGAGAAAACTGTGATGTCCCAGCCCTTACGAATCGCTACCCGAAAATCCCCGCTGGCCATGTGGCAGGCGGAGCATGTCGCCAAGCTGCTGAAAGAAACGCATCCCGGCCTGGAGGTGGAACTGGTCGGTATGAGCACCCAGGGTGACAAAATCCTCGATACCCCGCTGGCCAAGATCGGTGGCAAGGGACTTTTTGTCAAGGAGCTGGAACAAGGCATGCTGGATGGGCGGGCCGATATTGCCGTCCACTCCATGAAGGATGTGCCGGTCGAGTTGCCCGACGGGCTGCACCTGGCGGTCATCATGGAGCGGGAAGATCCCCGTGACGCCTTTGTCTCCAGTCGCTACAGTCGGTTGGAAGAGCTGCCGGAAGGCTCGGTGGTCGGTACCTCCAGCCTGCGGCGCCAGTGTCAGTTGGCGGATCGGCGGCCCGATCTGAAAATAGTTCCCCTGCGGGGCAACGTCAACACCCGGCTGCGCAAGCTGGATGAGGGCGAATTTGACGCCATTATCCTGGCTGCAGCGGGTCTCATCCGGCTCGGCTACCAGCCACGCATCGCCTCCTACATCGAGACCGGGGATAGCCTGCCGGCGATTGGTCAGGGCGCCATCGGCATCGAGTGCCGGATCGATGATGAACGGGTCAATGCCCTGATTAAGCCCCTGCACGATGGGGATACCGCCTGTTGTGTGGAGGCGGAGCGGGCCATGAACCATCGCCTCATGGGGGGCTGCCAGGTACCCATAGCCGGCTTTGCGGTGCTTAACAACGGCAAACTGTTCATGCGCGGCCTGGTGGGTGAACCGGATGGAAGCCGTATTATGCGGACCGAGCGCAGTGCTCCGGCCAGTGAGGCGGACTCCCTGGGTATCGCTGTGGCGGAGGATCTGCTTGGGCAGGGCGCAGACCAGGTGCTCAAACACCTGTATGAGAAGTGAGACGATAGCCATGTCCTTTCTCCCATCCACCTCCGACTGCAATCTGTCCGGTGTTGGCGTGCTGGTGACCCGCGCTGAACATCAGGCCACGACCCTGTGTCGCATGATTGCTGCCCGTAACGGCCGGGCAGTGCGTTTTCCGGCGGTGGAGATTATCGATCCGGCCGATCCGCAGCGGGTGGCTGAACAGCTGTCCCATTTCGCCGACTACCAGATGGCGGTCTTTGTCAGTCCCAATGCGGTTCTCTGGGGAATAAAGCAGTTGCCGGATCAGAAAATACCGCCCGGCGTCGCCCTGGCCACCGTGGGTAAACGGACCGCCCAGACCCTGGCGGAAGCCGGTTATGCGGTGGATGTGGTACCGGAAACCTCCTTTGACAGTGAGGGGCTGCTGGCGACTCCGGAGCTGAAGGATGTGGCCGGCAAACGCATTCTTATCCTGCGCGGAAATGGTGGTCGTGAACTGCTGGCCGATACCCTGGTGGAGCGTGGTGCGACGGTGGATTTTGTCGAAGTGTATCAACGTCGCTGCCCCGACACGGATCCGGATCCCCTGATTCGGCGCTGGCGGGATGACGTGGACGTGGTTACAGTGAGCAGTAATATCCTGCTGGATAACCTGTTCACCATGCTGGGTGAGGCAGGCCAGCCGCTGCTGCAACAGACACCCATGATCGTGATCAGCGACCGGATGCGCCAGCATGCCCGGGAGCTGGGGTGCCATGAAGTCTATCTGTCACGCAGTGCGGACGAGCAGGATCTGTTTGAGGCGATCTGCCTGTGGGCCGGAAATCGCTGACGGCCCGGTCTGCCCTGTTTGTCGGGCAGAGCCCGGGTCACAGTGTCCACGGGGTATTCCGAGTATTCCGACAGGTGGTGCTTTGCTAGACTACTAAGGACTCCGTACCGCAACTTGATGAACGAAACTGCAGTGAAGCGGCGCCACGACGGGGACCTCCGGCGCGCTGCATCCATACCAACCGGTCAGCCCGGTTGCCACACACAACCAGACGGAAAAGTGAATGAGCAAGAAAGACGCGAAAGATCCAGACAAGGATGAGGCGGTCCTGGACGCGGCGCCAGCGATCGAGGATGCCGAAATCATTGAAACGACAGAGGCCGTGCAGGAGCCGACGCCGAAGGTTGCCAGCAACAAGTCCGCATTGCCGAAACTCTCCCTGGTCTTTTCACTCGTCGCCCTGATTCTGGTTTTCGTTGCACTGGGCTACGGCTATCAGTACTGGACCGGTTTGCAGGCGTCGCTGCAGCAGATGAACCAGGCACTGGGCAAGGCGGACACGGAACAGCAGGCCCTGCAGGACAAGCTGGCAACCGTGTCCCAGGCATTCGAGCAGCAGAAGCAGGCGTTTGATGAGCAGCGCGGTGCGCTGGAGAAGCAACAGCAGATACTGGCCGAAGCACGTGAACGCCTCAGCCAGCAAGCCAGCGAGATGCAGAACTCCCTGGAGACCATCTACAGCCGGGTCGGACGCAGCAGCAACGCCTGGATGGCGGCCGAGGCGGAGTACCTGATGCGGGTGGCCAACCACCGGTTGCGCCTGGCGGGTGATGTGAATACCGCCATCCGCGCCCTGGAGGCGGCCGACGGTCGGTTGCGGGATAGCGGTGATCCGGGCTGGATCGAAGTCCGGGAACAGCTGGCCAAGGAGATCGCCACCCTGAAAACAGTGGGCCAACTGGACCGGGTGGGATTATCGGCCCGGCTGAACGGGCTGAAAGATCAGATCCAGGCACTGAAACTGGTGGGACTCAGCTACTCCCCGCCGCAGCCGGCGCCGAATGAGAGCCAGGACGCCGACCGGGAACGCAGCGTGGAGAGCCTGTTGAAGGATGGCTGGGAGGGTTTCAAATCGATCATGGTGATCCGGCACCGGGACAAACCGGTCAGCGCCATGCTGCCCCCGGAGCAGCAGTTTTTTGTCTATCAGAATCTGCAACTGCAACTGGAGGCGGCCCGCCTGGCGCTGCTGAAGGGTGACACCCAGCTGTATGGCTCCAGTCTGGCGCAGGCAGCCAGCTGGGTTGGTGAATTTTTTGATCCGGATGCAACCGCCACCCAAGCGGTCCAGCAGGAGATCAGCGCGCTGCAAGCGGTGGATATAAATCCCCAATTGCCGGATATTTCCCGTTCCCTGGCTGCCCTGCAGGCGCGCATGAAGGCGGCCGGAGAAGAGGATGCCCAATGAGATTTCTGATACTTGGATTGCTCGGTTTAGCTGTGTCAGTACTGCTGGCGCTGGCGGTAAAAGAGGATAACGGCTACATCCTGATCGGTTACGGGCAGTGGACCGTGGAGGGGAGTCTGGCTTTCTTCCTGATAATGAATCTGCTGCTGTTCGGTCTACTCTATCTCACTTTGCGGATCCTCTCGCGGCTGGGTGCTACGCCGCGAAAATTCCATGACTGGCGTCAGGTTCGCGGTGCCAAGCGTGCCCGGAAATCACTCATCCACGGTTTGGTGGAGCTCTCTGAAGGTGACTGGAAACGGGCCGAACGGGATCTGGTGCGTCTTGCCGACAAGTCGGAGACCCCCCTGTTGAACTACCTGGCGGCGGCCCGTTCCGCACAACAGCAGAACGCCCATGATCGGCGCGACCACTATCTGCAACTGGCCCATGAAAGCATGCCGGAGGCGGATGTGGCGGTGGGCCTGACCCAGGCGGAGCTGCAGCTTGATCATGCCCAGCTGGAGCAGGCGCTGGCCACACTCAAACATCTGCGGGAGATCGCCCCGCGCCACACCCATGTACTGAAACTGCTGAAGGAGCTGTATCAGCGGTTGGGTGACTGGCGGGAGCTGGGGCTGCTGCTGCCGGAGCTGAAGAAGCGCAAGGTGGTGGAGCCGGAGGAGCTCCAGGCGCTGGAGCTGCGGGTATACCAGAACCAGATCACGGAGGCGGCCCAGGATGAGAACCTCACCCAGCTGCAGACGGTCTGGAACCGCATTCCGTCGGCGATCCGCCTGCGTGAGGAGATGGTGACCACCTATGCCAACCATCTGATGAACCGGGGCGAGCACAACCAGGTGGAGCGTGTCCTGCGTGACGCCATTGAACGCAACTGGAGCGAGGATCTGGTGGAGCTTTATGGACGAGTGCCGGCGGATGATCGGGCCCGCCAGCTCTCCATGGCCGAAGCCTGGTTGAAGAACCAGCCCCGCAGTCCGGTGCTGTTACTGACCCTGGGACAGCTCTGCCTGGCAAACAAGCTCTGGGGCAAGGCGCGGACCTACCTGGAGACCAGCATCGCCATTGAACCGAGCAGCGCCGCCTACCGGACCCTGGGCACCCTGCTGGAGAAGATGGGTGAAAAGGAGAAGGCGTTCGACTGTTTCAAGGCCGGACTGGAACTGGGCAGCGAACACCCCGCCTCGGTCCATCTGCCAGCGTCACTGACACTGCCGGGGGCCGCTTCGGAGCAGGAGGACGGAGAACCGGAGACACCACCCAAGCTTGAGGTGGTCAACCGGCAGTAGCTAATGGCACGCCCGTACCAATTGTGCGAACGGCGTGAGCTGCGAAAGGTGCTGCGATCGCAGCTCACGCCGTTGCTACTGTCAGGATGACGTGGCGAGCCAGTCGGTATATGGGCAGCCGCCAGGTTTACTTGTTGGGATTGTCCTGGGCCCACTCGAATACGTCAGAGAACATCCGGTCCCGATCCAGACCCGCTTCCACAAAGGCGTCCCGGGCCGCAAAAATCATCACCGGCGGGCCACTCATGTAGAGATCGAACGGACTCATGTCCGGGTGATCCCGCAGCACCGTCTCATGCACAAACCCCCGGGCTCCCTGCCAATCCGCGTCCGGTTCGGATAGCACGGCGGTGTAGTCGAGTTGGGGATGTTGTTGGGCCCACTGTTCGGCCAGTTCTCCCAGGTAGAGATCCCGCTTGCTGCGGACTCCCCAGTAGAGATGGATCGGCCGTTTATCACCAATATGGAACGCGTGTTCGATAACCGCCTTCAGGGGGGCGAAGCCGGTGCCGCCAGCCATGAAAATCAGCGGCCGGTCGGAATCCTCCCGCAGGTAGAAGCCGCCCATGGGTGCGGCAATCTCCTGGCGATCCCCGACCTGCATCTTCTCGAATACGTAGTCGGTAAATTCGCCCCCGGGGACATGGCGGATGTGCAGCTCGATCAGCTCATCGTCGTGCGGGGCGTTGGCCATGGAGAAGGCGCGCCGGCGACCATCCTCCAGGATAAAATCAAGATACTGACCGGCCAGGTACTGCAGCCGTTCGTTCTCCGGCAGTCGCAGGAAGACGCGCATCACGTCATGGGAGAGCTGATCCATCTGCTCTACGGAGCAGATCAGATTGCGCACCTCTTCATCCGACTCCGTTTCGATCTCATGGGCGCGCAGGGTAATATCGCTACTGGGTATGGCCTGGCAGGTGAGACAGTAGTCGTCCGGCTTGTCGCTGGTGATTATCTCGTCATCATCAGGATAGATGACCGTGCCGGAGACCAGGGTACTGGCACAGCTGCCACAGGCACCATTACGGCAGCCATAAGGGAGGGAGATCCCGTGGCGGTCAGCGGCCTCCAGGATAGTCTCGCCCTTTTCGGTGGTAAAGCTGTGTCCACTGGGTTCTACTGTTACTACAAAACTCATAAAAATCCTTCATTTTTTTCCAGGCTATCGTGGAATTCTCTACTATTTTACTGTGAAATACAAAAGTGATGACACATAAGGTGATATTTGGCTGCGGCTATCTGGGCCGCCGCGTCGCCCAGGCCGAGCTGCAGGATGGGGCTTCGGTAACGGGCATTGTACGCACTCAGGCCAGCGTGGCAACGCTGCAGATGGCTGGAATTCCGGCCAGAATCCTGGACCTGGATGCAGCACTGCCGACGGTCGACATACCGGATCTGCAGGGTACGGAGCTCTACTATTTTGCCCCGCCACCCCGACAGGGTGTGGCCGAGACCCGGGTCGGTCGATTGATTGCCGGCTTTGCCCGGACCGGCCAGCCCCGCCGGGTGGTCTACCTCAGCACCACCGGAGTGTATGGCGACTGCGCCGGCGATTGGGTGGATGAGACCCGGCCGGCCCATCCCCAGGTGGATCGCGCCCGCCGACGCTGGGATGGTGAACAACAGTTCCGGGCCTGGAGCCGCTCCACAGGTGGGCAACTGGTTGTTCTGCGAGTGGCGGGCATCTACGGCCCGGACAAGCTGCCGCTGGCTCGCCTGGAAAGGGGTGAGCCGACGGTGCAGGAGTCGGAGGCGCCCTTTACCAACCGCATCCATGTTGATGATCTGGTGCAGGTGTGCCGGGCGGCCATGGCCCGGGGCGGTGACGGCGAGATCTACAACGCGAGTGATGGCTGTCCCGGCAATATGACCGACTACTTTAACCGGGTGGCCGACTGGGCCGGACTGCCGCGTCCGCCACAGATTTCCCTGGCGGATGCGGGTTCCCGGCTCTCTGCCGGCATGCTCTCTTACCTGCAGGAGTCCCGCCGCCTGGACAGCCGCAAGTTGCAGCGGGAGTTGGGGGTGAAGCTGCGTTATCCGGATCTGCAAAGCGGACTGGCGGGGTGTCGTTGAAGGTTATGATAAGCCTGGTTGCCGGGCTCACCTGAGTAAAGGGTTATTTAGGGGCTTTTGCCCAGCCTTCGGTCAGGTACTTTTGTGGCTAGACCCAGATGAGTGAGGGAAGTACAGGCGCACCCTTGATTCCTTCCAGACCTTCAGCCACATGTTGGCGGTAGAGTTCAGCGTGTTAGTTGATTATGAGACATTGTGTCGCTTCGCGACGCTGCTTCAGTATACGGGGGATCCGGCCCCCTTCGCCGGGTTACTTTTACGGGTAAAAGTAACCAAAACCCCCGCTCCACCACGCCACCCCTGCGGGGTTCCCTGGGTTTCTCGCCAGCGACGGGGCGCGCATAACTCGCTGCGCTCAGACAAATGGGCGCCAGTTTCCGTCACTGGCTGCGATACTCGGTGGCGTGGAAGTCGGATCATCCTTCGGTGCCCGAACTTCGATTGAAGTTTTTGAATGAAGAACAAGCCGATTGGCAGGCGGTATGGCAGTGCACCTCCCCGTTCAGCCTGTCGAGCATCGCAGGGCTGAGCGGAAATACGCGTGAAATTGTCTGAGCCGCACAGCGGCGAGTTTTTTCACGCGCCGCTCAGGCCGAGAAGCGCAGAGTACCCGCAGGGCAGGCTGACCGGGAAAGGGTTTTGGGTACTTTTGGCCACAAAAGTACCTCGCCAAAAGGCCGTAGGCCGGGCGAAATTTCTTTTAAAATGAGGATTCCGGTCCTGTGGACCGGGTTACTTTTACGGGTAAAAGTAACCAAAACCCTCTCTCCACCACGCCACCCCTGCGGGGTTCCCTGCGTTTCTCACCAGCGACGGGGCGCGCATAACTCGCTGCGCTCAGACAAATGCGCGCTATTTTCCGTCGCCGGCTGCGATACTCGGTGGCGTGGAGGTCGGATCATCCTGTGGAACCCAAACTTCGAATGAAGTTTTTATATGAAGAACCGCGGATTGGCAGGCTGTATATTCGTGATATTCGTGCGCCGCTCAGGCCGAGAAGCGCAGAGCACCCGTAGGGCAGGCTGACCGGGGAAAGGGTTTTGGGCAGTTTTGGCCACAAAAGTACCTCGCCAAAAGGCCGTAGGCCGGGCGAAATTTCTTTTAAAATGAGGATTCCGGTCCTGTGGACCGGGTTACTTTTACGGGTAAAAGTAACCAAAACCCTCTCTCCACCACGCTACCCCTGCGGGGTTCCCTGCGTTTCTCGCCAGCGACGGGGCGCGCATAACTCGCTGCGCTCAGACAAATGCGCGCCTGTTTCCGTCGCCGGCTGCGATACTCGGTGGCGTGGAAGTCGGATCATCCTGCGGTGCCCAAACTTCGATTGAAGTTTTTGAATGAAGAACAAGCCGATTGGCAGGCGGTATGGCAGTGCTCCTCCCCGTTCAGCCTGTCGAGCATCGCAGGACTGAGCGGAAATACGCGTGAAATTGTCTGAGCCGCACAGCGGCGAGTTTTTTCACGCGCCGCTCAGACCGAGAAGCGCAGAGTACCCGCAGGGCAGGCTGACCGGGAAAGGGTTTTGGGTACTTTTGGCCACAAAAGTACCTCGCCGAAGGCTGGGCGGGAAGTGATTCAACCGAAGATCAAGCGTTGTTTATAAAAAATCACTGATGGGGTCAGACACTCCAGCCAAATCGGGTTACTGATTCTCCAGCCAGGCCAGTATCGGATCCCACAACTCCTCGTCCTGCCACACCATGGATGGCGCCATCTCGAAAATACCCAGGCCCCGCTCGGCGGCCCGGATATAGTTCTGGCTCTCCCGCAGATGGGTCAGGAATGGTACGTTCAGATGGGCCAGATACTCTTCCAGCTGCCGGTAGATCAGGGTGTTTTCCCGTACCCGGTTGGCCACGATGGCGATTTGGGTCTGCTGGCGTGATACCCGGCCGCTGCGCAGCAGCTCCTCCAGAAAACGGCTACAGGCGCGCATGTCAATCGGCGAGGGGAGTACCGGTACGATCAGGGACTGAACCCGTTTCAACATGCTGTTGATCTCGCTGCCGTGGGTGCCGGCGGGTGCGTCCATGATCAGGATATCGGTGCCCCGGGCCGGTCTTACCGGGTTTCGGGTGGCATCGATGCCCTGGATATCCGGTATGCCCTCGTAGTCCTTGCGCGCTTCCAGCCAGTCCAGCGAGGACCCCTGTGGATCGAAGTCGGCAAGCGCAACGGTAGCGCCCTCATCGGCGAACCAGGTGGCGATATTGGTTGCCAGTGTGGTCTTGCCACAACCCCCCTTGGCATTCATCAACATGATGGTACGCATCCTGACTTCTCCTCTGTTCTTGTTCTCAGTGGTCCGCAATTATAGCCCCAGAGCAGTGGCCCGATTCAATCATTCGGATTGCTGATATCCAGGCTCTCCCAGATCTCGTCCACCCGTTGTTTCACCGCTGCATCCATGGTGATGGGACGGCCCCACTCCCGCTGGGTCTCGCCGGGCCATTTGTTGGTGGCGTCGAAGCCGATCTTGGAACCGAGGCCGGAGACCGGCGAGGCGAAATCCAGGTAGTCGATCGGCGTGTTCTCGATCAGGGTGGTGTCCCGGGCCGGGTCCATGCGGGTGGTCATGGCCCAGATCACATCATTCCAGTCCCGCACGTTCACATCGTCATCGGTGACAATGACGAACTTGGTGTACATGAACTGGCGCAGGAATGACCAGATGCCCAGCATCACCCGCTTGGCATGACCCGGGTACTGTTTTTTCATCGATACCACCGCCATACGGTAGGAGCACCCCTCCGGCGGCAGGTAGAAGTCGACGATCTCCGGGAACTGCTTCTGCAGGATCGGCACGAACACCTCGTTCAGGGCCACCCCCAGGATGGCCGGCTCGTCCGGTGGCCGGCCGGTGTAGGTGCTGTGGTAGATCGGGTCGCGCCGGTGGCTGATGCGCTCGATGGTGAACACCGGGAAGTGGTCCACTTCGTTGTAGTAACCGGTGTGATCGCCGAACGGCCCTTCGGGGGCCATGTCGTCGGGGTAGAGATAGCCCTCCAGGACAAATTCGGCCGAGGCGGGTACCTGCAAATCGTTGGTCAGGCAGTGGGCTACCTCGGTGCGGCTGCCGCGCAACAGGCCGGCAAAGGCGTACTCGGAGAGGGTGTCCGGTACTGGTGTGACCGCCGCCAGGATAGTGGCCGGGTCGGCCCCCAGGGCGACACTGACCGGAAACGGCTCGCCCGGATGGCGCTGTTGCCACTCCCGGAAGTCCAGTGCACCGCCCCGGTGTGACAGCCAGCGCATGATCACCCGGTTTTTGCCGATCACCTGCATGCGGTAGATGCCCAGGTTCTGCCGGCTCTTCTCCGGCCCCCGGGTGACCACCAGGCCCCAGGTGATTAGCGGCCCCGCATCCCCGGGCCAGCAGGTCTGGATCGGCAGCTCTGCCAGGTCGATCTCCGGCTCTTCCAGTACCACCGCCTGACAGGGTGGCCGTTTGACCTCCTTGGGCGCCATGTCCAGCACCTTGCGGAATACCGGCAGCTTGGACCAGGCATCCTTCATCCCCTTGGGTGGTTCCGGCTCCTTCAGCATGGCCAGCAGCCGGCCCACCTCCCGCAGCGCCTCCACCGACTCCTCGCCCATGCCCAGTGCCACCCGGCGGGGCGTGCCGAACAGGTTGCCCAGCAGCGGAAAGCGGGAGCCCTTGACCCGCTCAAACAGCAGGGCCGGTCCCCCGGCACGCAGGGTGCGGTCGCAGATCTCGGTCACTTCCAGGTGGGGATCCACCTCGACCCTGACCCGCTTCAGCTCGCCCAGCGCCTCCAGTTGTTCAATAAAGTCACGCAGATCTGAATATTTCATAAATTCCTAGACCCGGAGGCCGCCATAGCGCCGCGCCAGGCGGTAATTTTTAAACGCCACACCGCCGATAAAGCTGAACAGCATGGCCAGCAACAGCAGTGGCAGTTGCCACGCCTCGAAGCGGTCCGGGGATCCGCCGGCTGGCAATGGCTGATTGCTGCCGGCCAGCCGGGCGATCTGGGCCAGACGCTGTTCCAGATTCTCATTGGCCTGGCGCAGCCGCTCCAGCTCGCTGTTGTCGGTGGTCCCGGCGGAGGTGGCTGCCAGCTGTTGCTCCAACTCGGCGATCCGTTCCAGCAACGGACCGTTGTCCCGGGGGGCAGGTTGGGTTTTCAGCCGGGCATTCTCGGCCCGGGCATCCGCCAGTTGCTGTTTCAGGCTGTTCAAAACCGTATCATCGGCACTGCCGTTGTCGACCGCTTGATCCTTGCCCTGGGCTTTCAGCTGCTGTTCCGCCGCCCGCAGCTGCTGTTGCAACTGGCTGTTTTTAGCCTGCAGCTCCAGCAGCATGATGCGGGCCGGTTTCTCATCGGTGATGAAGCGGCTCTCCACCCAGCCCTCACTGCCGTCGCCCAGGCGGACGCGGGTGAAGCTGCCCTTTTTTTCCAGCCGCTCCAGCGGCGTGTCGCTGGGCAGGACCCGAATCGGTTGGGTGCTGTTATCCGGCTCCGCATAGAAACCGGCCAGCAGTTTGTCGGTGATGCGGGCGCCCTGGGCGCTGCCGAGGGTCAGGCCACCCAGCAGCAGGGCCAGCAAAACGCCTCTCAACGCCCTGCCTGTCATGGGCTGATCCCGCTGTGGCGCAGCAGGGCGTCAATCTGGGGCTCCCGGCCGCGGAAGGCGACGAACAGCTCCATGGCATCCTTTGAGCCACCCTGTTCCAGGATGTTGTGCAGAAACGACTGGCCGGTCTCCCGGTCAAATATGCCGCGCTCTTCAAACAGGGAGAAGGCGTCCGCCGAGAGTACTTCGGCCCACTTGTAGCTGTAGTAGCCGGCCGCATAGCCGCCGGCGAAGATGTGGGAGAAGCCGTGGGCAAAGCGGTTGAACGGGGGTGGCTTGATCACCGCCACCTGCTCCCGTACTTCGTTCAGAATGTCGTAGATGCGCCCGCCCCGGGCCGGGTCGTACTCCCGGTGCATGCGGAAGTCGAACAGGCTGAACTCCAGCTGCCGCACCATCTGCATGCCGGACTGGAAATTCTTCGCCGCCATCATCTTCTCATACAGTGCCTGGGGCAGCTTTTCACCGGTTTCGAAGTGGGCGGCGAACAGGTCCAGGGCCTCCCGCTCCCAGCACCAGTTCTCCATGAACTGGCTGGGCAGCTCCACCGCGTCCCAGGCCACGCCATTGATACCGGCTACCCCCGGGTAGTCGACCCGGGTCAGCAGGTGGTGCAGGCCGTGGCCGAACTCGTGGAACAGGGTCTCCACTTCGTCATGGGTGAACAGGGCCGGCTTGTCGCCCACCGGGGGCGAGAAGTTGCACACTAGGTAGGCCACCGGGATCTGGTCACAGCCGGGGGTGAACATGCGGACCATGCATTCGTCCATCCAGGCGCCGCCGCGCTTGTTCGGGCGGGCGTACAGGTCCAGGTAGAACTGGCCCTGAAGGGAGCCGTCGGGATTGCGGATTTCAAAAAAGCGCACCGTGGGGTGCCAGGTCTCCACGTCGGTCACTTCGCTGATCTGGATGCCGTACAGCTTCTGCACCACGGCGAACATGCCGGAGACCACCTGGTGCTCGGGGAAGTAGGGTTTCAGCTCCTCCTGGGTGATGGCGTAGCGGTGCTGGCGCAGCTTCTCGCTGTAGTAACCGATGTCCCAGGCCTCCAGCTCCGTGACACCGTGCTGCTCCCGGGCGAACGCCTGCAACTCCGCCAGCTCCCGCTCGGCCTGGGGCTTGGAACGCTCCGCCAGGTCGGTGAGAAACTCGATCACCCGGTCGGTACCGGGGGCCATCTTGCGGGCCATGGAGCGTTCAGCATAGTTGTCGAAGCCGAGAATCTGTGACTGCTCGTGGCGCAGGCGCAGGATCTGCTCCATCACTTCGCTGTTGTCCCACTTGCCGGCATCGGGGCCCTGGTCGGAGGCGCGGGTGGCGTAGGCCTCGTACAGCTCCCGGCGCAGCTCCCGGTTATCGGCATAGGTCATCACCGGCATGTAGGAGGGGAAGTCCAGGGTCAGCATCCAGCCGCTTTGACCGCGCTGTTCGGCGGTCTGGTGGGCCAGGTCCAGGGCGCTTTGGGGAAGACCGGCCAGTTGGTCCGGGTCGCTGATCAACTTGCTCCAGGCGTTGGTGGCGTCCAGCACATTCTCGCTGTACTTGCTGGTCAGGCTGGAGAGCTCCTGGCTAATCTCCTTGAAGCGCTGCTTTTTGTCCGCCGGCAGGTCAACACCGGAGAGGTGGAAGTCACGCAGGGCATTCTCCAGCAGTTTGCGCTGCGCCCCGTCGAGCGAGCTGTCCTGCTCATAGACTGCCTTGTAGGCGGCGAACAGCTCCGCGTTCTGGCCCATCTCGGTGCCGTAGTCGGAGAGCTTCGGCAGGCAGGCGTTGTAGGCCTGGCGCAGCTCATCGCTGTTGAGTACCGAGTTGAGATGGCTGACCGGCGACCAGGTGCGGTTGAGGCGGTCCTCCATGATCTCCAGCGGCTCCACCAGATTGGCCCAGGTGAATGGCGGGGTCTGGGCCAGCAGTTTTTTGGTCAGGGCGCGGCTGTCGGCCAGCAGTTGATCGATGGCCGGTTCCACGTGTTCGGCGCGTATTTTACTGAAGGGGGGCAGCCCCTCCAGGTTCAACAGGGGGTTATCCATGGTATTCAGGGTTCTCCGAAGGCATACGGCATTGGGTATTTATTCTGACATAAATCGGCACAGGGGGTGAGAGGCCCGGGCTATGGTTCCGGATGCTAGTGGCTGAAGGCCTGGCCCAGGAGCCAGACAGCGGCGCCGCCGGCGATAAAAAACAGTGCGATGGCGCCGAACGCCTTGAGCCGGTAGCGCCGCACCAGCTCAAAGTCCTCCAGGGTGGAGAGCAGAAACGGCTGGCGACTGGAGTCGGGTGCACTCAGACGGTTTTCAATCAGGTTACTCTGCTGCTCAGCCAGCTCCAGGCGGGCCTGGGCCTGGGCCGCCTTGCGGGCGGTCTCCCACTCCCGGTGGTCGATCTGTCCGTCACCGTTCAGATCGAACCGGCCCAGCAGGGTGGCCCGGTCACGTTTCCACTCCCGCAGCAGGCTGCGGGTCAGATCCGCCCGGCTCTGCCGGTGATCCAGCTCATCCAGGCTCTTGAACTGGCCGATGGCGTAGAGCCGGTCACCGGGGTAGATGCGCTCTTCAGTGTAGCGGTAGCGACTGAAACCGATCTGGCGGTTCAGCACACCGAGCAGCTTCAGCAGGGGGGTACGCTGTACCCGCTGCCGGCCTGGCGAGCGATCCAGCGGATAGCGGGTGTTGCCATACCAGACACTGCGATCGCTGGGCGTTACTTCGGCCCCCTCGGGATCGACCAGGCAGTGGCCGGTCTCGTCCTCGAGCAGGAACAGGCCATCACTGGTTTCGCTCTCCACCGTGCGCCAGTTCTTGTCGCCGCTCTTTTCGATCCTGTAGCGGTACCAGCAGCAGGCGCTGCCGGTGAGGGGGGCCAGGATCGGCTCGCCGGCCATGGGCCGGGCGTTGCCCGACAGTTCCACGTAGCCCTGGTGGGCGGAGCGGATCTTTGCCGTTGGTGCGTCCTCGATCAGCCGGGCGCGCCCCAGCCAGCGGAAGGCGTAGTAGAAACCACCCAGGGCCGCTACCGTGCAGAACAGCAGCAGCGCCCAGAACTCAAAAACCGAAAAGTGGATGAATTGGGTGTTCAGACTCATCCGTTAAACAGGGATTTCAGATCCACATCCTGGATCTCCTCGGGGGAGAACTCCAGCAGTTCGGCGGCCTTGAAATTGAACAGCCGGGCGATGATCAGGTCGGGGAACTGCTCGATGCGCACATTGTTGTTGTTGACGCTCTCGTTATAGAACTCGCGCCGGTCGGCGATACTGTTCTCCAGGCCGGAGATGCGGCTCTGCAGGTGCTGGAAGGTCTCGTTGGCCTTCAGGTCGGGATAGGCCTCGGCCACTGCAAACAGGTTGCCCAGTCCCAGTCGCAACTGGTTCTCGGCTCCGCCCAGGGCACCGATGTCCCCCTGTTCCCGGGCGCTGGAGACGGCGGCCCGGGCCTTCATCACCTGCTCCAGGGTCTCCTGTTCATACTGCATGTACTGTTTGCAGGTCTCCACCAGCTTGGGCAGCTCATCGTGACGCTGCTTCATCAACACATCGATATTGGCCCACGCCTTGGTGACGCCGTGTTTGAGATTGACCAGGCCGTTGTAGATGGCAATGGCGTAAACGGCGATGGCGACCAGAATACCCAGGGTGACGAAAGTACCGATTTCCATAGAGAGCTCTCCCGAGTGAGCGGTTATTGTTCCGGGGTCACTATACCATCCCGACAGGCAGTGTGGTTGTGGTGACAGGACAAGTTCTGCTCTCCGCCTTTTACTTACCGGACAACCGCTTGTCCGGCCGTTTACCGAGAAGTTGGCCCAACAGCTGCTTGGAGCGGGCGGCAATGGAAGCTTCGCTGAGTTGGCGCTCCCGCAGTAACAGCCGCTCCATCACGAAAGACTCCTGGTAGAGGATATGCTCGGCGGGCGGGCTGTAGGGGGTATTGATGGTGATACGGGCGATGCGGCCCAGATTGATGCCCCGGCCATCGTCCAGCAGGATCAGGTGGGGAGCCAGTCCCCGGGCGGGGTCGGGGCGGGGAAAATCGAGTACATCAATCAGCTCGAACGGGGTGTCGGAATAACGCACGCCCAGGTTGATCGCCTCCGGTTTCAGCTCCACCAGGTAGATCATGCTGCCGATGGAGCGACGTAACCGCTCCACCTGCTGACTGTAGTCGGCCGAGGGCCAGAGCCGCTCCCGGGCCAGGGATCCCATAGTGATCTCCTGGCGATTGTCCTGTCCCATTCAGCCTCCCGATCGCTATCCGTTTGATGACGACAGCCCGCAGCATAGCCGGTTTAGGGCGACCATTTCCAGACCGTGACGGCGTTAGTCGCGCTGGTTTCAGGGGCCGGGTTTTGTTCCGGCGGTTGAGCCACTAGACTAACGGTATTGATTAACAGCGCCTGTGACAGGAGATGCCCATGTCCAATATCCGTACCTTCGATGGCAAGTCCCCTCAACTGGGTACCTCGGTCTGGGTTGATCCCAGTGCAGTGATCATTGGTGATGTGGTGATCGGCGATCAGGCCTCCATCTGGCCCATGACCGCCATCCGGGGCGACGTGAACAGCATCCGTATCGGTGCCCGCACCAATATCCAGGACGGCAGTGTGCTGCACGTCACCCACGCCGGTCCGAGCGCACCGCATGGCCACGCCCTGACTATCGGCAACGATGTGACCGCCGGCCACAAGGTGCTGTTACACGGCTGTACCATCGGTGATCGTTGCCTGGTGGGTATGGGGTCGATCGTGATGGACGGGGCAGTGCTGGAGCCCGACCTGATTCTGGCGGCCGGCAGCCTGGTGACCGAGGGGAAGGTGCTGGAGAGTGGTTATCTCTGGTGCGGTTCCCCGGCCCGGCGGCTGCGCGAGCTGACCGAGAAAGAGCTGGGGTTTCTGCCCTATGTGGCGGAGCATTACGTGAAACTGGCGCAGAAGTACCGCGCCGGCTGAGCGGGTTCCCAAGTTTTGCGGGGTGGGCCGGTGGCCGCTCCTGCTTCCAGTGTTGGATGTTCCGCGTGGGCACAAAAGCCGTGCCCACCCTACCGGTTTGGGGGGAAGTGGCGCGCGGGTTGGGCGCCTAGTCTGTGCCTATCTCTTCTCCGAATATCGTATCTCTCGCGTGGGCAAAAAAAGCGTGCCCACCCTAGCGGCCGGCTGACTTGGTCCCGAAGGCGTTGTCAGGCGCGCAGCTGCGCCATGACCGGGCCGGTGTCTGGGCGCACGCCGCGCCACAGGAAGAATGACTCCGCCGCCTGTTCCACCAGCATGCCCAGTCCGTCCAGCGCCTTGCCGGCGCGATGGGCCTTCCCCCAGCGCACAAAGGCGGTGGGTTCGTTGGCATACAGCATGTCGTAGATCCAGCCGCCGGGTGTCAGGATGTTGTCCGGGATTGGTGGTACCGCGCCCTGCAGACCGGCGGCGGTGCCGTTGATGATCAGGTCGTACTCTCCCCCCTCCAGTTCATCCAGACCACAACCCTGCACCGGTCCCAGGGATTGCAGCGCAGTGGCCAGCTGGCGCGCCTTGGCGGCGGTCCGGTTGGCGATCACCAGCTGTTCCGGGCCACACTCCAGCAACGGTCGTACCACGCCCTTGGAGGCGCCCCCGGCGCCCAGCAGCAGCACCCGGCAGCCACTCAGCAGGTAGCCGTGATTGACCGTCAGATCCCGCACCAGTCCGGCACCGTCGGTGTTGTCGCCGCGCAGCCGCCCATCTGCCAGGCGGATCAGGGTGTTGACGGCACCGGCGCTCTCGGCCCGGGGCGTGCGCTCATCCGCCAGCGCCCAGGCCCGTTCCTTGAATGGCACGGTCACATTCAGTCCCTGGCCACCGCCGGCAAAAAAGCGCCGCACATCGGCTTCGAAATCATCCAGATGGCCCAGCAGCCGCCCGTAACTGAGCGTCTCGCCGGTCTGTTCGGCGAAGGCCTGGTGAATCATCGGTGACTTGCTGTGTTCGATGGGATTGCCGATTACGGCGTATCTGTCGGTCATGGGCTGGATCTGCGATAGGGCAAGGGGATCGGTGCCGGCTCCGGCACCGATCCCGGGTAACTATTCCGCCAGCCACTCGGCCGCGGTCTTGGCGAAGTAGGTGAGGATACCGTCCGCACCGGCCCGCTTGAAGCAGAGCAGGGACTCCATCACCACTGCCCGTTCATCCAGCCAGCCGTTCATGGAGGCGGCTTTGAGCATGGCGTATTCGCCGCTTACCTGGTAGGCGAAAGTGGGGACGCCAAAGCTCTCCTTGACTCGGCGCACAATGTCCAGATAGGGCATGCCCGGTTTCACCATCACCATGTCGGCGCCCTCGTTCAGGTCCAGCTCCACCTCCCGCAGCGCCTCGTCGGAGTTGGCCGGGTCCATCTGGTAGGTGTACTTGTTGCCGCCGCCCAGGTTGGCCGCGGAGCCGACCGCGTCCCGGAACGGGCCATAGAAGCTGGAGGCGTACTTGGCTGAGTAAGCGAGGATCCGGGTATGGATATGTCCGGCCGACTCCAGAGCAGAACGTACCGCACCGATGCGTCCGTCCATCATGTCGGAGGGGGCCACCACGTCGGCACCGGCAGCGGCATGGGAGACCGCCTGTTTCACCAGTACCTCGACAGTCGCCTCGTTCATCACATAGCCGGTCTCATCCAGCAGACCGTCCTGGCCATGGGTGGTGAAGGGGTCCAGGGCCACGTCGGTGATCACCCCCAGATCCGGCAGGGCATCTTTCAGGGCCCGCACCGCGCGCTGGGCCAGCCCGTCCGGATTGAACGCCTCCCGGGCATCCAGTGACTTGGCGCTTTGCGGTGTGACCGGAAACAGCGCCATGGCCGGGATACCCAGGGCAGCCACCTCCCGGGCCTCCTTGACCAGCAGATCGATACTGAGGCGCTCCACCCCCGGCATGGAGGTGACGGCCTCCCGTTCACCGCTCCCCTCCAGCACAAATACCGGGTAGATGAAGTCGGCTGGGGTGAGCCCGTTTTCCCGCATCAGCCGGCGGGAGAACTCATCCCGGCGCATACGGCGCGGGCGGGCGGCGGGGAAACGGGCGGAGAGGGCGGTTTTACTCTGCATCGGTCTAGCTCCAGGATGTCGCTGGGATTAAGGGTGTGGATTGGCCAATCAATCCCATAAGATACCCCACACAGCCGGTCCGGCTCCACCCGCAGTTGTGCGATGTGGTATCTTTGCCCGGCTTCGATAGGCAGGTAGGAGTCAGAGGGCTATGCAGCAGTCACCCTTTATATTTGATGTGGATGTGGACGGGTTTGAGCAGCGGGTGCTGGCGGCATCGGCGCAACAACCGGTGCTGGTGGACTTCTGGGCCGAGTGGTGTTCACCCTGCCTGGCTTTGGCACCCGCCCTGGAGCGGGTTGTGGTTGAGCGCGCCGGTGAGGTGCTGCTGGCCAAGGTGGAGGTGGATGACAATATGAAGCTGGCGGGGCACTACCGGTTGCGGGGTTTCCCCACGGTGATCCTGTTCCATCACCAGCAGGAGCTGGCCCGCTTCAGTGGCGCCCGTGCCATTCACTGGATCGATGAGTGGATCGATCAACACCTGACCTGACGATACTCAATCCTCACCGGGCGTGGTTTCTGAAAAATCTTACAGGCAGCTAGGGATAGTTACGCAGGTGGAGTGCCTGTGGCGGTTTACACTGCTACGGCAATTAACCCGATGAATCTGAACAAGATTCCCGATTGCCGGAAATCAGCCGGAGATGTTAAAGAAACTCCATGGGGTTCCGCTACACAACTGACTGTTCCCGGTTTCTTATAGATTTTAATTACTCCTGGAGAGGGATCTACAGGATTTGTGGAGACAATAGCGATGGAAAAAACAGCATCGATTTCATTGGCACGCCGTCGGATTATCTTCGTGCTGCTGCTGGTCTGTCTGCCATTCACCGCGGTTGCGGAAGAGCTGGCCGGCCCCCAACAGGTAATTCAGCGGATCTCCGATGAGTTACAGGTAGTCCTGATGGAGAACCAGGCGCGCATGCAGGAGGATCCCGCATTTGTCTACCAGCTGGCCAATGATGTGCTGCTCCCCCATGTGGATTTCCACCGTGTCTCCAGTCTGGTACTGGGTAAGTACTGGCGGCGGGCCACGGCCGAGCAGAAAAAGGCCTTTTCCCGTGAGTTTCAGCGTCTGCTGGTCCGCACCTACGCCACCGCTTTCAGGGAGTTCCAGGGCTGGGAGATCAGTTACGCACCGCTGCGTATGAGCGAAGGGGACAGTGATGTATCGGTGCATACCCAGGTGAAGCGCGCCGGCGCTGCACCGGTGGAAGTGGTCTATCGCATGCACATCCGGGATGGTGACTGGAAGGCCTATGACGTAAAGATCGAAGGGATCAGCCTGGTCACCAACTACCGCAGCAGTTTCGCCAAGGAGGTGCGTCGCAAAGGTATGCAGGGGTTGATTCAGCGCATCACCGAGCTGAATGACAGCCGGGTTAAACAGGTCGCTGACAAGGGCGCGAGTTGATCCATCGGGATAAAAAACCCCAAACAGATCACATAAATTGGCTATAGTTTTGGCCCGAATGGCCGTTACAGTCAGTGAAGGTTGCAGTGCAGGCTTTCACGCTAGATCCGGTAGTTTGAAGTTTCATTGTCGTATCGATGGGGTGGTGTCAGCGCCCCTGAATATACTCCTCCAGCGCTTGTAAAGGCGCATTCGGACTCATCCCCTTCCCATGATGAGTCCGTTTTTTTTACCGGCAAAAGTAACCAAAACCCGCGCTCCACCACCCCACCCCTGCGGGGTCCCCTGGGTTTCTCGCCAGCGACGGGGGAAAGGCTTTTGGGCAGTTTTGGCCACAAAAGTACCTCGCCACAGGCCGTCAGGCCGGGCGAAATTCCTCTAGTAGGTCAACCTGTTTTTAACTCGGGGAAACCAGCCCTTCGGGCCGGGTTACTTTTACGGGTAAAAGTAACCAAAACCCCCGCTCCACCACGCCACCCCTGCGGGGTCCCCTGTGTTTCTCGCCAGCGACGGGGCGCGCATAACTCGCTGCGCTCAGACAGATGCGCGCCTGTTTCCGTCCCTGGCTGCGATACTCGGTGGCGTGGAAGTCGGATTACCTTGCGGAACCTGAATCTCGGGGGCTGTTTTCTGATGAACGAGCAGATTGGCAGGCTGTATATTCGTGCGCCTCCCCGTTCAGCCTGTCGAGCATCGCAGGGCTGAGCGGAAATACGCGTGAAATTGTTTGAGCCGCACAGCGGCGAGTTTTTTCACGCGCCGCTCGGACCGAGAAGCGCAGAGTACCCGCAGGGCAGGCTGACCGGGAAAGGGTTTTGGGTACTTTTGGCCACAAAAGTACCTCGCCAAAAGGCCGTAGGCCGGGCGAAATTTCTTTTAAAATGAGGATTCCGGTCCTGTGGACCGGGTTACTTTTACGGGTAAAAGTAACCAAAACCCTCTCTCCACCACGCCACCCCTGCGGGGTTCCCTGCGTTTCTCGCCAGCGACGGGGCGCGCATAACTCGCTGCGCTCAGACAAATGCGCGCCGTTTTCCGTCGCTGGCTGCGATACTCGGTGGCGCGGAAGTCGGGCTATCCTACGAAGCCCAAACTTCGATTGAAGTTTTTATCTGAAGAACCAGCGGATTGGCAGGCTGTATATTCGTGCGCCGCACAGGCCGAGAAGCGCAGAGCACCCGAAGGGCAGGCTGGCCGGGGAAAGGCTTTTGGGCAGTCTTGGCCACAAAAGTACCTCGCCACAGGCCGTCAGGCCGGGCGAAATTCCTCTAGTAGGTCAACCTGTTTTTAACTCGGGGAAACCAGCCCTTCGGGCCGGGTTACTTTTACGGGTAAAAGTAACCAAAGCCCCCGCTCCACCACGCCACCCCTGCGGGGTCCCCTGGGTTTCTCGCCAGCGACGGGGCGCGCCTAACTCGCTGCGTTCAGGCAGATGCGCGCCTGTTTCCGTCCCTGGCTGCGATACTCGGTGGCGCGGAAGTCGAATCATCCAGCGGAACCCAAACTTCGAATGAAGTTTTTATATGAAGAGCAAGCGGATTGGCAGGCGGTATGAGAGTGCACCTCCCTGTTCAGGCCGAGAGGCGCAGAGCCTTTTTTGTCCTGTCCGCCGATGCTTGGCGTATTAGCCGCGCAGCACCCGACCAGTCGCCCCGTCACGGATGGTGGAGGGTGCCCGGTTGCCACCCAGTGAGCCATTCAGAATATAGTCCACCCCCCGGCCGAGCCGCAGCCGCACTTGAAGTGGGGAGCGGGCCGGGTGCTGTCCGCTGCGGTTGGCGCTGGTGGATACAATGGGGGAGTTGCAGGCCTGGCAGAGGGCGGCGGCCAGCGGATGGGCAGTGACCCGGACAGCCAGACTGTCATGCTTGCCGGTGAGCCACTCCGGCAGGTTGTCAGCGGCGGGTAGCAGCCAGGTATGAGGTCCGGGCCAGCTGGCCAGTATGGGCTCCATCCGTGGTTCAGCCAGGGGTTTGATGAATGGACGCAACTGGTCGAAATGGGCCGCAATCAGAATCACCCCCTTTTCAACCGGGCGCCGCTTGAGATCAAGCAGGCGTCCCATGGCTGCACCGTTTAGCGGATCGCAGCCCAACCCGAAGACCGCTTCGGTGGGATAGGCGACGAGGCCGCCGCTGATAATACAGCGTGCGGCCTCGCGGATTTTCCAGGGGTTAACCGATCGGCTCATGCGCCGCCCGGTCTAGAGGGTTGCCTGCAACTTGGCGTCTTTCTGAATGACCGCGGTTGCGTTGGCTTCCCGGTCTTTTCTGATCCGGGCGGCCAGATCGGGGTCGGACAGCGCCAGGATCTGTGCCGCCAGGTAGCCGGCATTCTTGGCGCCGGGTTTGCCCACCGCCACGGTGGCGACCGGAATGCCGCCGGGCATCTGGACGGTGGAGAGCAGTGCATCCATCCCCTGCAGGGGACCGGAGTCGAGCGGAATACCGATCACCGGTTTCAGGGTCAGACCGGCCACGGTGCCGGCCAGATGGGCCGCCAGTCCGGCAGCACAGATAAATGCCGCGCAGCCGCGGGCATCCGCATCCTTCACATAGGCGTGGGTTACATCCGGGGTACGGTGGGCCGAGGTGATTTTGGCCTCAAACGGAATACCGAGGGAGTTGAGAACATCCATCGTAGACTGAAGTACCGGCAGGTCCGAGTCGGATCCCATCAGAACTGCGACAAAAGGTTTGCTCATGGTTCACTACCCAAATTGATTTGAAAATGAGCAGTTCACGATACCGGATTTTATTTGGCCCGGCTATGGGGCAGGGCCATTTCTAACGTGGCCACAATTTTAATTCATTACGATTTGTCAATGCATCCAGCGGCGCATCTCTGTTTTCATAGAGAAAAGAGGTGCGCGGTACAGCTTTAGGCACCGACAGATAGCTAAGGGATTAATTTACCATGTACATAAACAAGCAGACTGCAGGCACAACCGCCTGGCTCCTTGCTGCACTATTTTTCACCCCGCTGGTGTTGGCAGATGCCCAGGCGGCGGTAGAGATAGAGCGGGGTATAAACGAGTATGTGGATACCAGTGAGTCACACTTGAGGAAGCCGGATGATCCACAACCGGCCGTCCGGGTTAGCAGCTCTACGACGGATCATTCCAAGCTCAAGCCCTTGCAGGGGCCGTTCAGCAGCGGTCCGGAAGTGACCCAGGCCTGCCTCAAGTGTCACAACGAGGCAGGGCACCAGTTCATGAAGGGTATCCACTGGACCTGGGAGTACAAGCACCCGGTGACCGGCCAGACCCTGGGCAAGAAGCATCTGGTCAACAATTTCTGCACCAACGCCCGGGGCAACGAGGGGATGTGCGCCCAGTGCCATGCCGGCTACGGTTGGAAAGATGAGAGCTTTGATTTTACCGACCAGACCAAGATCGACTGCCTGGTGTGTCATGATTCGACCGGTACTTACTACCGCACGCCAAACTCCCAGGGCAATGAAGCCTGTACCAGCATGTTCGTGGACCGGCCGCCGATCGAGTGGACCAAGGTGGCCCAGAGCGTCGCCCTGCCGGATCGCTCCAACTGCGGTACCTGCCACTTCTACGGCGGTGGTGGTGACGGGGTAAAACACGGTGATCTGGACTCTTCCCTGAAACATCCGGACAAGGCGCTGGATGTGCACATGGATGCCCAGGGGCTCAACTTCAGCTGTACGGAGTGTCACCAGGGCGAGGGCCACCAGTGGTCCGGCAGCCGCTACAACATGATGGCGCGGGATACGGAAGGCACTGGTAAACCGGGCGAGCGCCGCCAGGTGGCCACCTGCGAGAGTTGCCACGGCAATTCGCCCCATCCCGGCAACAACCTGAAGGCGCTGAAGCTGAACGGCCACACCGACCGGGTGGCCTGTCAGACCTGCCATATCCCGACTTTTGCCCGGGGTGGTGTGGCCACCAAGATCGACTGGGACTGGCGCTCTGCCGGCAAGTTGAAGGATGGCGAAGGTTTCAATATCAAGGACTACACCCAGGGTAATGGGGAGCACCGGGCCACTTACAAGTCGATCAAGGGCAATTTCAAGTATGGCGAGAACCTGAAACCCACCTACGCCTGGTTCGATGGGGTAATGGACTACACCACTATCGATACCCAGTTCGTCCCGGACAAGGCACCGATAGCGATCAACAGTTTCAAAGGCGCTTACGACGATCCGGACTCCCGTATCTGGCCGTTTAAAGTGATGAACACGATCCAGCCCTACGACAAGGGCAACAACACCCTGGTGTACATGCACCTGTGGGGTGACGATTCGGATGCATTCTGGGGGAACTACGATTTTGCCCGAGCCATCAAGGTGGGCATGGAGAAGAACGGCAAGCCCTACTCCGGTGAATACGATTTCATCCCCACCGTCTCCTACTGGCCGATCACCCACATGGTGGCGCCCAAGGAGGATGCAGTGAAGTGTGGCGAGTGCCACGCCGAGGATGGACGACTCAGTGAACTGGAGGGCTTTTACATGCCGGGCCGTGATGGCTTTGGCTGGCTCGACATACTCGGCTACATGGCTGTGATCGGTGCACTGCTGGTGGCATTTGTGCACGGTCTGATACGGTTCGTGATGTGCAAGAAGCGGGTCACGGAACACTGCCGGGACAAGGAGTAAAGGACATGGCAAAACGAGAGAAACACGCGGTAACCATCTACACCCGTTATGAACGGTTCTGGCACTGGACCCAGGCGTTGCTGATCTTCATGCTGGCGTTTACCGGCTTCGGGCTGCATGGCACCCACGATCTGCTGCGCTTCGACCAGGCGGTGATGCTGCACACCTACGCCGCCATTGCGCTGATCGTATTGTGGATCTTCACCACTTTCTGGAATTTCACCACCGGCAACTGGCGCCAGTTCATGCCCACCACCAAGGGGCTGTTTGCGGTGATCCGTTACTACGCCTGGGGAATTCTGTTTGGAGCCGATCATCCGCATAAAAAGACCCTGCGGCGCAAGCAGAACGCCCTGCAGGGGCTGGCCTATCTCACCTTCATGGTGCTGATCGGGCCGGCACTCTGGATCACCGGCATCATCTACCTGCTGTACGATCTCTGGAACGAGATCCCCGGTGCGGCAGATGCCCTGTTCGTGGTCGCCTTCCTGCACACCGCGGCGGCATTCCTGATGGTCACCTTTGTCATTATCCATATCTATATGACCACCACCGGTAAGACCCCCACACACTACATCAAGACCATGATCACCGGCGTGGAGTGTATCGAGCTGACCGAAGTGGAGCGCGCCTACCTGGCCGAAGACCACCCGGAACGGCTGAAGGAGTGACACCACTTTCGCGCTGAACAATACCGCCGGTCTGCCCGCCCTCCTGCCAGACAGGACAGGGCGGGCAGAGCGCCGGGCAGCCCCCTGTAACGGGGCCTGCCGTTTCCCCCCGACCCTCCCCGCAGCCCGCCCCGGGCTTGACTCCACCCCCCGTGCATGCCCAAATGGCCCGACAAAGACCCTGTGTAGTCAACAAAAAAAGGTCCCTACAATATGAAAAATGTCTACCGTCTGTTGTTCTCTTGTGCACTGCTTCTGTTATCCGTTCAGGCCGGCGCGGCGTCTGATCTGGCCCTGCAGAAGGTCGCCGACAATGTCTATGCCATTGTCGGTGAACTGAGCAACCGCTCCCCGGAAAACCTGGGTAATAACGCCACTTTCGGTTTTGTGGTCACCTCCGAAGGGGTGGTACTGATCGACTCCGGTGGCACCTACCAGGGGGCGAAACGCATTCACCAGGTGATTCAATCCGTGACCGATCAGCCGGTGGTCACCGTGATCAACAGCGGTGGACAGGATCATCGCTGGCTCGGCAACGGCTATTTCAAAAAACAGGGTGCCCGGATTGTGGCCAGTGCGGACGCGGTGGCTGATCAGCAGGCGCGCAGTCGGGATCAGTTTATTATGCTGGGTAACCTGGTGGGTGAGGCCGGCCTGGCCGGCACAGAAGCGCAGCATGCGGATCAGACCTTCGATGAAGAACTCCGTCTGGAAATCGGTGGTGTGAAGTTTGAGATCTACCATACCGGGCAGGCCCATACACCGGGTGACAGCTATATCTGGCTGCCTGAACAGCAGGTGATGTTCACCGGCGATATCGTCTACGTGGAGCGCATGCTGGGGGTGGGCAGCCAATCCAACAGCAAGAGCTGGATCGAGGTTTACCAGTCCATGGCGGCCTTCTCACCCAAGGTGGTGGTGCCCGGACATGGTCACCCCGCCACCCTGGAGAAGGCCAATGCCGATACCCTGGGTTACCTGAAATTTCTGCGCAACAAGGTCACCGGGTTTTATGACGATGGGGGCGATATCTCTGAAATCGGCTCCATTGACCAGTCCCGTTATCACTACCTGCTGAATCACGAAACCCTGGCGGGCAGAAATGCCCAACAGGTCTATACCGAGCTGGAGTGGGAGTAGCTGAGCAGAACCGTTAAGGAAACTGCGCACCTCCGGCCGCGCTGTCCGCCGGGCGAATGCGCCAGAAGGTGGGAAAGCGCGGTTTGCCGTGGCGCGTCCAGCCGTGATGTTTGAACGTGATCAGGGAGCCGATCGGTGGCGGGTTGCGCCGTTCTGCATCGCTTAAGCCGGAACCAACCGCAAAGCGGGTGCCATCCGGCAGCTCCACATTCAGGGAGCCGACCATGCCGGCGTACTTGCCCCGGCCGGGGTTGTAGCCCACCACCCTGGCCTCGGCATCGTCGAAGCGTTTGTACTTGCGCAGATAGGGGCTGCGGCCTGACTGGTAAGGGGAGCCCGCAGCGCGCAGCATCACCCCCTCGCCGCCCTGGGCCTCGATGCTGTCCAGTACCTGTTCCAGATGGGTCGCGCCCAGACAACGGGTCTGGCTCGCCAGGGCGACGTAGACCGGGTCCTGCCGGGCCAACCACTGTTCCACCCTGCGGATCCGTTTTTCAAACGGGCCGGGCTGCTCCGGTGCATCAAAAACCAGGTAACGGATATTCTCCCAGCCGGGACCGGGCTGGCTGTCCCGCACCGTGGATAGTGTCTCTGCAAAGCGGCCGCGCCCGGCCCATAACTCCCCATCCAGGGCGAAGGGCGGCAGGGCAGTCCGAAACGCGGCCGGCAGGATGATAGGCGCGCCGCCCCGGCTCAACATCTGCTGGCCGTTCCAGTAACCACGCACACCATCGTATTTCTCACTCAGCCACCAACCGGTCGGATCGTCGCCCGGTTGCCAGGGTGTGGCCAGCATCAAGCGGGGTGCACCGGCCAGGGTGGAACCACAGAGCAACAGCAGCAAGACCAGACAGGCCGTTTTTACCAGGCAGGAGAGGGCAGGGATTCTCATGGTCAACAAACTCCTTTTGTTGCGTTACTGAGCGGTTATCAATGTACCAGCCGGGCGGGTGGTTGCAATGCCATAGCGGGGAGAAAAACCAGTTTGATGTGATTCATCGGTGATACGTCCATGTCACCGAGGGATTTTCTGGAAAGCATGGGATGAATGTTTTGGACTGTTTTTGTTTACAGCGACTGGCGTGAATTGCTTTTGCAGGGAAATGTTGATATTTAGGATCAACATGCCTGTATCAGCGAGCGGAAGTATCGAACCTGTTCCACTGGATCGCAAAACAAGACTAACCACAAATATGCGCACAGACTGATTGGATGGAACCGAACCCGGACTCAGTTAATTTCAGTTTTCTGGCTGAATATGATCCGATATTTCTACAGCTTGTCGCTGCGGCGGAAGGTGCGTTTGCGAGCGATCCCAATACCACCCTGATCAAGCTCCGACAGTTTGGCGAAGCGCTGGCGCAGGATCTGGCCGTCCGCTCCGGTGTGCAGTTTGACGAGACCACCACCCAAGCCGACCTGCTCGGGAGACTGCACCGGCAGATACGGCTCGACCCCACCATCCGGGAACTGTTCCATACGTTGCGGGTAGAAGGAAACAGGGCCACCCATCAGTTTCGAACCCGGCACAAAGAGGCCATGGATGGGCTGAAAATGGCCCGTGATCTGGCACTCTGGTATCACCACTGTTTTGGCCAACCGGACGCAAGCTTCAAACCTGGACCATTTACACCACCCCCGGATCCAACCGTAGAAGAGAAAACGCAGGAAACGCACGGCCTGAAAAAAGCGCGGGAAGCTCGACCAGAGACAACGAATTGTCAAGGCGTAACGGAAGCTACACCCGGCCATTGAGCCGGGACCACGAACTGATGATTACCTCCGGTGTTAAGCAGCGACGGTAATGACATCAACAATAGACGGTTAAAAATTATGACGCCCGATCTCACACAGGATGATCAACTGAAAAAGGTGCTCGAATCCATCAATCCAGCGGAGAGACGACCCGATTGGCTCGCTGGGCTCGAACAATTCCTTGCCGATATACAGCAGGCGGATCTGGAGAGCCGTAAAACCAAACAGTTTCATCAGCGCATCTGGGAGGACAATCCGGTCAGTAGTGTGGGCATGGGCACGGTGGATATCAGCGCGGCCATTGATGACCCCGGATTCCGTGCCTGGCTGGCAGAAGAGTCATTCAAGCCGCTGGGCGACACTTCCCAGGCCAGAATAGCGCGGCTTCGCGCCCTGTATGATGAGATTGTTGAACGACTCAAGGCGTTCTCCAACCGGACCCCCCACGTAAAAATATTTCGCGTGCTGGCGGCGCTGTTTCCCCGCTATATCACCACCGTTGCGGATAGACAGAAGGCACTGGCTTGTCATCGCGCCCTGTTTGGGAAACGAAAAAAGCCGGGCGCGGTACAACGCCAAGTGGAGATACGGGAACGTATTGATCAGCTGCTCGGGCCTTACGGGGATACTCCGGAAGAGCTTGCCGCGCGGATGACCTATGGCTGGTTTATCTACGTGGATTATGCGGACACCCAACATGGATCACCCCCTGACGACACAAAAATTGTCCAAGATCCAGATCTCAAGCCCTTACCCGCAGCACAGCGCCGCAAGGGCTTGACCAGTATTCGGGGAGGACTGGATACGCTCGCCAGCGCACTCAGTTTCGTGATGGAGGGAGTGACACGGGAGGATCTGCTGGATTTCCTGCGCGCGGAGTTTCCCGATCACCGGGACAGCTCTCTGCGAACGCTGATCAATATTCTCAAGAACGAGTTCTATGTTATTCAGGAGGTGGATGGGGTTGTTTCGCCCACGCCCCGGGGAGAACTCTTTATCGAGACCGGGGAGGCGGAAGAGCTGATCCCGCCACTCCTGACACGCATTCTGGGTGTGGATCATGTGCTGGTGGCGTTAGCAAAAGAGCCCCTCTCTACCGGTGAATTGCTGGCGCTGCTCAAGCAGGTCAATCCGGGCTGGACCAGTGATTTTGCGCCCCGCGCCATGTTGAAGTGGCTGCGTGATTTCGGTTTGATGCAGGTTGATGGCCTGGGTGTCTATAGCCTGACCGGGAGCGGCCAGTCATGGGCCGGAGAGATTAAATGGCAACCGGAATGTCTTGAACCGCTCGACAATGGCGAAGTGATTGATACCCCGCTGACCGAGGCGCAACTAGATGTAGGCCAACTGGATCAGGGTGTGTTGATAGAGGCGGTTGTGCAGGGGGCAGCATTTTTACCATCCTTGGTGCAGCAGCTCCATATCGGCCTCTGGGCCAATCCGCGGCGTCACTTTGCCATCCTGGCCGGACTCTCCGGGTCGGGCAAGACCCTGTTGGCCCGGCGCTATGCCAGCGCCATCGCGGCACAGTTTATCGACAACCCGGAGAAGAACGTTTTCATCCAGGCGGTGCAGCCCGGCTGGTACGATCCGGCGCCCCTGTTTGGCTATATCAATCCCCTGATGCCGGACAGCTATGTCCGGCCACCCCTGCTGGATTTTTTACTCACTGCTGCCCGGCACCCGGATCAGCCGTTTACCGTCATCCTGGATGAGATGAACCTGTCGCACCCGGAGCAATACTTCGCCCCGGTACTCTCTTCAATGGAATCGGGAGAACGGCTGCGGCTGCACAATGAGGGAGACTCTTTTGACGGGGTCCCCAGTACTATTGCCTATCCGGCCAACGTCGCTTTCATCGGCACGGTGAACATGGATGAGACCACCCACGGCCTGTCGGACAAGGTGCTGGATCGCGCCTTTACCCTGGAGTTCTGGCATGTGAATCTGGACGATTATCCCCGCTGGCAGAACCATGGCCTGAACCCGGCGGATATTGCGATTGTCCGGGCCTGCCTGGGGGATCTGCTGCAAGCCCTGGCCCCGGAGCGTCTGCACTTTGGCTGGCGCACCGTGGAGGATGTGCTCTCGTACCTGGCGCTGGCCAGCCAGGGCAACGATTTCGATCTGATCAGCGCACTGGATGATGTGGTCTACGCCCGTGTGCTCCCCAAGCTGAGAGGGTCGGAGAGCAATAGGCTCCATGAAGCCCTGCAAAAAACCATTACGGTTTTGCAAACGCATGGTCTTCAGCGCAGCCGTGACAAGGTGAAGACACTCCAGGCGGATCTGACCGATACCGGGATGATGAGATTCTGGCGTTGAACACGCAACTGGAGCTCTTCTGCAGTCGGCAGGGTGTGTTGACCCCGGTGGGCTTGCTCACACCCGGTTGCACCTTGGGTGGCCTGGAGGAGAAGCAACAGTACCTTATCCGGGTGAATACCCCAGACGCCCGCCTGTTCGTCGACGATGCCCCGGTGGCGATGGATGCCCATCGTCAATACTGGTGCTGGTCGCCCGGTTTCTACGCCGGGGAAGTGGTGGTGGAGCTGGAGCTCCCGGATCGCCACGAACCTATCCGCTATCGGGTGGATGTGGCGCCATCATCCAGCAAATCGGGACGTGCGCAATATGTCGAGTACATCTCCCAGGTCGCCGGCTACGCCCCGCAGCTGCTGATGGGTCGTGAACCCGCCCGACATGCCCTGGGTGGTCGCTCCCGTCTCGGCCTCTCCCACTGGATTCGCTATGCCCGTCTGAGATGCTTTATTGATGCCTATCTCACTGCACTCAGGGCCGTCTGTGAGCGACCCCTGGTGCGCAACCGTTATCAACGGGAACAGCTGCCTGTTCACCTGGCCCGCCGGGTGGATGTGAATACGGTTCGACGCCTGGAGGCCAATCCCAAGTTGATTGCGGCCCTGGCCGGTCAGCAGTCGGGGCGTGATGATCTGAACCTGGGCGATAACCGGCTGAATGTCCCTTTCAACGAACCGACACTGGATCACCCGGCGAACCGGTTGCTGGCACAACAACTGGATGCTGTGTTAAGACTCACAACCCGGCTGGTGGCGGAGTTTTCCCGGCAGGGGGCGACCAACAGCGAGACAGAGACCGATGTGCAGGCTCGCATGCCGCGTCGGATTGCCTATCTCAATAACATCAAGAAACAGCTCCTGAAGCTGTCGCGGCTGTCGCCCTTCAATGCCATCAGCAGGGTGCAGCCGGGCGTGGCGGGCATCAACGCCATATCCGGCAGTCCGCACTATGACAGGTCCTACCGGCTGGGCATGCGCCTGTTGCGGGAAGGTGTATCCGGGCTGGCGGATGACGAGCAACACTACCTGGCGCCAACCTGGCAGGTTTATGAAGCCTGGTGCTTTGTCTCCCTGGCGCGGCAACTGGAACAACAGCTACCGGAGTACCACTGGGAGTTGAAGACTGAGACACAGTGGGCGGACATGATCCTTGAGGGAAAGCATGCCGATTCGACGATCCGGTTGTATACCCAGCTGGTCTGCCCGGCGCTGGAGCAGCCGAATCGCTACGGGTACTGCTCCATCAGTCGGGAACGCAGGCCGGACCTGGTTCTGGAATATGCGGATGGGGAAGACACCAGGTTCATCTGCCTGGACAGTAAATACAGCGCGTCCCGCAGCGGTATCCTAAATGCCATGGCGTCGGCCCATATCTACCGGGATGCCATCAAACACGCAGAGACGGCGCCCCGTTATTCCCTATTGCTGGTGCCGGACAGTTCGGCTGTCTCCCTGCTCGCATCGGATGACTACCTGAAACGTCACCGCGTGGGCTGCCTGCCCCTGGTGAACGATGCCGATGCGGCCCAGGCAATTTTCCGGTTGTTAGCCAGTCTCAGTTTCAAATTTACCGGTTAACCGGGTACAGGTTGTACTCCCCGAACACCTGCCCCCGACTCACGTTTCCCCCGCTGCCGGAAAAGGCTTACTTTCTCCATGTGATCAGGAGGCACTTTGCTGCCTATGCTCTCTCTGTGGTCGTCCTGAATCCCATTGCCAGGCACGCAGCAACCCCAGGCAGGATCGTGCCCCGGCGGTGAGTTTCATCCAGCCTGTCATCAAGGAGCGATTCAATGAACAAGCGTCTATTCTCACGGTTGCTATTCCTGTTACTGATCACCATGCCGGTTCTCGCGGCAATGGCCCGCACCCCATCACCGGCGGGTGCGTCGGTCTACATCATCTCACCGATGGATGGTGATACGGTGCCCACCACTTTTACAGTCCATTTTGGCTTGAAGGGGATGGGGGTGGCACCGGCCGGTACGGATAAGCCGAACACCGGGCATCACCATCTGCTGGTGGATGGCACAGGGATGCCGACGCTGGATCAGCCGATGGGGGGTGATATTCAACACTTTGGCGGCGGTCAGACGGAGACCGAACTGACCCTGGAGCCCGGTGTGCATACACTCCAGCTGATCCTGGGGGACCAGGCCCATGTGCCGCATGATCCCCCCGTGGCATCGGAAGTGGTCACCATTACGGTGCGTTAGGCGCGCCCTCGGCGGGTTGACCGCACTGGATACAGTAGCGGTTGCCGGCAATCAGTTCGGCGCCGCAGTGGATACAGAAGCCGGGCTGCTTTTTACGTCGCAGGGCGCTGTCGGGCGCAAGATTCCGGTCCAGCTCCTCAATCAAACGGTCAACGCCGTTATGGAAGTAGGGTTCGCCCGGTATGATGATGGCATTGCGATAGGCCAGCGGTTGCAGGCTGTGCGGCAGCTCATCCGCATCCGGCATGGTGCTGTTTTTGACCAGCACGGGAATGACCGGGATCTTTTGCTGCAGGGCGGTTTCGATCTCCACCCGCAGCGGGTCGCTGTCCAGCTCCAGCCGGCGTTCACTTTTTGCGTTTTGTGCGTTCAGCCAGCGAGTGCCAATGATGGCCAGCAGTACCTGGCACTGGCCGATGGTGTTGTTGATGTGGTCCCGGAAATCGACCCCGGCGGGTATGGAGTCCACGTCCCGGAAAATGGTCTCCTTGCCGAACTCTCCATTCAGGCGGTCGCAGATTCTGCCGGTGATTTCCCGGCTGTCCTCCCGGCGGTAAGAGATAAAAATAGCCCCGCTGCATTTGGCTGATTTCGCCTTGGCGGGGGGGCGTTCAGCCGCTGCTGTTGCGGGTGGCGGAGAAGGCTGTTGTTCGGCCGGCTCCACGTACAGGTACTGGCTGGGTTTGATCACCGAGTTGAGCGACTTTTCAAGTCCCTTCAAGGTGAAAACTTCCTTCAGGTTTTCTGGTGAACGATCGCCACACACCAGCGCCAGGGTCTGGTTGGGGGCCAGGTGAATCTGCAGCAGTTTGCTTTTGTACAGGTCCAGCCGGATTCCGATCAGGTGGGAACCGGCGGCGAGCCTGAAGCGCTTGGTCTGGCCCGCGCCGATTTTTCCCACCGGCTGGTTGTCCAGGGTGATGCTGAACCGGCGCAGTTGGTTGGAGCTGGTCTTGTTTCGCTGCAGGGTGATGAAGGCGGGCAGGGTGCTCATCGCTGGATGGTCTCCGCGCCGCTAGAATTCGCCGCTGAAGGCCAGATAGAAAATCATCACCGCGATACTGGTGTAGAGCCACAGTTTGCCCACCGCCTTTTTCGCCTCCGTACTGTCCTGGAGCAGGTAGACGATGCCCATGATCAGGCCGAGGAACGGAATGAACAGGGTGCCGAACAGAATGCCGTATTTCAAACCGTCGGAAACGGCGGCCGGATCGCTGTCTATCTCCACTACCGGGGGGGAGGGTTGGCTGGCCGGAGTGTCTGATGCAGTGGCCAGCGGATGCCGGCAGTTGCCGCAGAAACGGGCGTTATCTGGGTTCTCGGTTCCACACTCCGGGCAAAACATGACGCACTCCTTCTGTAACCTGACGCGTTGAATCAGAATGCCCGTCCCATGGACCATCACCGGGCTCACTTGGCTGTGATGCCGGGCACCTCAGTGAAAATTGTAGACCACGGATCGGGTGCCGGTGCGGCGCCGCCGTGGGGGGATGGCTGCTTGACTATACTCAGCCTAGCGACGGCGCGGACAACCGGTAGCAGGGGCGGTTGTCCGCCGACAAACAGGGGGGCGGCAGGGTGGAAAAACGTAAGGCGATCAGTTCGGTGCTGGTGGGCCGGGTGCAGTCAGTGCTGCGCGGCCAGGCGATGGCAGTTGATGAGGTGGATCGGCTCGCCGGGGAGTTGATCGGGATCGATATGCACTACTGGGCCAGGCGCCTGTTGCTGAAGGTGTTGGCGCGCACGGATATCCAGCGTGCCGACCGGGTGCGCCTGGTACAGGCGCTGGCGCTGGCGACCTACAAGGACGATACGCTGCTCCAGCTGAGCGCGTTTGATCAGGCCCAGGCACTGCTGGCAGCGGAGTTTGATCTGCATAACACCGAAGACCAGGAGACCCTTGGCCTGGTCGGTGCACTGTACAAGCGGCGCTGGCGGATTGATAGTCGGCGTCAGTGGCTGGAGCAGGCGCTGCACTACTATCGGCGTGGCTTCGAGTGCGGGGTGTCTGATGATGGCGGCTACACCGCCATCAATACCGCCTATATACAGGATGTGCTGGCCTGGCTGGAGGGCCGGGCCGACGCCGGAGAGCGGGCCACTGAAAGCGCCCGGGCACGCCGCCGGGACGCACAGCTGATCCGTCGGCAGGTTATGGAGACTCTGGAACCCCGGTTGCCGCCGGCCAGCCAGACAAGCCAGCAGGACTACTGGTTGCTGGTCACCCTGGCGGAGGCCTGTCTGGGGGCCGGGGAGCCGGACCGGGCCGATGGTTTGTTGCAGCGAGCGGCGCAACTGGATGGGGTGCCGGACTGGTGGCGCAAGAGTACGGTGGAGCAGCTGGTCCATCTGGTGCAGATGCAGTCGCCGACGGATGATCCGGCCCGGCTGCACAATTCCGATGCCTGGCGGGCCATCGTCGCCCTGCTGGGGGAGTCCAGCAGCCGGGCCATGCAGACCCTGGCCCTGGGCAAGGTGGGACTGGCCCTCTCCGGCGGCGGTTTCCGGGCCTCGTTCTACCACCTGGGGGTGTTGGCCCGGCTGGCCGAGCTGGACATGCTGCGCCATCTGGAGGTGCTCTCCTGTGTCTCCGGTGGATCCATAGTGGGTGCTCACTACTACCTGGAGCTACGCCGCCTGATGCAGTTTGGTCGACACCCGACGGGTGGTGTGCGACAGGGCCTGCGGGATGAGCAGATCAGCCACCAGGATTATCTCGACCTGGTGGAGAAGCTGATCGATGATTTTCTCGACGGGGTGCAGAAGAACCTGCGCATGCGCGTGCTGGCCAACCCCTGGGCCAATCTCAAGATGCTGTTTCTGCCCACCTATTCACGCACCGAGTACCTGGGCGAACTGTACGAAAAACAGCTCTACAGCCGGGTCGATGATGATGCCCCGGCCGCCCGCACTCTGGACCGGCTGTTCATTCAGCCGCCGGATGAGGCGGACGGTTTTCGCCCCGGCGAGGTGAACTGGCGCCGCTGCCACAAGATTCCCCAACTGGTGCTCAACGCCACCACCCTGAACACCGGCCACCTGTGGCAGTTCACCGTCAGCTGGATGGGCGAGTCACCCAATATCGTCAACCGGGCCGTCGATAAGAGTCCCCGTCTGCGCCGGCTCTACTACCAGGAGGCACCGGAGCCGCGCTATCGCCACTATCGGTTGGGTCATGCGGTGGCGGCCTCCTCCTGCGTGCCGGGGCTGTTTGAGCCGATTGAACTGCCGCGACTCTACGCGCGGCGCAATATCCGGCTGGTGGATGGGGGCGTGTATGACAACCTGGGGGTGGCGGCGCTCACCGAGCAGGACTGCGCCGTGATGATCATCAGCGACGCCAGTGGCCAGTTGAGCCCGGACGACGATCCCGCCGGCGGGATCCTGGGGCCGGTACTGCGCAGTATGTCGGTGATGATGGGGCGTATTCGCGGCAGTGAATATGAAGACCTGCACATGCGGGCAGCCAGTGTGCAGTTGAAGGGCATGACCTATGTGCACCTGACCCAGGGCCTGGAGGGCAGTGAAGTGGACTGGCAGGGCAGTGGCGTCGCCACCGAAGCGCCGGACCGGATCTCCCTGACCAGTTACGGCATCCGCTGTGACATACAGCAGCGCCTGGCTGCCGTACGCACCGATCTGGACTCCTTTACCGATGTGGAAGCCTTTGTCCTGATGAACAGTGGTTACCACGCCATGTGTGACGCAGCCGATTCCCTGCAGGCGTTTCCGCTGGTGCGGGATCGGACCCACCCGTGGGCATTCCGTCAACTGGACGGGGCGATGTGTGCCGGCGACGCCGCCGGGCCCGGTCTGGCGGCCAGCGATTTGGATCGTCACCTGGGGGTTTCCCATCTCAAGTTTTTCAAGGTGTGGCGGCTGCATGGCGGCCTGACCGTGCTGGCGATTCTGCTGGGCGTGTTGCTGCTGGCGGGAGTCGGTTACTGGTTCATCTCCGGGCTGTTGAACAATCCCTCCATGAGCCTGATGCAGACGGCCACCATGCAGGCCCTGCTGGGTTGGCTGGAGCGCACCCTGACCTTGGGCAACCTGGCTGCCGGTCTGGCCATGTTGCTGGCCGGTTACCTGGTGCTGGCGCTGTTTGGCCAGCGTTTCGGCAAGCGCATCATGCAGTTCTTCAGACTGCGCTCGATTCTGCGCCGGGCCGCGATCGGGGTGGGGATCGGCCTGGTGGGCTGGATTATTCCGGCCCTGCACCTGGGGCTGTTCGATCGCCTGTTCCTGCGCCTGGGGCGGCTGCGTCGGGCCGGCGTCAGCCGAGCAGGAGACGGAACTCCCTGAACCAGCGGGCCAGCCGTTCGTGGTAGTGATGGGCGGCATATTTGGGCCCGTTGTAGAAGCGTGCCACCCGGTGAAAATCGGCCTCATCGGGCTGACCTTTTCCGGTCTCTGCCTGGCGCGGCTTCAGGAAACGGGCCACGAAAGCCACCTGCTCATCCACCGGCGCGCTAAACAGGGCGCGGGCATCCGGGGCGCCCACAGCGTCATAGTTACACCCCATGATCTGGCCCAGTCCCAGGCTCATGGACTGCATGCGCAGCTCCTCCAGGTCGCTATCGGGGTGGCGTTGGTTGAGCCGTGACAGGTAGTGCTGTTCAAAGCGCGGTCGAATGATCCCCGCCGTCTCCTGGCGGATGATGGACAGGATCCACTCCGGCCGGATCTGGATGCCCTTCTGCTGCTGCGCCCGTGCAGCGGTCAGGGCGGCGTCACCGTAGCGCTCCAGGATGGCGCGACAATCGAGAAAGCGGTGTTTATGCAGGGCGTTGAGATGGAAGATCGCCAGCTCCACATCGCCGCACATGACCTGGTTCTGCTCACAGCGCTGATAGGCGGTCTGCAACATCGCCTGCAATGTGGCCTGGTCCAGGCTGGTCTCCGGGATGCTGTCGATCAGGCGCCGGGCGTTGTTCCACCGGCAGGGGTAACAGAGCCGTTCACGGTCCGGCTTGCCGCCAAGACCGTGATCGTACTTGAACTGGGCGACGCCCCGGTTGGTGCCCCGGCCAAAGTCGCCGTCGATCAGAAAGGCGCCGCTGGCGGCGGTGGAGTAACCGAGAAAAATCATCAGCCGTTGCAGTGCGGCGATGGCGGATTCACCGGCCGATTGCCGGGTCAGTTCGATGTCGGCAGCGAGCAGGCGTTGCAGTGCACGCTGCCAGATGCTGCTGTCATCTTCGGGGTGAGACAGTATCCGCTGAATGCGCGTATCCCTGACCAGCGAAACAATATCCATGTTGATGTTCCATCCTCTGGTTGGCTGTTTAAGAGGATAGCAGTGTGTGGCCGGCTGTCTCAGGTTGGGGCGGGTTAATCCGTTTCGTCCGGTTCGTACAGGGCGTGAAACTGCTCCGCTGTCATGCAGTAGCCATCAGTTGCATCGGGCTGGTTGAACACCAGGTAGTCACCGGCGGCGAAGTGTGACTCCCCTTCCCGGGTAGGCAGTGCGCCCGGCCGGGTCGCCCGGCGGGCCCAGACCGGTGTGGCCTTGATAAACCGACCCGGGGAGACCTGTCGGTAGGTGCGGGCGAAGACATCGGCCGCCACGGTGTAGATGTCGCCGTTATTGTCCACCAGCCAGTCCCCCGGTGCGGCAAACTGTTCGGCTCCCCATTTGTGATAGCGAAGGCCGTCGCTCTCCAGCGCCAGCTGGATGGCGGTAATCGCCTGGTCGGGACGTCTGTGATAACGGCGCAGCGTGCTCATAGGCTCAATTTAGCATGCCCGCAGGTATCTGCCGAACGGGACGATTCATAACCGTGCGTTGTGCCCCGGGTTGGTGCAGTTCATTGGATGGAGTCAGGCCTGTCCGAGCTGTTACGACCCCCTTGTCGGCCGGCATATGGGTTGGTTCGGAAAGCCATTTATCCGGATGGGTCTTGACAAGTTAGCTGTTGGTATCGGAATTGCTTTCGAGTTTTTCTCAACCGGGAGTTTGTCATAAGAATTAAAGACTTATCGGTTATGTTAGTCATCACTAAAGCGTGGATAGATCAGTTATGTTCCGTTATTATTACCACAATTATCGTATTGAAAAATCGATGCCCAGCTGTGGTTCAGTTATCTGCCTTACTGCCGAATGAATCTTTAAGCCATTTGGCTGTATGGACGCGGTACCCACCAATTTTCGCCAGCGGAATAAGAAAGGACGGTAATTCATGAAGATCAATCATCCCGTCACCGATGTGGAAAAGCAGTTCAGCATCGATGCCAACATACTCTCCACAACCGATCTGAAGGGTGCGATCACCTATATCAATCCGGATTTTATCGACATCAGCGGTTTCCCCGAAGATGAGCTGCTGCACAAGAACCACAACGTGGTTCGTCATCCGGATATGCCGCCTGCCGCGTTTCAGAGCCTCTGGGATACGGTGAAATCGGGCCGACCGTGGATGGGGATGGTGAAGAACCGCTGCAAGAACGGCGACTACTACTGGGTCGATGCCCTGGTCACACCGATCGAACAGAATGGCAAGACGGTGGAGTATCAATCGGTCCGATATAAACCGGAGCAGGCGTGTGTCGAACGGGCCAAGGGTATCTACCAAAAGCTGCGGGAAGGCAAGGATTACAAACCCAGTCTGCGGGCCCGGATCGGGTTACGCAATCTGCTGATTCTGTCCAACCTGCTGGCACTGCTGCCGGCCGCCGTGACCAGCCTGAACGCATCACTGCAGTCCTACAGTATCTGGGGCTGGTTGCTCAGCGCCGGTCTGATCGTCGGGGTCAATACCATCCTGATGATGCCCATGGCAGCCATGGTGGAGTGGGCCCGGTCCATCTTCTACCATCCGGTGATGTGCAAGGTCTACACGGACCGGGATGATGAGTTCGGCCAGATAGCTTTGGCCATGCGCATGCAGCGTTCCAAGCTGAATGCGGTGATCGGGCGCTTGTCGGATACCACGCGGATCTTGCGGGAGACCGCCGATGTCACCTCGGAAGCGGCCAATCGCACCAGCCAGGGGGTGGATACCCAGCAGCAGGAGATAACCCAGGTGGCCACCGCCATGACCGAGATGTCGGCCACGGTGCAGGATGTGGCGAAAAATGCCGCCATGACCGCTGAACAGACCACGGACAGCCTGAAGGAGAGCCAGGCCGGCCAGGCGGTTGTGGAAGAGACCATCACCGCTATCCATCAACTCAGTCAGGAGATTCAGCAATCCTCCAGCGTGATTCAGCAACTCTCCGGTTACAGTGAAAATATCGGCAGTATCCTTGCCGTGATCAAAGGCATTGCCGAACAGACCAACCTGCTGGCCCTCAATGCCGCCATCGAAGCGGCCCGGGCCGGTGAGCAGGGGCGCGGTTTTGCGGTGGTGGCGGATGAGGTGCGAACCCTGGCCAGTCGCACCCAGGAGTCGACCCAGGAGATCGAGACCATGATCGACTATCTGCAGAATGGCTCCAGGGAGGCGGTGCAGGTGATGGACCGGAGCCAGGCCAGCGCAGATAACTGTGTCGATATCGCCGGGCGCGCAGGCACTGCTCTGCAGGCGTTGGCCGAGACCATCAACACCATCAGCGACATGAACATCCAGGTGGCCACCGCATCGGAAGAGCAGAGCGCTGTGGCGGATGATATCCAGCGGAACATCGTCAATATCAGCCAGGTTTTTGAAGAGATATCCCTGGGCGCCAAGCAGAGTGCCGATGCTACCGAACAGATGGTCGAGTCGATCATCCAGCTGGATGGCCTGGTGGACCAGTTCATGGACAAGAGTGTCTGAGCCGTTCCCACAGGGGTCAGGGGGAGCGGAACAGGGCTGGACAGATTGCCAGCCGCACTGGTTGAATGGAGGCTTACCTCTGCAATCAGGTGAGCCTATGTATCAACAAGAGCCAAGCCGGCGCGGTGTCTTTCCGGACAAGCGCTGGTTTGAGGACTTTTCGATTGGTGAACAGTTCGAATTCGGCGACTGGGAGATGTGTCGCCAGGAGATGATCGAGTTCGCCACCCTGTATGACCCGGAGCCGTTTCATGTGGATGAGGCGGCCGCCGTGGCCCTGGGCTGGGGCGGTCTGATCGCCTCCGGTCCCCAGGTGCTGTCCATCTGGCGACGCCTCAGCAAGGAGGCGTTTCCCAATGCCAAGACGGTCATCTCGCCCGGCTGGGACAATATCCGTTGGCTGCAACCGGTGCATGTGGGAGACCGGCTCTTTTCCCGCACCGAACTGGTCGAGATGCGTCCCCTGGCCAGTCGTCCCGGCGAGGGTATGATCAAGTTCCGGGTCGAGATCCGGCGCCAGGAGGAGCAGTTGGTCACCACCCTGGATTCCACCTGGTTTGTGCGTCGTAATCCCGACCTGAACGCCTGAGCTGTGCCGATTGTCCCGGCGGTCTATACTATCCGCCAGGGTCGGGCTGACGAGACACCCGCTGGCGGGATCATCCAGCCGGTGCGCATTATTCAGGAGTAGTTATGAAAATTCAGCGTGTGGTGGTTCTGGGACTCTGTCTGCTGCTGCTGGCGGGATGCGCGACGGTGCAGGAGCGGCGCGATCGCCGCATCGCCGACAACCAGGAGCTGTTCGACAGCTTCCCGGAGGAGATCCAGACCCAGATCCGGCAGGGCAGTGTGGAGGTGGGATTCACACCGGACATGGTACGCCTGGCCTGGGGACCGCCGGACCATGTGTTTACCCGGGTGACTGAAGCGCGTCGCGCCACCATCTGGGGTTATACCCGGGTCCAGTACTACCCTTACTGGGACCGCATGACCGTTCCGGTTTACTTTATCGATGGCGCTGGCCGGCGCCGTATCCGTTATCACAGTGTCTGGTTCAATGCGGAGACCCAGGAAGAGTACACCGTGGCGCGGGTGGAGTTCGTGGATGGAAAGGTCGCCGCCATCGAGCAGTTGCAGACAGACGGGGCCGCCGGCTCGCCCGAGTAGGCGGGCTACAGTCCGTGCTGCAGTTTCAGGCGTAACTGGAGTTTCTTGGCCTGCTTGAACGCCTCTTTGAGCATCAGCCGGTGCAGCTCATTCAGAGTATCGGGATCGACCCGGTTGACGTCGTCCGGATCCTCCGCCACCAGCTGCTGACGAAACCGGAAGCGCTGGATCAGGTAGAACGACTCCACCTCACCGGCCACCTGCTCGGCGGACAGATTGAGCGGCTCCGCCACCGCCCGCAACCGGTCACCGGTACTGGTGGCCCAGACCCCGTACATCAGGCTCCAGATCCGTGCCGCATCGACAAACGGCCGTGCTCCAAACCGTTTCAGATCGATACTGTGGGGGTGTTCGATCCCGCCGTCATAGACAAATCCGCCGGTCCAGCCCAGGGGCGGTCCGCAGCTCAACGCCTCCACCGCCAGGGCGCGCAGAAAGCGGGGATGCTCCGGTGGTTGGGGCAGCAGCCAGTTGCGCAGCTCATCCACCAGTTCATAGCGGCCATACAGGGGCCGGAAATCGAAAAAGATAGCGCTGTGCAGCAGGGCCTTCGGATCGGGTGTGCGCATCCAGTCGCTGAAGCGTGCCTGCCACTCCGCCAGGCTCAGGCACCAGGCCGGGTTGCCGGCCATGATACCACCCCGGCAGAGGGTGAAGCCGCAGGCGTCCAGCCCCTTGTTGACGGCCCGGGCAAACGGCAGAAACGCTTCCCGCAGCCGGATCGCGGCGCTGGCATCATCGGCCTGGAACACCAGGCCATTGTCCTGATCGGTGGCGAAGGTCTGCTCCAGCCGCCCCTCGGAACCCATTACCATCCAGCACCAGGGCACCGCTGGCAGGTCGAACTCGTCCTCAATCAGCTCGATCACCCGCATCACCACCAGGTCGTTCAGGGCCGACATCCAGTGGCAGATCGCCTCCGCGCCCATACCGGCGGCGAACAGTTCACTGCCCCGTTGGCGGATGGCCGCGGCGGCCTGGGCCATCTGTGCCACATCCATGGCAGCGGTGACCGACTCCGCCAGCAGGTCGGCCCCGCCGCCGCGCAGGCCGAACAGATCGGCCCGGGAGATCACATTGCAGAGGCGCCCATCCGGCTCCAGCAGCACGATATGGCGCACGCCCCGTTTCGCCATCAGCACGGTGGCGCGATGGGTGGGGGCATCGGCCGGCAGACTCAGGGGCGCGGCGGTCATCATGCCGGCAACCGGTTCTTCCAGGCCGCCGCCATCCAGGGTGATGGCATACACCAGGTCATTCAGGGTAACGATACCGAGGGGCAGCTGCTCCTGCTCATCCACTACCACCAGGGTTTCGGCCTGTTGCTGGTTCATGCCGGCCAGTGCCTCGCGCACCGTGGCGGACGGGGGCAGGGTGAGGGGTGGTCGTTGCGCCACCTGGCGCAGTGAGCCCTCCACCAGGCCCGGCCCGCTGGCCTGGCTGTAGCCACCCCTGCTATCAAGTGTCGCTTCTCTGTTGGCCATCCTGGGCTCTCCTGTTTATGCCGCCGGTGCGAGCAGCGCCTTGATCTGGCTGACCAGTTCCCGGGTGGAGAAGGGTTTGGTGATGTAGGCGTCGGCACCCAGTGCCAGGCCCTTCTCTCGCTCCGCATCCCGCCCTTTGGCGGTCAGCATGACAATGCGGATACCGGCCAGTGCCGGATCCTGTCGGACCGCCTCACAGACCTGAAAACCGTCCAGCCTGGGCATCATGATGTCGAGCAGCACCAGGTCGGGTCGCTCCTCCCTGATCAGTCGTAGACCCTCTTCGCCGTCATGGGCCACCGATACCGCGTAGCCCTCCCGGCGTAGCAGGTAATCGACCGAGATGGCGATATTCTTCTCATCATCAACAATCAGTATGTGTTGGCTCATCTCTCGATCCCGTCTCGCTTGCCGGCAACCGCTGGCTGCCTTTTGGCATCCTAAAGGAAAAGATAGCACCCTTTTCGGGATGGCTCTCAGCCCACAACCGGCCGCCGAAGTGCTGGATAATCTGGCGGCTGATCGGCAGGCCCAGGCCGGTGCCCATGGGGTTGCCGGCGCTGCTGCTGTCACCGGACTGGAATTTTTCAAATATGGCCTCCTCCTGGCCCGGCTCTATGCCCGGGCCGTTGTCCGCCACGCTGATCCGGTAGTCCCGGCTCTCTTCGGAGAGGGTGATACGGACCCGGCCGCTGTCGGCGGGGACGAACTTGACCGCGTTGGCAAGCAGGTTGAGCATCACCTGCAACAGCCGGTCGGAATCGGCCCAGACCCGGAAATTCCCCGTCGGAATATCGGTTTCGACCCGGGCACCGTGATCCCGATAGAGTTGGCTGGTGGTTTCGATGGACTGCTCGATCAGGGCCACCAGGTCCACTTCGCCGGTGGTCCACTCGCCTTGCCCCGCCTCGATCCGGGCCAGGTCCAGCACCTGGTTGACCAGCCGGGTGAGCCGTTCGGTCTCGCTCACGATGATGCCCAGGAAGCGCTTGCGATCATCCAGTGCCATGCGCGGATCATCCAGCAGCATCTCCGAGAAGGCGCGGATCGAGGTCAGGGGTGTGCGCAGCTCATGGGTCACCGAGGACATAAAGTCGTCCTTCAGCTGGTCCAGCTCCCGCAGTCGGGTGTTGGCGGCGCGCAGTTCGCTGGTGGCGGCCTCCAGCTCCCGGGACTTCTGTTCCAGCTCCTTGCTGTAGGCGCGGATACTGGAGGCTTCATCCAGAATACCCATCACCTCGTCCAGGCCCAGGGGCTCCTCCTGGGCTACCGACGCCACCATGACCCGGGCCGAGGCGCTGCCGATAGCGCCGGTCAGGAGGGTCTCGGCAAAATGGACGGTCTCCGCATCCGCCGGTTGCCCCGGCGCAAAAGGCCTGCCCCGGCTGGCAAAGAACTGGTTGAAGGCCGTATCCACCTTGCGGTTGCCCAGAAAGCGGCTGGCCAGCCGTTTCAATTCCGCCACATCGGCATTGCCGCGCCACAGACCGATGGCGGGGCGATCATGTTTCATGGCGTCCACGAACAGGCTGGCCTGGGCGGTCTCCTCCGCATTGGGTGATTTGACCAGGGAGACCGCCAGGTAGGCCGCGATATTGGCGGTCAGGCTCCAGAACAGGCAGTGGCTGATCTCGTTCATGTCCTCCAGGCCGAACAGAGCCTGGGGTTTCAGCAGGGCCAGGCCGAACGGGCCGTACTCCAGGAATGCGCTGGGCAGCCAGCCGGACTTGGCAAATGAGGGGATCAGCAGGGTGTAGAGCCAGATGCTGAAACCGGCCCCCAGTCCGGCCAAGGCGCCGGCCCGGGTGCCGCCACGCCAGTAGAGACCGCCGATCATGGTGGGTGCGAACTGGGCCACTGCGGCGAAGCTGATCAGGCCGATGGAGACCAGGGCATAGGCCTCCCCGGCCACGTGGAAGTAGGTGAAGCCGAGCAGCAGGATGCCGAAAATAGCGCCGCGCCGCACCCGCAGCAGTACCTTGCTCAGATCAACCGGGGCCGGGCGGTTGCGCCAGTAGCGCAACAGCACCGGCATCACCAGATCATTGCAGACCATGGTGGAGAGGGCGATGGTCTCAACGATCACCATGCCGGTGGCCGCCGACAGGCCGCCCAGATAGGAGAACATGGCCAGCCACTCCTGACCCTGGGCAATCGGCAGGGTCAGCACGAAGGTGTCGGCGTCCACTGTGCCGCCGGGAAAGGCCAGTTGCCCCGCCAGGGCGATGGGCAGCACGAAGATGTTGATCAGCAACAGGTAGAGGGGGAACAGCCAGATGGCGCGGGGGATGTGGCGTTCGCTGCTGTTCTCCACCACCGCCACCTGGAACTGGCGCGGCAGCAGGATCACCGCCATGGCAGCCAGAAAGGAGAAGGCGAACCAGTTCTGGTCAGAGACCGTGGATGCACCCAGCATCGACTCCATCAGACCGGCCGCCCGGGCCTGCTGCATGATATCGGTAAAGCCCCCATAGAGGCCGTAGGTGACGAACAGGCCAACCGCCGTCAGGGCCGCCAGCTTGACGATCGATTCAAAGGCGATGGCCGCCACCATCCCCTCATGGCGCTCGCTGGCATCCAGATGGCGGGTGCCGAACAGAATGGTGAACAGGGCCAGCAGCAGGGCCACGTAAAGGGCGGTATCCTGCCAGAACGGCAGGGCGGTGACACTGCCGGGCATGCGGATATGGGGGTATTGCATCAGGATGGTGAAACTGTTGGAGACCGCCTTCAGCTGCAGGGCGATATAGGGCACCACGCCCACCACGGCAATTACCGTTACTAGCCCCCCCAGCAGGTGGCTCTTGCCGTGCCGTGAGGAGATGAAATCGGCGATGGAGGTGATGCGCTGGGATTTGCTTACCCGGATCATCTTCAGCAGCAGGAACACCCAGAGTGCCGCCCCCAGGGTCGGCCCCAGGTATATGGGCAGGAAGCCGACGCCGCTCTGCACCGCCCGTCCGACGCTGCCGTAGTAGGTCCAGGCGGTGCAGTAGACCGCCAGGGAGAGGGCGTACACAGTGGGGTGGGCGATCACCGAACGTCCCTGGTCGGCGCGCCGGTCGGCCCAGTAGGCGATGGCAAACAGCAGGCCGAGGTAGAACAGGGAGACCAGGATGATCAGTGGACCGCCCAGCATCACTTCTGACTGCCGATGATCAGCGCCATGGCCAGGATCAGAACGGCCCAGACGGTTAACAGGTAGAGGTAGATGAGCGGGATGCCGAACCAGAACTCGGGTCGGTCGAACAGGGAGACAATGGGGGAAAAGAGCAGCAGCATGCCGGCCAGAAACACCGCCAGCAGCCGTTGACTGGTGAGAATCGCCCGTCGCATCCCAGCCTCCCTTCAGTGACTTTTATTCACCTCAGTATAGGATAAAGAGAACCGCAGCGGCTGGCCGCCGGGCGTTCTGCTGTTTGCCAACTGGCTGGTGAGGACAGGGTGGCGCGTGGGATCCGGCTGCCGGACTGATCAATGGACCGACCCGGCAACCGGATGCACGTTGGGCTGGCGTGGGGTTAACGGGCGCCGATCAGTTCGATGGGATAGCCGTCCGGGTCCTCCACGAAGGCGATAATGGTGCTGCCGGCATTCATCGGTCCGGCGTCACGCAGGATCTTGCCGCCCTGGGCCTTGATCTGCTCGGTGGCCTGGTAGACATCATCCACCTCGATGGCGATGTGGCCATAGCCGGTGCCCAGGTCGTAGCTCTCCTGTCCCCAGTTGTAGGTCAGCTCGATCACACTCTGTTCCGACTCGTCGCCATAACCGAGGAATGCGAGGGTGAACTCCCCCTCCGGGTAGTCCTGCTGACGCAGTAACTGCATGCCCAGCACCTTCGTGTAGAAATCGATGGAGCGTTGCAGGTTGCCGGTACGCAGCATGGTGTGGAGTATTCTCATCTGTCTGGCCTTCTGGTTGGAATGGATAGTCTGATTATTGGTGCATATTCTGTGGAAGCAAGCGGTTTTCCAGCTCATCGCGCAGGCGGACCGGGGTATGGTTGTGCGGGTGGGCGCCAACCACACCATCGAAGAAGCCGCGGATCTGTTCCATATCGGCCCGGATATCGCCGCTGGGTTTGAAGCAGAGGCCCACCCGGACCGTTTTGCGGGAGAAATCCAGTGACACGCACAACAGCGGTACGTCGGCCGCCAGGGCAATGCGATAGAAACCCGATTTCCAGTACTCCCGTGGACCCCGGGTGCCGTCCGGAGTGATGGCCAGCATCATGCGGTCGGCTGCCCGGAGCTGACCGGCCAGCTGCTCCACCACACCGTGGGGGTTGGACCGGTCCACGCCGATGCCGCCCAGCCAGCGCATGAAGCCACCAAAGGGCCAGCGGAACAGGGTGTGTTTGCCGACCCAGTTGACCTTCAGCCGCACCAGGTAGGCGGCGGCAATACCGACCGGGAAATCCCAGTTGCTGGTGTGGGGGGCGCCGATCAGGACAAACTTGCGGCCCGGTGGAATGTTCCCCTCCACCCGCCAGCCCATCAGGGTCAGCAGAAGACGCCCGATCCAGTAGCTGATCAGGCCGGTGGTGGGGCAGTCATGGGCAACGCGGGCACTGCGCATGGGCTAATCTGTTATCTGCCCGGTCCGCATAGCCGGGGCGTCGGGGTGGCGGCAGGGAGTAATCACTCGTCGATACAACCCAGGTCGAAACGGACACCCTGACTGGTCACCCCCAGGTGACGGCGGCCGTGCTGTTCAAACAGTTCGCCCAGCTCCACCAGTTCCAGGTAGACGCTGCGGTTGATCAGGGCATCCAGGTTGTCGCGGAAATGGATATAGGGGCGCGGTTCGCCGGTGGCGGGGTCAAACTCCACCCGGATCGGGTGGTCGGCGTCGGCCACCACCTGCTCGCCCAGGTTAGTGGTGAACAGCAGGCTCGGCTCCGGTTCCGGGATCTGCTCCAGCTGTACCGCCACAAACGGGGCATCATCCACCTGGATACGCATCTTCTCGGCCGGGGTCAGCAGGTAGTAATGGCCATCGGCCTCCCGTCGCAACACCGAGGCGAACAGCTTGACCAGCTGTTCGCGCTGGAACGGACGGCCCTCGTGATACCAGGTGCCGTCGCTGGCAATGCGAATATCCACGTCGCCGCAGTGGGCCGGATTCCACGGCTGCCTGGCGGTGCTGTTGGCTTCCCGGGTTTCGATCTGGGCTAGGATGTCGTCGAGTCTGGACAAGTTGTTCCACGCCTGTGACTGGTCAATGGGTCTGGATTATCGCAAAGAATAGTCGCCAGCGGAAACCGGCTGGACGGGTCGCCACAGCAGGCTGGCCGCAGCGGGGCAGAGCTGGCTGAACTGCTCGGTTTGGCGGATGGCGGGAGGCGCCGCCTCCCGGGCGATATCGCGGAATCCGATGCGTCGGAAATAGTCCGCCGCATCGGTGGTCAACAGGTAGAGCGCGCTGGCCCCCTGGGCGGCGGCCATCTGCTGAATGTGATCGACCAGTTGTGCCGCCAGGCCCCGGCCCCGATAGGCCGGCTGCACCAGCAGGGAGCGGAGCAGGGCGTCGTGACCGTAACATTCGAGTCCGGCCAGGCCGACCGGCTGGCCAGCCTGTTCGATCAGGTAGAAACGGGCCCGGGGATTGTGGCCGATATCCGCACTGGGCAGTTGTGCGTTTTGCAGCAATTCCCTGACGATATCGGGATCGAGTGCGGGTATGATAGCCATCTCTGTTGTGCTGACTCCTCCAGTTGACTTTTGGGATGCCCGTTCCCGGGCTGAAGCAGTTGTTTCCGGCGCACAGATGGAAACGGCGGATCCGCTCCGCCAGGTCGTTTTATATCCTGAGATAGTGTTATGCCACAATGGTTGAGTCTATGGCGACGGGAAGCCGTCCCGACCCTGCTACTGGCCGGGCCGTTGGTGGTGGCCCAGTTGCTCCAGGTAGGTATGGGCTTCATCGATACGGTGATGGCCGGGCGTATCAACGCCGAAGTGCTGGCCGCGGTGGGCCTGGGTTCTTCCCTGTGGAACCTGATGCTGCTCGCCTGTATCGGCGCGACCCTGGCAATTTCACCGCTGGTGGCGCACCTGAACGGGGCTGGCGACGAACAGGCGATCGCCGGGGAGTTTCAACAGGGCCTCTGGGTCGCCATCCTGGTGGGGCTGGTTGCGGTGCCCCTCACTTATGGCCTGGCCGCCGCTCTGCCCCTGCTGAACGTGGATCCGGAGATCGCTCCCCTGGCGGGTGATTACCTGCGTGTCAGCGCCTGGGGCATGCCGGGGCTCTGTCTCTACCTGGCACCCCGGTATCTGAACGAAGGGCTGAGCAATACCAAACCGGCCATGCTGGTGCAGTCCCTGCTGTTGCCCCTGAACGTCCTGGGCAACTACCTGTTCATGTTCGGCGATTTCGGAATCACGCCGATGGGCGCGTCCGGTGCCGCCCTCTCCACCGCCATCGGGCTCTGGCTGGGGGCCCTGATGATGTTTGCCTATCTGTGGCGTGGCAAGCGTTTCCGTCCATTGGCCCTGTTCCAGAATTTTGCCGGACCACGGCCGAAAGAGATCTGGCGCATTCTCAAGCTGGGGCTGCCCATCGCTGTCGCCATTATCATGGAGGTGGGTATGTTCAGCGCCGTGGCGATCATGATGGGCAGCCTGGGCAAGGTGGAGATGGCGGCGCACCAGATTGCCCTCAACTATGCCGCCATGATGTTCATGCTGCCGCTGAGCATCTCCCAGGCGATCACCATTCGGGTCGGCCATGCCGCCGGCGCCGGGGATTTGCGTCTGGCGATCGTCCGGGGTCAGCAGGGGGTGGTGATGGCCGGCGGTATCATGGCCCTCTCCGCCACCATGCTGTTGCTGTTCCCGGAGCTGATCGTGGCGCTCTACACCAATGATGCGGCGGTGGCCAACATGGCCATGAGCCTGCTGTTCGCGGCCGCCCTGTTCCAGTTTTCCGACGGGCTGCAGGTCTCTGCCTCCGGCGCCCTGCGGGGATTGAAGGATACCGCTGTGCCCATGTTTATCACCATGTTCGCCTACTGGGTGGTGGGTTTTCCGTTTGCCTGGTATATCGGTATTCAACTGGCTGTCGGTCCACAGGGATTGTGGGGTGGCTTGGCGGTGGGGTTGACCACGGCAGCAGTGCTGCTAAACCTGCGTTTCTACCTGCTGGGTCGGAAAAAGATCGCCACAGCGGCGGGCAAAGTCACTGATCCTGTGGGCGATGTTTAAGCCGGTGTTTTCTGAATGACGCCGGTTCGCCCCGTAAAGGACCAAGAATGGATCTGAACTCCAGTTGTATTGGATCAATAAGCCGGTTCTGATCCCTGTGCTAGGATTCAATGTGGGAGTGCCGGTTTTCGGCACTGGTTTGTGAATAGCCGTGAAGTCGTAAGGGGCCGTCCAGCGGGTGATCTGGGTGTGTCGGCGGCGACAGGCTAGCGGGATTATGGAGTACAGCACCATGTCGGAGTCTGTTTCGGATAGGCGCGATCAGATCATTGCGGCGCTGGATTATCCCCGGTCGCTGATGGAGCAGGAGAGTAAACGGGGTACCTGTTCTCAACACTATCAGTTCAATGAGCAGGCGGATGATTGCAACGAGTGTCTCTATATTCTGGAGTGCCAGGCCTATGGGGAGCAGTTGGCCAGCCCGTCCCTGGTTGAAGCCACATTCGATGAACTGCAGCGATTACTGCGTTTTGCCATTGAGTATGTGAGTTACCACCTGGGCCGGCTGGGGCATGATGCTGGTCGTTGTGACTGTGAATTGTGCACCTGGCTGCGCTCGGTAACACCGCTGCTGGAAGTTGCCGCCTGAACCGACGGCTCACGGCTGGCGGAGCAGGCGCCGGGTCCAGCGTTCCGGCTGACCGCTCTCCAGCCGGGTCAGGGCATGTTGTTTCCAGTTGGCTGACAGGCTTTCGTGGTTTGCCAACAGCAGCAGCCCGTCGCGGCTGAAGGGGCGGTTGTAAAGGATGTCCAGACAGCGGCGTACCGACAGGCCGCTGGAGACGATCTCCTGTCGTGACAGGCTGTCACCGGGCTTTACTGTGCCGGGCTGCAGCACTCGAAACAGCCAGCCGGTGCGCCCCGAGGTCTGCATCATGAGTGACATCTGGGCGTAACCGAAGCGGATGTTCAGCTTGTAACAGGGCGAACGTGGCTGGCTGACCTGTAGTACCGCCTCCCCCAGGGTAAAGGTGTCGCCGACGTTGACCTGCTCCTCGTTCAGACCGGTATCGGAAATATTCTCCCCAAAGGCCGCCGGGCGAAACGGCGTGGTCGGTTCCGGTAGTGCCATGGCGAGCCAGAACTCTTCCCAATAGCTGTAGTGCTCCCGGGGGTAGTAGTGCAGCGCCCGTTCCGTTCCGCCGTGGTGGCGTCGATCCTGCTGCTGATCGCCCACCAGTCCCTCTGGACCACACAGTAGCGGCGCGCTGATGGGCTGCTTGTTAATGGCGCTGTCGGTATCCGGGTCAAGTGGTGCGATGGTGCCGGTGAAAATCAGGCTGCTCATAGGGCATCAATACCGTGTTGGAAAGTGAATGAGATATTCCCGGCTTACCCTCCGGGTGGTTGCCAACGCCGTTCCGTCGGATTCTACAGCACCCGCCGGGAGCGCCAGTAGGCCGCCCGCCAGTAGGGGGAGTCCAGCGGGGAGATTATTACACCACTGCTCTTAGAGGCATGTAGAAAGCGATTCTGTTCCAGGTAGATCCCTACGTGCCGGGTGTTGCCGTCGATCATGAAAAAGACCAGGTCACCGGTGGTCAGCTCCGCTTGCTGTACCGGCTGACCCATATTGGCCTGTTGTGCAGTGGTACGGGGCAGGCTTACACCCACGTGGGTGTGGTAGGTGAGTTGGACGAAACCGGAGCAGTCGATGCCCTGGCGACTCTGGCCACCCAGGCGATATGGTGTTCCCCGCCACTCCTGATGCTGCTGGTAGAGCCGGTCCAGGAGCGCCTGCCGGGTCTCCAGAGTTTGCTGACCCACCGCCATCGAGTTGCCGGCTGTATTAGCCGGGCGCAGTACCTCATGACTGCAGGCGGAGATCAACAGGAGCAGGGGGATCAATAGTAATCTGGACATGGTGGATTATGGCTGGTTCTCTCTTGTTACGGCAAAGTCGTCAGGTATCCTGAAATAGTAGCAGCGACTGTTCCGGCTGCCCCTGTTTGTCAGCAATAGCTGGAGCCGGTTTCCGCTCTCGACACCCACTCCAGGAAGCGGCTCGCCTCTGGGGCTTCTTCGGTCGGCGCCCAGGCGGCAAACCGGGCCGCTTTTGCAGGATCGTAAGGCCCCTGCTTGATCTCCAGGATGATCGACTCGGGATCGATCGGGTAGAGTGTGTGCCAGGTGTCCGGCAGCAGCTGGATGCCGCTGGCCGGCCCCTTTTCTGACAGGACGTGGCGCCTGGTGATGCAGCCGGAGGCGTCAAATATTACCAGGCCAACGCGTCCTTGCAGGCTGAGAATCAGTTCCCATTGGTGCGCCTGCGGGTGCGCGTGCGGTGGCACGTAGGTCCCGGATACAAGCCCGATACAGACACGCTGGACCGGTTCTTCATAGTGTTGGTGCAGGTTCCGATGCGCCCGCTTGCGCGGGCTGTTCCGGGCCTCATCCAGCAGCTGCTTGAACAGCTGCCGGTCAATCAGTTGGCTCATGTTCTTCTTCCGGCGTAGCGCTTTTGTCCACCTGTCCCTTGATAGCCCAGGCCCGGGCACGCAGCTTGATGGAGCCGTCGCTGGCGGTGGGCAGGCGCTCCCGCAGCAGCTCGCGCAGGGCCGCCTGGTCCGCTTCCGGCTGGGAGACCAGGTAGGTGGGTGCGGTGCCCTGACCGGCCTGGAAAGGGGCCCAGAACTGGTCGAAATTGGCGAACTCCTGGACGATCTCAAACGAGGTCAGAGCGATTTCGGTGAGGCCGGCCTCGTTGAACAGCTGGCGCAGTGCCGGTTTGTTGCAGTCGGCAAAGCGCTTTCCCTCATGCATCACGTCGGCCATCAGGTTGATCTCCACGGCCGCCTCCCAGAAGTGGTGCAGCATCTCCATACTGCCGGCATAGTCCCAGACGTAGGCCGCTACGGTGCCGCCGTCCCTGGTGACCCGTACCATCTCCTGCAGTGCCTCGTCGGGGGCCGGGGGGATGTTCAGCAGCAGACCGGAGACCGTGATATCCACCGCGTTGTCGTCCACCGGCAGGGCCATGGCGTTGCCGACCCGCAGCTGTATCCCCTGGCGCAGGCGCATCTGGGCGCTTTTGATGAAGCTCTCGGACTGATCCACGGCATACAGCTCGGCCGGTTTGTAGTGGTTGAGGATAATGTCGCTCAACGGGCCCGTACCGCAGCCCACATCGAGCCAGCGCAACTCCGGTTGTGGATTGAGCCATTCAAGGAACGGCTTGGCCACCAGCCGGCTCCACCGGCCCATGTAGAGTTCATAGGCATCGCCCGATTCCCAGGTTACTTTCATAGCAGCCAGCTCCAGATTAATTCAGTATCTGGGTCAAGTTTGTACTAATACGGGTATTAATAACAAGAAGTGGTTGTGCCAGTTCCGGTACAGAAGCCGGTTCTATTCCCCCTCCATGGCGGACAACTCCCGGGCGGTGGTCGAGATTCCCAGGTCGTGCAGTATGCTGAACAGGGCCGGTACCACCAGCAGCACCAGCAGGGTGGTGGTCAACAGGCCGAACACGATGCTGGTGGCCAGGGGCACCAGCACCTGGGCCTGCATGCTCTTCTCCAGCAACAGGGGTATCAGTCCGGCAATCGTGGTGACCGAGGTGAGCAGCACGGCCCGGAAGCGGTCGCGGCTGGCCATCTTGGCCGCCTCGACGATTTCGTATCCCTCCCGCACCCGCAGCTTGAGAAACTCCACCAGCAGGATCGAGTCGTTGACCACGATACCGGCCAGGGAGGCGAAGCCAATAATGCCCGGCATGGTGAAGCTGAGGCCCATCAGCAGGTGGCCCCAGATAACGCCGATCAGGGCCAGCGGGATGATGGACATTACCACCAGCGGTTCCACATAGCTGCGGAACTGGAAGCTGAGCAGGATGAAGATACCCACCAGGCCGATGGCAAAGCTGCGCAGCATGGAGCTGCCGGTCTTGGCGGTGTCTCTGGATTCGCCCTCGATAGCGGCGTCGATACCGGGATAGCGGGCCAGCAGTTCGGGCAGGAAGTTGGCCTGGGTGTGGTTAATGATCTCACGGGCATTGGTGATCCGGGGATCCAGGTCGCCACTGATAGTGACAGTGCGTACTCCGTCGATCCGTATGATACGTGAATAGCCACGGGCGGATTCAATATGCGCCACCGCATTCAGTGGCACCTGATCGCCTGCCGCAGTAACAATGCGGAACCCCTCCATGTCGGTTCGACTGGCCCGGTCCTGCCCGGCCAGTCGTACGTCAATCTCGTAGGCCTCAGGTCCGACCTGGATCTCGCTGGCAACCGTGCCGTAGAAGGCGGCACGCAACTGGCTGGCAATGGTGGAGGCGTCCAGTCCCAGCGCCAGGGCGCCGTCCCGCAGGCGCAGGCGCAGTTCCGGTTTGCCGGGGCGCAGGTTGTCCGACAGATTAAAGGTGCCCCGGTAGCTGGCCAGCCACGTCTGCAGCTCCAGTGAGGCCTGTTTGAGCTGATCCAGATCGGACCCGGTGAGGCGGATCTCCAGCGGGATGCCCCCCGGTCCCATGGTGGGCTCCTTGAAATTCAGCGCCACCAGATCCGGGATCTCGCCGCTGCGCTCCCGCCACAGGTTGATATAGTCCTCCAGTTGGCCGCTGCGCGCCTCGGCAGTGAGCAGATCCACCGTCACGGTGGCCAGGTGGGGGCCGCTCTCGTTGGCGTCCAGGTTGTTGTTGAAGCGAACCTGGACATTGCGCACCAGCGGCTGCTGATCGGGTTGCTGTGGAGTGAAGTGCCGATCCACCGCCTGGATCCCCTCGGTCACCCGATCAACCACTGCCTCGGTGCGCGCCAGGGGGGTGCCCTGGGGCAGCAGGATGCGTGCCTCGATGATGTCACCCTCGATATCGGGGAAGGACTGGAACTTCAGCTTGCCACCCACCAGCATGCCGATACTGAGCAGGAACAGCCCGATGATGATGCCGATGAACCAGTAGCGCTGGTGGATCGACCAGTCCACCAGGTGGCCCACGGTATGGTCACGAAAGTGGATCAGCCGCTCGTCAAACGCCTGGCGGAAACGGCCGGTCTCCTGCTCATGGTGTTTCAGGGCATGGCCCAGGTGGTGGGGCAGGATCAGGAACGCCTCGATCAGACTGATCACCAGCACCAGCAGCAGCACCATGGGTATGAACTGCAACACTTTGCCCATATTGCCGGAGAGGAATGCCAGCGGGCCGAACACGGAGGCGGTGGTGAGAAAGGAGGAGATGACCCCGGGAGCCACCTGCCGGGTGCCGTCAACCGCCGCCTGCATGGCGCTTTTACCCTTGCGCAGTTGGGTGGCGATATTCTCGGCGATGACGATGGCGTCATCCATCAGCAGGCCGATGGCAATGAGCAGGGCCACCATGGTGATCATGTTGATGGTCAGGCCGAGGATACTCATAAAAAACAGGGCACCGAGGAATGAGACCGGCAGTCCCATGGCGACCCAGAAGGCAAATCGGCCCTGGAAAAACAGCCACATCACCAGGAACACCAGCACCAGTCCCTGGCCGCCGTTCTTCAGCAACAGGCTGAGCCGGTCGCGCACGATGGAGGAGCGGTCCTGGGTAACGTGGAAGGCGACACCCCGGGGAGCACTGGGTCGCAGCTCCTGGTCGAGAAACCGGCTCACCGCGTCCATTACCCTGAGAGTGTCCTGCTGCTTGGTCTTGATGACCTGCAACAAGGCGGCGCGCTGGCCGTTGAACAGCACTTTCTCTTCATCCAGCTCAAAGCGGTCGCTGATCCGGGCGATATCCCCCAGCCGCACTTCCGCCCCGGAGTTGGCGCTGACTATGATCAGGTCCGCCAGCTCCTGGGGATTGCGGCGCAGATCGGTGAAGCGGATCAACAGATCCTGGTCCACTGTCTCCAGGGAGCCGGAGGGCATGTCGATACCCTGGCGCTGGACGGCGCTGGCCACATCCGACATGCTGATGCCGTACTGCTGCAGTGTCCGGGCCGGCACTTCGATGCGTAACTGGTGATCGGAAAAGCCGTTGATCTCCACCTGTGATATTTCCGGCAGACGCTGCATGCGCTCTTTGACCTGCTCCGCATAGGCCTTCAGGTCGCTATCCGACATGGGGCCGGTGATGGCGATGGCCACCACGTTGTCGGTACGTCCCAGCTCCTTGATCACCGGCAGTTCGGTCTCCTCCGGGAAGTTGTCGATGGCGTCGACTTCGCTCTTGATGTCATCCATGAAGCGGGCCATATCACCCCCTTCCACCATCTCCACCACAGCGATGCTGATCCCTTCCCGTGCCTCGCAGCTCAACTCTTCCACTTCGTTGACCGCGTCGATAGCATCCTCCAGCCGCTGGCAGACCGCCTCTTCCACATCTTCGGCACTGGCGCCGGGGTAGGCGATGGTGATCTGTAGCTGCTGGGCGGTGAAATCGGGAAAGGTCTCCCGCTGCAGGCCGGGCAGGGTGGAGAAGCCCAGCACAGCCAGGAACAGCATCAGCAGATTGCCGGCCGTGGGGTGGCGGGCAAAGAAGGTGATCATGGGGCTGTCTCTCCCTGTGCGATCCGTGCCAGGCGCTGTTCAGCTGCCTGGTCGACCACCGGTTTCAGCAGCATGCCCTGGACCGCAGGAACCAGGTCGGAGATGACCACCTGCTCCCGGGCCGCCAGCTCCGATTCAATGGTGGCGAAGCCGGATTGCAATATGCCGACCTCGACTGGCCGGATATCCAGACGCTGCTGTTCATCCACCACATAAAGCCGTCCCGCATGCAGGGCGGAGCGGGGTACCACCAGACTGTCTGGACGGGCTTTGCCCGCCAGTGTCACCTGGACAAACAGGCCCTTCAGCAGGGGTGGGCGGCTGCCCGGCAGGACATTGTTATAGGGTTTGTCGATGGCGACGATGACCCCCACCGTGCGGGTCTTGGGATCCAGGGTATCGCTTATCCGGGCAAAGCGGGCCGGCCAGGTGGCTTGCAGGCTGTTCTCCTGCAGCTTCACCGTGGCGCTCAAGCCGACCTGCCGCCGGGTCTCGCTGGGATTGAGGTTGAGCACATCAATCGTCTGGTTGGCGTGAATCAGCTGGCTCATCTGGTTGATGGGGATCTGTACTTCAATCTCGGCCTCGTCCAGATCATCGGCACTCACCAACAACTCCCCCTCCCGGACATACTGGTCCTGCTCCACATTGACCTGGGCGATGCGGCTGGTGAAGGGGAGGCGTATCTCGGTGTTGGCGAGGTTACGGCGTGCTGTCGCCAGACTGGCCTGGTAGCGCTCCAGCTGGGCCTCCAGCAGTGCCTTCTGGCTTGGTATCAGATTCAGCGTGTTGAGCTGCGTCTGCACACTCTGCTGCTGGGACAGTACACTGCGCTCCTGGGTCTCCAGGTCTGAGCGGCTGACGCCACCCTTGCCCACCAGTTTACGCTTGCGTTCCAGCTCCTTGCGGTTCAGGGCAAGGGCAGCCTGCTCGATCTTCAGTGACGCTTCCGTATTGGTGCCCTTGGCTAACAGCTCATCCAGCTGGGCGCGGGTGGCCAGCATATCCGCCTCGGCCTGGGCAATGGCCAGTTCGTAGTCGGTCGGGTCGATACGCAGGATCAGGCTGCCGCCTTCCAGGATGGCGCCTTTCTGCAACTTCGGGTGTTTCTGCACAATCTTCCCTTTGACCTGAGCGACCCCGTCCCAGGTCCGGCTCGGTTTCACCGTGCCGTAACCCCGGGCAGTGGGAATCACCGTGACGCTGGGCACCCTGATCACCCGGATCAGTTGGGCCTGCTCCTGTGGTGGCTCCTGTACCGGAGGCTGACTGCTTTTTTTGAGCGCCATCAGGGCGGCAATGCCGGCGATGGCTGGGATCAGAATGACCCACTTTTTGCTGATGGGCATGGTCATGGTACTCCGCAGGCAGGCTGCGCTTGGAAAGTGGTTTTTTGGCGGGTAACCATCAGGATGACCCCGGAAAAATTGAAGTGATACTAAATCTTAGGTTGATTCTATTCGATGCGAAATGTCAAACCGGATAATTATTCCAGCTGTGCAGCAGAAATCGGACTTTTTACTAAACTTTACAGAGAGTGGTGCTTGCCTGGGGAGTCTGTTTGCGGATAGCGCTGTAGAAGCCAACAGTCTGGAAGATGTATCGGTTTGATTGACAAATTTGGTTGACCCTACAGTGGGTTTAGGCCTTAAAGTCAGACGTGCATTCACTTTAAATATCTTAAAGTGATGAAAGGTAATCTATGGATGACACATTGACTATTGGGCAGTTGGCTCGTAAAGCGGGTATCGGTGTCTCGGCGATACGTTTTTATGAGCAGAAGGGGTTGATAGAGGGCCCGCCACGCAATAAATCCGGCTACCGTCTCTACTCTCACAAGATAGTTGAACGGGTACAGTTCATCAAAAATTGCCGGGATCTCGGTTTTCCTCTGCGCAGTGTGGCGGAGCTGCTCAAGCTTTGCTATTCGGAAAACAGCGAGTTTGAGTGCAGTGTCATTCAAGAGAGCATCCGCCAACAGCACGAGTTGGTTTTACAACAATTTGAGATCCTAAACCGCCAGCGCGCCAAGCTTGAACGGCTGCTAAACGCCTGCCCCAGTGGGTCGGGTGGGGAGTGTGAGTTCATCAAGATCATGCTCGAATAGCGCTGGCTATGGTCTGCCTGATCGCGAGGCCGCCCTGGGTAACCCCTCTCCGCGGTTAATCGAACAGGCCAAGGGACACTAGATCTATGGAATTGGATGCGCAGTATTCCTTAAGCCCGGTGTGGCGTAATCTGTTTACCCTGGTCCGCGGCCGGGGGCTCTTTCCGCACAGCATACCGCTGCTGTTCGGTCTGTTCTATTACCTGTTGGGACTGGCCTCACTGCACTGTACCCATCAACCCGTCGGCTTCACGACCATCTGGATACCTTCCGGGGTGACGTTTTTCGTGGTGCTGTTCGGCGGATACCGCTGGATGATCGGTCCGCTGGTGGGTATGTCACTGCTGGTAATACACCTGCAACTTCCGCTGCCTGCGGCCGCCGGGGCGGTTCTGGGAGCGCTGTTTGAAGCGCTGCTGCCGGTTATGTTACTGCGTGCCCTGAATTTCAACCCAAAGCTGAACCAGATTCGTGATGTGATGCTGTTCATCACCGTCGCGGTAGTGATGGGGCCGCTATTCTCCGCCACCCTGGGCACCCTGGGGCTCAGTTACAGCGATGTCCCGCACACCATAGGTCTGGTTGATATCTGGTTGCTCTGGTGGCTGGGTAACAGCCTGGGTTGCCTGATAATAGCCGGGTTGCTGCTCACCCAGGCGACTTCCGGGGAGCGGCCTGTAACCCCCGGTTGTCGACTGTTTGTACTGTCCCTGCTGGCCGGGGTGGCCCTGACCAGCATGCTGAGCGTGATGCAGATGTCGGCCGGAGAGCCGACCCTGCTGCTGTTCGCCCTGGTGCCATTGATTGTCTTTGCCGCCACTTTCTGCGGTCGCCAGGGGGCCACGTTATTGGCATTTGGTGCCACGCTGGCCTCCATGCTGACCCGCTGCTATGTGCCACCGGATCTGTACGCGACCCACATGGTGGGCCTGTACAGTCTGGATGTGGCGTTGATCTGGGTAGCCTCCTTTACCGGCCTGGTGGTGGCATCAGCCTATTCCGAGCATGGGGTGTGCGCCCGGTATGAACGCCTGGCGCAGCATGATGGTCTGACCAGCCTGTTCAACCGGGTCACCTTTCAGCAGCGTCTGACGCGCGCCCTGGAAAGCGCCAGGCGCGATGGCCGGTTTCAGGTACATGCCCTGATGTTTATCGACCTGGACGATTTCAAGCAGATCAACGACCGGTTTGGTCATCTGGTGGGCGACCAGGTGTTACGACGTATAGCCCGGTTACTGGTTTCACAGGTGCGGGGTCGGGATACGGTGGCCCGCATTGGTGGTGATGAGTTTGTTATCCTGCTGGAGAACTGCAGTGCCGAAACCGCCCGCCAGATGGCGGAGCGGATCGCGCAGGCAGTCAGGGGGTTACAGCTGCCTACCGAAGTTGGGGTCTGTCAGGTGACGGCCAGTATCGGTGTGACCCCGATCGGTGCCGGAACCAGCTCGGTTGAGGAGGCATTGGCGGCGGCGGACAGGGCCCACTACCGGGCCAAGCGCAGCGGCAAGAACCGGGTGCATGACTTTATCATGGATGCGGCTCCCGATGAGGGTTGATGCGTGCTGTCGAACGGAACCCGGTCAGGACTCCTCAACCGGTTCCGAATAGGAGCAATCCTTCTGCGGACAGACCTTCTCGGTGCCCTTCCGTTTGGTGGTTTTGATAGTCAGAATCGGCCAGCCGCAACTGGGGCAGGGTTCTGCAATCGGCTCATTCCAGGTGGCGTAGTCGCAATCCGGGTAGGTTGAGCAGGAGTAGAATACCTTGCCGCGCCGGGATTTGCGCTTCATCAGCGTGCCCTTGTTGCATTTCGGGCAGGTGACCCCGGTATCCTCAGGCTTTTCCAGCGGCTCGATATGGCGGCAGTTAGGATAATTGCTGCAACCGATGAACTTGCCGTATTTGCCCCGCTTGATCACCAGGTCGGATTGGCACTCAGGACACTTTCTGCCTTCAACTATGGTGGGCTCTTCCTGCTCCTTCTTGTCGCCATTCAGATCCCGGGTGTAGTCGCATTCGGGGTAGTTGGTACAGCCGATGAATCGGCCATGACGTCCCAGGCGGATCGACAGCGGTTTGCCGCAGGAGGGGCAGGCCTCATCCAGGGCCTCATGGGTCACGTCGCTGCGCTTGACGTTCTCCTGGGTGTGATCGATACGCTCTTTAAAGGGGGCCCAGAACTGGCGCAACAGGGGCACCCACTCCTGTTCGCCACGGGACACGGCGTCCAATTCGTCCTCCAGCCGTGCGGTAAAGTCGTAATCCACGTAGCGGGTGAAGTACTGGGTCAGGAACTTGTTCACCACCCGGCCCACGTCGGTGGGGTGGAAACGCTTCTTCTCCAGCTGCACGTATTCCCGATCCTGCAGGGTGGAGATGATCGATGCGTAGGTGGAGGGACGGCCGATGCCGTGTTCCTCCAGCGCCTTGACCAGGCTCGCCTCGCTGTAGCGGGGTGGCGGTTCGGTGAAGTGCTGTTCCGGGCGGATCTTGTTCAGGGTGATCTGTTCGCCCTCCTGCAGCGGGGGTAACAGCTTCTCGTCGTTGTCCCCCTTCTTGGCGTCATCCACCCCCTCCATGTAGACCGCCATGAAGCCGGGGCTGGCCACGGTGGAGCCGTTGGCGCGGAAGGTATTGCCTTCTCCGCAGGAGAGATCGGCCGCCACGGTATCAATGGTGGCGTGGATCATCTGGCAGGCCACGGTCCGTTTCCAGATCAATTCGTAGAGTCGGTACTGGTCCTTGGTCAGGTGGGCACGTAACGACTCGGGAGTGCGCTGGATCGACGTGGTTCGGATCGCCTCATGGGCCTCCTGGGCGTTCTTTGACTTGGTCTTGAAGCTGCGCGGCTGCTTGGGCAGTTGATCAGCGCCATACTGCTTGGTGATGAATTCGCGCAACTCCGCGATGGCATCATCCGACAGGTTGACCGAATCGGTACGCATATAGGTGATCAGACCGGTAGCGCCGCTGCCGGTATCTATTCCCTCATACAGTTGTTGGGCGGTGCGCATGGTCCGTTGAGCGGTGAAACCCAGTTTGCGGGCCGCCTCCTGTTGCAGGGTGGAGGTGGTGAAGGGAGCCGCGGGATTGCGCTTGCGCTGTTTTTTCTGGACCTTTTCGACCGTCAGCGTGCCACCCGCTGCCGTCAGCAGTTGCTGTTCGGCTGCCGCTGCCGCGTCGCCGTTGTTGATATCAAACTGTTCCAGCTTGTTGCCCCGGTAATGGGTCAGCTTGGCGCTGAATGGCTGCTCCTGTTTGACCAGGTCCGCTTCAATAGTCCAGTACTCCCGGGCGACGAAGGCTTCAATCTCCTCCTCCCGTTCCACAATCATGCGCAGAGCCGGACTCTGCACGCGTCCTGCGGATAGTCCACGGCGGATCTTTTTCCACAGCAGCGGTGACAGGTTGAAACCCACCAGATAGTCCAGGGCGCGGCGCGCCTGCTGCGCATTGACCAGATCCATGGACAGATCGCGCGGTTTCGCCACCGCCTCCTGCAGCGCCTTCTGGGTGATCTCGTTGAACACCACCCGCTGCACCTCCTTGTCCTTCAGCAGCTTGCGCTTCTTCAGCAGTTCATAGAGGTGCCAGGAGATCGCCTCGCCTTCGCGATCCGGGTCAGTGGCCAGTAACAGGGTGTCCGATTTCTTCAGCGCCTTGGCGATGGCCTGCACATGCCGGTCATTCCGCTCAATGACCTGGTACTTCATGCTGAAATCGTTGTTGGGGTCCACTGCGCCCTCTTTGGGTACCAGGTCGCGCACGTGGCCGTAAGAGGCCAGAACTTCATACTCCGGTCCCAGGTATTTCTTGATGGTTTTACACTTGGCGGGTGATTCTACAATTACCAGCTTCATCGGATCGGTTCGGTTATCCCTGTAATGTTGTCAGCTAAATTATGCAGTGCAGACAGAGGACAATCTGTCCGCAAGCGTATCGGCTGGCACAAAATTATTCTTAAATTAAGGCTAACGGGGGCAGCGGGCCCCGCTACAGTTTAGTGCAGATAGGCAGGAATATCGTTGTACACCAACTCTTCCATCTGCGCAAAAGCGCTCTCCTGTCCCGGCTGGTTGATCAGTACCATCAGCACCACCCACTTGATCTCATCGACCCCGATGGTATGGGTGCCCAGGGCGATCGACCGGTCGATCACCAGTTCCCGACCGGTGGCGTCCAGGATGCCGTTCTGCTCCAGGAACATCAGCAGTCCCCGCGAATCGGTATCGATACGGCGCTGCTCCTCAGGGGTGTAGACGCGCATCGCCCCTTGCGGCTGATGGTGGAAATTCTCCGGTGACTGCCGTTCGGCCAGCTCATCCATCCACTGAAAGGCCTTGTTGACCTCCTGTTCCGGAAATCCTGCCTCAACCAGTTCATCGTGGATCTGGCCCTGGTCGGAGATGGAATCCTGATCGCTGTCCATGTAATTCTCATAGAGGTAGATCAGGATATCGACTACATTTTCATTCATGCTGCGTCCTTCATGTGGGAGCCTGTGGGGACTTGACGTTGCTGAAACTTAACGATCGGTCAGGCCAGACAGGCTCCTGGCAATGCCAATAAATGCCGGTAATTACCGGAAAAAACTGCAAACTATGGTGGTTCAGTGCCCATCTTTCCGGTTCGACAATAACGTCCGCCGGGCGCAGCTGAGACAAAACCTTCCAGCTCTAGTAGAAGAAGCATGGAGGAAACCGCGTCTGCGGTCAATCCACTCCGTTCAATCAACAGGTCCACCGGGGTGGGATCGAAATCGAGTGCGGCCATCAATTGCTGGTACTCCTGATCCCATAAGCGTGCTTCCGGCTCTGCCTTGACGGTTGAGACAGGTTCGGTTCGCTCCAGCTGGGCGCCCAGCAGGGGTGCCAGCTCCTCCAGGATATCATCCGCGGTCTCCACCAGCTTGGCGCCCTGGCGAATCAGGGCGTGGCAGCCCCGGGCCAGGGGGTTGTGGATGGAGCCGGGAATGGCAAACACCTCCCGTCCCTGTTCCGTGGCCAGCCGGGCGGTGATCAGTGAACCGCTCTGACGGGCGGCCTCCACCACCAGGGTGCCGACGCTGAGGCCACTGATGATACGGTTACGGCGGGGGAAGTTAGCCGGTAACGGGGGCGTCCCCGGAGGGAGTTCGGAGACCAGAGCCCCCTGCTCGGCGATCTGGTGGGCCAGATCCCGATGCCTGGCGGGATAGACCCGGTCGAGGCCGGTACCGGTAACCGCCAGGGTGGGAGTGCTGCCTTGCAGAGCCCCCCGGTGTGCGGCGCCGTCGATACCGGCAGCCAGGCCACTGGTGATCACCAGTCCCGCCTGGGACAGGAAGCGGGCGAACTCCTGTGCGGTTTGTCGGCCGCTGGGGGTGGGGTTTCTGGAGCCCACTATGGCCAGCTGGGGCATGTCGAGGATGGCCGGATCCCCCTGGACGAACAGCAGGGGAGGTGGGTCCTCAAGCTCTTTCAGTAGTGTCGGGTAGCGGCCATCCGCCAGTGTCAGGATGGCTCTGTTCCCGCCTTCCTGCCAGCGCAGGTCCTGCTCCACCCGGTCCCAGTCCGGGTCCCGCAGCCAGTCGATGGACGCTTGTTTGAGCCCTTTGTGAGCCGGGTGCTGAGTGCTGAACAGGGGCTGCGGGTTACCCCCGGTAACGCCCAGCAGCCGGTTAATACCGCGGCTGCCGAGCCCGGGGGTATGCAGTAGCGCGAGCCAGTAACGGAGTTGGTCAGCCGAATGTTCGCAGGCACCTTCCCTGGCCTGTTGAGTGGGATCTTCACTCTTCTCCTGTGTGGACATCGGGTCGAGACACGCCTCCGTCGACAATTATGGATTGTGTACCCGGTCAAGCACGTGGATGGCGCGGGACGCCTGCATCACCAGCGCGAAGCTCACCCGATCGAAGGTGCGGAACACCATCAGCAAGCCGGCTGGCTCGTCGGGCAGGGTGACGGTATCGCCCCGGGTTTTGGAGACAACGTCCCGGATGGTCTCGCCCCGGTGATCGATAGTCAGCACATTACCGGCTTCCAGGCCATCACTGGCGCCGCGGTCCAGGACCACCACATTGTACTGGCCGATCTGGGTGACGCCATTGAGTACCGAGATGATACTACCGCTGACTTCCTGCTTGGGGGCGGCCGGGTAGAAGGTGTTCAGCGGCGTGTCATCTGACACCGGCAGCAGGCGGTCGCCTTTGACTGTTTCCAGCTCCATGCCCTGCAGCATCAGGGTTGCCGGATCGCCGGGCTGCAGCAGTTCACTGCTGCTGATGTAGAGCGCCTCGTAGCCGAGGATCTCGCCGGTATCAGCGTCCTTATAGGCATCCCCCGGTCGAACTACGTCAAATATTTTGTTGTCAGTATTATCGATACTGCGGACATAGGCCTTGATGTTATCGCTGCCGAGTATATGCTCATCCGCAAACGCCACCACGTAGGGGGCGCTCTCCATATCCGCCTGTTCCATGACGTAGGGGCGGGTGAGGAACTGGTGGATGGCGTCAATCGGGATGGCCGGGATAGCCCCTTCCAGGGGGGTGGAGCGCACCTGGGGTGACAGTTTCACCGTGGAGCCACGCTGCAGACTGAGACGTGGCTGACCGTTTACGTAGGTCATTGTGATAATATCGCCCGGGTAGATCAGGTGCGGATTGGCGATCTGGGGGTTGACATACCAGACGTCCGGCCACCGCCAGGGGTCACGTAGGAAGCGACCCGAGATATCCCACAGGGTGTCTCCCTTGACCACCACGTATCGGTCGGGGTGGTTGGGGTTGACGGCGACTGTATCGGCCGCCAGCGCACCCCACGAGATGAGCAGGCCGAATACCAGGTAGGCGAGCTTGTTGCTAGACGTAAACATGGCGATCCCTTTGCGTTGGCTGTTTGATCCAAGTGACTACTAAATACGGCCCGATGGCCGGGTCAGAATCCTGTATCATCATATTGTTAGCGAATTATTTTAGCTTTGTACTATAGATTGACGGAAAACCCAATGGCAATTCTGAACATACTTCATTTTCCAGACCCAAGATTGCGCAATAAAGCACAGGTTGTGAAATCTTTTGACGATGATTTGCGTAAATTGGCCGCCGATATGCTGGAGACCATGTATCAGGCACCGGGCATCGGGTTGGCGTCGACCCAGGTGAACGACCCGCGTCGCCTGGTGGTGATAGATATCTCTGAGGAGCGTGACGACCCCCTCTGTCTGGTCAACCCGGAGATCCTGGAAAAGCACGGCGAGCACAAGATGGATGAGGGGTGCCTGTCGGTGCCCGGCATCTATGAACCGGTGATCAGGGCGACCCATATTAAGGTGCGGGCGCAGAACCTGGATGGTGAGACGATCGAATTTGAAGCCGATGAGCTGCTGGCGGTCTGTATTCAGCATGAGCTGGATCACCTGGAGGGCAAGCTGTTCATCGACAACCTCTCCGCCCTGAAGCGTCAGCGCATCCGCAAGAAGCTGGAAAAAGAGGAGCGACAGGCGCAGCAGGAAAGCGTCAGTCAGGCACTTTGAGTCAAACCGGAACGTTTGAGCCCTCTCCCGATGGCCTGGGTGGCCGCGAGAACAATTTAAAATGAACAAGCAGTTAAAGATTATTTTTGCCGGAACCCCGGAGTTTTCGGTCCCGCCGTTACGCGAGCTGATCCATTCCCAACACCAGGTGGTAGCAGTCTACACCCAGCCGGACCGGCCGGCCGGTCGCGGCCGCAAGCTGACCGCCAGCCCGGTTAAGCAGTTGGCGCTGGAGCACCGGATACCGGTTTACCAGCCCCGCAACTTCCGGGAATCGGCCGACCTGGAGGCGCTGGAAGCGCTGCAGGCGGACCTGATGGTGGTGGTGGCCTACGGGCTGATTCTGCCGCAACGGGTGCTGGACGCCCCCCGCCTGGGCTGTATCAATATTCACGCCTCTCTGTTGCCCCGCTGGCGTGGTGCCGCGCCGATCCAGCGGGCGGTACTGGCCGGTGATGAGCGGACCGGCATCACCATCATGCAGATGGAGGCGGGACTGGATACCGGACCCATGCTGCTCAAGCGGGAGGTCGATATCGGTCCGGACGAGACCGGTGGCGCCCTGCACGACCGACTGTCGGAACTGGGGGCGGAAGCGCTGATGGCGGCCTTGCCGGGTATTGTGGATGGCTCCCTGAAGGCGCAGCCCCAGCAGGATGCGCAGGCCAACTACGCCAGCAAGCTGGAGAAGGCGGAGTCGGTGATGGATTGGAGTCGGGATGCCCGGGCCCTGGATCGCCAGGTGCGCGCTTTCAACCCCTGGCCCGTGGCCCAGACCCTGATGGAGGGGAAGGTGCTGCGGATCTGGGAGAGTACACCGCTTGACGGAACTGCCGATGCAGCGCCCGGCACCGTGGTCGCCTGCAACCGGGAGGGTATAGACGTGGCCACCGGCGACGGACTGTTGCGTATCCGCTCCCTGCAACTGCCGGGTAAACGGGCCATGAGTGCCGCAGACTTCCTCAACGCCCATGATCCCCAAGGGGTGGTGCTTGGTTAGCGGGTCGGAAGTGGCTGCATGAGTGCCGGGAGCACACAACCTGGCAACCCGCGGGTGGTGGCGGCGCAACTGTTGCGCCAACTGGCCGCCGGCCGCTCAATCTCTGATCTGCTGGAGCGGGGACTGAATGAGGTTGCCCCGCGGGACCGGGGGCTGGTGAAGGAGTTCTGTTTCGGCGTTGCCCGCTGGCGTCCCCGACTGGAAAAGATCGCCGGCGAACTGCTGAGCAAGCCGATCAAACCGAAAGAGGGCGAAGTCCAGGCGTTAATCCTGCTGGGCCTCTATCAACTCATCTATATGCGGGTGGCACCCCACGCGGCGGTGGCCGAGACGGTGGAGGCGGCCCGGCTGCTGGGAAAAAACTGGGCAGTGGGGTTGATCAATGCCCTGCTGCGCCGTTTTCAGCGGGAGCGGGACGCCTTGCTGGCACGGGCTGACGCCGACCCCCAGGGGCGCTATGCGGTGCCCGGTTGGTTGTTGAAGCGGCTGCGCAATGACTGGCCCCGGGACTGGGAGTCCATACTGCAGGCGGCCAACAGCCACCCCCCCATGAGTCTTCGGGTCAACCTGGCCCGCACCAGCCGTGAACAGTATCTGGCACAACTGACAGCGGCCGGCATGGCGGCCAGTCCCATTCCCCATGTTTCTGCGGGGTTGCAGCTGGAGCAACCGGTGGATGCGGAGGCGCTGCCCGGTTTTGCCGAAGGTCTGGTGTCGGTGCAGGATGGCGGAGCACAACTGGCCGCCGGTCTGCTGGACCTGCGGGATGGCCAGCAGGTACTGGATGCCTGTGCGGCACCGGGCGGCAAGTCGGGACACATTCTGGAGTCGGCTGCGGTGGAGCTGACCGCCATGGATCTGGATCGGCGGCGGCTCAAACGGGTACAGCAGAATCTGGACCGGCTGGGGGTGACAGCGACGGTGGTGCAGGGGGACTCGGCCAAACCCCAGGGGGCCTGGGCAGAGCGGCAGTATGACCGTATCCTGCTGGATGTACCCTGTTCGGCCACTGGCGTAATACGCCGTCACCCGGATATCAAACTGTTGCGTCGGGCGGCGGATATTCCCGCCCTGGTGAAGACCCAGGGGCAGATCCTGCGGGCTGTCTGGCCGCTGCTGAAACCGGGCGGGCGGCTGCTCTACGCCACCTGTTCCCTGTTGTCCGATGAGAACGAAGGCCAGGTGGGGCGGTTTCTGGCCCAGGCGCCGGATGCCCGGGAGCGGGCGCTGGAGGCGGACTGGGGCCGGACCCGCAAGGTGGGGCGGCAGACGCTGCCTGGTGAAGCGACCATGGATGGCTTCTATTACGCCTGCCTGGAGAAAACGGGCCAGCCATGAGCGGTTTTCAAGCCATAAACAGACATTGGAAACAGGGCGCCCGCCGGGGTCTGTGGCTCTCACTGCTGCTGTTCCTGCTCGTCTCCGCCGGGTCATCCCAGGCGGCCGGCTTCTCGGTGGAGGGGCTGAAAACGCGCAAAGTGGAGGGCGTCTACCTGATGGACGCGGACATCCACTACCAGTTCAGTGACCAGGCGCTGGAGGCGTTGGACAGCGGGGTGCCGCTGACCCTGGAGGTGCATACCCAGCTGCGCCGTGAGGGAGCCTGGATCTGGGAGGCGGACCTGCTGGATGTCCGGTTGCGCTACCGCATACTGCACCAGGCGCTGCACGGACTCTATCAGGTGACCGACATCGCGAACGGCACGCAACAATATTTTGCCACCCGCAAGGCGGCTTTCACCGCCCTGGGGCGGATTCGTGACGTGCAACTGATCGAAGCAAAAAAACTGCAGCAGGGGGAGACCTACAGACTCTCGCTCAAATCGAGCCTGGATATCGAGGCGCTGCCCCTGCCCCTGCGGCCGCTGGCGTACCTGAGTCCGGCCTGGAACCTGTCCAGTGAGTGGAGCCTATGGCGTCTGCAACCCTGAAGAGACTGGGCGGCGGTGCGCTGCCGGTGATCGCCCTGCTGGTACTGGTGCTGGTATCGCTGCACTTCATGAGCGGTGCCCTGCAGAACACCGAAGAGCTGAGCCGCCTGTTTATCCCCCTGCTGGTCACCAGTGTGCTGGGCCTGTTCGCCATGGTGATCGTGGTCAGCTTCAACATCGTCCAGATGGTGGCCCGCTATCGTCGCCAGGCGGCCGGTTCCCGGTTGGCGTTAAGACTGGTGGTGGTGTTCGTGGCCCTCTCCCTGGCACCGGTGGCGGTGGTCTACTACTACTCCCAGCAGTTTCTCCTCAAGGGGATCGACAGCTGGTTCGATGTGCATATCGATCAATCCATGGAAGATGCCCTCAGCCTGGGGCGGGCCTCCCTCGATCTGCACAAGCTGGAGCGGCTGAAGGTGGCCCAGCTGCTGCTGGGGGAGCTGTCCGGCTCATCAGTGGCGGGCCTGAGCCTGAGCCTGGAGGATCTGCGTGAGCAGTTCGGCGCCAGTGAGCTGGTGTTGATGGACGCCGGTGGCAAGGTGATTGTCAGCGTCAATGCCGATCCCAGTATCCTGATCACCAGCCGGCCCGATATGGCCCTGCTGCAACAGGTTCGCTCCGGTGAGGATTATGTGGGGGTGGAGCCGAACCCGAAGGTGGAGGGCCAGCTGGAAGTGCGTGCCGTGGTGGCGGACCGGATTCGCAGTCGCCTGTTGCTGGCCCGGTTTCCGGTATCCCGCTCCATCGCCGATCTGACCACCAAGGTGGAGGACAGCTACAGCCGCTACAAGGAGCTGGCCTTCCTGCGCAAGAGTCTGAAAAGCACCTTTACCCTCTCCCTGGCGATGGTGCTGCTGTTCAGCCTGCTGGCGGCCATCTGGGCCGCCTTCTTTACCGCCCGGCGGCTGGTCAAGCCGGTGGCCGGTATTGCGGAGGGGACCCGGGAGGTGGCGGAAGGCAACTACGGTCTGCAGCTGCCCCTGCCCAAGGCCAGGGATGAACTCGGCTTTCTGGTTGACTCCTTCAACTCCATGTCCCGGCGCATCGCCCATGCCCGTGATGAAACCGTGCGTACCCAGCGCCAGGTGGAGGCACAGCGCACCTATCTGGAGACGGTACTCGGACGACTCTCCTCCGGGGTGATCTCGCTGGATGCCAGTGGTCATCTGCGCACCGCCAACCAGGCGGCGGGGGAGATCCTGAAAGTGGATCTGTCCCGGATGCTGGGGCAGGATGTGGACGCGCTGGCCCAGATCTCGTCACGGTTGCGGCAGTTTGTCGAGGCGGTGCGCGAGCCGGTGGAGCAGGAACGGCGCGACTGGCGCGGCCAGATCACCCTGATTGGCGGTGACGGGCGCCAGGTGCTGCTCTGTCGGGGTACCCCGCTGGCCCAGCCGGATGATGAGTCGATGGGCTACGGGCTGGTGTTTGACGATATCACCAATCTGCTCAGGGCCCAGCGCGATGCCGCCTGGGGCGAGGTGGCGCGCCGTCTCGCCCATGAGATCAAGAACCCTCTCACCCCGATTCAGTTGTCCGCCGAGCGGTTGCGCCACAAGTACCTGAAGAAGATGGAGGGAAAGGATGCCGATGTGCTGGATCGCGCCACCCATACCATCGTCTCCCAGGTGGAGGCGATGAAAGAGATGGTGAACGCCTTTTCCGATTATGCGCGGCCATCCCGGATCGATCCGCAGCCGGTGGATCTGGACGCCCTGGTGAGCGAAGTGCTGGATCTCTACCGCAGTGCCGGTCTGGTGACCGGTCTGCAGGTCCGGCTGGAGGCGGACGGAGGCCGGGTCGAGGCCGATCCGGTACGTCTGCGCCAGGTGGTACACAACCTCATAAAGAATGCCCAGGAGGCGGTCAGCCCGGTGGAGAACCCGAAAATCGACATCAGTACGGCGTTGCTGGTGGAAAATGACTGCAGCGTGGTGCAACTGGAGGTGAAGGACAACGGACCCGGTTTCGATCCGGAGATCCTGCCCCATCTGTTTGAACCCTATGTCACCACCAAGACCCGGGGGACCGGGCTGGGTCTGGCGGTGGTGAAGAAGATTGCCGAAGAGCACGGCGGCAGCATCCGGGCTGATAACCGGGCCGAGGGGGGTGCCAGCCTGATCCTGCGACTACCGGCAATCGGTGCCGACCCGTCTGTCGACTGTATCGACCGGCCCGAGCAACTGAACAAGAGGAGCGGTAGCCAATGAGTGCAGCGCATATCCTGGTGGTGGATGACGAGCCGGACATCCGCACCCTGGTGAAGGAGATCCTGGAGGACGAGGAGTACACGGTCGACATGGCGGAAGATGGTGCCAGTGCCCGCAAGGCACTGCGTGACCGGCGGCCCGACCTGGTGCTGCTGGATATCTGGATGCCGGATCTGGACGGTATCTCACTGCTCAAGGAGTGGTCCGAAGGGGAGGGGCTGCCCTGTCCGGTGATCATGATGTCGGGTCATGGCACGGTGGAGACCGCGGTGGAGGCGACCCGCCTGGGGGCCTACGATTTCCTGGAGAAGCCGCTGTCGCTGGCCAAGCTGCTGCTGACCGTGGAGCGGGCCCTGGAGGTGGAGAAGCTGCAGCAGGAGAATATCGGCCTGCGTCGCCACACCCAGCATGTGGTGGAACCGACCGGCCGGAGCGCGGTGATGCAGCGCCTGCGGGAACAGGTCAAACGTATCGCCCAGCACGACACCTGGGTGCTGATCACCGGCGAGCCCGGTTCCGGCCGCGAGACGTTCGCCCGGTATCTGCACTCCCAGAGCGTGCGCCGGGACCGGCCGTTTATCGATGTCGGAGTCTCATCCATTGCCCGGGGCAACTCCGCTCTGGAGCTGTTCGGCAGCGAACAGGAGGGACATATCCACTACGGCGCCCTGGAGCAGGCGCGTGGCGGCACCCTGTTTCTGGACGAGGTGGCGGACATGGATATCGAGGCCCAGGGCCAGCTGTTGGGGGCGCTGGATGGGGGTGCCTTCCTGCGGGTGGGGGGCTCTGAGCCGGTTCAGATCGACGTGCGCATTATCGCCGCCACCCAGAAAAACCTGCAGGATGAGGTGCAGGCCGGCAATTTCCGTGAGGATCTGTTCTACCATCTTAATGTGGTGCCCCTGCATATTCCGCCGCTGCGTGAACACCGGGAGGATGTGCCGGAGTTGCTGGCCTATTACGTGGACAGTTACGTGGCCCATGAAAAACTGCCCTATCGGCGGTTTGACGTGGGGGCGCAGAACTTCCTGCGCAATCACAGCTGGCACGGCAACATCCGCGAGCTGAAAAACCTGGTGCAGCGCCTGTTGATCCTGGGCGCCGGTGATGAGATCACCCAGGACGAGGTGGAGGCGGCGCTGGGCAGCGTCGGTCTGGCGCTGGAGAGCGGTGCCCGCTTTCCGGTCTCGTTTGATCAGCCCCTGCGGCAGGCCCGGGAGGCATTCGAAAAGGCCTACCTGGAGTATCAGTTGGAGAAACACGCCGGCAATATGACCCAGATCGCCCAGGAATCCGGTATGGAGCGAACCCACCTGTATCGGAAACTGAAGGCACTGGGCATTGATGTAAAGGACAAACGGTAATAAGCTCGCCGCTCTGTACCGACTGACCGTGAGACCCGATGGGGCCACGGATCAACCAAATCCGGAAAGTGGCAGACAGACACAATGAAAATAATCATCCTAGGCGCCGGGCAGGTTGGGGCCTCAGTTGCCAATAACCTGGCGTCCGAGGCGAACGATATCACGGTGGTCGATCAGGACGCGGATCTGCTCCGGGAGCTGCAGGACCGGCTCGATCTGGGTACTGTTCAGGGACATGCGGCGCATCCGGAGGTGTTGATGCGGGCGGGCGCCGAGGATGCCGACCTGATCCTGGCGGTCACCAACAGCGACGAGACCAACATGGTCGCCTGCCAGGTGGCCTACAGCCTGTTCCACACCCCCACCAAGATAGCCCGGGTACGGGCCCTCGGCTTCACCAAGTATCCCCAGCTCTTCTCCCCCGAAGCGATGCCGATCGATGTGTTGATCAGTCCGGAGCAGCTGGTGACCGGCTACATCATGCGTCTGATTGAAAACCCCGGTGCCCTGCAGGTGCTGGATTTTGCCGGTGGCCGGGTACGCCTGGTGGCGGTACGCGCCTACTATGGCGGGCCGTTGGTGGGTAATGAGCTCCGTACTCTCTACGAACACATGCCCAACATCGAGGCGCGGGTGGCCGCCATCTACCGCCAGGGACGGGCCATCCAGCCGGAGGGGGACACCATTATCGAGGCCGATGACGAGGTCTTCTTCATTGCCGCCAAGGAGAATATCCGGGCGGTGATGAGTGAACTGCGGCGGCTGGACAAGCCGTTCAAGCGGTTGATCTTCGCCGGTGGCGGCAATATCGGTACCCGGCTCGCCCATGCCCTGGAACGGGACTACCAGGTCAAGCTGATCGAACGGGATCGTCGCCAGGCGCAGAAGGTGGCGGAGGAGTTGACCAAAACCATCGTGCTGCACGGCGATGTGGCGGATGAAGATCTGCTCATGGAGGAGAACATCGAAGGCACCGATATGTTCTGTGCCGTCACTAACGATGATGAGGCCAATATCCTCTCCGCCATGCTGGCCAAGCGGCTGGGTGCGCGCAAGGTGATGGCGCTGATCAACCGGGCCGCTTACGTGGACATGGTGCAGAGCGGGCCGATCGATATCGCCATCTCGCCCCAGCAGGCCACCATCGGCAGTCTGCTGACCCATGTGCGGCGGGGCGATGTGGTGATGGTGCATTCGCTGCGCCGTGGCGCGGCGGAAGCGATCGAGGCGGTAGCCCACGGTGATCCCAGCTCCTCCAAGGTGGTGGGCCGGGCGATCGAGGATATCAAGCTGCCGAAGGGGACCAATATTGGTGCGGTGGTACGGGGTGACTCAGTGCTGATCGCGCACCACGACACAGTGATCGAATCGGAAGACCATGTCATTCTGTTTCTGGTGGATAAACGGCAGATTCCGGAAGTGGAGCGGCTGTTCCAGGTGGGCATCACTTTCTTGTAAGGGGGCATCCCGGGAGTGGGTATGACCGCCGGTCATGACTCGCAGCACCGGGATAGCTGACGGATATGAAATTCAGCGCCATTCAACGCATACTGGGCATCCTGCTGATGCTGTTCAGTGGCACCATGCTGCCACCGCTGGCGGTATCCCTCTGGTATGACGATGGGGCCTACTCCGCCTTCCTGATCGCTTTCGTCATCATCCTGATGGTGGGTGGGATCTCCTGGGTCATGGTGTCGGATCAGCGGCGGGAGTTGCGTCTGCGGGACGGTTTCATGGTGGTGGTGCTGTTCTGGACTGTGTTGGGTATCACCGGTGCACTGCCGCTCTCCCTGTCGGATCACCCCCACCTGTCACTCACCGACGCGGTGTTTGAGTCCATATCGGGACTCACCACCACCGGATCCACGGTGATTATCGGCCTGGATGAGCTGCCCCGGTCGATCCTCTACTATCGCCAGCAACTGCAGTGGCTGGGGGGCATGGGTATTATCGTGCTGGCGGTGGCGGTGCTGCCGATGCTGGGTATCGGTGGCATGCAGCTGTATCGGGCCGAGACTCCGGGACCCATGAAGGACACCAAGCTGACACCCCGTATCACCGAGACGGCCAAGGCGCTCTGGTTTATCTACATGGGGCTTACCATCGCCTGTCTGCTGGGTTACTGGGCGGCGGGCATGTCCCTGTTCGATGCCATCGGTCACGCGTTTTCCACCGTCGCTATCGGTGGCTTCTCCACCCATGATGCCAGCATCGGCTATTTCGACAGCACCCTGATCGAGATGATTGCGGTGCTGTTCCTGCTCCTGTCAGGGGTCAACTTCGCGCTCCATTTTATTGCTATCAACCGACGTAATCTCCGGGTCTATCTGGTTGACAGTGAGTTCCTGTTCTACCTGATGGTGCTGCTGTTCGTGGCTGTTTTGGTGGTAGTGACCCTGCACACCACAGGAACCTATGACAGCTGGGGTGAGGCCTTCACCAAGGGGCTGTTCCAGGCGGTCTCCATCGGTACCACCGCGGGCTTCACTACCGCGGATTATTCATTATGGCCCGGTTTTATCGCCATTCTGTTGTTGTTCGCCAGCTTCATTGGTGGCTGTGCCGGTTCAACCGGTGGTGGTATCAAGGTGATCCGCTTTCTGCTGCTCATCAAGCAGGGTATGCGGGAGATCACCCGGCTGATCCATCCCAGTGCCCAGATCCCTATCCGGGTAGGGGGCAAGACCATCACTCCCCGCGTGGTGGAGGCGGTGTGGGGTTTCTTCGCTCTCTACGTGGCCAGCTTCACCTTCATGTATCTGGCCCTGGCTCTCACCGGGCTCGATCTGATGACGTCATTTTCAGCCGTGGCGGCATCGATTAACAATCTGGGGCCGGGGCTGGCCGGAGTCGGTCTCAACTATGCCAGCATCAACGATCCGGCCAAATGGATTCTCTGTTTTGCTATGCTGTTGGGACGACTGGAGATCTTTACCCTGCTGGTGCTGTTGTCACCGGCCTACTGGCGGAAATAGCAACCCCTCATGAGCGAAACCCCGAAGATTGATAAACCTGCACTGGTCAGGGCACTGCAGGAGCTGTTGCCCAGGGAGCTGATCCTGTATGACCAGGAGGATCTGCGCCCTTACGAATGCGACGGACTCTCCGCCTATCGCCAGGTGCCCCTGCTGGTGGTGCTGCCGGAGACGGCCGAACAGGTGCAGCAGGTGATGCAGTGTTGTCACCGGCTCGGCATACCGGTGGTGGCGCGGGGTGCGGCCACCGGTCTCTCCGGTGGCGCTCTGCCGTTGGCCAACGGGGTGTTGATGAGCCTGGCCAAGCTGAACCGGATTCTCGCCATCGACCCGCTCAACCGCACCGCCCGGGTACAGCCCGGTGTGCGCAATCTGGCCATCTCCGAAGCGGTGGCGGAGCAGGGACTCTACTATGCGCCCGACCCCTCATCCCAGATCGCCTGTACCATCGGTGGCAACGTGGCGGAGAACTCCGGCGGGGTGCACTGCCTAAAGTACGGACTGACCGTCCACAATGTGTTGCAACTGAAAGTGGTGACCGCCGATGGTGAACTGATCACCCTGGGGGTCGAGGCACTGGATGGCCCCGGTTATGACCTGCTGGCCCTGATGATCGGCTCGGAGGGGATGCTGGGTGTGGTGGTGGAGGTGTTGGTAAAGCTGCTGCCGACCCCGGAACGGGCCCAGGTGCTGCTGGCCGCTTTTGACGATGTGAGCAAGGCCGCCAATGCGGTGGGGGATGTGATCGCTGCCGGTATCATCCCGGCCGGTCTGGAGATGATGGATGGCCTGGCGATCCGCGCCGCCGAGGATTTTGTTCACGCCGGCTACCCGGTGGATGCCCAGGCCATTCTGCTGTGTGAACTGGACGGGGCCAATGCCGAGGTATCGGCCCACCTGGGCCGGGTGCGGCAGCAGTTGCTCGATTCCGGGGCCACCGAGGTACGCACGGCGGAGGATGAGGCGGAACGGACCCTGTTCTGGAAGGGGCGCAAGTCCGCCTTCCCGGCGGTCGGTCGTATCTCGCCTGACTACTACTGCATGGACGGCACTGTGCCGCGCAAACGGTTGGCCGAGGTGTTGCTGGAGACCAGCCGGCTGTCGGAACAGTACCAGCTGCCGGTGGCTAACGTGTTCCATGCCGGTGACGGTAATCTGCACCCGTTGATTCTGTACGACGCCAACAAGCCCGGCGAACTGAAACGGGCGGAGGATCTGGGGGCGGAGATCCTGGAGCTGTGCGTGCGGGTGGGTGGCACCATTACCGGTGAGCACGGCGTGGGGCATGAGAAGATCCACCAGATGTGTGCCCAGTTCAGCGCCGCCGAACTGGCCCAGTTCCATGCCGTGAAAAAGGCCTTTGATCCCCAGGGTCTGCTCAATCCCGGCAAGGCGATTCCGCAACCGCGGCGCTGTTCCGAGTACAAGGCGTTGGGAACCGATACCCTGACTGCGCCCAGCGCCCGGGGGGGTTAGCATGGAGATAGCATCCAACGATCTCAGCCAGACCCTGTGCCAGACGATTGCCGAGGCGGCCGCCGGTGGGCAGCCGGTGCAGCTTTGCGGCTCCGGCAGTAAGGCGTTTCTGGGACGCCCCCCGGTGGGTACGCCGCTGGATCTGACCGGGCACCGGGGCGTGCTCAATTATGAACCGCGGGAACTGGTGATTACGGTACGGACCGGTACCCGGCTGGCGGAGCTGGAAGCGCTGCTGGCGGCGGAGGGCCAGATGCTGCCGTTTGAACCGCCCCATTTGGGTCCCAACGCCACTCTGGGTGGCACCGTGGCCTGTGGCCTGTCGGGGCCACGCCGCCCCTATGCCGGGTCGGTGCGGGATTTCGTGCTGGGAACCACCCTGATCAATGGCCGGGGAGAGCGGCTGCGCTTTGGCGGCGAGGTGATGAAAAATGTCGCCGGTTACGACCTCTCCCGGCTGATGGTGGGTGCCATGGGCACCCTGGGCCTGCTGCTGGATGTGAGTATGAAAGTGCTGCCTCTGCCCGAGGTGGAACGCACCCTGGTACAGGAGTGCAGCGAGAGTCAGGCGATCGAACTGATGAATCGGTTGGCCGGTCGGCCTGTGCCGCTGACGGGGGCCGCTTTCGATGGATTGAAACTCTATCTGAGACTGTCCGGGGCCGAGCAGGGGGTGGCGGCCACCCAATCCAGCCTGGGTGGCGAGGTGCTGGCGGATGGTGCGCAGTTCTGGCGCCGGGTGCGGGAGCTGGAACACCCCTTTTTCCAGAGTGACCGACCACTTTGGCGGCTCTCGGTAGCCCCTGGCTCAGAACCCCTGGCGTTGTCCGGCAAGCAGTTTATGGATTGGGGCGGTGCGCAGCGCTGGCTGATCACCGATCAACCCGCGGAACAGGTGCGGGAGAAGGCTGCCCAACACGGCGGCCACGCCCAGCTGTTTCGCGGTGGGGAGCGCAGCGGCCAGGTGAATCACCCGCTAACCGGGCCGGTGCTGCGACTGCATCAACAACTGAAGCAGGCCCTTGACCCCCACGGTCTGTTCAATCCGGGCCGGCTCTACGCGGAGTTCTGATGCAAACTAATCTGCCGGCTGCTTTTCTGAATACAGCGCAGGGCCAGGAGGCGGACGCCATCCTGCGCAGCTGCGTACACTGCGGATTCTGTACCGCCACCTGTCCCACCTATCAACTGCTGGGTGATGAGCTGGATGGTCCCCGGGGGCGCATCTACCTGATCAAACAGATGCTGGAGGGTGGGGCGGTCACCGCCCGTACCCAGCAGCACCTCGACCGCTGCCTCACCTGTCGCGCCTGCGAGACCACCTGTCCCTCCGGGGTACGCTATGCCCGCTTGCTGGAGATCGGTCGGGGTGAGGTGGAGCGCCAGGTGGGACGCAGCCTGTTTGCCGGCGCCACCCGCTGGGGCTTACGCCAGCTGCTGCCCTATCCGAAACGCTTTGCCCTGGCACTGCGGCTGGGACAGCTGCTGCGGCCGCTGCTGCCGGAACGGTTAAAACAGAAACTGCCCGGCCGGGTCACCGCAACCCCCCGCCCCGCCGCCCGGCATCGCCGGACCCTGCTGGTGCTGGAGGGGTGTGCCCAGTCGGTGGCGACACCCAATACCAATGCGGCGGCGGCCCGGGTGCTGGATCGGTTGGGGATCTCGCTCATCGCGCCTGCCGGACAGGGGTGCTGTGGCGCAGTCAGCCAGCATCTGGCGGCGGAGTCGGAAGCAGCCGGATTCATGCGGCGTAATATCGATGCCTGGTGGCCCCATATCGAGGCCGGCGTCGAGGGTATCCTGGTCACCGCCAGCGGCTGCGGCACCCAGGTCAAGGAGTATGGCGACCTGTTGCAGCACGATCCGCTCTATGCGGACAAGGCGCGGCGGGTCTCCGAACTGGCCCGGGATCTCTGTGAGGTGCTGGAGGGCGAGGCGCTGGAGACGCTGTCTGTGAGGGAGCCGGGCCGGCGTATCGCTTACCATTCGCCCTGTTCTCTCCAGCACGGTCAGCAGCTGGCGGGTCGGGTCGAGGCGCTGTTGGGACGGCTTGGCTTCGAGTTGACACCGGTGGCGGATAGCCATCTCTGTTGCGGCTCCGCCGGCACCTATTCGATACTGCAGCCGGAGCTGTCGCAACGGTTGCTGGAGAACAAACTGGCTGCCCTGGAGGCGGGCGGTGCGAGCTGTATTGCAACCGCCAACGTGGGTTGCCAGCTGCATCTGCAGAGCCGGGCACAGGGACCGGTTAAACATTGGATCGAGCTGCTGGACGAAGCGCTGGCCTGAGCCGACGTCTGTCTATCTACTCGATCGGCTGGCCGGTAAACTCCTGGAACAGGCGGTGCAGCTTTCTGGCGCTGACCGGCTTGGGCTCGAAATGACACAGCGCCCGGTCGCACTCTTCACTGTTGAGATAGCCGCTGCTGAGAATCACCTGCATATCCGGGTTGATCGCCTGCAGCTGGCTGACCAGGTCCATACCACAGCCGTCCGGCAGGTTATGATCCAGCAGTCCCAGATCCATCTTTTCCGCTCGGGCGGCCGCCAGGGCGGCGCTGCAACAGTCGGTAGCGGTTACCCGGTAGCCCAGCTCCTCAAACTCCCAGGTAAGCATCTGCCGCAGGGCGCGGTTGTCTTCCACAATAAGCAGATGCTGAGGATAGTTCATAAGATTCAGGCTACCAGGGCTTGTTTAAGCTTGTTGCGGGCCCGGAACAGCCGGGTACCCACACCGGCCGAGCTGATACCCAGCTGTTCGGCGATCTCCTTCTGAGAATAACCGCCAATCACCTGCTGCACCAGCGGTTCACGGTATTCGGCCGGCAGCTCATCGATCGCCCGGCGCAGTACAAAGGCCTCGGTGGAGGTGTCGTAGTAGTTGTCCCGGGCCTCCAGGCTCTCCAGGGGAATATCCGACTCCTGCAGCTGTTTGCGTTCAAATCGGCGGGCGTTCTCCCGGCGCAGGATAGTGAACAGCCAGCCTTTGGCGGCCTTGGGGTTCTGCAGATGATGCAGTGACTTCCAGGCGCGCAGCAGGGTCTCCTGTACCAGGTCTTCGGCCGTATGCCGGTCACCGGCCAGCCAGTAGGCGTAGCGTTGCAGGTCCTTGGTATAGGTAACGGCCAGCTCGTTGAACAGACGGTCGTTGTCGCTATCGGTGTGGCTGGTGGTTTCGTTGTGGTTCTGTACCAGGGCGAGATTGCGCATTGTTGTTTTCCTTGCTTGCTGTGTTAGTGAGTATTTGCAAGGAGATAGAGCAGGCGCCGTGCCAACTTTATAAGTTATTGAATAAAAAGCAGAATATTATATTTTTCAATTGCTCTTTGTAATGAAGCGTTGTAACGAAACGTTAAACGTAACGATCCGACCAGCCGGATTCGGGCGGGCTGTGGGGTTGTGCTGAGCCGGGATTGAAGGAGAGGGTGAAACGATCAGGACAGGGTCAGGTTGTACTTCTTGATCTTGCGATCCAGGGCGGGGCGGGAGATGCCCAGAATCCGGCAACTGTTGCCCTTGTGGCCCCCGGTGTGGTTCAGCACCCGCTGGATATGGGCAGCCTCTACCTGATCCAGGGTCTGCTCCACCGGGCCGCTGCCTGACGGCACCGTTTTAGCCGGGGCTTTGTTGGCATGTGATTGAGGGAACAGCAGCAGGTCCGGGGTCAACACGTCGCCCCGGGCATGTACCAGTGCCTGGGTCAGCAGGTTCTCCAGTTCCCGCACATTGCCCGGCCAGTCATAGCTTTTCAGGGCCGTCAGGGTGGACTCGGGGAGCCGGGCGAGCGGTTTATGGATCTTGTGGGCGATACGGGCCACCAGCGCCTCGGCCAGCAGCGGAATATCCTCGGGGCGCTCGCGCAGGGGTGGTAGATGGATGGAGATCACCTTCAGCCGGTAGGCCAGGTCCTCCCGGAAGCGACCGGCCGCCGCCTCCGCAAACAGGTCCCGGTGGGTGGCGGCGATTATGCGGGCATTGGAGCTGATCTGCTGGCTGCCGCCGACCCGCTCAAAGGTCTGTTCCTGTAGCACCCGCAGCAGTTTGGCCTGCAGTGGCGGAGCCAGTTCGCCGATTTCGTCCAGAAACAGGGTGCCGTCCTGGGCCAGTTCAAATTTCCCCGGCTTGCGTTCATTGGCCCCGGTAAAGGCGCCCTTCTCATGCCCGAACAGTTCACTCTCCAGCAGGGTATCCACAATGGCGGCGCAGTTGATCGGTACAAAAGGCCCCGTCACCCCGGAGTGGGTGTGGATCAGGCGCGCCACCACCTCTTTGCCGGTGCCGGATTCACCGGTGATCAGCACGGTGGCGTTACTGCCGGCGCTGAGGGCGATCTCCTTGCTGACCCGGAGCATCGCTTCTCCGCGGCCGATCAGTTCCTGTTTGCTCCGGGGTTGTGGCTCATCACCCTTCAGCGCCTTGACCTGCCGTGCCAGGCGCTGGTTCTCCAGCACCCGCTCCACAACGTGCTGCAGTTCGCCGATCTTGATCGGTTTGTGAATAAAGTCAGCGGCACCCAGCTTGATCGCTTCGATGGCCAGCTCCAGGTCGTGCTCGCCGGTCATCATGATCACGCTCTGGTCGAGCGACTCCTGGCCGATTTGGCGCAGCAGGTCGATGCCGTTGCCGTCCGGCAACCGTTGATCCAGCAGGGTCAGGTCATAGGCGGACGCCCTGATCCGCTCAAGTGCCTGGTCGCAACGGTCGATCCCCTCCACCTGGAAACCCAGCTCCCCGAAGTGGAGTTGCAGCATCTGGTTCAGGGACTGGTCGTCTTCGATGATCAGCAGTCGGATGGTCATAAGTTTAAAGCATAACCCAAACCGGTGCTGGCGAGCAGGAATCTATGGCACGGAGCGGGGCAGCCGGTAGATGGCGTAGGCGAGGGTGGCCCAGCCGGCCAGGAAGGCGACACCACCGAACGGCGTGATGATCCCCAGTCCCCTGATTCCGCTGACGGCCATCAGGTAGAGGCTGCCGGAAAACAGCAGGGTGCCCAGCAGCATCAGCCAGCCGGCCGGCCGGATAGCCCGGACATCGGGCCACTGGTTAGCGAGCAGACCGGTCAGCAGCATCGCCAGGCTGTGCAATCCCTGGTACTGAACGGCGGTCTGCCAGACCGCCAACATATCACTGCTCAGTAGGTCGCGCAGGCCGTGGGCGCCGAAAGCGCCCAGGGCGACGGTGGCAAAACCACTGACGGCGGCGCACAAAAGCAGGGGGCGGCTTTGGGTCATGGTGTTCAATGGGGCTGGTTCCTGCCCAGTTCGCTGAGGATATCCAGGGTCAGTTGACGGGTCTGCTCGTTCATCCCCCGGCACAGTTTGTCGGCATCCCGCTCGCCGTTGATCAGCGGGCGGATGATGCCTGCCAGACGTGCCATCGGCCCACCGGCCCGGCTCATCTGCTCGGCCATGTTGGAGATCAGGGTCAGTGCCTCTACGTTGCCGTTGGCGGCGGCCTGGATCATCCCGGCCAGGCCGGGGGCGGCCAGGGTCGGTTCCGGGCGCGCATCGGGATCGGGCAGGGTGGTGGGGTCCTGCAGGCCGCGCATGATCGCTTCAGCGATCACCCGGTCCTCTTCATCCAGATTGCCCAGGGCGGACGGGTTGCGCTGTCCGCCGGTTATCTGTCGGATCGCCCTGACCAGGGCGTGCCAGCCGCTGGCTTCGGCCTGTTTCAGGATCGGCTCCAGGGCCGCTCCGTTGTCCGGCTGTTGGGACAGCTGCACCACCTGGCAGATAAAGGGGGCGTGCAGGGTAATAATCTGTTGATGCTTGGGTGGTAGATTCTTCATGGGAACGCGTCTTGGTGATACCTGATTCCACCATAACCGAGCCGTCGCCGGGAGGGAAGTCTGGTCGCGGGCGGCGGGAAATATGGGTTCATTATGTGGCGAATAAACAGGGTTTATGCCCCGCCCAAAACTATTGTTTGGCACTTTGATAAGCAACTCTTTATGTTGTCTCTCCTGATTTCTGGAATGCTCCGCTGTAAGTTGCCTTCTCTAGTTTGTCTTGCAGGGTTATCAAAGAGAGTTCGCCAGAGAAAAAATGCTTTAAGATCGGGGGCCTGGAGGGGCTGCGGTCTTTGAAAATAAAGATAATACAGATTGAGATTCTTCCCGGCAATCCGGGTATCGACTCGAGAAAACGCCGCTGATGTCCGGTGGTGATTTTAACACTGCAGTAAAACTTAGGAGAAAAAGTACCATGCCTACATTTGTGCGTACTGATAAGTGTGATGGCTGCAAGGGTCAGGACAAGACCGCTTGTATGTATATCTGCCCGCATGACCTGATGAAACTTGACCTGGACGGTTCCCTGACCGGCCACGCCATGAAGTCTTTCAACCAGGAACCGGATCAGTGCTGGGAGTGCTACTCCTGCATCAAGATCTGCCCGCAGCAGGCCATTGAAGCACGTCCCTATGCCGATATCGTACCGCTGGGCGCTTCCGTTCAGCCACTGCGTGGTACCGATTCCATCATGTGGACCATCAAGTTCCGCAACGGCACCATGAAGCGCTTCAAGTTCCCCATCCGTACCACGCCGGAAGGCTCTATCGATCCTTACGGTGGCAAGCCAGAGGCTGATATTTCCAAGATCGCTGAATCCGGTTTCTTTGTTCAGGCCAACGGTTACCGCGCTGGCGACCCCAGTGAGCTGATCAAGAAGTAATCTGCGGCATAGCCGAACTGTATTTGTAAAGTTTTTAGAATAAGAGGAAATTCAAATGGCTGGTGAATTCGGAAATCCTGAAATCATCGAGGAAGAGGTAGATATCCTCATCATCGGTGGTGGTATGGGCGCCTGTGGTGCTGCTTATGAGATTGGCCCCTGGGTTGATGCTGCCAAGAAGCAGGGCGTGGATATTAAAGTCAAGCTGGTCGACAAGGCCGCCATGGATCGCTCCGGTGCTGTGGCACAGGGTCTGTCCGCTATTAACACCTATATTGGTTCCGAGCAGGATCCCGCAGACTACGCCCGGATGGTCTCCAACGACCTGATGGGTATCACCCGTGATGACCTGGCTTACGACCTGGGCCGCCACGTGGATGAGTCAGTGCACCTGTTTGAGGAGTGGGGTCTGCCAATCTGGAAGACCGACGAGAACGGTGAGCGTTTTGACGGCTCCAAGGGCATGACTCCGTTGAAAGACGGCGGCAAGCCGGTCCGTTCCGGTAAGTGGCAGATCATGATCAACGGTGAGTCCTACAAGTGGATCGTCGCTGAGGCTGCCAAGAAGGGCCTGGGTATCGAGAACATCCAGGAGCGTGTCTTCATCGTCAAGCTGGTCAACGACAAGAACGACAAGAACCGCGTCGCCGGTGCGGTCGGTTTCTCGGTTCGTGACCACAAGCTGTTCGTCTACAAGTTCAAAGCCTGTCTGCTGGTTGCCGGTGGCTGCGTGAACATCTTCCGTCCCCGTTCCGTGGGCGAGGGTCAGGGTCGTGCCTGGTACCCGGTCTGGAATGCTGGTTCCACCTACGCCATGGCTGCAGAGGCCGGCGCAGAGATGACCATGATGGAAAACCGCTTCGTACCGACCCGTTTCAAAGACGGTTACGGTCCGGTCGGTGCCTGGTTCCTGCTGTTCAAATCCAAGGCCACCAACGCCTTTGGCGAAGTCTACATGGACCGCAACAAGGACATGCTGGACGACTATCCCCCCTACGGTCAGGCGGCTGTTCCTGCTTCCTGTCTGCGTAACCACCTGATGCTGAAAGAGATGCGTGAAGGTCGTGGTCCGATCTGGATGGACACCGTCACCGCTCTTGCCAACCTGCGTGAGACCCTCACCCCCCGTGAGGTGAAGCATCTGGAAGCAGAGGCCTGGGAAGACTTCCTGGATATGTGTATCGGCCAGTGTGGTATCTGGGCCGGCGAGAACGTCGAGCCGGAGAAGAAAAACTCCGAGCTGATGCCGACCGAACCGTACCTGCTGGGTTCTCACTCCGGTTGCTGCGGCATCTGGGTGTCCGGTCCTACTGATGTCGGCGCGCCGACCGATGAGGCCATGGACGGTGTACCCGAGCACCTGCCGCGCGGCTGGAACTGGGGTTACCGTGGTATGACCACCGTACAGGGTCTGTTCACCGCCGCTGACGGCGTGGGCGCATCCGGTCACAAGTTCTCCTCCGGTTCCCACGCCGAGGGTCGTATGTGTGCCAAGTCCATGGTGCAGTTCGTCATGGACAACCAGGATCACACCCCTGAGCTGGACACCACCGTAGAAGAGCTGGTCGCCGAGATCTACCGTCCGGTACGTAACTACCTGGAGTTCAAGGACTACACCACCGCTATCGATGTGAACCCCAACTACATCACCCCGCGGATGTTGCAGTTCCGCCTGCAGAAGATCATGGACGAGTACGTTGCCGGTGTGGCCACCTACTACACCACCAACGAGCACATGCTGGCGATCGCTGAAGAGAAGCTGGGTATGCTGAAGGAAGACTCCCTGAAGATGCGTGCGAAAGACCTGCACGAACTGCTTCGCGCCTGGGAGAACTACCACCGCATCCTGACTGCTGAAGCGCACATGAAACACATTCAGTTCCGTGAAGAGTCCCGTTATCCCGGTTTCTACTACCGGATGGACAAAAACTTCGTCGACGAGGAGAACTGGAAGTGCTTCGTGAACTCCGTGTATGACAAAGAGACCAAGACCTGGACCTGCTTCAAGCGCGCCCACGTCGATCTGGTCGACAAGTCCAAGCTGTTCAAGTAAGCACTGCTTGACGGTTTAGGAACGAAAGAGTCCGGGTGCCTCTGGTGCCCGGACTTTTTTTATCGCAGGGGAAGACGGTACTTACAGTGGCACAGGCGTCTTCCCCTGTGTCCGCCGATCGAGGCGGAAGTGTCAGCGTACGGCGCTGCCACGCTGATTTGAAGACGGGCATCGCCCGGATCGTGTAAACTTGCTACAACACTGTAAAACCAATTTGGTAGTTCCTACCAGAGGCCCTCCATGAGTGATAAAATCGAAGTTCCTTTTCAGAGCAATCTCGTGCCGACCATTCTTGATCTCGGCTCGAAAATCCAATTCCGCTGTCACAAGGGCATCTCCTGTTTTAACGCCTGCTGCCGCAGCGCAGACATTACCTTGACGCCCTATGACATCATTCGTCTGAAGGATCACCTGGGTAAAACCAGCACCGATTTCCTGAAGGATCACACCGTCCCTTTCCAGATGGACCAGGACGGACTGCCGGGCGTCAAACTGCGTACTGACAATGACGGCGCCTGCCTGTTTATGACGGACGAGGGGTGCAGCGTCTACAAGGATCGCCCCACCGCCTGTCGGTACTACCCCCTGGGCCACATGGCCCGTCTCAACGCCGGGGAGAAGAAGGAAGAGATCGATTATGTGCTGATCAAAGAGGATCACTGCAAAGGACATGAAGAGAATCGGGAACTGACCATACAGGAGTACCTGTCCGAGCAGGAGACAGCCCAGTATGACGAGATGAACCGGGAGTGGGAGCAGTTGATGCTGATGAAACGCTCCGGTGGTCCCAGTGTGGGTAAACCGCCCGAGGCCACACTGCAGATGTACTTCATGTGCTCCTTCGATATGGACCGCTTCCGCCGCTTTGTGCTGAGCGACAACTTCAAGGCGACCTATGACCTGGAAGACTCCCTCTACGAAGTGCTGGCGAAAGAGGACACCTCCCTCATGCAGTTCGGCTACCGGCTGATGAAGCAGGTCTTTTTCGGCCTGCGCACCATACCGGAAAAAGAGGGTGTCTGGGACAAGCGGGTGGAACAGCGTCAGGAGGTGTGGGAAGCCCGTCGCCAGGCGGAGATCCAGCGCCAGCAGCAGATGGAAGATCAGCGTTACAGTAGTGACAGTGACGGATAACCGACTGAAAATGGTGCGGGGCAGGTAGCGGTGCGCTCCTGATTGCCCCCGAGCACTGTGGGACAGATAAACGGCTCTTAATTTTTAAGGGCCGTTTTTTTGTGCCCTGACAGCCTGAATAACGCCTTGCGACTTTGGGATTTTCCAATAGAATCACTCTGTTGTCCGTTATGGATTGAAACCGACTTATCTGCCCTTAACCGCTGGCTGCATCGGAACCTCCGGTTTTGCTGGCGCGTAATCAGAGCACCAGCGCCTTCCGGAAGCAAAGCGGTTTTATTTAGCCGTAAATTCACAGATCGATGATCAACAGGAGCAGAGTGTGATGCGCAAATTTATCCTGGCCTTATCACTGGTAAGCCTGAATCTCCATGCGGCATCAAGCGGCTATACAGGGACCGGTATCCCCATTCAGGGCGCGGCCGCAGTAACTACCGAAAACCTCTTTTCATGTGAGTACGGGCGTTCACGACTGTCGCCGGTTGGCGTAAAGTCCGCTGCTGGGAAGAGGTATGTGGTACCTGGGCAGGTCAACTATAAGAGGGTGAACTTCGCAGCCGATCTCTATAATCAGTGCAACGGCGTCACGCCGGACTCAATGGCTGACGTTCCCATATCCGATGTTCCGGTGGTGGAGATTGATCCGGACGGACAAGTGATTACCGGCTACATCTTCGCGGACAACTATTTCGAGTTGTACGTGAATGGCAAGTTGGTAGGGGTAGACCCGGTGCCCTTTACACCCTTCAATTCAAACATTGTCCGCTTCAAAGTGAACAAACCTTACGAGATTGCAGTAAAGGTTGTGGACTGGGAAGAGCACTCAGGACTGGGCAGTGAACAGAACCGGGGCAAACCTTATCATCCCGGGGACGGTGGCTTTATCGCCAGCTTTTCAGATGGCACTGTCACAAGTCCCGATTGGTACGCCCAGACCTACTACACAGCGCCTATTTACGACCTGACTTGCGTGGAAGAGGTGGGTTCACAGCGAGGCTCCCAAAAATGCAGTACCGAAGCGAGAGATGATGCCAGCAACGCCTATTCGCTGCACTGGGATATCCCGGCAAACTGGCAAACCAGCGGTGATTATTCAGACTGGCCTAAAGCGACAGGCTTTACCGAGGATCATATCGGCGTAAACAATAAAAACGCTTACATGAATTTCAGAGAAAAGTTTACGGGCGCCGGCGCCAGCTTTATCTGGTCCAGCAACGTAGTGCTGGATAATCTGGTTCTGTTAAGGCATCGGGTTGAATAGCTTCCGAAGCCAGGCAGGGTGGGCACCGCTTTTGTGCCCACGGGGATAAACGGTTGACCCATTTTTCATTTCGCTGTTTTTGATCGGCGCAAAAATGCTCGCACTTTGACTGATCCCATGCCTGATCTGCTCCGGTGCGGGACAGGCTCATTCGGGACCCTGTAAGTTAATGCTCTAGCGGCCCCGGATCTGAAGCCTCCCTGATACCCATAATTGCGCATGTTACTGTTCAGTAACTCAGCCGCCAGTAGACGATGTTCGTTCCGCTTGTGGAGAAGCCCGCTTTGCTCCATCGGTATTCGTGGGTTATCACCCCATGTCGGTTTCTATTCGGAGTATCTTAATTATCTGGCCAACTGAGTCATAAGTTATTGTTTATACGATTATTATTTCCGTTATCCGACTCCCCGACGTGGCCGCTTCGGAGGCTGTTTTGGTGTGCACCGTTACTGACAGGTAACATCCTGCCCTTTTAGATCCAGTTTAAAAATATCCTGTATAAACAATTGGTTATGGTTTTCCGCTCCAGGTTTGGTTACCGACTGGTAACTGTGCTAGCGGTTCTGTGCGGCCTTTAAACATCAAAGTTCGCTTGTTACTAATAATTATTAAGTAAAATCAATAAGATATAATACATACAAAAATACTGTGGTATGGAATCTGCACTTCTTTCCGCAAGTTAAGAATAGCGCCTTGGTAACAACATAATAATTGGCTTTGTGTTCTTAACCTCTGTCGGTTTATTACGCTTAAACCCTATATCTGAAGGAGGAATCCCTATGCCCGTTGGTCTTCAGGCTGAACCATCTTTGGGCGTGCCCGGTAAGAAACGTTGGGCCATGGTCGTCGACCTGCGCCGCTGTATCGGCTGCATGGCTTGCGTTTGCGCAGACAAGGCTGAATATGATGTGCCGCTGGGTGTGTGGCGGACTATCGTGAAGGTCAAAGATACCGGCCACTATCCCAACACCAAGCGTCATTTCATGCCGCGCCTGTGTAATCACTGTGACAATCCGCCCTGTGTGCGCAATTGTCCGACCGAGGCAACCTACAAGCATGAGGACGGTTTCGTGCTGCAGCGTTATGAACGCTGTATTGCCTGCCGCACCTGTATCGCCGCCTGTCCCTATAACGCGCGACACGTACTGCCGAAAAACCGTGACCGGGTAAAAATCGGTGGCGTGGTGGACAAGTGCACTTTCTGTAGTCACCGGGTGGAAAAGGGTCTGGCTCCCGCCTGTGTGCAGACCTGCCTGGGACGGTCCCGCATCTTCGGTGACCTGAATGATCCGGACAGCGAAGTTTCTAAACTGGTTGCCCGCCACAAGACCGTTGTGCTGAAGCCGGAAAAAGGCACCCGGCCACAGGTCTATTACATCAAGCCGGAACGAGCTCAGACCGAGCAGGTGTTCGCTGCTCCGCAATCCTATGCAGCGCGCTCTGACAGCGAGGCTTTCTATAAGCATAACCGGGGCAGCAAGTTTTTCTCAGGCGTCCTATAAGGGGGAACCAGCATGTTTGAGTACATGAGTTACAACATTGCCCCCTGGGGGCATGAAATCGTTATCTACTTCTTTCTGATCGGTGCCGCCAGCATGACGTTTGTTTATGCTGCCGCGCCAGCGGTATTTGGCAACGTGTTTGGTGGTATCGCCAAGTCCATGGAACCTTTTCAGAAAACCGGGCTGTTTGTCTCACTGATACTGCTGGCCATCTGTGGTCCGCTGCTGATCATGGACCTTGGCCAACCCAGTCGGTTTCTTTATCCCATACTCTATTTCCACTGGACCTCTCCACTCTCCTGGGGGTCTCTGTTCCTGCCGCTGTTTGGCCTCTGCATTCTCGGGTTCTATTACGGATCCATGAAGGGGAACCAGAAGCTGATGCGCTGGACCGGTATTATCGGATCTCTGCTGGCGCTCTCCATGCCGCTCTACACCGGCCTTGATCTGATGGTTCATCAGACCCGGGAGCTGTGGAGCAATCCGACGATTCCGCTGCTGTTTGTGATCCTCTCCATGAGTTCCGGTACCGCGGTAGTGGCGGTTATCCATTTTTTACGAGGACAGTTGGATGAGCAGGCGGCTGAGTTTCTGCACGCCTTTCTCTATATCTCTCTGGCAGTGACCTTTGCGCTGTTTCTGGCCGAGTGGGTGGTGCTGAATTTTGGTACCGGTGAGAAACAGCAGGCCTGGGAAATCATTAATCAGCAATTTGGATTCAAGTATTGGGGAGTCACCTTTCTGATCGGCATTCTGGTTCCACTGGTTCTGGTTGCCGCGCCGAAAATCGGTCGTAATCCAAAAGTGCTGACCCTGGCAGCGGTATTGAGCGCGGTAGGTGCCTTCAGTTTCCGGGAAGTGCTGATCTATGCCGGACAGCTTACCCAGATCAATTTCTGAGGAGATAAAGATGAGCGATTCTATTAAATACACCCGCCGGGATTTCATGAAGTTCGGTAGTGCGGCAGGTGCTGCGGCCGGTGCGCTGGGTCTGTCCAGCAGTCGTCTGGTCGCCATGGAGCAGGAGTTGGGTGGAAAGGATTATTCCGCCACCACCGGTGCGGAGCGTGAGGCGGTGCCTTATACCTGCCTGGCCTGCAACATCGAGGATGGCGGTGTGGCTTACGTGGAGAATGGACGCATCGTAAAGCTTGAAGGCAACATGGATCATCCGAATACCCGGGGAAAGCTGTGTGCCAAGGGGAATTCTGGTTTTCTGCATGTATACGATCCTGATCGGATCATGACGCCCCTGCTGCGTACCGGCAAACGGGGTGAAGGCAAGTGGAAGCGCATCTCCTATGATGAGGCCACCACCCTGCTGGCAAAGAAACTGCGTGAAGTGATTGATCGTGCCAATGCGGAGCAGAAGCCGGAGATCCTCAACGAGATGGTATTCAAGTGGGGACGTGATCGTACCGGTGGTGCGGTCGGCCGCTTTATGCATGCGCTTGGTTCAAATGCCATGCTGAACCACACCAACATCTGTGAGTCATCGAAAAAAGTGGGATTGGAGCCCTCCTGGGGGCCGGATATTGAATCCTGTGATTGGGCCAATACCAAGTATATTCTCAACTTCGGTTCCAATGTCTTGGAAACCGCCTATTTCATGAATCCCAACGCGCAAAGGCTGGTGGATGGCGTGGTGGGCAACAAGGCCAAGCTGGTGAGCTTTGATGTGCGCATGTCGAACACCTCCGGCTTTGCCGATGAGGCCTATTTCCCCTATCCCGGAACAGACGGTGTGGTCGCACTGGCGATCTGCCATGTGATCATGAATGAGGGGCTCTATGACGCCGATTTTATTCGTGACTGGACCAACGTGACGGCGGAGCAGCTGATTGATCATCTGAAACCCTATACCCCGGAGTACGCCGCCGAGGAGTCGGGTGTGCCGGCCAAGGATATACGACGTATCGCCAGGGAGTTCGCCACCACCAAACCGGCTACCACTTTCTCCTATCGCGGACCCTGCAAACACATCTGGGGCTCTTACCAGGAGGCGGCTATTCACATGATCAATGTGATAACCGGTAATGTGGAAAAGAAGGGTGGATACTGCCTGCCGCGGGGCATGGGCTGGCCCCAGCCGGAGCCGGTGCCGCCGAAAGGAAAAGCGCCCAGCGTGATCGCGGCGCCGCCACTCTACCCGTTGGCGTCCCATCATGTGTCGACCCATGCGCCCTACATGATCAAAAAGGGGGAGGCGAAGGTATCGGTCTGGATGACCTATTACGACAATCCGGTATACACCTATCCTTCCAGCCATGTCTGGAAGGATATGCTCAGTGACGAAAAACAGATCCCGTTCTATGTCTCGTTCAGTCCCTATATGTCGGAGAGTACGGAACTGGCAGATCTGATTATTCCCGATGTCACCTACCTGGAACGACATGACCCCGAGTCCATGCCGAGTGGTCTCTATCCATGTCTGTCGATTCGCCAGCCGGTCATCAAACCGCTGGGTGGTACTCAGGAGTTCCGTCAGACACTGATCGACGTAATCCACAAAGTGGACGCCGACGGCTCGCTTGGCATCAAGAAATACTTCGCCTTCAATACGGTTGAAGATTGGATGAAAGCGCATTTCGACAATATTCCCGGCCTGAAGGAGGATGGGGGCTGGAGTCACATGAAGAAGAAAGGCGTCTGGCCAATCTATGGCAAGGTGGATAAAGAGACCGCCAAGATCGTGGATAAAAATGGCAATGAAGTAGAGCCCGATTACGGTCTCTATACCAAGGAGCTGTCCGCCTCCGACATGTTCGGGGCGGAGATAGAGAGTGATGGTACGATCAGAAAAGATGGCCACGCCATTGGTATTCATGTGAATGGCAAAAATATGGTGGGCTTCGGCACGCCATCCCGTCGTATTGAGCTGTACAAGGAGAGCTTCCGGAAGTACGGCTTCAATCCATTGCCGGTCTACAAGCGTCTGCCTTCCAGGGACAAGAAGGCGGATGAACTGGTACTGACAACCTATAAGGTGAATGTACATACACAGAGCCGGACCGCCTCAGTGAAATACCTGGCCGAGCTCTATCATAAAAACCCGGCGTGGATAAATCGCAAAACTGCCGCGGCACGGGGTATTACCGACGGTGATCTGATCCGTGTCACATCGGCTGTCGGCTATATAGTCACCCGGGCCCATGTCACCGAGGGTATTCATCCGGATGTGGTCGCCATCTCCACCGCATGCGGCCACAGTGCCTATGGCCGACTGGCCCAGCTCAAGCAGCGTGAACAGGCACCCGGGTATGCACAGGGTGGTGACGCCGATATTGCCAACAATGTCTGGTGGAACGACAAGGGCGTGCATCCGAACCCGATTATCCGACTGGCGGTTGATCCCATTGGCGGATCGCAAGGCTGGTTCGACACCGTGGTAACCGTATCCAAGGCGGAACCCGGGGATAAGTATGGTGATACCAATGTGAGCCTGGAGGTCTCCATGAAGGATTATGAGGAGACCCTGCGCTACGCCTATACGGGTGATATCCATCGGGCCAAGCATCAAGAGGTGGATGTGGATTGGTCCAATCTTCCTGAACCAGCGCTCCATACCGGCGGGCACTGATTACTGCCCCCGGTATCGCAAGGTACCGGGGGATAAAAGTTTGATTGGGAGGAGATGAGATGCAGACAACAACCACAATGGCATCTGAAGCAACCGGGGATACTGTTTTTATTCAGAACAGACTCGAAGAGGTACAGGCACTGGCCGGACTGTTTGGTTTTTTCTCGCGCTGTATCGAAGCGGAGGCGGACGCTGCCCTGCTCGGTCTGGTGCGGGGTGAACTGCGTTCCACCCTGGCTGAATTCGGGGTGAAATTCGATGAGGAGTTTTATCACGCGCCGACAGAAAAGCTGGTCGAGCTGCTGGCGGAGGAGTTTACCGGACTGTTTGTTGCACCGGGCTGCGTCAGCCCTTACGCATCCGTGGCCGAGACCGGCTGCCTGTTCAAGGAACCGGCAGACAAGGCGATGGAGGCCTATCGCCAGGCGGGGTGGGATTATCAAAACCGCCTCAGCGGCGAGTTCCCGGATCACATCGGCACCATGCTTGGCTTTTATGCCAATCTGGCTGGAGCGGAAGCGGCTGCGCTATCAACGGGAGATATCCCCCTGGCCGATGAGCACAAGCAGCGACGTGAGACATTTTTTCTGGACCTGTTGGCGGAGTGGGCACCGGGTTGGTGTCGTCGTGCCGCCGATGCCGCCCTGCAGCCGTTCTACCGGCAGATTCTGACCATGGTGGAACAGGCGTTGTGGCTGGAGTTGGAACAGCTGGTCGATCGCCGTCGCCTGCGGGAACTGGTGGAGCTGAATCGACGGGAGCCGAAACGGCTCGATTATGACGCGGACTTCCGCAAGGCATCCGGGCTGTGAACGGCCGGTCAGTGCGCATTCTCCTAGTAGAGGCTTCAGGCCGCGGTTTTCTGAGCCACTACACCCATGCCTTGGCCTATGGACTGCACCGGGCAGATTTGGAAGTGCACCTGCTGACCGGCAGGCGTGATGAGCTGCAAGGCTGGACCGTGCCGTTTCACAAGCAGGCCTGTCTGGAGAGTGGTTATCGAGGCTGGCGCTGCGTGCGGCGGCAGGTTCAGGCGGTAAACCCCGATGTTGTCCATCTGCAGTGGGTGGATAACCCCTTGCTGGCGATCCATTTCGTTCGCTGGGCACAGCGTCGCGGCATCAAAGTGATCTATACGCCCCACAACATTCTTCCCCACGAACGGCGCTGGTTGCTGATGCCGGCCTACCGGGTGCTGTACCGGAAACTGGATTGCGTGGTCGCCCGTGATAAACATCTGGTCTGGGCGCTGGATGAGTTACTGGATACTCCCCACGAACAGGTGACCCTGTTACCCGGCAGCCCCAATTACCTGGCGATACAACCAGCGGGGGTTGCTGCCTGCTCGCCCGCGCCGCAGAAACAGCCGGGCGAACGACGTCTGCTGTTTTTCGGACACGGCTGCCGGCGTAAAGGTCTCGACCAACTGCTGACCACGGTGGCGTGTAATGACTGGCCCGCTGATATGCACCTGATCGTGGCGGGCGAGGGAGTGCTGCGCGGTGTGCCGGAAGAGCTGTTGGCCGCCGCCAAGCGGGCCATGCGATTTACCCTTATCGACCGCTATGTGGCACCGCAAGAGGTGACGTCGCTGTTTCGTGATGCCGACCTGCTTCTGATGCCCTATATCAAACAGTGCAAAAGCCCGCTGCTGGATCTGGCGGCCGCGTTGCGATTGCCGGTATTGCGATCTGATCGGGTGCAGGGCGCCGATTTTATTGATGGCGTACATGGGGTGACATTCTCCCATCAGGATCATGGCGCCATGGAGCGCTGGCTGAAACAGCCGGCGTGGCTGCCGGATATAAAAGCCAGTCTGGATGCCCGGGATGATCCGCTGGTATCGGTGGATGCCCTTGCGACGGGGCATAGGAAGCTGTACCGGAACCTGTTTGGTTTGCGGGATGGATCGGGTAATGGGGCGCCTGTTTTTAACCGCTGCTGTTCGGCGGTTTCCTGAACATGGATGTCCGGAGGGTTGAGGCGGGCAACCTAATGAAAGTCCTCCATTCCGCTTTGAAACAGGGACGTTTCATCCTTTTTAACCATTACCCCAGAGGCTAGGCAAGATGGCTGGAGCGGGACAGACAATTATTATGATCGCCCATGAGCGTAAATTGCCGGAGCTGATCAAACTGATCAAAAAGCAGCGTCTGGTGTTTGAGGGTTATCGACTGCTGGCCACCTCCGAGACCGGCGAAGCGATCGAGCGGGAAGTGGGGCTGGAAGTGACCCATCTCTTCTCCGGAAAAAAGGGAGGAGAGATTCAACTTTGCGGACTGATCTGCACCAACTCCATCCGGGCGGTCTACTTTATTCGCGATCCGGAGACGCCGGCAGCTGATGAACCCGACATCACCCCGTTTTATCGGGTCTGCGATCTCAATAACGTACCCCTGGCGACCAACATGGTCAGTGCGGTAGCACTCACCCACTGGTTGGGAAGAAAGATTCCCGCCGAGTCGCTCTCCAGGGAGAGCGAGGAGGCGGTGTAATGCAACTGACTGCCCATGAACAGGCCGATGGTTTTCTGAATCTGTCGGAATTGATCATTGAAGAGGAGCTGTGTACCAACCTGCGGGGTCGCACCCTGACGTGCACCAACTGCCAGGATATCTGTCCGTCCGATGCCCTCAGCCTGTCGCCGGACGCTATCGACCTGGATCCCGACCGCTGTACCGGTTGTAACAGCTGTCTGCCCGGTTGTCCGGCCGGAGCCCTGCGCTCCAGAGGATTTGTCCCGGAGCGCTTCATCGCAACACTGGCTGACCAGGCGCAGGTTGATCTGCACTGTCGTGCCAGCAGTGACAAGGGCGGTGGCATCGTTATCCCGTGTCACAGCGTGCTCGATGCACGACTGATCGCGGCGGCCCGGGCGGAAGGGGTGAGCGTGCTGGGGTTGCACGGCCTGAATAACTGCGAAGGGTGCAGATACGGTGATGCGCGGGAATCGATCGAAAAGGTGGTGCAAACGGTATCCGAATGGCTGGGTGAGGGGGCTCCCCGGATAGAGCTGACCCCCGATAGTGTGACCGCCGGTAAGACCCGGGAATATCAGGATCAACCCCATCTGAGCCGACGGGCATTTCTCCGTTTCGGTGGGGCGCAGGCGGTCAACCAGGCGGTGGATTGGATTGTACCTGGTCTGGATCCTGAGGAGCAGGATGAAGAGGCACTGCCGTTTTACCAGAGCAGTGTCTATCCACAACGGGCGGTGCAGTATCAATCGGTCCTGGTCAGCCGGGCGGACCGGGTGCCCTGGCGTCTTACCGGACCGCTGCCTTGGCGGTTGCGTTCGGTGAGTGCCGACTGCAGCGGCTGTCTGGTGTGCGGGGAGCGTTGTCCGACCGGTGCGTTGTGCGCGTTGGAAACGGCCGAGAGGCGTGAACTGAGTTTCGATCCGACGCTCTGTACCGATTGCTCCCTGTGTGAACGAATCTGTCCCGAGCAGGCGATGATCCCGCAGGCTGCCGGGCGTCTGGATGAGCTCGACCGGGGCCGGGTGCAGCTGTTCCTGCGTCGGCAGCGGCCCTGTAGTCGTTGCGGTACACCGTTCGTACCGGCCGATCAGGCGACCGATCAGTGTCAGGTCTGCAGTAACGAGCAGGAGCTGGATGAAGCGTGGCTCGACATGTTGTCCGGGTAGACCAGGCTGGCTGGTGACAGGCTTGCTGATCGCTCTGGTGGTGCTGATCTACGGCTGGTGGCGGCAGCCGGGAACGCCCGAAGAGCTGTTCCAGGCACGCTGCTCAAGCTGTCATGAACTGCGGGTTGAACGATTGTGTGAATTCCCTCCGGTGCTGCTGCCGGCCATTGTGGAGGTCATGCGTCGTGAACAGGGTGCTGATGAGGTCATCAGTGCCGAAGAAGCGCTGATTATTCAGCACTATTTGAAGGAAGAGTTTCTATGTCCCTGAATTGTTCATATCAAGCGATGCAGAGCCTGGAGGAGCAGGTACTGGCTGCATTGAGCCAGCTTAGCCTGTCCGAAGAGGGGCCTGACGTAGTCAGCGCCGGACAGGTCTACGACGTGGTTGCCACCGGTGGTGCGGTGCGGGTACTGCTCGATACGGAGCATCTCTCCGACGAGCTGCAGGAGGCACTGGCTGGGGCAATAACTCCCCTGGTGGAGGCGCTGCCGGGGGTTGAGCGTGCGGTGGTGAAACCCCGTCCCCAGTCGATAGCAAAGAGAGCCGCTCTACCCGGAGTCCGGCGTGTTGTGGGCATACACAGCGGCAAGGGCGGGGTAGGCAAATCAACGGTGACGGTCAACATCGCGGTAGCACTGGCTGCACAGGGCTTCTCTGTGGGACTGCTGGATGCGGATGTCTACGGGCCGTCCGCCCCCACCCTGCTGGGGGTCACTGGTCGTGCCGAGATGACCGCCGATGGCGACCGGATCGAGCCCCGGGAAGCCTATGGGGTACGCATGATGTCCCTCGGGCTGCTGTTACCGGAAGAGCAGGCACTGATCTGGCGTGGATCACTGATCGACGAGGGACTGCCACAGCTGTTTTACGATATCGACTGGGGAGAACTGGATCTGCTGCTGGTTGATCTGCCACCGGGTACTTCCGATGTGCATATGGCGGTGGCGCAGAGCGTGGCCCTCTCCGGCGTGGTTACAGTCACATCCCCGGGCCAGGTGGCTATCGACGATGTGCGGCGCGGCCTGGAGATGTTTGCGGACCTGGCGGTGCCATGTCTCGGCCTGGTGGAGAATATGGCCGGTGTCAGCTGCCGCAGTTGCGGACATGTGGGAGCCCTGTTCGGAGCGGGTGGAGCGACCGAACTTTCCCGTCAGACCGGCCTGCCTCTGCTGGCCCAGCTGCCGTTCATGCCGGACGTGGCGGTGGGTTCCGACACGGGCCATCCGGTGGCCCGTGATGCCACCGGCCACGGCTTGCATTTCCATACGCTTGCCCGGTCTGTTGCGGACGCTTTGAAACTGACTGAACAGGAGGAGGTGAGCCGATGAGCGAAATCCCGGAATTTCCCATACCAGTCACTTTGGGCAACACAGAGCCGACCCCCGGAGCACAGCCCTGGTATGCCGAACCGCAGCAGTCCATAGCGGGCATCGAGAATATCGTACTGGTAGCCAGTGGCAAGGGTGGCGTGGGAAAGTCCACGGTCACGGTCAATCTGGCCTGTGCCCTGGCCCAGGCCGGCAAGCGGGTGGGCATTCTTGATGCGGATCTCTACGGTCCGTCGATTACCCGGATGATGGGTACGGATCGGGAACTCCCAACCGATGCGGATGGCCGGACCCTGCCGGTGGACAACTACGGTGTCTGGACCGTATCCGTTGGCAATGTTCTGCCACCGGAGGCCGCGCTGGTCTGGAAGGGGCCACTGGTTACCCAGGCGCTGCTGCAGATGTTCCATGATATTGCCTGGCCGGAACTGGATATATTGCTGGTGGATCTGCCACCGGGTACGGGCGATGTGCCCCTCACCATTCTGGAACAGATACCGGTCACCGGAGCTGTGTTGGTCACCACGCCGCAGAAACTCTCGGTGGTGGATGCGGCGCGCGGAATCGCCATGTTCCACGACCTGGATATTCCGGTATTCGGCATCGTGGAAAATATGACCAGTTACATCTGTCCCTGTTGTGGTGAGCAACAGGCGCTGTTCCCCGATGGCACAGTGAGTACCCTGGCGCAACGCAAACATGTGCGCCTGCTTGGGGGCGTACCCCTTGATCCCGAAGGGCAACTGCTGGCGGATGCCGGAACCCCCCTGGTGAAGAGCCGGCCGGAAGGGGCGGTGGCTGCCGCATTCGTTGGTCTGGCGGCGGAACTGGAGGCGGCGCTGGAGAAGGAGCGCATTTTCCGGGCACGGGACAGTGATGCGGAAGCCCGGGCAGAGCATGAGGCGTTTTGGGAAAACCTGTTGGACGATTAACAGAGGCACAACATGAGTGAAGAGTTGAAACTGTTTGTGCAGTATAAACCGCCAGTAGCGGAGCAGCAGGAAGCGCTGCACACCTGTCTGGCCGGTGCGGATGGTCTGGTTGTTGCTCCGGGCAGCTGTAGGCCGGAACAGCGCAGGGTGATACCTGTCGGCGATACGCTGCTGATCGATGGAGACCCGGAGCAGGAGAGTGACTGGCTGGAAGATGACAGCTGTCTCTGGGTCTGTACCAGGGGCCTGGCCGAGACGGCACGGATGCGGGATGAGTGGCCTGAGCTGACCTGGGTCCCCCAATTGACGGTGTACAAACCCGCTATCAGCTACCGTTTCTCCGGTCCGGCAATAGGCGAGGGTTTCTCTTTTTATATTCCGGATTCCGCCAGCATAAAGGGCTGGCAGGTAACCGATGGGGACGTCTCCCTTGTGGAGGCGGTTACCCGGGCGATTGATCTCGGTTTTGATACCCTGTGGCTCGACTCCCGGGAGGCGGAGGTACGTGGCAAGGGGTTGGCGCTGGAGATGCTGGAGAAGATCAGCGACTGTCCGTTGGCAATCTGGATATCCGGCGGGGCGAAAGAGGTGGCCCATCTGCGCAACCTGGCCTGTGTGGATGGCGCTACGGCCGTGGTGATTGATCAGCAACTGGCGCGTGAGGCGGGTATGGATCTGCTGCGACAGGCGCTGACTGCGCCGACTGCGTTCCAGGAAGTGGCTGTGCCCGAAGTAATGGGAGTCCCTGTGGGTGAAGCGTGAAAAAGCAGCTGTTTCCGACCGGCCCGTTTCTGGTCGCCTGTCTGCTGATGGGGTCGGTGGCCCTCTCCAGCCAGTGGGAAACGGTCTCTGCCCAGGCCTTGATTGCATGGTTGGATACCACTGAACCGCCCCTGGTTCTGGATGTGCGGGGTCGGGCCGCGTACCACGCCGGAACCATTCCCGGTGCACTGAATGGCGGCCTGGAGCCCAAAGGCTATCTGCCCGATGGTAGCGGTGGTGCATTGGTCCTGCTGACTCCCGAAGGGGCTGACCATGTCCTGACTACCGCCTGGGTGACACGGTTGGTCGATGCCGGTCATCAGGTTCGGGTGTTGCAGGGTGGGCTCGCGGCATGGCTGGCGGCGGGTGGTGAGATGGAGACGCCGGAGTTCTCTTACACCCGGCCCGGTAGTGTGCCGTTCCTGATACCACGGGGTCTGTGTGAAGGGGGCGAGCCGGCCCATGTGTTTGAATGAAAGCGTGGATTGCAGCGTTACTGTTGCCCCTGTTCAGTGGGGGGGTAGGGGCAACTGCAGATAGGGATAACGCCTGCGCGGCGTGCCATCCCAGGCAGCAGGCAGAGTTTCAGCAAAGTCGCATGGCGATCGCTGCGGAAACCGCCACGTTTCGGGAGGAGTGGCGACAAAACGGCTCACCGGAAAGCTGTCTCCGCTGCCATTCCCCGACCGGCTCAGCCGGTGTGACCTGTATCGATTGTCACGGTTTGAGTGCCCATCCCTACCCCAGGGTGCAGGTGCCGGCCGCCTGTGCGCCCTGTCATGACGCTCCCGGTGAGATCACCCTGCGCAGTTTCCGCAACTCACCGGCGGCCCGGCGGGGCGATGATTGCCTCACCTGCCATCTGCCGGATGCGTCGTTCAGCCACGATTTCCAGGGACCGACCCGGCCCGGTTTTCTGCAGGGGATAGCCACACTGACTATCGCTTTCCGGCGTGATCCGGGCGGTGATACAGCCTTGATCCGTATTCGCCATAAAGCGGGACACGCCCTGCCCGGCGGTACCACCGGGCGCTCGGTCTGGTTGTTGGTTGAACAACTGGACAGCCGGGGCAGGCGCCTGGAGGATCGCCAGTATCGGTTCGGCTGGCTACATTCGATAACAGCCGGCTGGCGGGAAAACACCTTGCCCCCTGGTGTGGGTAAGGTGGTCGAGACTTCGCTGCATGGGGCGAGCCGGCGGATTCGTGTTAAGCTGATTTATCGCTTCAGGGCGGGTGGACTGGATGTTGAGGATCCCGGTCAAGTGGTCCTGGCTGGAGAGATCAGAACTTTATCGTTCAGAGAATAATAATAATGGGGTCTTTTACTCGGCGAAAAATGATTGCCTGGCAAAAAGTGTTGATCGGCGTCTGGCTGATCAGCGGCCTGTTGGTGGCAGAGGGTCTGCTGGCGGATGGGGAGGAGGGGTATCGTATCGGCCTGACGCCGGTCATTCTCACCGACCAGACTTCGTTTCTGAAGAGGTGGGAGGCGTACCTGGCCCACCATCTGAAAACCCCGGTCAAGTTTGTGCAGCGCCAGACCTACAAGGAGGTGACAGATCTGCTGCTGGATGGGGATCTGGATGCGGCCTGGTTGTGCGGCTATCCGTATGTAAGGAACCGGGAAAAGCTGAAACTGCTCGGGGTTCCGCTGTTTAACGGAAATCCGTTTTACCGCTCCTACCTGATCGTTCCATCCTCCGATACAGCCACCGGGGATGTGGAGGATCTGCAACGCAAAGTGTTTGTCTACTCCGATCCCGATTCCAACTCCGGCTATCTCTATCCACAGGTCAGGCTGCTTAAAAAGGGCATCGAGCCCCATCGTTTTTTTGCCAAGAGTTTTTTTGCCTGGTCACATCGGGATGTGGTCAAGGCGGTGTCGGACGGCATCGCCCAGGGCGGCGCGGTGGACGGCTATGTCTGGGAGACTCTGTCCAGACACGATCCGACGCTGACGGCCGGCACGCGGGTGGTGATGAAATCGGAACAGTTCGGTTTTCCGCCACTGGTGACCCGCCAGGATATCTCCCCGGCGCTATTTATTGCGTTGCAGAAAGCCCTGCTTGATATGTCATCCACTGCTGCAGGAAGGGAGCTGCTGGATCAGATGAACCTGGATGGTTTTATAGAGGGCAACGATCTGTTGTACGAAGGCATTGTCGAGTCGGTCAAACTGCTGGATAACGGTTTATGAAGATCGGTGATATCAGCTACCGCATCAAAGTCCCGTTGATGTTCACGCTGGTCATCCTTATTACCGCCTGCGTGGTGACGCTGGCGCTGACCTGGCGCGCCTATGAGGATCTGCGTAATGAGGTGTTCAATAATGCCGTTGAGATAGGCAGCGTACTGTCCAACAGTTTGCCCAACGCCCTGTTGCACGACGATCTCTGGGGGGCCTATCGACTGGTGCAGGCGGCAGAGGGCTGGACGGGTAATAATTCCACCCGGCTGCTTATCGTTCTGGATAAAAACGGTCAGATCTATGTTTCCAACCGACCCAAGACACTCCCTGTCACCACCCGGTTACGGGTACATGGTGAGGAGTTGGCCAGGGTGGAAGCGGAGGTGTTGCGACTCACGGGCAATCTGAACCCGCGTCCCTATGAGCACCCCAATGACCAGCGGCTCTACGTGATTCTGCCCATGTTGAGTGATGGTGTGGCCATCGGCACCCTGGTGATCGGTTATGATCGGGCGCTGTTCTGGCCGAGATTTACCGACATCGTCAAGCGGGTGGTTTTCTCCGCCCTGGTGGTGACCATCCTGCTCCTGCCCCTGGGCTGGTATCTGGGCAACCGGATGGTTATGCCCCTTGGGCATCTGGCCAGATGCATGTCAAAAGTGGGACGCGGCAACAGTGAGGAGATAGTCTGTGATTTACGCCAGGGAAAGGACGAGATCGGACAGCTGGGAACCAGCTTTCAGCAGATGCTGAAGGAGCTGGATGAGAAAGAGCAACTGGAAGCGGGCATGCTGGCATCGGAACGGCTGGCTGCTGTCGGCCGGCTTTCCGCAGGGGTGGCGCATGAAATCAACAATCCCCTCGGCGGCATGCTGAACGCACTGAATACGTTTCGCCATTTCAGCAAGACAGACGATCTGGGACGGGAAACCTTTGCACTCATAGAGCGCGGTCTGCAACAGATACGTGAAACCATCTCCGCTCTGCTGGTTGAAGCCAATCCCCGCAGTCACAGCCTCAATCCAAAGGACATTGAAGATGTGCGCATGCTGCTGTTGCCGGACGTTAATCGCAAGCGGGTTGACCTGAAGTGGTACAACGGCATCCAGCAGGAGATATCCCTACCGTCGACCCCCATCCGTCAGGTGCTGCTCAACCTGTCACTCAACGCGGTTCAGGCGTCGCCCGAGGAGGGGGTGGTGCACTGTTCGGTTGAGAGCCGTAACCACATGCTCTATATATATGTGCTGAATAACGGGCCGAACATTCCCCGGGAGCGCATGAAAAGCCTGTTTGAACCATTTTCGGAAAGCACCACCGGCAATGGACTGGGGCTGTGGGTGACCTATCAGTTGATTCAGCAGCTGGAAGGGGTTATCGAGGTGAAGTCCCGGGGTGGGAAGACCCAATTTACGGTAGAGCTGCCGATAAAGGAGTTTCAATGAGCCAGTCTCCACGCCTCTGCCTGGTTGAAGATGATGCGATTATGCGGGCTTCGCTCTGCCAGCGTTTCAAAATCGAGGGTATTGACTGTGATTGCTTCACGATGGCGGAAGAGGCGCTGGCGGCTCTGGAAGAGCGACAGTACGAGGTACTGATCAGTGATATACGCCTGCCTGATCTGAGTGGTGAACAGCTCTACAATCGCCTGATCGAGCGCCAGAAACTGCCGCCACCCACCATTTTTATCACCGGATACGGCACCATCGATCAGGCGGTCCGGCTGCTGAAGCTGGGCGCCAGTGACTACATAACCAAACCGTTCGACCTGGACGCCCTGCTGATCAAGCTGCGGGAGGTGGCTGCTGCCCTGTTTGATGATATGCAGGGGGGTGGCGTGGAGCTGGGGGTTTCCCCCGCCATGCGACAGATTCAGACGACCCTGGATCGCCTGGCGGCCCACCAGGTGGACCTGCTGATTACCGGCGAATCGGGTGTCGGCAAGGAGTATGCGGCCCGCTATTTCGCCAGTCGTATCAAAAACGGAACGGAAACCCCTTTTATCGCTATCAACTGTGCGGCGTTACCGGAGGATCTGCTGGAAGCGGAGCTGTTCGGCCATGAAAAAGGGGCGTTTACCGGCGCAGGTCGGGTGCGGCGCGGGGTGTTTGAACAGGCCGATGGGGGCGTACTGTTTCTGGATGAAGTGGGGGAGACCTCGCCCCGCATGCAGGCGAAACTGCTGCGTACCATTCAGGAGCGGGTGGTGCAACGGATCGGCAGTGAAAATACCATTCCCGTGGATGTGCGACTGGTTTATGCCACCAACCGGGATTTGAAAATGATGGTGGATCGGGGTGAGTTCCGCGAGGATCTCTATTTCAGAATCAACGTTGCCCACGTCCACATCCCGCCACTGCGGGAGCGCAAGGAGGATATCCACTGGCTGGCCAACTGTGTTGTTGAAAACTATTTCCATGAACACAAGAAGCGACGCTTGATTCTGCCCCTGACCGAACGTTATCTGGAGTCCCTGCCCTGGCCGGGTAATTTGCGGGAACTGGCCCATGCGGTGGAGCGTGCCTGTATCCTTTCGCCCCAGGAGGTAATGGGTCCCAGGGAGTTTGGTGCGACGGAGGCGGCACCCCTGGCGTCACGGGGCAACGCATCGCTGAAAGACCTGATGGAGGAGTATGAGAAAAATCTCCTGCGTGAAACCCTGGAACATCATGAGTGGCGTATTGCGGAAACGGCAGAGAGTTTGGGTATCAGTCGTAAGAACCTGTGGGAGAAGATGAAGCGTTACGCCATTTCCCAACCGGGATGAGAGGGCGCTTCAATCAGGCGTCCAGTACACAATAGAGGCGCAAGCCCTCATCCACCTCTTTCACTTTAAGACGTGGTAGCAATACCGCCTGTACCGGAAAACGGGCGACATGATGCTCCGGCCGAAAGCGCTCGCCATAGGCAACGCCGGTGATCTTCATCTGTTTTTTTCGATGCCGTTCGTCAAGCTCATCCACCTCTTCCAGGGAGTGGGTGATGAAGCGTTTGAAAACCCAGCCATTATCCATTTGAAAAAGCAGCTCTGACAGCAGTCCCACCACCGTTGTGGGGATGTCGAAGCCATACCAGGCAATGGGTATCTCCTCCCGCTCTTCCACGGTCTCCTGATCCCACATGAACAGACACAATGCACCGGATGCCGCATTGAAGAGTTCGAAGTGGTCTTTGGCGATGACTTCAAGCCCTACGCCCCCATTGGGGTCTTCGCTGAAACTGAAACTGGCCATGGTATAGGTCTCAATGACGCCCGGTTGTTATTTTTGAAGGCAACTCCGCCTCCGATGCATGAAGTTGGGCGTTCAGGTTGATTTTATTGTAATGATATGGCCCTGATTATAGGCCATTTCATACGGCTTGTGGTATTGCAGGCGCACTGGTCAAACATCCTCAGGCAGCACTGGCTATGCGTGCCGGGACAAGCCGATAGCCACTGATTTGGAGATGCACAATTCGTCGCATGCTTACGCGCTACTCATGGCGTAAGGCTTCAATGGGATCCAGTTGGGCCGCCTTGCGGGCGGGGAAATAACCAAAAATGACCCCAACGGCGGCGGAGAAGAGAAACGACAGAGCCACTATGCCGAAATTCAATACGAACGGGACTTTCATCAGGTCAGCCAAGACAACCGAACCGGCCAGGGCCAGTATGATGCCGACGGCTCCGCCGAGGGACGACAATACCACCGCTTCAACCAGAAACTGTAAAAGCACTTCCCGTTCCATTGCGCCGATGGCGAGGCGAATACCGATCTCCCGTGTCCGTTCGGTCACCGATACCAGCATGATATTCATGATGCCAATACCGCCCACCAGCAGACTGACCGCCGCCACCGCACCAAGCAGCATGGTCAACACCCGTGTGGTGCCGCTCAGCATATTGGCGATCTCCTTCATATCCATAACCGAGAAGTCATCCTCCTCGTTGGCAGATATGTGGCGACGTTCACGCAACAGTTCCGTAACCGCCTGTTCCACTTTCTGTGTGGATGCACCATCCTCGACCGAGATCTGAATCAGCCCCACATCCTGATTGCCGGCCAGACGTCGTTGAAAAGTGCGTAACGGAATCACCACCAGGTCGTCCTGATCCTTGCCCATGGTGGATTGGCCCTTCGATTCCAGTTGTCCAATGACTTCACATGAAAGCTTCTCCAGACGAAGTTTCTGCCCCAGGGGATCCTGCTCACCGAAAAGTTTGCTGCGGACCGTTTCGCCGATGATGCATACCGCTTTACCCGCACGCAGTTCAGTTTCCAGAAACGCCCGCCCCGATCTGAATGACCAGTTACCGGCGGCAAAAAACTGATTGGTGGTGCCGCTGATCGTGGTGCTCCAGTTTTCATTGCCGTAAACCGCGGTGGCCGTTTGCGAAGCGGAGGGGGCAACAGAGCTGATATTGCTTATCTCCCTGACGATCGCTTCTGCATCGTCCAGGCGGAACGCGGGTGCGGCAGATCGTTGACCCATGCCCATTCGCTGTCCCGGGGTTACCATCAACAGATTGCTGCCCAGGCTGGCGATCTGTTCAGTCACCTGAACCGTTGCACCACCGCCAATGGTCACCATGATAATTACTGCGGCGACACCAATGACGATGCCCAGGATTGTGAGGAACGAACGCATCACGTTGCGCCGTATCTCCCGCATTGCCAGTAACAAGGCGTTCCATAACATCAGCTGGGTGCTCCACTGTTTGCATCGCGGGCCACCCGGCCATCCAGAAAGTGAATCTGGCGGTTGGCAAATGCCGCCATCTCCGGCTCATGGGTGACCATGACAATGGTGATGCCCTGGTCGCGATTGAACGAGCCCAACAACTCCATGATTTCCCGACTGCGGGACGAGTCCAGGTTGCCGGTCGGCTCATCCGCCAGTAGTACCGACGGTTCGGTGACAATAGCGCGGGCAATGGCGACCCGTTGCTGCTGTCCGCCGGACAACTCCCCCGGAGTGTGGTTCTCCCAGCCACTCAGGCCCACGATATTCAGTGCATTGAGTGCCCGGGTGCGACGCTCAGCCGCCGCCATGCCCCGATAGATCAGGGGCAACTCGACGTTTTCCAGCGCGGAGGTTCGGTTGAGCAGATTGAATCCCTGAAATACGAAACCAAGATAGTGGCGTCTTAATAGCGCCAGTTGATCGCGGGTCAGGGTGCCGACATCGATGCCGTCAAAAAGATAGTGTCCGGCGGTTGGGGTATCCAGGCAGCCCAGTATGTTCATGCAGGTAGACTTGCCTGAGCCACTCGGTCCCATCACGGCGACAAATTCACCACGTTCGATGGTCAGGTCGATACCCCGCAGCGCCTGCATCTCCGCCTGTCCTGTGCCGTAGACTTTGCTGACTTCCCTGAGTTTAATCAGGGGTTGTTCCTGATCCGACATGATAGGTTCTATTGCTTGCTGCTGATGGTGTCGATGATCAACGCCATGCCCGGTTCAATTGCGCCGCTGGTGATCTCGGTATTGATACCATCGGTGGCGCCGGTGGTCACAGCGATAGGCAGGGGCGCGCCGTCGTTCAGCACCCATACCCGTTGCTGCTGGTTATTGGCAGTGCTGGTCTCTTCCCGAGGCTTGGGTGCCTGGGGGGGACGGGGCATCAGGTTGCTGATCAGGCCGCCTCTGCTGGAGGTCTGTTGCTCCGGCTCCGGAGGGCTGAAACGCAGAGCGGCATTAGGCACCAGCAAGGCATCTGTTACCTGTTTGACCAGAATATCAGCTGTAGCTGTCATTCCCGGACGCAACAGCAGTTCGGAGTTGTCCACGCTCAGCACAGTTTCATAAGTCACCACCCCATCAACGGTCTGGGAGGCGAAATGGACCTCGGTAATTCTGGCGGGAAAACTTCTGCCGGCATAGGCGTCTACGGTAAACAGCGCCTCCTGCCCCACGGCGATCTGGCCGACATCCGCTTCATCCACATCCACATGTAACTCCATCTGGGTGAGGTTTTCGGCCAGGATAAACATGACCGGTGTCTGGAAAGAGGCGGCCACGGTCTGGCCCGGTTCCACATCACGGTTCAGTACGATGCCGTCGATGGGGGAATGTATGGTGGCCTTCGCCAGGGTGGTCAATTCGGCATTCAGTGTGGCCTGTGCCTGAACAACCTGCGCTTTGGCGCTCTCCAGATTGGCCACGGCACGATCATAGGCGGCTTGTGCAGAATCGCACTCCTGCTCCGAGCACATACCGGTTTCCGCCAGTTTCCTGGCGCGGTTCAGGTTGTTCCTGGTTTCGATAACCGTGGCTTCGGACTGTTTGACCTGTGCCCGGGCCAGTTTGAGCGATGCTTCTGCCTGGTCCACCTTGGCCTGAAGTTGGTCGGTGTTCATGCGCGCCAGCACCTGTCCCTGTTTGACCCGATCATTAAAATCCACCAGCACAGCGTTAATGGTGCCGGAAATTTCCGACCCGACCTCGACCTGATTTACCGGCTCCAGCGTTCCGGTGGCAGTCACTGTTATATTTAATGAGCCCCGGCTGACATCGGCGGTTTTATAGTGAACCGATTGCGATTCGCCGTTAGCGAATAGCTGCCAGGCGGTAACTGCAATAACGGCAAGCACAGCAGTGAGCAGGAGCCACTTTACGGCGGATCTTTGAAGCCCCGGGGGTTGGTCAACGCCCAGGGTCTGACGAATACCAGAACCCGCTGGGGTTGCCGGCTTCTGCCTGTCGGATGACATAGGGTGTGCCTCTCTCTACTTTGTGGACGGTTATGGCTACGGACCCAGCAGGGGACTGACGTTTTCTCTGCCGCTGCTGGAGTCGCTGTCTGGAGCGTGGGCCTTGCCTGAAACGGATGGGACCGATTCCGATTCAATAATCGCTACATCACTCCAGTCAACCACTCACCCAGTTTCATGTCCATAATCAGGATGTGTTCGGTCAGCCAGTGCTCCAGGTACTCGAAATCGGCCTCGCTCATCTTTCCACCATCCCGCTGGTAGTTTTGCTGAAACGCGATGACGCTATCGATCAGTTCCTGGTGCTCTGCCTTGTGCGCCGGGAGATCGGGGTAGTGATACCTCAACATCAGGCGCTCTTCGTGGCGGAAGTGCCAGACCGTACAGGCGATCAGCTCTTCCAGTAACGCCTCCCGGTAGTCGGGTGATTCATCCTCGGCTACGGCCCGGTTGAACAGGTTGAGCAGTTCCACCAGCCGTTGATGATCCGCATCAATCTCATCAACTGAGACGCTCAGGGTCTTGTCCCAAATCAACTCCTTCATGGCGATACCTCAAATCCGTGCAGATGTTAAAGGACACTTCTGCAATCATACTACTCCCCTTGATTCGCGGTAGGAAGGCGCAGGGGAGCAGTAGCGGATTACCGGGCAACTACAACCCCCAAGCGGACAGGTGTGGTCAGGGAAAGTGAAGGAATTATCCGGTAATGGGCCGATCAACCTCGGTACTGTTCCGGTCGGCGATTTGCTATCCTGACCGTTGGTAAGCACTCAATCTGAAGGTACAACCCCCATGTCCGAACACATCATAAACCTGGAGTGGCACAGCTCCCCCGCCTCATCCGAGAACGGCACCTACAACCGTAACCACAGGGTCTCATTCAGTGACACCGCCCAGGTGCCGGTCTCATCCGCGCCGGAGTATAAAGGTGATCCCAACTGTGCAGACCCGGAAAAACTGCTCACCAGTGCCCTGGCCAGCTGTCACATGCTGACCTTTCTGGCTATTGCCGAACTGAAAGGTTTTCAGGTGGAGAGTTATCTGGATCGGGCGACCGGTTTTCTGGAGAAGGGTGACAATGGTCGCCCGGTACTGAGCCGCATTGAATTGCGTCCCAAGATTGTGTTCGGGGGCGAGAATCAACCGGATGCGGCGGCTATCGAACGACTGCACGCCAGCGCCCACCGGAACTGTTTTATCGCCAATTCGATCAAGGCGAAGGTCGAGGTGCTGGCGGCATAAGAACGGGGCTGGTGCGGCCACGTCGCGGGTTTGGCGACGGGGCGTCCATCCTGATCCAGACAAAAAACGGCCCTCAAAATGAGGGCCGTAATTGTTGGCGCATTTGATTGTTTTTTTGGTAGCTATTTGCCGGCAATATCTTCCAGTGATTTGGCACGGATGATCTGTCCATCCAGGGCGGCGTCCTTGGTATTGCGGCCAAAGGCGACGCTCATCAGCTGGCTGTAGTAGACCACCGGCATGTTGAACTTGCTGCCGAAGCGCTCGTTAATCTGATCCTGGTAGATCTCCACGTTAGCCTGGCACAGCGGACAGGGGGTAGCGATCATGTCGGCGCCGTGATCATAGGCGGCTTCGATGATGCCGTGGATCATCTCCTGGGACTTCTCCGGCTCGGAGAAGGCCAGGGCACCACCGCAGCACTGTACTTTCTTCTCGTAAGTGGGGATGGAATCGGCACCCACGCTCTCGATGATATGGTCCAGATAGACCGGGTTCTCGAACGACTCCTCGGCGATACCGAACGGACGGTTGGTCTGACAGCCGATATAGCTGGCGATCTTCAGCCCTTCCAGCGGCTTTTTCACCTTCTCTTTGATCGCTTCGAAACCGATATCCTCGACCAGTACCTCCACCATGTGGCGAACCGGAGTCTGGTTGTTCAGTTTCAGCTTGATCTCGTTCAGCGCCGTGTTGGCATCCCGGAACATGTCAGAATCTTCCTGCAGGCGCTCTTTGGCTTCACGGGTAGAGAGCCAGCAGGCGGCACAGGTGGCGACGATCTCCTGCCCCGGGTTGTGCTGTTCAGAGAGCGCAATGTTGCGGGCCGACAGGGTCAGGCGTGGCAGTTCACCACCGCCGCCATAGCCGATGGAGGCACCACAGCAGTTCCAGTCCGGTATTTCGTTGAGCTGGATATCCAGCTCGTCGCACATGGTCTGGGTTGCGCGCATCAGGTTGGATGATGACGCCCCTGTCTGTGAGGAGCATCCCGGATAATATGAGACTTCTTTCTTAGCCATCTTGGTCTGTCCTCATTTAGCTGTTGCCCTGGATTTTGGCATCTTCGATCTCCTGGGCCTTTTTGATCATCTTTTGCAGACCGCTGGTATCTTTGATGCCGTGACCGCCGAAGAACTCCATGGCGTTCATGCGCTTGGCCTTCATCATGTTCTGGCCCAACTGCTTGTTGGCAAGGGCGTTTTTGATGCCCTGGCCGAAGCCGTCTTTGAAGTACAGCGAGAGGCCCAGTTTCAGCTCGTTGACCCGGCCCTTCTTCATCAGGTTATCCCAGAAGATCTGCGAGAACTCCTGGGTCGGTTGATTTTTCGGCACCAGGCCCAGCCGTTTGGCGTAGTGCGCTAGACCGTGCATGATGTGGGTGATGGGCAGCCCCCGCGGGCAGCGTGCGATGCAGTTGTAGCAGGAGGTACACATCCACATGGAGTCGGATGAGAGTACCGCCTCACGCTTGCCGGCGCGGATCATCATGAAGATCTTCTGCGGTGTGTGTTCCCAGGCGTTGCCCAGCGGGCAGGAGCCTGCACAGACGCCGCACTGCATGCACATCTTGACCCATTCGCCCTCTTCGACGTTGGCTTCAACCTCCTTCAGGAAGTTGTTGCGGTACCTTTCGGCCATTGCGGTATTTAAATCGCTCATTTTCCGTATCCCCTAGAACTTGAACGGGCTCAGGCCGATCTTCTCGACCGTCTCCGCCATGTCGTTGATCAGTTTGGGTGCACGCTCTACGTCGGTGATCGCCACCTCGTAGACCACGACGCGCTCCGGTTCCAGGTTGAGCGAGGAGAGGGTGTCCCCCACCTTGCCCATGCGTTCATGGGCCATGGCCGATCCGCGCACGAAGTGACACTGGTAGTCGTCGCCCTTGGCGCAACCCATCAAAACAATGCCGTCATAGCCGCTGTTGAGTGAGTCAGTGATCCAGGAGAGGCTGACCGAACCGAGGCAGCGCACCGGTATGACACGGGCCCAGGGGCTGATCTCCACACCGTTCATGCCCGCCTGATCGAGCGCCGGGTAGGCGTCGTTTTCACAGGCCAGTACCAGAATACGGGGTTTCTCCTCGAATTCGTCAGGTACGTCGACATGCTTGATCTGCTGGTTAACCGTTTCAACCGAGTAGTTTTCAAACGAGATCACACGCACCGGGCAGGCGCCCATGCAGGTACCGCAGCGGCGGCAGCGGGATTCGTTGAATACCGGATAGCCCTTCTCGTCCTCATTGATGGCGCCGAACGGGCACTCCACGGTGCAGCGTTTGCACTGGGTACAGCCATCCATGCGGAAGCTGGGGAACGACAGGTCGCCGGCCCGTGGATGGGCGGCCATACCCTTGCCGGCGTTCTCGGCTGCCTGGATCGCCTTCATGGCCGCACCGGCCGCGTCATCCTGAGCCTGGCGCATGTCCATGGGACGGCGCAGCGGGCCAGCCGCATAGATGCCGGTACGGCGGGTCTCGTATGGGAAGCAGATGAAGTGGGAGTCGGTGAACCCGTTCTTCAGGTGCGGCAGATCGGTACCCTGGCGGTAGTCCAGGTTGAGGATCGAGTCGACGCTGACACTGGGTGGTGGCGGGGTGTCTTCTGCCGCTTCGGCGGCAGCCTGCTCTTCTTCGTCCAGCACAATGGGAACCGCGTAGGGGTCCGGGCCGGAGTTGGGCATCATGCCCACATCCAGCACCACCAGGTCGGCCTGCATGCTGGTCTCTTCGTCCAGGATCAGATCCTGGAACTTGACCTCGATACTGTCACCAGGAATAACCTCGCTGACATCGCCTTTGGAGAAGGTGATCATCTTCTCCTGGCCGGCACGGTAGAAGTCTTCGCCACCGGCACCGGGGGTGCGCAGGTTGTTGAACAGGATGGTGGTATCACAATCACCATTCTGCTCCTTGAAGTACATCGCCTGCTTGATGGCGACCAGATCACCGATACCGGAGTGGTACGGCAGCTGGTCCTCTTCGGTGGAGCTCTGGCCCACGTTCTGCACGAAGGCAACCGCCTTCACTTCCTTGCCGTCGGAGGGGCGTTTGATCGGACCGCCGTTGGCTTCCTTGACCAGTTTTTCCAGTTCGTGGTTAGTGACGATGTCCGGGCTGCTGCTGTAAGCGTACTGCTTGAGACCGGAGGGATCATACAGCTTGAAGCCGGTGGCCTGGATAATGGCGCCGAAGGTTTCGCTGTTGATGGCGCCGGACTCGGTGGCAATCTCCACGCTGAAACGTCCCGGTGCACCGGCGGTTTTGGCAATGGTGCTGTTGAGATGCACGGTGATCAGGTCATTGGCCTCGATCGATGCAATCATCTCGGCTACACCAGTGTCCCGCGGCTCCTTGTAGGGTGAGCGGGTCGGGATAGCCTTGCTGTACTCCGCGGCGTGACCACCCAGGGCGGCCTGTTTCTCCACGATGTGTACCGGATAACCGGCTGCCGCTGCTTCGAGAGCGGCGGACATGCCGGTGATACCACCACCGACCACCAGAATGGTCTTGTTCAGGCTCTGCTCACCGGACGGAGAGGGCAGCGCCATCGATTTCAGCTCGGCGCAGGCCATGCGGATATAGTCATCCGCCATCTCCTGGGTGGTCTCCTGATGCTCGGGCTCATCCGGGCGAACCCAGATCACACCTTCACGGAGATTGGCGCGGGTGACCGCCACATCGGTGAAGTTGAACGCCTCTACCTTGGCGCGCCGGGAACAGGCGGCGATCATAATGTGGGTGGCGCCTTCGTTGGCGATGTCGTCGCGGATCATCTGCACGCCTTCGCTGCTGCACAACAGCTCATGTTGCTTGCAGGACTGCATCTTCCCTTCACGGGTTGCAATCATCTCCAGCTGGCTGGAGTCCAGCCGCTCACCGATTCCGCAACCAGTGCAGATGTAACCGGCATATTTTTTTTCGTCAGACACGTTGTTAACCCTCCGTTCCGGCGACTCGGTTGACTACCTGGATGGCGCGCAGCGCGGCGCCAGTGGCCTGCTGGACTGCGCGGTTCACATCCAGGGCATCGGAAGAACAGCCAGCGGCGAAGATGCCGCCATTTTCCGTGGCCGGCTCGATAAAGCCCTCTTCGTTGATCACGATATCCACCGGGAAGCTCGCCTTGTCGACACTGGGCTGCATGCCCACCGCCAGCACCACCAGGTCATGTTCGTTGGCATAGCGGTGATAACCTTCGGTATCCACCCCGTTCAGGACCGGATTACCGTTCGCGTTGTTCTGGGTGATCGATGCGACCTTGGACTTGATGAAGGAGACGTTGGGGTTCTCCCGCACGGTCTGGTAGAAATCCTCAAACCGGTCAATGGCGCGGATATCGATATAGTAGATGGTGGATTTGCCTTCGTCGCCGAGTGCTTCCTGTACATAGTGGGTCTGCTTCAGGGTTGCCATGCAGCAGATGCGGGAACAGTGCAGCAGATGGTTCTTGTCACGGGAACCGGCACACTGGATGAAGGCGATATTCTTGGCCACCTCACCATCCGATGGACGCAGAATCTTGCCGCCGGTGGGGCCGTTGGGGTCGGCCATGCGCTCGAATTCCACGTTGGTGATGACATTCTGGAAGCGGTCATAGCCGTAGGGCTGGATCTTGTTGGCATCATAAGGCTGCCAGCCGGTTGCCCAGACCACGGCGCCGGCCTTGAACGAGACCGTCTCTTCCTGCATTTCCAGGTCGATGGCGTTCGCCTTGCAGGCCGCTTTCGCTTTCTCGGCCTCTTCCGTGCCGATGATGGCGGGATCAATAACGTAGCGCTGCGGATGGGCCATACGATGGGGCAGGTAGGCGCCCTTACGTTTGCCCAGACCGTAGTTGTACTCGTCGTCGAACTCACTGCTGACGGCCCGGGCGCAGTCACCGCAGCCGGTACAGTTGTCGTTCACATAACGGGGGCTGATCTTTACACTGGCGGTATAGTTACCCGCATCACCCTGGATGTCGGTTACCTCGGCCATGGTGATGATGGTCAGGTTCGGGTTCATTTTGGCCCGGCGCTGATTGATCTCCAGTCCACAGGTGGGGTAACAGAGTTTGGGAAAATACTTGTAGAGCTGGGTGACACGACCACCAACATAGGGACGCTTCTCAACCAGGACGACCTGTTTCCCGGTCTCAGCGGCTTCCAGGGCAGCGGTGAGACCGCTGATACCGCCACCGACCACCAGGATGGTCTGATTGGTTGCAATTACTTCCGTCATGGATTTTCCTCCGTCGCGGAAAGGGTTCAATCGATTAGCTGGGCTGACACGGAGTCCCGTCTGGGATGTTCAGTCACCAAAAAACAGGGTACAAAGAAACCCATAATTTAGAATTTGGTAAGATACTCTTCTTAGTCCCGTCCCGCCAGATCAAACAATCGATCTATCAATCGAAATTTCCAATGGCTCCATAGGCATGCTATATGAAGAGTTTGTTGCCGATGGAAATCCGACCGTTCCGACAGGCTGTACATTCGTCCGTGGGACGGGCTTAATTAGGATTGACAGTTGTCAGGCCGGAACGGAACCAGCGATAAGTTTGTTCCCTTGTGCTGATATGTCAGGAAGGAATGTAATCAAGGATTGCGGCACGGTGAGAGAATGCCGTCGTACGCAGACATATAACAACACAACTTGATCGCGTGAGCGTAATTATAAGGTGAGCAGCCGTGCCCAATAGCAATAATCCCTACCTTCTGCCGAAGCGACTTCCGCCGGCGAGCGGTGACGATACCTTTGAACCAAAACGTTTTAAACAGCTGGTTGAGCAGTTACCGGTCGGCAATATCGGTCAGGTGTCCCGCAGCCTGCGTCAGTTGCTGACCCAGATGAACGCATCGGTAGTGCCCGTATCCAGCCGGGTCAGTAACCTGGAATTGCTGCTGAAACCCCTGCTGGTCGCCATCGACGCACTGGCCCAGAGTGTGACTCGGGCGTCGTTACCCCTCAACAAGCGGACCGGCACCCTGATGAGTATGTACGAGAGCCTGTGCATTCTGGCCGCCCAGGGCTACAAGGTAGTGCTTGACCAGTACCATCACGAATCTCTCACCGGTCAGTTTCTACACAAATCCAATCGTGCCCTGGCGCTGCATCGGGTGCTCTATTTTCTGGGGCGGCGTCTGCTGCTGGCGTTTCAACTTTATCGGCCGGCACCACCATTTATCTGGAAGGAGATTCACGGTATCCACCGCTATGGGTTCGATATGAAGCTGGCCAACCGGTCAATCGCTTATGAGGACCAGGGCCTGCATAAGCAGGCGTCGCTCAATGACCTTTATAAACAGCTGCTCCTGCTCTCTTTGGCGGGACCCTACCGGTTGATGCAGGGGGAGGTGACCCGGGTCTACCAGGCACTGTCGCGCTGGGCGCCGGTCAGTCGGCTGCTGGAACTGGGGCAGTCGGACGGTGAGGTTGGTCCCTTTATGGTGGATATCGGTGTGGATGAAGCGCCGCGCTACATGGGGGCAGAGCGGGATCATCAGGTGCTGCGTGGCTGGGTGCTGGATACCGGCGAGATGGCGGTTCGGCTGGCGGAAGAGCTGGAGGCGACCGGTACCCTGCGTGGTGCCATGCGGCCCCAGGACGCTCCGGACAAGCTATCCCCGGACCTGCTGGCGCGCCTGATGCTGACCTGGGGAATCGGTTCCCGGCGGGTGGTTGAGCGGGACCAGACCCAGGGAGAGGTGGCATTGATCTGCGGTTTGCGGGGGATCTACACCGAACTGGGCGGAGAGCCGGTGCAGAAAACTGCCGGTCCACGGCCGGCCTTCGATACGGCGCAGTTCGGTAACGAGGGGGATGGCCTGGGCGGTATCCCCCATGCGCTGCTGGAGGCGGATGAATACATCATTCAGGATGACCCGGAGTTACAGAGTATTCGGCGCTGGATTGCGGACAACAATGCCCCGGCCATGCAGAAAGTGGCGCCATCCCCGGCAGTGACGGAGAGTGCTGAGACCGTGCCCCGGCCGGTGCCGAGACACTGTCCGGTTTACAACCAGAGTGCCAGTGGTTATCACCTGGGTTGGGTGGATACCGAGGCATCCATCAGCGTGGGGGAACTGGTCGCCGTTACCCATCGGGACGGAGAGGGGATGGAGAGCCTGCGCCTGGGGGTGATTCGTTGGATGCGGGCGGAGCGTCCGGATCTGATCGATTTTGGTGTGGAACTGATCAATGGTGAGGCGTTGCCTGTACTGTTCTGCCGCCGCTCCAGTCGCAGCAGGCAGGACGATTATTGGCCCGGTCTGCTGTTACAGCACCCCAACGAGGATCAGACCATTATTACTACCCCGTTCTACTCGGAACCGGGGCAGCGCAGCTGGCTGGTGGTCGGTGGTGAAAAGCGACCGATTGTGCTGCTGAGAGAGATCGAGGCAACTGCATCCTTTATCCAGTTTTACTACCATGATCCGGCTCAGTCAGAGCGTCCCGGAGCCGAGAGCGGCGAACTGGATGAGGCCGATTTTGATCAGCTCTGGAAGACGCTCTGAAGTGTTGACAGCCGATCCCTTTCCCGATGTGGCGTTGAACTCACCCCGGCCCGGCAGTGTCAGCAGTTAACAGCAAGGGGTATGGCCAGTTGACGGGATAGTGATGAAGTCTAGTGGGAGTAGCGGGGCGCGTGGTATCGGGAGATGGATGATGATTCTCTCCTGGGTATTGCTGTTGGTGTTGATGTCATTTCTGTTCAGTAACATCCTGGAGCGGCAAAACAACCCCAACCGGGATCCTGTCAGCCTGCAGGATAATCAGGGCAACAGCCAGGTGGTGTTGAAGCGTAACCGGGCCGGTCACTACGTGGCCAGTGGTCGGATCAATGGGCATCCGGTGCTGTTTCTGCTGGATACCGGCGCCACCGATGTGGCGATCTCCGATGAACTGGCCGAGCGCCTTGAACTGCCCCGGGGGCGGCAGATACTCAGCCAGACCGCCAATGGTACGGTAGTCTCCTGGCGGACCCGATTGGCTGAAGTGGGGCTGGGAGATATTACCCTGCGCGATGTCAGCGCCAGCATTCTGCCCGGTATGGAAGGTAACGATGTGTTGCTGGGGATGAGTTTTCTGAAGCGGCTCGAATGGACGCAGCGGGGTAATCAGTTGACGCTGAAAAAGCTGTGATCGGCGTGAGCTGATCACATCAGGTTATGAATGAAAAAAGGGCGGCTGTCTCACGACAGGCCGCCCTTTTTTATCAGGCAACAGTATCCTTCAGTGCCTTCAGCGCCGTCACCTTGACGACGGTGGTTGCCCGTTTGGCGGCGATCTTGATCGGTTCGCCGGTTGCTGGGTTACGACCCATGCGGGCTTTGCGGGCCGGTTTTACCACGCGACGAACCTTCACACCGGTTTCGGGAATGGCAAACTCACCCGATCCACGGCGCATCATGTGGCCCTTGAGCAGAGTGCCCAGTGCGGTGAACACGTCACCCACCTGTTTGCGGGTAAGACCGGTCTCTTCAGCAATCGACTGAAGGATCTGGGTCTTGGTCTGCTTGGTGGTGATGGCCTTTGGTTTTGCCGGGGCAGCAGCCTTTTTAACGGGTGCTCTTTTCGCGGCGGTTTTTCTGGCGGGAGCTTTTTTAGCAGTGGCTTTCCTGGCTGGAGCTTTTTTGGCAGCGGCTTTTTTGGCAGGTGCCTTTTTAGCGGCGGCTTTTTTGGCGACAACCTTCTTCTTTGCTACGGGTGCTTTTTTAGCGGCAGTTTTTTTTGCTGCTTTTTTCTTGACGGCCATGGAAGACTCCTGAGTTAGACCTGATGAGTGCGCGCTAAACATAGCATAGATTCACGGTTTTCCAAGCATTTCTGTACAGAAATGCAGTAAAAGACAGGCTTTTTCACGTTTTGTCCGTTGTGCGTGGCCCAATCCAGGAACCGTGGATCTATTGCCTGTTTGTTCTCTGATGGCGTCATGCCTGGTAGCAGACTCCGCCCCGACGGCTGTCGCCGCTGCCGGACAGGGTGCCGTTCTGTTTGCGCATCACCGTGTGGGCGCCGCCGAAAAACAGATTTTTGTCGGGCCAGCAGCGGACCTGGTCGAACGTCTGTTGCAGGGTCTGGATGGTATCTTCGGCGGGTCCCGTTTCCACGTTCAACAGGCCGGATTCAAAATGTATCCGGGGTTGCTCAACCGCCTGTTCGATCTCCATGTCGAAGTCAATTATGTTGACCAGTACCTGCAGAATCGCGCTGCGAATGCGATTGGATCCACCAGAGCCAACGGCGATGGCATCACCATCGGCCCTGATCACCAGGGTGGGTGACATCATGGAGGCGATGCGCCGGTTCAGGGGCCACTGGTTAAAGCCGTAGGGATTGATATCCTCCTCGCCCAGCATGTTGTTCAGCATAATGCCGCATTCCGGCAGTACATAGCCGGAGCCCTCTCCGTTGGACAGGGTCATGCTGGCCAGGTTGCCGGACCGGTCGGCGACGCTGATCTGGGTGGTGCCGCGGGAGAAACTGCGATGATTGCCCATGATGGTCCGGTAGCGCTCGATCAATTCCCCGGACAGGATATGGTCTGGTGGCGTGGCATTGCCCCCGTTATCGACCTGATTACGCAGTTGCTGGGTCAACTCCATCGCCTGGCCGATCCGACCCAGATGGTGGGCGCTGTTTATTGGGTGGTTGCCCAACTTCTCCGGCTCCAGCAGCGCCAGGGTGAAAGCGATCAGCAGTCCGCCGATGGACGGTGGCGGATTGGTGAACAGCTGGGCGTCGTGATAGTTCAAAACCAGCGGAGTCCGCCGTTCCACCTGGTAGGCTTCCAGGTCTTTGCGGGTAAGGCAGCCGCCACGGGCATGGCACTCCTCCACCAGTTGTTGTCCCAGTTCGCCGTGGTAAAACAGTGCCTCACCTTCCAGGGCCAGAATCTCGAATCCATCCGCCATGGCCGGGTTGCAGAGGACTTCGTTGGGGGCCGCAATGGTGCCGGGTCGTTCCCGGCTGGCATGCAGCTGCAGTGCCTCGGGACTCGACAGGATGATGGGCGACACCACCTCCGATATATAGTGCTGAAATCCGTTTACCCGGACCCCTTGACGCGCCGCTTCACAGGCCGGTTGGATGATCTCCCGCATCGGCATCCGACAGAGATCCCGATGGATGGCGAAGGCGCCCTTGATCACCCCCGGCGTGGCTATCGAACCCATGCCGATGTGAAACTCCTGCTGAGCGGTACCGAAGTCGGCCAGGATGGGGTAAAGGTCGATATCCGATTCATCCGGCTTCAGGTGGGGTGTCTGGGCAAAAAAGTCATACAGCAGCGGTTTTGTTGCGGCGGGTCTGGCGTTCAGAAAGCCGCCACCGCCCAGTGATGCCAGTACCGGTTCGGCGACGCAACTGGCAAACAGGGCCGCCAGCGCCGCATCGAAGGCGTTGCCACCGGCGCGTAGAATTTCAGTGGCGGCGTTGGCGGTGACCGGATGGCCGGCCGCTACGACGCCTGCAGCAGTTTTCATTTAGGCTATTCTCAGGTCGAATCTGTGGCATCAGTTCAAGAATTAGCTGTCTGATGCCGATAAACTTTATGGTTCCACTGGGTAGTTTCCGTTCCTGAAGCTACCTGTTCAGCAAGACGGTGGGCGAGGGTTTCGCCAATCTGGCAGCGACGCCCCGATACATGAAACACAAGGCAGCTAAAATAGCTGTTATCGATGTGGTTTCAGGCATCCGCCGGCAATCGTGCCCGGTGCGGTCGAGTGACCATACCGGTAGAGAAACCCTATTCCGGTTGTCTGGCACCAGTATGCCATATTCCGGTTCGGGGTTGCTTGTCTGCCGGCCCGGCAGCGGGGCAAGCGGATCTGTCTTTTGTTCATGGCACCCGACCGGTGGGTTGATAGGGCAGCATTGCAGGATATACCGGTGTGGTATTTTTAGCCTGCAGGTCAGAAGGAGATGGTGCAGGTACATCATCCGGGTGAGCTTTCGAGGGATTGGATATGGCAGTAGTGCCAAAACAGAATGGCTTGAACATATTGCGGAAACTGGTACCGCTCAACACGCTCACAGAAGAGACGCTGGAAGAGCTGATGGCGGAAGTCCAGTTCGAGAAGATTGCCAAGGGCAACTACCTGTTCCGCGCCGGGGATACCGAGACCGAACGGGTCTACCTGCTGTCGGGAAAGGTGTCCCTGCTTGAAGATGGCAAGGAGGTCGACGCCATCAGCGCCTCCAGCAACATGGCGCGCTATCCCATCGCCCACCATATACCCCGCAGGTTTTCGGCTCGCGCTTTAACCAAAGCGGAGATTGTCCGTATTGATAGTCACTTGCTGAGTGATCTGCTGACCCGTGGCGGCAACGTCCTCTACCAGGTTGAAGAGCTGAACGGGGACAGCGACGATGACTGGATGAGCCAGTTGTTGCAGTCACCCATTTTTCAGCGCATACCGGCGGCCAATATCCAGAACATCATGATGCGCATGGAGGAGGTCCAGGTATCAGCCGGTGAGATGATTATCTGCCAGGGAGAGCCCGGGGACTACTTCTATCTGATCAACCGGGGCCAGTGTTCGGTTACCCGGGAGCGGGGCGACGGCGAAATCGAGGAGCTGGCGCAACTGGGTGCCGGCAACTGCCTTGGCGAGGAGTCTTTGCTCTCCGGCAAGCCCCGTGGCAGTACCGTCTCCATGCTTACCGATGGGGTTCTGTTCCGGCTGGAGAAAAAGGATTTTATCGAGTACATCAAAATGCCGCTGGCCAATGCCATCAGTTATGGCGAGGCGATGCGTCGGGTGGAAAAGGGGGCCGTCTGGCTGGATGTGCGATCTCCGCTTGAACATCAGCGGATGCATGTAAAAAAGAGCAGGAATATCCCCTTCAATGAGTTGCGTTCCGAACTGGCGGGACTCGACGTGGATACCACTTATATCGTCTATTGTCAGGACGGACTGGTCAGTTCCACGGCGGTCTATCTGCTCATGGAGCAGGGTCTGGATGCGCTGGTGCTGGAGCGGGGTCTGGAAGCGGTCCCCGAGGAGGCGCTGAAACGGGACAGATCAAAGGATGGCGCCGAGATTATCAAGCTGCGGCAGGACCAGGAGGAGACCCTGGGCGGCGCGGCAGTTGTTGCCCCGGATGATGAGGCCGGATTGCTGCGGGAGCGGTTGCAGAAGACCGAACTCCAGGCGCAGGAGCAGTTACAGCGGGCGCGCAAGCTGAAACTGATGCTGGAGAAGTTGAAAGGGCGCCTGGCTGAATCGGAAGCCGGGGAGACCCGGGCCAGTGAAGAGAGCCAACGGCTGGCGGAAGAGGTTAAAAAACTCCAGGCGCAGTTAAAGGCGCAGGAGAAGAGCGGCGCCAGTTTGAAACAGCAGCAGTCAGCCATTGAACGGCAACTGGCGGAGGTGACGCAGGAGAAGGGCCAATTACAGGATCAGCTGGATCAGGTTGTCCAGGAGATCGGCAAGCTTGAAAAACGTCTCGAGACCAAGCAACAGGAGGCGAGCCAGTTAAAAACCGCCCAGCTGGAGACCCGGGATGAGCTGCAACGGGAGCTGGATGCCAGTCGTGAAGAGCTGGAACGGTTGCGGGAAGAGAAGCGTGCACAGGAGCAGAACGCTGATCAGCTGCAAGCGAAGCTGGAGAAGGTGGCCGCGGAACTGGAGCAGCGGGCTGCCGCACTCAAGCAGGCCGAGCAGTCGATTGCGGACGCACAGAAAAAACAGCAGGAGGCAGAACAGCAGCAGGCGTCCCAGTTGGCAGCGCGGGACGCACTGCAACAGGAGCTGGATGCCAGCCGTGCAGAGCTGGAGCGGCTGCGTAAGGAGCAGGAGACACAGGGGCAGAGTGCCGGTCAGTTGCAGACACAGCTGGCCGAGGTGCAGGCGGAGCTGGAGCAGCGCAACGCGGCGTTGAAACAGGCCGAGCAGTCGATTGCTGAAGCGCAGAAAAAACAGCAGGAGGCAGAACAGCAGCAGGCGTCCCAGTCGGCAGCACGGGACGCACTGCAACAGGAGCTGGATGCCAGCCGTGCAGAGCTGGAGCAGCTGCGTAAGGAGCAGGAGACGCAGGGGCAGAGTGCTGGCCAGTTGCAGACTCAACTGGAGACACTGCGAACAGAACTGGCGCAGCGCAGCAGCGCATTGAACGAGGCGGAACAGTTGCTCGCCGAAGCGCGGAAAAGGGAGCAGGAAGTCGATCAGCAACTGGCGGAGCGGGATACTCTGCAACAGGAGCTGGAACAGCGCCGTACAGAGCTGGAGCGGCTCCGTGAAGAGACGCGAACCCAGGAACAGACTGCCGAAAAGCTCCAACTGGCACTGGATACCGCCGAGCGGCAAAAACAGCTCCACCAGGAGGAGTTGGCCCAGTTACGCAGTGAACTGGAGGCTGCCAATGTCCGGCTGGTGGAGCTGGAAAGGGAGAAAGCCGCGCTGCAGGAGGAGCGCCAGCAGCGTCAGACAGAGCAGGAAGCGAACCTGCAGCATGCGCTCGACCAGGCCCTGGCGAAACACGGCCAGCTGGAGTCCTCCCTGCGTATCTCCACCGATGAACGGGACCGACTGGCAGCCGAGCTGACGGTATTGCAGAAGAGTTTTGGTCAACTGCAGCAGCTGGCGGACGAGCGTGAAAACGACCTGGTGGAACTGCGGCTGCAGATCGAACGGGAGAAACGCTCCGGGGTTGAAGAGGGGCAAACCTTCGAGCAATTGAAGGCGGAGCTGAAACAGCTTACGGAAGCACTCGAAACAGCCAACACTGAACTGGATGCAACCCGGCAGGAGGCCGAAGAGAAGCAGCAGCTGCTGAATGAGTTGCAACAGCTGCTGGATAGCGAACGGGCCAGCGCAGAGACGGTAAAATCCCAGCTGCAGGCCTCGGAACAGGCGCTGCAGGCGCTACAGCAGGAGCGTGAACAGCAGGCCGACGATCTTGACAAACTCAATGGTGAACGGAATCGCCTGCAGGCGCTCCTGGAGGAGGCGCAGCAACGTGTAACAGAGCTTGAAGCGCAGCTGGCAGCCCCGGCAGACAGCTCCGAGCTGGACTCCCTGCGGGACGAACTGGCGGAAGCCAACGCCGCCAGAATGGCTGCGGAAACCGCCGTCCAGCAAGCCGGCAAGTCCGCAGCTGCTAAGGTGCCGCAAAGCCAGGAGATTAAGGCGATTCAGGCCGAGCTGGAAACCCTCAACGATGCGTTGGACGAGGCGGACCGGGCTTACGAGGCGCTGGAGCAGGAGAAGACTGACCTGCAGAAAGAGCTGGAACAGTTGCGATCCACGTCATCCGACAGCGCAGATAGCAAGGCCCTGATCGCTGCAAAAGAGGCGGCTGAGCAGGAGGTGGCCCGTCTCTGCAAAGAGATGGAAGAGCTGCGCCAGCAAGTTGCGGAAAGTGCAGCCAATGAGTCATCGCTGGCCCAGGTAGCTGAACTGCAGACGTCCCTGGAGCAGGCCAACCTGCGGCTCAAGGAGCTGGAACTGGGCAGCTCTGCCGATGCGGCCGAGTGTGAAGTGCTGCGCCAGGATATCGACAAACTGAAACGGTCACTGGATGAACGGAGTGCAGAACTGGAGCAGGCGCGGAAGCAGAGCCTGTTGCTGGAAGAGAAGACCGAAGAGCGCAACAGCGAGATCGATCGGCTCAAGCTGGCACTGGAGGCCGCCCAGGTGGAGGCCGAAGAGGCGGCCTTCAAGAAGGATGAGGCGGTGGCAGCCCGTAAACAGGTGGAGGAGTCACTCTACCTGTTACAGAAACAGGTGGAACATGCCCGGCCCAGGGATGACCTGCTGGAAAAACGGGCAGCCAACGGGCCGGCCGCCCCGTCTGGCGGTGCCGCTAAACAGAAGCTGACAGCACTTCTGGTGGGGGCGTTGCTGGCATTTGGCGCGGCGGAAGCGCTCTCCATACTGGGCGGCAACGGAGAGATAATCGGTGGCTTCCTGGGTCAGGGCAGAGGGCAGACGATAGCGACGGTGACCCCGTTGCCGGAACCGGTAGTGGCATCCGCGCCGGTACAGGCCGATTTGACAGTGGACCAGCCCGCCGCAGCGGCCTCCGCCCCGGTAAATCCGGTACAACCCGCAGTCCCGCAGGCAGAAGCACCAAAGCCGACCCCGGTCGAGCAGCCGCAACCCAGGATTGCGCTCACACCGCCTGAGCCGGCCAAACCGGAACCGGTGCCGCCCAAGGTGGAACCCCGACGGGGACCGGAGACCGGTACCCAGATGCAGGATCAGCTGAGTGCTGGTGGCATGGGGCCGGAGCTGGTCTACATACGGGGTGGCTCTTTCATGATGGGCAGTCCCATGAGCCAGCTGGCTAATGAGGAGCAGCCGGTGCATGAGGTCACACTGAAAAACTTCAGTATCGGACGCTATGAAGTGACCTTCCGGGACTATGAGTTGTTTGCCGCGGCGACGGATCGCCCCTTGCCGGATGATCTCGGCTGGGGTCAGGGGCCGCGGCCGGTGATCAACGTCAGCTGGGAAGATGCCCGGGCCTACACCCAGTGGCTCAGTGAGCAGACCGGCCAGCGCTACCGTCTGCCGACCGAGGCGGAGTGGGAGTATGCCGCATCGGCAGGCACCGAATCGCCCTATTGGTGGGGCTCTGAACTGGGTACCGGCAATGCCAACTGCTTCAACTGCGGCAGCCGCTGGGATGGCTCCTCCACCGCACCGGTGGGTCGTTTCAAACCCAACCCGTTCGGTCTGTACAATACCGCCGGCAACGTGATGGAGTGGGTGGAGGATTGTTATCACAGCTCCTACGATGGCGCACCAACGGATGGCTCGAGCTGGCAGGAGCCGGGTTGCACCGAGCGGGTAGTACGGGGCGGCGCATTCAATAAACCGGGTGAGAGCCTGCGGGTGACCCGGCGTGGACGGCATGACCCGGATGCCAGGCTGCTGGTTGTGGGTTTCCGGGTGGTGCGGGAAGAGCGCTGATCCGGGCTGTGGTGTCGGAACCAACTGGCCAGATAAAAGGCCCGTGATGCTGCAGACATCACGGGCCTTTTTTTACGCTTTATGGCGTTCAGATTGTTTTAATCAGGAAAACTATCGACAGGTTTCAACATGAGATCGGAGCGCAGCCACGCCGGCTCATGTCGTGACACAAGCTGGACCTCCTGAAGTTGAAGTGCGGGGCGCAAAACATCGGCTGGCCCGCCACTGCGGGCCGGGGAAGGCTGTTTTTTTGAACGCTCGTACCGGAGACGTTCACCAGTGGCCATGTCATATACACAGATCATTTTGTACCCCCTCGAGTCGGTGGACTGCGTGACCTCACTAGTAGTATCGGACATGGATCGGAATACTTTAATGATAAATATCATGGCGGAAGTGTCGCCAGGGCGGTGATCCGCACTACCGTTGAATAGGCCATCTGGCCATCCTGATCGTCCAGATCACCTATACTGGGACTGATGCAGTTCGGCAGGCACGGGATGGCTATGGCTTCAGTGCAACACAAAACCACTGCGAAAGGCAGGGGGCGGGCCAGACTGCTGGTGGCGGCCCTGATCGGGGCACTGTTGCTGAACCCGCCGGTTCTGGAGATATTCTCCCGCATCACCACTTTTCGGCCGTTTGGCTGGCCGCTGGTGATGATCTACATCAACCTGGTCTGGCTGCTGTTGATTCTTCTGGTACTGTTCCCGAAACGCCGGAAACTGCCGCGGAACCGGCCTGTCAGGGGCCCGGTCGCTTCCAAAGGACGGGAGTGATGCCGTTTGCCTGGTTGGTATTCCTGGTCTCCCTCAGCTACCTGGCGCTGCTGTTCCTGATCGCCTACGGCGCCGACAGGCGCGCTGCCAGGGGGCAGAGCATTGGCGCTAATCCTTACGTCTACTCACTCTCATTGGCGGTCTACGCCACCTCCTGGACCTATTACGGCAGTGTCGGCCGGGCAACCACCGATGGGATCGGTTTTCTGCCCATCTATCTGGGGCCCACCCTGCTGTTTCTGATCGCCCCGTTTCTGTTGCGCAAAATCCTCAAGATTGCCCAGGAGCAGCACACCACTTCAATTGCCGATTTTATCTCGTCCCGCTATGGCAAGAGCCAGAAGCTGGCGGGGCTGGTGACCATTGTGGCGGTGATCGGCATCATGCCCTACCTGGCCCTGCAGCTGAAGGCGATCTCCACCAGTTTCAATACTCTGATCGCCTATCCGGCAATCATCAGTGATGTATCCAACTCCACCAGCGTGTTCACTGACAAGGCGCTCTACGTGACCCTGCTGCTGGCCCTGTTCACCATTCTGTTCGCCACCCGTCGCCTGGACGCCTCTGAGCACCACGAGGGGTTGATGGTGGCGATCGCCTTCGAGTCCCTGGTGAAGCTGGTCGCCTTTATCGCCGTGGGGATTTTTGTCAGTTATGCCATGTTTGATGGAATTGGCTCGATCTATCAGCGGGTCGAGTCCGATGCGGAACTGGCGCTGCTGTTTTCAGGGCAGGCGCTGTTCAATGACGGTAGCTGGACCTTTCTGATGCTGCTGTCCGCCCTGACCATCTTCTGCCTGCCGCGCCAGTTTCAGGTGACCGTGGTGGAGAACACCGATCGCTCCCATCTGGACACCGCGATGTGGCTGTTTCCGCTCTATCTGCTGCTGATTAATCTCTTTGTGCTGCCGATTGCGGTGGCCGGACTGGTCACCTTTCCGTCGGATAGTGTAAATCCCGATACCTTTGTGTTGGCCCTGCCCATGTCCGCGGAACAGCCTGCGCTGGCCCTGCTGGTCTACCTGGGGGGCTTGTCCGCCGCCAGCGGCATGGTGATCGTGGCCGCCGTTGCGCTGAGTACCATGATCTGCAACGACCTGATGGTGCCGTTGCTGATGCGCCTGGGCCTGCTCTCTTTCAGGTTAGGGAGGACCGAGACCGCCAGCGGAATTCTCAAGACGCTGAGGCGGCTCAGTATCCTGGGAGTGCTGATCCTGGCCTACAGCTATTTCAGGGTTATCGGTGACTCCTATGCCCTGGTGACAATCGGGCTGGTCTCTTTTGCCGCGGCAGCCCAGTTTGCCCCGCTGATCATCGGTGGTCTGTTCTGGCGCGGGGCGACCCTGGCCGGGGCATTGGCCGGTCTGGCCAGCGGCTTTCTGGTCTGGGGTTATACCCTGGTGTTGCCATCCTTTGCCCAGTCCGGCTGGCTACCCCTCGCTCTCCTCGAACAGGGACCGTTTGGGATAGGGTTGCTGAAACCCCAGGCACTGTTCGGCCTGGATTGGGAAAATCCATTAATACACAGCCTGTTCTGGAGCGCCTTTTTCAATATAGGTTGTTACCTGGTGGTGTCACTGTTTACCCGCCAGAGTTCGGTGGAGCAGCTGCAGGCGCGGGCATTTGTGGATCTCCATTCGGGCCGGGACGAATACACCGACCATGCCTGGCGGGGTCAGATCAAGATTGACGACCTGGAGCGGAATGTGGCGCGCTTTGCCGATCAGGACCGGGTCGGCCGGCTGTTTGGCAGTTATCGGGAGAGCGAAGGTTCCAGCCGCTCGCCCGGAATGAGCCTGGATGCACCGGTGGAGTTGCTGAATCAGGTGGAGAAACTGCTCTCGGGCGTGGTGGGGTCGGCTTCCGCCCGGGCCTTGATCGATACCGGTCTGCGCCCGAACGATCTCAACCTGGAGGGGATGCTGGACATTATCGAGGAGGCTTCATCGGCGGTGGAGACCAGCCGCGAAGTGCTCAAATCGGTGGTGGAGAATATCGATCAGGGCATCTCCATGTTTGACCGGGATATGAATCTGGTGGCCTGGAACCGCCGTTTTGTGGAGCTCAATGACCTGCCGGAGGAGATGCTGCGTGCCGGGGTCACATTGCAGGATATCTGTGGTTTCAACATCGACCGGGGGGAGTACGGCCTGGTGGAGGAGCGGGAGGCTTTCATCCGGCAATATATCGCCCGGACCTTCCGGCCCGAGCGGGTGGTTTTTGAGAAAGTCCGCGCCAACAAACGGATTCTGGAGCTTACCCGCACGCCCATGAAAACGGGCGGGGTAGTGACCACTTACACCGATATTACCCGACGCAAGCAGGCGGAGCTGGAACTGACCCGGTTGCGTAATCTGTTGAGCAATATCATCGACTCCATGCCATCCGCGCTGATCGGCATCGACGTGGCGGGCCGCATTACCCACTGGAACCGGGAGGCGGAGCGCATGAGCGGAACCGCAGCGGCGGAGGCGGTCGGCCAACCCTTCTCCCGGTTGATTCCCCGGTTCCCGGATGTGCTGCAGAAGGTGGCGCAGGCGATCAGTCCACCGGTGCCGGTGCAGGACACCAATCTGCGTTGGGAAGATGCCTCGGGTGAAGTGCACTACATGGATGTCACGCTCTATCCGCTACTTACTAATTCAGTGGAGGGTGCGGTGATCCGTCTGGATGATGTGACAGAGACGGTCCGTATGGAGGAGGTGATGGTGCAGTCGGAGAAGATGCTGTCGGTGGGCGGACTGGCGGCCGGCATGGCCCATGAGATCAACAATCCCCTGGCCGGTATCGTGCAGAGCATACAGGTGATAAACAGCCGGTTGGGATCGGGCATGGCCAAAAATCATGCGGTGGCGGAGTCCTGCGGCACCTCGTTGGAGGTGATTAACCAGTACCTGGAAAAACGGGACATCCTGTCCCTGCTGGAGATGGTCTCCCAGTCCGGCAAGCGGGCCGCCAGGATCGTCAGCAGCATGTTGAGTTTCAGCCGCAAAAGCGATCTGAAGTTTGAGTGGCGGGATCTGCGGCTGTTGTTGGATGATACTCTGGAGATCGCCTCCAATGACTACAACCTGGCCAAGCATTACGACTTCAGAAAGATCGATATTGTGCGGGAGTATGCCGACCCGCTGCCGGAGGCCTGGTGTGAAGGGAGCCAGATTCAGCAGGTGTTGTTAAATCTGCTGAGAAATGGCGCCCAGGCGATGTTTGAGGCTTTGGGAGACAGTACCGAGGATCACCAAGACCGGTTTATCCTGCGTGTCTATCCGAGCGGGCAGTGGGTCTGCGTGGAGATTGAAGATAACGGCCCGGGGATGAGCGATGCGTTGCGGCGGCGGATTTTCGAACCCTTCTTCACCACCAAGGAGGTGGGCTCCGGCACCGGCCTTGGCTTGTCGGTCTCCTACTTCATCATTACCCAGAATCACCGCGGCAGTATCGAAGTGAAGCCGGTGCGGCAGGGGGGCAGCTGTTTTATTCTTCGCCTGCCGATCGAGCCGCCGCAACGGGCCTGAGCGTCACCCGGTTGGCAGAAAACGGTTATCCGGCTGGATACGTTATCCTGGCTGTTGTATTGTCATCCGCTGGATCGCCGGACAGCTGGTGATTCCCGATTAATCGCAGACAGGAGGCTCCATTGAGCTGGTGGGGAAAGTTGGCCGGCGGTGCGTTCGGCTTCATGGTAGGTGGGCCGATCGGTGCCCTGCTCGGGGCCGTGCTGGGCCATAATCTGGACAAGGGTCTGAAGGGGTTGTCCGACGAAGAGCGGCTCCCCCCGGGGGACCAGGAGCGGGTCCAGACCGCCTTCTTCACCACTACTTTCTCGGTCATGGGTGCCATCGCCAAGGCGGATGGCCGGGTGTCCCGGGATGAGATCGCCCTGGCCAACTCGGTCATGGCCGAGATGGATCTCAATGAGGAGATGCGCCGGACCGCCATCAATCTGTTCAACCAGGGCAAGTCGGCGGACTTCCCCCTGGATGAGGTGCTGAATCAGTTCCGCCGCGAGTGTCACCGGCGCAATACCCTGATTCAGATGTTTATCGAGATCCAGTTGCAGGCGGCCTACGCGGACGGTTCCCTGCACAAGGCGGAAGAGCAACTGCTGCTGCATATCTGCAAGCAACTTGGCATTCCCGAGTTCGCCTTCCGACGGTTGGAGAAGATGATCCGTGCCGAGGCCGGCTTCAGCGGCCGCGGCGGTGGCGGCCGGCAGGCCGGAGCAAAGCCGTCCGGCCCCACCCTGGAGGACGCCTACGCCATCCTGAATGTGTCGTCTGACGCCAGCAATGCGGAAGTGAAACAGGCCTACCGGCGTCTGCTCAGTCAGCACCACCCGGACAAACTGGTCTCCAAGGGGCTGCCGGAGGAGATGATGAAAATGGCCGCCCAGAAGACCCATGAGATCCGCCAGGCCTACGAGCGTGTGAAAGAGGCACGGGGTATTTAGCGGTTAGTGCTGCCGGCGTCCATGGGGCGCAACGCTAGGGTGGGTACGTTGTTTGTGCCCACGGGATACCCGATGACGGTGTGGACGTAGAAGATGTGCCCAACCTACCATCCTGAGCTGCCCTATACCCGCGTCGGGCGTCAATAATCGGCATATACCTGGCTGTTGCCTACCGCGTCGAAGGTGAGTACCTGGTAGGGATCCTTGCGGGCCCCCTCCATGCCGGGAGATCCCATCGGCATGCCGGGGACAGCCAGTCCGGCTACCGCCGGTTTGTCCCTCAGCAGTCGCTGGATGTCGGCCGCCGGTACATGCCCCTCGATCACATAACCGGACACCTCGGCGGTATGGCAGGAGCTGTGGCTTGCGGGTACCCCGAGCGACTGCTTGACCAGGGTCATGCGCCGGGTGTCATGGGCCTGGACAGCAAAGCCGTTGTCCCTGAGGTGTTTGATCCAGGCGTTGCAGCAGCCGCAGCTGGGGGATTTGTAGACGGTTATCAACTCCCCGGCAGTGACGCTGCTGACAGCCAGGCCCAACAGGGCGGTGGCGAGTTGTCTGAAGATCGGTTTCATGGCTGTCTCCCGGTTGTCTGGTTGAGCGCAGTGTCTAGTTGACTTCCCGGTCACGTACACCGAGCAGGTAGAGAATACCATCAAGACCCAGGGTGGAGATGGCGTGGCGGGCGTTTTTCCGAACCACCGGTTTGGCATGGAAGGCGACACCGAGGCCGGCCAGGCTGAGCATGGGCAGGTCGTTGGCGCCGTCACCCACCGCGATCACCTGTTCCAGGCTGATGCCCA